>NZ_AP022591.1:2512124-3768186 GCF_010731795.1 Mycolicibacterium celeriflavum | reverse complement strand
TGGTGCAGTCGCTGTCGGAGTTGCTGTCGGTCCCGGGTGTCTTCGTGTTCGGCAGCAACGACTATTTCGGACCCCGGCCGAAGAACCCCCTCAACTACATCACCCGGCCCGGTCACCGCATCCACGGTGAACCGCTGCCGTGGCAGGACCTGCGGGCGGCGTTCACCGAGCGCGGCTGGCTCGACGTGACGCACACCCGCCGTGAGCTGGAGGTGCGCGGCCTGCACATTGCAGCGGCCGGCGTCGACGATCCGCATCTGTCGCGGGACCGCTACGAGACCATCGCCGGCCCCGCCAGCCCAGCCGCCAACCTCACGCTGGGGCTGACGCATTCGCCGGAGCCGCGGGTCCTCGACCGGTTCGCCGCCGACGGGTACCAGCTGGTGATGGCCGGCCACACGCACGGCGGGCAGTTGTGCCTGCCGTTCTACGGCGCCTTGGTGACCAACTGTGGCTTGGACCGCTCGCGGGTCAAGGGACCATCACGGTGGGGCGTGCGCACCCAACTGCACGTCTCGGCGGGCATCGGCACCTCGCCGTACGCTCCGCTGCGGTTCTGCTGCCGTCCCGAGGCCACGCTGCTGACACTGGTCGCGACGCCGATCGGCGGCCGGGACGCGGACACTCGGGCGGGCATATCCCATCCGAGCGTCTCGGTGCGGTGACCGACACGGCCCTGACAGCCAGTCGCAGCGGTCCACGCATGTGGGTGCACGAGGCGGTCCGGTTGATCGAGGCCGACGCACGCCGTAGCGCCGACACCCATCTGCTGCGGTATCCGCTGCCTTCGGCCTGGTGCGACGGCTGCGACCTGCAGTTGTACCTCAAGGACGAGACCACCCACATCACGGGCAGTCTCAAGCACCGATTGGCGCGATCGCTGTTTCTGTACGCGCTGTGCAACGGCTGGATCGACGAGAACACCACGATCATCGAAGCGTCGTCAGGATCGACAGCGGTGTCGGAGGCGTACTTCGCGGCGCTGCTCGGCTTGCCGTTCATCGCCGTGATGCCGTCCTCGACGAGCGCGAGCAAGATCGCCTTGATCGAATCACAAGGCGGGCGTTGCCATTTCGTGGCGGAGTCCAGTCAGGTTTACGCCGAGGCGGAACGGCTCGCCGAAGAGACCGGCGGACATTACATCGATCAGTTCACCAACGCCGAGCGGGCCACCGACTGGCGTGGCAACAACAACATCGCCGAGTCGATCTTCGAGCAGATGCGCGACGAGGCGCATCCCGTGCCCGACTGGATCGTGGTGGGCGCCGGCACGGGCGGCACCAGCGCCACCATCGGCCGCTACATCAGGTATCGGCGCCACCGGACCCGGCTGTGCGTGGTCGACCCGGAGAACTCGGCGTTCTTCCCCGCCTACGCGCAGGGCCGCGGTGATGTGGTGACCGGGATGTCGTCGCGGATCGAGGGTATCGGCCGGCCGCGAGTGGAACCGTCGTTCCTGCCCGGCGTGGTCGACCGCATGGTGGTCGTGCCGGATGCCGCCTCGGTGGCTGCCGCTCGGCACGCCAGCAGGGTGCTGGGCCGGCGGGTGGGGCCGTCGACCGGGACGAATCTGTGGGGCGCGTTCGGCCTCTTGGCGGAGATGATGACCGCAGGGCGCAGTGGTTCGGTGGTGACGCTGCTGGCCGACAGCGGCGACCGCTACGCGGACACCTACTTCTGCGACGAGTGGCTGACCAGCCAGGGGTTGGACGCCTCGGAGTTCGCGTCGGAGTTGGTCGAGTTCGAACGCTCGGGACGCTGGTCCTGATCGTCGGCTCCGCCGCTCAGCGGGCCGTCCGAGGTGAGGAACAGCCACACCGCGGCGAGCACGAAGAAACCTAGATAGATGGATGCGCCAAGACCAGTCATCTCGTCCTCGCTTCGTCGGTTCCTGCCGTCAGTGTGCATAACGCCACCGACAACCCCATTGCTTCCCCCGGCGTGTCGTGATGTACGCCTCTGCGTGGACGCCAGGACGGCCCGCGCCCTACTACGTTTCGGGTATGGACCGCGTCCTGGATGAGCTGCGCCGCCCAGCGGTGTGGCTGATCCCGGTGGTGGTGGCGGCGGTCCAGCTCGCAGGCACTGCCGGACCGCGGCACCGCCGTGGACCGGATCTGCACTGGGTGCCACTCAACTGGTTCGGCTACCTGTTGCTGATCGCCGGCCCGGTGGCGCTGCTGCTGCGCACCGTCTACCCGTACGCGGTGCTGCTGACCGTGCTCGCGATCACCATGGTCTACCTGGCGGCGGGGTTCCGGGTGGGACCGGTCTTCGCATCGCTGATCGTGGCGTTTCTGACCGCGGCCGTCACGGGTCCACGCTGGCGTAGCTATCCGCTGCCGCTGCTGGGCTGGGCGGCGGTGGTCTGGCTGATCCCCCTGCTTCGGGGCGAGGAGCCACCGCCCGCCGTTGCGATCGGCGCAATCGCGGCGTGGCTGATCGTGCTCGTGGCGGTCGCCGAGGGTATCCGGCAGCGGCGCGCGGTGATCGTCGCGCGTCGTCAGCGCAAGGCCGCGATGGCGCGGGAGGCGCAGGCCGAGCACGAGCGCCAGGCCACGCAGGCGCGGCTGTCCATCGCGCGGGAGCTGCACGACGTACTTGCGCACAGCCTGTCGATGATCAACGTGCAGTCATCGGTTGCGCTGGAATTGCTCGACCGCCATCCGGAGCGAGCCGGTCCTGCGCTCGCTGCCATCAAAGATGCCAGCCGGCAAGCGATCTCGGATGTGCACTCGTTGGTCGACGCGCTGCGCACCGAGCAGGGCCAACCGACCGCCCCGACCCCTGGGATCGCCGATCTGGACGGCCTGGTCGGCACCGCCCGCGCGACGGGATTGACGGTGACCACTGCGGTCCGCGGCGAACCGCGTCCGGTGCCCGCGGTGATCGACGTCGCGGCAGCCCGCATCGTTCAGGAGTCATTGACGAACGTGGTACGGCATTCGACGGCCGAACACGCCTCCGTCACAATCACTTACGGACCCGACACGTTGACCGTCGCGGTCGACAACGACGGACGTCCGCTCAACTCCGGGCCACCGTCGGGAGGCAGTGGCATCGTCGGCATGCGAGAGCGGGCCCGCGCGCTGGGCGGCGAACTGTCGGTGCACCGGCATCCCGGCGGCGCATTCAGCGTACGGGCCTCTCTTCCATTAGCGGCCGAAAGTGACGAGGCGACATGACGATTCGGGTAGTTGTCGCTGATGACCAGGCGCTGGTGCGGGCGGGCTTCGCCGCGCTACTCGACGCGCAGGACGACATCGAGGTGGTCGCGGAGGCCGATACCGGGACCGCTGCGCTGGCGTCCGCGCGCGAACATCGGCCTGACGTGGTGCTGATGGACATCCGGATGCCGGAGATGGACGGGCTGGCCGCGACGCGGGCGATCGTGGCCGACCCGGCGCTCAGCGGAGTGCGGGTGGTGGTACTGACGACGTTCGAACTCGACGAGTACGTGTTCGACGCGATGCGCGCCGGGGCGAGCGGCTTCCTGGTCAAGCACACCGAGCCGATCGAACTGGTGCGGGCGGTGCGGGTGGTCGCCGAGGGCGACGCGCTGCTGTCGCCGTCGGTGACGCGTCGGCTGGTGGCGGAGTTCGCCGCCCGAACCAAGGCGCCCGCCGGGTCGCCGGCCGCGCTGGCCGACTTGACGACGCGGGAGCGCGAGGTGATGGCGCTGGTGGCCGAGGGCCTGAACAACGCCGAGATCGGGCAGCGGTTGTTCATGAGCCCGGCCACCGCGCGGACCCACGTCAGCCGGATCCTGACCAAGCTGGGCGCCCGCGACCGCACCCAGCTGGTGGTGATGGCCTACGAGACCGGCCTGGTACGGCCCGGGTGGCAGGGCTGACGACTACGCGCGGCGGCGTATGGCAGTTGCCGACCACAGGCCGATGCGGCGCCGACCCGTCAGCGGCAGGCTCGATGCCATGAACATCTACGAAATCATCCCAACCACAACCACGTTTCTCGCCGAGCACGGCGGCCGGTTCGCCGACCACGACTGGAACCCGTGGTTCCTGCTCATTCCTTTGACCTTCTGGACACTCGTCATCGTCGGCATCGTCTACGCCGCGCGCCGTTTCCGCGGCAGCCACGGCATTCGCACGCTGCGTGACTCGTACGCCAAGGGCGAGGTCACCGAGGCCGAGTACCGCGAGCGTCTGGCCGTGCTGAGGGACACCCGCCGCTAAAGCGTTTGAGGCGTGCGTCGTGATTTCTGCACCAGGGTCGTCCTCGGAACGAATCACAGCCCTGGTGCAGAAGTCGCGGTCGTCCATCGGGTCCGCGGTAAGCGTTTGGCCCCGCACCAGGCCGGTGCGATACGCTGTCGTGGCTTCACGCGGGGTGTGGCGCAGCTTGGTAGCGCGCTTCGTTCGGGACGAAGAGGTCGTGGGTTCGAATCCCGCCACCCCGACTCGTGTGATCGCAGGTAGAGGCCCTGACCGGGAATTCCGGTCGGGGCCTTCTTACTTCCCAGTCCGCAGCTGGTCCGCAGTGGCTGCCAGAGACCGCATTCGCGCGGCATCTAGTGCAACTGAAACTTGCTCCAGGTCGTCGGGGAACAGGTCGGCATACGTATCCAGGGTCAAGACCGCAGAAGCGTGTCCCAGCATCGTCTGAACAGCCTTGACGTTGGCCCCGGCGCTGATCGACAAGGACGCTGCCGTATGACGAAGGTCGTGAGGCGTGACGGTGGGATACGCCGGGTCTGCTTCCTGAAGCCGTTGGACAGCCATGTTGAACACCCGCGGCCGCCACGTCGACACTCGCAACAATGCTCCGCCGGGTGACGTGAACACCAAATCGTCTCGTCGCTTGCCGATCATGATCGCGGCCAGCGGATCAGCAAGGAACGCAGGGAAGGGCACCGAGCGACGCTCGTGGGATTTGGGTGACGACCACACCACACGTCCCTTGACCTCGGCGACCGCCTCACGGATATTTACCCTCCGGCGGAGCATGTCGAAGGACTCCACCCGTAGCGCTGCCATCTCGCCCCAGCGCAGCCCGGTGTAGGCCAGGAATCGAACAACAACGGCGTACTCGCCGACCTCGCGGGCCAGAAGCTCCACCTGCTGGTGTGTCAGGTAGCCCCGCGCTCGGTGCTGTCGTCGCGGCGACTTCACTCCTGTGCACGGATTGCGGGGGATCCGTCGATCGTCGACGGCCATCTCCAAGATCTGCCTCAGGACGCTGAGCGCGTTCTCGATGGTGGCCGGTTTGGCTCCGCCCGCCGCCAATTGCTGCACCCACGCCCTGATATCCGACGATTGCACGTCGGCTACAGCGACCGCGGCCCACCGGCCTTCGACGTAGCCCGACCAGGCGAATGCGCGTGTCGCAACCGTCGTCTCCTTCAAATGACCCTGTGTGCCAAGCCATTTCCCATGCAGCTCACGGACGGTGATGCGCCCGGCTTTCGGCGCGACATAGGTGCCGATCGTCTGAGCGGCCGTGATCTCATTGAGAAAGGCCTGAGCGTCCACCTTGCGGTCGAACGAACGCGTGTTCTCCCCGCCTTGATCGTCGACGTAACGGGCCAACCAGCGGCGGCCCATACCGCTACGTGCGGTGGGGCTCCCGTCTGATCGACGCCACCGGTCCTCGACACCAGCCCGACGGTTTCGTCGCTGCAAGTCGACCACCTCCTCTACCGCCAGTTTCACACCGACCACCGACAGCCGACGAAAGCGTTCGGCTGAAGTCAATTTGTAGGCGAAGTTGAGGGTACTGGTGGACAAATGCAGGGCGCCACCACCACCGTTGGATTCGTTGACAGAACCCACCATTGAGGAGCAGCTACATGGATCTACTGAGCGCCAAACAGGTTTCGGACATCATCGGCGTCCCCGTTGGAACTCTCCGCTACTGGCGCCACTGCGATATCGGGCCGGCCAGTTTCACCTTGGGCCGCCGGGTCGTGTACCGGCGCGACGAGGTACTGCGATGGATCGCGGAACAAGAAACCGCGACCCGGCGGGGAGGCGGAGACGCCGCGTGAACCGCGCCCACGAAAAAGACCCCGGGGCCTAGCCGAGGTCTTTGTTCGAACCACCTGATCATCCGACACGGAAGTTCCACATGAGAATAGCTCGTCAACGCAGCCTGCATAAGCACGGTGTGCAGGAAATCCTATGAGCGACAACACCGAGACGGACAAGAAGTCGGTGGCCGCGCGCTTGGTCGGCATGGCACAGGAACGCTACCTGCTCGGACTCTCCGATGAGGGTGAGCCGTTCGGAGCTGACCGCGATCGCCCGCACTTGGTCATGCTCCTCCGCGCCGGCAAGGCCGGTCTACGCGCCGACCTAGCCGCACGGTACTTCGCCGAGACCGGCGCGGTCGCCGGCGGCCAGGCCCTGACTGACGCCACGCTGATCCTTGAAGGATTGGCTGCCACGAAGCCGCCCGAACGCCTGAACCTCCGCGTCGCTGACGATGACGGCACGATCTACATCGATACCGGACTACCCAACGGCCAGGTGATTCGTATCCGACAGGGCCGGTGGACGCTGACCGAGCGGGCACCTGTGCGCTTTCTACGCACCAAGTTGACCGGAGCGATGCCGCTGCCGGCTCAGGGCGGGGATATCGAGAAGCTCTGGGATTTCGTCAACGTCGACTTCGAAGACCGACCGGTCCTCCTCGCTGCCCTCATTGCCGCTCTTGTCCAGACCGACGTCCCACACCCGATCTTGGCGCTGTTCGCCGAGCAGGGCAGCGCCAAGAGCACAACCACACGCATGCTGGTCGATCTCATCGACCCGTCACCGGTTCCCCTACGGCAGGCACCGCGTGATTCCGATTCGTGGGTCACTGCGGCGTCCGGGTCGTGGGTTGTTGCCTTGGACAATCTGTCGACGATTCCGCCCTGGTTGTCGGATTCCCTGTGCCGTGCCGCCACAGGCGACGGCAACGTCAAACGGGCGTTGTACACGGACTCCGATCTCGCGGTGATCAAATTCCGGCGGTGCGTCATCATCAACGGCATCGACGTCGGCGCAGTGCGACCCGACCTCGCGGAGCGACTGGCGACAGTCGACCTGCGACGCATTGATCGCCACATGCGACAACCGGAAGCCACGATGCGACAACAGTGGCGCACGGCTCTACCAGGCATTTTGGGCGGGCTTCTTGATCTGGCCGCCGTGGTTCATCAACGGCTGGAAACCATTTCGGTCGACGTGTCGCCACGGATGGCGGACTTCAGTCGCACGCTGGCGGCCGTTGACGAGATTCTGTCGACCCATGGCTTCCGGCGTTACTTGTCACGCGCCAGTCAACTCTCCGAGGACAGCCTGTCCGCCGACCCGTTCATCGAACAGCTAAGGCTGCACATCCGGGAACCACTCATCGGAAAGTCCGGCGGCGACCTGCTGGCGACAGTCACGCCGACCGGCGACACCTGGCGCAGACCAAAGGAGTGGCCTCGGAACGGCCGGGATGTCACAGCCGTCCTGCGACGGCACGCACCTGCGCTCCGGAGTCTGGGTTGGGCGATCGAAGACGATGGCGCTCGAAATCATCGGAACGTGCTGCTGTGGACCATCTATCCGCCCTACAAAGATGTGTCGGCCAAACAACCCTCGCAATCCTCGCGTCCCTCGCGCATTTCGGCTCCGCGTGAGCTGTCGTCCTTTGTTCAAGATCTGCCGGCGCCCCGCCAGACCATCCCGAACAAGCATTCGGGCGACAATCTCGACGTCGAGGCCTCATGACCGCGCTCGTCGTCACGGCTGCGCCGGACCTTTCGGGCACAATCAGCACCACGTCCCTCTACGTGAGGAGTTGGTGTCCGTGAGCGCGCAATTCGAGGCGATCGCCCAGGCGGTCATCCACGACTGGCCTGACTACGGGTGGTCCGGCCGATTGGAGGCGGCCATCAAGCAGCTGTATCTGTCAGAACTTACTTATCCGGCAACATGGTCCAGCGACCGTTGCGAGGAGTTCGCAGAGAGCCACGCCGGCGACGACGCGCTCCTTCTCACCAGCTCACTGGACGACCTCATCGATACCGTCACAGATTGCTATGTGCGCGATCACGGAGTTCTCCCCCATCGTGACGATTCAGCTCTGTTACTTACAGCGGCGCGTCGGGACGTGCTCGACGAGCTGGAGCTCCGGTTCGCGGCTGACCTACCTGCCGAGATCGCCGCGTTGACAGCCCACGGTGTTGGAAGGGCAAATGGCTCTCTGACGGCGTGCGGGCCGGCCCAACGGCGGCAGAGCAGCACACTGCGCCTAAGCCGTTCTTAGGTAGGTTCCGTTTTGCGGCGGCACCATCCGCTTCGAAATGGCCTTTCGCACTCCCGTGTCGACAGACGAGATGCGATCGAGCGGCGCATAGATCCCTTGAAGCCGCGTTCGCTATTTCCGGACCGGGGGCGCTGCCTCTCCTGCTCCTCATCTCTGACGATAGCGCCTACACTTGTCGGTAGGTGCATCTAAGGTGCATCTCTATGGACAGGACAGTATGACCATCGATCCACACACACTTCGCCCAGCTGAGGACGTTCCATTGGGGGGGCTGCCCTCGGCCGATCCGACCCTGCTCGGAAACGCTCCCCTCGAAGTCGCAGTGATCGAGATCCGGTATACCGCCCGTACCGACGAGATCACACCGGAGGTCGCCGCTGCTTTCCGGGACGACCTTGTGGAGAACACGGGGGTGGACTTCCCGAGCATTCAACCCACCGTTCAACAGCAGATGAGGATCGACTTCGGGGCCAACGGCGTTGCCCAGGTGGCAGCGGAGTCCAGTGGGTGGCAAATTGCTTCCGCGGACGGAGCACACGTCACGCTCATGCCCGACATCCTGATCATGCAGGTCAACCGCTACGAGCGGTGGCGTACCAGCATGAAGGCTCCGCTAACCGTTCTGGTCGAATCTCTCGGACGGTTAGTCAAGCCATCGTTGGTGCACCGCATCGGTCTGCGGTACGTCGACCGCTTCCATGACAGTGGGTTCAACTCTGCAGAGGCTTGGCGTGGCCGGATCGACGACACCCTTCTGGGCCCTGTGCTTAACCCAGTGTTCGGCGGCAGTGTTCGAGGTGCTCAACAGCAGGTGGAGATCCGGCTTGATGATCATCACGGCGCGTTGCTGCGGCATGGACCAGTTCGCGATGATTCGGGCAAGTGCGTGCAGTATCTACTCGATACGGACGTGTTCCGCCACTCCTCATTCACGTTCGACGTGCGAGAGGTCGTCATCTCAGCGGAGCGGCTGAACCGCACTTCGTTGTCACTTTTTCAGGCGTCGGTTACCGATACCTACCTGAAAGAGCTTCGAGAAGGGAGCGCGAAATGACGATCATGGAGCAGCAGCCGACCGGCTCCCGCGTGCTCCGGTCACCTTCCTGGGCCCGAGCACAAAAGGGCCTGTACCCGGCCCCTTGCGAGGACGGACTCTGGTCCAGCACGTTCGTGGAGATGAGTTCATCGCCGGGGTTGCGGGATGTCGTCGCGCATTTCTCTGGAGCCCTCGACCCGTGCGGATGGGATCAGGTTCGCGTCGAAGTTTTCAAGAGTCTCGACGGGCAGATGAACCTTCCGGGCTCGGCGCTGTGGTTGACGATGCCGTATACATTCATCGATACGGTGCTGTCCGACGAGCAACAGGTCGACGAGACGGTCGACGTTCTTGATGCCTTCGAACGAATCCGAGCCGAACTGGGCCTAACGCAGAAGGAGATGTTCAAGGCCACCGGCATCAACAAGCGCACGTTCCACTCGTGGGCGGCAAAGCCCCCCGCCAGCCGGCCCCGTGTAGCCAGCTTGGGTGGACTGTGGGAGTTGGCGGACGCCGTCGACGACCTCCGCAGCACACTGGACCAGCCGATGAACAGGTGGCTGCGTGCCGACAAGAAGCGAGCCTCCGCACTACTCGACGGCCGGTTCGACGACCTCGTTGACCTGGCTGTGGATCGGACGCCGTTCCCTCGGCGAGAGATCGGCACTTCGGTATACGAGGGGATCGCCGAACACGTCGAGACACCGATCATTCGAACCGGTGGTCCGGTGGTGACCGAGAACGTCGAGGACGGATTCGCCCGGTGACTATTGATCGACTCCTGCCGGAGCGATGGCCCCCGCACACGCTTCTCGCTCTGGAGCGGTGGCGGCAAGGGCATCTTCTCCCGATGGATCGCGGCGCATGGATCGTCCCAGCGTGGGTAGATGACCCTGTAACCGGAGAACCCGCTGCCGATGGAGCGTTGGGTGAGGTGCGTGCTCGGTCAGCACCATTGAGCGACAGCGGGTATGCCGCGGTGGTGTCACAGACCTGCGACATTGCGGGCGGTCCCGGGATGCGGCATCCGCTGGTGCAGGCATGCCCGGTACGCGACATCTCAGTCTTTTCGACGGAGAAGGTCCAGCAGATCAAAGACCATCAGCTCTCCGACTACGTCTGGCTAAGTGAGCCTCCGGTTCCTGGAGCGGTTTGGGCCGTGGACCTGCGCGCGATCGTTCCGGTCAGCAAGGGTTTGCTCGCTGCGCAGGAACCGGTCGTGGGGTTCGCCTCGATTGAGGACGAGCTCATTCTCGGACAGCGCCTTGCCAGCAAACTTGGCCGGCCTGCTGTGCACGATGCGCTTGCCGGTCCGGTATTCGAAGCTCTGCGCAAACTCATTTCGAAGGCGAAGAAGTCGCAGGACTGGTGCGATGACGTCGAACAGCTTCGTTTGGAGATCGTCGAGGGGACCACACTGTATCCGAAGCGTGTGCGACTACTCGTGCTGACAGACGTCCGCTTCGGACCGTCGGAGAAGAAACCGCTTCGCGACGAATGGAAGTCCCATCGGAAGTCATTGAACGCCGCCGGGATTACTTGGGAACCAATCCATTTCCTCACGGTCGACAAATGCCCCGTGCGACTCTATCGCGCGTCGGTACCCATCGAAGCGCCGACTCTCGAGCGCGGACGGTTTGCATAGACCCACTCGGGGTGTCCGCCTCACCAATCGCACAGCTGATTTCGGACAGGGTGGCCCCACGTACCTATCGAAGCACGCCGCGGTCCGCTCCCGGCCGGATCGCGGAGTCAGAAGGCAGGTTACGAGCGACTGCGCTCACTGGCGACGGATCCGCCCTAGGGCGCTCGGCAACGCCGATGCCGATGTTGCGCAGGACGCACATCGATTGCCTGGCGGGTTATCTGCCACGTGACCCAGGTTACGCAGCGCGCATCACGCGGGCACAACGGGCGTTGACGACCAGATGATCGATACGGTTGCTGAGCCGTTCAGGCGCGATACGGATAAACAGCTTTGGCGAGATCACGCGCCGCCGTCAGAGTCGCTCGGTCGAGGTCCTTGTGCCGTGCCCGTTCCGTGAGCCTCGCTAGCAGCGTGCACAGCGCCCGCTCGTCCCGGGAGGCAATGTCTGCGGCGTCGAGCGCGCTGACAGGGACAGGAGCCGGTGAATCTTCAGGCGTCAGGGCGAGGTCGGTCGCGGAACCGGCCCTCGGCACCTCGACGACGCGGATCGGCGTTCCGTGGCGCTCGGCAGCCATGCGTGCAGCAGATGAGTCGCGCCGACACGTGTCCGAGCAGTAGAGCCGGCGGCGTCCGCGACGTGGCCTGTCTTCAGGATCCATCATCAACACATCGCATCGCACGCACCGCGGCCACTCCGTGTCCACACGAGCGTCGCGCCATGCATCAGCGCGCGCAGCCGGTTGCTTCTTAACGGTTTTCGCCGCCTTGCTGCGCAGCAGCGCGCGTATCTCTCTGACATCAACACCGACCAGCTCGGCGATAGCCGCCAACGTCGCGCCACGTTCCCGCATGTCCTTGATCGATGCACAGGCTTCCGCGTAATAGCGGCTGCGCCTGCGCTGCGCCTCCGCCTCCGCTTGCTGGCGAGACTGCGCGACGCGACGGGCCTGCCATTCGTCCACATCCTGCAGGCGTCCGATCAACGCCCGAACGGCGGTCGCGTCATCGGCGTTGGCACGGTCCTGCTGCGCTCGCACTTCGTTCGCTCGGCGTTGCGCCTCGACGGCGCGACGACGCGCCTCCAGTTTCGACACAGCAGTCATGTCGACAACCTACGAAGCAACACGAGGTTTGGTCCACGACCACAGCCACATTCGTCTCAGTTCCGCGCGTCGCTCAGCGTCACTTCCGATGGCGCGCCCCGGCCGCTGTCGTCACTGCCGAGTAACCCGCCCCGCTTGCCACCAAGCCATCCCTGCCAGCCAGTTCCTCCAATTCCGACACACCTCTTGCACTCTGGGGCCAGCACGATCACTTTTCGTCGGACGATAAACACGCATCGATCCGCAATGCCATTGACGAAAGTGCTACGGGGTCTCAACGCGAGCAACCGCACTGCGAACGCTGAGGCGGTTCACGTCGCCTGGCCCGACATAGTCGTCGTGGGCATGCCTGCGATCTGCGTGCACGGCCCCTAGCGAGTGACGGCGAACATTTCGCCGGTGCCATCGCCGACGTGACTGGAGTGCAGAGGAAAGTTCGAAGACCAGCCAGACTGGGCGCAGTGAAACTCGTTGTGCTAGAGGGCTATGCGAGCGGTCGCCCTGCATGCAGACTGGCGGCCTTCACGCGCTTGGTCTCGCCATCGTCGCTCTTGCAGTGGGCGGCGAGAAAGCCATCGACGAGGTTCACGCAGTCGTCGTGAGTGATGGCGCGAATGCCGGTCATCCGGGCAAACGCCAGTGGGCCGACCAGTTGGCACAGCGCCAGTTCTCGGTCGAAGTTCTCCAACTCGGCTTGCGCCGTCGGGCTAGAGAGTATGGCGTCGAACGGTTGCCGGTACTGGTCGACGACTCGGGCCCGCAACGCGCCGGATGTGTGTCGATCATCGGCTTCGTTCGTCGGGCCGGTGGGACCAAGGGACAGCCATGCCAGCGTCGTGACATGCAGTGGCGCGTCGTTGAAAAGAGCGGCTTGGCGGCTTAGCAATTCGATCAACTGGTCACGCAGAGGGCCGCTGGTCGGTACCGGAGTCGTCACCTGGGGAAGCAAGCGTTCGAACGTGGCTGCGAGCAGGTGCGACGAACTTTGGAAATGGCGGTAAAGCGTGGTTCTGGCCACTTTGGACGCTTTGGTGACGGCATCGATCGTGACGGCTTCCACGCCGCCAGTGCTCAGAAGGGTCGCGGCTGCATCCAGCAGTCGATTTCGAGACCGGATTCGCCGCGGGTCCACGTCATCGTCAGGGACCGGCGCTGGCTGACTGTCGCTCACTCATTCACCTCGGCGGTCGATTTCACGCGATGCTGTCCTGGCAGTCTAGCAGTGTGGTACTAACGGTATCGAAGCGAAACCGATAGTATTGGAGCGTGATTGTGCCGGAAAGCGCGTCGCTGCCGAAGCGGTTACCTTCGCACACGACAACGTGCATGGGTTGCGGCCCCGACAATCCCCACGGACTGCAGTTGGTGGTGCACCGCCGCGGCGACGCGGTGTACTCCCACGTGATTTTCGACGAGCGCCACATCGGGGCTCCTGGGCTGGCCCATGGCGGAGCAGTTGCGGCGGCGTGCGATGACGTCTTGGGCTTCACATTGTGGATCGCCGGCACACCAGCGGTGACTCGCAGCCTGACAGTGGAGTATCTGCGGCCGGTACCTCTGCATCAACCCCACAGGATCACCGCCCACATCCGGTCCCGCGAAGGACGGGCTCTGCACGTCATGGCAACGGGCACTGATTCCGATGGGGCCATCCGCTTCACCGCCATTGCCGTATTTGTCGCAGTCAGCACGGATCACTTCGCTGCGCACGGCGACGTCAGTGCTTTTGGCGGCCTTCTCGAGCAGTTCTCACGTCACGGCGGCCTCGACGACGGGCGATTATGACGCACGCTCTTTCTCGCAGCCATGGCAAAACCCGACCGCTGGAAGCAAATTCGGCTGGCGGTCAGACGCGGACCGCTGTAGCGCCCGCCTCGCGTTCATCCGCCCAGCGCCGGGAAGCGATTCTGGACGCGGCCCTGCTCGTGGCCACGTCAGGTGGCTATGAGGCGGTTCAGATGCGGTCGGTTGCCGAGCGGGCCGGTATCGCCGTCGGCACGCTCTACCGCCACTTCCCGGCGAAGACCAACTTGTTGGTGGCGGCGCTATCGCGCGAGTTTCGCCGACTCGACTCGGCTGACGACTGGGCTAGCGGTGACGGCACGCCATTGGAACGGCTCGAACGTCTCACCACACACCTACATGACCGCTGGCAGCGCGATCCCTGGCTGACATCAGCCATGACACGAGCGTTCGCCGTTGCAGACACCCGGGCAGCCGCAGAACTAGACTGCGCCGCCGCCGAAATTCAGACCCTGCTGGCCCGCACGCTCAGGGGCGGCGAACCGACTCCCGCCGATTTACACATCGCCGCGATCATCTCCGACGTGTGGCTGGCCAACCTCGTGGCCTTTTGTGGCCACCGAGCGTCGGCCGCCGATACTCGCGAACGCATCGACCTGGCCACTCGGCGCGTGGTGACCAGCCGCGCACGACCCGCGGAAACCGCATAACGATACTAGTAGTATCGCAGCGCTACCTAAAGTACCCTTAGGGCGAGGCTCGATGACGCGGCGAAGGAGAGTGCCATGTATACCCAATGGATCGAAAATTGTGTCGTGCAACGCGTCTCCGTGCGCGACGGCCTGGTCCTGGACCTGGACGACTACAACGAGATTGTCATCTCGTGCCCCTTGCTGCTGACACTGCCTGCGGTCGACCCGTATCCCGCAGAAGCGGTACGCATCGATCCACTCAAGATCGCGACTGACGAA
The DNA here is from genome assembly GCF_010731795.1 of Mycolicibacterium celeriflavum. Lineage (NCBI taxonomy): Bacteria > Bacillati > Actinomycetota > Actinomycetes > Mycobacteriales > Mycobacteriaceae > Mycobacterium > Mycolicibacterium celeriflavum. Next base: position 3,753,423 of record NZ_AP022591.1, on the reverse strand, counting down.
CGCCCGTTGTTGAACCTCGCCGGCGCGGTGTGCACTCAGGCCTGGTCCGGCGACGATGGAGGGCTACACCTGAGGTTCTCGCGTGGACACAGCATCGACGTCGACCCCGATTCCGAGGAAACGGCATGGGAGTTGTACGGCAAGCGCCACGGCTACATGGCATGCCTACCCCGGGGGCGGGTACGCGTGGTCCGCCACGACCTCCCCGACAGCGACGACGCCAACATCCTCAACAACGCCGCACAACCGTCGGCGGGGTCGGCGCGACAGACGCACTAAATGCGACCGCGGACGGGGACGGGTCAACTTCGGCGGCAATGCGTGGATCAGATTGAACGTGGACCGGACTGCCCTGGCGACATCGAGGCGGGCGAGCATTCCCGAATGATGCTGTCGAGGTTTTGCTGCACGCGCTCGGGAGCGATGCCAACCGATGGTGAATACAGCATGATGTGGTCGAGGACGCCGTCGTAGCGTCTCAGCTGTTCACGGACCTCGTGTGCCGTCCCCGCGACGCCCATGGTGTCGATCATCTCCTCGGACACCGCGGCGAACATCGCCGGGAAATCGCGCTGGGCGAATGCTTCCCGGATGGTTCGGCCTTCGCTGGCGAAGCCGTTCACATCAAGTACCGTCTCGTAGGATTTGACCGAGGAGTAGAACGCAATCTGCTGCGCCAGTTCGCGCCTGGCGACCTCGGCGTCGTCGTGGATGGCGCACATCACCATGGAAATGATTTCCACGTCATTGGGGTCGCGGCCGGTGTGCGCGGCACCCCTGGCGATAGCGGGCCGGACGATCTCCTCGACGTAGGTGGTGGTGAACAGGGGATGTCCGGCCAGCCCGTCGGCCACCCGCCCGGCCGCCTCGCACATCCGAGGCCGGACACCGGCGGTGACGATCGGGATCGGCCGGCTGGAGGGTCCCACGTCGCCGGTCGGCGTGAGATTCATTCTGTAAAAACGACCCTCGTGATGGATCGGGCCTTCATGCAGGTTCCATATCCGGCGCAGCAGCATCACGAGTTCTTCCATCCGCAGCGCGGGCGCGGAGGTGTCGGGCACGCCGTGCCAGTCGCTCATCATCCGCTTGGTGCCGTTGCCGATGCCCAGCACCAGCCGTCCGTTGGAGAGTTCGTCGAGATCACGCGCCTCGGTGGCCAGCACCAGGGGGCTTCGGCCGACGCCGTAGAGAATGGAGGAACCGATCCGGCAGTTCTGTGTGCAGTTGGCCATCGCGGCCATGGAGATCGAACCCGACCGGGAGTAGAACTCCGAGGCCCATACGGCGTCGAACCCGGCCGCATCGGCGGCGTGTGCGGTCTGGGCCAGTGACTTCAAATCCGCGCCGAGAACCGACAGGCCGTAGGTGCTCATGACCGGTCTCCTGTGCGCGGGCGCGGGCCGTCGAATACGACGGCGCTGACCCGTGGCCGCCGTCTGGTGGAGGTGATCCTCGGCGACCAGGTACATGAGTGCGTTGATGATGTTTGCGTCGAGCGGGGTAAGAGACGTGGAACGCGCGCGGCCAGCCGTGCGCCACCTCCAAGGCTGGTGCTCAGCATCTTCCCTCCCTGGGTGACCGCACAATGCAGGGTGTCGAAGTCGCCTTCTGTATGGAACTAGTGAAGTGCGCCATCGTGACGACGACGAATAACCCTGAGGCGGACGCGACTAGCTGACCGGTAGTCTCCTCGCGCAATTCTGTCCGGACTTCGAGTTTCCGGCCGGTCTTGGACACCAGCTCCGCGCTGACCTCGTAGGGGACCCCCAGCAACACCGGCGCGTAGAACTCGGTATCGAACCTGCGGGTGACGGCCATCTCACCGACGACGTACAGCAACATGCCCACCATGTCGTCGAGTACGGTCATGACTGCGCCGCCATGTGCGATACCGGGTGCGCCGCGATGTCTGCCGTCGAAGATATGCCTGGCACCCACCCCGTCGCCATGCCGACGCGCTCGCAGGCGATGACCGTGCGGATTGTCTGTGCCGCAACCAAGGCACCACGGGTGGTGCGCATCAAGGTAGTCGCCGTCGGCGGCGACAGCACGATCCTGAAAGCTATGCCACCATGCGATGGCCGAATCTTCTTCCGCTTGCTCTTCGATGACGAAACCCTCCTAAATAGACCCTCGTAGCGCGTGGTTCACCACACGACTGAAGAATTGCGCCGGCGTCGACTGGGCTGATCGCCGGTAGATATGTATGTAGGACTCGTTAGCCCGCCGAGATCATCGCTGCGACACACCTTCCGATTAGGACACTGTCGGCTATCTGGTCCTGCCCGTAATCCCTTGGACTGCAGTGTATTCATAGCCGGCCAGATCGCGTCACAATGAACTGGCACACAGTCCGCAGCGCCTCACAACTCCTGGGAGAAGGCGTCACGCTGGGCTCCAGCACCAGCCATGAGCGGGCCGTACCGGTGATGCAACTCTGTAACGATGTCGGTGAAGGGGAGATCGTGGTACCAACCGCGGTCGTTGAGGTACTCCATGTGTTGGCTTCCCCCACCGTCGTAGGCATGGAGGAGCGCATCGGTGTGGCCGTCGAAGTCGATCGGAGGTACACCGAATCGCGCGCAGAGCTCGGCATTGAACGCCGGAGTAGCCTTCACCCAGCGGTTGTTGAGTTGTAATTCGCTATATCCGTGGTAGACGAACACGTCGGTACCTCCCATCCGGGCACGCAATGTGGTGGTCTGCAGATGGTTGCGCACGTCCGCGAATCCGAGCCGGGCCGGAATGCCCGCCGCACGAGCTGCCGCGGTCAGCAGCACCGCCTTCGGTATGCAATACGCCCTCGACGCTGTCGCTACATAGCTCGCCCGATAATGCTCGGGATCGTCGTCGGTGCTATAGGGATCGTACCAAATCCTGTCCCGCACAGCGGTGAAGATCAACCTCGCCTTCTGCACAGGGTCACGAACGTCACCGACCGCGTCCTCGGTGAAGCGCTGTACATCGTCGTGCTGCCAATCGAGGAACCCAGTTGTCTCCAGGAAACTCGATTCGTTTGAAGTGTCGCTCACAGATAGCCTTTCAGATAAGCCTCGAGGCCGGTATCGACAGTGCCAACGGATCGACTGGCCGTTTCGAGGGCTTCGACGAGGCGTGTTTCGGAGTCCGGGATCGTCGCGGCGATTTTGGCCGCAGCGAGACTACGACTCCGTAGCGATGTGCCGGCATCGGTGGCTGCGGCCGCAAGCTCAGACCACGCTTGGGAAGCGTGTCGGGCCGCGGCCGCCGCTTCGGCTGCGGCGGCGTCCCCGAGGAGATCGGCGATATTCTGGCAACCTTGTGCTTGCAGCATACGAAAGAGCCCGCCACCGGTTCCGGCTTTCTCGATGAACGCCCCGAGCCCGAACAATGCCGCGGTCAGGGCGTCGTCATCAAACACCGTTGGCCAATGCCGTACGTCATCGGCGAACTCCTGCACACCCTTCAAACCGGAAGCCTCGACTTCAGCTGCCTCGATGCGCAGTAGCGGCGCACCTACGGCACCGCCGCGCATGAAAGCTGCGCTCGCGGCTAATGCAGTGGCGGCAATCGGCCCAAGGTCGGGCACTCGCTCCGGCCAGTCGACGTGATATGTGGTGTGCCGGGTCGGTGTAGGGAACCCTACCGAGGACCGCGCCCGGCGCAGGTCATCATAAGCCACCGTTTGGGTGGTCTCGCGGTCATTATCGACCACATAGGCAACCCCTTGTTCGTCATCATATCCGGTGATGACGATGTCGTGACGGCTCATGTGCAATCGGACGCGCAGGTAAGGAAGTTCGCCGATGTCAGCCCAGACCATGACGGGTCGGCCCTTGTCGACTTCGTCGGTAACAAATGACCATCCCACGTCTGCGTCATCGGTCGATCGCACGACGCAGTTTGCACCAACTCGGGAGAGGTAGTCTTTTTCCAGGTCGCTTCCTCGTCCTACCAGGTAGATCTGGGGAAACAATTGCGTAGAGCGGACGTACGAGAAGTCCAAGGCTCCGCCGAGGGTGAAGACCAATCCTTCACTGAGTGTTTCTGTCCCCCATCCTAGTTGTGCCCATTCAGTAAGGTCACGCAGCGCACCGGAACCACAGTGCCCTCCTCTCCTATGGAGATAGGGAATTTCAATCCTCGCCATCGCCGCTTCCTCTCTTATCCAATAGCACTGTTAACACTCATCGAAAGCTACATACCATCAAGGCGTCCCGGCTGGCGGTAGGTGCCAGAACTGTTCGACCGCAGCCAATCTCACCCGCGCAGCTCGAGCGCCTATGACTATGGGAAACATTGCTTTCGATCGCTATCCCGCATCGAAGCGTCAACGGTGAGAGCCCCTGACCCGCAGCATCGCCATCGTTGTACTGAGCTCGCTTGGTGCCGTTTTGCGCTTCCCTGCTTTGGGTGCTCTGTCAGAATCGGATGAGTCCTCGGATGTTGCGGCCTGACCGCATGTCGTCGTAGCCCTCGTTGATCTGATCGAGGGTGTACTCACGGGTGATCAGCTCGTCGAGTTTGAGGTGTCCGGAGTTGTAGAGTTCGACGAGCCGCGGGATGTCGTGGGCGGCGTTGGACGAGCCGTAGAGGGCGCCGCGGATCTGCTTTTCATACAGCGTTAATTCCAGCAGTGAACCCGACATCGATGTGTCTTCGGGGTGCCCGATCGCGGTAATGACCACACGGCCGCGTTTACCGACCAATGACAGCGCCTCGCCGATGTAGGACCCCTCGGCGACGTCGGTGGTCAAGACGCAGACGTCGGCGAGTTTGCCACGGGTGATGTCGCTGATCAGTGACCAGGCGTCATCGATGGTGGCAACGGCATGCGTCGCGCCGAAACCGCCAGCTTGTTCGCGCTTGAACTCCACTGGGTCGACAGCCACGATGGTCAACGCGCCAGCGATGCGGGCGCCTTGGATCGCATTCATGCCGATGCCGCCGGCGCCGATCACGACCACGGTGTCCCCGGCGCGCACGTCACCGGTGCGTACCGCCGAGCCGTAACCGGTCGTGACACCGCAACCGATCAAGGCCGCCTTGTCCAACGGTGTCCCGTGGTCAACCTTGACCAAGGAGGCCTTCGGCACCACGGTGTATTCCGAGAACGTGCCCAGCAAGCACATCTGGCCGACATCCTCGCCGCGGGCATGGAAGCGGTAGGTGCCGTCGATCTGGGGTCCCATCATAATCGCCGCACCCATGTCGCACAGGTTTCCCATCCCGCGCGCGCAGTAAGAGCAGTGCCCGCAAGACGGCAGGAACGTCAGGATGACCGAATCGCCCTCGGCCAGGTCCTCGACACCTGCACCCACCTCGACCACGGTGCCGGCGCCTTCATGACCACCGACGACGGGCAGCGGAAACGGCAGATCACCGGTCACCAGGTGTTCGTCTGAATGGCACAACCCGCTGGCGGTCAACCGGACCAGCACTTCATCCGCACCGGGCGGATCCAGCTCGATCTCATCAACCTCCCACTTCTCTCCCAAGCCCCAGAGCACGGCAGCGCGTGTTTTCATGTGTGTCCTCTCCTCAACGTCGGTGCTTCCGTAGCAGTGGATGGTTCACGCCAGCGTCTCGACGGCGAGCTCACCGTCGGCATGCTGGCGGCGCAGCTTCTTCTTGTCGAACTTGCCAGTAGACGTCAACGGAACGTCGGCGACGAACGCCCACCGTTCCGGTAGCCACCACTTGGCCACCCGTGCACGCAGGAACTCAGTCAACTCCGCAGCGGTGGCGGTGCAGTCAGCGGCCAGGACCACCACTGCCAGCGGCCGTTCCTGCCACTTGTCGTCGGGCACTCCAATCACCGTGGCGGTGCGTACTGCAGGGTGAGCGGCCAACTCGTTCTCCAATTCCACCGAGGAGATCCACTCCCCTCCAGACTTGATCACGTCTTTGGCGCGGTCGGTGAGAGTGATGAACGCATCGGCGCTGATGGTCCCGACATCCCCGGTGCATAACCAACCGTCCGGCGACACCGCCGGACTGTCATGCTCGTAATAGGACTGAGTGATCCACGGGCCGCGGATCTGAATCTCCCCCACCGACAGTCCGTCCCAAGGTTGTTCTGCACCGCTGTCATCAACGATGCGCGCCTGCACACCGGCCACTACCCTGCCTTGGGTTCCCCGCAGGTAAAGGGACCTCTCCGGGGTGTCGGTGTTCCGCGGCAGAGCGACCGCAGCCAGCGGGGAGGTCTCAGTCATCCCCCAGGCCTGCACGATTCGGATGCCCAGTTCGTCATAGGCAGTCATCAACGACCTCGGAACCGCCGAACCACCGCACGCCACCATCTCCAGCGAACTCACGTCGTGGCCGGGATTGTCGCGCAGGTAGTGCAAGACATCGGTCCAGATCGTCGGCACAGCGCCCGCCATCGTGGGCCGGGCCGCCTCGATCATCTCCACCAATGGCCCCGCCTGCAGGAAACGGTCAGGCAGCAGAAGCTGCGCCCCCGCCATCATCGCCGCATACGGCAACCCCCAGGCATTAGCGTGGAACATCGGAACGATCGCCAACACCGTGTCGTCATGACCGATGCCCAAGGCGTTCGAGGTGCACGCCGATTGAGAGTGCAACCACGTCGAACGGTGGCTGTAGACAACGCCTTTCGGGTGCCCGGTAGTACCGCTCGTGTAGCACATCGCTGCGGCCGACTGCTCGTCGACGTCGGGCCAGTCGAACGTGCTCGGCTGGGCTGCCACCACATCGTCGTAGCGAAGGACGTCCTTTCCGCAGCCCTGCACTGCGGTAAGATCACCCGTGCCGGTCACCAGCACCGTGCGCACCGAGGTCATCGACGGCAACGCCGCCGCCAACAGGTTCAGCACCGTACCGTCGACGATGATCACCTGATCTTCGGCATGATTGGCGATCCACGTCAGCTGTTCAGGTGGCAGCCGCAGATTCAACGTATGTAGCACCGCACCCATCGACGGCACCGCCGCGTAACAGTCCAGGTGCTCCTGGTTGCTCCACTGCAGCGTCGCGACACGCTCGTCTCCACAAATGCCTATCTCGCGCAACGCATTCGCCAACCGCGCCGCACGCTGCCCCAACTCATGATACGACACCCCAGAGATCTGTTGGGGTCCGCGTGCGGTCAACACCTCGCGATCGCCATGGACTGCCGCAGCATGGGCCACGATCGCGGGCACCGTCAACGCAACGTCCTGCATCGTGCTCCTCATCGAGAGCCCGCCCGACAACCCTTGATGAGGCGACGGTCACGCATCGATGAGGTCCTGCCGATCCTGACTCTGCAGCATCAACCGGTACTCGGGGAACAGATTCTTGGCCTGCGGAATCAACTTGATCAACTTCGGCACCGGGCCCTTTGCGCGCACCGTCCCCTTGGCCATCGCCATCGTCAGGTTCACCTTGCCCAGCCAGAACTTGTTTCCAGTGTCCGCCGACATGAACAACTCCACGTTGGGCACCGCGGTACTGGCCGCTCCGGTCTCCACCACCTTCTTCGGCATGTCCACCGTTACCACCGCGTCCGGATCGGTGTAGTGCACCCGTAACACCACACCCGAATTTGCGAGCTTGTCCGCCAGTCCCTCCTTCTCCAAGCCCCGTTGAAAGATCCCACCCAAGAAGGCATAGACCTCGTCCTCGTCCTTGAATACCGCCACCGTCAATCTCCACCAATCTCGTTGTCAGAACAGAACAGTCGCGAGCATCGACTCAAGACGATGCTCCCTCCGCAAAAATCGTCACGCCTGTTGGCGACCTCCACTAGCTTCTGATGCGCTGCGGTAACACCGCCGAGGTGCCCGGCGGCATCCGCTAGCCAGTCCCCGCGGCCAGCGGAGTTGGATGGCGGTTCTCGCTGACGTTCGTCTCCGAGACACGCGTCGCAATCGCAGTCGCCGTCCCATCGCCCATGCAGCCATGACCTCAGACCGAGCCGGCGAGCATGAGTTCGGCCCGTTCGACGGGGACCTGCTGCGTAATGACCCGCTTGCTGAACATGAAGTCGCGGGGGCGATTGATGCAGTCGGCGGCGATGAGCTCGCCGGCACGCAGGTAGAAGCAGGTGAAGTCGCGGTCGCGGGTCGGGTCGCCGCTGAGGACCACCTCGTCGTACCCGGTGTTGAGACCCGCGATCTGGAGCTTGAGGTCGTATTGATCTGACCAAAACCAAGGCAGCGCTGATATCTTCTTGGACTTCCCGCACAAAGTCGCCGCCGCGACTTTGGCCTGCTCGGCCGCACTGGGCACGGACTCCAGACGTATACGGCGGCCGTAACGAGCCATGTCGTGGCTGACGCAGTCCCCGGCGGCCATGATGGCGGAGTCGCTGGTCTGGGCTTGGTCGTCGATCACGACGCCGTTGTCGACGACCAAGCCCGCGGCAGCGGCGAGCTCGGTGTTCGGCTCAACGCCGATGCCGACAATGACGAGGTCGGCGGAAATCGATTCGCCACCGGCCAGGACTACTTCGCCGACTTTGCCGTCGCCAGACAGAGCCTCGACCCGCGCGCCCGTCTGGATGTTGACGCCCGCCTCCCGGTGGATCCGGTCGAAGAACGCCGATACCTCCGGGGCGGTCACCCGTTCGAGGACGCGCTCCGTCGCCTCGAGCACGGTGACCTCTAGACCCAACGCACGCAAGGAGGCAGCCGTCTCCAATCCGATGTAACCGCCGCCGATGATCACGGCTCGACGCCCCGGTCTGGTGGCGTCTCGGATCATCTCGACGTCCGCCGCGGTGCGTAGGTAGAAGACTCCGGCCAGGTCGGCGCCTGGGGTGGAGAGCCGACGGGGGCGCGCGCCCGTGCACAGCGCGAGCCTGTCGTAGGGCAGCACCTCGCCGGTGCTCAGCGAGAGGTGACCCGCTGCGCGATCGATCGCCTCCACCGTCGCATCCAGAACTTCGATTCGCAGCTGGGTGTAAAACTCGGCGCTGCGGATCGCGAGCTTGTCGACTGCGCAGTTCCCGGCCAGATATGCCTTCGACAGCGGAGGGCGTTGGTAGGGCGCTGCCGATTCATTGCCGACGAGGACGATCTCGCCGTCCCATCCTTCTTGACGAAGGCTGGCCGCCAGTTGGGCGCCCGCGTGGCTGGCGCCCACGATGACCGCTCGATGCAAAGTCATGCGCCGGCTTTCGGGGTGAGGCGGACCATCAGCTTGCTGATTCCCCTGACGAAGTTGGATTGCACGTATTCGGGCTCACCAATGACCTCGATCTTCTCGAAACGAGGAAGCAGCTCCTCCCACAGGATCCGCAACTGCATCTCGGCCAACCGGTTGCCCATACAGCGGTGGACGCCGAACCCGAAAGAGATGTGGTTGCGGGCGTTGTCCCGGTCGATGATGAAGTCGTCGGGCCGATCGAATACGCGCTCATCGCGGTTTCCCGATGCGTACCACATCACGACCTTGTCACCCTTGCGAATGAACTGACCATTCAGCATGGTGTCGGCCTTGGCGATCCGGCGCATGTAGGCGAGTGGCGTCTGCCATCGGATAATCTCGGAGTTCATGTTGGGGATCAGGTCGGGATTTGCTTTCAGCTTCTCGAACTGGTCCGGGTGGCGGTTTAACGCGAGAACGCCGCCGCTCATCGAGTTCCGGGTCGTGTCGTTGCCTCCGACGATCAGCAGCAGAAGGTTGCCCAAGAACTCCATCGGCCGGTCGATCAGGTCTTTGGTGCTTTCATTGCTCTGCAGCATGGTGATCAGATCGAACCCAGGCTCTTCTCCGGCACCGGTCCGGGCCGCCTTGTCGTGCCAGTGCCGGCTGAGATCTCGGGCCATGGCGCGCATGCCGACGAACGTCTCGTCAAGGTCCGAGGGACCGCCGTTGGTTTGCTCCATCGAGGTTGCCAGATCCGACCACTCGACAAGCTTGCGACGCTGCTCGTACGGAAAGTCCAGCAGGGTCGCAAGCATTCGAGCGGTCAGCTCGATCGAGACGTCGTGAACCCAGTCGAACGGCTGATCCACGGGGAGGTTATCCAGCACCTCCCTTACGCGCGAGCGAATCAGACCCTCCATTTCCCGTAGGTTCTTGGGTGCGACCACCCCTTGGACAGCCGCCCGCTGCAGGTCGTGGCGTGGTGGATCCATCGCGATGAACATCTTGATATCCAGGAAGCGGGGCGGCACCCCGATGACGATCAATGGCTCAGCGGAGAAGACCTCATGATTCTTGTCGACGGCCACGATGTCGGCATGCCGGGTGACGGACCAAAACGGGCCGAAGGCACTGTGCCGCTGATAATGGACCGGAGCTTCGTTACGCAGGCGCTCGTAGTATGACTGCCAGCGCCCCTGGCGATAGAGAAAAGGATTGCTGAGATCGATGTCGGCGAGTTCGACCTCCTCGGCCGGCGGAATAGGACGCTCTACAAAGAGTTTCTTCCCGTTCGTACCGGTCACCCAACGCCGAGTTTTGTCGTAGGCGTGTGCACCTTGAATCTGCAGGTCGATCGGGATGGTCGCCTGAACTTTCTCGGCGACCTTTTCAGAGATTTTTACCATGTTTGACCACTTCCCTTCGTCGTCACATCTGGAACTCCGGCAGATGGACGATCAAGCCGTCCCATGCCTCGGAGGCCGTCATCTGGCAGGACAGCCGAGAGGTCGGCTGACGCTCGGGGTTCATCGCGAGCATCTCCTCTTCGCCGACGCCGGAGGAGCCGACCTGATCGGACCACTGCGGATCGACGACGACGTGGCAGGTACCGCACGCCGCTTCGCCTCCGCAGTCGCCGTCGATGCCAGGCACTGCATTGTTGGTCGCGACCTGCATGAGTGACTGGCCTTCATCGAGAGGCACCTGGTGCTTGTCGCCGTCGTGGGAGACAAAAGTGACAACGGCCATTACCGACTCCTCTTAAGTTGCCCTGAATGTGAATACTTGTTAACAGGATTGTCCAATCCGAGCGCTTCCGCTATGTTTGCGCGGATCAGGAACTTGTGGATTGGGCTCAGGGGGCACGATCGGTGAAGTTCAGCAACGCCGGTGTGCCTCCGGTCGCGTTCGTGCAAATGCTGGAGAGCCAGGCACTCGACCCGGACGCCGTCGCGCGGCTTCGCACCATCATGGCGCGCGAGGGAACCGACGAGGCGACGCTGATGCAGCACGATGTCCAGGCGCCACTGCGGTGGTTTCGCGATCTGTACCCCGATCTAGACGTCGACCGGGCAACCCTGCTCGGCTTCTCGTTTGCAGGACAGGCACAGTTGACATCTTTCGGCCCGTTGAGCGTCCCGCTGGTCAGCGCAGGCTCGGTAGCCGAGATCGTCGAGCTGCTCACCTATCTACCGTTGATCACCACGGCGATCAATGCACAATTCCGTCCAAACGACCAAGGTCTCACCGTCGGGCTCTGGGGGCACACAGGCGATCGGGCCCTGGACTGCTTAGCAGTCACATATACCGGCTCGGCGTTGTTACGACTGCTGGACATGCTCGTCAGTGACGCGCTGACCGTCACGCTCCACTTGAGTTGGTCAGCGCCGGTCTCCCTGAACAAACTCGCGGCAGAGATGGTACTAGCCGGGCGCCTGTTCTTTGACGCACCGATGTCCTACCTTCATGTTCCCGTCAACGCGCTCAATGAAGTGTGCCGGTTCTCCGATCCCCTTGCGTATCGACTCGCCGTCGCCGAGCTGAGGCGGACCCTCGACGAGCAGAGCGGAGCCACGTCCTTCTCCAAGAAGGTGAGACGGTTGTTGGACGAGGATCCCGGACAGCGAAGTTGCCAGCGGGTCGCAGACGAACTCTCGGTATCCACCAGCACACTCAAACGCCGGCTCGCCGAAGAGGGCACCACCTTTCGCGAGTTGCGCCAGTCGTGTCTGCGGGAGAGCGCGATGATGCTGTTAATCACCCGATCAATGTCGGCAAGCCAGATCGCGACCGAGCTCGGATACGGCGATCTTGCTAACTTCTCACACGCCTTCAAGCGATGGACCGGCCGCTCTCCGAGCGAGTACCGACGCTCACAACGCTGAGGATGTCCCCGCACGCCCGGAGATAGCCGGTCATGGGTAGCTTCTTCTTCTGAAAAGATGTAACCGGTGCTTAAGAATCAGCCACGACGTCACCGAACGGCCGTGGAGGCCGCTGACCGAAGTCGAGTGAGTCATCAGTAGCAGGCCAAACCGTGCCCGACACGGCGACTGAACGGCAGAGCCGGGCGCTGGTGTGAATAGTCATTCGCTATTGTCGATACATGCCAGCGAAGACAGTCCGCACCGAACTCACCTCGGGCGCCATCGAAGGATTCACGCGGGACGGCGTCAATCGCTGGCGTTCCATTCCCTACGCCAAGCCACCAGTCGGCGCGCTGCGGTTCAAGGCTCCCCAGCCGGTCGAAGCGTGGGACGGCGTCCGACCCTGCCACCGATTCCGCTACTGCGCTCCACAGCCCCGCCGATACACCATCGTCGGTCCGGGCAAGTTCCAGCCCATGAGCGAGGACTGCCTCACCCTCAATGTCGTTGCACCCGACGGCGGCTCGGACCGACCTCTGCCCGTGATGTTCTTCATTCACGGCGGGGCGTACTTCCTGGGCAGTTCCGCGACACCGATCTATGATGGCGCGTCGCTTGCCCGCAGCGGTTGCGTGTACGTATCGACAAACTACCGCCTCGGCGCGCTAGGGGCTGTCGACCTGTCGTCGCTGTCCACCGCAGACATCCATATTGACGACAACCTCTACTTGCGTGACCTCGTGTCGGCGCTCAGGTGGGTACGCGAGAACATCGCGGCATTCGGCGGCGATCCCGATAACGTGACGATCTTCGGAGAGAGCGCGGGCGCGCACGCCGTTACCACTTTGCTGGCCGTGCCAGCGGCTAAAGGGCTTTTCGCACAGGCTATCTCACAAAGTCCGGCCGGCGCGCTATCCCGCTCCCAGGAGCTGGCCGCGGAGTTCGCCGCCAAGTTCGCATCCATTCTCTGCGCCGACGAGCGGGAGCCCGCCCGCCTCCTGTTGGCGGCGCGTCCGGCTCAACTGGTGAATGCATTCGATCGCTTGCTCACCACGAGTGCATCGGACCTTGCTGGCGGTTACCCGGTGGGATGCACATTCGGAACCGACTATCTACCGTCCGAGCCCATTCAAGCGATGCGCGACGGCAAGGCGTACCGTGTGCCGCTGATCGTCGGTACGAACGCCGACGAGGGCCGGTTGTTCACTCGCTTCCTCAAACTCCTCCCGACGAACGAAGCCAAGATCGAAGCGTTACTAGCGGGAGCGGAACCCACCTGTCGCGAGCGAATTACTGCTGCCTATCCCGAATATCCGGCCCCCGATGCCTGTATCCGACTGGGGGCCGACTTCACATTCGGATCGACACTGTGGCAGCTCGCGGATTCCCACAGTCGGCACGCCCCCACATATCTGTACCGCTATGACTTCGCCCCGCGAACTCTGCAATGGGCCGGGCTGGGTGCCACCCATGCGACGGAGCTTCTTGCGGTGTTCGACGCCTACCGCACGCCGCTCGGTCGGCTACTCAGCGCCGGAGCCGATCGCCGCTCGGCCCTACGCGTGAGCGACGACATGCAAGGGCGCTGGGATGCTTTCGCACGCACCGGAGTTCCAGGAGACGGCTGGCCGCGCTACACCAGCGACGCCCGTCCGGTCCTCGTCTTCGATCGCGCTTCGCGAGTGGACAACGACCCCCACGCCGACCGCCGGAAAGCATGGGAAGGTTTTCAAGTCCTCGGACGCTGACGAGCGGTTCCCCGCGGCGACGCATGCGTTCACAGCATTTGGCACCGATTGTTTCTGGGAGCCAAGGGTGAAACGGTGGCAAGGAGCACCTCCGGCGTGCCAATCCCAAAAGGCCGAAGAGGGCCACATTCTTGCCGAGGACTTGACGTACGAATGCAACCCCGTGTTGCGGCCTTGGGATCCGATCTCGTCAATCGCTCGAACCGAATGCGGCCGACGAGGTGGCGAACCCAACATTTACGGAGCTGGCCACGCCGGTCGGGTTGCGCCGCCGGACGCAACGCGTTCGCTCACCAACTGGTCCTCGCGACATTCTGCCGGGTAACGTACTGCGAGTGAACGAGCCCTCACATCGGGAGGGCGGGTGCCGATCAGGACGGGGATTGATGAGCGAGGAAGCGATCACCTACGAGGTCGTCGACGGGGTGGCCTGGTTGACGATCAATCGCCCCGAGGCACGGAACGCGCTCAACGGGGCGGTCCGGCAGGGACTGTTCCACAGCGTTCACCGCTTCAACGCCGACGACTCCGCCAAGGTTCTGGTGCTGACCGGGGCAGGCGATAAGGCGTTCTGCGCCGGAGGGGACCTTAAAGAGATGGCGGAGACGGCGCTCACGGTTCCGCCGCCAGACTTCGCGCCGCAATTCGGGCGCAACATCCAGGTCGCCAAGCCGACCATCGCCGCGGTGAACGGCGTCGCCTTCGCCGGCGGATTCCTACTGGCCCAGCAGTGCGACCTCGTCATCGCAGCCGAGCACGCCAGGTTCGCGGTCAGCGAGGTCAAGGTAGGCCGCGGCTCGCCATGGGCTGTCCCGCTGTCGTGGCTGCTGCCGCCGCGGATTGCGCTGCAGATTTTGATGACCGGCGACCCGATCACTGCCGAGCGCGCCCGCGAGGTAGGCATGGTGAACGAGGTCGTGCCCGCAGCGGAGCTGCGGGTACGAGTTCAGGAGATCGCCCTGCGGATCGCTTCCAACGCACCGCTGTCCGTACTCGCGGCAAAAAAGACCGTATACCTCTCCGCAGCGCACCACCTGACGGAGGCCTACGCCCACGCCGACCAGATATGGGAGCCGGTGTACCTCAGCGCCGACGCGCTAGAGGGTCCCGCCGCGTTCCGCGAGAAGCGCACACCGGTTTGGAAGGGACGTTAGACGTGGCCGTGCCGATGGAGTCCTTGATCACCGACATCGGGGCGGAAACGGCCGAGCTGTGGTCACTGATCGCCGAGCTGCCCGAGGGGCAAGCCGGGTGGGACGCGCCCACCCCCGCGGCAGGCTGGGCGGTCCGCGATCAGATCAGCCATCTTGCGTTCTTCGACGACGCCGCGGTGCGCTCAGCCACCGACCCCGAAGGGTTCACGGCCGAGGTGCTGCCCATGCTCGCCGACGGCCGGATCTCCCCGGACACCATCGCCGAGCGCTACCGGCCGATGCCGACAGCGGAGCTGCTGTCCTGGTTCGACGGCGCGCGCCGCGCCCTCGTCGCTGCCTTCGCAGCGATCGACCCCTCGATGCGGGTGCCGTGGTTCGGCCTCCCTATGAGCGCGGCTTCCTCGCTGACCGCGCGGATCATGGAGACCTGGGCGCACGGTCAGGACATCGCCGACGCGCTGGGAGTGACCCGTGTGCCCTCGGCCCGGTTGCGCCACGTCGCCCACATCGGCGTGGGAGCGCGGGCGTTCAGCTACATGGCCAACGGCCTGGAGGTGCCCGAGGAACCCGTCCGTGTCGAGCTCACCGCACCGGGGGGCACGCTGTGGACCTGGGGCCCCGACGGCGTGCCCAACCGGGTCACCGGCACTGCGCACGACTTCTGCCTGCTCGTCACCCAGCGCAGGCATCGCGACGACACCGCACTGCACGTCACCGGTCCGCTCGCCGACCAGTGGCTCTCCATCGCGCAGGCCTTCGCCGGACCTCCCGGTGGCGGGCGCACCGCAGGACAGTTCGACGGAGGTGTGTCGTGAGGGACCCGGTACGCATCGGAAATTGCTCGGGCTTCTACGGCGACCGGATCGCCGCGGCGCGGGAGATGGTCGAGGGCGGGACGGGCGAGCAGAGCATCGACGTGCTGTGCGGGGACTACCTCGCTGAACTGACGATGCTCATCCTGGCGAAGGCCCAGGCGAAGGATCCGGCGGGCGGTTACGCGCGCACGTTCCTGACCCAGATGGAGCAGGTGTTGGGCACCTGTTCCGACCGCGGTATCAAGATCGTGGCCAACGCCGGTGGGCTCAACCCGGCCGGGCTGGCCGTCAGATTGCGCGAGCTTGCGGACCGGCTCGGTATCACCGTCCGGATCGCCCACATCGAAGGTGACGACTTGCGCGGGAACCTCTCCGCGATCACCCCTGCGGTCGGTGAGGTCAAGCCGGTCTCGGCCAACGCCTACCTCGGGGGTTGGGGTATCGCCGAAGCGCTGGGTGCGGGCGCCGACGTCGTCGTCACCGGACGGGTGACAGACGCCTCGCTGGTCGTCGGCCCGGCCGCCTGGTGGCACGGGTGGGAGCGCACCGACTGGGACCGGCTCGCCGGTGCCGTCGTGGCCGGCCACGTCATCGAATGCGGACCACAGGCCACGGGCGGCAACTACGCCTTCCTCGACGAGATCACCGACCGTCGCTACCCGGGCTTCCCGATCGCGGAGGTGGCGGCCGACGGCTCGTCGGTGATCACCAAGCACGCCGACACCGGGGGGCTGGTGTCGGTCGGTACGGTCACCGCCCAGCTGCTCTACGAGATCGCCGAGCCGGCCTATCTGGGGCCCGACGTGGTGACTCACTTCGACACGATCTCGCTGGCCCAGCAGGCCGAGCACCGGGTGGCGATCACGGGTGTCACCGGCAGCCCGCCACCGGAGACGCTCAAGGTGGCGCTGAACGAGGTCGGGGGCTACCGGAACACCATGACGATGGTGCTCACCGGCTTGGACCTGGAGGCGAAAGCCGCGTTCGCGCAGCAGCAGCTGTTCGACATCCTCGGCGGCCGGGGATCCTTCGCCGAGGTCGACGTCCGGTTTCTGCGTTTCGACACACCGGACGCCCCCACCAACGACCAGGCGTGCGCGCACTTGCGGATCACGGTCAAGGACACCGACCCGCGCAAGGTCGGCCGGGCGTTCTCGAGCGCAATCATGGAGATCGCTCTGGCCGGGTATGCCGGCTTCCACACCACCACGCCACCCACGTCGGAGTCAGTGTTCGGCGTGTATCGCCCAGCGACCGTGCCCCGGTCGAGCGTGACGCAGGTCGTGGTGCTGCCCAACGGTGAGCGCCGGAGGATCGCCGATCCGCCGACCGGTAGCGTGCCGGCCGCGAAGGTCCGGGGCAGCGCGGCAGCCGCGCCGCCGACCGAGCCGACATGCCGCGCGCCGCTGGGCGCGGTTCTGGGCGCGCGGTCCGGCGACAAGGGCGGCAACGCCAATATTGGTCTCTGGGCCCGCGACGACGCCGGCTATGCCTGGGTGCGCGAGCACTTAACCGTCGAGCGACTGCGCGGGCTGCTCGGCCCGGAGGCTGCGCAGCTGCGCATAGAGCGATTCGAGCTGCCCAACCTGCGTGCGCTCAACGTTGTGGTGCACGGGCTGCTGGGGGAAGGCGTGGCATCCTCGACCCGGCCGGATGCCCAGGCGAAGGGCTTGTGCGAGTACCTGC
Organism: Mycolicibacterium celeriflavum; assembly: GCF_010731795.1. Lineage (NCBI taxonomy): Bacteria > Bacillati > Actinomycetota > Actinomycetes > Mycobacteriales > Mycobacteriaceae > Mycobacterium > Mycolicibacterium celeriflavum. Next base: position 3,736,072 of record NZ_AP022591.1, on the reverse strand, counting down.
GCTCCCGCATCGTGGACATACCGCAATCCCTTGTCGGCGCGACCTGACAAATCCCGAATTTGGAGTAGCCGGGCCACTCTGTCGACGTATCGCCAATCAAGTCGCCGTCCTCTGCCTGCTGCTTGACGTAGCCCCTTTGCCAAAGCCGTGTTGCCGAACGATGTGATGACGATCGGATGACGCCAACAGCGTCCGGCAGACGGAGAGATGGCTTTGTCCAGTTCCTTGCCGAACTGGACATCCAAAGAGGGCGCAGCGATCTGCCCACGCGGTTGCCGATCTTGGCCAATGAGCGGGCACATCCACGAATGGGGATCACACGCGCAGGCGCCAGCCACCTGCCACTGGGCGTCTACATTTCAACTCAACCTGGGATTGTGAGCAGGTGTTAACGTTCGTAGTGTAGCTCCCGGCGCTGCAGTGCTGCGCGAGCCCTGGTTGCGAGCGAAGGAAGGTAGTAGTGAACAAGGTGGTCGTTGCCGGACGTACCCGGGTCGGCGGCGAACGTCGGGAACGGATTCTCGCCTCTGCCACCGAGTTGATTGCCGAGCGGGGCTACCACGCTGTCTCCATGGCCGACATCGGCGTTGCATCAGGGGTTGTCGGGCCGGCCATCTATCGCCATTTCAACAGTAAGAGCGATCTACTGGCGGCCCTCTTCGAGCGAGTGGTGGACAAACTCCTTAAGCGTGCGACGGCGATCGTCGAGCAGTCCCGCGACGAGGCGGAGGCGCTGACCCTGCTGGTGTCAGACCAAGTCGCCTTGGTAATGGATCAACGCGAGCTGGCAATGGTGTATTACCGCGAAGTGCACAATCTGTCGGATCAGCACCAGAGCCGGTTGCGCCGAAAGCAGCGACTCTATCTAGAAGAGTGGGTACACCTCGTCGGAGAATTGCGGCCCGCGGTCGATGAGATTGAACTTCGGGCGATGGTTCATGGAGCGATCGGAGCCATTCAATCGATCTTGCACTACCGCGGCACTGGCCTGGCTCCCGAACAGACCTCTGCGCTGCTCGTTGCGATGGGTCACGCCGTGCTCGGCGTCCCCGCGTCGAGTCACCAGGTGCGCGGCGTGAACACTGAACCATCCTGTCCGCGTCCCGGTACGCCGCAGCACTAAGCAGGTCCAGGGTGTCAGCAACACACGAAGACGACCTCGCTCAGTATGTCTGCACGACGGTCTTGAGGGCGACAGCCGCCAGGAAAGGACTCATCTAATTGCCTGGCTGCATGCCCAGGGCTTCACGATTGATCAAAGCCGACTGGTGGCCCCAACCCCTCTCCTTCTTCCTACAAGCCGCGTACTGGGTGGTGAGGGACGGTACGTCTCTCTGCGCGAGCTGAGCACGGAAACCGGAATCCAGACGAAACAGTCGCCATATTGCGGGCCCTCACGGAAGGCATCGGGCAGGCCACGGAGATGATGCGTGGCTTCGCGCGCTGAACATGTTGAAAGCTTCAGCCCGACGATTTGGAGAGGCTCGCGAATCGACTCGCGACTGCTGCGCGCGAGGCTGCCAACCCACCGGTTGAGATTCGTGAAACCCTCGGGGCGCGGTCATGCTGGTCTCATCACGACCGACGCCGCTGGTGACGACGATGCTGGACCTGATCGACAGCGCGTCAGCAAATGACCTGCCTTCCTTGAGGATTGGCGTGGCGTCCGGGTCAGCGGTCTCGCGCGCGGGCGACTGGTTCGGCAACCCCGTGAACCTGGCCAGCCGAGTGAGCGCGGCGGCGCGGCCAGGCGCAGTGTTGGTGGGACTCCACGCGGGTGATCGTCGACGACGCAGGCCTCCGGTGGTCGTCCGCCGGCGCATATCGTCTGAAGGGCGTCAGCAGCAAGGTCAACCTGTCTCGGGCGCGGCGCGCCCAGGCCGGCCGAGTAAGGCCCCCGTTTGAAGCGAGCTCGCCGGGTATCCGCCTAGTGAACAGTGACCGCCTAATGAACAGTCACCACCGACTTGATAAGCGAACGCCACCTCGCTATCGCGGCCCCTCGTAACCAATCTAGCGGTCGAATTCGATCTAAAGCGACCGAGCAATGATCTCCTTCATAATCTCGTTTGTCCCACCGTAGATCTTCTGAACGCGAGCATCGGCCCACATCCTGCCGATGGGATACTCGGTCATATAGCCGTAGCCGCCGTGGAGCTGCAAGCAGTCATCAAGGGCGACCATCGCACGCTCAGTAGTCCACCATTTCGCCATCGCGACGGTGGGGATGTCGAGTTCACCGCGCAGATGGCGGGCGACGCAGTCGTCGATGAAAACGCGGCTGATGTGGGCGTCGGTGGCGACCTCGGCGAGCTTGAACTTGGTGTTTTGGAAGGCGAAGACGGGCTTGCCGAAGGCATGCCGATCTTTGGTGTATTCCACAGTGAACTCGAGCGCTGTTTCTAGTACTGTCACTGCACCAAGCGCAAGGATCAATCGCTCTTGGGGAAGTTGCTGCATCAACTGAATGAACCCCTGGCCTTCAGTCGTACCCAGGAGGTTCTCAACCGGAATGTGCACATCTTCGAAATAGAGCTCGGAGGTGTCCTGTCCGCGCTGACCGACCTTGTCCAACACCCGACCCCGCCGAAAGCCCGGTCGATCGCCTTCGACCAAAACCAACGAGATTCCGTTCGCTCCGGCACTGGGGTCGGTCTTCGCAACGACGATGATGAGGTCGGCCTGAGCGCCGTTGGTGATGAACGTTTTGGAACCGTTGACAACGTATTCGTCTCCAACGCGCGATGCCTTGGTCGTGACAGATTGGAGATCGGAGCCAGTGCCCGGCTCCGTCATCGCAATCGCGCCAACCATCTCACCAGTTGCCAGTCTGGGAAGAAAGCGTTCCTTCTGCTCATCGGTGCCGTACTCGAGCAGGTAGTGGGCGACGATTCCACTATGAAGCGGCGCGCCCCATGCCGAATCGCCGATGCGGGCCTGTTCCTCAATCAAGACTGCTTCGTGAGCGAACGTTCCCCCACCTCCGCCGTACTGCTCGGGGATTGACATGCACAGCAACCCAAGATCACCCGCCCGGGTCCACAGGTCCCGATCCACGTGGTGCTGCTCGATGAAGCGGGCACTGTGCGGCGCGACCTCCTTCTCACAGAACGTACGTGCCAAATCCCGCAGTGCGTCGAGGTCGTCGTCCATCCAGCTAGAGCGGTTGGCTGCCATTACAAAGTCCTCACTGTGTTTGCTTGCGCACCGATCCCGCAATGGTCTCGCTTCGCCTGTGGGTACATGGTGTACCACGAATCGCACGCCGGGTACAACACGTACCCAGAACTTTCCAGAGCGCGGGGCGTTACGGTGACATCGTGGAGCAACAGCACTGGGTGGACACCACAGCGGTACGCCGCGCGGCCAGTAGGTTGCCGGGCCGTGAACTACGTCGTGAACAGATCATCGAAGCGGCGCTCAGCGCAATCGAAGAGAACGGGCCCCACGCACTCACGGGCCAAATCGCAGACAAGGCCGGTTTGGGACGCACACACTTCTACCGCCACTTCGCAAGTAAAGAAGAACTCGATCTTGCCGTGGCTCGTCACGTCCACCGCGAACTCACTGCGAAGATTCGCCTAACTCTGGATGTCCAGGGATCGCCGCTAGACGTGATACGCGCGCCGGTCACTCAGCACGTCATGTGGGCTGACGAACACCCCAACCTCTATCGGTTCCTGGTGAACCGACACTATCGGCGCAGCACCGAGAAGACCGCGCCCGGCAGCAGCGCATTCGCCTCCGAACTCGCCGTCGCGGGTGCCCGTTACTTTCCTCGCTACGGCGAGGACTCAGAGGCGGCAGACCGCAATGTCGCCGCCATCATGGGCCTGATGGACGCTTCGGTCCTATGGTGGCTGGACCATCGCGACTCCACTCGTGACGAACTCGTCATTCGGTTGACACGGCAAACCTGGTTGATAATCAATGACAGGCTGCAGGAACTGGGATTCCAGCTTGATCCCCACTTACCACTCTGCGAACCGAAAACCTGACCAGGTACAACTCGAGCCTCCCCACGCTAAACCCTCCGTCTTCGACACCGCCATCAACGATGATTGCGTTGGCGCCGCTCACCGACGCCGCGCATCAACGCGAAAGCTTTCAATCCAAGCGACGGCGCAGCATCGCTAGTGCGCGCAACTACGCCACGCCACCTAGGAACTACCCGGAATATCTGGCGACTCTCCAGCAACTCGAGTCCCGCGCGGGCCACGGCCGCAGCATCCATTGGACGCGGTCCGGCGAACAGAAGCGCCGCCCCAGGGTCGGCAACTCGGTCGGTGACCATTTTCGTACTTACCACGTCAGGGCATAGCGCCCGTGCGTGGATTGGCAATCCCGCATGGTCAAGGTCGCCCTGCAGCGATGTGGTGAACGACAATACGGCCGCTTTGGTTGCTGCGTACATCGCTAATCCAGGGATGGGCGCCAGAGCCGAGAGGGACGCGATGTTGAGGATCGCGCCCCCACCCGCGCCCATAGCGACAACTGCCGCGTGTGAGCCGGCAACGACACCTCGTACATTGACATCGAGGATCGACGCAATCTCGGCATCGCTGTGACTCCAGCTGTTACCCGCGAGTAGGATCCCAGCGTTGTTTACCCACACCGCCAGAGGGCCAGCGGCTAAAGCCTGAGCAGCGACTTCCCGATGACCCGACGGATCTCGTACGTCGTGCGTGGCGCTCCAAGCGCCACCGCCGACCTCGGTGGCAGCGCGCTCCGCTGCGTCGCCATCCACATCCGTGAGCAAAACCTTGTGACCGGCAGCGGCGAGTTGTCTCGCGATCTCCAGACCAATCCCTCGACCTGCTCCTGTGACGACGGCTGTTGATGGTTCTAGCATGACCATCCTTTCCGGCAGTTTGCGTAGGTTTGCCGACTACGGTTCGCCGGGGTTTGTTGAGGATCTCCGAGGCCACTTGGAGGACTGCGTCGATTCCGCCGGCGCCCTGTGAGGGCGATGTGCTCGGCTAAGCACTCAAAAGTCTCGTGGAATGACCTAGATATCATCGGCGACACAACGTAATAGGTAGGCCGTCGACAGGGAACAGGCAGGGACGTATTGTCCCACCGAACGCGGTAGCCGTCATCCAGACTCCAGGTGAATTCCCGCAGCATCTCGTGCAGTATTGCCTTCACCTCCAAGGTGCCGAAGTGCATCCCGATGCGCTTGTGCGCGCCTCCTCCGAACGGAAGCCAGGCGAAGCGGTGGGCCTGATCCTCGCGCCGTGGCGGCTCGAGTCGCGTTGGGTCAAACCGGTCCGGCTCGGTCGACACTGTGGGCGCAAAGTGGTTGACCGCAGGCGTGATGGCGACGAGCACTCCGGAGGGGACGTAGTAGCCATCAATTACGGTGTCGGTCACCGTCTTACGCATAACCAACGGTACCGGTGCAACTAGTCTGAGCGACTCCTTGATGACCAAGTCCATCGCCGTAAGCCCCTCCAGGTCCTCAATGTCCGGCAGATCGTCGCCTAGACGGTCAGACTCAGCACGAAGTCGATCCTGCCATTCAGGATTCTTCGCCAAGAAGTACGCCACAGCGGCAGTGGTGATCGTTGACGTGTCATGAGCGGCCATCATCAGAAAGATCATGTGATTTATGATGTCCGCATCAGTGAAGCGTTCGCCGTCCTCGGCGCGCGCCTCACATAGCGCGGCGAGTAAATCACCATTCTGCCCCGAGCGTGCCGCCGGTAAGTTCCGGGCGAAGGCCAACGAGAGGCAATCCCTGATCGCCGATAACTGGCTTCAATCCGCTACCTGTCGGCGGCGCGGCGAGTTCGCGAACCGGCCATCGTCGACTCACTCCTGGATAGCGCGCTCGACGCGCTGCGGGAGGGGATTCAGTAGTACCGACAACAGCCGGTCACGGGACTTGCTTGCCGAACCGGACGGCGATTTGGTCATCGAGTGCCCCCTTGATGTTGTTTCTCGCATTATCGGAAGGATTTCACCCATCGTTTACACCGGTGACCACCCTGTCAACGGCGGTCACAGTTGCCGCTCGAATGTCGGCGACTCCCCGCCGTCCTCGGATACCCGTCACTGAACAGAGCCGCCACTAGTCGACGCTATCGGCCCCGCTTGGGGCATAGGGCATGTCGGCCAGATGGGTGTTGGCCGGCTCGGGTGTCCCCCTGCGCGACGAGTTCGCGGGCGCGGGACGCGACAGGACGTAAGCGCGCCGCTTCGGCCTGCGCGCACGAAGGCGATACAAGAAGGTCGGGCTGGGCCAGTTGGTAGAGATCGACCCGCGCGCCGAGCGATACCAGCTCGTGCACATAGTCCACACGGATCTGTCCAGGCGGCGACTCAACCGGTCGTTGAAGCGCTTCTCCACATCGGCACGGACCTCGATAACACTTCCTGGATGGGCACGGAGAACCTTCATCAACCTGACGATGTGTCGGGCCTGCGATTCGAGCATGTAGACGATGGACCCGGATCCCACGTTGGTGTTGGGCCCGTACATCATGAGGAAATTCGGAAACTCTGGCACCGATAGGCCGTAGTAGGCGTGCGCGCCATCCGCCCACACGTCCGACAATTTTCGGTCCGAGCGGCCGTAGACCTCCATCGGGGAAAGAAACTCGGTGGCACTGAAGCCAGTGCCGTAGATGATCACGTCGGCGGCGTGGAAGTCGCCGTTCACCGTGCGGATTCCGCCAGGTTCTACTGCCCGGATATCGTCGGTGACCAATGAAACGTTGGGACGTGCGAGCGCGGGGTAATAGTCGCTGGAGAACAGAATCCTCTTGCACCCGGGCGCATAGTCCGGCGTCAGGTGGGAACGCAGCCGGGCATCCGACACCTGGCGACCTAGGTGCCGGAGGGCGATGACTCCCAAGACTCGCGCTACTGGCTTCGCGTCGACGAGTGCCAACGCCAAGAACTCGAATATCGTCCAAATCATCAGACGTTCGCTGAGCCGCAGAATGGGCAACTTGCGCAGCAGTTGGTGATGCCGCCCACCGTACTGACGGTCGAATTTGGGCAGCACCCATGGGGCTGACCGTTGGAAAACGTCCAAGTGCTCAGCGCCTGCGGCGACCACCGGGACGAACTGCACCGAACTAGCGCCGGTGCCGACGACCGCAAGCCGCTTGCCGCTGAGATTCAGATCGTGGTCCCAATTCGCGGAATGAAACGACGGGCCCGCGAAGCCCGAGATTCCAGGAATATCAGGAACTGAGGGTCGGGACAGCTGGCCCACGGCCGAAATGACGACATCGCACTCCAATTCCTGACTCGTAGTCGTGGTCAGACGCCATGTGTTCGTGCGCTCATCGAAGGCCGCCTTAGCGATTTCGGTTTTGGTCCGAAGGAGGGACAGCAAACCACTTTCGTCGGCGACGCGGCGAAGGTAGGCGAGGATATCGCCTTGTTCTGCGTAACGCCGACCCCACCTGGGATTCGGCGCCGAGGAGATCGAGTACAACTGCGACGGGACGTCACAGGCCGCCCCTGGGTAGGTGTTCTCCCGCCAGACTCCCCCGACACCATCGCCCTTTTCGACAATGAGGACCCTGTCGAACCCTGCGCGTTTGAGGCGAAGTGCAAGGGTAATTCCGGCGAAGCCAGCGCCGATGATGACGATCGAGGGGTTACCAGGGGGATTGTCCTGGGTTGGTTCACGTTTCACGGGTTTCATCGTTAGCTCATACAACCTTCGTGCTGGGGCGCCTCGTGGTCAAGGCGTGCGCAGGGACGCTGTCAACGGACGGTGGCCGAAGTAGCCAAGAACTCGCCACCGAGCCTGAGGGCCTCACGTGCTTCTGGCAGTAGGCGAAACATCGCCTGGAAGACATGGATCTGGCCGCGGAAAACTTGCAACTGCGAGGAGACCCCTGCAGTTTGCAGACGTTTGGCAAAGACTCTGGAGTCGTCGAGCAACATCTCTCGTCCGCCGACCTGAATCAAAGTTGGTGGCATGTCCGTGAGATCAGCATCGAGCACGCTTATCCTCGGGTCGGCTGGATCGGCGCCCGCCACGTACAGACCAATTGTTCTCGACGCAGAGATGGCGGACGCAAAGGGGTCCCGTCTGCGCAGATCACGGTCCATCGCGAGTTGGCATGTCAAATCCAGCACCGGCGACATCAGCAGCATGGCATCCGGCGTCGGCAGTCGATGTTCCCGAGCGCCAAGCGCCGTCGCCGCAGCAAGCTGGCCGCCTGCGGAATCGCCGGCGAGCGCCACCGTGCCAGAAGACGCGGTGATCGCGCTTCCCTCTGTCAACCATCGATAGGCGATCAGTGCATCATCTGCGGCCGCCGGGAAGGGATATTTCGGGACCAATCGATAGCGCACGGCAAATACCGGCCTGCGGGCGGCCGCGGACAGTTCGCTGATGAGGCCACGGTGGGTCTCGGGAGAGCACATAGAAAATGCGCCGCCGTGTATATAAAGAATCGGCGGAGCATCCGAGGCCACGTTGGCCGCCTTGACCCAGTCGCCTCGCACACGTTCACCGGCGAAGGGCGTGTCTACCTTCTCGACACTGATTGCGCGCCTTGGCCGCGACACCACGAGTGTTCCCCGTAGCACGCGGTCCATGACCGCGAAGCCATGGTCGTTGGCCGGAATCACTTGCGTGAGAGGTCGAAGAACGCCTCGCGCCGTTGCCGCGACCAGGTGGCTCGCCATGCTCGGATTCGGCCTGGCAGGTGAACTCATCCGGCGGTGTCCACCTTCTGTGGGGCAGTGTCCGCCTTTTTCGCCGGTCGCCGTTCGAAACGGTAGTCGGCCAAGTCGAATCGTCGACTGCGCCAGATCGACTCGACCGTCGTCGTGGGACGCAGAGGCACGTCCCCATGCTTGTCGAAGTAATAGCTGTTCGCGCCCGCGCAGCTGTCCTGCCAGAAGACCTGCGTATGCCGCCGTGCCAGCATCTCCGCGAAGAAGCGTTGATTCGCCTCCTCGCGTACCTCGACGTAGTTCGAGTCGGCCGTCCTGGCATGCCGGAGGCAACGGAGAATGTGACCCGCCTGTGCCTCGATGAGTGCGAAGTAGGACGACCCGTTGTATCCGTACGGGCCAAACACTGAGAAATGGTTCGGGAATCCTGGCACGCTGACTCCCTCATATGCCTGGAGTCGGTTCTCGTCCCACCACTGTGCCTGGTCTCGGCCGGCGACACCTCTGAGCGAGTAGGTGGGCATGCTGTCCGATTCCATGACCTTGAATCCCGTTGCCAGGACGAGCACGTCGATCTCGTGTCTGACGCCATCGGCCGTAATTACCGCGGTCTCATCCACCCGGGTGATGGGGTTGGTTTCAAGAAGGACGTTCTCGCGGTTGAACGTCTTCAAATATTCGTTGTGAAAGCTTGGTCGCTTGCAGCCCAGCGCGTAACGCGGCGTCAGCTTCTCCCGAACGACCGGGTCGGTGACCTGCCGACGCATATAGCTGATCGCTGCACGCTCGATCGCCGACGCCAGCGGTATGGCGGTATGGAAGTGCGCTGCGACGGGAAAGGTGAGTTCGACAAAGGCCTGGCTGGCTCCCCGCGCGGCGATCTGCGCTCCGGGTGCGAGCCGGAGAAGAGCACTCAGCGGGCGGGGCACCGCGAAGTCGAATTTCGGCAGACACCATATCGGGGTGCGCTGAAAGACGGTGAGTGTGTCCACGTCCTTGGCTATCGAGGGGATCAGTTGCACCGCCGAGGCGCCCGTCCCGATGACGGCGACCCTCTTTCCGGTGAGGGTCTGCTGGTGGTCCCAGCGCGACGTGTGCATCGTGACCCCGCCGAAGTCCCCGACCCCCGGTATGTCCGGCGATTTTGGTCGCGTGAGAACCCCGGAGGCATTGATGACGAACCTCGCTGTCAGTTCCTCGTCCGTCGAGGTAAACAAACGCCACAATGTCGATTCTTCGTCGAACTCAGCCCTCACAACCGTGACTCCGAAGCGGATGCGCGACGCGAGGCCATATTTTTTCACGCAATGCTTCGCGTAGTTCTTCAGTTCGATCCCCGGCGCATAGGTACGGGACCACGACGGGCGTTTCTCAAAGGAGAATTGGTAACTATATGACGGAATGTCTACTGCAATCCCCGGGTAGGTATTCCAGTACCAGGTTCCACCCACCCCTTGGGCCTCATCAACGATGAGGAAGTCCGAGAAACCTTCCTTCAGCAGCTTGATGCCCACTCCGATCCCGGAGAATCCAGCTCCGATGACCAATATCTCGTGGGTGGGGACCTCGTACGTAGGGGCTCCGGAGGTGGGGGCATTCTCGTCGCCCGCAACATGGACACTCAAGCGTCTTTCCTCACTCTCGAGGCTGCGCGCTTAGGCGGTACCTTCCCGACGCCCACGTCCAGGATGTCGGCTTTGACGTCAGACCGCGTTGGCAGGGCGCCTGCGCTTTTTCGGCCCTGGGCTACCTTGGCCTTGCGGCCCTGGGCAACCTTGGCCACATTCGAGCCGTTTTGGGCGTGTTCGGTTGGGTGGTGCTCAGTTCGTGCGGTTGTCGGGGTCGTTACATAATCACCCATGTCGACCTTGGACAGTGCGCGCTTGAACTGGGTGGCGAAACCGGGGTACATGGTGCCGTTGTATCCGTCATTCGTGAGGTACCAGCTCTTGCAACCCGAATTCCAAGTCGTACTTCCCAACCGCTGCTGTACCTCGCCGTGGTAATTATTTTGCCGATCTTCGCGGACCTCGAGCGTACTGAGATCATTCGCGATGATCGCGCCGATGGCTTTGACGATGTAGTTGATCTCGGCCTCCATGTACACGAGGGCCGAGTTATGGCCGGGCCCTGAATTTGGTCCGAAGGTGAAGAAAAGATTGGGATAGCCTGCGACGGTGACGCTCCGGTACGCATAGGCGCCCTGGGACCACTCGTCGGAGAGCTCACGACCATGCGCGCCTCGGATGGGAAAAGGTGTGCCAGCCTTGCATACATCGAAGCCGGTGGCGAAGACGATGCAGTCCAGTTCGTGTTCGATGCCATCTGCGGTCCGTATGCCATTCGGCGACAGGGTCGCGATCGGCCATGAGACGAGCTTGCAGTTGTCGCGCTGAAGAGCGGGGTAGTAATCGCTGCTCATCAGCATCCGTTTGCAGCCGGCACGGAAGTTCGGCGTCAGCTGGCGCCTGAGCCAAGTATCCGATACCTGCCTCCGCAAATTCGCCTTCGCCAGTAGCTGGATGCCAGTGGTGACCGGGGTATCCCAGACCATGCCGACGGCCATGAGCTCGTGGCCCCAAAACCACGCCTGCCGTCCGACGTTCTGCACGCGAGGCAAGCGACGAAACGCCGTCCGCACCCACTGCGGATGGGAGAAGTCGGGCCGAGGGAGGACCCAGCCGGGGGTGCGTTGGAAGACCTTGACCGACCGCGCAGTCTTCACCAGTTCGGGAATGATCTGAACAGCGCTGGCTCCGGTGCCGATCACGGCGACACGTTTGTCGCTCATGTCGTAGTCGTGATCCCAACGCGCACTGTGGATCTTGTGACCATCGAAGGTGTCCAGTCCGCGGATGTCCGGCAGGCTCGCATTCGCCAGCGGCCCACTGGCCATCACTGCGGTGCGCGCCGTGAACTGCGAGCCGTCAGCTGTCTGCGCCGTCCACAGTGCGCTTTCCTCGTCGAACTCCAGACCGGTGACGTTCACTCCGAACCGGATGAAACGCGACAGCGAGTACTTGTCCACCATCGTCTTGATGTAGCCGAGGATCTCGGCGCTGCCCGAATACGCGCGGGACCAGTCCGGATTTTGCTCGAACCCGTAGGAATAGAGCAGCGACGGGATGTCGCACGCCGCGCCGGGATAGGTGTTGTCCCGCCAGGTACCACCCACCTCGTCGGCACGTTCAAGGACAACGAAATCGTCGATACCCTGTTGTAGCAACCGGATTGCGGTTCCCAGGCCGGCGAAACCCGCACCGACGATCAAGACGGTCGTGGTGTCGCTCATCTGGCCACCGGTTCGTAGGTCAGCTCTTCTGTCCACGTCGGTGACTTACCGAGCACCTCGGTGGGGAAGTGGTCGATCGCGGTACCCAGCCGCTGCGAAATGAAATGCAATGGCTGAGAACGCTTGATGCTGGCGGACATGTGAGCCTTCAAGATGTGGTAGCCCGGAACGCGGCGCGTGAACTCACTACGATCTCCGACGTTCTCGTACCGCATCACCGCGTTGTAGAGCTTCTCCTCCGACAATCCCATGGCGTTGAGATTGGTCAACATCCTGGTGAGCAACGGCACGTAGAGGACGCCGCCGAGAAGGATTCTCGGGTCGATGAGCGCCCCCATCGTCTGAGTCGCATGAATGCGCATGGGGCTGGCGCCGAGGTCGTTCAGAACCTGGAATCCCACTGCCAAGTGCCGCGATTCGTCGTTGTTGACCTTGTTGAAGACCTCGGCGCAGAGCGGATCCTGCACCTCGTCGAGAAGGAACTTGAGCAATGCTCCGTCGAGCGCAGTCTCCAAGGCTGGGATCGCCGCTCCGATCACCGTCAGCGGGAGGGCCTCGGCGTATCGGTCGATCCACTCGATGACCAGTCGAATATTCTTGTTCGGCACCGGGATTTCCCCTTCCTCGAGCATCCCCCACCGCTGCATGAGCGCCAGCTCCGCGTTGGCGTGCCGCTGCTCCTCGGCATGGAAATACCGGTAGATGTCACCTAGAGCCTCGAACGGCGCTTTCGGCGCCATGGCGGCGAACGCGCGTGCACCGACGTGTTCTATCCACACCACGTCAGCCATGAACTGCTTCAGTTCGGGCCGCTGCTCATCAGTGATTTTATCGGCGCCCGGCGCATCCCAATCGATGTCGGCCAGCGCCCACTGCCGATTCTTGATCGTCTCGAGCATATCGCTGTATTTGAATGCCATTGGAGTCTCCTTTGTCTTTGTCTGGAATGACTTAGCGCGCGATTCGCTCAACCAAACCGAGCGCACGGGTATACGTGGCAGGCACTGCCCGCTTAAATAACCAGAGAATCTTCGCGTCGACTTGGGGTAGGACGTGCAACTGACCGCGATCGTTCGCGTCCAACGTTTTGCGCGCCACCGATTCCGCCGACACGCCGGTCCACTTCATCAAATTCGTTGCCAGCTTGGCGGCCGACTCCTCAATACCAGGGTTATCGACGATGTTGGTCTTGACAAATGTCGGGCACAGTACAGTCACCGCCACACCAGTACCACTCAGCTCGGCCGCCAAAGTCTCGGATAGCGAGAGCACGCCGGCCTTGCTGACGTTATAGGCACCCATCCGGGGCGCTGCTCCAAAACTTGCAGCCGATGCGACGTTGATAATTCCCCCGCTGCCCTTCGCACGAAGTCGCGGTACGAAGATCTCGCAGCCGTAAATCACTCCCCACAAGTTGACTGAAAGTGTCGCTTCCCAGTCCCGCTTGGGCGTCGCGCCGATGACATTGCCACCGATTCCGATGCCCGCGTTGTTGATCACCAGGCTGGCTGCCGCGCCGAACCACTTCTCGGCGCTGTCGGCGAGTTCGCGGACCTGCTCTTCGTCCGTGACATCGCATGCGATGTCGAGCCCCTCGCCGCCGGCTTGGACGACGAGCCCGACCGTCTCCTTGGCACGCACCGGGTCGATGTCGGCACACACCACTCGTCCACCTCTACGGGCGAGCTCCACCGCGAAGGCACGGCCAATTCCGCTGCCCGCTCCCGTTACGACCGCGTTGGCGCGGCGGCTCAGGCGAGGCGGTCTGTCCCACCTCAAGATATCCATCACTACTGAATCCTTTGCAGATTACGGCGACGCCTGACCTGTGAGACAAGCCGGCCTGCAGCCATCTGGTGGCGGCGAACACAATTGTGGTCGCCTGCCACCAGTTTGATGCGGCGCTCCTGCCTTTGTCAAGATGTATTCGTGCGGACAAAGGCAGCAAGGTGGGGCGGGCGTACTGGCGCCGAACGACGGGCTGACCGGCGGCGGCGCCTAGTGAACGCGGCGACGGAGATCTGGACGGAAAGCGGATGGGCTGCCGTGACAATGCGTGGGGTCTGCTCCAGAGCCGCGCTGAACGACCGATATTTCTACGAGGAGTTCAAGACGCGCGATGAGTTGCTCGTAGCAGCGTGGGACAACGTGCGGGACGAGATGCTCGGCGAGGTTTCGGCAACATTTGCCGAACGCGTCGGTCAACCACCGATCGAAACCATTCGCGCCGCAATCTCGATCGTTGTTCTCCGCATCGCGCAGGATGCCGGGCGAGCACAGATCCTGCTGACACAGCACGTCGGCAGTTCAACATTGCAAGATCGCCGAGCGGTGGCCTTGCAGGAAGCAACCCAGCTCGTCATGGCCGCCAGCAAGCCGCATCTGAAGCCTGACGCAGACGAAATGGCTCTGCGTATGGACACGTTTGTAGCGGTCGGCGGCTTCGTCGAACTGATCAGCGCTTGGCACGCAGGACTACTGGTCGATGTAAGTCAGGTCGACATCGTCGAACATACGAGTAGACTTGCTGAGACGCTGGCTCGCCGCTACGTGGTTGATAAGTTTGGCTAGCTGGTACTCCGGATGCAATTTCCCGGTGGCGGAGGCTGCATTGGCCGCAGGGGTCGTGACACACCGTTGACTTACCTTAGAAACGGTGGAAGGTCCGTCTCGTCGACCTGCCAAGCCGACGCTCCTGCTGTCGAATGGCGGCTTCACTCAGAGGCCAATCTGCTTGGCGATGATCTCCTTCATGATTTCGGTGGTGCCGCCCCCGATACCCAGGATGCGCGAATCGCGATAGTGCCTTTCGACCTCGGTCTCGCGTAGGTAGCCCATGCCACCGTATAGTTGGACGGCCGTGTCAACGGCGAGCGCGCAGGCCTCTACGGCTTGGTTCTTGGCCATCGAGACCATCCGCACGTCGGTGTCTCCGGCGACGATGCGGTCCACAGCGGCACGGGTGTACGTACGGGCGACGTCGACGGCCGTCGCGATATCGACGATCTTGTGCCGCACCACCTGTCGGGTGGATAGCGGTCGACCGAAGGTTTCGCGCTTCTTCACCCAATCCAGCGTCAGGTCGAGGCAGCGCTGGGCCGTGGCGTAGCACTGGACGGCGATGAAAGCACGTTCGACCTGGAACTGTTGCATGATCTGCAGGAATCCGCTGCCTTCGGGGCCAACCAGATTGACCACCGGCACGCGCACGTCGGTGAATCCGAGTTCGGCGGTATCGGAGCACAGCCAGCCCATCTTCTTCAGTGCCCGCGAGACCAAGAAACCCGTGGCGCCACGCTCCACCACGAGCAGAGAAATCCCCGACGGGCCCGGGCCGCCGGTACGCACGGCGGTGGTCACGAAATCGGCGCGGACACCCGAGGTGATGAACAGCTTCGCACCGTTGACCACGTAGTGGTCGCCGTCGCGCCGTGCGGTAGTGCGGATGCCGGCGACGTCAGAACCGGTGTCGGGTTCGGTGATGCCAAGGCTGCCGATCTTCTCCCCGGCCAGGGTCGGCGCCACGAAGCTGCGGATCTGCTCGGGATCGCCCTGCGCGGCCATATGGGGCACTGCGATGTGATGCGTAAGTAGGCTGGCCAGTAAGCCCGACGAGCCGCCGGCCTCCATCACGGCCTCGGTGAGCAGCACCAGGTCGCGCAGGTCACCGCCGGAGCCACCGATCTCTTCGGCGAACCCGATGCCCAGCAACCCCGCTGCGGCTGCGCGGCGGTGGAGTTCTCTAGGGAGCTCTCCGGCGTCCTCCCAGTCTTGCAGGTGAGGAACGATCTCCTTCTGGGTGAACGACATCGCGAGGTTGCGCAACGAGATGCGCTCGGGCGTCATCCACGGGTCGGCTGCGGCCGCCTCCGCTTCCCGCTGATCCGGCTGTTTCATGTGAGTTGCTCCTGCTGTGATCACTCGGGGACGGCACGATTGCCACGTCGACCCCATTGTCGTCGAATGTTAATGACCGATAACGTAGCGTGTCAGGAGATCGACGTTGATGTCACCTGGAGGAAAGTTGATTGACGTCCTGCCCGACCGGGTCGACACCCGCGCGCCGGTATACCTCGAGAATCGCGAGGGACTCATCGCGCAGCTCCATGCGCTCGCCGAACAGCTGGCGCTGGCCAACGGTGGCGGCGGCGAGAAGTACGTCGCCCGGCACCGTAGCCGCGGCAAGATGCTGGCTCGGGAGCGCGTCGAGCTGCTCATCGACCCCGACACGGCCTTCCTGGAACTCTGTCCGTTCGCGGCGTGGGGCACGAAGTTTCCGGTGGGCGGCAGCGTTGTGGTCGGCATCGGCATCGTCGAAGGCGTCGAGTCGATGATCATCGCGCACGACCCGACCGTGCGCGGCGGAGCCTCGAACCCCTACACCTTCCGAAAAGTGTTCCGGGGCATGGCAGTCGCCCGCGAGAACCGGCTGCCCATCATCAACGTCGTCGAGTCGGGCGGGGCGGACCTGCCCACGCAGGCCGAGATCTTCGTGCCCGGGGGCCAGCTATTCAACGACCTCACCCAGCACAGCGCGCAGGGCCTGCCGACACTGGCGCTGGTATTCGGTAACTCGACGGCAGGCGGCGCGTACATCCCCGGCATGTGTGATTACGTGGTGATGGTCCGCAACCGGTCCAAGGTCTTCCTCGGTGGTCCGCCGCTGGTGAAGATGGCGACCGGCGAAGTGTCCGACGACGAGTCGCTCGGCGGCGCCGACATGCACGCCCGCACCTCCGGGCTGGCCGACTACATGGCCGAGGACGAGCAGGACGCCATCCGGATCGGGCGGCGCATCATGGCCAGACTGAACTGGCGCAAGCTCGGGCCCGGCCCGACACAGCCACCGACCCCCCCGCTGCGAGACCCCGACCAACTCCTCGGGATCGCTTCGGTGGACCCGAAGGTTCCCTTCGACCCACGTGATGTCATCGCCCGAATCGTGGACGGGTCCGCCTTCGACGAGTTCAAGCCGCTATACGGCACCTCGCTGGTCACCGGTTGGGCCTCGATCCACGGATACCCGGTAGGGATCCTTGCCAACGCGCGCGGAATCCTGTTCAGCGAGGAGGCGGAGAAGGCCGCCCAGTTTATTCAGCTGGCGAACCAGATCGACACGCCACTGGTGTTTCTGCAGAACACCACCGGCTACATGGTCGGCGCGGAGTACGAGCAGGGTGGCATCATCAAGGACGGCGCGAAGATGATCAACGCCGTCTCCAACAGCGCTGTCCCACACCTGACGATCGTGATGGGCGCGTCCTACGGTGCGGGCAATTACGGGATGTGCGGGCGGTCCTACTCTCCCCGCTTCCTGTTCACCTGGCCCAACTCGCGTTCGGCCGTCATGGGCCCGGCCCAGCTCGCGGGCGTGCTGTCGATCGTGGCCCGCGAGTCGGCCGCCGACCGGGGGCTCCCGTTCGACGAGGAGGCCGACGCCCAGATGCGCGCTGCCGTCGAGGGCCAGATCGAGCGTGAGTCGTTGGCGCTGGCCAACAGCGGCAGGCTCTACGACGACGGGATCATCGACCCGCGCGACACCCGTACCGTTCTCGGGTTCTGCCTTTCCGTGGTCCACAACAGCGAGATCCGTGGCCAGCGTGGCTACGGCGTGTTCCGGATGTGATGGCGATGCCCGTGATCAAGAAGCTGCTGGTGGCCAACCGGGGAGAGATCGCCCGACGCGTGTTTCGCACCTGTCGCGAACTCGGCATCGCGACCGTCGCCGTGTACTCCGACGCCGACGCCGACGCCTGGCACGTGGACGATGCCGACGAGGCCGTCCGGCTACCGGGTTCCTCGCCGGCGGAGACCTACCTCGACGGTGACCGGGTGATCGCCGCCGCCCTCCTCACCGGCGCCGACGCCGTGCATCCCGGCTACGGCTTCATGTCGGAGAACGCCGGCTTCGCGCGGGCCTGCGCCGACGCCGGGCTCGTGTTCGTCGGCCCGCCGCCGGATGCCATCGACGCGATGGGTTCCAAGCTGACGGCCAAGGCGATGATGGCCGATGCGGGCGTGCCGGTTCTCCCGGGCGGCGACGCGACCGGCCTGGACCCCGACAAGCTGCGCAAGCTCGGCGCCGAGATCGGCTACCCGCTGCTGGTCAAGGCGAGCGCGGGTGGCGGCGGGCGCGGCATGCGGGTTGTCGAGTCGGCCGACGACCTCGACGGAGCCGTGGCCTCGGCCTCGCGCGAGGCGATGTCGGCGTTCTCGGACGGCACGGTGTTCCTCGAGCGGTACGTGCAGCGTCCCCGCCACGTTGAGATCCAGCTGTTGGCCGACATGCACGGCACGGTTGTCTCGCTGTTCGAGCGGGAGTGCTCGGTGCAGCGCCGCCACCAAAAGGTCATCGAGGAGGCGCCCTCGCCCGTCGTCGACGACGACCTGCGCGCCCGGATGGGCGCGGCGGCGGTCGCGGCGGCACAGGCCGTGGGTTACGTCGGGGCCGGAACGGTCGAGTTCGTCCTCGACGCGAACGGCGGCGATGACGACGGGACGTTCGCCTTCCTGGAGATGAACACCCGGCTGCAGGTCGAGCACCCGGTCACCGAACTCGTCACCGGGCTCGACCTCGTGCGCCTGCAGTTGCTGGTGGCGATGGGTCGGCCACTGCCTGCCGAGGTGAGCAAGCCGCGGATCACCGGCCACGCGGTCGAGGCCCGGCTCTACGCCGAGGACCCCACGAAGGGCTACCTGCCGCAGACCGGAACGCTGCGCACGATGCAGATCCCCGACCACGTCGGGGTCCGGGTGGACTCCGGCGTGCGCGACGGCTCGGTGGTCAGCCACCACTATGACGCCATGCTGGCCAAGGTGATCGCCTGGGCGCCCACCCGCGCCGAGGCGCTCGGCGCGCTGTCCGCCGCGCTCGCCGGCGCCCGGATCCACGGACTCACCACCAACCGGGATCTGCTGGTTCGCGTTCTGCGCCACGACGAGTTCGCCGGACGCGGCACCGACACCGGGTTCCTCGACCGCCACGACGTGGCCGACCTCGGCGCAGCCCTCATCGACCGCGACGGGGAGGGCTTGCACGCCATCGCGGCCACACTCGCCCAGGTCGCGGGACGCCGCGCGGCGGCCCCCGTCCAGCCGACGCTGCCTGCCGGGTGGCGCAACAACCCGTCCCAACTGCAGTCCACCGGATGGCTGACCGCCGACGGCCGCGAGCGTCGGGTGGGCTATGCGCTGCTCCGCGACGGCGTCGAGGTCGAAGTCGACGGCAAGCCCGTCGAAGACGTCAGCGTGCTCGTGCAGCGGCCGGACCGGGTGGTCCTGGAGACCGGCGGGGTGCGGCGCGGCTACGACGTCGTCCTCGACGCCGACATTGCCTATGTCGACAGCCCTGCCGGGTCCACTGCGTTTACGCAGGTACCACGGTTCCTGGACCCGAGCGCGCTAAAGCCGGCGGGCTCGCTGACGGCGCCTATGCCGGGTTCGGTGATCCGGCTGCCCGTCGCCGCGGGCGACGTCGTGACGGCCGGGCAGGCGCTGGTGGTGGTGGAGGCGATGAAGATGGAACACACCATCGTCAGCCCAATCGACGGGATCGTCGCCGAGCTTTCGGTCGAGGTGGGTCAGCAAGTGTCCACCGGCGATGCCCTCGCGGTGGTCGGAGCGGCCGCCGGTGCAGATCAGGATTGAGCACCATCGGACCCGTCACCGGCCCCGGTGGCCGGTGACATCGAAGTAGGAGAGCGGTATGGAACTGCACGAGACCGAGGAGCGGCGAGCGCTGCGCAAGGCCGTGTCCGAGATCGCCAAGGACTTCGGGCACGACTACTACGTGGCCAAGTCGCTCGGCGGGGAAAAGAGTTCGGAACTCTGGCACGCCGTCGGGGAACAGGGGTTCCTCGGGATCAACATCGCCGAGGAGTACGGCGGCGGTGGCGGCGGCATCTACGACATGCAGATCGTCGGTGAGGAACTGGCCGCGGCCGGCTGCCCGCTGCTGATGACGGTGGTCTCCCCCACCATCTGCGGCACGATCATCCAGGCTTTCGGCAGCGACGAACTCAAGGCACGCTGGCTGCCGGGCATCGCCAGCGGCGAGGTCATCATGGCGTTCGCGATCACCGAGCCGGATGCGGGCTCGAACTCGCACAACATCTCCACCTACGCCAAGCGCGTCGGCGGGGATTGGATACTCAACGGCACCAAGTACTACATTTCCGGCGTCGACGAGGCGGAGGCCATCCTGGTCGTCACCCGCACCGCGACCGACGACCGCGGACGCGGACGGCTGAGCCTGCTCGTGGTCCCGACCGACGCGCCCGGGCTGACCAAGACCCTCATCCCGGTGCAGGCGGTGACACCTGAAAAGCAGTTCACGCTGTTCTTCGACGACGTGCGGGTGCCGGCCGAGAACCTGATCGGCGCGGAAAACGACGGTTTGCGTCAGGTATTCATGGGCCTCAACCCCGAACGCATCATGGGCGCCGCCCTGGGAAACGGCATCGGCCGCTACGCGCTGGACAAGGCCTCTGCCTACGCGCGCGAGCGCAAGGTCTGGGACGTGCCGATCGGAGCCCACCAGGGCCTGTCCCACCCGCTTGCGCACGCTAAAATCCAGCTGGAGCTGGCCCGGCTGATGACCCAGCGGGCGGCCTCATTGCACGACGCCGGCGATCCCGGTTCCGCGGAGGCGTCGAACATGGCCAAATACGCTGCGGCCGAGGCGGGCATCCTCGCCCTCGACCAGGCGATCCAGACCCACGGCGGCAACGGGTTGGCCACCGAGTACGGGCTGGCCACTCTCTGGGGCCCGGCACGGCTGATGCGGACCGCGCCGATCAGCCGAGAGATGATCCTCAACTACGTGGCACAGCACAGCCTCAACCTGCCACGATCGTACTGAGCATCCTTCATCCGTTCCTGTCCGCTTCCGTCTACCAAGACGGACAGTGGTGATCGGTCGCCCGCCGGGGCCGGGTCCTGCCTTAACGAGCATTTGTCAACCAAAACTGCCGAGGAGGCAAATCAACATGGATCGCGGTATCGGTCAGTGGGTCACCAAACGGGCCTTCCTCAACGGGCAGCGCACAGCGCTCGTCCAAGGTGACACCAGCTTCACGTACTCCGACTTCGATCGGCGCACCAACCAGGTGGCCTCGAGCCTGTTGCGTCTCGGTGTCCGTAAGGGGGACCGGGTGGCCATACTGCTGGTGAACTCGGTCGAGTTCCTGGAGGTCCTCCTCGGCTGCGCGAAGATCGGCGCCATCACCATCCCGATCAACGTCCGGCTCGCCGGCCCGGAGATCGGCTACATCCTCGCCGACTCCGGCGCCGACGTGTTCGTGTTCCACGCGCCGCTAGCAGCGGCGGCGGTCAGCGCGCTGACCGAGCCTGGGGTCCGGGTCCGCCACACCCTCCGGGCCGGGGGCGCCCCGGCCGACGGCGAGATCCCCTACACCGACCTGCTCTCCGACGGTGCGCCCGCGCCACTCGACAGCGACGTCGAGGGCCGCGACCCCGCGTTCATCATGTACACCTCGGGCACCACCGGCCGCCCGAAGGGCGCCATCCTCACCCACGACAACCTACTGTGGAACGCCATCAACGTGCTGGGCGCCGAACAAGGCCTGACCGGCAGCGACGTGACTGTCGCAGTCGCCCCGATGTTCCACATCGGCGGGCTCGGGGTACATACGTTGCCGTTGCTCTACGTCGGCGGGACCAGCGTGATCCTGCCGTCGTTCGACCCGGTGGGCACGCTCAAGGCGATGGCCGAGAGCCGGGCCACCGTCCAGTTCATGGTGCCGGCGATGTGGTCGGCGCTGACCCAGGTGCCCGACTTCGACTCCTACGACCTCTCCGCGCTGCGTCTGGCCATGGGCGGCGGCGCACCGATGCCGCTGACTGTCATCGACTTCATGCACCAACGCGGAGTCCCCTTCACCGAGGGATTCGGGATGACCGAGACCGCCCCCATGGTCTCGGTCTTGGACGCCGCCAACATCACCACGCGGGCCGGGTCGATCGGCCGGGTCGCCATGCACGTCGATGCCCGAATCGTCGACGCCGACGACCGGGACGTCCCGGACGACACCGTCGGCGAGCTCCTGGTGCGCGGACCCAACGTGTTCGTCGGGTACTGGATGAAGCCGGCGACCACCGCCGAGGCCTTCCGGGGCGGCTGGTTCCACACCGGCGATCTCGGCCGGATCGACGTCGACGGCTACATCACGCTCGTCGACCGCAAGAAGGACATGATCATCTCGGGCGGGGAAAATGTCTACCCCATCGAGGTCGAGCAGGTGCTGTTCCGTCACCCCGGTGTGCTCGACGCCGCGGTCGTCGGCGGTCCGGACGACAAGTGGGGTGAGCGCGTCGTCGCCGTGGTGGTGGCCGACCCAGCCGCCGAACAGGTACCCGGCGCCGACGAACTGATCGCCTGGTGCCGCGAACGGCTGGCGCATTTCAAGTGCCCGCGCGAGGTGCACTTCCTTGCCGAGCTGCCCCGCAACGCCACCGGCAAGCTCCTCAAGACCGAGCTGCGCAGGCGATTCACCGGTGTCGAGGGCGGCGTCGTCCAGCGCTGAGGCACGACACCGGAGGCGGAGCTCGGGTTTGGGAAGTGTTGTCGCGACGAGTAGCCAAGGTCACCGCTGCAAATAGCTGAAGATGTTATTTGTCGCTAACGTTTAGAGGCGCAGGGTTGGGACTTGTCGGCCGAGACAACCGGGAGGAACACGACATCCGGCATGTGTTGCGGGTGGGTCTTGCCATGCGCTCGCCTGTCACCTTGCGATAGGTGCTTGAGCGTCCCTGACGCCCATGAGCTTCGGCGAAAGGGGGGTGCTTCAGTGTCGTACGGCGGCGACCGACGACTCCACCCGATCAGCCTTCCCGCAGTAGAGCCCGGTGGCAGCGTCGAAACATGAATCGGACTCGGACCACGAGGCCCGAGACATCCGGATCGCCGTCGGTCACCACACCCATCCGTCCGAGACTACCGGTGTTACTACGCTGCGAGGAGTACCGCGGTCGACTGCGGCCAAGCCCACGCTCTGGCGTGGCGCACCCAGCTGAGATCCACCGTCACCGATTACGCGTTGATTCACGCATCGGTTTCTCGGACAGTCCTCGTTCATCACCGCGCGGGTGTCAGCCGAATCGGCAGATAAGTGGTGCCCCGAAGTGAGCTGTTGGTTGACCAGGTGGCCGAACCGGCCGCTGCGATGGCCGAGGCTTGGGAAGTGAGTTCGCGGAGCACCGCCTGGCCCTCCATGCGACTGAGGGTTGCTCCGATGCACATGTGAACGCCGTAGCCGAATGCGATGTGATTGCGCGGATTTCGGTCAGCGCGGTAGGTATCGGGATCCTCGAAGACCTCAGGGTCGCGATTGGCCGCGCCGAATGCCAACAAGAGCCGCGACCCGCTCGGGATAGTCACCTCGCCGACCCTGTAGTCGGTGCGAGTGTAGCGGTACAGGTTTTGGATGGGCGCCGAGTACCGCAGCTGTTCCTCGACAGCGCTGGGGATCAGGTCGGGATCGTCTCGGATCATGGCGAACTGATCGGGGGCGTGGGCAAGGGTGTCGAACATCCCGCCGATGAGGTTGGTGGTGGTTTCATTCCCAGCGAATAACAGGAGCATCGCGATGAAGAAGAGCTCGTCGTCGGAGAGCTTGCCGTCCTCGTTGTTATCGACGAGCCGACCCAGTACGGTATCTGACCCCTTGAGCTTGCCCGAGGCCAACTGATCCTTGAAGTACCGGCGCAGTGCCGCAATCGCCCGAACCCCCTTGAGCCCCTGCCGCAGCCCGGCGGGGCTCACGCCGGCATTGATGACGCCGACACCGTCTTCGGACCATGATCGGAAGTTCTGGACATCTTCGGGCGGAATCCCGATTATGTGCGCGATCATTCGGATGGGCAAAGGCACGGCGAGGCGCTCCATAACGTCGCAACCGGGGTTGGCGACGACGTCGGCGACGAGTTCTTTGGCGAGTTGGTCTGCCATCCCCTGCCAGTCGCTCATAGCTCCCCTGGTGAACCCGGGTTGAACCTGTTTGCGAAGCCGGGTGTGGTCATCGCCGTCGGTGAGCACCAAGATCGGTGCCGAGATCTTCATTCGGGTGACGCCCTGGCTACTTGTGACGGCGTCGGTGTCGCGTAGGGCTGCTCGGATGTCTTCGTGTCGGCTCAGAATGAAGGTCGCACGTTTGGGGTTGTAGTGCACCCGCCCTCCGGCGTGCAGCGCGCGATAGGCATCGAATGGCTGCGCCGCGGTCGCTGGATCGAGTGGATCGTAATCGGTGTTTACCGCACCGGTCCATCCTGCATAGCCACGGCGCCGGACCCGTACGGCCGCAGCAATGTTCATTCCGACAGCCGCCACCACCGGTGCCCCGATTTGCCGCACCGCGCTATCCGAGCGCCATCTACTCATCGGTAGTCCCCGCTAAGGTCGCCGGACGGTTGGTGCCTGAGCGCGCTGCGCAGTATGTCATGGCATCAAGGCTGGCCAACGGCGATCCACCGCGTCAATGGTGCGGCAACAGTTGATAGGAAATCGTCTGCCCTCGGCGGGTCTGGATTATCACTATAGAGCTGTGAAATGCTAATACTGCGATTGGGAGAGTCTATTAATTCTCATTCCGAGAATTCTCCCAAGCCGACCAGGGGTGTCGAACATCGGAAGGCCTTGGAAGTGACAGGCAACGACTGGCTACTCGAGCAGCCCAGAGCGGCCGCTGCGACTGAAAGGATTCTCCAGGCGGCCGCGAGTTTGATCGGACGCCGAGGCTTCGATGATTTCTCCATCCACGAACTCGCCGCGTCGGTCCACTGTTCGCCGGCAACGATCTACCGTCACGCGGGTGGGAAAGCCGCGATTTGCGAAGCGGTCGTGGTGAGGCTGTCGTCGCGCATCGTAAACGCCGTGGACGACGCAATCTGCGATTTGACAGGGCATGAGCGGATCGTCGTCGCCGTCAGCGTGGCCCTACACCACCTCCGCACGGAACACATTGTCCAACAACTGCTTCGGTCATCCAATCCGAAGAACCGGCGATGGATCGAGACCTCGCCCATCGTCACCGGCATCGCGACAAGCATGATCGGCTCAGACCGTCACGACGAGGCCGCCGCCCAGTGGTTCGTACGCGCAGTGCTTGCGCTGTGGCACTGGCCGGCAAGCGTTCCTGGCACAGAACGTGAGATCATTGAGCGGTTCCTCGGGCCAGCTTTGAGCGCGTAAAGAGCGTGCCACTGAGCCCAGCAAGGCCTTCGCCTTCGTCTCCCCAAGCCGATCTCATTGTCGATGTTGACGACGGTTGAAAACCCGGCCAGTTGCGACGTTGATAGAACTCATCCCGGAACTACCTCCTCGCCTTTCGGCCGGATATGACAGCCGCGGGGTGTTGGGATCCGGGTGTGCAGCGTCGAGTTCCGTGGTCGGCGTCTTGTGCTCCGGGCCCCGCTGGAGGTGTGGACGTGGAAGCTCATCTTCGTCGGTCTGGCCGTTGCTCGGTCTGGCGTTGTCGGTATTTTCGTTTGGCATCGAGGCCTTCGTACCCGCGGATGTGCAACCCCCCCGAGGAATGCGTTCACGGAAGCGGTTCGTGAGGCCTTGACAACCTGACGTCGCCGGGCCGCGGCCATCGCAAGGCCCTGAAAGACGCTCAGTCCGACGAGTCGTTCAGCGTGCGGTCGAGAAAATCTGCGACTGCCGAAGTGAAGGCGTCGTTGTCGTCGCCCGCAACCATGTGGCCCGTGCCCGAAACGTCGACAGCCTCGGCGTGCGGTACGACTTCGAGGAACTCCTCGACCGACTGCTGCGACGTCACGTCGGAGTGAACGCCGCGAATGAGAAGCGTTGGTGCTCGCACGCGGCGGGCCCCTTCGATGAGAAGGTCGCTTATGGCGCCGAATTCTTTGGCACCAGTTGCTGGGTCGCCCTGCAGGAACTCGAAGTTGGAAGCTATGAACGCCGGATCCCATCGCCAGATCCACCGACCGTCGTCGCGCTGCTGCAAGACCTTTCGGAGACCGTCCAAGTTCTTGGGCCGAGCGCGATGCCGGTTGTACTGGGCAATGACGTCCGCGGCCGCGTCGAGCGTATCGAATCCGTCGGGATGGGCGCCCATGAAAGACACGACGCGGCGTGCTCCGTGAAACTCCATTCGCGGAGTTATGTCGACCAGTACGACGGCTCCCCACAGATCGGCAGGCGCCACCAAATGCGTTCCCAACACCGTCATGCCGCCCAAGGATGCGCCAACGACAGCTGGCGGGCGGCCATCGCTGGCATATCGGCGAATCGACAGCAGGTCGGATGCAAGTCGGTCGAGATCGTATCGACCATCGGGGTCCCACTCGCTGTCGCCGTGACCGCGGGCGTCGTAAGCGACGACGGTATACCCGCGCGCGTGTAAGCGGCGCGCCGTAGTCGCCCAGGCATGGCGGTTCTGTCCACCGCCGTGCAGCAGTATGACGACCGCGCGGGCGGATTCGTGTCGGTAGACATCGGCTGCAAGGGCGGTTCCGTCTTCGTTGCGGACGCGCTCGAACGTTGAGGTCATTTGCTGTGTCCTCGATGGTCGCCTTGGGCAGCGTTCTCGTTCCGCGACCGGATCACGAGGCGCTCTGGGCGACGACGGTCACTGTTCCCTGTGCGGCGCATACCGGGCGTCCCGTATTGGTGATGTCGATCCTGGCGACGCCGCTACGCTTCCCCAGCGCGATGATGTCGGCGACCGCAACGCAGACTCCACTGGACACCGGACGTAGGAGGTTCAGTTTGAATTCGGTTGTGGCCACCCATGACCCAGGTGGGATCACCGGATAGAACACCACGCCCAAGCAGTGGTCGACCATCGCTGACAGGCATCCGCCATGCAGAGTGCCGAAAGGAGTCAACAAATCGGCTCGGGCGTCCATTTCCACTACCAGTCTCCCGGCGGAGAACTCGATGTGGCGGAAGTCCAAGTACTTGGCGAGCCCTCCCGAGGTTCCCCCCGCGTGCTGGAGCTCCTCGGCTATTTGCTTGTTGAACTGGGGGAAGTCCATGGTCAGCGCCTCGTTTCGTTCAGCGATACCGATGCCATCGCTGAGACACTACTCCGCAGTTGTCGCAGCAATGCAACTGTGAGTGTCGGCCAGTAGCGCGGGAAGCAGGAATCGGCGCAAGAAAGCATCGATTCCTTCGGGGCTGCGGTGCCGGGGGCCGCGAACCGCGAGCAAGCTGAGGATGATGCGCAAAATCCATTCGGCGGCGTCATCGACCGAAACGCCGGCTTCGAGTTGATGCCAGTGTGCGGCGAACACGGGTCGCAGAAACTCGGCGACGAGTTCGAACAGCGCCACCGACGTTCCCTCGGCCAGTCCCACGCCGGCGAGTTCATCGTCGCTGGCGAAGAGCATGCCGATTATCGGTTCGCGGCGTGCCGCGCGCACCGTGACTGCAACGAAGTCCAATATGGCAGAGCCCAAGTCGGTGTGCGCCAAGATCCGTCCGCTGGTGCGGTGCAGGTAGCGTTCCGCTGCGCGGACGATGACACCGGATACGACGGATTCGCGACTAGCGAAGTAGCGATAGACCGTGGCGCGCGATACGCCCGCATGCCTGGCGATATCCTCCATCGTGGTGCCCGACAGCCCCTTGCCTTGCAGGCACGTTTCGGCGGCGTCGAGTAGGCGATCGCGCGCCATATCGCGGTTTCGCCCAGGAGTCGCGTCGCCCCGCCGCAACGATCTCTTCGTCACGGGTACGAGTATGCCCTGTCAAGGGACTCGCTCTGTCGAACACCCGCGGTTGTCGCATGGAAACGGATGTGACAATATCGCAGTCGTGTCGCATAGAAGACCTCGACGATGAGCGTGATCTGACCGTTGGCCATCCCACCACGCACTCCGGTTGTCGTCGGCGTCGGTGAACTCACACATCGCGGTGAAGGCACCGTCGATCCCATCGATTTGGCCGCCGAGGCCGCGCGTCGAGCGCTGCATGATGCTTCGGCCGCGATCGGGCATCGCATCGATACCGTGGCGACGCCCGGAATCTTGATGATCCCACGCGACAACCCCGCGTCGAGGATTGCCGAAGCGACTGGGCTGACGCCGGATCATCGCATCAGTTGTCCGGTCGGCGGCAACACCCCCCAGTATCTGGTCGAGGTCCTCGGCCGCCGCATTTGGCGCGGCGTCAGCGACGCGGCTCTGATCGTCGGAGCGGAAAGCGGCGCGTCAGCACGCAAAGTCGCATCCGGTAGCGCACTTTTGGAGCCCAAACCCATCGCAGCACAGGACGAGTCACTCGGTGACACCCGCCCGGGACTGAGCGAAGCCGAGGTGGGCGCCGGGTTACATTGGCCGCACGAGGTGTACCCGATCTTCGAATCCGCGATCGCGGCCCGATCAGGCCGCACATTCGACGAACAGCGCCGCTGGCTGGGTGACTTGATGGCTCCGTTCACGGTTGAGGCGTCCCGACATCTCGAGCAGGCCTGGTTTCCGCGTGCCCGTAGCGCAGACGAGCTCAGCACGGTCTCCCCGGCTAACCGGATGGTGTGCGAGCCGTACCCGAAGCTGCTCAACAGCATCATCGCCGTGGATATGGCTGCCGCTTTCGTGATCATGGCCGCCGAAGTCGCCGAGGAACTCGGAGTGCCCAGTGATCGTTGGGTCTTCCCGTGGTCGTCGGCCACATGCAACGACGTGTATTTCCCGGTTCAGCGGCCTGATCTGGGTCGTTCCGCCGGAATAAGGGCCGCCGGCAAGGCGGTATTGGCGGCCAGTGGACTTCACATCGACGACATTAGATGGTTTGATTTCTACTCTTGCTTTCCTTCCGCGGTCGAGGCGGCGATCGACGCCTTGGATCTCGACCCGGCGGATGACCGCGGGTTCACGGTGACCGGCGGACTGCCCTACCACGGAGGGCCGGGTAACAACTATGTCAGCCATTCGATCGTCGAGATGGTGCGACGCTGCAGGAGCGACCCGGACGCCGTCGGGCTCGTGTCCGGACTGGGCTGGTACATCACAAAGCACTCGCTGGGTCTGTGGTCGGCGACTCCACCGCCAACGGGATGGCAGACTCCGGACATGGCCGATGCGCAGTCTGCGATCGACGGCACCTCCCTCCCGGTCGCTTCTCCCGCCGACGCATCCGGAGAGGCGACCATAGATGGATACACCGTCGTGCACGACCGTGACCAAGGCCCCTCCTGGGTGCCGATTTTCGCGCGCATGACCGACGGCCGCCGCGTCGCGGCGCGCAGTGACGATGCCGAGGTGGCGGTGGCAATGTCACGAGACATGTGCGTCGGACACCAAGTCGCCGTGCGGCAGGCGGACGGACACGTCGAATTCGAACTGTCGTGAACGCCGACGCGCTCGTGCTGACCAAGCCGCGCACCCTTGAACGGCGGCATCTTCCGGTGCCGCGCATCGACGACGAGTCCGGTCTCCTGCGGATCGAGGCGTGCGGGCTCTGCGGAACCGACCACGAGCAGTTCAGCGGACACCTGCCGACGGGGTTCGCCTTCATCCCCGGACACGAGATCATCGGCGTCATCGAGGGAATCGGTGACGCCGCGCGCGAGCGTTGGGGCGTCTCGGTGGGTCAGCGAGTCGCCGTCGAGGTGTTCCGATCGTGTCGGGAGTGCGACTCGTGCGGCCGCGGCGAGTATCGCAGGTGCTCGAGCAACGGCCTCGCCACCATGTTCGGCTTCGTCGACGTGAACATCCCGCCCGGCCTGTGGGGAGGCTATGCAACCCACCTGCATCTGCCGTTCGATTCCATGCCGTTGCCGGTCCCGGACGGACTCGACCCGATCGTCGCGACGTTGTTCAATCCGCTTGGGGCAGGGATCAAATGGGCTGCCATGTTGCCCGAGACAAGCCCGGGCGACGTCGTCGCGGTCCTCGGACCAGGGATCCGCGGGATTTGTGCTGCCGTAGCCGCCAAGGAGGCCGGAGCGGCATTCGTCGCGATGACCGGGGTCGGCCCTCGCGACCGAACTCGGCTAGCCGCAGCCCACCAGTTCGGCGTGGACCTGACCATCGACGTCACCGAAGACGACCCGGCGCAGGCCCTGCAAATGGCGACCGGCCGGCTCGCAGATGTCGTCGTCGACGTCACCGCGAAGGCGCCAGCCGCATTCGCGGACGCCGTCGCACTCGCGCAGCCCGGCGGACGCGTGGTGGTCGCGGGCACACGCGGCGGCGGCGGAGCGCCGGGCTTCGAGCCAGACCTGCTCGTATTCAAGGAACTACGCATCTTCGGTTCGTTGGGGGTCGACTACCCCGCCTACCAGAGCGCCATCGAGCTGCTGGTCTCTAGGCGTTGGCCCTTCGAAGAATTGCACCGCGAGATCACCGGTTTCGCCGGCCTGCCCGGGCTGCTCGACCTTCTGGCCGGCAACGAGCCGGACCGGGTCCCCGCTCTGCACAACGTCTTTGTGCCGATCGCCTGACAGCGCCAACTAGCGCCCAACCGGAAGGATCCACCGTGAGCAGCCAAAGCCGGGTTGACATGCTTGCCCTGACAGATGCCCGCGAGCGCGCCGCTCAATGCGGGATTCCGGACGCCATGGCTGAACTGTCTGTTTTCAGGATCGCGCTTCATCAGCCCCCTGTAGCCGTCGCATTGCATGGAATGCTGGAGGCGTTGCTGTGGAAAGGCGCGCTGGATGCGCGGCTACGGGAGCTGATCATCATGCGAATCGGCTGGGTCACTGATTCGGTCTATGAGTGGACGCAACACTGGAGGGTTGCCCGCTTGCTCGATGTGCCCGAACGCGACCTGCTCGGGGTGCGCGACTGGCAGAACGCCGGCCACTTCGGCGAAGCCGAGCGGGCGGTACTGGCGGCGACAGACGAGACGTTGCGTGACGGCACCATCTCGGATGAAACCTGGGCTGAGTGTCAGCGCGCGTTGCACGGGGACCCGGCCGTCCTCGTCGAACTCGTCGCCGCGATCGGGAATTGGAGATTGTTCTCAGCGCTGCTGCGGTCCTTGCACGTGCCGCTAGAAGACGGCCTCGAAGGATGGCCCCCTGACGGAGTTCGACCCTCCGTTGACTGAAGGGTGATCGGCTCGCCATGTCGACTCCGTGCTATGACTCTGCCCCTAGCACCTGTTGGTCGGGATCTGACGATGTCGAACGGTCGGGCGGTTGCATCTGCAGACGGCGATTCCACCACCGAGGATTGCGCCGGGCCTGAAGACTGAGCCGACGGAATTCCATCCGCTGCAGTCGAAGGAGAACTGGAACACCCAGCAGCGGGACGATCGCACCACGGACCGCACCTCGGCGACCATTCTCCAGCAATCCGGCTACAGCACTGAGCCCCGAAATGTAAAGAATACCGTTGTAAGGCACCAGGATTGGGCCGCATAGTCCTTCGCACTCGGACAGGCTTGGCACACCAAATCTCCAGCGCTTCGGCCAGTGTATGAAGTGAGCCAACACGGTCGTCAGGAACAGGCCGTTCACAACACCGAGGACAGCCTCGTGACGCTTATCGGCACGTTCCGCCATGCGAAGTACTACTGCGGTGCTCATGCCCCAACCCGTCGCTGCCGGCACCGGACCAATCACCGACGCGAACGGCATCGCAACTCCGGACAGCAATTCGTAGAAGACATGCGCGCTCGCTGACACGGCGCCAACTTGTGTGCAGATTTGCCGGGACGTCTTCGGACGCTGACGGGACGGCGGTAATGGCCCTTCCGCCCGCATCAGCGGAATGCCTGAACGCGCGATGCGGCCACGGCGCAACGCACTTCTTCGTGAAGAGGTCGTTCCATATGGCGGCTTTCACCACAAAAGTACTTGTCGACCTACACGTTACTCCGTAGCTGTTGGCCGCCATCGGCGTCGAAGAGTTCCTTGGTCCAACGTTCGAGGATTTCTGCGCTATCCCAGTCGTCGGGATGGAACCCGGCGTGGGTGTAGGAACGGAAGCGCTCAATCGCTGCTCGGCTGAACAGCGGGTTATGACGGAAGGCTCGAAGGCTGCGCAGCAACCGCACCGGGTTGTAGGCGGCACGATCGCCGGCCAGAGAGCGGGTGGTCTGGATGACCAACTCGGTGAACAATAGGAGACTGGCGATCCGCATTCCCCAGACCCTGGTGCGTTCGCTTCCACCGACCGTCTCGTAGACATCGAAAGCGACGGCCTTGTGCTCGCATTCCTCCAGTGCGTGCCAAAGCAGAATCGGCCGCACCTCGGTGTAGCCGATCAGTTCTTGAGCTTCGTCGCTGGTGAGAATGATCTCGGCGAATGTCGCCGTGTAGTGCTCGAGGGCTGCCGTCACAGCCAGGCGCATCTTGGGAGAAAAACGCTTCTCGAGTCGGCCAACCAACTTCTTGATATGCCGATCGATCCCCTCGGTGGGATAGCCCATCGCTTGAAGGCGATCGTTGAGCAGCCGATGCTGGTGCCGGTGGGTGGCCTCTTGAGCGATGAATCCCTTGACCGCCTCCTTCAGGTCAGCGTCGCTGATGTGGTCCCGGTACTCGCGGACTGACCGGATGAAGAAGTCTTCGCCTTCGGGGAACGTGGCCGACAAGGTGGACACAAAGTGGCTCATCACCAAGTCGCCATCGACGAAGTGCTGCCGACTGGTCTCAGCAGGCATGTCGAATCGGACACGGCGGGGCTTCGGGACGACCCGCGTGGTGGGCCGTGTGGACGAATCGTCGCTCATGTTGTTCTCCTGTTGTCATGGGCACTGATGATCTGACTTTACGCCTAGTCAGAATTAGATGGCAAGCTATGCGTTGTGCGATCGGTGCGGGTGTACAGCGGGATGTCCGCCGAGGAGCGTCACCGGAACAGGCGCACGCGTCTCATCGAGGCCGCGATGGAGTTGATCGGCACGCACGGCGTTGCCGCCGCCACGGTGACTGCCGTATGCGCTGAGTCCGGCGTGACGTCACGCTACTTCTATCAGCATTTCCCTGACAGAGACGCCCTCTTGCGAGCTGTCTACCAGCAGCTCTACGCAACCTTCCAGGAGGTGATAGTTGACGCGATCCCCGATGCCGGCGCCCCACCCGAGGTGCTCGCGTACGCGCCGATCCGCGGGCTGGTCAGCATGATCAACAATGATCCTCGACTGGGTCGGATCTTGTTCGTGGAATCTGCAACGGAGCCGCTGCTTCGGGAGTTACGCAGCGACATGATGACCGGTTTCACCGACCTCGTATTGCGTGAGGCCAGACTTCACCTTGACATCGCCGACTCCGCAGTGGGCGTTGCCCATTTGGCCTCGACATTGGGTGTGGGTGGGTTATTCGAAGTCTTGCGCCGCTGGCTCGACGGAGAACTCGAGTTCACCACCGATGAACTCGTTCAGCACTGCGCAGGTTTCCTGGGCAGCCTCGGCAGCTATGTGCTGCTGCAGAACGCAGTCGAGTCGGCCACGACCAAAGCCAAACCTCAGAGTTAGCTTCTGGCGCCTCCCGGCCGCGCTTCGCGAATGTCGAGGTGCCTCCGCTTGCTTCATTCCGGACTGAACACATGAACGCCGCTGTACAACATTAGAGGCCAGCGTCGTCGACCAAATAACGTTCGGCGAGCGTCTCGGCAAGCCGACTCGTGTGCTCCACGATCTCCCCCTGGATGACGTCAAGCAAACCTGCATGCCATGCGGTGATCAATTCGACGAAGCCACCAACGGCCACCAGTGTGTCCATCCGAAGGGCGGTTTCATCGGCTTCCGGCCTCAGGTGTGGCTCACTGGCTGCGATCACCAGGTGTGTCGCCTCCTGCAGTGCGACAGCGCGCCGATCCTGAAGCGGGGAACTGCCCACGTGTTGAGCCAGTAGAATCTTCGCCCTGCCCGGATCCTCTGCAATCCGGTCGACCACCGCGGCGATGGTCACGCGGATGGTCTCCATCGGCGGCTGCCCGATGCGTTCTGCGAGCGTCGCAGAAACCTCACCGAGCATCTCGTTGCGCACGCCGTCCCATGCAGCGACAAGTAACTCGTCGCGGGTCTTGAAGTCTTCGTAGAAGTAACGGTCGTTCAGGCCGGTTTTGGCGCACACTCCTCTCATCGTGACTGCTGCCCAACCGCTTTCACTCCAGATTTCCGTCGCGGCATCAATGAGGCGCTGACGGCGCTCCGCCCGGCGTTCAGCACCGGTACGCCCGCCCCATCTCTTCGACCGCGTCCGCACATGTCCATCTTGGCAAACCACAGTAGGTCGCAACACTTTGGTAGCATCCGCCCCCAATGGGGGCGCGTGCCACCATAGGACTCCGCGGAGGGCAGCGATTGACGATCAGAACGCTCAAACTTCGAGTTCTCAGAGACGTGGCAGCGGCTGTCGTCATTCCCGCCCCCAGCAGTGATCGTGCGGCACTGGCGACGGTGGCGGTAGGAGGCGCCCTGCACGCCGTGCAGGTATTCGCGGCCGACTGGCCCGCCGCAATCCCGTAGGGAGTCGACTCATCACGCTCTTGAGCGAGGCCCCCACCGGTCGCCGTCACCACTTGCACTACGTGCGGTAGCGTACCGATACCGGCAGTATCGCTACCAGTGGAGGCCAAGTGACCGACGGCAGTGCAGATGCCCCAAGCCAGGCCAAGCGGCCTGGTCGGCGCGCCAACGGATCCACCGATCCGGCCGACACTCGCGAGTACAGCGAACGGTTGGCGACCCTGGCCCGGTTCACCCTCCGACACAAAGCGCTCGTCATCGGGGTATGGCTAGGCGCCGCGGTGGTTCTCGCGCTGCTGTTCCCACAGCTGGAAACCGTGGTGCGCCAACAGTCGGTGGACCTCATTCCTCGCGACGCCCCGTCCTTGCAGACGGTTGACCGCATGAGCGCCGCGTTCGGCGAAGAAGGCTCGAAAACCATGGTGTTCGTCGCCATGGAAGACCCCACTGGCTTGACTCCAACTGCACGGCAGCGCTACGGCGAACTCGTGCGCCGGTTGCAGGCCGAGGGCGACCACGTCCTGCTGGTGCAGGACCTGCTGGCCGATCCGATTACCGAAGCTCAGGCAGTCAGCGCCGACCGCAAAGCCTGGTATCTGCCCGTCGGTGTCACCGGCACCCTCGGAGACCCCACGGCAGCCGAATCCTTGAACGCGGTGCGCGACATCGCCGCGGAGGTGTTCACCGGATCGACCACGACCGTCCAAGTGACGGGACCACCGGCGACCTTCAGCGACATGATCGCCTCCGCCGAGCACGACCTGCTGTTGATCTCGATCGCTACCGCCGGCGTGATCGCCCTGATCTTGCTGATCGTCTACCGGTCAGTGTTCACCGCGCTGTTGCCACTGCTGGTAATCGGGTTGAGCCTGGCGGTTGGGCGCGGCGTGCTATCCGCCCTCGGCGAGATGGGCATGCCGGTCTCCCAGTTCACCGTCGCATTCATGACGGCGATCCTGCTCGGCGCCGGAACTGATTACACAGTTTTTCTGATCAGCCGGTACCACGAGCAGCGCCGCGCCCAAGTACCCGCCGATCAGGCGATCATCCACGCCACCGCCAGCATCGGGCGCGTCATCCTGGCGTCCGCCGCCACCGTGGCACTCGCGTTCTTGGCCATGGTCTTCGCGCGGCTCAGCGTCTTCGCCGCCCTGGGCCCCGCGTGCGCCATCGCCGTGCTGTTCGGATTTCTGGCGACCGTCACCCTGCTGCCACCCGTGCTGTCGCTAGCCGCCAAACGCGGCATCGGTGAACCCAAATCCGATCGCACCCGCCGCTACTGGAACAGCGTCGCCGTCGCCGTGGTCCGCCGTCCGGTGCCACTGCTGATCGTCAGCCTGGCCATCCTGCTCGCCCTATCGGCAGCCGCTGCGACCATCAAAATCAGCTACGACGACCGCAAGGGACAACCAGACACCACGGCCAGCAACCAGGGCTACCAACTTCTGGACCGCCACTTCCGCAAGGACGTCGTCATCAGCGAGTTCCTCGTCGTAGAGAACCCGACCGACATGCGGACCGGGAGGGGGCTGGCCGATCTCGACGAGATGGCCTCTCGCGTCTCCCAGATCCCCGGCGTCACCAGGGTGTCCGGAGTCACCCGCCCCACCGGGGAGCGCCTCGACCAAGCAGAACTGGCCTGGCAGAACGGCCAGATCGGCGACAAAATGGCCGGCGCGGTCGCCGAGGGCAACTCACGCAAAGACGACCTCGCCAAACTCACAGGCGGCGCCGACCAGCTCGCCGACGGCCTCGCCCAACTCGATGGCACGGTGCGCACCGCCCTCGCGCCACTGGCCGGAATCCTCACCCAAGCTCAATCCGCGGGAACTCAGGTCAACCAGTTCCGCCCGCTGCTGCAACAACTTTCCGCCACCGCCCCCGCCGTCGACCAAGCCATCCAATCCGGCCCGGGACTGCGACCGCTGGCCAACCAGGCGCAGAACGCGATCACCCAGCTCGATCCACTCGTGGGCGCGCTCAACACCTCACCGTGGTGTGCCGCCACCCCGCAGTGCGCCCAAATTCGTGACCAGGTGAAGATTTTGGTCAGCCTGCGCGACAGCGGATTCTTCGACCAGATCGCCGACCTCGGGGACCGCTACGATCCCGCGACCAATGCCACCGTTGGTGGCACCCTCGCCAACGTCCAGAACGCAGTCGCCTCGCTGGACAAGGCATTCGGAGCCCTGGGTGATCCCGACGACCTGGCCACCAACCTCCGCCGACTACAGGAGGGAATCGGACAGCTGGCCTCCGGCGCTCAAGCACTCGCGACCGGTGTCCGCACCCTCGCCGACAGCAACATCGAAATGCTGTCCGGTATGAGCCAGATCGCCACCCAACTACAGAATTCCTCACGCGCAGCGGCGGACTCCGACTCCTCGAGCGGTTTCTACTTGCCCGCTAATGCATTCGAGAACCGGCAATTCACCGATGTTGCCAAGCAATTCCTCTCACCGGACGGCAAGACCGCGCGGTTCATGATCGAAAGCAGCCACGACCCTTACAGCGTCGAAGCCATGGAGCTCGCCAGCCGCATCACCGACACCGCCAACACCGCACGACCCAACACGTCGCTCGCCGACGCCACCGTATCCGTCGCCGGCTTCCCCGCCGTCAACTCCGATATCCAACGATTCCTATGGGCCGACTTCGCACAACTGGCCGTCGCCACCATAATCATCGTCGGCGTCATCCTGGTCCTACTGCTGCGCGCACTCCTGGCGCCGCTCTACCTCTTAGGCACCGTCGTGCTCAACTACCTCGCCTCGCTCGGCATCGGCGTTGTGGTATTCCAATGGGGACTGGGCTACGAAATCGCTTGGCCCGTACCATTACTGGCATTCATCATCCTCGTCGCCGTCGGCGCCGACTACAACATGCTGCTCGTCTCACGGCTCCGCGAAGAATCCGGGACCAACATCCGCGTCGGCGTCCTGCGCACCGTGGCAAACACCGGAGCCGTCATCACCTCAGCTGGTCTGATATTCGCCGCCAGCATGTTCGGCCTCATGGTCGGCTCAGTCGCCATCATGATCCAAGCCGGCCTCATCATCGGCTTCGGATTGCTGCTCGATACCTTCCTCGTGCGCACCCTCACCGTGCCCGCCATCGCCACACTTCTACGCGAAGCCAGCTGGTGGCCTTCCAAAGCAACGCGGACCCCAGTAGCTGACACCGCCACGCAGAAATAAGGAGCAACGCACTACTAGTGGAAGCGAGGAATGCGAGGAACGCGAGGTCCATTCGCAGACGTGATCTTTGGTTGCGGATCCGTCGTGATCTGGTGTTGCAAGCCCGTCGAGTAAGCGTCCAAACTGACATCCTGATTTCAAGGTTCCCGCTCTCGGTAAATCAAAGGCGGCCTTGACCACCAAGGTGTCTCAGTCCGCAGGCAGTCCGCAGTAGATTTTCGCGACTCCTGCGCGCGCCAACCCACCCAATGCAGCTGAGCTGGGAAAACTTACGCGGGCCAACGTACCCAACGTCATCAAAACCCCAGGTGGCGTGGTTCGGGACGAAGAGGTCGTGGGTTCGAATCCCGCCACCCCGACAAGAAGAAGGCATCCGCTCAGTGATTCTGCTGAGCGAGCAAGTCAAGTGACCCACGCCGGCGGTTCGGCGTTCCGAAAGGTGTTTGACCGGCGCGAATGCCGGGTATTGACCAGGGCGTGACGAAACCGTCGACGCTAATCGAGCCTGCCCTGCCGAAGGCCGCGGGGCCGCTGTCCGCCGCGATCATCGACCTCCTCCAGCGGGGCCGGCCGGCACTGCACGCGCGTCCGATCGATGTTCCGATGTGCGAGGCGGACCCCTACGGGCTGGACCTGCAGCTTGCCCTCTACATCTGCTACGAGCTGCACTACCGCGGTTTCGCCGGTGTCAGCCCGCGGTGGGAGTGGAACCCCGCGCTGCTGCATCTGCGCGGCAGGTTCGAGGAGTCGTTCCTCAGCGCGGTGCGCCAGGATGTCGGCGAGATCACCGAAAGCGAGACCGCGGAAGCCGAGATGGACAAGCTGTCGATCGAACCGGTCGACGGCGAGGGTCCGTCGTATCACCTGCGCGACAAGGGCACCTGGGACCAGATGCTCGAGTACTTCGTGCACCGCTCGGTGTACCACCTCAAAGAAGGCGACCCGCACGCCTGGACCATCCCCCGTCTCGCCGGGCACGCGAAGGCCGCCTTCGTCGCGGTCGAGTTCGACGAGTTCGGCGGTGGCCGAGGCGAACACGTGCACCAGCATCTGTACGCCGAGCTGATGGATGCGGCCGGCCTGGACTCGTCGTACCTGGGCTACCTCGACCACGTGCCCGCCGACGCGTTGGCGTCGGTGAACCTGATGTCGCTGTTCGGCTTGCACCGGGAGTTGCGCGGCGCATCGATCGGACACTTCGCATCGACGGAGATCACCTCGTCGCCCGGATCACGACGACTGGTGGAGGCGTTGCGCCGCATGGGCGCTCCCGACGCCTGCGTGGCGTTCTACCAGGAGCATGTGGTGGCCGACGCCGTCCACGAGCAGGTGGTGCGCACCGATGTCGTCGGCGATCTCGTCGCCAGGGAACCGCATCTGGACCGCGACGTCGTGTTCGGCATCCGGGCGCGCGATGTGGTCGAGGAGCGGCTGGCCAAGCATCTGATGGACAGCTGGACCGAGAACCGCTCGTCGCTACGCCGACCGTTGAGTTGACGTGGCCGGCGTGCGGCCGGGCCGACACCGATGACTGGTGTCGCACAACGGATAATCCTTGCTGCGCCGGCAGGTACAGACGGCCACCATGAAGCGGTCCGATTCCACCACCTGCCCGTCGGCCATCTCGATGCGAACCGGTCCCTGCACCATCAGCGGGCCGTTCGGCACCACCCGCACGACCCGGGCTTCGGTGTCGCTCACGGCTTGTCCGCCCGGATGACCAGCAGTTCCTCTTCGCGACGGCCGGGTTCCAGGCGGCCTGTTGTCTCGAGCCATTCGGCCCGCGAGGTCAGCACCGGACCGAACGGAATCCATTGCCGCGCAACGATCTCAGCGTCGAGCCCGACGCTGGCGAGTGCACCGAGCGTCCGACGCGGATCGGCGAATTCCGACTGCACCAACAACAGGCTGCCGCCGTGGTCGAGGATCTCCGGCACCGCCACGCACAGCGGATCGAGCACCAGTCGGCCGTCGTACCCGGCGTCCCAGGCGCGCGCCGGACCCACGTAGGCCGGGAGCGGATCGCACGCGGCGGCCGGGTCGTGCGGCACGTACGGCGGATTGCAGACGACCAGATCGAAGGGGCCGAACTCAACTGCCCGCGCCCATGATCCGAGATGCACGTCGACGCTGACACCGGCACCCAGTGCATTCGTCCGCGCACATCGCACCGCACGCGGACAGATGTCGAGTGCGGTCACCGATGCCGCACCCTGCTCGGCGGCACCGATGGCGACGACGCCGCTTCCCGTGCACAGATCGACGACGTGCCGGCCCCGTGCCAGCGCCGCGCCGTCCATAACCTCGATGAGCAGTCGCGAATCTTCCTGCGGGGCGTAGACGCCCTCATCCGCAACCAGGGGGTCGCGGACATCGGTGTATGCGGTTGTCACATCGGCCTTTCGACAGGGTCCATCTGCTGCTGCGCTGCAGCACTGCCGGAATTAATGCCCGGTCCCAGCCCTGTTGAAACGTCGGCCACCGTTTTGCCGCGCCACCGTTCGGGCACCCGACTACCGTGCGAGCCTCCGATATCGCCTCGTTGCCCATCCGCTTCGGCGCCGCGCTGCGCCACCGCCGGCTGTTCCATCCGTCCGGGGTGATGGCCGAGGGGATTCTCGAACGCATCGCCCCGGAGGGCGAGGGGCTGCCGATGAACTCCTGTGACGTCATCGCGCGGGTGTCCAAAGGGGTGGGCCTGCCCGGCGCGACCCCCGACGTCGCCGGGCTGGCATGGCGAATACCGCCACCGCCCGACCTGCGCTCCTGCAGCCCGTGGGACGTGCTGTTGGCGTCGACGCTCGCCGGCACTCGCATCGGGCTCGCGCCGGCGGCATCGTGGTCCGGCGCGACCTTCTCCAGCCTGATGCCGCTTCGCTATCACGACGGCCTGTGGTGGGTGCGGGCCCGACTGGTGACCCGCATCGACGCACCGGGGCTGTCGTTGGATGCGGTCGAGAAGCAGATCACCTCAACCGGAATCACGTTCACCGTCGAGCAGGCGTCGGGCACCGGAGCCTTTCGCCCGTTGGCCCGGCTCACGCTTCGCCACGTCGACCCTAGCTGTGACGACATCGCATTCGACCCGGCCCTGCACAGCAACCCCGAGGTGGAACTCGTGCCGCGTTGGCTCGGCGACTTCCGGCGGTCGGCCTACAAGCGCAGCAGGCAGGGCCGCGACGCCGAATGATCAGGCCGTAGGCTCCCCGCCGGACTCAGCGACGTCGGGCGCGTTCTCCCGGGTCGCCATGCCGCCCTCGCGGCCCTCGTCCTGCGGCCCGGTACGTTGCGCTTTGCGCTTGTCCCGCTGCTCGGAGTCGTCGTCGTCGTAAATCCCTTTACCGGTGGGCATATCGGTCCTTTCCTCTTTCAATCAGCTACCCGAAGGACCGGCGTTTCAACCTCGCGCGCCCGGGTATGCGCAGCGCACTGTCGAGCCGGAAGGCCAGCACACATGGACGCCTTGACATTCCTTCGTGACGATCACAAGAGCGTGCTCGGCATGCTCGAAGTTCTCGACGGTGCGCCGTCGGGAACCGGTGCCGAGGTCAGCGGATTGCGCACCATGGTGACGAACCTGATCATCGCGGAGTCCCAGCACGAGGCGATCGAGCAGCAGTTCTTCTGGCCCGCGGTGCGCGATGCGATCGGCGACGGGCTCGCCGACGAAGCTATCGCCCAGGAGCAGGCAGGCAAGAAACTGCTTCAGACGCTCGAAGACAAGGAGCCGGGCGATCCGGAGTACCACGACGCGCTCGCCGAGTTCGTCAAGGTCGGCCGCGAGCACATTCTCTACGAGCAGGACGTGGTGTGGCCCGCGTTCGAGGCAGCCGTGAGTCCGGAGGACCGCGAAAAGATCGGCGAGCAGCTCGAGGCCGCGAAGAAGGTCGCCCCGACGCGACCGCATCCCGACACCCCGCCGAGTTCACTTGTGCAGAAGACGATAGGGCTCGGCGCCGCGACGGTGGACCATGTGCGCGGTGCGGTCAGTGGCCGCGACGCCGACAATCCGCCGGATCCGCAGCAACACTGACCGCACCGGGCAGCGAATCAGCTTGTCGCCGTGTGTTGTTCGTGAGTGAACGGCTTCTCGCTCTGCACGGCGGGCTGCCCGTCCGGAGACTTCTGGGCGCCCTTGTTCTCCCGCTTGTCGGTGCCGAGCCACTGTTGGCTGGGCTTCTCGACGTACTCCCATTCCATGCCCTCGGGCCACGGTCCCTGGCCTTCGTTCCACGGACCTCGGACCGAACCCTGCCCGTTGGACATGTTGAACGCCACGTTCTGGAAGCGATCGTCCCCGGGGAGTTGTCCGGGCGGGAAGTTCACCGGTAGCTCGTTGAGGGCGGCGGTGAACTGCTGGAAGTGCGCCACTTCCCTGGTCATCAGGAACGTCAACGTGTCCTGCACTCCGGGGTCGTCGGTGAACTGTTTGAGGTACTCGTAGACGATCTTGGCCCGCGACTCGGCCGCCAGGTTGCTGCGCAGGTCGACGGTCGGATCACCGTTGGCGTTGACGAACGTGCCCTGCCACGGCACGCCGGCGGAGTCCTTGACGTCCGGTCCGCCGCCGGTGAGCGCGAAGTACAACGGATTGACGGCGACGCTGTGGATGATGTCGTCGCGACCGCCCTTGGTGCCGACCGCGGGCATCCAGTCGCACCGTTCGTTGGCCATCTTCAGATCGTCGTTGAGGCCGTCGAGCAGCATGGTGATCATCGAACCGACCATCTCGAGGTGGCTGAACTCCTCGGTCGCGATGTCCATGAACAGGTCGTACATCTTCGGGTTCTTCTGACGCAGCACAAACGCCTGGGTGAAGTACTGCATGGCGGCCTTCAATTCGCCGTTGGCGCCGCCGAATTGCTCCTGCAGCAAACTGGCGAACCGCGGGTCCGGCCGCTCGACGCGTACCTCGAATTGAAGATCCTTGTTGTGAATGAACATTGAGCCTCCCGGGCTGTGTGGTTGGCGGATCGGCGCGGGATACCCGGGAGGGCGGACACCAAACGCGGATTCAGCTCGCTGCGGTGCGCAACTTGTCGAGCAGCGGCGCTGCCGCCTCCTTGAGGAACTGCTCCTGACCCTCGTCGCCGATCTGGACGAGCGCGATGTCGGTGAAGCCGGCTTCCCAGTACTTGCTGACCGCTTCGACGATCGCATCGAGATCGGGCCCGCAGGGGATGGATTGCGCGACGTCCTCGGGACGCACGTACTGAGTTGCGCCATCGAAACCGGCTGTCGTCGGGAGGTCGGAGTTCACCGTCCACCCGCCGGCGAACCAGCGGAACTGATCGTGAGCGCGTCGCACCGCCGCTTCTTTGTCCGTGTCCCAGCAGATCGGGATCTGACCGACGACGCGTACGTCGCCCGGAAGTCCGGTCGCGCGCCTGGCGTCGTGCCAGGCATCGACGAGATCCTTGTTCGGCTCAGTCGCTATCAGGTGATCCGACAGCGGTGCGAACGTCTCGACCGACCGCTCACCGGAAACGGCGGTGGCGATGGCGACCGGCATCTGCGGGAGGTCCCACAACCGGGCGGAGTCGACCTCGAAATACTCGCCTTTCCAGTCGACGAGTTCGCCGGTGAACAACTCCCGGATGATCTGGATCGCTTCGCGCAGCATGTCCTGGCGCCGTGCCACCGTGGGCCAGCGCTTGCCGACGACGTGCTCGTTGAGATTCTCGCCGCTGCCCAACCCCAGGGTGAAGCGGCCATCGGCGAGGATCTGCATGGTGGCGGCCTTCTGCGCGACGACCGCGGGGTGGTAGCGCATCGTCGGGCAGGTGACGTAGGTGAACAGCTCGACCCGCTCGGTGGCGTGAGCGACGCCCCCCAGCACCGACCACGCGTACGGCGCATGCCCCTGCGCCGACAACCACGGGAAGTAGTGATCGGAGGACACCTCGAAGTCGAACCCTTCGCGTTCCGCCGAAACCGCATAATGGACAAGCTCTTTTGGCCCGCTCTGCTCTGTCATCAAGGTGTAGCCGAACCGCGTCATGGGTCGGGAGTACCCGGGCCCCACCCCCCGAAAACGGCGATCAGCTCGTCCCTCGCGGTGCCTACAGCCTGGACTTCACCGCCGCTGAGAGCCGCGCGCCGTCGGCCTTGCCGGCCGCGATCGCCGTGGCGGCCTTCATCACCAGACCCATCTGCTTGGAGCCAGGCCGCTCACCGATCTGCTCGGCCACCTGTGCGATCGCCGTGTCGGCGACATCGGCCAGCTCGGCTTCGGTCAGCGGCGTCGGCAGGTACTCGTCGATGATGCGGGCCTCGGCGTGCTCGTTGGCGGCCAGCTCACCGCGGCCGTTCTGGGTGTAGATCTCGGCGGACTCGCCGCGCTTCTTCGACTCCCTGGCGAGGACTTTGAGCACTTCGGCGTCGGTCAGCTCGCGCGACTGTTTGCCGGAGACCTCCTCGGTGCGGATCGCGGCGAGCAGCATCCGCAACGTCGCGGTGCGCAGCTTGTCCTGGGATTTCATCGCCGCCGTCAGGTCGGCCCGCAACCGGTCCTTGAGTTCCGCCATGAGCCAAAACTACGCCGCGGAAGTCCGGCGCGGCCGCGCGACGACGTTGTCAATTCGCATCGCCCTCGACAGGATGGTGGCCATGAGCACCGACGCAGGCGGGTCCGGTTCCGCAGGTCCGCCGCCGCCGGGCTACCCACCACCTGGCTATCCACCGCCTGGCTACGGGCCCCCGCCTGGCTACGGGCCTCCACCGGGGTACTGGCCGCAGCCCGGCTAC
The DNA here is from genome assembly GCF_010731795.1 of Mycolicibacterium celeriflavum. Taxonomy (NCBI): domain Bacteria; kingdom Bacillati; phylum Actinomycetota; class Actinomycetes; order Mycobacteriales; family Mycobacteriaceae; genus Mycobacterium; species Mycolicibacterium celeriflavum. The sequence goes on along the minus strand of NZ_AP022591.1, from coordinate 3,691,779 downwards.
CAGCCGCCGGCCTACGCACCGCCCGGCTACGGGCCGCCCGCGCTGAAGCCCGGGGTCATCCCCCTGCGGCCGCTGAGCCTGTCCGACATCTTCAACGGCGCGGTCGGCTACATCAGGGCGAACCCGAAAGCGACGCTCGGCCTGACCACCATCGTCGTGGTGATCACGCAGATCCTCGCGTTGATCCTGTCCGTCGGCCCGCTGGCCTTCGGCGGTCAGCTGGTGCCGACGCTCAGCGGCGAAGAAGAGGTGTCGACAGGCGTGCTGCTCGGCTCCATGATGTCGAGCCTGGCCGGATCGGTGGCGACCGGACTGGCGTCGATCCTGCTCAGCGGGTTGCTCACCGTCGTCGTCGGCAGGGCCGTGTTCGGCTCGGGGATCACGATCGGGGAAGCGTGGCAACGACTTCGGGGCCGGCTCTGGGCGCTGATCGGATTCACGGTCCTCGAGATGATCGGCGCAGTGCTGCTGATCGCCGCGGTCGTCGGCCTCATCATCTGGATAGCTGTCGCGGCAGGCGGCGCCGCGGCCGTGGTCATCGGAATCCCGTTGGCATTCGCGTTGATTGCCGGTCTCGTGTTCCTGGGCACGATGCTGACGTTCGCACCGGTCATCATCGTGCTCGAGCGCCTCGGCATCGTCGCCGCCGTCCAGCGGTCATTCGCGTTGGTCAGACGAGACTTCTGGCGGGTGTTGGGTATTCGGCTGCTGGCAGTGATCGTCGCCCAGCTCGTCGCGGGTGCTGTCGCATTCCCGTTCAGTCTCGGCGGGCAGATCGTGCTGATGGCGGCAACGACGACGGCCGCCGCGATGCTCGCGCTGATCCTGTTGACGGTTGGCGGCGCGATCGGTCAGATCATCACCGCACCGTTCAGCGCGGGTGTGGTGGTGCTGCAGTACACCGACGCCCGGATTCGCAGAGAGGCCTTCGATCTCGTCCTGCAGACCGGCGCCGGGTACGGCCCCGCCGCCCCGTCCGACTCCACCGACCATCTGTGGCTGACTCGCCAGAGCTGACGTGCCGACGATAAACATCGACAGCGATGCCGCGCACGAGGCTGCGCAACGCGAACTCGCAAAGCCGATCTACCCCAAGGGGTCTCTCTCCGAGCGGGCCATCGACTGGATCGAGGATCTGCTGTACCGATTGGCGGTGGAGGGCGCATCGGTGCCCGGGGGCTGGGTGACGGTCACGGTGCTGCTGATCCTGCTCGCGGTGGCGGTGGTCGTGGCGTTCCGGATTGCGCGACGGTCGATGCGGACCAGCCGTGGCCGCGGCGCGTCGTTGTTCGGCAGCCGCGAGCTGACCGCGGCACAGCACCGGGCCGCAGCCGAGCGGTCTGCCGCTGCAGCGGACTGGGCGGCGGCGATCCGGCACCGGCTGCGCGCCGTCGCCCGTCAATTGGAGGAAACCGGTGTGCTCGATCCGGTGCCCGGCCGCACCGCCACCGAGCTCGCGCGTGACGCAGGTGGGCGGCTGCCGCACCTCGCCGGCGAACTAGGGTCCGCCGCAACGGCTTTCAACGACGTCACCTACGGCGAGCGACCGGGCACCGAGGACGCCTACGCGCTGATCGCGGGCCTCGACGACCACCTGAGGTCGCGATCACCGGTGGCCGCGACGGCTGCCGCCACGCCAGCCGCATCCGATGGTTGGGCGGAGATCCGGTGACCGTCGAAGCGACCGCGGGCGGGCGCGGCACCGCCACGGAACCGACGATCGGCCAGCGGTGGCGCGGTGCCCGGTGGGTTCTGCTGGCGCTGGCCGTCATCGTCGCATTCGCGACGCTGACCGCCTACCTGACCGCACCCCGGCCAGGCGGGCGCATGGATCCGGACTCCACTTCGCCGGACGGCACACGGGCACTGATGACGCTGCTGCGCGAGCACGGTGTCGACGTCATCGAGGCACCTGATGTGGCCGCGGTCGAGGCGGCCGCCGGCCCCGACGCCCTACTGGTGGTGGTGCAGACCTATCACCTCGTCGACCGCGCAGCACTCCGCCGGTTGTCCACGTTGCCCGGTGACCGTCTTCTCGTGCAACCGATCTCGCGCACCCGGGAAGTGCTGGCGCCCGCGATCAAGGCGAGCGGGGCAACCACCTTCGGCGCCGGTGAGCGGCCGGACTGCGATCTACGCGAGGCGACCCGTGCCGGGGCGGTGCAGTTCGGAGTCAGTGACTCCTACGACGCAGCAGAGGACGACACGAACCTGACGCGCTGCTACGACGGCGCGCTGGTCCGGTACACCGCCGATGGCCGCGACGTCACGGTGGTCGGCAACTCCGAATTCATGACGAACGGCGGGTTGGTCGAGGAGGGTAACGCCGCGCTGGCCATGAACCTCACGGGCACGCATCAGCGGATGATCTGGTATGACCCGCAGTTCACCGAGGGCGAATCCGACGGCGGTGCAACGCTTTTCGACCTCGCGCCCGAGCAGGTGAAGTGGATCATCTGGCAGCTCGTCGCGGTGGTTGTGTTGCTGGCCGCCTGGAAGGTCCGGCGCATCGGCCCACTCGTGGCCGAACGTCTCCCCGTGGTGGTCCGGGCCTCCGAAACCGTGGAGGGACGTGGCCGCCTGTACCGCTCGCGGCGTGCCCGCGACAGCGCCGCCGCCGCGCTACGCACCGCCGCGCTGCAGCGGATGCAGCCCCGCCTCGGCCTCGGCGTCAACACCGACCCGGCCGCGGTCGTCCAAGCGGTTTCTGCCCACTGTGGCGTCCAACCGCAGTCGGTGGCCCACACATTGTTCGGTCCACCGCCGAGTGACGACGCCGAGTTGGTCAACCTCGCACGTGAACTCGACAACATCGAAAGGCAGGTCGCACACTCGTGACTCAGGCAGGCGAACACGATTCGGCGCGGACCGCGTTACTGGCGCTGCGCTCGGAAATAGCCAAGGCAGTCGTCGGACAGGACGCGGTGGTCAGCGGACTGGTGATCGCGCTGCTGTGCCGCGGCCACGTTCTCCTCGAAGGAGTCCCGGGCGTCGCCAAGACGCTGTTGGTGCGCACGCTCGCCTCCGCGTTGCAGCTGGACTTCAAGCGCCTGCAGTTCACGCCCGACCTCATGCCCGGCGACGTCACCGGCTCACTCGTGTACGACGCTCGTACTGCCGAGTTCGAGTTCCGGTCCGGACCGGTGTTCACCAACCTGCTGCTGGCCGACGAGATCAACCGCACACCGCCCAAGACCCAGGCCGCGCTGCTGGAGGCGATGGAGGAACGTCAGGTCAGCGTCGAGGGCGAGGCTCGCCCGCTTCCTGATCCGTTCATCGTTGCCGCCACGCAGAACCCGATCGAATACGAGGGCACCTACCAGCTGCCCGAGGCGCAGCTGGACCGGTTCCTGCTCAAGCTCAACGTGCCGCTGCCGTCGCGGGAGCAGGAGGTCGCGATCCTGAACCGGCACGCGCACGGCTTCGACCCGCGGGATCTGTCGATCGTGCAACCCGTCGCGGGAGCCGCCGAACTCGCCGCGGGACGCGCGGCTGTGCGGGGGGTGTTGGTAGGCGACGAGGTTCTCGGCTACATCGTCGACATCGCCACCGCGACAAGGAACTCGCCTTCGCTGCAACTCGGAGTGTCGCCGCGCGGGGCGACGGCGCTGTTGGCGACCGCCCGGTCGTGGGCGTGGCTGTCGGGACGCAACTACGTCACCCCGGATGACGTCAAGGCGATGGCCCGCTCGACACTGCGCCACCGCATCCAACTCCGGCCCGAGGCCGAGCTGGAGGGCGCCAACCCCGACGGCGTGCTCGACGGCATCCTCGCGTCAGTACCGGTGCCGCGCTAGTGATTCTCACCGGACGTGCCGGGTTGGTCGCAGGAGTCTGCGTCCTGCCGATCGCGGCCTCGCCGCGCCCGGCCCTCACGTTCGTCGTGCTGCTGATCGCCTTGCTCGCGCTCATCGCGGTCGACGCCGCCCTGGCCGGCAACACCCGGCGCGTACGCCTGCGCCGGTCCGGGGACACCGCCGCGCGGTTGGGCCAGCAGGTGGCCGCCGTGCTGCTGGTCGACAACGCCGGCACACGCCGCGTCAAGGGCGTCGTCCGCGATGCCTGGCCGCCGAGCGCGCGCGCCGACCCCCGTGTCCACTCGATCAATTTGGCTGCCGGCCAACACCTTCGGCTCGTCACGACGCTTCGTCCGGTGCGCCGGGGCGACCAGGACTCGGCATTGGTCACCGTGCGCGCGATCGGACCACTCGGGCTGGCCGGACGGCAGAGCTCGCACCGGGTGCCGTGGCGGATCAGGGTCCTGCCGCCGTTCCTGTCTCGCAAGCACCTTCCGTCCCGGCTGGCGAAACTGCGTGAACTCGAAGGCAATACGCCGGTTCTGATCCGTGGCCGCGGCACCGAGTTCGACTCGCTGCGCGAGTACGTCATCGGCGACGACGTCAGGTCGATCGACTGGCGCGCCTCTGCTCGCCGCGCCGACGTGGTGGTCCGAACGTGGCGCCCCGAACGGGATCAACGGGTGGTCATCGTGCTCGACACCGGCCGCACGTCGGCCGGCCGAGTCGGCGTGGATCCAACGGCGAACGACCCGTCCGGATGGCCACGGTTGGACTGGTCGATGGACGCCGCGTTGCTGCTCGCCGCGCTGGCCTCGCGCGCCGGTGACCACGTCGACTTCCTTGCCCACGACCGCGTCACCAGGGCGGCGGTGTTCAATGCCTCGCGCACCGAACTCCTCGCGCAACTGGTGGGAGCGATGGCGCCCATCGAAGCCGCGCTGATCGAATCCGACGCCGGCGCAATGGTCGCCGCGGTGCTGCGCCGGGTCCGCAGGCGTGCGCTGGTCGTGTTGCTCACCGACCTCAACGCATCCGCGCTCGACGAAGGCCTGATGACCGTGCTGCCACAGCTGACGGCCAACCACGAGGTGATTCTCGCTGCAGTCGCCGACCCCCGGGTCGAGGTCCTCGCCGCCGGACGCGCCGACGCCCCACAGGTCTACGACGCCGCAGCAGCCGAGCGCGCCCGCAACGAGCGGCGGGCGATCGCATCGCGGTTGCGGCGCCGCGGTGTCGGCGTCATCGACGCCCCGCCCGAGGAGCTCGCACCCGCGTTGGCGGATCACTACCTAGCGTTCAAGGCCAGCGGCCGGCTCTAGCCGGTCGGCACCACATCGGGCGCGTGCTCGACGTCTCCGGTTTCGCCGGCCCGCTCGGCTCGGCGTCCGAAGTGGAATATGTAAGCCAGGAAAGCGATCTCGACCGCCACACCGATGCCTATGCGGGCCGCAGTCGGCAGCGGCGAAGGCGTCACGAGCGCCTCGATGAGGCCAGACACCAGTAGCACCGCCACCAGCCCGCCCGCCACCGCGCCGATCGCGCGGCCCTGTTCGGCGAGCGCCTGCCCGCGCGGTCGGTCCCCGGGCGAGATCACCGTCCAGCCCAGCCGCATCCCCGCCCCCGCCGCCAGGAACACCGCGGTCAGTTCGAGCAGGCCGTGCGGGGTGATGAGACCGAGGAAGATGTCGCCTTTGCCCGCGCCGAACATCAACCCCGCATTCACGCCGAGGTTGGCGGCGTTCTGGAACAGGATATACGGGATTGGAATGCCGAGCAGGATCGCAAAGCCAAGGCATTGCAACGAAACCCAGGCGTTGTTGACCCAGACCTGAAGCGCGAAGGAGCCGGCCGGGTTTTCGCTGTAGTAGGAGGCGAAGTCGTTGTTGATCAACTGGTCGAGCTCGTCCGGCGTACCGATCGACGCCCGCACCTCCGGACTGCCCGACACCCACAACGCGATGACCGCGGAGACCACGAGGAATACGACGGCCGTGCTCAGCCACCACCGCCTGGACCGGTAGGCGACCACAGGAAACGACACCTTCCAGAACCGGGCAAACTCCCGCCACAGCGGTGCGTGCGCACTGGTAACCGCGCTGCGTGCCTGCGCCACCAGGCCCGACAATCGGCCCACCACCACCGGGTCGGCGGATGCGGCGCGCACCATCGACAGGTGCGTCGACACGCGTTGGTATAGGTCGACGAGCTCGTCGACCTCGGCGCCGGTGAGCCGGCGGCGCCGCTTGACCAGCTGTTCGAGCCGGTCCCACGTCCGGCGGTGCGCCAGCACGAACGCGTCGACATCCACGAATCCGAATCCTAGTAGCGTGTCGCGTTATGGTCGGGCCGCAGGAACCAGTGGTGACCGGAGACGCGGTGGTCCTTGATGTTCAGATCGCCCAGCTTCCGGTTCGCGCGGTGGCGGCGCTCATCGACATCACCGTGGTCTTCCTGCTGTACGTGATCGGGCTGCTGCTTTTCACGCTGACGATCACCCAGTTCGATCCGGCGCTTTCGGGGGCGGTGATGATCATCTTCACCGTGCTCGCCCTGCTGGGGTATCCGCTCGTGTTCGAGACCGCGACACGGGGTCGGTCGTTGGGCAAGATCGCGATGGGGCTGCGGGTGGTGTCCGAAGACGGCGGCCCGGAACGCTTTCGGCAGGCGTTCTTTCGCGCGCTGTCCGGCGTGATCGAGATCTGGATGCTCGCCGGCGGGCCCGCGGTGATCTGCAGTTTGTTGTCGGCCAAAGGGAAACGGCTCGGGGACATCTTCGCCGGCACCGTCGTGATCAGCGAACGCGCCCCGCGGATGACGCTCCCGCCCCCGATGCCGCCGCAGCTCGCCTGGTGGGCATCATCGTTACAGCTGTCCGGACTTCGCCCCGAGCAGGCGGAGCTGGCGCGCCAGTTCCTCGGCCGGGCAGCGCAATTGAATCCTGCGGTTCGCGAACAGATGGCATACCGGATCACCGCGGGCGTCGTCGCGCAGATCTCACCGCCACCACCGCCGGGAATGCCGCCGCAGTTGGTGCTCGCGGCGGTCCTGGCCGAGCGGCATCGCCGCGAACTCGCGCGACTGCAACCGGCCCCCTCGGCGCCACCCCCAACGTGGCCCGGGATGCAGCAGCCGGTCCGGCAACCGATTCCGCAGCCTCCGGACTCCGGCGGGTTCACCCCGCCCAGCTGAATTCAGTTGTAGCGCAGGGCGATCATCATCAGGATCGCCGCGGTGATGCTGGTGGCCGTGCGCACGTGGTTCCATGCGGTCCACGGCGTGTAGTACGCCTGCCATTCGCGTGCTGCGTCGGCGACCGAAAGGCCGGCGGGGTCGACGGTGTCGAGGTGGTTGTTCAGCGGCACGTTGAACGCGATCGTGATGACCGCGGCCAGCACACCGAACACAGCGCCCACCAACACCCAGACGCTGCCGGGTTGGCCCCACTTCACGACGGCCATCACGCCGACCGCGACCGCGAGGATCGCCGCGCCGAAATAGCCGATCAGGAACGGAGCATTGGTGTTCGCCTCGGCGTTGACGGCGCGCATCGCGGTGATCGCGTCGACCGGTCCGGTCCGGTCGACCCCGCGCATCACGAAGGTGGAGAACACATACATCATGCCGGCGGCCGCGGCCGCGGAAAGCGCGGCAATCGAGGTCAGGACGACGAAGGGGGTTGCAGTCATGGCTTCAGTCAATCGGTGCGCACAGCCGCATGCCATCGTCGAGCGTCCTGCGCGCATACGCGCGCGTCTAGGTGGCCCGCACGCCGCGATAGAGCTTGGTCGACACCGCCGTCAACCAACCCCACACCAGCACAACGGCGGCGGTGAAGGTCAGAACCGCTGCGGCTCCGCCTGTTCCGGCCAGCGCGAGGAAACTCAGCCCGAAGACGGCACCGGTGGCCCGCGAGAACCACGCCCACGCCGCGTCACCGCTGCCTGCGAACCAGCCGGCGATCACGAAGCAGGCGGCCACCAGACAGCCGAACGCGAGGCCGGCGATCGCGAAGTGCGCCATGCCATGCCCACTCACTTCGCCCATTCCGGGCGGCGTGCCGGGTGGGAAGCCGTCCGACGGATCAGCACGGAAGACGCCGGCGCCGATCAGTCCGACGCCGTAGGCGCCGAGCAGCGCTGACGCCCAGGCGGACCGGCGTCCCCGACCGAGTGCGCGGCGCACGCCAACGGCCGCAGCGACGGTCATGGCGCCGGTGACCAGAAAGTTGACGACCTGAACCCAACCCCATGGGCCGTTGGCGAGTTGGCTGACTGCGTGCCGCGTCGGGTCGTAGCCGTCCCGAGCGAGTGTCTGCGCGGCCGCCATGACGACGTAGATCGGTCCGGCGATGATGCCGTAGCCCAGCAGTGACTTGGTCACCCGCACCTGCAGGGGCGGACAGTCGGTCGTAGTCATCGAGCGCTCCCTCCGAATGGAACTGGACGGTACATTACTTAGAACTAGACTGTCTAGTACTATGTGTCCGGTGATGACGGAGGCACTCGGCCGGTCGGCCCGCAAGCGCGCATCGATCCTGTCCGCGGGGCGTGCGCTCTTTCTGGGCAACGGTTACCAGGGCACCAGCATGGATCAGGTGGCCGCGACGGCCGAGGTGTCCAAGCAGACGGTGTACAAGCACTTCGGCGACAAGCAGGAACTGCTTCTCGCGATCGTCGACGACGCTCTCGAGCGCACGGTCGCCCCGTTTGCCGACCGCATCGAGGCGCTGGCCGAGACCTCCGATCTCGAGGCGGACCTGACCGTTCTTGCGGGTGACTATCTGCGGGCGGTCCTGCAGGAACCGGTCGTGCAGTTGCGCCGACTCATCATCGGCGAGGCCAATCGATCGCCGGCGCTGGCGCGGTTGTACTACGAGCGCGCGCCTGCCCGAACGCTGGCCGCCTACGCCGCCTCCTTCGGTCACCTGCACGACCGCGGTCTGCTTCACGCGCCCGAACCCGTCTTGGCCGCCGAACATTTCGCGTTTCTGATCGTCGGCCGGTGCATCGACCAGGCGCTGTTTCACGGCGGGCCCGATGTGCTCCAGACAATCGACGTCGACCAGCACGTCGCCGCCGGTATCGCCGTCTTCCTGGCCGGCTACCGCGCATCCGCGGGATAGGCTCGAAGCGTGGACGCCGTTGTCGGCTTGCTCGACGGTGTGCGGGCGCGCGGCGCGTTCGTGCTGCGGATGCGGATGGATCCGCCGTGGTCGCTGCTTATCCGCGAGCGCGTCAACCGGCGATCCAGTTGCCGTGGAAGCCGTAGGGGACCCGTTGCGGTAGCTCAATTCTCGCGACCGGCGGACCCGAGAAGTCCGACGCGTCGATGATCACGAGGTCGCTGCCGTCGCGCACCGAATCGTAGACATAGCCGAGGTACCACCCGCTGCTCTCGTCGGCCGGCCCGAACGTCGACGGGACGAACACCGCCTCGCCGGGCCCGCCAGGGGCTTCCGCGGTACCGAAGGTGTGCTCCACCGCCGCGCCGGTCGACAGCTCGTAGCGCACGAGTCGGCCGTCACCGACCGCGATGGCGTATCGGGCCGGCAGGGTGGCCAACCGATCGTCGATGCGCGGGAACTCGACCGCGCGGTCGTCGAACTGACGTTCGGTGACGGTGCCCGTGGCCGGATCGATCGTCCAACTCCACAACACGCCGTCGGCCTCGAAACCGCCGGTGCCCCGCCACAGCTCGGGATAGCGAACTGCCTGCAGCACAACGGAATCCTCGCTGTCGTACGCATTCGCGACGTGGAACACGTAGCACGGGTCGATCTCGAACCACCGCACTTCCCCGAACGGGTCGTCGCGGCGCAGCAGGCCCAACCGGGCGCCGTAGTCATCGTCCCAGCGGTACGGCATGTCACTTTCGGCCTTCATGGCGATGTCGAGGTCGAACACGATGGGCAGGTCCATGAAGACGACGTACGACGCGGTCAACGCGAAGTCATGCATCATCGTCAGCGCCGGAACGTCGAGCGGCCGGTTGACGGTCAACTCGCCGGTGGCATCGGCGCGGTGATACGTCACGTGCGGGGCGAAGATGTTGCCGTAACCGAAGAAGTGCAACTCGCCGGTCGTCGGGCAGATCTTGGGATGAGCCGTCATGGAGTCGACGAGTTTGCCCCCGAAATCGTAGGCGCCCAACGTCTCCAGATCGTTGTTGATCTCGTAGGGCAGTGACGACTCGACGAGCGCGAGTGTCCTGCCCGCGTGGTTGACGACGTGGGTGTTGGCGACGCTGGCGCGCAGGTTGCGGGTGCCGTCGGCGTTGTAGAGCGGAAAGTCGGAGATGAAACTGTCGGTCCGCACCCACCGGTTGCGGTACCACTTGGCCCGGCCACCCTCGATGCGGACGCCGTGGATCATGCCGTCACCGGTGAACCAGTGCGCTGAGGCTTGCCGCGGATTGGGCCCGTTGCGCAGATACCAGCCGTCGAGTTCGGGCGGTATCGCGCCGTGCACCGGAAGGTCGTATTCGGTCAGTTCGTCGGCGACCGGGGCGTAGTTGCCGCGCCGGAAGAAGTCGTCGGCCCCGAAAAGTGTCGAGTCGGTGGTCTCGGTCATCTGGATCTCCTGAAGTCGGTAACCCGACACTGACATGTCAACTATGACATGTCAATAGTGGAGTATGGTGAGGCGATGAGCTTGCGAATCGCGGCGCTGGGACTCCTCGCCCAACAACCGGGCAGCGGATACGACCTGCTCAAGCACTTCGAAAAGTCGATGGCCAACGTGTGGCCGGCCACCCAGAGCCAGTTGTACGGCGAGCTGAACAAGCTGGCCGACGCCGGGTTGATCGAAGTGTCGGCCACCGGTCCGCGCGGCCGCAAGGAGTACCGCATAACCGACGCCGGCCGGGCAGAGTTGCGGCGGTGGATCGTCAATCCGCAGGATGATCCGCCATTTCGCAGCCCCGCGCTCCTGCGCATCTTCCTGCTCGGCGAAACCACTCATGAGCAGGCGCGCGAGCACCTGACGGCGATGGCCGAGCGCGCCGACGCCGAAGGCATCCGGCTCGAGAAGCTGCGCGACTCGATCGCCTGGGACGACCGTGACGAGCTGTTCTACGGCCGAGCGGCGCTCGAATACGGGCTGCGGCTGAATGCGATGGAAGCGGAGTGGGCGCGATCGGTGATCGCGGGAATCGACGACCGGGACCGACGCCACAACGTGGCATCACGATAGTTTCCGATATATCGTCTACGTATCGGAAGCGCACGACGCGCTTTCTAACGATCAAAGGAAACGGACATGACAGACCCCTTCACGCCGCCGCCCGGCGGCTTCGGCTTCACCCCACTGGACCGGCGCGCGCTGCATCAGCAGCGGCGGCAGGCCCGGCGCGAGTTCCGCGAGAACCTGCGCGAACAATTCCGCCAGCACGACAGCGGGCCCGGCTTCGGCGGCCCACCCGGGTTCAATGCCGGTCGCGGGGGCTTCGAGTTCGGCTTCGACCCGCGCGGCGGATTCGGCTTCCGCCCTGGCTTCGGTCCGGGTTTCGGCCCCGGCGGGCTGCACCGCGGCCGCCGTCGCGGCCGTGGCCGTCGCGGCGATGTGCGTGCGGCGATCCTCAAACTGCTCGCCGAACGGCCCATGCACGGCTACGAGATGATCCAGGAGATCGCCGAGCGCAGCCAGAACCTGTGGCGGCCGAGCCCCGGATCGGTGTATCCCACGCTGCAGCTGCTGGTCGACGAGGGACTCATCGTGGCGACCGAAAGTGACGGCAGCAAGAAGCTTTTCGACCTCACCGACGACGGACGCACTGCGGTGGAGAAGATCGATACCGCGCCGTGGGAGGAGATCGCCGACAACGTCGACCCGAGCCACGTCAACCTGCAGAGCGCGGTCGCGCAGCTGATGGGCGCCGTCGCGCAGGCGGCCTACGCCACCGGCGAGGAGCAGCAACAGCGGATCGTCGACATCGTCAACAACGCCCGCCGCGAGATCTACGGCATCCTCGGCGAGTCCGAATAGTTTTGCGGTTTGTGGAGCCCTAGCGGCGGTCAGCGCCGCTGCGGCTCCACAAATCACTCGACGTCGACCCAGTCGAGGGTGCGCTGTACCGCCTTCTGCCAACCGGCGTAGGCGAACTCGCGCTGCTCGTCGCTCCACGACGGCGTCCAGCGCTTGCCCTCCTGCCAGTTGGACCGCAGGTCGTCGGCGTTCTCCCAGAACCCGACCGCGAGACCGGCGGCGTATGCCGCACCCAGCGCGGTGGTCTCGGCGACGACCGGCTTGACGACGTCGACGCCGAGGACATCGGCCTGAATCTGCATGCACAGATCGTTGGCGGTGATGCCGCCGTCGACCTTGAGCACCTCCATATGCACGCCGGAGTCGGCCTCCATCGCGTCGACGACGTCGCGGCTCTGGTAGCAGATCGCCTCGAGCGTCGCGCGCGCAAGATGAGCGTTGGTGTTGTACCGCGACAGCCCGACGATCGCGCCGCGGGCATCCGAACGCCAGTACGGCGCAAACAATCCCGAGAATGCGGGCACGAAGTACACGCCGCCGTTGTCCTCGACCTGGCGAGCCAGCGCCTCGCTCTGCGCCGCGCCGCTGATGATGCCCAGCTGGTCGCGCAGCCACTGCACGGCCGAACCGGTGACCGCGATCGAGCCCTCCAGCGCGTAAACGGGTTTCGCGTCCGCGAACTGGTAGCACAGCGTCGTCAGCAAGCCGTTCTCCGAACGCACGATCTTCTCACCGGTGTTCAGCAACAGGAAATTGCCTGTCCCGTAGGTGTTCTTGGCCTCACCGGCATCGAGGCACACCTGCCCGACCATCGCCGCCTGCTGGTCGCCCAGGATCCCCGTCAGCGGCACCTGACCGCCGACCGGCCCGTCGTCGCGGGTGATGCCGTACGACTGCGGATACGACGACGGCTTGATCTCAGGCAGCATCTGCCGCGGAATCCCGAAGAACGACAACAGTTCATCGTCCCAATCCAGCGTCTCCAGGTTCATCAGCATGGTGCGGCTGGCGTTGGTGACATCGGTGACGTGCGCACCGCCGCGCGGGCCACCGGTCAGATTCCACAACACCCACGTGTCGGGCGTGCCGAAGATCGCGTCGCCGTTCTCGGCGGCCTCCCGGACGCCGTCGACGTTCTCCAGGATCCACTGCACCTTGCCGCCCGAGAAATAGGTCGCCGGCGGCAGGCCGGCCTTGCGGCGGATCACCTCGCCGCGGCCGTCACGGTCCAGCGCCGAGGCGATGCGGTCGGTGCGGGTGTCCTGCCACACGATCGCGTTGTAGTACGGCCGTCCCGTCCGCTTGCTCCAGACCAGCGCCGTCTCCCGCTGGTTGGTGATGCCCAACGCGGCCAGGTCGGTTGCCGCCAGGTTCGTCTTGTTCAGCGCCGACATGATGACCGACGCGGTGCGCTCCCAGATCTCGACCGGGTTGTGTTCGACCCAGCCCGCCTTCGGCAGGATCTGCTCGTGTTCGAGTTGATGGCGGCCGACCTCGGCGCCGGCGTGGTCGAAGATCATGCACCGCGTGCTCGTGGTGCCCTGGTCGATCGCGGCGACGAATTCGGCTGGCATTGCTTCATGATGGACTACATGACCGGACCGCTCGCCGACATTGACCGCATGCCACGCGGCGGACCCGACGCCTCGTGCCTGGACCGGCTACTCGAAACCGACCGGCTCGAATACCTGGACCGCGACTCGGACCGTCCTGCCGACGTCGCCCGCAAGCGCAGCGTGATTCGCGCGCTGGAATGGGCCGGCGAGCGGTTCGGCACCACCGAGAAGTTCGCCGAGATCGCGCTCGCCGAGGTTGCCGACGTCGCCGATCCGAAGATCCTCGAACTCGGTGCGGGGCACGGCGGTTTGTCGCGCAAGCTGCTCGACTGGCATCCGACCGCGCACCTGACGACCACCGACGTGGAAGCCGCCTCCGTCGAGGCGATGGCCGACAGCGACCTGGGCCGGCACCCCCGGGCAACGGTCCGGCAGATGGACGCCACCGCGATCGACGCCCCGGACGGCCAGTTCGACCTGGCGGTGTTCGCGCTGTCCTTCCACCACCTACCGCCGTCGACCGCCGCACGGGCGATCGCCGAGGGCACCCGGGTGGCCGGCAAGCTGCTGATCATCGACCTTCCTCGGCCACCGTCGCCACTTCATCTGCTGCGCCTGGCGACCATGCTTCCGTTCGCTCCGGTGTTCCCGTTCGCACATGACGGCGTCATCAGCTCGCTGCGCACCTACAGCCCGTCGGCGCTGCGGGCGCTGGCCGCACATGCCCGTCCCGGCATCGAACTTCAGTTGCGCGGCGGGTTGATGAGCCCTCAGGTGGTGGTCGCGCGTTGCTGACGCTCCACGGCGCGCCACACCGACGGCCACCGCTGCTGCCCGTAGTCGATGAGGGCATCGAGCACGTCGTACAGCGCCGGATGCCGCGTGATCAGCACACCGATCAGTTTCATGTTGACCTTGATACCCGCGTCGCCGCAGGTCAAACCCTGCGGCGAGGGCGGGTGAGCCGGTGCAGCAGCCACGCGGCGGGGATCGTGAGCATCAGCGTCACCACGAACAGCACCACCACCGAACCGGTGTACACCTGCCAGCGCAACACCGACACCAGCGCAATCTCCATCACGAGCACGTGCAACAGGAAGACCTCGTAGGAGATCTCGCCCAGCCACACCATCGGTCTGCTGCTCAACAACCGCGAGTACCAGCCGGTGTCTCCGAGCGCCAGCGGTGCGACGACGAGCGTGGCGATCGCCGCGTAGAACATCACCTTGACCAGATCCTGACCGAGGTCGAGCGCCGGGACGTCGGTCCGCCCGGCGATCGGGGTGGCCACCACCAGATAGACGACCAGCGCGACCGGCAGCACTGCGATTGCGTAGCACCGAACGTTGTTGTGCGCCAGGACCGCAAGCGCCATCCCCCCGACGAACCACACGAGGTAGTGCGGCAGCCACAGCCCGGCACCGTTCGGCAACCAGTCGGTCGTATGCATGACGATGAGCCACAGGGGGCTCAGCGCACCGGCGGCGGTCAGGCCGGCCAGCAGCACGCCCGGTCGCCAGCGGCGCCGGCACAGCACGGCGAGCAGCAGATACGCGAGCACGGGCAGCACGGCGTAGAACGCCACCTCGACCGCGAGGCTCCACATCTGGGTGAGGCCCTGGTGCAGGTACGTCGTGAGGTAGTTGCCGCTGTAGATCTGCGTGAGCGTGAGGTTGCGCACCAACCCGTGCCAGTTGTGGCCCGGGTTCGGGTTGATCGGGCGGAACTCGTAGACGATGTAGGCCAGCAACACCGTCACCGCGTAGGCGGGCATGATGCGGCGCACCCGGCTACGGGCATAACGGCGCACGCTCGGCGGTGGGCTTCCGGTCGCCGTGGCCCGCACCCACGAACCGAACAACAGAAAGCCCGAGAGCACGAAGAAGATCGCGACACCGATTTCCATGCGCGCGAACGTCAACCCGAGATAGCCGCGGTTGTAGGCGCCCGTGCCGTAGGCGGCGTGGGTGCCCATGACGAGCAGCGCCGCGACAGCCCGGATCCCTGTGAGCGACGCGACCCGATCGACCGTCGAAACCTGTTCGAGGCCACCCTGGTCGTCGCCCGACCATGGACCTGACACCGCGTCAGTATCAGACCGTGACAGACGAACCGCGTTCCAATTCGATGATCCGGTCGCCCATCCCACGCCGCTTCATCTCGTCGAGGAAGTCCGACAGTGGGGAGGCGAACACCCCGTAGTCGTCGAAGTGCACCGGGATCATCCTGGGCAGGTCTAGCAACTCGACGACGTCGGCGCCCTGTCGACCGTCCATCGTCACCGTCAGCCCGAACGGCACGTGCCTGCCGAAGGGCAGTCGAGTACCGCCCAGGTGCAGTATGCCGATGTCGATCGATTCGAATCGCACTGGTATGTCGCCTAATTCGTCGACCAGCAGGGTGTCTCCGGAAATGTAGAGCCGTCGCCGCGCCGTTCCGTCGGAGAACTCGACCATGCTGCCCATCACCGGCGGCAGCAAGCGGTCGATCGGGGTGGGGGCATGCCGGCCGGGCAGTGAGGTGACGGTGACTTGCGTCGTGCCCTTGACGAAGACGTGATGTTGCCAGGTGTCCAGCGCCACAACGCGGCCGAACCCGCGGTGAGCCAGCCGTTTCGCCGCGTGTGGCGTGGTCACGATCGGCAACGCGTGGTCGAGGCGGCGCTGCGAAACCCGGTCCCAGTGGTCGCCGTGCATGTGCGACAGCACCACCCCGTCGAGCGCCGGCAACTGGTCGATGTCGAGCGCCGGTCCTTTGCGCCGCTTGGACAGCAGCCCGTAGCCCAGGTAGGCGTGCTGGCCTTGGTGCAGGAAATTCGGGTCCGTCAACAGGACGACTCCGCCGCCGGAAATCAAGGTGGTGGCATTGCCGATGAAGGTGACCGTGACGTCCATCGCCTCCGACTACCCGCCGCGGCGGAGTTTATGCCGACGAATAGCGGCGTGTCTCGGTGCGAACCCGCACACTCGCCGACAATGGCGGTGTGGGTGAGGAAGTGAAGGGTACCGGCTACAGCGGCGCGCACCGCCGGGAGTACCGCCGCAAGGTGCAGCAGTGCCTCGACGTCTTCGAGACCATGCTCGCCCAGTCGAGCTTCGAATTCGAACGGCCGCTGACCGGCATGGAGATCGAGTGCAATCTGGTCGACTCGGCGTATCAGCCCGCGATGAGCAACCAGGAGGTGTTGCAGGCGATCGCCGATCCGGCCTATCAAACCGAATTGGGCGCCTACAACATCGAATTCAACGTGCCGCCGCGCCGGCTGCCCGGACGGGCTGCGCTCGAACTGGAAACCGAGGTGCGCGCGAGCCTCAACGCGGCCGAGACGAAGGCCAACCGGCACGACGCACACATCGTGATGATCGGGATTCTGCCAACGCTGCTACCCGAGCACCTGGCAGGCCACTGGATGAGCGAGTCGACGCGGTATCAGGCGCTCAACGACTCGATCTTCACCGCACGCGGCGAGGACATTCTGATCGACATCGTCGGACCGGAACGACTGAGCCTGCAAACCGCCTCGATCGCGCCGGAGTCCGCGTGCACGAGCATGCAACTGCACCTTCAGGTGTCGCCCGCCGACTTCGCGCAGAATTGGAACGCCGCCCAGGTGCTGGCGGGGCCGCAGCTCGCGCTGGGCGCCAACTCGCCGTACTTCTTCGGCCACGAACTGTGGGCCGAGACCCGCATCGAGCTCTTCGCCCAGGCTACCGACACCCGGCCCGACGAGCTAAAGGCGCAGGGCGTCCGGCCCCGCGTTTGGTTCGGCGAACGCTGGATCACCTCGATCTTCGATCTGTTCGAGGAGAACGTGCGCTACTTCCCGTCGCTGCTGCCGGAACTGTCCGACGAGGATCCGGTCCGCGAGCTCGCCGAGGGCCGGACTCCGAAGCTGGCCGAGCTGCGGCTGCACAACGGCACCATCTATCGGTGGAACCGGCCGGTGTACGACGTCGTGCACGGCCGTCCGCACCTGCGGGTGGAGAACCGGGTGTTGCCCGCGGGTCCGACCGTGGTGGACATGATGGCCAACGCCGCGTTCTACTACGGCACGCTAAGGACGCTGTCCGAGGAGGACCGGCCGTTGTGGACCAAGATGAGTTTCCCTGCGGCGCAGCACAACTTCGTGCAAGCCGCGCAACACGGAATAGACGCCCGGCTGTACTGGCCCGGCCTGGGCGAGGTGACGGCGGACGAGTTGGTGCTGCGCCAGTTGTTGCCGATGGCCGACGAGGGCCTGCGCCGTTGGGAGGTGGCGGCCGAGGTGCGCGACCGGTATCTCGGAGTGATCGAGGGCCGCGCCAAGACCGGTCGCAACGGCGCCACGTGGCAGGTCTCGACGGTGCGGGCGCTGCAGGAACGGGGTATGGCGCGGCCCGCCGCGCTCGCGGAGATGCTGCGCCGGTACGGGACGCGGATGCACAGCAACGAACCCGTGCACACCTGGGATGAGGGTTTCGAGGACCAGGTGGACTAGGCCTTCTCGGTCGCGGTCGCCAGCGCTTCGGCGAACTGCCCGAGGTCTTCTGGCGTCGCATCGACGTGTGGCGACGCCCGCAGCACCGGCGTCGTCATCTCGAACGGAGCGCGCAACACTTCGGCGTGGGTGGTGACGATGCCGCGCTCGGCAATCAGCCAGGCTCGTACCTTCTGGGGGTCGGCGCCTGCCGTCGGCGCCAGCGTGGTGACGGCCGTCGGCTCGTCGGTCGCCTCGACCACGCGCCAGCCGCGGGTGCCGGCCACCGCCTCGCGTGTCATCCGGCCGACTTCGGCCAGGCGTTCACGCACGCGAACGGGTCCCGCGGCCAGATACTCACCGACCGCGACGGAAAACCCCACGCGGGCGGCGACATTCGCCTCTCCCTGTTCGAGCCGCTGCATCAGCGTCAAGGGCAGATTCCAGTCCGGCGGCGGCAACCGCGGCCGCAGCTGTTCGGCCAGCGCCGGCGCAATCGCCAGAAAGCCCACTCCGCGTGGACCGGCGAGCCATTTGCGTGACGAACCGTAGATCGCCGACGGCGCGACCGCGCAGTCGAGATGGCCGAGCGCCTGCGCGGCGTCGACCACCAGCGCCACGTCGAGGTCACGGCATATCTGCGTCAATGCGGCGAGCGGTTGGGCGGTGCCGCGGTGGCTGCCCAGTGCCGTGAGATGCACCAGGGCGGGCGGGTTCTCGGCGAGCAGACGCGCGGCGGCCTCGACGTCGAGGCGGCCGTCCCCGTCGGCCGGTAACGGGCGGACGTCGAAACCGTTGGCGGCCATGATGGCCAGGTTCGGTCCGTACTCGCCCGGCAAGCAGGCCAGGGTGCGCGGGCCGCGCCAGGCGGACAGCAGCAGGTCCAGCGCATTGTTGGCGCCGGTCGTGAACACGACATCGCTGCCGCTGAGCCCGGTGAGCACGCCGATGGCCGCGCGCCCCGCGTCCAGTACCGGCGTGGCCGCTTCGGCGGCGACGTACGCGCCGACCTCGGCTTCGTGCCGGGCGTGCTGCGCGGCGGCGTCCATCGCCGCGAAGCTCTGGCGTGAGCAGGCCGCGCTGTCGAGATGCAGCCCTGCGACGGCCGGTCGCGCGGACCGCCACTGTTCGGCGAGGCTCATTTCGTCGAAAGCGACAGGCCGAAGTCCCCCGCTGCGTCGGTCCACCAGTGGGTGGGCCGCAGCCCGGCGGCAGCGAGTTCGGTGGCAACGCCGTCGGGGCGGAACTTGCACGACACCTCGGTGAGCATCTCCTCGCCGTCGGCGAAGTCGACGTTCAGGTCGAGGTCGCGCACTGTCACCCGCTGAGAGGCGCTGGCGCGCAACCACATTTCGATGCGCTCCTCGTCGGCGTTCCACTTGGCGACGTGTTCGAACGCCTCCGGGTCGAAGTCGGCGTGCAGTTCCCGGTTCACCACCGCCAGCACGTTGCGGTTGAACCTCGCGGTGACGCCCGCGCTGTCGTCGTACGCCCGCACGAGTCGGTCGGCGTCCTTGACCAGATCTGTGCCCAACAGCAGCGTGTCGCCGGGCCGCAGGGTCTGCGACAGCCTCGCGAGGAAGTCGGCGCGCGGACCGGGGGTGAGGTTGCCGATCGTCGAGCCGAGGAACGCGACCAGACGGCGCCCGATCCGTGGAATCCGGTCGAGGTGCTCCTCGAAATCACCGCAGACCGCGTCGATCTCGATGTCGGCATACTCGATGCTGAGCTCGGACCCGGCTGCGGTGAGCACTCCCACGTCGACGTCGAACGGGATGAACCGGCGCAGCGACCCGCTGTCGCGCAGGGCGTCGAGCAGCATGCGGGTTTTCTCCGACGTGCCGCTGCCGAGTTCGACGAGCGTGTCCGCACCGGAGGCCGCGGCGATCTCGGCGGCTCGCTCCCGCAGGATCTGCGCCTCGGTTCGCGTCGGGTAGTACTCGGGCAGCCGGGTGATCTGGTCGAACAGGTCACTTCCGACGGCGTCGTAGAACCACTTGGGCGGCAACGACTTCGGGTGCTGCGTCAAACCGTCGAGTACGTCGCGGCGCAGCGCCACCGCGGCCGAGTCGGCGGACAGGTGGTTCGACAGCGACAGGGTGGATGCCCGATCCGCCTCCGCTCCTCGCTTGACTGTCATCACGATCCTTTCAGCGGGATCAGTTCGACTTCCGGGCCGTGTACGTGCACGAGATGGCGGTCGGGAACTTCCGCCCAGGCCGGATCGTCGTCGTAGGGTTCGCTGGCAAGCACGACGCCATCGCTTCGACGCAGCATCGACAGGGTGTCCCCCCATGTGGTTGCGAGTAACCGAGATCCGTTGCCCGCCAGGATGTTGAGCCGAGCATCGGGGTCTGCGGCGGCGACCTCGACGATGGTGTCGCCCAGTGCGTCGAGCCCCCGGTCGAAGATCAGCACCGCCAGCAGGGCGCTGTCGTTCATCGACTCGGCGCGCGGTGACAACGGCAGGACGGCGCGGTCCACCAGTCCGTTGTGCGACAGCAACCAGTGCCCGTCGGTGAACGGGGCCGACGCCGTCGCTTCGATCGGCATGCCGATGCTTGCCGACCGCACGGCCGCCACCACACAACCGCTGCGCAGCGCCGGGGCGACAGACGCGAACGAGCCGTCACCCCACAGCGGCGTGGCACTGCGCCACCGCCGGGGCGTGTCGCCAGGCACATCGGCCGAGAAGAAACCGACCCCCCACCCGTCGGCGTTCATCAGGCCGTGCTTCTGCCTGCGGGGTGAATACGACTGCACCAGAAGGCCGTTGGCGGGCTCGAGAACCAGCGACGCCACCGACACGGGTTCGCCGAGCCACCCGAGATGTCTGCACATCAGACGTCCCAGACCAGGCGCACGCCCGAAAAGATCTGCCGCCGGATCGGGTGGTCCCAGTTGCGGAAGCTGGGCCGCAGGATGCTTGCCGCCACGGCCCATGACCCGCCGCGCAGCACCTTGTAGTCACCGTCGAAGAACGGCGCCGAATACTGCTCGTAGATCATCGGCGTGAAACCCGGCCACGGCCGCAGCGGCGACGTGGTCCACTCCCACACGTCGCCCAGCATCTGTTCGGCGCCGTACGCCGACGCGCCCGCCGGATAGGCGCCGACGGGGGCGGGTCGCAGTGCGTCGCCGCCGAGGTTGGCCAGGTGCGTCGTCGGTTCCGAGGCGCCCCACGGGTAGCGTCGTCGGGCACCGGCCGCCGGATCCCACGCGCAGGCCTTCTCCCACTCGATCTCGGTGGGTAGCCGCGCGCCTGCCCACGCCGCGTAGGCCTCGGCCTCGAAGTAGGTGACGTGTTGGACGGGTTCGTCACCCGGGATGTCCTCGAGGTGGCCGAACCGCGTGCGGGTGCCGTCGGTGTTCCAGAGCAGCGGCGCCCGCAGACCCGCCTCCTGCCGGTGCGCCCAGCCGCGCTGCGACCACCATCGCGGATTGTCGTAGCCGCCGTCGTCGACGAACCCGCGCCACTCGGCGTTGGTGACCGGGACGCGGCCGATCCGGAAGGCGGGCACATCGACGACGTGCGCCGGACGCTCGTTGTCCAGCGAGTGTGGTTCGGTGACCGCGTCGACGCCGAGGACGAACTCGCCAGCAGGCACGAGGACCGAGGTGCCCGCGACGCCTGAACGGCCCTGCGGCAGCTGGGCGCCGGCGTCGAGCAGCGGCGCGCCGCTGCGCAGGTTCAGCGCCTGCAGCATCGTCTCGTCGTGTTGGTTCTCGTGGCTGATGACCAGCGCGAAGTTGAACGCCGGATCGTCCTCGGGCATCGCGTCCAACGCGTCGAGCACCCGGTTGCGCACGGTGCCGCAGTAGGCCCTGGCGTCCGACGGCGGAAGCAGCGGCAGGGTCGCCCGGCTGGCACGGGAGTTGACGAACGCGTCGTAGAGCCGCTCGACCTCGGGCGCCAGCATGCCCGGCCGATCCGGGTTGCCGTCGCGCAGCAGCCACAGCTCCTCCTGCTGCGCGATGTGCGCGAGGTCCCACACCAACGGGCTCATCAGCGGGCTGTACTGGCGGCCCAGTTCGGCGTCGTCGAAATCGACCAGCCGCAAGGTGCGCTCGCGTGCCATGGTGAGTTCGCGCGCGATCGATTCGCGTGAAGTCACACTTCTCCTCGGGCCAGTTGGGCGACCGCCGGCGCGATCCCGTATCTCACGGCGCGGTCGCTGAACTCGTCGGCCGGACACCGTCCCTGTTCGACCGAACGCACCAACTGTCGCATCGATTCCTCGAGTTCGGCCGGCGCGCGTTCGGCGGCAGCGTGCACGCATTGTTCGGCGGCGCTCTGCAACCGGCGGTCGGCCAGGCCGACGCGGGCGGCCAGATCCCAGGCGGTGGCGACGGGTTCGGTGACTTCGGCGGCGACGTCGGCGGCGGCCGGATCGTCGAGCAGCGTGACCAACGTGAACACGATCGCCGGCCAGACGGCTTCCGGCACGCTGTCGAGGTACCGGATTTCCAGCCATTGACGCGGCCGTACCGGCGGGAACAGCGTGGTCAGGTGGTAGTCGAGATCGGCTTCGGTGGGTCTACGCCCGCCCAGCGGCACAAGCCCCTCGACCCAGTCGGCGAACGGCACCCACTCGGTCACCGGGGCGGCGTCGGCGGCCGTGTTGTTGACGAGCATGACCGGCGCCTTGAGCGCATACCGGGCCCAGTCGCTGGCCGGGTCGTCGCCGCTTTCGCCGAGTACAGGACCGCAACGCGCGGCGTCCAGTCGACTCCACACCCGTTGCCGTGCGGATTGCCAGCCGGAGAACCGTCCGCTCAGCAGCGGTGAGTTCGCCGCGACCGCGATCATCGTCGGCCCGAGCGCATGGGTCAGCCGCACCCGATCCGCCCAGCCGTTCCGCGGCCCGGCGTCGAGGTTGATCTGCACCGAGGCCGTCGACGTCATCATCGCTGCGCCCGCAGCGCCGGTCCTGCTGGCCTCGAAGAAGGCCTCCATCGCGCGGTAGCGGGCACCGGGATTGATCCGCTGCGGCGCCCGCAGCGGATCGGCACCGAGCAGCACCAGGCCGAAGCCCGCAGCCGCAAACGCCGCCCGCAGCACCGCACGGTCGACGATCATCGCGTCGATCGCGGCCATCGGACCCGGCAATGGTGGGCCGGACAGTTCGACGGCCCCGCCGGGTTCGACGGTGACCCTGCTGCCACCCGGCAATGCCGGCAATCCGGCGATGATGTCGGTGAGTTCTTGCCAGGCGGGCCGACGCATCGGGTCGGCCAGGTCGAAGCAGTGCGCCTCGATCTCCAGACCCACCCGACCCACCGGGCCGTCCCGCAGACACCCGGCGCCGACGTGCAGCGCAGCGGCCTGCGCGCTGGTCAGCTCTGCCGAAGCGGCTCGCGGCGGGTGCGCGTCGTCCACCTCGGACATGATGGTGAAGGTCACCCAACCATCCCCTTCCGGGTTTGGACCGCTCGCCCCCTTCAACCATCTTCCAGACGAGACCGACAAAGTCTCGCGATTTTTCCGATGACGCGTCCGTTACATGTAGGCGACTGCCCCTCTCGGCTACTGGCCGAGCGTGTTCTGCATCGCTCCTGCCAGCACGTTCACCGCGGGACCGCCGTTACCGGATTGGCAGACCTTGGCCTGCAGCAGGACGTTCTCCCGCTTGCGGGTGGTGGTGAAGCAGCGCCGATCCGTGCCGGCTTCCTGTTTGACCCAGTCGGCGTCCGTCGCCGAGGCGGGCCCGCCGGTGAACGTCCAGACCTGGGTGCGCAGGTTGTCCAGGTGCATCGCGGTGGTCTGACCGCTGCAGCCGACGGTGCGGTCGACGACGCGGCGGAAGGCCCGGTCGGCCGCGTCGGCCGTCGCGAACACCCCGACCGCCTGCTTGACGAGATGCGTCGCGTCGGTAGGCGACTCCTGCGTCACGGCACCGTTGAACGACGCCAGGTCCCGGTCGGCGTAGACGTCCGGCAAGCCGATGTCGGCCCAGTTGTTGCACACCGGGTTGTCGACGCGGAACGACTGCAGCGGATCAGTGAACGTCGTCTCGAATCGCATTGTGGTCCCGACGATGTTGCCCACCGAGCCCTTGGGAAGCACGGCGTAGTTCACCACGCCGGGATCCGACGGACGCGCCGCGGCGACATCGGCAGGCGCCACAATCGACATTCCGAACGCAAGACCGACGCCGGCTAGGGCGGCGATCCGCACCGGCTCAGACCTTCGCCGACAGCTTGACGTCGATGTTGCCGCGGGTGGCCTTCGAGTACGGGCAGACCTGATGCGCCTTGTTCATCAGGTCGTCGGCCGCGCTCTGCTCGAGGCCGGGCAGGTAGCCGATCAGGTGCGCGTTGATGCCGAAGCCGCCCTCGGGATCCTTGCCGAAGCCGACCTGGGCGGTGATGCCGGTCGCGTCGTCCAGCTTGACGTCGTCGTTCTTCGCCACCAGCCGCAGCGCGCCGAGGAAGCACGCGGCGTAGCCGGCGGAGAACAACTCTTCGGGATTGGTGCCCTCTCCGCTCCCACCCATCTCCTTGGGGTGGTTCGTGCCCAGATCGATCTTGCCGGTCGAGGACTTGACGTGGCCTTCGCGGCCGCCACCGGTTGCGGTTGACTCAGAGGTGAAAACGACTTCAATGCTCATAGGCTCGATCATGCCAGCCTCGCCGCAGACGGCAAGACGCCCCTTCGGTAGCGCTGCGGACGGCTACGCCCCGCTTCCGTTCAGCGCGGCCCGCACTCCTTCTTCGACCTTCTTGCCGAGATCGGCGTCGACGTTGCGCCAGTACTCGAACGCCCGGGACAGCACCGGTTCCTGCACTCCGTCGGACAGGTGGCCGACGATGTTGTGGACCAAGCGTTCTCGCGCGGCGTCATCAAGTACGTCGCGCACCAGCGTGCCGGGTTGGCCCCAATCGTCGTCGTCTTGACGCAGCGTATAGGCCGCGCGGACCATGTCGCCGTCGGACATCCAGCGCACCTCGGCGGCTCGGGCCTCGTCGGCCTGCGGACCACCGTAGGAATTGGGTGCGTACACCGGGTCGGTGACGTTCTGCACCCGCATAACGCCGTCCTTGGAGTAGCTGTTCACCTCCACGTGCGGCGAGTTGACGGGGATCTGCTTGTAGTTGACTCCGAGCCGAGCCCTATGCGCGTCGGCGTAGGAGAAGCCACGGGCCAGCAGCATCTTGTCCGGGCTCAACCCGGTACCGGGCACGATGTTGTTCGGCTCGAACGCCGCCTGCTCCATCTCGGTGTGGAAATCGGTGACGTTGCGGTTGAGCGTCATCTTGCCGACGTCGATCAGCGGATAGTCGCCGTGCGGCCACACCTTGGTCAGGTCAAAGGGATTGAACCGGTAGGTTTTTGCCTCTTCGAACGGCATGATCTGCACCTTCAGCGACCAGCTCGGGTGCTCACCCCGCTCAATCGCCTCATAGAGGTCTCTGGTGTGGAAGTCGGTGTCTTCGCCCACCAGCCGGTCGGCATCCTCCTGGGTCAGGAACTCCACGCCCTGGTCGGTCTTGAAGTGGTACTTCACCCAGAAGATCTCGCCGTCGGCGTTGCTCCAGCTGTAGGTGTGGCTGCCGTAGCCGTTCATGTGCCGCCATGTCTTCGGGATGCCCCGGTCGCCCATCAGCCAGGTGACCTGATGCGCCGACTCCGGGGAGAGACTCCAAAAGTCCCACTGCATGTGGTTGCTGCGCAGGTTGTTCTTCTGCTGGCGCTTCTGCGAACGGATGAAGTGCTGGAACTTCAACGGGTCGCGCATGAAGAAGACGGGCGTGTTGTTGCAGACCAGGTCGAGGTTGCCCTCTGACGTGTAGAACTTCAGCGCGAACCCGCGCGGGTCGCGCCACGTGTCAGGGCTGCCGCGCTCACCTGCCACGGTGGAGAACCTGGCCACCATCTCGGTCTTCGCGCCCGGCTGGAACACCGCCGCCCTGGTGTAGCGGCTGACGTCGTTGGTCACCTCGAAGTGGCCGAACGCGCCGGCACCCTTGGCGTGTGGCTGGCGCTCCGGGATGCGCTCCCGGTTGAAGTTCGCCATTTGCTCGATCAGGTAGTGGTCCTGCAGAAGGATCGGGCCGTCCGGCCCGACGGTCAGCGAATTGTCATCGCTGGGTGCCGGATTACCTGCGTCATTGGTCGTGTACTTGTCGCTCATGGGCGTCACTCCTCGAATCGGGCGGCAGCGGGCTGCACCGCCTCCTTCAAGGTGATGGTCCCCTGAGCGCGTCGATCCAAAACATCGCGCCGAGGGTGCTTTCGGCGGCGCCGCTCGGAGCCCTGGGCCGGCTCGAGGGCCCGGCAAACACCGGGCCCTCGAGTTCGAACGTCGTTACGGACGCGCTGGCGCAGTCGTGGTAGGTGCCTCGGGCGACTGCGGCTGCTGAGGCGGATGAAACCGCGGGCCATCCGCGCCGCCCGGACCACCGAACGGCGGACGCTCGAATTCAGCGCGCGGCCCCATCGGGAATCCCGGCGGCGGGCCACGGTGAAAGATCGCGGCGTCACGGTCGTGGCCACCGTGGTGGCCGCCGCGGTGGTGACCGCCGGAGTGCGTGCCGATGATGAAACCGGAGAAGAAGATCACCGCGACGACGAAGACCACGCCGGCGACGATGCCGACCCAGGCGGCGACGGCGCCGAGTCGGGAGCGGCGCGATTCCTCACGCCCGGTCGGGGCCACGGGATCGTGCGGGGGTGCGGTGACGACGGGTTCGGTTCCAGGTTCGCTAGGTGTTTGACTCATGGCTGCCATCTTGCGGGCAGTTCCGATGTGCCGGTCATGCGCCACCTGTGAGCGGGCTGTGAATGCGCCCGCTGGCTACGGCTTGAACGGGTTGACCGCGAACTGGATCACCCGGTACGGCGACCCGCCGCGTGGGCCGGTGTTCCACTGGCTGACGAACACCCGGACCTCGTCCAGCGTCGAGCCCGGCGAGATGTATCCGCCGTACGGTTGAGCCAGCCGGTTGTTCTCCGGCGGCCCGAGATGGTCCACCGGATCGGGCCACTCGGTCGCGACGACGACGGTCGTCACCGGCGCGGTGCCCAGCCCAGTCGGATCGTCGGCCACGCGCATCTCCATGTTGCCGGTGGTGGCGTTGAAGTACGACAGCACGGTCTTGCCGTCGATCTGCCGGATGCTCATCTCGCCCACCGCGTCCGGCCACAGCGGCGTCGGCGGATTCCCCCAACCCGAAACGTCCGACCAGCCCTGCCAGCTGGACCGGTCCTCGAACGCCTCGGGTGGAACGCGGTACAGGGTCAGCGACGCACTGCGGTCGAAGTTGTCGGCCACGATGTAGACCCATCCGGTTGGCGAATCGGGCCGCGGGATCGGATCGTAGTAGCCGCTGATCTGCGACTGCCGGCCCCCCTCGTATGAAGCCGCTCGTTCCGATCCGTCCACCGTCGGCCAACTACCTTGCGCCGGATCGGATTTCACCAACCGCGACGACTCCGGCTCCAGCTCACGCACCGTCGTGATCATCATGTAGTTCTCGCGGTTGATCTGCACCACCCCGGCAGGCAACTGCGACATGCCCGCCGGCGTCGGGTCGGCGAGCAGCGGGCGGTCAGTGCCCGTCACGCCGTCATAGCGCACGCCGGTCGGGTCGTCGATCGAATCCGTCTCGACGTGCAGCGCGATCGGCGAGAACCAGCCACCGTAGCCGACACCCTGGCCGGCGAAGCTGTCGCCGCACACCTGCAGGATGCCGCTGGGAAACTCCACGAACTCGCACAGATCCGTGGCACCGACGCCGTAATCACGTGTCGGCGTGCCGGTTCCGGCCGTCGGGCCGATCCGGATCACCTGTCCTGGCCCCAGCGGCGGTAGCACCGGGTCGGGAATCGGCGCCGGCTGTGCATGGGCGGGTGCGGCGGACAAGATGGCAACCGCGACAACCGAGCCCGCGGTGAACGACGAGACCGACGAAATGGCGGAAATCACTCGCGCATTTCCACCCGAACGTCGGTTTCGACGCAAATCAGAGTTCCGCGGCCAGCAGCTCGGCGATCTGAATGGTGTTGAGTGCCGCGCCCTTCCGAAGGTTGTCGCCGGATACGAACAGCGCCAGCCCACGCCCGTCGGGCACACCGAAATCCTGGCGGATCCGGCCGACCAGCGAGTCGTCCACACCGGCGGCTGCCAGCGGCGTCGGAACGTCGACGAGCTTCACACCCGGGGCCGATCCCAGCAATTCGGTGGCGCGCTGCACCGAAAGCGGTTGGGCAAACTCGAGGTTCAACGACAGCGAATGGCCCGTGTACACCGGGACCCGCACGCAGGTCCCGCTGACCGCAAGGTCCGGGATACCCAGGATCTTGCGGCTCTCGTTGCGCAGCTTCTGGTCTTCGTCGGTCTCCCCGGAGTCGTCGTCGACGTACGAACCCGCCAGCGGGACGACGTTGAACGCGATGGGCGCCACATACTTCGACGGCGCCGGGAAGTCCAGCGCGCCACCGTCGGCCACCAAATCCCTGCTGTTGGCGGCGACCGCGCTGACCTGGCTGAACAACTCGTCGACGCCGGCGATGCCGCTGCCCGACACCGCCTGGTAGGTCGACGCGATCATCCGCACCAGGCCCGCTTCGTCGTGCAACGGCTTGAGCACCGGCATCGCGGCCATCGTGGTGCAGTTCGGGTTCGCGATGATGCCTCGCTTGAGAGTGCGGGCTCTGCGCCCGACATCTCTCGCGAAGTTCACCTCGCTGACGACCAGCGGCACGTCAGGGTCCTTGCGCCACGCCGACGAGTTGTCGATCACCACCGCGCCGGCCTCGGCGAACCGCGGCGCCTGCACACGCGACATCGTCGCGCCCGCGGAGAACAACGCGATGTCCAGGCCCGCGGGATCGGCGGTGGCGGCGTCCTCGACCTCGATCTCCTGGCCGCGGAAAGAGAGCTTCTTGCCCTGCGACCGCGCCGATGCGAAGAAGCGCACCGAGGAAGCCGGAAAGTCGCGCTCTTCCAACAGGTTCCGCATCACCTGGCCGACCTGACCGGTCGCACCCACAATGCCTATCTGTAAGCCTATGGCTACCATGGCTACCGCCCCGTTCCCGCGTAGACGACGGCCTGCTCCTCGCCGCCCAGGCCGAACGCCTCGTGCAGCGAGGCGACCGCCTTGTCCAGATCGGTGTCCTTGACCAGCACCGAGATCCGGATCTCCGAGGTGGAGATCAAGTCGATGTTCACTCCGACCGACGCCAGGGTTTCACAGAACTTCGCGGTCACGCCTGGATGGCTCTTCATGCCGGCGCCCACCAGCGAGACCTTGCCGATGTGGTCGTCATAGAGCACACCGGTGAACCCGATCTCCCCTTGCAGCGAACTCAACTTCTGCACCGCCGCCGGACCGTTGTCCCGGGGGCAGGTGAACGTGATGTCGGTCTTGCCGTCCTCGACCTTGGAGATGTTCTGCAGCACCATGTCGATGTTGATGTCGGCGTCGGCGACCGCGCGGAACACCTTGGCGGCGTAACCGGGCACGTCCGGGATGCCGACGACGGTCACCTTGGCTTCACTGCGGTCGTGTGCGACTCCGGTCAGGATGGCGTCTTCCACGGGTATGTCCTCCATCGATCCGGACACCAGGGTGCCGGGATTGTCTGAGTATGACGAGCGCACGCGGATCGGCACGTGATAGCGGCGGGCGTATTCCACACACCGCAGCATCAGCACCTTGGCACCGCAGGCGGCCATTTCGAGCATCTCCTCGAAGCTGATCCGGTCGAGGTGACGCGCGTTGGGCACGATCCGCGGGTCCGCGGTGAAGATGCCGTCGACGTCGGTGTAGATCTCGCACACGTCGGCCTCCAGGGCCGCGGCCAACGCGACCGCCGTGGTGTCCGAGCCGCCCCGGCCCAGCGTGGTCACGTCCTTGCTGTCCTGGCTGACTCCCTGGAAACCGGCGACCAGCACGATCACGCCTTCGTCGAGCGCGTCGCGCAACCGGCCCGGTGTGACGTCGATGATCTTGGCGTTGCCGTGGATGCCGGTGGTGATCACCCCGGCCTGTGATCCGGTGAACGACCGCGCCTGCGCGCCCAGCGAATGGATGGCCATGGCGACCAGCGCGTTGGAGATCCGCTCCCCGGACGTCAGCAGCATGTCCATCTCGCGCGCGGGCGGCGCGGGACAAACCTGCTGGGCCAGGTCGAGCAGGTCGTCGGTGGTGTCGCCCATCGCCGAGACGACCACGACGACGTCGTTGCCGGCTTTCTTGGTTTCCACGATGCGCTCGGCGACTCGACGGATCCGCTCGGCGTCGGACACCGAGGATCCGCCGTACTTCTGCACGACGAGCGCCACTGTCTACCTCTCAACAAGCCGGGATTGAGTCCCAACAAGGATAAGGGAGACGTGCGCGCGATTTTTTCCGCCGGTGATTCGGCGGACGTGCCCGGCGCACCGAGCGGTCGGCCGGCCACGCCAGCATCACCAAAATGTCGCCGTGCGGTGAATAGGATATGCGCGGAACTTGCGGCAGATACTGCTCACGATCTGACTCCCGGCCGCCAAGCCTGACTGAGCGAGGCACACATGGTGCGACAGACCATCCGCAAAGCGGTCATTCCCGCGGCCGGCATCGGTTCGCGCCTGTTGCCGATGACCAAGGCGATCCCCAAGGAGATGTTGCCGGTCGGCGACAAGCCTGTCATCGAACACACTGTGCGCGAGCTGATCAACTCCGGCATCACCGACATAATGATTGTGGTGTCGGGTGGAAAGACCCTGATACAGGAGCACTTTCGACCCAATCCGGCGCTGGTCGACCAACTGCGCGCGGACGGCAAGGAGGCGTACGCCGACGCGGTCGAGGACGTCGGCAGATTGTCCCAGCACGGGCATATCACGTACCTCTACCAGTACGGTCCGTACGGCAACGGCACCCCGGTGCTCAACGCCTCACGCTCGTTCGGTGACGAGCCGGTCCTGGTCCTCTGGCCGGACGACGTCTTCGTCGCCGAGGTGCCCCGAGCCCAGCAACTGATCAGGGCCTACGAACAGACCGCGTCCCCAGTTCTGGCGCTGATGCCGATGGCGCCGGAGAACTCACGCCGGTACGGCGTGCCGATCATCAAAGAGGATCTCGACGGCGGGTTGCTGCGGGTCACAGGAATCGTCGAGAAACCACAGCCACAGGAGGCTCCGTCGGAGTACGCCGCCATCGGCGGCTATGTCATCACACCCGGCGTCGTCGACGAGCTGCGTGAGCAGACGAAACGCTGGTACGAGCAGGCCCACACGGGTGAGATCTACCTGACCGACGCGATCAACACCTACGCCAAGGACCATGCCGTCTACGGTCAGGTGATCCAGGGACACTGGTGTGACACCGGCAATCCATCCGACTACCTGGTCGCGCAGTTCGCATTCGCCCTGACCCATCCTGAATACGGGCCGGTGCTACGGAAGCTGGCAGCCCAGCTCGAAGGCCCGCTGCTGCACACCCTGGCAAACGAGATCGAGGGCCCGCCGCGCGAGGCTCCCACCTAGTCGGCCGAACCTCTGCTGGTGCGACGCCTTCTCGACCACAGCACCGCCGCGGCCATCGCGATGACGGCAACCACCGCGACTGCTGCGCCTATCGCGATCGATCGACTCAGCGACTGCGGCGATTCCGCGGTATCGGAGGCGTCCCCAGTAGTTCGGATGGCGAGATTCGTCGGCTCACCCGCCGCACCGGCGAAGAGCACATCGCCCTTCAGCGCAGACAGGTCATCATTCAAGCCGCCGAGATAGCTGAACAGCGGGTCGACCAGTGTCCAGGCGGCCGTCGTCGTGACGAGGATGACCGACCGATTCCGAGGCTGGTCGGCGAAGGCCTGAATCGACCCGAGGCCACCGGCTATGTCCACACGGACCTCGGTGGGCACTCCGACCTCTACCGTCGTGCCGTCACCACTGATAGGCGGGTCAAGAGCGGTCTCTTTCAGCGCCTCGGCATTGGCCACGATCAGCGCCCCCGTGCTGGCGGCGGCGGCAGTGTTGAGATCTACCACTTGTGGCGAAAGTGGTTTGCTGGAGGAACGCGCCATCGACGCGACCAGCCGGGCGACGTAGGCCAGCTGATTGGGGCCGGTCCCGTCCATCGCGACCATGAAACTGGGGCTGAACTCCGATGGTGCGGCGCCGAAACCGTGCAGCGGGGGGCCACCGCGGTGCACGGTCAAGGTCGAGCGCGGATCGACTTGGAAGGTGAGGGGCGCAATGAGTGCTCCACAGGTTTCGCGCGGGGTGTAGGTGAGGGCGATATCGAGGTCGACGAATTGACCGATCTTCTCGCTGTCCAGATCGAAGGTCGCATCCAGCAGACCGGTGTTGTCGAGCGCCGCTCGATAGACAACCACCCCGCCGGACCGGATCACCACCGATGCTGCGTCGTCTCTGGCCACGGGTGTGTAATCGGCAAGCAGATGCACCTGCACGCCATCGACGCGATCCGACCCGAGTGAGGCACGGTCGACGCCGACCGACAGGCTGCTGGTCCAAATGACGTCGGTTTGGCCTTCGATGTTCAACTGGCGGAACGTCATCGTGTCACCGCTCGGCGCGGCGGCTGGAGACTCTGCCTGCTCCACCCGGACCGTGTCCACCTGCGCCAGCGCCTGAAGCTGATTGGCAAGCAGCGACACCTGGGTCGACAGCTCGCCACCGCTGCCGGAGACTCGAAGGAATACCTCTGGGGTGTCGCGGTTTTCGACCTTCAGGCCGGCGGTACCGCCCTTCTCTACGAGGATCGTGCGCGCCAGCTGATCAGCCGGCGGCGGCGTCGCGCCACGGGGTTGGTTGACGACACTGATGACCATCGGCTGGTTCTGGTAGAGCCGCGCCAACGTGGAGACCAGCAACAGCACCGCTTGTTGTTCATCGGCGTCGGCATCAGTCGGTGTGAAGATCGTGGCGCGCTGCAGGACCGTCGGGAAGAAGTTCGCGATCGTCGTCGGAGCGACCTCGATCCCGGTGAAGACTGTTGCAAGGTTGTTCAACACCAACTGCCGTCGTGGCCCGCAGTATTGCGGATCGAAGCGTGGCCGAATGTCGAACGTGAGGTCGACCGACGAACCACCCCCGCCTGCTGCCGAAAGGTCGACGTCGAGTGGTGTTGCGGGCCTACTGGTCGCCCCCGGGGGCAGATCGATCGCCGCGAGGAGGTTGCCGTTGCCTGTGATCACGAGGGTGCCGGCATCGATGTTCAGGGGCGCGGCGATGGTGCCGCTCAACCGCACGGCGGTCAGCCCGGTGGGGACCGGCATGGTGAAGCTCGACGGGTGATCAGGATCGAGAAAGATCTCGGAACTGAGTCCGAGTTCCTGCCAGGGCAACGTGAGGCTCGGCTGGTCTGGCGGGGGTGGCTGCGCGTGCGCGGTAGCCATGAGCAGCCCGGCGCCCACTGCCGGCAGGAGCACCAACATCGCCGACAGCAGCACGCGCGCCAGGATGCTGCGGCTCAGCGGGTGCACGCTGTTCGACCTGCTTTCGGATGTCCCGGCTGGTAATCCCAACCGGGATCGGATAGTACCGGCGGGCACAGTTGACTGACTGGCAATTGGCCGACCAGCACTCGTTTCTCGCAATGCTGCAATTTTGCTGTTGGCTTGGTTATCTGGTGGTGGGTGTCCGAACTGCTCGGAAAGGTCCATGACATGGCTCGCGTTGCGCACAACGCAAAAGCGGGGTTGACCGCTGCCGTCGTAGTGGTCGGCCTCACCGCAATGTTCATGTCCGGGTGCGCGCCCAAGCCGACGGTTCCTGATGGCAAGCCCGACAGCAGTGAGATCACCGTGGCGGCCGGCGATGAATCATGTCAGCTGTCGAAGGCCTCCGCAGGCACCGGCACGACCACGTTCGTGATCACCAACCACGGCACTGCGGTCACCGAGTTCTACCTCTACGGCGCCGGTGACCGGGTCATGGGCGAAGTGGGGAACATCGCCCCCGGCCTGCAGCGCAAACTGGTCGTGCAGCTGCTCGAGCCGGGCAGGTACTACACCGCTTGCAAGCCCGGCATGGTCGGCGACGGCATCCGCGGTGACTTCACCGTCACCGGCAACGCGCGTCCGGCGGATGCCCAGGACGGGTTCAAGGAAGCCGCCGACAGCTACAAGGCCTACGTCATCGGCCAGACCACCAATCTGGTGACCGCCACCGAGGTGTTCGCCGGCGCTACGAAGAAGGGCGACTGGGAAGGTGCCCAGGAGTTGTATTCCCAGGCCCGCACCTACTACGGGCGTGTCGAACAGGTCGCCGAATCGTTCCCGAACGATCTGGGCCGGCGGATCGACCAGCGCGAGGCCGATGTGCGCCCGGGCGAGCGGTGGACCGGGTTCCACCGCTTGGAAAAGGACCTGTGGTTGAGCAACCTGCAGCCGGACACCGGCGCGATCGCGGATCAGCTGGTGGCCGATGTCAAAGAACTCGACGCCCTCGTCAAGGACCCGAAATGGACGATCGACGCCACCGAGATCGCCGGTGGAGCACAACGTCTGCTGGCCAAGATCGCGCAGAACACGATCGCCGGCGCCGAAGAGGTCTTCAGCCACACCGACCTCTGGGACATCCAGGCCAACCTCGACGGTGCCCGTACTGCGGTCGGCTCGGTTCGGCCGATCATCGACGAGCGGGACCACGAGCTGGGCGCGCAGGTCGACCTGGCGTTCGCCACTGTCCAGGGGCTGCTGGACAAGCACCAGTGGAACGCCGGCTTCGTGCCCTACGACAAGGTGACCGAGCCTGAGCGGCAAGAACTTTCACGGGCCGTCGATGCGTTGATCGCCGAAGTCGACAAGGTGCAGGGTGTCATTTCCCGGCAATGAGGCTTCCCCGTCGACGATCAGCGAAGCGAGAAAGCGTTGTCGTAGCAAGCGAATACGGCGTCACGCGCATAGGCGGAGTCGAATTGCCCACGGGCAGCCTCGGATATCTCCCGGTTACGGCCGGGATCGGTCAATTCGCACATGGCCTCGACGAACTGCGCGGCCCGGTCGGCAACCAGCACACCGTGCTCTCCCCCGGTGGCGAACCCGTCGGCACCCACGCTCGTCGAGATCACCGGTAGTCCGCGCCCAAGTGCTTCGATCACTTTCAGCTTGATCCCCGAGCCGAATCGCAGGTGGTTGATCAAGCCGGCCGCCGAACACAACACCTCGGTGAGGTCGTCGACATAGCCCTCCAGGGACACCGAACCGCCGAACCGGCCCACCGCCTCGGTCAATTCGGGGCTGCAGTCCCGCCCGATGATGCGTAACCGAGCCTTCGGTATCCGGGTCAGCACCGTCGGCCACACGTCGGTAAGGAACGACCGCACGCCATCCTCGTTGTGCGGCAACGACAACAAACCGATGAAGACGAAGTCCGGCGCTCCTTCGTACCGGCGCTGGCGGTACTGCGGCGGCTTGACCAACGGTGGCACCGCCCGCACGTCGGCCGATCCGCGATTCGCGACCCGGGCTGCCAGCCGGGTGGCCTCGCCGTCGTTGACCAACAGGTTCCGACGGAACCGCAATGCCGCGCGGTCTTCACTGCGGCGGGCCAGAGCGGCCTCCATGCGTAGCAGCGCCCGTTGCGGAAGCTTGCTGTCGGCCAGTGGCCGCAACCGGCGGGGCACGTGCTGGGCGAAGTTGCCCAGCGGCCGGATCGTCACGTCGGGGTAGCGATCCGCCGCGTCGAGCATCGCCGTATACCGCTCGGAGAACAGGTCATCGAGATAACACAGCTGGCGGTCGGCACGGGCCTCGTCGGCGTACTGCGCCATCCGAATGGTGTCGTAGATCTCCAGATCCGGGCCGATCCGCTCCAGCGTCATCTGTACCGCGCGTTCAACTTCCGGCGAGTACAGCAAGGACTCCTGCAGGGTCGCCCGACCGGTCGGCACGCGGCTGGCCACCGCGGTCAACGCCGCTTTCCGACTCGGCCTGGGCAGCGGGTGCAACGTGACCGGAAACTCCGACCGCGGTGAGCCGCCGACAAGTAGGTAATGCACATCCGGTGGACCCAACCGGTCCCGGAAGTACTCGAGAAATCCCGCCAGCACCACCTTTTTTCCGGCGTCGGTGGGATTTGGATCGACCGCACTCACCAGTGTCACCGACACCGCACACCTGCCTCGATTGCTGTGATCGCCCGCTCGAATCAAGCTAACTGTTGCACTGAACCGACGATCACCAATCGAGGGCCTGTTTCCAACTGAGTCCAGCGTCCGCTGACATACACTGATCCGGCGCTCAATAGCAGGCTGTCACCAACCGAGCCGTGCACTAACGCAACCTCAGCAAAGTCGACAGGAGCGATTCGGTGGCGGAAGACGGTTCTTCACCGAACCGCAGCGCCATGACGCCGAACAACCCCCCTGACCCACCGCTCGACACCCCGGATCCGCCACCGGCCAAGCGCCCGAACCTCGGCAAGCAGACGATCTGGAACTACACCGTCTTTGCGATCAGCAAGAGCTCCACCCTGCTGATGACGGTCGTTGTCGCGCGTCTGCTCACCCCAGCCGAATTCGGCGTCTTCGCCCTGGCGTTGCTGCTGGTCAACTTGTTCGACTACGTCAAGGACCTCGGCGTCGCGGAGGCGCTCATTCAAAGTCACCGCCCCTGGAATCGAATCGCCCCAACCGGATTGACCCTCTCCATCGGATTCGGGGTGATCGCCGGAGCGCTGCTGGCTTCGACCGCCGACATCACGGCCGACCTCCTACGCCATCCCGACCTCGCGCCGCTGATCCGCGTCCTTGCGATCGCGTTGGTGATCTCGGCTGCCAGCGTCGTGCCGTTGTCCTGGTTGCGCCGCGACCTGAAGTTCCAGCGCCGACTGCTCCCAGAGTTCGCCGGCGCAGTGGTCAAAACGGTACTCACCATCTGGCTCGCCGCGACCGGCCACGGGGTGTGGAGCCTCGTGTACGGCCAACTCGCCGGCGTGCTGATCACCGCGATCATGTACTGGTGGGCCGCACCGACCTTCGTGTGGCCGCGGTTCCATCTGGACGAAGCCAGGGCGCTGCTGCGGTTCGGAATCCCCGTCACCGGTGTCACACTGCTCGCCTACGCGATCTACAACGTCGACTACCTCGCGGTCGGGACCCGGCTCGGCACCACCGAACTCGGCCTGTACACGCTGGCCTACCGGGTGCCCGAGCTCGTCGTACTCAACCTGTGCGCCGTGATAAGCGACGTGTTGTTCAGTTCGATGTCCCGGCTGCAGCGCGATCGCGGGGCCATGTCCACGCAGTACCAGAAGGCCCTGGGCATCGTCCTGGCGCTGACCTTGCCGGCCGGCGTCGGCTTGGCTGTGGTGGCCGACCCCCTGCTGCACACCTTGTACGGCTCGCAGTACGACGGCGCCAAGAACATCTTGGTCGTGCTGGCGTTGTATACCGCGATCTATTCGGCCTCGTACCACGCGGGCGACGTCTTCAAAGCCGCGGGCCGCCCCGGCGTGCTCACCGCGATCAATGCGGTCAAACTCGTCCTACTGATAGGACCGATCTGGTGGGCGGCGGGGCACAGCGCAACGCTGGTGGCGGTGGCCCTACTCAGTGTCGAGTTGGTTCATTTCACGATCCGGATGACCGTGGTCCGCCGGGTCATTCCAATACGGTGGACGCAAATCTTCTCGGTCGTAGGTGGGCCGCTGGCTGCGACTATCCCCATGGCCGCCACCGTCTTTGGCATCGGCCTTCTGGTCGTTCATTGGCCGGCACCGGTTCAACTTGCTCTCCTGGTGCCGCTGGGCATCGTCGTCTATGCAGCGGCGCTGTCCGTCACCGCGCCGGAGCTGGCCCGGCCGGTTGTCAGCCGCCTGGCAGGATCATGGCGAAGCGGTGACGCCCATGGCGAAAAGGACGGTCCATGAGTTTCCCGCAACGCCTTTGGCTGAAGCCGATCGTCGCAATGTGCGCCGCTATCGGCCTCGTCATCGGTGGCCTCGCCGGCCTGCTGCTGCCGGTATCGACGACGTATCGCGCGACCGCACAGGTGGCCTTGGTCCCGGGGCCTGACCTGAGCACCGCCGATGCATCGGCCTACTGGGAGGTCCTCACGCAAGGGCAGGTTTCGCGCACTGCGGCGGCCGTCTACTCCGACCCGCGCTGGGCCGCGAGCGCGGCATCGGCTGCCGGTATCGACGCATCGAGCCTGACGTTGACGGCCGGTGCGCTACCGGACACCACAATGGTGTCGATCACCGCCGATGCACCGTCAGCTCAAGCCGCACAAGCCGCGGTTTCGGATCTCCTCGCCAAGGCCACACCTGAGGTCACAGCGGTCTCCGCGCCGTTTCAGGTCCGGGTGGTTTCGCCGCCTGATGGTGCATCCGCAATGACGACATCACGGACCCAGCTTGTCCTGGCCGGCGCGCTGGGGGGTCTGCTGCTCGGCGTTGCGGTCGGGATCGGCGCGGCTTGGCTGCGCTCACGCCGGAGCAACGCATAGCCGTGTCCGGCTCCAGCCCATGGATCGTCGGCGTCCTCGTCGGCATGGTGGTCGCGGAAGTGGCCAACGTGTCCGAGGTGGCCACCCAATACACCTCGGCTCCCGTGTTCAAAGCCAGTGTGGCGCTCGGCGTTCTCGCGCTGATCGTCGCGTTGCGCGACCCACAGGCCCGGGCTCGCCTCAATCGCTGGACGATCATCGGCGCCGCCCTGATCGGGGTGTATGTCGCAGGCCAGGTGATCGCGCTCGTCGGCAGCGTCGACACAGCCGCATCGACCGCCGAGCTCTGGCGGGCGGCGGTCGACCTTGCGTTCCTGCTCGTCATCCTGATGCTGACCCAGGTCACCGGGAAGCCCTGGGCGGTGGCGATGGCGATGGCCGTGACACTGGCCGTCCTGTCGCTGCTGTCGATCGCGAGTTATCTGACCGGTGGAGAT
Organism: Mycolicibacterium celeriflavum; assembly: GCF_010731795.1. Lineage (NCBI taxonomy): Bacteria > Bacillati > Actinomycetota > Actinomycetes > Mycobacteriales > Mycobacteriaceae > Mycobacterium > Mycolicibacterium celeriflavum. Next base: position 3,653,132 of record NZ_AP022591.1, on the reverse strand, counting down.
GCGACGTTCGGCGGCTTTGCCCAGATCTCAGAAGCCCAGGGGGAATTGATCACGACCCAGCGGTATGCCGGGCCGTATGGTGACTCGAACTTCTGGGGCCGCCAGCTGGTGTTGGGCCTGCCGATGGGTTGGGCACTGGCACAACGCAGCCGTCGCGCCGGTAGGCAGCGGCAGTCGGTGGCATGGCTGCTCTGCAGCGTCCTCATGCTGGTCGGCATCTATCTGACTCAATCACGCGGCACGCTGTTGACGGCCGGGGTGGCGGTCGCGCTGTGGTTCGTCGCTTCTGGCAAGCCGAAAAAGTTGGCATGGATAGCACCCGCCATGCTGTTGACGCTCGCGATCCCCGGCATCGGCAACCGACTGGTGGCCCTGGTGAACGACGTGCTCGGTGGGTCCGGTGGTCAGCGGAGCTATGACATCGACCCCTCGGTCCTCGGTCGCGAGGCATCTCAGGAGATGGCCTGGCGGATGTTCCAGGAACGGCCCGCCTTCGGGTTCGGCCCGGGGGCCTTCGGCTACGAGGTGCCCTACTACACCGACCGGGTGCGGACAGCCGTCAACGAAGGGCTCGTCGCCCCGCACAATCTCTACGCCCAGTTCCTCGCCGAGTCCGGGGTGACCGGGCTGTTCACCTGGCTGATCATGGTCGGTGGCATCTTCACGATCGTGGCGCTGCGAATCGCTGCGAACCCCAGTTCGGTGGATCGGGCGCTGGCCGCGGCAACGCTCACCGGCATCGTCACCTGGTCGGTCGCAAGCATCTTTCTCCACATGGCCTACTTTCGGTCGTTCGCCATCGTGCTGGCGCTGGCATGCGCCCTCGGCCCGGCCGAAGCGGTGCGACCGGAAGTGATCCGCAATATGTTGCGGACCGCTGCGCTGTGGGTGACGGCGGGCGTCGTCGGCGCCGCCGTAGCCGGTGCCAGCATGCTGGTCGCGGGCACACCGGCGGTGCGGGCCAGCCAGAAGGTCATCATGGTGCCGGTCGGCCCGCTCGACGGCTGGGCCGCGTACGCGATGAATGTCCGGGCCCGCGAGGCATTCCTGCCTACCCTGATCGAGGTCATGTACAACACCGACGCCCCGGCACAGATCCACTCCGACCCGATCCGCGGTATCGCGACGTTCTCGGTCACCGCGCAGGATGCCGACGGCGCCGAACGGGGCCTGGCCAACGCGTTGGCCGTGGCACGCACGCGGATCAACGACCACATCGGCCCCATGCAATACACCGTCGAGACCATTACCGACGTTCACGTAGAACGCACCTCCGTGCGGTCCCAGTTGGCGGTGGCCTATGCAGCGGGTTGGGGTCTGGTCGCCATGGTGTTGGCCCGACTGCTGTTGGGCCGCTTGGCGAACCGATTCTGGCCACGCGCGGCCGTGTCGGCTGAGCCGGTCGGAGCCGCGGTATGACGAACAACCGCACGGTCCTGGTTGAGTTCTCGCCGTCGGGTGGGCTCTTCCAGTTCGCCGCCCAACTCGGCAGCGCTCTGGCCGACCACGGCGACGAGGTAGAGCTGTGGACCGGCCCGAAGCCCGAAATCACTTCCGCAGAAGCGGGATTCGAGATCCGCTCGGTATTGCCAACCTGGCATCCCAATGAGAACGGCGGCCACGGGTACCTGCGGTATCTGTTGCGGCGCGCCCGGCGTGCAGGCCAGCTGGTACTGGCCTGGCTGGTGTTGGCCTACCAGTTGCGCCGTCGACCGCCGCGCGCGGTGCTGTTCTCACAGTGGCGCTTCACCTTTGAGCCGTGGCTTGTGGTGGCAATCTGCAAGTTGTTGCCGCGCACGGTGTTCGGCATCGTCGCCCACGAGCCGCTCCCGCGATCCGACGCCAAGGACACCAGCACGCCCAAGGACGGCCGACTGTTGCAGGCCTCTTTCGCCGCAGCCTGGCGACAGATGGACGTCGCATTCGTATTGGGCCCGCGGACCCGGCAGATCGTGCTCGACCACTGGCAGCCCAACTGCGACGTCGTCGTCATCCCGCACGGCGAGTCCGGTGTCATGCATCGCGGCCGGCCACCGGCGCCGGTGGCCATGACCGAACCCGTCGCGCTGTTCTTCGGCACGTGGACCACCTACAAGGGCATCGATGTGCTGATCGATGCATTCGGTCTGGTCAAAGCCGAGATGCCGAGAGCACGCCTGATCCTCGCTGGTGCCGTCAGCGCCGATGTGGATCTTCCGGACCTGCTGGTCCGGGCCGCGGCCAACGGCGTGGAGGCCCGGCCGGGCTACTGCGCGATGGACGAGGTGCCCGAACTCATCGAATCCGCGCGAGTCGTCGTCACGCCGTACATCCGCGCCAGCGCCAGCGGCGTGGCACACCTGGCGTACACCTTCGGCCGTCCGGTCATCGGCACCACCGTCGGCGACCTACCGGCCGCGATCGACGACGGTGTCACCGGCCTGTTGGTACCGCCGAACGACGCCGCGGCACTTGCCGCCGCAATGCTCCGACTGTTGAGGGATCCGCAGTTCGCAACGAAACTCGGCGAGGCGGGGCAGACTGCTGTACAGCGCTCTTGGGCCGTCGCCGCGGGCTTGATCAGCGATGCGGTGGCAGCTGCCACCAAACGCGTCAGTCCGGAGATTGAGCCATGATGAGCAGGCAGACACGGTGGCAGGTCGCGGTCGCTGCGCTCGTCGCTGCGGCCGTTGGCGCGATCCTCATCATCGCGACGTTGTCCACAGATAGCCCCGCGCGAGATAGCCCCGCGCGGACTGACCTAGCCCAACCGTTTGCCGAAGACAGCCCTTTTCGCACGCCGATCCCGGCCGACGCCGAGATCGACCCGAACAGCGCAGCAATGATCCGCGCGGTGCAGTGGGAAAACAGGGCATACGCGTCGACCGTTGAATTCGGAATTCCGATCTACACCGCGGACGCGCACACCCCCCGCTATTCCGTCCCATGCCTGATCGCCGAATGGGGCCGCTGCCCGTTCGATGGTCTCGAGGTACCGATCCCCGACGACGCGCGGCCGCAGGATGGGTCCGACGGCGCGATGGTGGTGATCGACCCAGATAGCCGAAAGATCTATGAGTTCTGGCGCGCCAAGAATGTAAACGGTTCCTGGACAACCGAATTCGGCGCTGTGAACGATCTCGATGGCTCAGGCTGGGGAGGCGCCAGCACAGGCTCGGGGGCATCCCGGTTGGCCGGAGTGGTTCGGGTGGCCGAGATCGCCCAGGAGTTGATTCCACATGCACTCGCCATGCAGAGCAACAACGTGTGCGCCAAGGTGTTCCGCCCGCCAGCCCTCAAGACCGACGGCCGGTCGACGCGCCCCGACTGCATTCCCGAAGGAGCCCGCATGCAACTGGACCCGAGCTTGGACATCAACCGCCTGGGGCTTACTCCGGCACAACACACGGTGGCCGAGGCTCTCCAGAAGTATGGCGCTTACATCGTCGATGTCAGCGCATCGCCACTGAGCATCAGCTTCGAACGAGACGACACAGCCGCTCCCGGAACCATCGGGCGAACCTACAGTGCGGCCGGAATTCGATGGGACTACGACGGGCTGTCGAAGATCCCGTGGAATAGGTTGCGGGTCCTCAAATGAAGCCGATTCGAGTGATGACGTTGATCGACGGGTTCCGTATGGGTGGTGCTGAAACCCTGCTGGCACCATTGGCCGTCGCCATGCGCAATACCGATGTCCAGATGGACTTTGTCGGCCTGGACGATGCATCGGTCAATGCCGAGAAAACCATGAAGATCCTTTCCGAATCGGGTGTGCATCCCCGTTCGCTCGGTATCCGCCGACTACTCGACCTCACCGGCGTTCCGCGATTGGCCCGCGAAATCCGAAGCGGTGGCTATGATCTGGTGCACACTCACTTGGAGATGTCGGCGACGTTCGCGGTACCAGCCGCGAAGCTGACCGGCCGGCCGGTGGTCTGTACGTTCCACCATGTGACCGAGCGCTGGCCCGGGCGCGAGCACTGGCGCGAGCAGATCGCGACTGAAGCCGCGACCCGGGGTGATCGGGTGCTGTTCGTCTCCGAGGCGAGCCGGGTGTCGTGGGCGCAGGTGCATCGGCGGGGCCGGATCCCGGCCAACTGGGATGTGCTGCACAACGGAATCGACGTCAGCAACTTCCACCCCGGCGAGCCAGATCTGACGGTCCGCAGCGAACTCGGCGGTGGCCCTGGCCCGTTGGTCGTGCTGCCGGCCGCATTCCGCGATTTCAAGGGCATACCGGTGGCGATCCGGGCGTGGCCGCAGGTATTGCAGACACATCCGGACGCGGTCCTGTCTCTGGTCGGTGGCGGCCCGGACGAGGTCGAACTCCGGGGGCTGGTCAGCGAGGTGGGCGTGACCGATTCGGTGATCTTCGCCGGGATTCGCTCGGACATGCCGCGGGTCTACCGGGCTGCCGACGTCGTACTGCTGCCGTCGACCTACGGTGAAAACCTGCCCACCGTGCTGATCGAGGCGTCGGCGTCGGGCAAGGCGATCGCCGCATCGCGGATCGGCGGCATCCCGGACATCATCGTCGACGGCTCTACGGGACTCCTGTTCGAGCCCAATGATCCCGCCGCACTGGCCGTCACCGTGACTCGGTTGTTGGACGACCCGCAGCTTCGGAGGTCGCTGGGAAAGCCGGCTATCGAACGCGCTCGCGTCGAGTTCTCCGCCACCTCGTGGGCCCACCGGCTCGAAGACCTCTACCGCGAACTGATCGAGCGAAAACATTGAGCGGCAAGAAGATCGACTATCTGGTATCCCGGTTCCCGATCACCTCGGAAACCTTCATCGTCCGGGAGCTCGATGCGCTGTCTGCCATCGACGGGCGTGAAATCGGGCTGCGGTCGCTGTTTCCGTCGCCGGACCCGCAGGTTCACGCTATTGCCAGACCGTGGATGGAGAAGTTGATCCGACCCGGCATCGGCGCCAGTACGGCAGGACTGCTGTGGGCGTCGACCCGGCACCCGCTGATCACCTTGTCGATCCTGGCCGCCGTGGTGCGCGGCTACGCTGCCCGGCCCGGGCTGCTGATCCGCGCGCTGGCCACGGTGCCGATCGCGACTGCCCACGCCCGCGATCTGCAATCGTCGGCGGGCACGCGGCACATCCATGCCCACTACGCCACCTATCCCGCCCTCGCCGCATGGATCTGCGCGAGATTGGCCGGTGTGACCTACAGCGTCACCGTGCATGCGCACGATCTCTACGTCGACCAGTCCATGCTGGGCGCCAAACTGGACGGTGCCGATTTCATCGTGACGGTGTCGGAGTACAACCGTCGACTGCTGGAGCGCTATACCTCGACCCCGGTGCACGTCATCCACTGTGGAATCGACACCGCGACATATTCGTTCCGGCCCAGGGGAATTCCCGACAGCGGCCCGATCCGCGCGCTGTGTGTTGCCTCGCTGCAGGAGTACAAGGGCCACGAAGTGCTACTGCGGTCACTGGCGTTGGGAGGCCCTGCCGTCGACCGGATCGAATTGGATCTGATCGGCGATGGACCGCTGAAAGCTGAATTACAGTCCCTGGCAACAGAACTCGGGCTCAGGTCGCGGGTCCGGTTCCATGGCGCGCAGTCCGAGACAGTGGTGAAGCAGGCACTGGGCGAGGCGGATCTGTTCGTGCTGCCGAGCATCGTCGCCGCCGACGGTCAGATGGAAGGTCTTCCAGTAGCTCTGATGGAGGCGCTGGCCAGCGGAATGCCGACCGCATCAACGAGTCTGTCGGGCATCCCGGAGCTGGTCATACCCGAGAAAACCGGCCTCTTGGCCACGCCTGCCGACGCGCAGAGCCTGCATGACACGTTGGATCAATTGATATCGTCGGGCCCCGCACTCGACGGCTACGTCCGCACGGGACGCGACCTGGTCGAGCGGGAATTCGACATCACCGCAACCACTGCCGGACTGCGCGCTCTGTTCGCCACGATCTGATGCGCAGCGCCCCCTTCAGAGCTGGTCGGCGAATTCCCGGCGCGCCGCGGCCAGCAGATACTCACGCATGAAGTTCTGCAAACCTCGGTGTAGCACCGCATGATCGCCGGCGGGCGGCACCGTCAGCTTCGGCGCCCACCCATGACGCGCCAGGCGTTTGGCTCCGATCAGGCCGCGATGCTCTACGTACCATTCGAAATCCGACGGTGACAGCACCAACTCAGTCGGCACGCCACTCTTGCCGAGCGCCTTGAGCAGCACCTCGGGGGCCTGCGTATAACCCAGGCGACCGAGGAGTAGCCAACCCTGATACGGCAACCAATTTCGCAGTCCCTGCTTGACCATTCCCCATAGCCGCCGTTCCTCGGAGTCCGGCTCGCCGACAACAGCGTCGGTCACCTGGGCGATCCGCTCCGATCCGCCATCGGAACGCCGGAACGAATACAGCAGAATGTTCAGCAGTACCACCAATTTGGCACCGCACTGCAACGCTCCATACGCGCAATTCCAAGCCCCCGAACAGATTCCGGCCATCATCAGTCGGTCTTCCGGCACGGCCAGGGCCGCGACCGCATCGGTCACATCAGCCTTGGCCTCTGGTGAATGCATCCAGGGGAACTCGCCCGTTGCGACACCGGTGTCGCCGACTCCACGACGGTCATAGCGGACCACGCTCACACCCAGTGCAGCCAGTTGCCGCGCGGTGTCCGGCCAGATACGCCCTGAGCCGACCCGATGTTCACACGCAGTGTTGTGACATAACACCGTCGGCCCACCCTCAGTAGCGCCACTGATCGCGGTCCGGATGGCGAACAGCCGGTTGGGGCCGAGTCCGGTGATCGTCTCGATGATCTTGCGGCCGTCGGGCAGCTCGTCGGCCACGGCAACATCGGCGAACACCGGCTCGAAAGCGAACGTCTCCGACGTCAGATTCGCATCGAGCCATTTCTCGATCATCGCCAGGGTATCCATCGGGATCTTGACCACAATGCTGGGTGGTTCGACGAAATCAGGTTGCCCGACAATTTCCTGAACAGTGCAGTCGTCCGCTGCGGGCAGCGCGGCGAGCAGGCGGTCATCGGTGTGCTCGGGCCGGGTCAACACAAGCACCGAGATCGGTCCGACCGCCGCCGGCATCTTCAGCGCACCGAGGGCGGCCGCAGCCGCGGACGAAAGGGTGATGCCGAGAAGCGGCACCGCGCCCGGCTCAGGCGGTAACTCGGCGGACTCCTCGCCGCCGACGGTCATCCGGTAGAGAGCCTGTTGTTCGCGCAGATATCGGCGACCATTGGTGACGGGGTCCCACATGACCAGGCCATCGAGACCCGTTATCAAGGGCGCCGCTGTCGCGGCGAGCAACGCACCCACCCGCAGGCCGACCAGCGACACACTGCGCACTCCGCAAGCTTGCAGATAGCCCGCCGCTGTCCGAATGCCCTGCAGGTAGTCATCCACGGCACTGTCCCGGCATTGGTCGCCCATCGAGTCCCCCGTACCCGGGTAATCGAAGCGCAGCACCGCAAATCCCTTGGCGCACAATCGTTGCGCCAGCAACTTCAGCCCGGTGTAGGTATCCAGGTGTTGACGGCCCAGTGGCGGACAGATGACCACGCCCGCCCGCGCAACCTCACCGCCCGGGACATGCAAAACGCCGAAAAGCCGCGATTGCTCGGGCCCGAACCATGTCGGTACGCCTGATTCCCCGGTCATCTCTGCGTCCATCCCGTCACCCGAAGAAACCCGAGAATCGTCCACATTCTGCATCGTGCGTATCCACATCAGACATCGGCGTTTGCGAGTCGCTCACCCCACACCGTACGACCATTTCCGGGGTGCCACTGCTACTCGGCACAGACCGCTACGACCACGGCTGCCGCGTGACAGTCTGCATGGGTGATCGACACCGAGACCTGCAGCCACTGCTGAGCGGCGGCCAGCCGCGCAGCCGAACCGGTAAGCCTCAATGTGGGCAGATGGCCCGAAGTGACAACCTCGATTTCGAGAGAGGAGAACGCAGCGTCGGGCCGTGCGAACGCCTTCATCGCGGCTTCCTTGGCGGCGAACCTGGCAGCAAGCCTGGCCAGCCGATTCGGACCGGCGCAGGTGGCGAGCTCGTCAGCGGTGTAGACCTTGGCCAGAAACCGGTCTCCGAACGAGGACACCGAATTCTCGATCTCCTCGAGGGCCACCACGTCGCACCCGACGCGGATGCGGTGACCCGGAAGCTCGACTCCCGGTGGGTTCATGGCCGACGCGCGCTACTTGATCAGGTCGTTGACGGCCGCTTCGATGTTGTTGATCGATGCAAATGTGGACTTCTTCAGTGCCTCATCGGGGAACTCGATGTCGAATTCGTCTTCAAGTGCAAGCATGACGTTGACCGACGCATGCGAGGTGAGGCCGAGTTCATAGAGGTCGGCGTCGGCGTCGACGCCTGCCGGATCGACCGCCATCTTTCCGTGATCGGCCAACAGCTTCTGAATTATCTCCCGCATGCTGGCAAGCATAAGGTCCGGCCGAATGGAAAGCGCCGGCGATTTCCTAGGCGGAATACGGGCCGAAGGGAGCTGAGATGCGTCGCGGCTCGGCACTGATTTCGGATGCTGATGAGTTACAGCGGACCGGGCCTGGCCGTGGATAGGGTTGGCAGATGACCGAGGCTCAGGACGTGGACGCACAACTCGAGTCGGCCCGCCGACAGTTCCGCGATGAACTGATCGCGGCGGGCTTGTTGGTGCCGATGGGAATCGACGGACTGTACGGCCGTGGCGGGGTGTTCGAGAACATCGTCGACGGCGTCGAACGCGTGGTCGAGCGCAAAGGCGCCGAGGTCCACGGTGAGCGGGCGAAGGTGCTGCGGTTCCCACCGGTGTTCCCGCGTGAGCAATTCGAGAAGACCGACTACATAGCGTCTTTCCCGGATCTGACCGGTGCGGTCTCGACATTCACCGGCGGAAACGCCGAGCACCGCGCGCTGTTGGCTGATCGCGATGCCGGTTTGCCGTGGGACGGGCATCTGAATTCCGCTGGGACCATGCTGGTTTCGGCGGCCTGCCATCCGAGCTATGCAACCCTGCCGTCGAGCCTGCCCGATGGCGGTGTGCTGATGGACATCTATGGGTACTGCTTCAGGCACGAGCCGGCCGCCGACCCGGCACGCATGCAGGCGTTCCGAATGCACGAGTACGTGTTGGTCGGAACACCCGATCAGGCACAGACACACCGTGACAGGTGGGTGGACCACGGCATGGCGGTACTGAGCGAGCTCGGCCTGGACGCCCGCCCCGCCGCAGCCAACGACCCGTTCTTCGGCCGGGTCGGCAAGTTGCTGGCCGCAAACCAGCGTGACGAGGATCTGAAGACCGAACTACTGGTGCGGCTCTACGGCGACCTGCACGAGGGCACCGCCGTGGTGTCGGCCAACTCCCACCGCGACCACTTCGGCGAGACGTTCGCCCTGCGCACCGCCGATGGCGGCGTTGCACACAGCGCCTGCGTGGGGTTCGGGATGGAGCGGATTGCCCTGGGGCTGCTGCGAACTCACGGCCTGGACCCGTCGTCGTGGCCAGCGGGCGTACGCACCGCGATGGGCTGGTAGCCCGCGTACGTCAATATGCGCCCTTGCGCTTCAGAACGGCGCCCACCGTACGCCAGATGATCAGCAGGTCCCCGACAACCGACCAGTTGCCCGCATACGACTCGTCGAGCCGGATGCGGTCTTTGTCTTCCAAATCGGACCTCCCGGACACCTGCCACAAACCGGTCATTCCAGGCTTGACGTGTGATCGGTGTTCGATGAAGTGCTCATGGGTCCCTGCTTCTCCCACGGCCAGCGGTCGGGGCCCGACTATGCTCATCGACCCTTCGAGAACATTGAACAACTGGGGCAACTCGTCGATGCTGGTGGCCCGGAGGAGTTTTCCCACACGGGTCACGCAGGAATCGGACGTGCGTTTGTGAAAAATGCTGCCGTGGCGGTGGCTCTCCGGTTGCGCCGTCTTATCGGTATCCACGTACATACTGCGCAATTTGATGATCTTGAACGGCCTGCCGTCCATGCCCACCCGTTGCTGCCGGTAGAAGACCGGGCCCCGGTCGTCGAGTTTGATCGCCAACCCCGCCAGCGCGATCACCGGAAGCGCCACCACCAATCCAATGGTGGCCAGCACAAGATCGAGTATGCGTTTCGTGATCATCGACGGCGCATCGTGCGTAGGCGCTTCGATGACAAACAGCGGCAAGTTCTCTATCGGTCGCAATTGCAGTCGATGCGCCGCCACTTCTGTCAATGCCGGAATGACGATGAGTTCAGTGTTGATCGCCTCCATCCGCCAAGCCAGATATTCGACCGTCTCGGGCCCCAGCTGCTCGGAATACACCACCGCGACGGTGTCTGCTCCGGCAGACTGCACGGCCGATTCGATGAGGCTGTCGTCGTTGTAACCGAGGATGGGAACGCTGCCGGTGGGCAGGCTCACGTTCTGCCCTATCCGGTCTCCGCAGTCGGGCACGCAGAGTCCGACGACCTGATAGCCGGCACTCGGCGAGCGTGCGAAGTACTCGCACAGTGTCCGCGACGAATCAAGATCGCCCAGTGCGACCACACGCGAGATGTAGGTGCCCTTCTTCCTGCGTCGGCGTATATCGGCCCGAAGTAGATAGCGGGTGAGGAACAGCCCGATCAACCCGAGTCCGAACGTCACGCCGAACTGAATGCGCGAGATCGGCATGTCCAGAAAGATCTCGAAGGCTGCGGCGATGGCAAATGTCCACCCGGTCGCCGCAGCAACGCGGCGGTACTCCTCGACCTGCTGACCAACCAGCGAAAGATCACGTGACCGCGCGTAACCGAGGGCGACGAGCCACCCGATGTAGATACCGACCGAGAAAGCCGTTGCCGTGGTGAAATCGGCGAAATGCCGATGCGCCAGTCGCGTTCCGATCCATTCGGCGAATATGACGACCACGACGAGAGTCAACGCATCGACAAGCAGAACCCGCCGATGATATGCCGATCTCCACCGGCGAGCCTGGGCCCGCGCCTGATCGGGCCCAACATGAGGACGTGTAAACGAGTCAGATTTCACGTCGTCAGACGCTTTTCCATCGGCGCTCCACCAGACGTTGGCTCGGAACGAAACTCGGCAAGTGCGATGTGGTCATCGTCCTCATCCGCCACATCACGTCTCGTGATTATGTCGCGTAGGCAATGCCTCGACAACGATTTCAGGGATCCTGACATTCTGCCGAACCGAGCCTCATGGTGAGCATTTTTCAAACACGCATCGGGGATTTCGGGGCGCCGCAGGCAAATTCGGCAGACCTACCGTATGCGTCGACGGTCCACGCCGAAATTCAGTGTCTTACGAAGACCCCTGGTATGCAGCCGTTCAAAGTCGATGCTCGAAAGCTCGCAACGCCAACCTTCGTCAGGGCACGCCGAGGAACGGGAACGGGTCGGCGGGCTTGAACTCGGCGCTGGCGTCCCCGGCGTAGATCGTGCGCTCGCCCTCGCCCAAGTTGAGCCGCAGCGTCGGCGCGCCGGGCGAGAAGTCGATGTTGCGCAGCTCCACCCAGAAGGTGTTCGGCGAGAGCGCCGACTCGAAGAAGTAGCGCAGCGCCTTGTGATCGACGACGCTGCGCCACCGGGTGGTCGAGATGTTGGGTTCGTCCGATGTCGAGATGCCGTACGGGGTGGATGCATTGCGCACCACGCTGAGGACCGCGGCGGCGGCCAGCAGCGGGTCGTCGGTCTTGGGCACCGCGTCGATGTAGAACGATGCCCGCACGAACCGGTCGGCGGCGCGGTTGGTGCCCGGCAGCATCACCGTGCCGCCGATCTCCTTCCAGTACTCGTTGATCGCGAGCTGCTTGTCGAAGGTCGGCGAATTGGTCATCACCCGGTACTGCCTGCCGTGGTGGATGACCTGCTGACCGCCGATGTACTCGACGATCGCGCTGTCCCCGCCGGCGTCGGACATCGCCAGGTGCAGCGTCGCCATCCGCTCCTCACCCGGCACCTCCGCGGTGGCGACCCGCAGCGGGGTCGCGGTCAGCGCCTGCACCGCCTCGGCCACCGTCGCGAAGTTGTCGAGCACGTACTGGCCCCACAGCGCGAGCGAGACTGCGGGCCCGTCGGCCGTCTCGGCCGGATACTGCGACTCGGCCAGCCACAACAGGTTGACGACGAGGCCCGCCTCGTTCACCCCGTCGGTGGTGCTGATGTCGTAGCCACTGGCCACGACGCTGCCGTACCTCGAGGTCCACTCGGCGGAGTTCGCGCCGCCCTGGCCGGTCCGGCGGACGCCGCGCGGCAGCGCCCACAGATTCGTGCCGATCTCCGATTTCCAGTCCATCGAGCGACCGGTGACGTTGCGGTCGTCTGTCCCGAGGTAAACCACGCGCGTGCACACGATGAGTGAGCCTATGCGGGGCTCAGTTCGAGCACGCCTCGGTCAGCTCCGCGAGCTTGCGCTGAATCTGGCTGTCGATCGCCGACATCTCGTAGTAGATCTGCGGGGCAGGGGCGCCCGGCGCGCGGGACTCCACCGCCGAGCGCGCTTCGGGCATCTTCTGAACGAACGTCCCGGCGAGATCGGCGAGGTCCATCGCGGTGAACCGAAGCTCCGGCGCGTCGACGTTGCGGGCGCGTTCGGCCAGCCCGTCGGCCCACTGCTGATAGGCGATCTGCTCGGCCGCGGTCGGCGGTCCCTGCGCATCCTCGCTCTTCGAGCTGATCAACTCGTTCTGCGACTTGTTGAACTCGAGCAGGTCGAGCACCGGGCGGCATTCCTGCGGCGGTTGTTGCAGCTGGGAGTAGACCAGCGCCACAATCGCGACCACGACGACACCGATCGCCATCCACCATCGCCGATCAAGCTTTATCACCGCTCGCACTCTAGCCAGCGCTGGGACGCCGAGCGCTCACCCACGTACGAGTCAAGGGCAAGAAACCGTACCCAAGCTGCGCGCTCGCGGCCTGGAGGCGTCCATTTTGTGACGCGTTGAGGCCGGAGTACAGTGGCCTGCGTGCAGCGGGTGCTCCTTCTCGGCAGCCGCGACGGGGTCTGATCCAGACCGGCTTCCCGTCGCGGGTGTTCGCGATGCGCCGGTCGAGTCCCCTTTGAAACTCCCGGAGCGACCACCGTGACCACATTCTCGAAACCCTCACCCGATTCACCCGACGCGTATTCGTCGGTTCGCCAGATCACCAAGCCGTCCGGTTCGCCTCACCCCGGCCAGCGGGCGTGGAACACCCAACGCGGGTCGGCGATGCCGGTCAGCCGCTACCGCAGCTTCGCCGAGGAGGTGCCGGGTGGGAGCCCGGCGTTGGGCCCAGTGCCTGTTCCTTTTGACCGGACCTGGCCGGACAAGGTGATCGACACCGCGCCGATGTGGTGTGCGGTCGACCTGCGCGACGGCAACCAGGCGTTGATCGACCCGATGAGCCCGGCCCGCAAACGCCGCATGTTCGACCTGCTGGTGCGCATGGGCTACAAGGAGATCGAGGTCGGCTTCCCGTCGGCCAGCCAGACCGACTTCGACTTCGTCCGCGAGATCATCTCCGAGGGCGTGATCCCCGACGACGTCACGATCCAGGTGCTGACGCAGTGCCGGCCGGAACTGATCGAGCGGACTTTCGAGGCGTGCCAGGGCGCGCCCCGCGCGATCGTGCACTTTTACAACTCGACGTCGATCCTGCAGCGCCGCGTAGTATTTCGCGCCGACCGCGACGCGGTCAAGAAGATCGCCACCGACGCCGCTCGGCTGTGCGTCGAGCAAGCCGAGCAGTACCCGGACACCAAGTGGCGGTTCGAGTACTCCCCCGAGTCCTACACCGGCACCGAGTTGGAGTACGCCGTCGACGTCTGCAACGCCGTCGCCGAAATCGTCGCGCCCACACCAGATGTGCCGCTGATCGTCAATTTGCCCGCCACCGTCGAGATGGCCACCCCCAACGTGTACGCCGACTCGATCGAGTGGATGCACCGCCACCTGACTCCCCGCGACAGCATCGTCTTGAGCCTGCACCCGCACAACGACCGCGGAACCGCTGTCGCCGCAGCCGAATTGGGATATCAAGCGGGTGCGGACCGGATCGAAGGCTGCCTGTTCGGCAACGGTGAGCGCACCGGCAACGTCTGCCTGGTGACGCTGGGCCTGAACCTGTTCAGCCGCGGCGTCGACCCGCAGATCGACTTCTCCAACATCGACGAGATCCGTCGCACCGTCGAGTACTGCAACCAGTTGCCGGTGCACGAACGTCATCCGTACGGCGGCGATCTGGTCTACACCGCGTTCTCCGGCAGCCACCAGGATGCGATCAACAAAGGCCTGGACGCGATGAAATTCGACGCTGATGCTGCCGACAAGGATGTCGATGACCTCCTGTGGCAGGTTCCGTATCTGCCGATCGACCCGAAGGACGTGGGCCGCACCTACGAGGCCGTGATCCGGGTCAACTCGCAGTCCGGCAAGGGCGGCGTGGCCTACATCATGAAGGCCGACCACGGCCTGGCGCTGCCGCGGCGGCTGCAGATCGAGTTCAGCCAGGCGATCCAGCAGATCACCGACGGTGAGGGTGGCGAAGTCTCGCCGAAGGAGATGTGGGACGTGTTCGCCGAGGAGTACCTGGCCCCGGTCCGGCCGCTCGAGCGGATCCGTCAGAAGGTGACCGCGTCCGAGGTCGACGGCGGCACCGACACCATCGAGGCGGTGGTGAAGGTCGACGGGGTCGAGTGCGAAATCGTCGGTGCGGGCAACGGTCCGCTGGCGGCGTTCTGCGATGCATTAGGCGCGTTGGGCTACCAGATCTCGGTGCTGGACTACTCCGAGCACGCGCTGTCGGCCGGCGAGGAGGCCCAGGCCGCGGCTTACGTCGAGGCGTCGATCGACGGGAAGACCGTGTGGGGCGTCGGTATCGCGCCGTCGATCACCACGGCATCCCTGCGCGCCGTGGTGTCGGCGGTCAACCGCGCCGCCCGCTGACCGCCCGCTGAGTCAGAAGAGTGCGAACTGGTCGCCGGCCAGCGAGGTGTCGGTGAACTCCTCTATGCCGGTGCCGCCGACGACAGCGTCGAGACAGCGCATGAAGTCGGCGTCGTTGACCAGCGGGACACCGAGTTCGGTGCCGTGGTAGCCCTTGCCCTGCGCCGGGCGGGGGTCGTTGCAGACCACTAGAGAGGTTTCGGAGTCGACGGCGTCGGTGTATGCAAGTCCGGCGTGCAGGATCCGCTCGATGAGTTCCTCGTGGGTGCGCTTGACCTCCGCCGACAGCGCGACGCGCATGCCCTGCACCAGCGGCCGCCCCGCGACGAAGCGGCCCGGGTTCAGATAGGTGCACGGCAGCCGCGACGCCACCGCCTTGAGTGGGCGCAGCTCGTCGTGCGTGACGAAGCCGTTCGGCCAGCGTCGTCGCGTGACCGGATGCACCGGCAGCCACACCTTGCGTTCACGCGCCCGCACCAGCGCCGGTTTGAGGATCTGAGCGAGGACCAGCGCGTCGTCGAGCGCGTCGTGGGGCCGCATCTGACTGATGCCCCAGTGCGCGGCCAGCGTCTCGAGCCGCAGGTTCTCGACATCGAGGTCGAGCCGGCGGGCCAGCTCGACCGTGCACATCACGGAGTCGGTGGGCAGCTCCCGGTTGACCAGCTCCGCCTCGGCGACCAAAAACGAGTAGTCGAAACCGACGTTGTGCGCGACGAGGGTGCGCCCGGCGAGCAGCTCGACGAGGTGGTCGATGACGTCGGCGAATGTCGGCTGGCCCTCCAGCATCGCGGCCGTCAGCCCGTGCACATGGGTCGGCCCGGGGTCGACGCCCGGGTTGAGCAGGCTGTAGAGGCTGTGTTCGACGTTGCCGTCGTCGCCGAGAGCGAGCGCGGCGACGCTGACGATGCGTGCCTGCCCCGGCCGAAAGCCCGAGGTCTCCACGTCGACGACCGCCCAGCCGGCACCGTCCTCGCTCGCCGGCCTGCCCCAGGTTCGGGTCACTTCGTCAGGATGGCACGGTGCACTGACAAAGCCGGGACCTCGCCGAATCGCTAGCCAGCGTGTCGGCTCCTTAGAATCCCGGGATGATCACCACTCGCGGACGGGTCGCACTCGCGACGGGCTCAGCCGCGCGCTGGGCGTCGCGGGTCACCGGCCGAGGTGCGGGCGCGATGATCGGCGGGCTGGTTGCGCTGGCCCTCGACAAATCGTTGCTGTGCCAGTTGGGCCAGGGCCGCCGCACCGTGGTGGTGACCGGAACCAACGGCAAGTCGACGACCACACGGATGGTCGCTGCGGCGCTGGGCACGATCGGCGCGGTGGCCACCAACGACACGGGCGCCAACATGGACGCCGGACTGGTCGCGGCGCTCGCCGGTGCGCGTGACGCGGGCCTGGCCGCGCTCGAGGTCGACGAGATGCATGTGCCCCACGTAGCCGACGCCACCGACCCGGAAGTCGTCGTGCTGCTGAACCTGTCGCGTGACCAACTGGACCGCGTCGGCGAGATCAACCACATCGAGCGCACGCTGCGCGGCGGGCTGGCCCGTCATCCGTCGGCGGTGGTCGTGGCCAACTGCGACGACGTGCTGATGACGTCGGCCGCCTACGACAGCCCGAATGTCGTGTGGGTGGCCGCGGGCGGCAGCTGGGCCAACGACTCGGTCAGCTGTCCGCGATCGGGTGAGATCATCGTGCGCGACGGTTCGCATTGGTATTCCACCGGAACGGATTTCAAGCGTCCGAGTCCGCAATGGTGGTTCGATGAGACGAATATCCATGGGCCGGACGGGCTTTCATTGCCGATGACGCTGGCGTTGCCCGGCGCGGTGAACCGTGGCAACGCCACCCAGGCGGTCGCGGCCGCGGTGGCGATGGGCGTGGATGCGGCCGCAGCGGTTGCGGCGGTGTCCGCCGTCGACGAGGTCGCGGGCCGGTACCGCACCGTGCGACTCGGCGAGCACACCGTGCGCGTGCTGCTGGCCAAGAACCCCGCGGGCTGGCATGAGGCATTGTCGATGGTCGACAAACATGGTGCGGGCGTGGTGATCTCGGTCAACGGCCAGGTGCCCGACGGGGAGGATCTGTCGTGGCTGTGGGATGTGCGGTTCGAACACTTCGACGATACGCAAGTCGTGGCCGCTGGTGAACGCGGCACCGACCTCGCGGTGCGCCTGGGTTACGTCGGGGTCGGACACACGCTGGTGCACGACACGCTCGAGGCGATTGAGTCATGCCCGCCGGGACACGTCGAGGTGATCGCGAACTACACGGCGTTTCTGCAACTGAACAGGCGGCTGCCCGGTGGCTGAGTCGACGGTCCGCATCGGGCTGGTGCTGCCCGACGTGATGGGCACCTACGGTGACGGCGGCAACGCCGTCGTACTACGACAACGCCTGCGGCTGCGGGGCATCGACGCCGAGGTCGTGGAGATCACCTTGAACGACCCGGTGCCCGCCGAGCTCGATCTGTACACCCTCGGCGGTGCCGAGGACTACGCACAGCGGCTGGCCACCAGGCACCTGCTGCGGTATCCGGGCCTGCAGCAGGCCGCCGGCCGCGGTGCACCGGTGCTGGCGATCTGTGCGGCCATCCAGGTGCTCGGGCACTGGTATGAGACGTCGTCGGGCGAACGCGTCGATGGCGTCGGTCTGCTCGACGTCACCACCTCGCCGCAGGACGAGCGCACGATCGGCGAGGTGGTGTCGCAGCCGTTGGTGGCCGGCTTGTCGCAGCGGCTCACGGGTTTCGAGAACCACCGCGGCGGAACGGTTCTCGGTGGTGATGCGCAGCCGTTGGCCCGCGTCGAAAAAGGTGCGGGCAACCGGGCGGGTGACGGCTATGACGGCGCGGTGCAGGGCAGCGTCGTCGCGACCTATCTGCACGGCCCGTGTCTGGCCCGCAATCCGGAGCTGGCCGACCATCTGCTGAGCCGGGTCGTGGGCGAGCTGGCGCCGCTCGAGCTGCCCGAGGTCGACCGACTTCGCCGCGAACGCCTGGCCGCACCGCGGCGGGCGTCTTAGTTGTTGCATCTTTGAATTGCGTTGCGCGCCCTGTGTAGCGCGGCCGAGCTGTCACTTGTGCAACTTGCCCTCCGCGAGTCACAACTATCGACGTTTTGCCGACGCGTTCTCGCACTTTGCCCGCAGAAAGTTGATCAGTGTGACTGCGTTCCAGCTAGGCGGCCAAACTGCGCTTGAACCTTTGCATGTCGTCGAGGTCGAGGTTGCAGCCCCGACCGATCAGCGCGGCCTCGACCCGTGCAATGACGTCCTCGGGCTTGTCCTCCGCAATCACCCGAATGACGATCCACCCGAGCGCTTCCAGCATTCGCAGCCTCGCGATGTCCTTGACGTACTGGCGCCGGTTCTTGCGGTGGTGGTCCCCGTCGTACTCGACGGCGACCTGGTACTCCCGCCAACCCATGTCCAGCCACGCTTGCGGTTGATGGCCGACGATTACCGGGATCTGTGTCTCCGGCCTCGGCAGGCCGGCGTCGTGTAACCACAGTCGGATTCGGGACTCCGGTATCGAGGCGGCTCCGCCGTCGACGAGTGGAAGCAACTCGTACAACCGGTTCAATCCGGGAGCGTGTCGATGTCTTTGACCTAGTTGCGCAACCGCGTCGATGTCGTAGCGCTGATTCCACATCAGCGCGTCAAGACGACCCAACGCCTCGGTCCGGTGAAGCCGGCGACCCATGTCGAAGGCCGTTCGGACTCGAGACGTCACCGGCAGTCCGCCGATCCTGGTGATCTCGTCTACGCCGACGTCATCCGCTCTCGGAATCAGACCCGGTTGTGGACGAATCCGCACGCCGACGAGTTCGATCGGCTGCGATGGATCCACCCACGGGGCGCCGTGTAGGGCGGATGCCGCGACTCCCGCGATGACGCCTTTGCGGCGTGACGCCAACCATGCCGCGATCGCCCGATCGCGCAATGAGAACTCAACATCTTTGGGCACGTACACACCGCGAAAGACGGGGCGGTACCACCGCTTCAGCTCATGACGGGTCACCCGTCCCGCCGCGACAGCCTCACTGCCGATGAAGATTTCAGTCATGACGGCATCGTGCACGGGACCACCGACAAGTCACACCGATCGACATTTGGCAGGGAAAGTGCGAGAACACGTCTGCCAAGCGTCGATAGCTGTGACTCCTGAGGCTAGGCGTGGCGGGCCCGACGGCGCCGGTCGGCTCGGGCTACAAGGGCGGTGGCTACAAGCCGAGATCGCGCAGGAACTGCGGCTTGTAGGCCTCGAGGATCACGTAGCTCGGGTCCGGCGCGGGTGTCTCGCGCGCATCGTCGGACACCTCCTGCCCGCTGACCGGGTCCACCCACTCCTGGCTCGACGGGTCCCACCGGCTCACCATGTACTGCGCCCTCACGTGATCGTCGGCCACCAACCCGCGGAGCGTGCGCTCGGCCTCCTGCGCGTCGGCCAACGTGTGCGTATACAGCTGGATGCGGTCGCCGTCGCGCGTCACCGTCACCCGCGACCCGAGCCGCCGGCGCGCGCCGTCGTCCAGATCCAGGGTTCGCAGCTTCTCCCAGAATGAGAGCCGGTGCTCATCGCTGCCCAGCTCGACCTCGACCTTGAACTCCTCGTCCGGCATGACGGCCAACCTATGCCATGGCCCGGCGGCCAGCCAGCGCCCTGCCCAACGTCAGCTCGTCGGCGAATTCCAGATCCCCGCCCATCGGCAGACCGGACGCGATCCGTGTCACGGTCAACCCCGGAATGTCGCGCAGCATGCGCACCAGGTAAGTCGCCGTGGCCTCGCCCTCGGTGTTGGGGTCGGTCGCGATGATCACCTCGGTGACATCCACGCCGTCCACCCGTTCCCCGATCCTGTTGAGCAACTCGCGGATTCGCAGCTGTTCCGGCCCGACCCCCGACAGCGGATCCAACGCACCGCCCAGCACGTGGTAGCGACCGCGGAACTCACGGGTGCGCTCGACGGCCTGCACATCCTTGGGCTCTTCGACGACGCACACCAGCGACGCGTCGCGCCGCGGGTCGCTGCAGATGCGGCAGCGATCGTCGTCGGAGACGTTCCCGCACACCGCGCAGAACTTCACCCCGTCGCGCACCTTGTTGAGCACGGCCGTCAGCCGGTCGATGTCTGGTGGCTCCACCGACAGCAGGTGGAAGGCGATCCGCTGCGCGCTCTTCGGCCCGATACCGGGCAACTTGCCGAGCTCGTCGATCAGATCCTGGACAGGTCCCTCGAACAATTACATTCCCGGCAGACCGAGATTGCCCATCCCGCTCGCCAGCGGCCCGAGCCGGTCGTGGGCGAGGATGGTGACCTGCTTGGAGGCGTCGGCGATCGCGCCGACGATGAGGTCCTGCAGCGTCTCGACGTCATCGGGGTCGACGACCTTCGGATCGATCGACACGGCCACCACCTCGCCGCTGCCCTTCATCGTGACCTGCACCAGACCGCCGCCGGCCTGCCCGTGCACCTCGGAGTTGGCCAGCGCCTCCTGCGCCTCCATCAATTGCTGCTGCACCTGCTGCGCCTGCGCGAGCAGTGCCGACATATCCGGTTGGCCTCCGGGTTGCATGACTGGTCCCCTTGCGTGTTGATTGCGGACGGGTTTCGACTTGGTCTCGCCTGCCCGCTCGCGGCGGTTTGGCCTTTCAGCGTAGTCGTGGTTGCGGTTACGGTGACGGCCGTGCCTGCCCGCCTGCGTGTCGGCGCCACTCGAGCAATGCGCGGTTGCGCCGCAGTGGCCACCGGATTCCTCGTTGTCGCGTCGACGCTCGTCAGCCCAGCCGGCGAAGTCGCCGCCGCGCCCGCCAGCATCGCGGGCAAGATCGTCTTCCTCGACCCGGGCCACAACGGCGCCAACGACGCGTCGATCAGCCGGCAGGTGTCCACCGGCCGCGGCGGCACCAAGGACTGCCAGGCCAGCGGCACCTCCACCGACGACGGTTACGCCGAGCACACCTTCGCCTGGGACACCACGCTGCGGATCCGTCAGGCGCTGCACGCGCTGGGCGTGCGCACCGCGATGTCGCGGGGCAACGACACCGCTCTGGGTCCCTGCGTCGACGAACGCGCCGCGATGGCCAATTCGCTGAAGCCGAACGCGATCGTGAGTATCCACGCCGACGGCGGCCCGCCGACCGGGCGCGGATTTCACGTCCTGTACTCGTCCCCGCCGCTCAACGACGCGCAGGCGGGGCCGTCTCCCCGGTTCGCGGCGATCATGCGTGACCAGTTGCAGGCGTCGGGCTTCGTGCCGTCGACCTACATCGGCTCCGACGGCCTCAACCCGCGCTCTGACATCGCCGGGCTGAACCTCGCCCAGTACCCGTCGATACTCGTCGAGTTGGGCAACATGAAGAACCCGGTCGACTCGGCACTGATGAAGACGGCGCAAGGCCGGCAGAAGTACGCCGACGCGGTGGTGCGCGGCATCGCGGGGTTCCTGGGTTCTACGGCGGCTGCTTAGCCCTCTAAGGGGTTGATTGCCCTCACCAGCTGCATGGGATCAACCCGATAACGAGGGTTATCCCTCGACCTCTTTCTTGAGGTTCGCCAGCACCTCGGCCTGGATCTTGCGCAGTCCGAGCGGCGCGAAAGTCTTCTCGAAGAAGCCTCCGATGCCGCCCGCGCCCTGCCAGGACGTCTTGACCGTCACCGACGAGCCGGGCCCTGCAGGCGCGACTGTCCAGTTGGTGATCATCGACGAATTGGCGTCCTTCTCGATCACCGTGTGGCCCGCCACGTCGACGTTGGCCTTCACGTCGCGCACCCGCGACTTGGTCGCCTGTAACTTCCAACTCGCGACGGTCCCGGCGCCCTGGCCGCCCTCGAGGACCTTGTACTCGCTGTAGTGCGGCGACAGAATTCTCGGACGCACGGTCGCGTAATCCGCGACGGCCGACAGCACCGCCTCCGGCGCCGCGTCGATCAAGACTGTGCTGGACGCGCTGACCTGTGCCATCTCCTACGAGCTCCTTGGTTGAAGGGTTGGTTGGGTCGCATCAGGTGCCACCGCGGACTAGCGTATATGCGTGTCTGTTGCCCGAACCGACGCACGTGCTTCACATGCCGCGGGCGTGCAGCGGCTACTGTCCAGCTACCGTGCGATCCCGCCCGATGCGACCGTGCGCCTCGCCAAGCCCACGTCGAACCTGTTCCGAGCGCGTGCCAAGACCACCGTCAAGGGGTTGGACGTCTCGGGTCTGACCGGGGTCATCGCCGTCGACCCAGATGCCCGCACCGCCGACGTGGCGGGCATGTGCACCTACGAAGCCCTGGTCGCCGCGACGCTGCCATACGGCTTGTCCCCGTTGGTGGTACCGCAACTGAAGACCATCACGCTGGGCGGCGCGGTCACCGGGCTCGGCATCGAGTCGGCGTCCTTCCGCAACGGCCTACCGCACGAGTCGGTGCTGGAGATGGACATCCTGACCGGCACCGGCGAGGTGCTCACCGCGTCGCCGGACCAACACGTGGACTTGTATAGGGCTTTCCCGAATTCGTATGGCACGCTGGGCTATTCGGTCCGATTGAAGATTGAGCTGGAGACCGTCCAGCCGTTCGTCGCCGTGCGCCACCTGCGGTTCAACACCATCGAGGATCTCGTCGCCGCCATGGACCGCATCGTCGAGACCGGCGGTTACGACGGCGCCCAAGTCGACTATCTCGACGGCGTGGTGTTCTCGGCCGACGAGGCGTACCTGACGCTGGGCTTCCAGACCGCGACGCCGGGGCCCGTCAGCGATTACACCGGCCAGCAGATCTACTACCGCTCGATCCAGCACTCGGGCGACAACGGCGCGGAAAAGTACGACCGGCTGACAATTCACGACTACCTCTGGCGGTGGGACACCGATTGGTTCTGGTGCTCGCGGGCGTTCGGCGCGCAGAACCCGCGGATCCGCCGGTGGTGGCCACGGCGCTACCGGCGCAGCAGCTTTTACTGGAAGCTCATCGCCTACGATCAGCGGTTCGACATCGCCGATCGCATCGAGAAGCGCAACGGGCGACCACCGCGCGAACGCGTCGTACAGGACGTCGAGGTGCCGATCGAGCGGGTCGCCGAGTTCCTGCACTGGTTCCTCGACAATGTTCCGATCGAGCCGATCTGGTTGTGCCCGTTGCGTCTTCGCGATGATCCGCGAACAGGTGGCGGCTGGCCGCTTTATCCACTACGGCCGCAACACACCTACGTCAACGTGGGCTTCTGGTCATCGGTACCGGTCGGCCCTGACGAGGGCCACACCAACAAACTGATCGAACGCAAGATCAGCGAACTCGACGGACACAAATCGCTGTACTCGGATTCGTACTACGGCCGCGAGGAATTCGACGATCTCTACGGCGGGGAAACCTACAAGATCGTCAAAAAGGCCTACGATCCAGATTCCCGGCTCCTCGATCTGTATGCGAAGGCGGTGCAAAGACGATGACGACCTTCAAGGACAACGCCGCACATTCTCACGCGCCGGCCAGGAAGCTCACGCTGGCGGAGATCCTGGAGATCCTCGCCGCGGGGAACCTGCCGCTGAGATTCACCGCCTACGACGGGAGTTCGGCCGGACCCGAGGATTCGCCGCTCGGCCTCGAACTGCTGACTCCCCGCGGCACCACATACCTGGCGACCGCGCCGGGCGACCTCGGATTGGCGCGGGCCTACGTGTCGGGCGACCTGGAACCGCACGGGGTGCACCCCGGCGATCCCTACGAGCTGCTCAAGGCGCTCGCCGACAAGATGGATTTCAGACGACCGCCTGCGCGGGTGCTCGCCAACATCGTGCGTTCCATCGGCATCGAACACCTCAAGCCGATCGCTCCGCCGCCACAGGAGGCGCTGCCGCGCTGGCGTCGAATCGCAGAAGGCCTGCGGCACAGCAAAACCCGTGATGCCGAGGCGATCCACCACCACTACGACGTGTCCAACACGTTCTACGAGTGGGTGCTCGGCCCGTCGATGACCTACACGTGCGCGTGCTATCCGCACCACGGGGCCACCCTGGAGGAAGCGCAGGAGAACAAGTACCGGCTGGTCTTCGAGAAGCTGCGGCTCAAGCCGGGCGATCGCCTGCTCGACGTGGGCTGCGGTTGGGGCGGCATGGTGCGTTACGCCGCGCGCCACGGGGTCAAGGCGATCGGCGTGACGCTGTCGAAAGAGCAGGCAGCCTGGGCGCAGAACGCGATCGCCGCGGACGGCCTCGGCGATCTGGCCGAGGTTCGCCACGGTGACTACCGCGACGTGCGCGAGGACGGCTTCGACGCGGTCTCGTCGATCGGGCTGACCGAGCACATCGGGGTGCACAACTATCCCGCCTACTTCGCTTTCCTGCAGTCGAGGATGCGCGCCGGCGCGTTGCTGCTCAACCACTGCATCACGCGTCCGGACAACCGGACCGGAGCGACGGCGGGTGGATTCATCGACCGATACGTCTTTCCCGACGGTGAGCTGACCGGCTCGGGGCGAATCATCAGCGAGGCGCAGGACGTCGGCCTGGAGGTCGTGCACGAGGAGAACCTGCGCAACCACTACGCGCTGACGTTGCGCGACTGGTGTCGCAACCTGGTGGAGCACTGGGACGAGGCCGTCGCCGAGGTCGGCCTGGCGACCGCCAAGGTGTGGGGCCTGTACATGGCCGGGTCGCGCCTCGGGTTCGAGACGAATGTGGTTCAGCTACACCAGGTGCTGGCGGTCAAGCTGGACAGCGACGGACGTGATTGCGGGCTGCCGCTGCGGCCGTGGTGGACGCCCTAGGAGTCAGCCGTCGATGCGGCGGGCGCCCAGTTCGTTCTGCAGTAGCTCGAGCGCGGCTTCCTCGGGGTCGCGGCGCGGGGTGTCCGAGGTGTCGCTGCCGGCTTCGGCCAGCATGTCTTCTTCGTCCTCGTCGCGCTGCGGTGGTGCAGGCACGTCGGCGGCCCGCTTCGGTTGAGCGGGCGCAGGATCCGCAGAACCTGTCTCGCAGCGGATCTTCCAGTTCACCCCGAGCGCGTCCTTCAACGCTTCGCGGATGACGTCGGCGTTGCGCTGCTCGGCCAACCGCTTGGCCAGCGGCGCCGAGTCGTGGCTGAGCACCAGCGTGTCGCCCTCGATCGAGCGGACGATCGCGCCCGACAACATCACCTCGGTGGTGCGGCTGCGCTCCCGAACCTTGTCGCGCACCGTCGACCACATGCTGCGCACGGCAGCAGCATTCGGCTCGCCGGCCGCCGCGGGGGCCTCCACCACCGGGTCCGACGGCGGCCGCACCGGTGGAGGGGACGGCGCCTTCTCTTCGGGCGCCGGCTCGGGCGCCTTCTCTTCGGGCGCAGGTTCGGCGGGCGCCTTCTCTTCGGGCGCCGGTTCGGCGCGCGTCTGTTCGGGTGCGTGCGGTTCGGCGACCCTGCTCTTGCGGGCGTACTGCCTCGGCGGCCCGCTGCCCTGCGCCGCTGTGCCCTCTCCGGCCGGAATCGACATGTCGAGCCGGGTCTCGATGCGCTCGACCCGTTGCAGCAGCGCCGATTCGGTGTCGCTGGCCGACGGCAGCAGCAGCCGCGCACACACCACTTCCAGCAGCAGTCGAGGCGCGGTGGCACCCCGCATCTCGCCGAGCCCGGCGTGCACCACCTCGGCGTAGCGGGTCAGCGTCGCGGTGCCGATGCGGGTCGCCTGCTCGCGCATCCGCTCGAGCACATCCTCCGGCCCGTCGACAACTCCACGCGCTCCCGCGTCGGGCACCGACTGCAGCACGATCAGGTCGCGGAACCGCTCCAGCAGGTCGGTCGCGAACCGGCGCGGGTCGTGGCCGGCGTCGATCACCGCC
Source organism: Mycolicibacterium celeriflavum (assembly GCF_010731795.1). Lineage (NCBI taxonomy): Bacteria > Bacillati > Actinomycetota > Actinomycetes > Mycobacteriales > Mycobacteriaceae > Mycobacterium > Mycolicibacterium celeriflavum. The sequence goes on along the minus strand of NZ_AP022591.1, from coordinate 3,627,422 downwards.
TCGACAACCCCGAAGAGGGCGGCGGCGTCGTTGGCGGCGAGCGCGTCGATGGCGTCGTCGATCAGCGCGACGTCCGTCGCGCCGAGCAGCGCCAGAGCCCGCGCATAGGTGACGTGGTCTCCCTCTGCTCCCGCCAGCAACTGGTCGAGCACCGACAGCGTGTCGCGCGGCGAACCGCCACCGGCGCGGATCACCAACGGATACACCGCGTCGTCGACGGTCACGCCCTCTTGCGTGCAGATGCCCTCGAGCAGCGACCGCATGGTGCGCGGGGCCAGCAGCCGGAACGGGTAGTGGTGCGTGCGCGAGCGGATGGTCGGCAGCACCTTCTCCGGTTCGGTGGTCGCGAACACGAAGATCAGATGTTCCGGCGGCTCCTCGACGATCTTCAGCAGCGCGTTGAAGCCCGCCGTGGTGACCATGTGCGCTTCATCGACGATGAAGATCCGGTACCGCGACTGCGCGGGTGCGTAGAACGCGCGGTCACGCAGCTCGCGGGTGTCGTCCACGCCGCCGTGGCTGGCGGCGTCGAGTTCGACCACGTCGACGCTGCCGGGCCCGTTCGGCGCTAGCGCCACACAGGAGTCGCACACCCCGCACGGGGTGGCCGTCGGACCCTGCGCACAGTTCAGCGAGCGGGCCAGGATGCGCGCCGACGAGGTCTTGCCGCACCCGCGCGGACCCGAGAACAGGTACGCGTGGTTGATCCGGCCGGAGGAAAGCGCCGTCGACAGGGGCTCGGTGACATGTTCCTGTCCGACGACTTCGGCGAACGTCGCAGGCCGGTACTTGCGGTAGAGCGCCACGCTCAGCAGGCTACCGGCGCGGTCCGACGGGCTGACGGGCCACCACTGCGTCGCTGGATTGTGCACCTGAGGACGGTTGAGGGGCGATTCGCGTCGTCAGATTCACAAATGGGTTCGGGCGGGCGGCGCGTCCCTGGGGATAAGTCGCCGAGCGCAGCGCTGATCCGTCGGCCCACGCGTGCACCGTAGGCGCATGACCGAGCTGCCGTGGCCGTTCGTCGGAACCGAAGCGTTGTCGACAGGCATCATCTCCGAACGTGCGATGCGCCGCTTGTATGCACCGATGTATCCGGGGGTCTACGTCCCACGCGATGCGACCGTGTCGGCGCAGCATCGGGCGCTGGCGGCATGGCTGTGGTCGAAGCGGCGCGGAGTCGTCGCGGGCCTGTCGGCGGCGGCGATGCTGAAGACCAAGTGGATAGATCCGTCGGAGGCCGCGGAGCTGATCCACGACAATCGCAGGCCGCCACCGAAACTCGTCGTCAGGACTGAACGGGTGCTGCCGAACGAAGTCACGACGCTCGGCGAGATGCGTGTGACGACGCCGGCCCGCACGGCATTCGACCTCGGTCGCCACCTCGAGTCTCGGACCGTCGCAGTGCAACGTCTCGACGCTCTGGCCAACGCCACCGGCCTCAAACACGTCGACGTGGAGGCGGTCATCGCCGCACACGCGGGCGCCCGCGACATTCCGCGGCTGCGGTGTGTGCTACCGCTGGTCGACGGCGGCGCGGAATCACCACAGGAGACGGTCGCCCGACTGGCGTTGATCGATGCGGGCCTGCCGGCGCCGCAGACCCAGGTCCAGGTGTTCGACGAGTACGGGCAGTTCGTCGCCCGCGTGGACATGGCATATGAGGATTTCAAGGTCGCTATCGAATACGACGGGCCGCAACACTGGACCGATCCCGGAGTGCGGCAGCGCGATATCGACAAGCAGTTCGTCTTGACGGGACTTGGCTGGCTGATCATCCGGGTCAGCAGAGACCTGCTGCGGTATCGACGCGCGACCTATGTGGCCAGAGTCGAGAGCGCGCTGCACTCGCGTGGGTTTCGGTTGTGAATCTGACGGCGTTTTTCAGCGGATTTCGTCGTCAGATTCACAAACGGGCTAGCCCTTCAGCAGCGACTCGGTGGCCGACAGCAGTGCACAGGTGGCCAGGCCGTCGATCGCAGCCCGCAGCTCCGGTTCGGCGGGGAACGTCGGTGCGATCCGGATGTTGCGGTCCTCCGGGTCTTTTCGGTACGGGAACGTCGCCCCGGCCTCGGTCACCGCGATGCCGGCGTCCTTCGCCAGCGCCACGGTGCGCCGCGCCGTTCCGGGCAGCACGTCGAGGCTGATGAAGTAGCCGCCCTTGGGTTCGGTCCACGACGCGATCTTGGACTCGCCGAGGCGGTCGGAGAGGATCTCCAGCACCGCCGCGAACTTCGGCGCCAGCAGTTCCTGATGGCGTTGCATCTGCAGGCGCACCCCGTCGGCGTCGCCGAAGAAGCGCAGGTGCCGCAATTGGTTCACCTTGTCGGGGCCGATCGACTTCTTGCCCGCATGCTGCAGATACCAGGCGATGTTGCCCAGCGACCCGCCCAGGAAGCTCACCCCGGCACCGGCGAACGTGATCTTCGAAGTCGACGCGAACACCAGCGGCCGGTTTGCGTTGCCCGCGGCTTCTGCCAACCCGAGCACGTCGATCTGCCGGACGAAGTCGTGCGTCAGCGTGTGCACCGCATACGCGTTATCCCAGATGATGCGGAAATCCGTTGCCGCCGTTCGCATCTGGACGAGCCGCCGCACGACCTCCCAGGAGTACGTGACGCCGGTCGGGTTGGAGTACACCGGGACGCACCAGATGCCCTTGATGGCCGGGTCGGCGGCGACGAGTTCCTCGATCAGGTCGACATCGGGGCCGTCCTCACGCATCGGCACGGTGATCATCTCGATGCCGAGGCTCTCGGTGATCGCGAAGTGCCGGTCGTAACCGGGAGCGGGGCACAGGAACTTCAGCTTCGGCTCCTGGCTCCAGGGCCGGGGCGAGTCGGCGGTGCCGTGCAGCATCGAGAACACCACCACGTCGTGCATCAGCTCCAGGCTGGCGTTGTTACCCGCGATGAGGTTCTGCACCGGAATGCCCAGCAGCTCGCCGAAGATCGCGCGCAATTCCGGCAACCCGTGCACACCGCCGTAGTTACGGGTGTCGGTGCCGTCACCGTCGCGGAAGTCGTCCTTGCCGGGCAGGTCCAGCAGCCCGTTGGACAGATCCAACTGCGCGGGCGCCGGCTTGCCCCGGGTCAGGTCCAGCTTGAGGCCCTTGCCCTGCAGCTCGGCATAGTTGCGCTTCTGCTGCTCGTGCTGTGCGGAGAGGTCATCTCGGCCGAGCGACAGAAAAGACACCAGAAACCTTTCGAACCATGGAAGAAGGGGACCCCGCGCACCCGCCAGAGCCCATTGACCCTTGCTGCCTTCCGGCCCTGGGGGAGTTCACAGGATGGACGCCGCGCGGGGTCCACGGCGAGTCTAATACCAGAGGCATCCGCATCCGGACGGGCTCATCCGCGGGGTCGGCTACCATGGCCCGCGGAGGATTCGCCTAGTGGCCTATGGCGCTCGCCTGGAACGCGGGTTGGGTTAATAGCCCTCGCGGGTTCAAATCCCGCATCCTCCGCACTCGGCACGGGGTGCGATCTGCAGGCCCTCGCCCGGTCGCACCCCGGCCAACCAAACGTCTAGGAGGAGTATGAGCCGCACCGTCGCGGTGATCTGGCACGCGTCTTTCAGTGTCGTGGCCGGTGTTCTGTACTTCTTCTTCGTCCTGCCCCGCTGGTACGAGTTGTCGGGCGACATCCCCCACACACTGGGTACCGCGATGCGCATTGTGGTCGGCGCGCTGATCGGGCTGGCCGCGTTGCCGGTGGTGTTCACGCTGCTGCGGACCCGCAGGCCGGAGTTCGGCACACCGCTGCTGGCGCTGAGGCTGCGGACCTGGTCCATCGTGTTTCACGTGTTGGCGGGGGTGCTGATCCTCGGCGCGGCGATCAGCGAGATCTGGCTGTCACTCGACGACGCGGGCCGGTGGTTGTTCGGCATCTACGGGGCCGCCGCGGCGATCGCGCTGCTCGGCGTCTTCGCGTTCTACCTGGCCTCGGTCGCCGAGATGCCACCACCGCCGCCGAAACCGCTCAAGGTCAAGGCGCCGAAGAAGCGGCGCGGCCGGGGCAAGGGCGCTGAGGAAGCGGACGAGGCCGAAGAGGTCGAAGGCGCGGAAGAGGCCGAAGAGGCGGAAGAGCCCCAAGGGGCGGAAGACGCTAGCGACGCTTCCGAAGCGTCCGAGGAGACCACCGTCGAAGCGGATGACGAGGAGAAAACCGCCGCCGACGAGCCTGACTCCGGCGCCGGGGAACCCGCCTCAACCGCCACCGAAGAAGCCGAGCAAACCGACGGCAAGCTGCGCAATCGCCGACCTGAGCAGACCCGCCGTCGCCGCAGGCGGCTACGTGGCGGCGTCGTCGTAGACGATTAGCCGCATGCGCATCGGGCAATATGGGTTCATGGGCAAAATCCCCGTCCGCCGTCCGTTCGCCGCGCTACTGATCGCATTGGCCGCGGCGTTGGCCATGGTGACACCGGTTTTCCCGGCCACCGCCGCCCCCGCCGACCCGATCGCCGCGGCGGCTCAGGTCGAGCCTGCCGTCGTGCGCATCGACACCGAGATCGACTACCAGGGCGCCTTCGGTAACGGGGCAGGTTTCGTGCTCGATCCGGCCGGCCAGGTGCTGACCAACTTCCACGTCGTGTCGGGTGCCGACCGGATCACCGCGAGCGTCGGGGGCCGGTCCTACCCCGCCGAGCTGGTCGGCTACAACCGCAGGCGCGACATCGCGGTGTTGCAGTTGATCGGCGCCAACGGGCTGCCTGTCGCACCGATCGGAGATTCCGCGCAGCTGGTGCCCGGTGAACCGGTCGTGGCGCTCGGCAACGCCAACGGATCGAACGGGCCGCTGACCCGCGAGGTCGGACAGATCACCGCGTTCGGCCGCACCGTCAACGCCGAAGACACGTTGACCGGCAGCAAGGACGAACTTTCCGGGCTGTTCGAGTTCGCTGCGCCGGTGGTCGCGGGTGATTCCGGTGGACCCGTGGTCAACAGCGCCGGGCAGGTTGTCGGAATCACCACCGCGGCATCGGTGAACTACCAGTTCGGTCCGGGCGGAGAGGGCTTCGCGATCCCGATCAACGACGCCCTACCCGTCGCGAACCAGATCCGGTCCCGCGCCCCCTCCGCCGACGTGCACATCGGGCCGCCGGTGTTGCTCGGTGTCGGGGTGCGCTCGGCGCAACGCGGCCCGGGCGTGCAGATCGCCGAAGTGCTGCGCGGCGGGCCCGCCGACCGGGCCGGACTGCTCGCCGGTGACGTGCTGACCGTGCTCGACGGCACTCCCCTCGATTCGGCGACCACGCTGACCTACGTGTTGGATCGCCACTACCCCGGCGACGTGATCGATCTGACGTGGATCGACCGCAGTGGGCAGGAACGGACCGGCAAGGCCACCCTGACGCCGCTCTAAGCGTCCAGGAGTCGGTCGAGACCGGCGATCAACAGGCCCAGTTCGAAGTCGAACTGGTGCTCGGCGTCGTGGTGCTGTGATTCGGCCGACGCCAGCACCGTGCGCAGCGCCGGATAGATGTCCCGTGGTTCCTGTTCGAGTGCCGCTGACGTCTCCGCGCGGTGCCGGTGCACCCCCGATGCTGTCTGCGCGGCGCTACTGTGCGCCGCGGACTGCGCGATGTTGGACGCCGCGGTCAGGGCGTACCGGGCGGCGTCGGGCGGGAAGCCGGCCGCGAGCAGCGCGTCCAGGACCCGGTCGGCGAGCGCCAACGCGGCCGCGGCGCCGATGCCGCGCAACCGGGTGAAGTCGGTCGCGACCCCCACCCGGACCAGGCCGTCGCGGAACGCGACGCTGTACGCGCGCAGCACCACCCGCCAATCGTCGTCGACCGGCAACTCGACGCTGGTCAGTTCGCGTTCGAAGAGGTCAGCGACCACCAGGGTCAAAAGCCCCTCCCGGTCACCGACGTAATAGTGCAGCGCCTTGCGGCTGACACCGAGCGCATCGGCCACCGCCTGCATCGTCAGGTCTCGGTCCGCCACGCCGCGCGCCGCCGCGACGATCTGGTCTCGGCTGATCCGCGGTGGACGACCTCTGGTGCGGCCGCTCATCACGGTCACACTAGAGCGTGTGGAATGTATTTTTCACCGGTCGGTAAAAACGCCTTCGCGACGCGTCGCGTTTCCCTATGCTGTGCGCGTGCCAAACACCCCTTATCGCGTCGTTCAGTGGACCACCGGCAATGTCGGCAAGAGTTCGGTCGAGGCGATCACGAAAAACCCGAACTACGAACTCGTCGGCCTCTACGCGTGGTCGAAGGACAAGGTGGGCCGGGACGCCGGTGAGCTCGCCGGCATCGCATCCCTCGGCGTGCAGGCCACCAACGACGTCGACGCGCTGCTCGCGCTGAAGCCCGACGTGGTCGTCTACAACCCGATGTGGATCGACGTCGACGAATTGGTCCGCATCCTCGAAACCGGCGTCAACGTCGTGGCGTCGGCCTCCTTCATCACCGGCCACAACCTCGGCGCCGGCCGGGACAAACTCGAAGAGGCGTGCCGGCGGGGCGGTTCGACGCTGTTCGGTTCCGGTGTCAGCCCGGGCTTCGCCGAGTTGCTCGCCATCGTCGCCTCGACGGCCTGCGATCGGGTCGACAAGGTCACCATCTCCGAATCCGCCGACACCACGCTCTACGACTCCCCCGATACGGAGCGGCCCACCGGCTTCGGCACCGCGATCGACGACCCGAACCTGGCCCCGATGGCCGCCAACGGCACCGCGGTGTTCGCCGAGGCGGTGCGACTGGTCGCCGACTCGATCGGCGTCGAGCTCGACGAGATCCAGTGCGTCTCCGAATATGCCCAGACCACAGAGGATCTCGTGATGGCGTCGTGGACCATCCCGGCCGGACATGTCGCGGGTGTCTACGCCAGCTGGCAGGGCGTGGTGAATGGGAAGACCGTCGTCGACATCAACGTCCGGTGGAAGAAGGGTCAGACCCTTGATCCGGACTGGCAGCTCGACGGTGACGGTTGGAAGATCACGATCGACGGCCGGCCGACGGTCAACATGCAGGTCGGATTCCTGCCGCCGCCGGACATGATCGAGAACGCGAAGTCGATCGAGGACTTCTTCGTGCTCGGCCACATCATGACCGCAATGCCACCGATCCATGCGATACCGGCGGTCGTGGCGGCGGCGCCCGGTATCGCCACCTACAACGACTTGCCACTGCCCCAGGCGCGCGGAGTCGGGCCGACGAGCTGACGGCGCGGCCTATGGCCGCGGCGGAGAGACCGGAGCACCGTTCACGCCCATCACGGTCGCCTTCAGTTGGGCGTTCGGCGGTCCCTCCAGGGCAACGTCTTTGAGGATCTTGGCCTCATCGTTGTGCACCGTGAATTCGCCCTTCTGCGGCGCCGCACCCCCGACGACTTCATAGAAGACGGTGAACGGAGTCTCCGGAAGCGGATGCAGTCCAATGTATTTCGGCTCGATCGTGTACCTGTAGGTGCAGGTGGACGCGTCCGGTGGGCACTGCCGGTCGGTGACGATCACGCTGACCGCGAACTCCATCGGTGTCGGAACCTTCGGCGGCCGTGGGGCTAACGTGGTGCGCGGCGTTGTCGCTCGCTGCGCCTGCTCGGGTGCGTTGACGCTGCCGAGGATCATCACGGCCGCCATGCCGACGCCACCGGCGAGGAGGGCGAGCAGCGCCAGGCCCGCGGACCATTTGCGGACGGCCATCGACACACGCATGCGTCAAGGAAACCCGGTGGGCGACCGAACGCGCGGCGTTTCCGCCGCATTACCGACGGTCGTCCTGTCAGTGCCTGATGCGGCGACGCCTGCCCAGGAACAGTGTCAGGAAGATACCGCCGAGACCCAGCGCCGCCACCAGCGCGGCCGCGACGATCAGCGTGATGTCCTTGGCGCTGAGGCCGGTCGGCGAGGAGTCACTTACCAGCTGCAAGTCGTAATCGCCGGGCAGCGGTCCCTCCGCGGGTCCTTCCATCCCCGGGAAGCTCTGGGTCTGGTGAACCTCGAATTGCGGTACCCCGCTGTCGTTTTGCTTCCATTCCCCCCATGCCGGAGTGACGCCGTCGAGTAGGACTTTGTGAGCACCGCCGACCGATGGGTCCGGGCCGACGTCCACTATTTTCCGGACCACGATTGGCCGGTATGTCGCGTCCGTGTACTTCACCTGGACCGGGACATCGGTAAGCGTCCGCACGGGTGGAGGCGGCGGTGGAGGTGGCAACCCCGGTCCGGGGAAGTAGCCACCGCCGAAGAAGTTGCCTACCGCGACGTCGATCGGAATCCCGAAAGGATTGAGTCGCAGCGCAGTGAAGTTGTACGACCCGAGATCGCGCACTTCGGTGACGATGCGGCCCAACGGCGGAATGAGCAGGATCCGAGGCACCCCGCCTACCTCGTAGACCAGTTGCAGGGGTTCTGGATAGGGGTTGAAGATCAGCGGCCTGAAGTAGGGGTCGTACTGCACCCAGTCCGGCTGCCATTGCAACACCCGCAAAGCCTCGTTCTGGCCGCCGGCCTCAGCGGCTACGCTCGCCGGGGCGTTGGCGCCGGGATCTGCCTGGGGGACGACCAGATTTCTGAGGCGGTCGATCTCCGCCGGCGGCGCGGGCGGCGGAATTTTCTGGACGGGGGGAGCCTGCTCGGCGATCTTGATGTCTTGCGGGGACGCTTCCAACCTCTGCGGCTCAGGGGTTTCCGTCACGCCCGCCGCCAGTTCCGCACTTGGCGACTGCGTTGCCCCTGATGAATCCGTCGTTCCGCCAACGGAAGTGGTTTCCTCGGGACTTGTCTGCGATTCCCCAGCGGGCGACGTCTCGCCCGGCTGCGCGGTGCCCGTCGTCGTCCCGGGTTCCAGGCCGGCAGGTTCACTTGTGACCGTCGAAGTAGCCGACGTCGATCCCGGGGACGGCGACGGCGAGGTGGTGGCCGACGCCGACGGTGTCGTGGCTGCCGTTGTGACTCCTGTCCTCGCCTGCGTCGTGGGGGTAGGTATGGGCGCGGCCTCGGTCGTCGTCACCGGCTCGGGCTCGGGCTCGGCCGAAACCTGCGGCGCGGCCGTCGTCGTCGCTATCTCCGGTGCCTGCGTCTCTTCGGTGACGACCGGGGCCTGAGTCGCAGGTTCCTGCGGCACCTCCGGCGCCACGGGCGGGGCCTCAACCGCCGGCGGTGCTTCGATCGTCGGTGGGGCCTCGATCGCCGGCGGGGCCTCATAGGTCGGGACTTCGGCAGGCGCCTCTTCTGCGGGGGCGTATGCGGTCTCGGTCGGTGCGGTCGTGTCCGGCTGGGCGAGCGCCGGGTGTACACCGGTGCCGGCCGCGACCAACGAGACAGCCGCCACCGAAGCCAGCGCGGCCGCTAGGTGGCGGATGCGCGAAATGCCGACTGCGACAGGCACGTCAACCTCTTCTCACCAGCAGGCTTGACGCCGCTCGGCCTGGAACAGATTGGCGGCGGCGCACTCTCCGGCGTCGCTGACGACGAGGTTGCGGATCTGCCAGTACAGGTCGGCGGTGGCCTTCGTCGCCAGCTGTGCGGCCAGGTCGAAATGGTTGATCGGTGGATTGGTGCCGGGCACCAGCATCATGCCGCGGGGTGTGTCCCAAGCATCCTTGTTCAGTGTCGAATGGCACTCGACGAAGCCGGGCGGCGGACCACCGGGCGGGCAGCCGCCCAGCGGGTCGTGGCGGTCGCTGTCGACGGCGTAGAACCCGGTGTGCAGCCCGGCCGGCAGGCTCGCCGGATCGCATGTGGGCATCAGCGGTGGCGGCATGCGATCGACTTGGCCGACAGCGATGTTGTCCTCAACCCAGTTCGAGTGGGAGTAGAAGTCCTGCAGAGCGTGGGCCAGTCCGCCGAACGCGGCGCGGGCCTGGGGTCCGTCGACGAGGTCGCTGCCGCCGGGTCCGGTGGGCTGCGCGCCGCTGACGATGAGCGGGGTGAAGAAGTTCCACGCTTCCTGGGTGCGCGCGCAGATTGCTGCTGGGTCATTTGCGTTGTCGATGTGGCGGAACTCGTCGGCGAAGAACGCGTCGCTGCCTACCACGCCGGCGCCCGGCGGTGGGCCGACGAGTATCTGGCCCATCGTGACGTTGTCGACTCCCAGCGGTGCCAGTGCATCGCGGGTGATGCGGTCATGGTTCTGGATCTGGAATGCCTGCGCCGATGGCGCTACCCACGCGCAGATGAGGGCAAAACCAGCGGCCAACACGGTAACGATTGACGAGCGCGGCTTGGGTGGGTGTGACGAGTTCATCGACTGTCCCCTTTGACCTGCTGACCCCCGAGCGGTCAGATCATGGAATTGTTTCAGCCAGAAGTTGCGAACATTCCGAAATCTGCAAAACAGCAAATTTTGACGCAAACCTGGCGTTTCCACGGCACCTCGGCGCTGGGCGCTCAGGTAGAGCAGCCATTCCAAGAGCGAACGAGCGGGCCCGGACCGGCTTATGGTGATGACTGTGAATCTGCTGGTACGCAGCAGTCTGCGGGAGGCGTAGTGGACGGAGCGCCGTTCGGCCGATACCGATTGGTCGAGTTGTTGGGCCGCGGCGGCATGGGCGAGGTCTGGAAGGCGTTCGACACGGCCACCCAGCGTGTGGTCGCGGTGAAGGTGCTGCCGGCGCATCTTGCCGCCGACCCGGTCTTCGAACAGCGGTTTCGGCACGAGGCTTTCGCTGCCGCCGGGCTGACCAATCCCCACGTGGTGCCGATTCACAACTTCGGCGAGATCGAAGGTCGACTGTATGTCGACATGCGGTTGATCGAGGGTCAGGATCTCGAGCATCTGCTTGCCGGCGGCCCATTGGAGCCCGAACGGGCGGTGAAGATCATTGCCCAGATTGCGTCGGCGCTGCATGCTGCGCACCGCATCGGGCTCGTGCATCGCGACGTCAAACCCTCCAACATCCTCGTCGCAGAAGACGATTTCTCGTATCTGATCGATTTCGGGATTGCACGCGCGACAGGCGATACCAAGCTCACCGCCACCGGCAACGTGGTCGGTACGTGGCCGTACATGGCGCCCGAGCGGTTCACCACCGGCAAAACCGACACGCGCGCGGACGTCTATGCGTTGACGTGCGTGCTGTATGAGTGCCTCACGTCCAGCCGCCCGTTCCCCGGAGACAGCGTCGAACAGCAGATCGCGGGTCACCTGACGACTCCGCCGCCGCGGCCGTCGATCTCGCGGCCGGAGGTGACGCCGGAGCTGGATGCCGTGATCGCGGCCGGCATGGCGAAGGACCCCGACGAGCGCTACGGAACGACCGTTGAACTGGCCCAAGCGGCAAGCAAGGCCATCACCGATCCTGGTGTCACTACCCAACCCGCACAACCACATTCAGCGCCGACAGCCGCAGGACCGGCCCCGTCCGCGTCCACCGCAGTTGCCAGTACCGCTCAGGCGGGACAAGCCTGGGCGCCGACCCGGGCTCGCCCGGCGGAGCAGGTCGACCCACCCGCATCCCCCACGCAGGCCGGTCCACCCGCAGCTACCACGCAGGCCGGCCCACCCGAGCATGTGAAGAAGGCGTGGGCGCCGACCCATTCCGCGCCTGCTGCCCATGACGAACAGGCCCACGCCCCGACCCAGGCGCGGCGCGCCGATTCGGTCGGACCCGCCGAAACGCCGCCTCCCGGCGACTCTTCGGACCAGTCGCCCGACGATGATGGGTCGCTGCCGTGGTGGCGACGGACCGCGATCGTCGTTCCGATCAGCGTAGTTCTGATCATCGCCGCCGCGGCCACCATCCTCACCGTGATCAGCGACGACGGTGGTGACCGACGCGTCGCACAACCACCCGATGCGCCTCTCGACGGGACATTCGCCGTCGAATTCGGTTCGCCGACAAAGCCCAACGGCGAGCCGTATCAGAACGCGCAGGGCGGCAACGAGAAATGGGTGATCCGATCGGCGTGCCCTGCCGGCGGGTGTGTCGCGTCGGCGACGAAGGTCAACGGTTCTCTCACCACGACGTCGACTCTGGTGCTCGACGAGATCGACGGTCGTTGGGAGGCGGTGAATGCGAAACAGGGCACGTGCCAGGGCGCCGAGCCGGCGGAACTCTGGGAGGCGTTCTCGCTGCAGTCTCAGGCCGACGGAAGCCTGGAGGGCGAATACGTCATCCGATCGACCAACGGCAGTTGCGCGAGTAACCAGCCGGTGACTTTTACCCGCACCGGTGCCCCGGAGGGGGGCGCGTCCGTCACCGACCCGGCGAGCCAACCGGCGCGCGTCGCGTCCCCGGCGCAGTCCTTACACGGCCGCTATCAGGAAGTCGATACGTACGTCGACGGAAACCGCAGCGCCGAAGTGAGTTTCGACATCCAGACGTACTGTCTGCGCACCGGCCAGAAGTGCCTGAGTTACTGGCTGAACCCCAACGACGTCAAAGTCCTGGTGTTCGAAGAGAACGCGTGGCAACTGACCAACACCTCGACGGACTCCCAGTGCAAGAACGGTGCGCCCGCTCACCGCGAGATCAGCCTGAACTACCCGTTGCCACAGCCGCCGCAGGACCCGATCACGCTCCTCACCGGACGCGGTCATTACACCGTCACCGGCGGTTGCCCCTTCAACAGTGATTTCGAGTCGCGCGTCCAGCGCACCGGAGACTAAAGCAGGCCGGCGACGAAAGAGGCGGCCTGATCGGTCATTCCAGGCACGTACTGATGGTGGGCCGCCCGGTTGTCCATATCGCCCTCGCCGCAGATCGGGTCGTTGGCATTGCACAAGTCGATGGTCCTGCCGCCGTAGACCGGACTGAGCGCGTTCAGCGGGCCGAGGATCTTGGCGAACGGGTTGCCGAACACCGCGACCGCCGCCACGTGGTCGGCAGCGTGCGGGGGCAGCGGCGCCGCGACGGCGCCGAGGTCGAGACCGGGCACCGCATCGAGGCCGGGGATCGCCCCGACGCCAGGGATGGCACCGAGGCCGGGACTCACGCCCAGCATCAAGTCGATGACGGCAGCGCCCTGCGAGAAGCCGCCGAGGACCAACCGGGTGGCCGGGCAGTTCGCGGTCATGTATCCGACGTGACCGTTCGCGTCGGCAGCGCCCTCGGCGGCTCGCAGAAAGTTCATGGTGGCGGCGTAGTTGACCGCGTACTGGCCGACCGTTCTGTCGCCCACCTTCGAACGCAGCGAGTCGATGAACGCCTGTCCCACGGCGCCAACACCCACCGGGTCGCCCGTCCCGCGCGCGAACACCACCTCGATGTCGGGACACGATTGAGCCCGCGCCGAAGGGATGCCGACCGGTGCGCTCAATACAGCGACCGCCGTCAGGCCGGCTGCGCAGACCCCTACGGCGATCCGAATTCGTGAACATCTGGTGGCGATTCGTCGATGCTAAGAGCACATCGCGGCCGATGGCGCGTTTTCGTCAGTCGGGTTTAACCGGGTTGCCCTCGGCGTCCCAGTTGGCGGCGACCTTCTTGCTCGGTTGCACACGCGGTGGCTCGCCCGGCATCTTCGGGTAGCTCGGCGGATACGGCAGATCACCGAGCCCGCGCTCCTCGTCGGCCTCGACCATCTTCAACAGTGGTTCGAGCGACTGGGCGTCGCTGTCGATGTCGGCCCACGGATCGGGCCGTCCCGCAACAAAATCCGGCACTGTTGAGATCGTGAAGTCATCGGGGTCGGCGGTGCGCAATTCGTCCCACGTCAACGGTGTCGACACGGTGGCGATTCCAGTCTTGCGCGCCGAATACGCCGACGCGAACGTGCGGTCTCTGGCGTTCTGGTTGTAGTCGATGAAGATCCGCGTGCCGCGCTCCTCCTTCCACCACGAGGTGGTGACCGCATCGGGTGCGCGGCGCTCGACCTCGCGGGCCAGCGCGATGCCCGCACGACGCACCGCGATGAAGTCCCAGTCGGTTCTGATTCGCAGGAAGACGTGCACACCGCGGCCGCCCGAGGTCTTCGGATAGCCGGTCAGACCCAACTCGTCGAGCAGCGGTTTGAGCACGTCCACCGCGACCGAACTGGCGTCCCTGAAATCCGTTCCGGGCTGCGGGTCCAGGTCGATGCGCAGCTCGTCGGGGTGCTCGGTATCCGGGCACCGCACCTGCCACGGGTGCAGCGTGATCGTGCCCATCTGTGCCGCCCATGCGATCGCCGATGGGTGGGTCACCTTGAGCGCGTCGGCGGTGCGCCCGGACGGGAACGTGACCTGACATGTCTGCAGGTAGTCCGGATGCTTCTGCGGCACCCGCTTCTGGTAGATCTCCTCGCCGTCAATGCCGTCGGGAAAACGCTGCAGATGCGTGGGCCGGTCCCGCAACAGCATGACCATCCGGTCGGCCACCGACAGGTAGTACTCGAACAGCTTGCCCTTGGTGCCGTCCTTACCGAGTTTCGGGAAGTAGGGCTTGTCGCGATTGGTCAGCCGGACCTTGACGCCGTCGACGTCGATTTCCTCAGCAGCCGTTGCCATTTCAGGACTCCAGAACATCGTAGAGGTCGTAGTTCAGCGGCACCTCGAGTTGGTCGAAGGTGCAGCTCTCGGGGTCCCGATCCGGACGCCAGCGCCGAAACTTCACCGCATGCCGGAAACGCCGGCCGTGCACGGTGTTGCCCTCCATCTGGTCATAGGCTACCTCGCACACCTTCTCCGGCCGGATCGGAATCCACCGCTTGTCGGCGGCGGAGTTCCACCGGCTGGGATCCCCTTCGCGTATCTGGTCGCCCTCGCGCAGCGGTTCCAGTTCGGCGAGCAGCTTGAGCCGGTCTTTAGTGGTGAAAGACGCTGCGCCACCGACCATCTGCAGTTCGCCGTCGTCGCGATACAGGCCCAGCAAAATCGACCCGATACCCTCGCCGCTCTTGTGTATGCGGTATCCGATCGCCACACAGTCGGCGTCGCGGGCGTGCTTGATCTTCACCATCTCCCGCTTGCCCGGCAGGTACGGACCCTCGAGCCGCTTGGCGATCACGCCGTCGAGTCCGGCGCCCTCGAACTCCTCGAGCCATTGGGCGCCGAGATCGGGGTCCTCGGTGGTGCGGGTGACGTGACACCACTGCTTCTCTGTCACCGCATCGAGCAGCGCCGCGCGCCGGACCCGGAAAGGCTCCTTCATCAACGACGTGTCGCCGGTGGCAAGCGCATCGAAACCGATGAAGTGGGCCGGCGTCTGCTCGGACAGCATCTTGATCCGGCTGACGGCGGGGTGGATACGCTGACTCAGCGACTCCCAGTCCAGCCGTGTGCGCCCGCCGATGTCGCGGGGGACGACGATTTCACCGTCGAGCACACACCGCGTCGCCAATTCCTCGCGCACCGACTCGATGACCTCGGGGAAGTAGCGACCCAGGTCTTTCCCGCTGCGGGAAAGCAGCACCACCTTGTCGCCGTCGCGGAACACCAGCGCGCGGTAGCCGTCCCACTTTGGCTCGTACGACCACACGCCCGCTTCGGGGGGCACCTTGGCCAGCATCGGTTCGAGCGGCGGCAGTACGGGAAGGTCCACGCTGTCCATCCTGATTCATCGGGGTGCTCGAACTCCAGATAGACATCACATCACCGCCGAACTCATCGCCCGCACATCAAGTACCGCATCCGCGGCGTGCGCTGTCCCGCTACCTCGCCGTAGTTGTCGTGCAGACCGGACTGGACCGATGGGGTCCCTGGAGAATCCTGGGAAAATCGTCGGGTATCGACTCAGCTTGTTGGGCATTCTGGGGTAGTGAACACAGACCTCTCCGCCGAGGAACCGCTCGAAGACGCACTCCTTACCACCCCCGCCAGTCCGCAGGTGATCGCGCAAGGGTTGGAGGCCGATGGGTATCACCTGGGCATCTCGGCCTATTGCTGGGGTTATCCGCTCGTTCGGATGGAGCGGCTCGCCCGGATGTACACGGATGTTTCAGGTGGTGTACCACCGACGAGCTACCGTGCGCCGATCAACACGATCGGTTGGGCACGCGAACTCGCCACCCCGTCGGCCAAAGACATGCCCACCGCGAACAACGACACCTTGTACATGAGTGCCATGCTGGCGCTCGACGCACCGATGGTGTTATCGGTTCCCGATACCGCGGATCGCTACTACGTCATCAACGTCTTCAACATGTGGCAGGAACTGGAGCACTACATCGGGCGACGGACCACCGGCACGACAGCGGCTCGCTACGTGCTGGTGCCCCCCGGCTGGAGCGGGCCAGTCCCCACAGGCGCTACGCGCCTCGATGTCTCGACCACCAAAGTCTGGCTCTGGGGGCGTCTGCAATTCACCCAAGGTGAACCTGTCGGACCTGTCCATGACCTTCAGGACCAGTTCACCCTGCAATCGGTGAGCGGGAACTCCACTGCGCCCGAACTGCCTCCGATGCCGTCACCGGCCGGTGACGATCTAGACTTCCTCCGACAGCTGGCGTTCGCGCTGGCATCGAACGAGGTCAAGCCGGCCGACGAAGCGCTGTTCGCGCAATTCGCCCGAATTGGCCTGACAGCACAGGGTTTTGACCCGGCCAGACTCTCGAACGAAGCGCGGCAAGGTGTCGTCCGCGCACTGGCCGACGGACCAGCGGCGGCGATCTCGTCAATCGCCAGCACGGGAACCGTGCGTAACGGCTGGAACTGGGTCACCGGCCTGGACAGCTTCGGCTTCAATTATCCGATGCGCGCGTTGGTGGCCGGTCCGTACCTGGGCGGCAACGGCGAACGTGAAGCCATGTATCCGCTTCGCTACACCGACGCTGACGGCGACACGCTCAACGGTGCCAACAAGTACGAAGTGAAGATGAATCAGCAGCCGCCGGTAGAGGCGTTCTGGTCACTGACGATGTACAACGCGGCGGACAAAATGCTTGTCGAGAACCCGATCCAGCGCTACAAAGTCGGCACCGACACACCGGATCTGACGGTGGCGGCCGACGGGTCGGTCACCATCGCAATCCAACACGAGCAACCCGACCCGGCTTTGAACGTGAATTGGCTTCCCGCCCCATCAGGGGACTTCTATGTCATTCTGCGCCTCTACCAGCCGAGCGACTCCATTCTCGACGGCAGCTACCAGCTACCTCAGGTTGTGAAAGTCCGATGACTGGGGACCGAACCAAGCTCCCCATGGATGATCCGGAGTTCACCGGCACGATCGGTAAGACCTATCAGGAGTCCAAGGAGGCGTGGCCGGAGCTGCCGAAGCCGCCCGAGGGCGCACCCAATGTGGTGATCATCCTGCTCGACGACGTGGGGTTCGGCCAGGCCGGTACTTTCGGCGGGCCGGTGCCAACGCCGGCGCTGGACGAGCTGGCGGCAAACGGCCTGAAATACAACAGGTTTCACACCACCGCGATCTGCGGCCCGTCGAGGGCGGCGCTGTTGACGGGTCGCAACCATCACAACTGCGGTTCGGGATTCCTCGCAGAGTGGGCGACCGGATTCCCGAGCTACACCTCCATGATGCCGAAATCCACCGCAACGATCGGCAAGATACTCAAGGAAAACGGCTACAACACCTCGTGGTTCGGCAAGAATCACAACACCCCGGACTGGGAATCGAGCGTGGTGGGCCCGTTCGACCGGTGGCCAACCGGGCTGGGCTTCGACTACTTCTACGGGTTCATCGGCGGCGAGACGCATCAGTACTACCCGGTGCTGTTCGAAAATACGGTGGCCGTGGAACCGTCGAAGTCTCCCGAAGAGGGCTACCACTTCATGACCGATCTGACCGACAGGGCGATCGGTTGGCTGCGCTACAGCAAGTCGGTCAACCCCGACAAACCGGCGTTCATATACTTCGCTCCGGGCGCGATGCATGCGCCGCATCATGTCCGCCCGGAGTGGCGAGAACGGTTCAAGGGGCAGTTCGACAAGGGCTGGGACGTCGTGCGCGAGGAGACCGTTGCCCGCCAGAAGGACCTCGGCGTAATCCCGCCCGACGCCGAGAACACACCGCGGCCGGACTGGTGCCCGGCCTGGGAGTCACTGAGCGCCGACGAAAAACGGCTGTATGCGCGGTTCATGGAGAACTACGCGGGCTACATGGCGTTCACCGACCACGAGATCGGCCGCCTGCTCACCGCGATCCGCGCGCTACCCGACGCGGAGAACACCATGGTGATCTACATCGTCGGCGACAACGGCGCCAGCTCCGAAGGCGGCTTGACCGGCACGATCAACGAGATCATGAACCTCAACGGCATCCCGTCCACGCTCGAGGAGAACCTCGCCCGCATCGACGACATAGGCAATCCCGATACCGAGCCGCACTATCCACTCGGATGGGCATGGGCCGGCAACGCCCCATTCCAGTGGGTCAAGCAGGTGGCAAGTCATCTCGGCGGCAGCAGAAACCCGATGGTGGTGTCCTGGCCCGCCCAGATCAACGACCACGGCGCCGTCCGCTCCCAGTTCACCCATCTCATCGATCTGGTGCCGACAATTCTTGACGCCGCAGGCATTCCGGCGCCTGACACCGTCAACGGCATTGAGCAGAAGCCGATGGACGGAGTAACGATCCGCTCGACGTTCGACAGCGCCGATGCCCGCCCGGTCCGGCAACGCCAGTACTTCGAGATCTTCACCAACCGCGCCATCTACGACAACGGCTGGATCGCGTGCGCGCAACACACCTTCCCGTGGCGGCAGGACTACGCGCCCGGTCACTGGGAGAACGATCGGTGGGAGCTCTACCACCTCGACGAGGATTTCAGCGAGAACCACGACCTGGCCAACGAGCATCCGGACAAGCTCGAAGAACTCAAGAAGCTGTTCGACGAAGAGGCCGAGAAGTACGGCGTGTATCCGTTCGACGATCGCGGGGCCGCTCGGATCGCCGTCCCCAAACCGCCGCCGGGGGGCGCCGACCCGAACCGCCGTCAGTTCACCTACTACCCGGGCGCCATCCGGCTTCCCGAGAACGCGTCGCCCAATACCAAGAACCGCTCGCACCGCATCACCGCGCACATCGCCGAGCGCGGCGACGGTGTGCTGGTGGCTGCCGGTGGGACATCGGCCGGCTATGTCATGTATGTCAAGGACGGGAAGCCGCACTACGAATACAACTGGTTCGACCGCGAACGGACGAAGGTCGCGGGCGGTGATCCGCTCCCGGAAGGCGAGTCGACCGTGACGATGTCGTTCCTCTACGACGGCGGCGGTGGCGGACTGGGCGGCGACGCGATCCTGTCGGTCAACGGAATGGAGGTGGACCGCAAACGCATCGAACACACGGTGGCCGGACGTTTCGGTATCGACACCTTCGGCGTCGGCATGGACACCGGCGCACCGGTCAGCAAGGACTACAAACCGCCCTTCGGCTACACCGGAACGATCGACCGCATCGATATCGAAATCGGCGAACCCGGTCTCTCACCCGAGGAGGAAGCCAAGCTGCACGCGCGCTTCAACGCCGGAAAGGACTACTGACGTTCGTTCATTGCGTTGATGCCGATCGCCAATTATCCCGCAGCACGGTCGGATTCGATCCGTACCAACGTCGGCACGCCCGGGTGAGTACGCTGTGCTCGGCATATCCGAGTTCGCGGGCCAGATGCGAGAGTGTCATGTTGGTATCGCGGAGGTAGCGCTGGGCCATCTCGCGGCGCACATCGTCGACGATGGCGACGAACGTCGTTCCCTCCGCGGCCAATCGTCGCTGTAATGTCTTGGGGTGCAGTCGAAATTGCTGCGCGACAACGTCTTGGGTAGCGGCTCCGGTTGGTAGCAGCTGACGTGTCAGCGCGCGGACCGCCGTCTTCATTTCGCCGTCACGGGTATCCATCATCGAATCCAGATAGGTAAGCACTGCGCGGTGGGACACTTCGTCCTGGGTCAACGATCGCCCGAGGTCGGCGGACGGGAAGGTGAGACCGGCACCGCGCTCACCGAAACGGGGGGCGCACGAGAAGTACCGCAAGTACTCGTCTTGTGGTGTCAGCGGCTGATGCGGTAGGTCAACGGCGATGGGCGCGTAAGAGGATCCGAGCAGAAAGCGCAGCACCCGGAGCATGACGCCGAGGGACAGTTCGGTCACCTGCGGATGCGCCGGCGGATGGGCGATCAATACCTTGAACTGCAAGAAACACAGCTCCTTGTCCGCCAGCGGAAGGATCTGTGCCGAGATCGCCGGACTGTAAGCGGCTAGGTAGTGCTCGAAAATGCCAAACGCGTCGGCAACTGTCTGCGGGGTTCGCGCGGCGACACCCACGGCTCCGAGGATGTCGATGCCCTGCCGCCGCGCCAGTCGTCGCCCGAAGTCCGCAGCGCCGGTCGCCGCTGCCGCCGCCTCCATTGCATCGATCAGCGCCAGGTAGGTGATGAACGAATCGAACTGACCGACTTGGCCGGGCAGGATGCCGGCGCGGCGCAGAAGCGTGTCCGGTTCGCCGCCGAGTTCGCCGACCAATTCGCGATATCCGGTCAACGACGTGCCGCGGATCACGGACATGTCCTCCACTGTCAAGACAGTGTCCTCTGGTGTCAAGTCCGGCGTCGGCAGATCAGGGCAACCTGGATCACAACAGCCCCGCAGCGAAAGGAAGCTCATATGACTCTCATGACCGCCCCTGCCCCCGCGAGCACGTCGTCGGGCGCGCCTCTGCCGCTCGTGGCCCTGCCGCAGGGCGAGCTGCTGACCGTCAACGAGAACGACAACCCGTTGATCCGCGATGCGCTCGGCCCGGGCGTGCACTTCAAGCCGCTGCGGCTCGACATGGAAAACGGCGTATGGGTGGTGCTGGCGACCTTCGCGCCAGGCGCGAAGATCCCGCTGCACTATCACACCGGCGTTGTCGACGCATACACGCTCAGCGGCTGCTGGTACTACCTGGAGTATTCCGATCAGAAGCAAACCGCGGGCTCTTACCTGTTCGAGCCCGGCGCGTCGGTGCACACCCTCGTGTGCCCGGAATCCAACACCGAAGACACCGTCGTCCTGTTCCGTGTCGACGGTGCCAACGTCAACTTCAACGGCGACGGCACCTTCCATTCGATCCTGGACGCCGCCCTGATCACCCATCTCACCGGCGCGCTGTCGGCGGAGCAGGGACTCCACAAGGTCAGCTATGTCGGCGGTGGCGCGGCCGGAATCATGGCCAAGGACGCCTGATGTCGCCCACCGCAGACACCGGCCGCCCGGCGCCCTCGCTGGCCAATCGCAAGGTCCTCATCACCGGAGGCAACGGCTTCATTGCCCGCGCCGTGGCCGAGCGGTTAGGTGCCCTGGGCGCCGAGGTCGTCGGTCTCGATCTGACGGCCGATCCGACGCGCGGCGTGGTGGCCGGTGACGTCACCAAACCGGAGCAGTGGTCCGCGGCTCTGGATGGCGTCGACACCGTCATTCACACCGCGGCCCTGCTGGGCGCGGCGTACTCGCTCGATCAGTCCTGGCATGTCAACGTGCTCGGCACCAGCCGGGTCCTGCGGGCTTCGATCGACGCCGGCGTGCGTCGGTTCGTGCATTTCTCGTCGGTCGCCGCATACGGCTTCGACTTCCCCGATGACGTCGACGAAACCTACCCGGTGCACGTGAACGGTGACGTGTACACCGATACGAAGGTCAACTCCGAGGCCGTGGTGCTGGCTGCGCACGCGGCGAAGGAGATCGACGTGACCGTGATCCGGCCCGGCGACGTTTGGGGTCCGGGATCGGTGTGGGTGCGATCGCCGATCGCGGAGATGCGCAAACCAACCGGATTCCCATTGCCCGACAGCGGAAACGGCATCTTCTCGCCGGTCTACATCGACAACTTCGTCGACGGCCTGGTCCTCGTCATCGCTTCCGACGAATCGGTGGGCCAGGTGTTCAACATCGGTGACGGCGTGGGCGTTCGGTGTGCCGATTTCTTCGGCCGGTTGGCGACCATGAGCGGCGGTACGGTCCGCACCCTGCCGATGGCGGTCGCAGCGCCGTTGGCGGATGCGGTCGGATCGGTTCTGCGCCGGCTGGGTCAGAAGACCGACCTGTCGGCGGGCACCATGTGGCTGCTCAATCGGCCCGGCACCTATTCCATCGAGAAGGCCCAGAAAATGCTCGGTTACCGGCCGCTGGTCTCGATGGATGAGGGCATGGAACGCGTCGCAGAATGGGTTCGGGCCGAGGGGCTTGTCGGCGGCTGAGTCGTGCAGGCCACCGATAGCTGACTCGCCGATCGTCCTGTTTGAGACACGCCCCGGTGCGGTCGCCATACGATCGGGTGATGGCCGAACCACATCCGGACAGCGTTGAATCTGTGGTCGAGGATCGGCGAGGCGGACTCTCTCGCCGGGAAGCGCTGCGCCGCTTGGGTATTCTCGGCATGAGCGGCACCGCGGCCGTTTCGTTGCTGGCTGCCTGCGACAGCACCGGCGACCCCTCGCCGGAACCCACGCCGGGCGCTGGGCCACCATCCGGTGAATGGCCGGACCGCACCAGGCTGCCCATCCCCGCGCACCAGGACATCGGCAAGATAGACCGGACCGTGGAGGGGTCCGACCCGATCGAATGGCCCAGGGAAGTCACGGCTCCAGAGGGAGCCCCCAACGTCCTGTTGGTCATGACCGACGACGTCGGGTTCGGCGCCAGTGAAGTGTTCGGCGGCCCGATACCCACCCCGACATACGCACGGTTGGCGCAAAACGGGCTGCGATACAACCGCTTTCACACCACCGCGTTGTGCTCGCCGTCACGCGCGGCATTGCTGACCGGCCGCAATCACCATGTGGCGGCGACCGGCATCATCATGGAGTTCTCCACTCCGTTCCCCGGCTATCACAGCATCGTGTCCAAAAGCGTCGGTACGCTGGGAGAAATTCTCACCGGAAACGGTTACGGCACATCGTGGTTCGGGAAGAATCACAACGTGCCGGACTGGCTGACCACGCCGGCCGGGCCGTTTAACTTGTGGCCGTCGGGCCTGGGTTTCGAGTATTTCTACGGATTCCTCGGTGCCGACGCGCATCAATTCCGTCCGGCTGTCTACGAGAACAACTTGCCGGTCGACCCGTATCTCGGCCGCGAGGACACGTACCACTTCGACGCCGATATGGCCGACCATGCCATTCAATGGATGCGGCGCCAGAAGGCCGTCAACCCTGATAAACCGTTCTTCGCGTACTACACGCCGGGCACCGCACACGCCCCGCACCATGCTCCGCCGGATTGGATCGAGCGGTTCAAAGGCAAGTTCGACCATGGCTGGGATCGTCAGCGGGAGATGACCTATCAGAAGCAGAAGGAAATCGGGGTGATCCCGCCCGATGCCGTGCTCAACGAGACCCCACCCGACTACAGGCGTTGGGACGACCTGTCGCCGGACATGAAGCGGGTTTGCGCCCGGCAAATGGAGTGCTATGCCGCGGCTCTCGCACACTGTGACCATCAGATCGGGCGGGTGGTGGACGCGATCGAGGAGCTCGGCGAACTCGACAACACCCTGATCATCTACATCCAGGGCGACAACGGTTGCAGCGCAGAGGATGCGTCCGGACGGGGGATGACCAGCGAGATCGTCACCATCGGCAACGGGATCGACGACCGCGACGACTTCATGGTGCAGAACATCAACGAGTTCGGCGGGCGGTGGTTCCAGAACCACTTCTCCCACGGCTGGGCGCACGCCCTGAACTCTCCGTATCAGTGGGACAAGAAGATTGCCTCACATCTCGGCGGCACCCGCACCTCGATGGTGGTGTCCTGGCCGGCGCGCATCAAAGACCGCGGCGGGTTGCGTTCGCAGTTCACTCACATCACCGACATCGCCCCGACCATCTTGGAAGCCGCCAAACTGCCCATGCCGGCAAGCATCGACGGTATCGAGCAGGTGCCACTCAACGGGTCGAGCCTGATCCCGTCCTTCGACAAAGCGGACGCCGAAGAGCACCACCGCACCCAGTACTTCGAGGTGATCGCCAATCAGGGCATCTATCACGACGGCTGGATGGCCAACACCGCGCCCAAGCGGTTGCCGTGGGTGAGCCGAGGGCCGTCCACCAAGGACCCGTACGAAGAATACGAGTGGCAGCTCTACAACCTGGATGAGGATTTCTCGCAGTCCAGGAACCTCGCCGCCGACAATCCCGACAAACTCCAAGAACTGCGAACGTTGTTCCTGGACGAGGCATCCAAGAACCAAGTGCTGCCGCTCGACGACCGCTACCTGGAGCGGGTGGCACCCGAAAACCGTCCGCAACACAACAAGGGTCGCAACGTCTATACCTATTTCCCCGGCGCCACCCGCATCACCGAGGGAATGGCGCCCAACATGAAGAACACCTCATACTCCATCACCGGGACCATCACCGTTCCCCCCACCGGTGCCGAAGGGATGATCGTCACCCAGGGTGGCTGGTTCGGCGGTAACGCGTTGTATCTGCTCGAGGGCAAACCGGTGTTCGCCTATGCGCGTTCGCATTACCCGGAGCACAAGTACAAGGTCGAGGCGCCCGCTGCGCTGACCCCGGGAAAGCACGACATTCGCGTCGATTTCGTTTGGGACGGGGGCGACCCCGGCAGCGGCGGCACCGCCAACCTCTTCGTCGACAATGCACAGGTTGCCTCCGGACGCATCGACCAGACCATCCCGGTACGCGTGTCCGCCGACGAGACCTTCGACGTCGGCGAGGACAGCGGCACTCCGGTCAACCGTGACTATGACGTGCCGTTCCGATTCTCCGGAGAACTTCACAAGGTCGTCGTCGAACTCAAACCGGCGAAACGCTGAGCTGCGTCCACGCCAGATCGTCGACGCCAGGCAAAGTCATCGGTGCCGACTCGCACAGGGAGCAGTCGGTACTGCCATATGAATGTTTCGCCCCTGGCGTAAAGCGGGCATATGACAGCCATCGAACCCGAACCTGCGCAGGAACCGAGGACTCCACGAGGGCGGTTCATGTCCCGGATCAGCATCCAGTCCAAGCTGCTGGTCATGATGCTGGTGATCAGTGTCTTGTCGGCCGCCGTGGTGGGATTCATCGGCTATCAGTCCGGACGCGAATCATTGCGCGACTCCGTGTTCGACCGGCTCACCCAGATTCGCGGTTCGCAAGCTCGCCACCTGGAGGCGACGGTTGGGAACCTGATGAACTCCCTGGCGGTCTACACCCGCGGGGGCACCGCCGAGGACGCGATGGGTGCGTTCAGGGCGGGATTCGCTGAACTCAATGACGCGCGTATCAGCCCGGCTCAGCAGCAGGCCATCGTGGATTACTACACCGAAACTCTCGCGGCGCCCGATGGTCATGCCGGCGGCGCCGAGGTCGACGTCGAAACTCTGCTTCCGGAATCGAATGCGCAGCGGTACCTGCAGGCGCATTACACCGTCCGGGCCAACGACAGGGCCGCCGCCATCAATCAGGACGACGCCCGCGACGGCAGTGCGTGGTCGGCGGCCAACGCCAGGTTCAACGAATTCTTCCGGGTGATGGTCACGCGATTCCAGTTCGAGGACGCCCTGCTCATCGACGACGCTGGCAACGTCGTCTACTCGGCCTACAAAGGCACCGACCTCGGTACCAACATCCTTGATGGCCCGTATCGCGGTAGCAACCTGACCGATGCGTACGAGGAGGCGCTGAAATCCAACGCGCTCGATCACGTTGCCGTCAGCGACTTCGGCGACTATCAGCCCTCGGACGAGCCAGCCGCCTGGATGGTCTCGCCGGTCGGTCCGGCGACGAACATCCAGGGTGTCCTCGCCCTGCAACTGCCCATCTCCAAGCTCAACCAGGTGACGACTTTCGGTCAGCAATGGGAGGCGGCAGGTCTGGGCCGGACCGGCGAGACGGTCATCGTCGGACCCGACAACCTGATGCGGTCGGACGCTCGGGTGTTCCTCGAGGACCGTGATGCGTACCGCCGCGACGTCGTCGCGGCCGGTACGCCGGTGGACGTCGCCGAACAGGCGATCCGGCAGAACGGCACCACGCTGGTACAGCCGACTACCTCCGATGCGGCCGAACGCGCCCTGCAGGGTCAACACGGGACGCTGATCGACACCGACTACACGGGTAGCGAGACCCTGCAGGCTTACGCACCGGTCGACTTGCCGGGGCTCGATTGGTCCATCGTGGCCAAGATCGACACCGAGGAGGCCTTCGTCCCGGTTGCGGCGTTCACTCGGACACTGGTGTTGTCGACCGCGGTGATCATATTTGTGGTCTGTATCGCCGCGATGCTGCTGGCACGGATTTTCGTGGGTCCCATACGCCGACTCGAGGGCGGCGCGCGGCGGATCAGTGCAGGCGACTACGACGTCGCCCTGCCCGTCATCTCGCGCGACGAATTCGGCGATCTCACGCATGCCTTCAACGAGATGAGCCGCAACTTGCGGATCAAGGAGGACCTGCTGACCGAGCAGCGGCGCGAGAACGACCGGCTACTGCTGTCACTGATGCCCGAGAAGGTGGTGGAACGCTACCGCGAGGGTGAGGAGACGATCGCCCTGGACCACCGGGACGTCACGGTGATCTTCGCCGACATCGTCGGCTTGGATGTACTCACAAAGGATCTGACGTCCGAGGAAGCTCTGTCCATCGTCAATCGGCTGGTGCGGGAGTTCGACGCGGCGGCCGAGAACCTCGGCGTGGAGAAGGTCCGCACGCTGCACAACGGCTACCTGGCCAGCTGCGGACTCAACGTGCCGCGCCTGGACAACGTCCGGCGAACGGTTGAGTTCGCCGTTGAGCTGCAGCACATCATCGATCGGTTCAACCTCGAGACTGGTAATCGCCTCCAGCTGCGTGCGGGCATAGATGCGGGCACAGTGACCAGCGGGCTGGTGGGTCGAACCAGCCTCGCTTACGACATGTGGGGCGCTGCGGTCAACCTCGCTTACCAGGTGCAGAGCGGCTTCTCACAACCAGGCGTGTACGTCACGACCCAGGTGTTCGAGACGATGCGGGACTCGACACAGTTCACCGCCGCGGGTGAAATCAAGGTGGACGGTCGCAGCGAGCATGTCTGGCGACTTTCGGAGCGACAGTGATGGACGGCGTGTTCTCGGCGCCGTGGTTCTGGTGGGCCGTCGTCATCGCGGTCGGATTGCCGCTGGCCTTGGTATGCCTCACCGAACTCCACAACGCGCTGGCTCGCCGGCGAAGTTATCTCGCCCGGCCGGTGAACCTGATCCGCAACTACGTACTGCCGCTGGGTGCGTTGCTGTTACTTCTGGTCAAGGCAACCGAGGTGGCGACCGAGGCCACCACCGTGCGGATCGTCGCGACAGGGCTCGGGTTCGTCGTACTGGTGCTGTTGCTCTCCGGGCTCAACGCCACCGTGTTCCAAGGCGCGCCGGAAGGAAGCTGGCGCCAGCGGGTGCCGTCGATCTTCCTCGAGGTCGCCCGCTTCGTGGTGATCGCGCTCGGCATCGCGCTCATCTTCGCCTGGATCTGGGGCGCCAACGTCGGCGGGCTGTTCGCTGCGCTCGGCGTCGGATCCATCGTCTTGGGTTTGGTTCTGCAGAACTCCGTCGGCCAGATCATCGCCGGGCTGCTGGTGCTGTTCGAGCAGCCGTTTCAACTGGGCGACCTGGTGGCCACCCGGTGGCTTCCGGGCGGCCGGGTGGTCGAAGTCAACTGGCGGGCAACCCATCTCGAGTCCGGCAATGGCGTATACGTACTTCCCAACTCGCTACTCGCGACGGAATGGTTCATCAACCTGAGCCTGCCGCGCGACGGTCGCTCGACGGAAGTGGTCACCGTCTTTTCCCCGAACGACTCCCCCGACCAGGTATGCGCGGTGTTGGCGCGGGTGGCTGAACTGCTCCCGCAACTGCGACCCGGCGCGGTGCCCGAAGTCACCAAGGGCGCGGGCGGCGAGTACACGACGACGATTCCGTTGCGCAGCGCGGGCAACGACGTCGCAGCGCGGTCGACCTATCTGCGCTGGCTGTGGTACGCGGCCCGGCGAGCCGAGCTGCACCTCGATGACGCGGACGACGGATACCCCGACCAGGAGCTGCAGGAGGATGCATTGACCGTGCTGGGGCAGGCGTTGCGGATCGGGCGCACCGACCAGCAGCTGCTGCTCCCGTTCATGCGCATCGTGCGGTACGGGACCGATGAAACCCTGCAGTTCCCCGGCGAGGTGCCCAGACATATGACGTTTGTGGTGAGCGGCCGCGTACGCCTTACCGCAACCACCGACGACAACGCGACTGTCGGAGTTCGCACCCTGGATCGGGGCGACTACCTTGGCCAGACGATGCTGACTCGCGAGCCGGTGCTCGCCACCGCCAGAGCGCTCGAGGAAGTCACCGCCGTAGAGGTGGAACGCGAACACATCGAGGCACTCGCGCGTCGAAAGCCGCTGCTGTTGCAGGATATTGGCCGCGCCATCGAGGAGCGTAAGGCCATGGTCCGGCGAGCGCTCGCTGCGGCCGGCGACAAGGGCGCACAGTCTGCTGCGGCGGACGCCCCGACACGATGAGGTCGCTCTGTAGATCGGGACTTCCTGTGTGATCCGGAAGCTATTGGTTGAGCCGGACGGGCTGACCCGCGACGCTCTCGAGTGGCAGACCGCGTGTGTCGTTGGCGACCGGCTGGATGTCCACGTGCGGCGCTCCACCGTTGGGTCGCGCCGCGGGTGTAGCGCGTACCGCATCTTGGGCCCCAAGTTGCGGGGTCGCCTTTTCCAAGAACCGCAGCAGTTCGACGGGAAAGGGCAGCACCAGCGTGGAGTTCTTCTCGGCGGCCACCTCGACGACGGTTTGCAACAGCCGCAGCTGCAGAGCGGCCGGGTGCTCGGCCATCACCTCCGCTGCCTGGGCCAGCTTCTCCGATGCCTGCATTTCGCCATCGGCGGTGATGATTCGCGCCCGTCTCTCACGCTCGGCTTCCGCTTGGCGTGACATCGACCGCTTCATCGAATCGGGTAGCACCACGTCCTTGATTTCGACGCGGTCAATGTGCACTCCCCAGTGGAGCGCGGGGCTGTCGATCATCAACTCCAAGCCCTGATTGAGGTGTTCACGATCAGACAGCAGATCGTCCAGGTCACTCTTGCCGATGATCGACCGCAGCGACGTCTGTGCGACCTGACCGATGGCCGACATGTAGTCCTGTACGTCGACGGCCACGCGCACCGGATCGGCGACATTGAAGTAGATGACGGCGTCCACTCGCACCGTCACGTTGTCGCGTGTGATGCCGTCTTGGGCGGGGACGGGCATCGTGACGATCTGCATGTTGACCTTTTCGAGGCGGTCAGCGACCGGCATCAGCATCGTCAATCCGGGTGCGCGCACGTCGGTTTGAACCCGGCCGAATCGGAAGACAACACCTCGTTCATATTGTTTGACGATGCGCAGATTGGTCGCCAGCAAAAGCAGACCCAACCCCACCGCGGCGGCCAGTGCGTAGAAGACCATCATTGTTCTCTCCTCTTCCGCCCGGGCCCAGCTGTCGGTATTCGTCGGTGGATTCGGGCTGTCTTGATGGAACGTCAGGCCGCTCGACAGGGCGGTGTCACGACGGTCGATGGGAGCGTCGAGAGTATGTCGGCGCACGGCAGCGGCGCTCGCCGCCGGGTCCGAACTTCGGCCTCGGTCAAGATGCGTGGCCCTAGTAGCAGCAGACCTGTGATCGCGGCGGCAGCGAGTAACGCTCTGCCCCTTGCCGGTTGACGGAGGTTAACCGTGAGCGGGGGCTTCTCAGAGCTGAACAGCCGAACCAAATCCGGGTTTTCCCACCGCAGTCGACGCTCGATCGCGCGCAGCGCACGGCGTTCGTCTTCACTGATCATGCTGCACCTCCTGCGGTCCACCGATGCCGACACTGCGCGTACCGCCCAGGTGGCGCAATGCTCCCCCTTCAGACTCCCAACGCTGGTGTGCCAACAGCGCGAGTCGGCGATCCTGCGCGTGCTGCGGCCCGATTCCCAGCAATTCGTCGGGAGTCGACACGTTGCCGAGCGTCGACGCCGTCATCACCGCCGTGTACGCGCGAGCCGGATTTGTGTAGGGGGGAACGACCAGCAGCACGAGTGCACCAAAGGCCTCGCCGATCATCGACACTGTGTTGGCCGAAGAGGAGCTGGCGCGCTCGAGATTGATGCTGCAGTCTTCGACCTCGATGCGCATCGCCGCTGACGCCCAACTGGTTCCGTCGAATATGACCCGGTCGACGAGACCGATCTGCGGCGAAAGGGCTGCAAGCAGATGCGGAAGTTCGGTGTGCAGTTGATCGGTCCGAGGCCACCAGGCGCCCTGCACAAATCCGCCGTGATCGTGGGCCGGCTTCATCCGCAAGCGGAGATATCCGGTTCCCGCTCGGCGCGAGCGCACGTCCTGCTTTGACCGGGGCGACGCGGACAAGCCACGGACGGTCATTCGTTCTACCCCTCCCCGTTGAGAAGCTACTGATAATATAAAGGAATTATATCCGTTAAATATAAGAAAGGGTAAGGGTCCGGGTGGACGAGGAGACAGTCTCCACGACCGTGGCGGAGCGGCGAGATCACTTGCCGCGCAACCACCAACGTGAACGGGTGCTTCAAATGGTGCGCAAGCATGGCGCCGCGATCGATGCCGCAGAGCTAGCTGCGCAGTTGCAGGTTCACGTAACGACCGTGCGGTTCCACCTGAACGCGTTGTGCGAGGCTGGAGCGATCGAACGCACGCGGATGTACCGGGACGGTGTCGGTCGTCCCCGCACCGGGTACCGTGCCGTCGCAGAACGCCTCGACTATCGGACTCTCGCCGAGATCCTCGCGATGGAATTGGGAGAGACGGTGGAGACCCGCGCGAGGCGTGCCCAGCGCGCCGGACAGCGCTGGGCCGCTCGAGTCGCCGCGTCTCAGAGTGAAGTCGCTGCCGCCCAGAACAAAACGGATGAATCGGAAGTGGATGACCCGCTGGACCGAGGAGCGGTACTTGCCACCGAAATATTCAACCGCATGGGTTTCGAGCCAGAACTGGCCGCGGAATCCGAACCGATGGCATCCCTGTCTGCGACCAGTGAACAGATGGTGGGCCGGGAGCGCGTCATCCGCCTACACGCCTGCCCGGTAAGGGATTTGGCCCGAGCTCACCCCGAGGTGGGTTGCAGGGTTCATCTGGGGGTGCTGCAGGGACTGCTCGACCACGCCGCGGCCGCTGCCGGAGAAGCCGATGCGCATGAACAGGGACTGACTGCCAGGCTCGATCCGTTCGTCGAGCCGGAACTCTGCCTCGCCAGGTTGGGGGCTTTACGACCGTCCACCTGATTACCGGCCAGCCGGGTCGGTGGCTGCCATCTTGGCGCTGCGCGAAAGGCGCTGATCGATTAGATCCGACAACGGCACCCCGGGATCGGCCAACTTCGATGGGTCGGGTTGCGTTTTGGAGCGCACCAGCGCCTCGATGTCGTCGGCAACGTCCCAGGTGTTGACGTTCATGCCGGCCAGAATCCTTCCGGCCTTCAGCCAGAAGGCGATGAACTCGCCGCTCGCGACATCGCCACGGAAGACGACCGAGTCGTAACCGTTGCGCGGCACATAGCCCGAATACTCCATGCCGCTGTCGTACTGGTCGGAGAAGAAATAGGGCAGCTTGTCGTACGAGTCGTGGGCACCCATCATGTTCGCAGCTGCTACAGGCCCCTGGTTGAGGGCGGCCGACCAGTGCTCGAGTCGCAGGTGGGTGCCCAACCACGGGTAGTACGTGTTGGCGACGTCGCCCGCGGCGAATACGTCGGGGTCAGTGGTGGCCAGATGTTCGTCGACGACGACGCCGTTGTCGATCGCTAGCCTGGCCGACGCGGCCAGTTCGATATTGGGGGCGATGCCGATGCCGATCACGACCGCGTCTGCCTGCACGACTTCGCCGTCGGCCAGGCGCACGCCGGTCACCGTATCCGCGCCGATGATCTCGGCCACGCCCGTACTCGGCCGCAACTCGACTTCGTTCGCACGGTGCAGAGCCGCATACGTTTCGGCCACCTCCGCGCCGAGCACGCCCAGTAACGGCAGCGGTTCCCGTTCGATGAGAGTCACGTGGCAACCGGCGGCCCGGGCGGCGGCGGCCGTCTCCAGGCCGATCCACCCGGCGCCGATGATCGCTACCCGCTGCGCCGAGGCGAACGCTGCCTGCAAGGCCTCGCTGTCGGCGACTCTGCGCAGATAATGCACACCCGCAAGGTCTGCACCGGGCACATCAAGCCGTCGGGGCGAGGAACCGGTGGCCAGCAGCAACTTGTTGTAGCCGAGCTTGTCTCCGGATGCTGTACTCACTTCGTGCGCAGCGCAGTCGATTTCGGTAACACGGGTGCCCAGGCGCAGGTCGACGTCGTGCTCGGTGTGCCACTGCGCGGGATGGATGTAGATCTTTTCCCGCTCGGTGTTGCCCAGTAGGTACCCCTTCGACAGAGGCGGTCGGTCATACGGGCGGTCGTCTTCTTCGCCGATGAGAACGATCCTTCCACCGAAACCATTGGTGCGCAGCGCCTCTGCGGCCTTCGCTCCGGCCAGTCCGGCGCCCACGATGATAAAAGTCTGCTGTGCGCTCACGTTCATCTCCTCCTCGCTGCAGCGCACCGGATCAAAGCTGCGTCAGTTGACGTGCTTTGTCGCGCAAGGTGTCTAGAAGATCGGCGAATGACCGATGGAAGCCTGCGACACCTTCGTCTTCGAGTGAGTGCCCGACGTCGTCCATGTCCACGCCGACAACGCGCAGGTCATGCATGACACGGGTCGCCTCGGCGATACCGGTGTCGAGGGTCCGCGTGACGGTGCCGTGGTCCTCGAATGCGGCGATGGTGGTCTCGGCCATCGTGTTGATCGTGTCGGGGCCGATGAGGCTGTCGACGTACAGGGTGTCGGGATAGTCGGGGTTCTTCGTCGACGTCGATGCCCATAGCGGCGGTTGCAGGTGAGCCCCGGACGCGGCGAGTTTCTCCCATCGCGGGCCGGCGAATCGGTCGCGGAACATCCGGTAGGCCAGGCGCGCCTGGGCAATGCCGGCCCTACCGCGCAATGCCATGGCGTCCGCGCCGGCGAACGCCTCCAGTCGGTGATCGACCTCTGTGTCGACACGGCTGACGAAGAAGGACGCGACACTGCGAACCGCCGCGAGATCGCCACCGCGATCGGCAAGCGCTTCCACGCCCCGCAGATAGGCCTCGATCACTTGCTCATAGCGAGACAGGGAGAAGATCAGGGTGACGTTTATGCTCAGGCCCCGCCCGATCAAAGCTGTGATCGCAGGAATGCCCTCTGCGGTGGCAGGGATCTTCACCAGAAGGTTGGGGCGGTCGATGCGCTCATGCAGTCGGGCGGCGGCGGCGACCGTGGCCACCGTTTCCCGGGCTAACTCCGGGGCGACTTCGATCGACACGAAACCATCACTGCCGACCGAATTGTCGTAGGTCGGACGCAACACCGCCAGGGCATCGGTGACGTCCTGCACCGCCAGTTCCCAATAGGCATCCTCGACCGAACAGCCGGCCTCGGCGAGCGCGCAGAACTGCTCGTCATACAGTTCGGAGGCCTGGATGGCTCTCGCCAAGATGGTCGGATTGGCCGTCACCCCGCGTATCCCGGCAGCGACGAAGTCGGCCAATGTGCCGTCGCGAAGATATCCACGGGTGAGGTTGTCGAGCCACGGGCTTTGCCGCTGCTCGGTAAGGAGCCGCTCGAGCCGTGTCGTGGTCATAACCAAACTCTAACACCAAAAAGTATTGACAAATAGGTGCGAGCGGCAGAATCTAAAACTAGTTTCGTTTGGTTCTACAACGAAGTTGGTCCTACAACGAAGTGGCGACGCCCCGCCCGGGCGCAGCGTCTCGCGGAAGGAAACCGCCATGCACTCCAGCGCCGCGCTGCAACTCGTGCATCCCTCTCCCGAGAGGGATCTGGCTGCCGCCGAAGCAGCCGCGACCGCATTCTTGAGCGCCCTCGGAATTTCACTTGATTCAGAGAGTCTCGCGGGCACACCCGGACGGATGGCGCGCGCCTATGCGGAACTGTTCACCCCTCGGAGCTTTGACCTGACCACCTTTCCCAACGACGAGCGATACGACGAACTCGTCATCTCCCGCAACCTGCCCGTGCGATCGGTGTGCGAGCACCACATGTTGCCGTTTGTCGGTATAGCGCACATCGGGTATCTACCGGGCGAACGCATCATCGGGCTATCAAAGCTGGCCCGCGTCGCCGAACACTTCGCCTGCCGCCCGCAATGCCAGGAACGGCTGACCAAACAGATCGCCGATTGGCTCGATAACGAGCTCCAGCCCCGCGGTGTCGGAGTAGTCATCGAAGCCGAGCACAGCTGCATGACCCTGCGCGGCGTTCACGCCGCCGGATCGGCAACCATCACTTCCACACTGCTGGGGGCCTTGCGGGAAGATCTTCGATCACGCCAGGAGTTCTTCGCACTCGCCGGCACCCACGCTCGACCATGAGGGAATAGAGAACTGTCAGGAACCGACCGACGACGGCGCCGTCTCAACGATTCTGCGGCGGCGCGGGATTCGCAGACGCTGCAAAGTTCGCTCCGACCGTGGGCGGACGACCCCCCGCAGCCGTGACGCGATCAGCTGTCGCGGACGCCGGCTCGGACTGGGATGAGCGACGAAGACCCGGCCACCGTCGGGGTCACAGCCCTCAACGAACGACATCTCGTTCTCGGTGTACTGATAGGTGTCCTGATCGTGGACCCGCAGACGTCCGGCCAGCCGCTCGAATTCGGCTTCGCTGTCGGTGGCCCACATGAGGTACTGAACTCCGAGTGAGGCGAGTGGGGGCCGCCGCGGTTGGCCCGTCGAGTGCAGATATATCTGAAACCCGTCCGGCGTCAACAGCAGAGCCGTGTTTTCCTCGTGGATGGCGACACTGCAGGAGAACACATCGCGGTAGAAGTTGACCGACCGCTCCAGTTCAGCCACCCGAATCAGAGCCGATGCAACCGTTGCCCCATTTGTTGCCGGTTGAGGTTCGGTACCCATGGACTTACCCATCTATTTAGAGGACGTTTATCCTTTATATTAGCACTTTAGCTGGGCGAGTGAGACTTCCGGCCGATGTGAGATTCGGCGCGCATCCGATCGGACATGTGCGGATAGTGCAATTCGAAAGCCGGTCGCTCCGAGCGAATCCTGGGTAATTCGATGAAGTTGTGCCGTGGCGGTGGACAGGTGGTGGCCCATTCCAGGGAGCTGCCGTAGCCCCACGGGTCGTCGACGACGACGACCTCGCCATAGCGGTAGCTCTTAAAGACGTTCCAGATGAACGGCAGCATGGAAGCGCCGAGCGTGAACGCCCCGATGGTCGACACGATGTTCAGCGTGGTGAATCCGTCGGTGGACAGATAGTCGGCGTAGCGACGCGGCATACCTTCGTTACCCAGCCAGTGCTGCACCAAGAAGGTGGTGTGGAATCCGATGAACGTCAGCCAGAAGTGCAGCTTCCCCAGCCGCTCATCGAGCAGGCGGCCTGTCATCTTCGGGAACCAGAAGTAGATGCCGGCGAAGGTCGCGAAAACGATTGTGCCGAACAGCACGTAGTGGAAGTGCGCGACCAGGAAGTAGGTGTCGGTGACGTGGAAGTCGATCGGCGGGCTGGCCAGCATGACGCCGGACAGTCCCCCCAGTAGAAAGGTGAGCATGAAGCCGACCGAGAACAACATTGGAGTCTCGAACGTCAACTGCCCGTGCCACATCGTGCCGATCCAGTTGAAGAACTTGATCCCGGTGGGAACCGCAATCAGATACGACATGAACGAGAAGAAGGGTAGAAGTACGGCACCGGTGGCGAACATGTGGTGGGCCCAGACGGCGGTCGAAAGGGCTGCGATGCTCACGGTCGCGTACACCATGGTGGTGTAGCCGAAGACCGGTTTGCGGCTGAACACCGGAACGATTTCGGTGATGATGCCGAAGAACGGGATCGCGACGATGTAGACCTCGGGGTGGCCGAAGAACCAGAACAGGTGCTGCCACAGGATCGCTCCACCGTTGGCCGCGTCGTATATGTGAGCACCCAGGTGCCGGTCGACCGCCAAGCCGAGCAGCGCGGCGGTCAACAGCGGGAATGCGATGAGGATCATGATGCTCGTGACCAGGATGTTCCAGGTGAAGATCGGCATCCGAAACATCGTCATCCCCGGTGCGCGCATGCAAACCACGGTGGTGATCATGTTGACCGCGCCCAGGATGGTCCCCAAACCGGCGATGGCCAGGCCCATGATCCACAGATCGGCGCCTGCGCCGGGCGAATGCAAAGCGTCGCTGAGCGGGCTGTAGGCGGTCCACCCGAAGTCAGCCGCCCCGCCAGGGGTGATGAAACCAGCTACAGTGATCAGTGCGCCGAACAGATAGAGCCAGTAGCTGAGCGCGTTCAACC
Source organism: Mycolicibacterium celeriflavum (assembly GCF_010731795.1). Classification (NCBI taxonomy): domain Bacteria; kingdom Bacillati; phylum Actinomycetota; class Actinomycetes; order Mycobacteriales; family Mycobacteriaceae; genus Mycobacterium; species Mycolicibacterium celeriflavum. The sequence goes on along the minus strand of NZ_AP022591.1, from coordinate 3,591,238 downwards.
GCGGGAACGCCACGTCGGGCGCCCCAATTTGAAGCGGCAGAATGCAATTGGCGAATCCGAACACGACCGGCGTCGCATACAGCAACAGCATGATCGTGCCGTGCATGGTGAATAGCTGGTTGTACTGCTCGTTGGAAAGGAACTGCAACCCCGGCGCGGTCAACTCCGAGCGCATAAGCAGCGCCATCAAACCGCCGGCCAAGAAGAAGCCGACCGAGGTGGCGGTGTACATGATTCCCAGCAGCTTCGGGTCTGTGGTAGTCACCATCCGGTATACGAACGAACCCTTGACTCCTCCTCGGGGCGGGAATGGCCGGGGCGGTGTCAGTTCGACGACCGTAATCACGTCGCCGCCGGAAGGACACGGTGATGGGCGATCTCGTGCGCCATCTGCGCCACCTCCCGCGATCAGTTCACCGATTTAAATGACTATAGCCCTTTAAATTATCTTGGGTAAGAGCGCAGGTGCCACGGCGGGACATCGACATGGCTCGGCGCCGCCGTCCTAAGTGGCACTTGCGCGGAGGGAAAAGAGCCGATCCTCATTGGTGACGTTTCACTCCGAGCAGTCGCAAAACGCCGTACAGCCAAGACGTTTCGCGGCATTTTGTGCCTTCTCAACGCCGATCTGATGCCACAATGGGGCCGATGGACCTGCCCGTGATGCCTCCGGTGTCGCCGATGCTGGCCAAATCGGTCACATCGATTCCAGCCGACGCTTCCTACGAACCGAAGTGGGACGGCTTCCGGTCGATCTGCTTTCGCGACGGTGACGAAGTCGAGCTGGGCAGCCGCAACGAGCGACCGATGACCCGGTACTTCCCCGAGCTGGTCGAAGCAGCCAAGGCTGAACTCCCCGATCGCTGCGTCATCGACGGCGAGATCATCATCGCGACCGACCACGGCCTGGACTTCGAGGCGCTTCAGCTGCGCCTGCATCCCGCCGCCAGCCGGGTGCGAATGCTTGCCGAACAGATCCCGGCATCGTTCATCGCGTTCGACCTGCTCGCGCTCGGCGAAAGCGACTACACCGGCCGACCGTTCACGCAGCGGCGCGCCGCGCTCGTCGACGCGCTCACCGACACCGGCCAGTCGTTCCACGTCACGCCGGCGAGCACCGACCTGGCCACCGCACGCCGCTGGTTCGACGAGTTCGAAGGCGCGGGCCTCGACGGCATCATCGCCAAGCCATTGGACCTCACGTATCAGCCGGACAAGCGCGTGATGTTCAAGATCAAGCACGAACGCACCGCGGACTGCGTGGTCGCCGGCTACCGGGTGCACAAATCCGGCGAGGATGCGATCGGTTCGCTGCTGCTCGGGCTCTACAAGCACGACGGGACGCTCGCATCCGTCGGCGTCATCGGCGCTTTCCCGATGGCCCGGCGTCGCGAACTCTTCACCGAGTTGCAGCCGCTGGTAACGACATTCGACGAGCACCCATGGAACTGGGCCGCACACATGGTCGGCGATCGCACGCCCCGCCGCAACGAGGGGTCACGCTGGAACGCCGGCAAGGACCTGTCGTTCGTGCCGCTGCGACCCGAACTTGTTGTCGAGGTGCGCTATGACCACATGGAGGGCGAAAGGTTCCGCCACACCGCACAATTCAACCGATGGCGGCCCGACCGTGACCCCCGCTCCTGCACCTACGAACAACTCGAGCATCCCGTCACCTTCAAGCTCGGCGACATCGTCCCCGGCCTGGGCTGAGGAAGTAGTTTCGCCGGATGGGAGATCTAGCTGCCCCGAACGTGTGATGCTGCCTGCATGATGCTCACACGCGCCATGGCAGTGGCGGCGGCAATCGCGGGCGTCGCGATCGGATCGGCTAGCCCCGCATGGGCGGACGGTCGCCTGGAGGGCGACTTCCGATTCGTCAACGGCGCAACGTCCAACACGTGGGCGATCACCACGCAATGTAACCCCGAGGGCTTTTGCGCCGGGACGGTGTCGAGTTCCACAGGCATGATCGCCCATATCAGCCGGGGGGCCGACGGCCCGTGGATCGTCGAGCGCCACGACGTCCCGAACGGCTGGACGTGTCCCGACGGTAGTACCGGGCCGGGGGATCTGTCCTATGCGTTCGACGCCGCCACCCTGGCGGGCACCGCCACCTACACGTCGAAACCCGGGGCCTGCAACGACCCCAACGCGGGCCGGCACGAGAACCCGATCAGCTTGCAGCCGCTGTAGTCAGCCGACGAGGCCGTCGGACCGGCCCTGCGTGCGTCAATCCTCAAGTAACGCGCTGAAAGCTCAGCGTCTCCCCACGCACACCACCCATCCATAGGTCCTGGCAGGCCGCAGCCATCTCGTCGAGACCTTCGATGACAGCGCCGAATACATTGCCTGGCACCCAGCCCTGATCGCCATTGATCAGTAGGTTGTTGCGGCCGTAGAACATCGCGAGGTCGACGATCGGGCCGGTGCTTCCCGTACCCGTGCTGTTCTCGTAGCCGTAAGCGGGATTTCCCAGTTGGTCGGAGTCGAACGAGAACCAGCACAGGTCGCCCGGTATCGGCGTCACCGTGGTGTTCTCCCTACCGGGATCGACGGACGCGAACGCCGGGAACAGCGTATAGATCTCGTTGCGTGCGTACTTGCCGTGAAACACCGGTGCCGACAGGACTTTTCCGTCGGACAGCGCGTCCCACACCGCCGCGCACGTGCGTGGCGCCGCGTCGTCCAGCAGTCGGGCGACACAGCTGACGCTGCGCTTGTCCAGGGACACGGTGATCAGCCTGCTCATCGAACTCCTTGTGCGGTCAGTGCCGGCATGCGCCGGGTCCAGTCGGTGGCCGATTCGTATGCCCGCCCCACCCGCAACACCAATGCATCCGCATGCCGGGGACCGACGATCTGCAGCCCGATCGGCAGACCGGCCGCGGTGAATCCGCACGGCACGCTCAGCGCGGGCTGCTGGGTCATGTTGAACGGATAGGTGTACGGCGTCCAGGTCGCCCAGTCCGGCGACGGCCAGCCCACGGGCACATCGCGACCGGCCTCGAAGGCCGGCAGCGGCAGGGTCGGTGTGACCAGCACGTCGTAATCCTGGTGGAGGCGTCCCATTAACTCACCCAGGCGCATTCGCACGGCCATCGCGTCGAGATAGTCCGACGCCGAGAAAGTCGCACCCACCGCCGCAATCCGGCGCAGGCCGGCGTCGACCCGATCGGCCCAGTCTTCCCGGATATCACCGTAGGACTGCAACACTTTCGCCGCGCCGGAGAACCACAACACGTGGAAGGCCTCTATCGGGTCGACGAACCCCGGGTCCATCTCCTCGACCCGCGCGCCCGCGTCGGCCAGCACCGTCACGGCGGCCCGCACCGCGGCGTCCACCTCCGCATCGTTGTGCACGAATCCGAGGTTCGGCGAGAAGGCCACCCGTATACCGGCGACGCCGTCGTCGAGGCCGGCCAGAAAGGACTGTTGCGGCGTCGGCATCGCCGCCCAGTCCCGGGCGTCGAAGCCGGTGATCACATCGATCAGCGCTGCAGTGTCGGCTACCGTCCTGGTCATCGGACCGGGATGGGCCAGCGTCCCGAACGGGCTCGGCGGGTAGTGCGGGATCAGCCCGTAAGTCGGCTTGAGCGCGACCGTTCCGGTAAATGCCGCAGGGATACGCACCGATCCGCCCGCGTCAGTGCCGACCGACCACACCCCCATGCCCAGACCTACTGCTGCCGCGCTGCCGCCGCTCGACCCGCCCGCCGTCTTGGCTGGATCCCACGGATTGCCGGTCACGCCGAACCGGGGGGAGTCGGTGACGCCCTTCCACGAGTACTCCGGTGTGGTGGTCTTGCCGAGCAGCACGGCGCCCGTCTCGCGAAGTCGCGCCACACAGGGCGCGTCCTCGTCCCACGGGCCCTCCTCGTCGATGAGCCAACTGCCGCGCAGCGTCGGCCATCCGCGGGTCCACAGCGCGTCCTTGATCGACGTCGGTACCCCGTCGCCGGGTCCGAGCGGCTGCCCCGCATGCCAGCGCGCCTCGGATGCCCGCGCGGCCGCGAGCGCACCGCCGGGGTCAACGAGGACGAATGCGTTCACGGTGCCGTCGTGGGCGTCGATGGCGGCCAACGCCTCCTGCGTGGCCTCCACCGGAGAGATGGTTTTGGCGCGATAGCCCTGCACCAGTTCGACGGCCGGCGGGATCATCGCGAACTCCCCGGAACGTAGCCAAGTTTCTTGTCCACCACGTTGAGCAACGGTTCACCGGCCAGCCAGCGCCGCACATTGCCGGCGAACTGGTCCGCCAACGTCTCGCGCCAGCCCACCACGTCGCCGGCCATGTGCGCGGTGATCGTCACGTTGGGAGCGTCCCACAGCGGATGATCGGCAGGCAGCGGCTCCGTGTCGAATACGTCCAGGGTTGCGCCGCCAATGCTGTTGTCGCGCAACGCCGAAAGCAGCGCCGACTCATCGACCAGCGGACCGCGGCCGATGTTGACCAGATGGGCGTCGGCCCTCATCGCGGCCAGTACGGACGCGTCCACCAGGCCGTGAGTCGAGTTCGTCAGCGGCGCGGCCAGCACCAGGTGATCGCACCAGCCGACCTCGGCGGCCAAGTCCGCGCTCGGGCTCACATCGCCGAAGTCCGGGTCGTCTGTTCTAGCGACGCGACCGATTCCGCGCACCTGCATACCCGCGGCGCGCAGCAGCCGGGCAATCTCCCGGCCGATGCCGCCGGTGCCGACGACCAGCGCACGCGCTCCGGCGATGCCACGCGTCTCACGGTGCCGCCACCGGTGCTCGCGCTGCAGCGCGAAACTGGTGCGACTGTCCTTGGCGTTGGCGAGCACCGCGCCGAGCACATACTCGGCGATCGGGCGGTCGAACACGCCGCGGGCATTGGTCACCACAACATCGGAGTCGCGCAGTTCGTTGAAGAGCAGGGTGTCGACGCCGGCCGCGGTGACATGTATCCACTCCAACCCGGCGGCCTCGGCCCAGACGTCGCGCACCGCGGAGGAGAAGAAGTCCCAGAGCAGCAGAGCGCGGGCTCCGCGGACCGCAACGGCAAGGTCGGCCGCGGTGCAGTACCGGAAGTCGACATCCAGCCCGCCGAGACCGGGGGGCCGGTCGGTCGCCCGCGCGCACAGAACGGCGACCACGGGTCGCTCGGAACCTACTCTGACCTGCTCGAACACACCTCCACGCCGCGCGATCCGAACGCGGTCGCGGGGGGTCGGCACGCCACGAGGCTAAGGACACGCCGTATGATTGTCAACAATCTGTTGCTGGTTTCGCGTTGTGGCCTCACACTGTGGAAATGACGATCGGGGAACTGGTGCCGACCCCGCCATTGCAGCAGGTAGGCATAGGCGTGGTGACGCCATACGACTTCGCGCTCGATCGCGAACTCTGGCGCTGGGTACCCGACGATGTGAGCCTCTACGTCACCCGCCTGCGGTATGCCCCGCTGCAGGTAACGGTCGACATGGCGGTGCACATCTCCGATGCCGAACATGTGGTTGCCGGCGCCGCCAACGTGCTCGCGGTGTCGCCCCTGGTGACCGCGTACGCGTGCACCGCGGGCAGCTTCGTCAAGGGCATGGCCGGCGAGGCCGCCCTGGTCGCGGCGATGCGAGCGGCCGGCGCCCCGGCGGCGGTGACCACCAGCGGTTCCATGCTCGAGGCGTTGCGGCACCTCGGGGTCAGCAGGGTCGCGACCGTCACCCCCTACACCACGGATTTGACTGTCGGCTTGACCAGTTACCTGATGGAGGCCGGCGTGGAGGTGGTTGCCACGTCCGGGCTGGGTCTGACCTCGCGGATCTGGTCGGTGCCGTACGCGCAGACGGCAGACCTCGTGCGAGCCACCGACGTCTCCGACGCAGAGGCCATCGTCATCAGTTGCACCAACCTGCCGACTTATGACCTGATCGCCGATTTGGAGGCCGATCTGCGGAAGCCGGTGGTCACGGCCAACCAAGTGACGATGTGGGCTGCGCTGCGCGTCGCCGGGCGCAAGGCCGTCGGACCAGGGCAGCGCTTGCTGGAGACGTAGTTCCGAATGGGCCGGTTGTTAACATTGTCGACAATCTTCCCGTCGACGAATGCTCGCAGGGGGCCGCATGGCGACCGTAGGACTGCTCTACCCCGGACACAGCGCTGAAGACGACTTCGAAGCGCTGGAGGCTCGGGTGGCCGGTGAGTTACGGCTGCCTGTGGTCATCACCTCGGTCGGGGAGGACGCGCACCGGGTCGATGCGCTGTTGGACCTGGGCAGCGACGAACGTCTGGCCGACGGCGTCCGGCAGCTTGCCGACACCCGTCCGCAGGCGGTGATGTGGGCGTGTACGTCGGGCAGCTTTGTGTTCGGTCCCGACGGCGCGCGGCACCAGGCCGCGAAAGTCACTGCGGCGGCGGGTGTGCCGGCGTCATCCACCTCTATCGCATTCGTCGACGCGCTACGCCACCTCGGCATCCGACGTGTCGCCGTGGCCGCGTCCTACCCACATGACGTCGCCGAGCACTTCGTCGAGTACCTGTCCGCCGCCGGCGTGGAGGTGGTGGCGATCGGTAGCCACGGAATCATCACCGCCGCCGAGGTCGGTTCCCTGACGCCGGAACGGGTCATCGACATGGTCATCGCGGCGGACCATCCCGACGCACAGGCGGTGCTGGTTCCCGACACCGCTATGCACACGCTGGCGATCGTCGACTGGCTCGAAACCGCGGTCGACAAACCCGTGCTCACCGCCAATCAGGTGACAGTCTGGAAGGGGCTGCAGCTCGTCGGCCGCGTGCCCGCGATCCCCGGGCTGGGCCTGCTGTTCGAGGAGGCCCAATGACCGAGTTCCTCGCGCCGGTGGAACAGGAGTCCACACCGAGCATCGTTGCCGACAAGCTACGAAATGCCATCGCGCACGGCGAACTGGCCCCCGGCACTCAGCTGATCGAGGCCGACCTGGCCCGCAAGCTCGGCGTGAGCCGCGGTCCTCTGCGCGAAGGCATGCAGCGCCTGACCCAGGAAGGCCTACTCATCTCGATCCGCAACCGCGGGGTGTTCGTGATCGATATGACGCCCGAAGTGGCCTCCGACATGTACCTCGCGCGGGAAGCCATCGAACGCGCCGCCACCAGGCGGATTCTGCAGGGCCGCTACGCCGCCGCCGGCGACGAGTTGCTCGTCATCGTCGAGGAGATGGCCACCGCGGCAGATGTCGATGAGGGCAGCGAAGCCGACATCCGATTCCACGAGCGCCTCGTCGAGCTGGCCGAAAGTCCGCGGCTGTCGCGGATGCATCAGACCTATCTCGTCGAGACGCGGATGTGCGTGCACGCGCTGGCCGACACCTACGACAATCCGACCGATCGGGTGGCCGAGCACCAGGCCCTGGCCACCGCGATCAGAGCCGGCGACGTGCAGCTGTCGGACAAGCTGTTGATCGCCCACATGGAAGACGCCGTCGACCGGCTGATTGCACGCCTGGCCCGCGACGCCTGACCTCACTTGAGCGCGATGCCGACGTACTTGGTCTCCAAGAACTCGTCGATCCCCACCGCCCCGCCCTCGCGTCCGAGGCCGGACTGCTTGACGCCGCCGAAAGGCGCTGCCGGGTTGGACACCACGCCCTGGTTCAGCCCGACCATGCCGGTCTCCAGCGCCTCGGCGACGCGCAGCGCCCGCCGAAGATCATTGGTGAACACGTAGGCCACCAGGCCGTACTCCGTGTCGTTGGCGGCGGCGATCACGTCGTCCTCGGTCTCGAACGGCGTCAGTGGGGCGACGGGACCGAAGATCTCCTCGCTGGACATCCTGGCCTCACGCGGAACGCCCGTCAGCACGGTGGGCGGGTAGAAGTAGCCGTCGCCCCGGACGGCCGAGCCACCGGTCAGCACGCGGGCGCCGCGAGCCACCGCATCGTCGACCAGGGCCTGGACCTTGTGGAGCCCAGCTTCGTCGATCAGCGGACCGACCTCGACACCGTCCTCCGTGCCGCGGCCGACGACCAGCGCAGCCATCCGCTCGGCCAGTCGGCTCCCGAACTCGTCGATCACCGTCGCGTGCACGAAGATTCGGTTCGCGGCCGTGCACGCCTCGCCCATGTTGCGCATCTTGGCAGCGATCGCCCCGTCCACCGCCTCATCGAGGTCGGCATCGGCGAACACGATGAACGGAGCGTTGCCGCCGAGTTCCATCGAGGTCCGCAGCACCTTCTGCGCGCACTGCTCGAGCAGGATCCGCCCGACAGCCGTCGAACCGGTGAACGACAGCTTGCGTGCCCGTCCGGACCGGATCAGCGGTTCCATCACCGCGTTCGCATCCATCGCGGTGATGCAGTTGACGGCACCGGCAGGCACGCCCGCCTCGTCGAGGATTTCCATCAACGCCAGCATCGACAGCGGCGTCTGGTGCGCAGGTTTGATCACGCTGGTGCAGCCCGCGGCGATGGCCGGGCCCAGCTTGCGGGTGCCCATCGCCATCGGGAAGTTCCACGGGGTGATCAGCAGGCACGGCCCGACCGGCTGGCGAGCGACGAGGAACCGTGCGCCGCCGGCGGGTGCCGTCTGATAGCCGCCGTCGATCCGGGTGGCCTCCTCCGCGAAGTGTCGGAAAAACTCAGCGGCGTAAGCGATTTCACCCCTGGCCTCCGCGAGCGGCTTGCCCATCTCCAGCGTCATCAGCAGCGCCAGGTCGTTGACGCGGTCGTGCAACAATTCGAACGCCGCCATCAACATGTCGGCGCGGGCCCGCGGCGGAATGGCAGCGAAGTCTGGTTGCGCGGCGACCGCCGCGTCCAATGCCGCTCTGGCGTCGGCAGGCGTGGCGTCGGCCACCGCGCACAGCGCCTGACCGGTGGCCGGGTCGAGCACATCGAAGGTGCGGCCCCCGGTCGCGTCGGCCCACTTGCCGTCGACGAACAGTCGCTTGCCCACCGCATCGATCACTGCCTCTTCGCGATTACCGCCCACGTCGCCTCTCCTGTCGGATTGTTGACAATCTACAGCGAGCCCCTGAAGATCATGCCATGACCTCGGCGTCCACAGCCCCACAGCTCTCGCAAATCCTCAAACAGGCCACAGGTGTGCTGGCCGCCCGCGGCGAAGGGGTGCTGCTCTATGACGAGCAGGACCGCGCATACCTCGACTTCACCGCGGGCATCGGCGTGACCAGTACCGGGCACTGCCATCCACGAGTGGTGGAGGCCGCGCAGCGCCAGGTCGCCACACTCATCCACGGCCAGTACACGACGGTGATGCACCGGCCGCTGCTCACGCTCGTGGAGCGGTTGGGCGAGGTGCTGCCGGCCGGGCTGGACCGGCTGTTCTTCGCCAACTCCGGCAGCGAGGCCGTGGAAGCGGCACTGCGGCTGTCTCGGCAAGCCACCGGCCGCCCCAACGTCATCGTCTTCCACGGCGGCTTCCACGGCCGCACCGTCGCGGCGGCCTCGATGACAACCTCCGGCACCAAGTTCCGCTCGGGATTCTCCCCGCTGATGGCCGGGGTGCACGTGGCGCCGTTCCCGGATCCGGGCCACTTCGGTTGGCCGGTCGAGCAGGCCACCGACTTCGCTCTGGCTCAGTTGGACTATGTGCTGCAGACGATCAGCGCGCCCGCCGACACCGCCGCGTTCTTCGTCGAACCGGTGCTCGGCGAGGGCGGCTACGTGCCGGCCAACGAGCGGTTCTTCGCCGGGTTGCGCGAGCGCGCTGACGCCCACGGCATCCTGCTGGTCGTCGACGAGGTGCAGACCGGCTTCGGCCGCACCGGCCGCTTCTGGGGGCATCAGCACTTCCTCGGCGATTCGGGGGCGCGCCCCGACATCCTGATCACCGCCAAGGGGCTGGCGTCGGGCTTCCCGCTGTCGGGGATCGCGGCGCCCGCGGCCGTGATGGAGAAGGCGTGGCCGGGCTCGCAGGGCGGCACGTACGGCGCCAACGCGGTGGCGTGTGCGGCCGCGCTGGCCACCCTCGACGTGATCGCCGACGAACACCTGGTCGACAACGCCGCCGAGCGTGGCGCCCAGTTGTTCGAGGCGCTGCAGACCGTCGGCGACAAGTTCGACGCGATCAGCGATGTGCGCGGCCTCGGGCTGATGCTCGGCACCGAATTCCGCGATGCGGCAGGCAAACCCGACGCCGCGACCGCCGTGGCCGTGCAGCAGGAGGCCGCCCGGCGCGGCCTGCTGTTACTGACTTGCGGGGCGTGGGGCCAGGTGGTGCGGTTCATCCCTGCCCTCGTCGTCACCGCCGAGCAGATCGACGAGGCGGCCGGCATCTGGTCCGACGCCGTGAGCGCCGTCCTGTGACTCAGCGGCTGCCAGCCAGCTCGTAGTCCAACTGCGCCGGGGCCCCCGGTGTGCCGGGGATCTTCGTGCCGTAGATCGGACAGCGCGTGGTTTCGGGCACCTTGAGCAACGCAATCACCCCGATGAGACAGGCCGCCATCATGTAGAAGGCCGGCATCAGGTTGTTGCCGGTCTGAATGACCATCCAGTCGTTGACCGCCGGTGCGGTGCCACCGAAGATCGCCGTCGACACGTTGTAGGCGATTGCGAAGCCGGCGTATCGCACCTGGGTTGGGAACATCGCCGGGAAGGTCGCCGAGATGGTGGCCAGCTGCGGCACGTACAGCAGGCCCAGCACGGCGAAGCCGATGACGGCCCCGACCACACCGGTCGACATCAGCATGAACATCGGCACGACGCCGACGAACAGGCCGACCAGCGATATCCACCACAGCGGCTTGCGCCCGAACCTGTCAGAGGCAAGTCCCGCGAACGGCAGGAACACCATCATCGACAGCATGCCGATGATGGGTACGACCAGCGACATGTCGGTGGACAGCCCGATCGCGGTCTTCAGGTAGGTCGGCATGTAGCTGAGCAACGTGTAGTTCACCACGTTCAGCGCGACGACCAGACCGCCGAGCCGCAGGATCGGTCCCCAGTACTCGGCGATGAGGTCCCTGAATTCGGCCCAGATGTTCTTCTCTCGCTGCCCCTCCTGCTCGAGAGCCCTGAAAACCGGTGTCTCGTCGAGCCGGCTGCGCAGGTAGAGGCCGATCAGGCCGAGTGGAGCCGCGACGAGGAACGGTAACCGCCACCCCCACGTGTTCATCTGGTCGTCGCTCAGCACCAGCGAAAAGCCGAGCATCAGCAGCGCGCCTGCGGAGAAACCCGCCAAGGTGCCGAACTCGAGGAAGCTGCCCAGCAGCCCACGTCGACGCGCCGGCGCGTACTCGGCCATGAAGGTGGCCGCGCCGCCGTATTCGCCGCCGGTGGAGAAACCCTGGATCATCCGCAGCACCACCATGAGCACGGGAGCCCAGAACCCGATCGCGGCGTAGCTGGGGACGAGTCCGACACCCAGCGTCGCGCTGGCCATCACCAGGATCGTGACGGCGAGCACCCGCCGCCGACCGAGTCGGTCGCCGAGTGGGCCCCAGACGAATCCACCGAGTGGCCGGACGAGAAATGAGACAGCGAAAGTCATCAGGGCCAACAACGTCGCCGTGGCACCTTCGCCGGGGAAGATCGCCGCGGAGATATAGGTGACGCCGTAGGCGTAGAGACCGTAGTCGAACCATTCGGTGAAGTTTCCGACGGCCGAAGCCGCGATGGCCTTTTTCACAACGCCCGGCGGTTGGTCCTGGTCGACGGGAGAATGCTGCGGGTTGACGGCGTGCTCGGGATCTTGGGCGTCCATGGGTTCTCTCGTGTCCGTCGACGCGGCTCCCGGTGCAGTTCACTCGGCAAGCTCAGTGTGTGTCGACACCGCAGGGCCTAGCCGTTGTTTTGTTGATGGTCCAGTGCTGGACGCTTCCGTTGATACCCCATGTCGGCTCACTTCGCGCCCGTAGTCACCCAACCGTAACCGCTGACACCTGTGCAACGGTTTCACGAGGCCGACGCGTGGGCACTTCTCTGCAATGTCCGTAACCGCATTTCAGGACCTACCTCTGGCAGAGCGGGACCGCGACTGGGACGGCGACGCCGCCGAGAAGAGGGTCCGCAAATGGGCCGACGCGCAGGACGAACCGAACGAGAAGTATCGCAATGCACATGTCTGGTACGACAGCGATGAAAAGGACAACTTCACCGCCTACAAACTGCTGATCGCCGACGTGGTCGGCGACAGTCTCAAAGTCGTGCCGCGCGGGGTGATGGCGGCGGGCGCGATCATGGACGGCGCCCGCGGCGGCATCGATCTGCCCGAAGACGACATCGACCGGGTGAAAAGCCACCTCGCCAAGTACTACAAGAAGATGGGCGACGACCCGCCGTGGGAGCGCCAGTAGCTACATTGCACGGGTGACCGCAGGCAGGTTCGCCCCGAGCCCGTCTGCCGACCTGCACATCGGCAACCTGCGCACCGCGGTGCTCGCGTGGTTGTTCGCCCGCTCCACCGGACGGCGGTTCCTCATCCGCGTCGACGACCTCGACGACCGCACCTCCGTCGACATCGGCCGACGTCAACTCGCCGACCTCGAGGCGATCGGGTTGACGTGGGATGCCGTCGAGTGGCAGTCCGAGCAGCCCGACCGCTACTCCTCGGCGCTAGAGGAGCTGGCGAGTCGGGGGTTGCTGTACGAATGCTATTGCAGCCGAAAGGATATCGCGCAAGCGCCGCGGGCCCCGCACGCGCCGCAGGGCGCCTACCCGGGGACCTGCCGCGACCTCACCGACGCCGAGCGCGCGGCACGCCGGGCCGAGATCGGACGGGCGCCCGCGTTACGGCTGCGCACCGACGCGATCGTGCACACGATCGGTGACCTGCTGCACGGCGACTACACCGGCATCGTCGACGATTTCGTGGTGCGCCGGGGCGACGGCGTGCCCGCGTACAACCTCGCGGTCGTCGTCGACGACTCGGCGCAGGGCATCGACCAGGTGGTGCGCGGTGACGACCTCCTGCCTTCCTCGCCGCGACAGGCGTACCTGGCTCGGATGCTCGGATTCCCGGAGCCGACGTACGCCCACGTCGCGCTGGTGCTCAACGAGGACGGCGCCCGTCTGGCCAAGCGCGACGGCGCCGTGACACTCGCGGAAGTCGGCGCCCAACGCGCGCTCGCGCAGATCAGCGCGTCGTTGGGCTGGCGGGCCCGCGACGTCGAGGGCATGCTGGCCGAGTTCGACCCGGCCGGGCTGCCCCGCCGGCCGTGGATCTACACCCCGGAGGCTTCAGGCTCAGACGACGGGTGAGCGGCCCTTCGCCGCGCGCTCGGCGGCCGCAAGCAGGTCGTCGCGGAACCGCGGATGCGCGATCGCGGCGAGTGCCTCACCGCGTTCGCGGACCGTCTTGCCTTCCAGTTCCGCGGCGCCGTACTCGGTGACGATCACGTCGACGTGGTGTCGCGGCGTGGTGATCACCGCGCCCGGTCCGAACCACGGCACGATCCGCGACTGCAACTCGCCGTCCCTCTCGAACGTCGAAGGCAGACAGATCAACGAGCGGTCCGACAACTCGAGACCTGCACCGGCCACGAAATCCTCGGCGCCACCGACTCCGCTGAACTGATTGCCGCCGATCGTGTCGGCGACGACCTGGCCCTGAATGTCGATGGCGAGCGCACCGTTGATCGACACCATGTCGTTGTTGGCCCCGATCACCCCGGGCGCGTTGACGATCTCGACGGGCAGGAATGCGACGTCGCGGTTGCCGTCGAGCCAGGCGTACAGCTCGGCCGAGCCGAACGCGAACGTCGTCACGCTGACACCGTCGTAGATGCCCTTGCCGGTGTTGGTGACCTTGCCCGCGCGGTGCAGTTTCATGCAGCCGTCGGTGAACATCTCGCTGTGCAAACCGTATTCGCCACCGTCGCCCTCGGCCAGCAGGGTCGCGATCTGGCTGGGTATCGAACCGATACCGGTCTGCAGTGTCGCACCGGAGGTGATGAACTCGACCGCGTGGCGCGCGATCGCCGTATCGGCTTCGGTGGGCGCCGCGTCGCCGCCCGGAAGTGCAACCGGCGCATCGGTCGAGTGCACGAGGATGTCGATCTCGTCGACGTGTAGCGCGTTCCGGTGTTCACCGAGCCCGAACGTCCGCGGGTATGCGGTTGAGGACTCGACGATCAACAGCCGCTCGGGATCTGTTCCGGCGCGGCGCAATTCGTTCACCGTGCCGCCCGCGTGCAGGGACAGCGAGCACCAGCCGTCGGCGTCGGGCGGCGTTGCGACGGTCGTCATCACCCGCGGCGACTGTTGCTCGAGCAGCGGCCCGAAGCGGCGAAAGTCCGCGGGCGCGAACTCGACATTGGCGCCCGTGTCCCGCAGCGCCCGCTCGAGCGGACCGAAGAAGCCCGACAGGTAATGCACGCCGGGGCGGCCGAACAGCTCCGTGCCGACCGCGAGCAACGCGCCGTACACCCGCAGATCCGTCCAGTCCTCGCGCTCGCCGAGCGCCCGCAGGACCGCCGGCGGCTGGCCGGGTCCGAGCGGTATCCCTAACGTGTCGTCGGGAGCGAGCCGCGCGGCGGCCTCCTCGGCGGTGAGCTCGGTTGGCATGGCGTGAAACTACCGCGTGCGCGTCGCGTAGTACCGGCCCAGCACGTCGGCGCGCAGCTCGTCGAACTCGCCCGCGTCGATCGCCGCGCGCATCCGGTCGACGAGGCGAACCACGAACCGCTGGTTGTGGATGGTGCACAGCGTCGCCGAGAGGATCTCCTTGGCCTTGAACAGGTGATGCAGATACGCCCGGGTGTAGTGGGCGCAGGTGTAGCAGTCGCACTCGGCGTCGACGGGCGTGAAGTCGCGCCGGAACCGCGCGTTGGTGATGTTGAAGCGGCCGCTGGTCGAGTAGAGCGCGGCGTTGCGCGCGACGCGCGACGGGGACACGCAGTCGAAGGTGTCGGCGCCGGCGGCCACCGCGTCGAACAGGTCGTCGGGCTCACTGATGCCCAACAGGTGGCGGGGCTTGTCGACGGGCAGTTCCTCGCACACCCAGCCGACGATGGTGGCCAGGTTCTGCTTCTCCAGTGCCCCGCCGATGCCGTATCCGTCGAACCCGAGCGACACCAGACCCCGCGCGGCCTGCCGCCGCAGATCCTCGTACTGCGCGCCCTGCACGACGCCGAACAGCGCCTGTTTCGGCTTGTCCGGCCTGCTCGCCTGCAGCCGGCGATGTTCGGCCAGGCAGCGCACGGCCCAGTCATGGGTGCGCTGCACGGAGCGTTCCTGATAGCCGCGGGTGTTCACCAGTGTGGTCAACTCGTCGAACGCGAAGATGATGTCGGCGCCCAACCGGTGCTGGATGCCTATTGACACCTCGGGGGTGAATCGGTGGGTTGACCCGTCCAGGTGCGACCGGAACGTCACACCGTCGTCGTCGACGGCGGCCAGTCGCTCCTTGCCCTCGGCGATGATGTCGTCGGCCTGGACGCGCTCGGTGTCCATCGCCAGCACCTTGCGGAACCCGGCGCCCAGCGACAG
Source organism: Mycolicibacterium celeriflavum (assembly GCF_010731795.1). Lineage (NCBI taxonomy): Bacteria > Bacillati > Actinomycetota > Actinomycetes > Mycobacteriales > Mycobacteriaceae > Mycobacterium > Mycolicibacterium celeriflavum. Next base: position 3,575,852 of record NZ_AP022591.1, on the reverse strand, counting down.
CACCTGGAATCCGCCGCTGTCGGTGAACGTCGGCCCCGGCCAGTTCATGAAGGCGCCCAAACCGCCGGCCTCATCGACGATGTCCGCGCCCGGCTGCAGATACAGGTGGTAGCCATTGGCCAGAATCGCCTGAGCGCCAAGTTCTTTCATCATCTCCGGCAGCACCGCCTTGACGGTCGCCTGGGTTCCCACGGGAATGAATGCCGGGGTGTGGATCTCGCCGTGCGGGGTGCGGATGACGCCCGTGCGGCCGAAGCGCCCGGGCAGTTCGGTCACCACGCTGAAAGACGGTGCCGACGACTCTCGCGGAGCGGAAGAATTCGGCACGGCCACGCCGTAGATTCTGCACTGTGAGAAATCGGTGGGGCTGGCCGTGTTGCGCCGCGACCGTGCTGGTGCTCGCCGGATGCTCGTCGGATCCGCCGGACTACCAACCGCCGCCGGGCGAACTCGTCGCGGGCACGGCGCAGGTGACGGTCAACGGCCACGACGCCGGCACCACCGAGGCGGTGCAGTGCGACACGACGGGGTGGCTCACCACCATCACCACCGGTGATGACACGTCCGGGATCACGGTGATGCTGTCGGCCGAAGACGAACTGGCCGCGGAGTCGGTCGGCATCCACAACGTCGGCGGGTTCACCGGTAGTTACAACGCCGGGGTTGGCAGCGAGGCCGAAGCTGCTGACGTGTCTATGACAGGGCGGACGTACGACATCTCGGGCACGGCCGACGGCTTCAACACCGACGCGCCGAGCTTTCGTACTTCCGCCCCCTTCCACATCCGGCTGTCCTGCTGACGGGGCAAGATCAATTTTTCCGCGAAACCGCTGTTCGCAGGGTTGCCGCGAACCATACTGCTCTAGATGATCCGATCTTGACGGGTCACGACAACAAAAGGAGAACTGTGGTGAAGCGTGGTTTCCTGGTCGCGGTAGGCGGCGCGGCTCTCGTCATCGCCGGACTGTCCGGCTGTTCTTCCGACGACAAGAAGTCAGAGACGACGGGTGAGACATCAACTGCCGCAGCAGCGGAAGGCAAGACCACCGTCACGATCGACGGCCAGGATCAGGCCGTAAAGGGCACGGTCGTCTGCAGTTCGGTCGGCGGCAACACCAACATCGCGATCGGTGACGCGACCACCGGCATCGGCGCGGTGGTCAGCTCCGGTGACGAGCCCACGGTGCAGTCCGTCGGCCTGGGCAACGTCAACGGCGTGACGCTGGGCTACCAGAGCGGTACGGGCCAGGGCGACGCCAAGGCGGAGAAAGACGGCAACACCTACAAGATCACCGGCACGGCCACGGGCGTCGACATGGCGAACCCGCTGCAGCCGGTCAACAAGCCGTTCGAGATCGAGGTCAGCTGCCCATAGGCGAATCGTGCACGACGGGCGGCGGCGTCCCGGATCGGGGCGCCGCCGTTCGTCACAGGGTGTAGCCGGCCGCCGACTGCCGCAGCTGCCAGATCTGCGCCGGACACAGCTCGTTGACGGCCTGGTTGATCAGGTAGGCGCCCTGGTAGTAGTCCGTGGTGTGGAAGTCGGCCTTCACCTGATCGACCAGTTGGGCGTAGCTCATCTTGGCCGCCACCCGGTCGCAGATGCTGTTGCCGTAACCGATGGCTGCGTCCGCGTTCGGGAAGTTGTAGCCGGGTCGCACGTGCACGTTGACCAGATAGGCCACGACGTCTGCCCCGGCCGGCGGAGCGCAGACGACGGCGGCGGCACCGGCAGCGGCGGCCAGAGCAACGATGACGCGCTTCATGGCATATGAGCCTATTCCGTTCCCGTCCCCGGTGCGGGGCACATACGCTAACCCCATGAGGCTCATGGCTGCAGCTGCGCTCGCGTGCGGGTTCGTCGCCGCACCGATGTTCACCGCCGCGAATGCGCCGGCGTCCCCGGGCTACTGCGACGGCACCGATTGCGTCCCGTATGTCGACCGGACCGCGGTGGAGGGCACGCACTGCGTGCAGAACACCCGCTACAACTTCGGGATCGACCCGTCGGGCAACACGCTCGCATGCAGCTCGCACAGCACATGGATCGCGTCACCACCGCTGGTCGGCATCCGGACCAACCGGCTGCCGTGCGGCGACGCGACCGGCGTCGCGCAGTCACCCGACGGCGTTCCGCTGAGCTGCCTCGAAGGTGCCTGGACCCCCGACTACCGCGTGACGTTCTACGGCTGACGCGCGCGAAAGGCGCGCCCGGCGAAGGCAGGTGACCGCGCTCTCGACAGCTCCCCCGGTGTGATCTGCGCCTCGCTACCGTTTCGAGATCGACAGCGTATGCGTGGCGTACGTGAGGAATCGCGCCAAGCGGGGTACAACACGGGCGTGGTGATCGATGTGCGCCTGCGGCCGGCAGACCCGTTGCGTATCGAGGTACCGGCCACCGCGGATCGATTGGCACAGATCCGCCACCGACTGCTCGACTGGATGGCCCCGATCGGCGTGCCCGATCCCGTCGTCGCCGACATCGTGCTGGCGGTCAACGAGGCGGCCACCAACTGCGTCGAACATGCCTACCGGGATTGCGACGGCGGCGTGATCGTCATCGATGCGACCGTCGAGGACGAGCGGATCATCGTCTGCGTCTCCGATCACGGTGCATGGCGGACGCCCAGTACGGAACCGACCACCCGCGGTCGCGGGTTGCCGATCATCGAGGCGGTCGGCGACGGGGTGGATGTCGCGAAATCAGCGAGCGGCACCACCGTGCGAATCGACTTCGAGGTCACCGACGGGCGTCACGACTGGGGTAGTCGAACCACCTGAACGAAGAACTCGTCGATCTGCCGTACGGCGTTCATGAACTGGTCGAGGTCGACCGGTTTGGTGACGTAGGCGTTGGCGTGCAGCTTGTAGCTACGGAGAATGTCTTCCTCCGCCGAGGATGTCGTGAGCACCACGACCGGGATGTGGCTGAGGTCCGCGTCGGATTTGATGGTCTCCAGCAGTTGCCTGCCGTCGTACTTCGGCAGGTTCAGGTCGAGCAGGATCAAATCGGGCCGGGGCGCGTCGGCGAACTTGCCGCGGCGGTAGAGGAAGTCGAGCCCCTCCTCGCCGTCGTGCGCGACGTGCAGCGTGTTCTTGATCTTGTTGTGCTCGAAGGCTTCTCGGGTGATCAGCTCATCCCCCGGATCGTCCTCGACCAGCAGTACGTCGATCGCCCGACCGTCCAGTGTCATGCGGTTGATCCTTCCATATCGGCCTCGACGGGCTCGTCGACGGCACAGGGAATGGTGAAACGGAACCTGGTGCCGTCCGTGTAGGTGGTGTCGATCCAGATGCTGCCGCCGTGGTACTCGACGATCTTGCGGCACAACGCAAGCCCGATTCCCGTGCCGGTGTACGAGTCGCGGCCGTGCAGGCGCTGGAAGATCACGAAGACCTTCTCGGTGAACTCGTCGGGGATACCGATCCCGTTGTCGGTGACGGTGAACACCCACGAACCGTCCTGCGCGTCCTCGCCTGTCGCGCAGTCGATGACGATTCGCGGCTCTGTGTCGGGCCTGCGGAACTTCACCGCGTTGCCGATCAGGTTCTGCCAGAGCATCGTCAGCAGCGTCGGGTCGCCCTTGACCGTGGGAAGCGGCTGCCCGGTGCGGAAGACCTCGGTGCCGGACTCCTCGATCGCGGTTCCGAGGTTGTCCACCGCGTCGTCCAACACTGCTTCGAGCTCGACGTCGGCGTGCACCGAATGGAGCCTGCCGACGCGGGAGAACGTCAGCAGGTCGTTGATCAGCACCTGCATCCGCTTGGCGCCGTCGACGGCGAACTGGATGTACTCGACGCCCCGCTCGTCGAGCTTGTCGCCGTAACGCTTCTCGAGCAGCTGGCAGAATGACGCCACCTTGCGCAGTGGCTCTTGCAGGTCATGTGATGCGACGTAGGCGAACTGCTCGAGTTCGGCATTGGAGCGCTGCAGTTCGAGCGCCTGGTCGGCCAACTGGGTGCGCGCCTCCCGAGACGCTTCGAGTTCCTCGACGATGCGCTGCCGCATCTCCTCGACGGACGCGGCGATGGACCGAATGTCGCGCGGGCCCCGCACCGCGATCTTCTCGCCGAAACTGCCTTCGGTGATCTTGCGGCAGGCCGCGGCGAGCGCTTCCAGCGGCCGGGTGACCGCGCTTCGCACCAGCGCCGCCAACGCGATCGCGGCTACCAGGAACGTCGCCACGATCGCGATGAGCACGCCGTCCCGCCAGGTCTGCACCCGGGCGAGTTCGTCGACGGCGTCCTGCCGGGCCTGTGTCAGACCGCGGTTCTGTTCCTCGAACAACGCTCGCAGCCTGTCGAATTCGACCGCGCCGCGCGCGGCCATCTCGGCGTCCAGAACCTTCGGCGAACCCGGCGTCAGGGCGGCGATGACCGGGTCCGCGTACGTCGAGCGCCAGTCGGCAGCAGCCTCTTCGATCGCTTCGAGGTCGGCGAGCAATTCGGGCCGGTGACCGATTCCGTCGCGGATCTGCTGCGCGGCGACGCGCTCGGCCTCCTGGCCGGCGTAATACGGTTCGAGGAATTGGCGGTGTGCCGCGATGGCGTATCCGCGAACGGCCGTCTCCTGGTCACGTATTGCGCCTTGCAGTTGGTACGCCGCGACGCGCGCGGGTTGGATGCCGAGATTGAGCTCACGCGAGACGTCGTCGGTCCGGTTCAGCAGCAGAGCACCGGCGATTGCACCGGCGATCACCAGGACGCCCATCATCGACAACACCAGGTTCTGCCAACCCTGGACGGTGAGGCGCGATCTCATCCGGGCGTCGTCCGCTCGACCCGCACGACCGCGATGTCGTCGCTGATGCCGCCCACCGACTGCGCGCGGCGCTCCACATCGTCGATCAGCGCGGTGACGAATTCGGCGCCGGGCAGATGCGCGTAGCCGCGGGCGACTTCGAGCAGGCCCTTCTCGCCGAGGCGTTGGGTGCCCTGACCGGAGCGTCCCTCGAACAGCCCATCGGTCAGCAACACCAGGCCGTACCCCGGCGGCAGCTCGAGGACGTTCAGCGGCCACTCGTGGCCGTACAGGCCGAGCGCGGGACCGACCTTGGGCTCCAGCCACTCCACGGTGCCGGGACCGTGCAGCAGCATGCCGGGATGGCCGGCCGACACCACGTTGAAGGTGAGGGACTCGGTTGACATCGCGACGCTGATCACGGTCGCGAAGGTGCTCGAGCCCGGCCGTTCGGTGCTGAGGATCCGTTCGAGTTGGCGCATGCGTTCGTTGCCGCGCAGCCCGGCGAACGTCAGCGCGCGCCAGCCGATCCGCAGCGCCACCCCCAGCGCGGCCTCGTCGGGGCCGTGCCCGGCGACGTCGCCGACCATGACGTGCACGGTGCGGTCCGGCGTCTGCACGAAGTCGTAGAAGTCACCGCCGAGCAGCGCGTGCTGTCTGCTGGGCCGGTACTCGGCGACGATGTCGACGCCGGGCGGGTCGAGCAGCAGCGGGGACGGCAAGAGCCCACGCTCGAGGCGGGCGTTCTCCATGGCGCGCAGTTCGCTGGCGTGCAGTTCCACCGACGTCAGCTCGGCGCGTTTGCGTTCCACCGCATAGAGCAGCGCGCGGCGTAGCGTCTCGGGTTCGACGCGGCCCTTGACGAGGTAGTCCTGCGCGCCGGCGGCGACGGCGGAGACGCCGAAGTGCTCGTCGTTGAGACCCGTCAACACCACGATCGGCAACGTGACGTCGCGCCTGGTGATCCGGTCGAGGGCCTTGATCCCGTTCGCGTCGGGCAGGTTCAGATCAAGCAGCACACAATCCGGTCGAGAGGTGTCCAGGTGCTGTTCGGCGTCCTCCATCGACGGCGCCCACGCGACGTGGATCTCGGCGGCGGCATCGGCGATCAGTTCCTCGACCAGGATCGCGTCGCCGCGGTCGTCCTCGACCAGGAGCACGGAAAATGGGCGCACGGCAGCGCCAACACCGGCCGAGGCGGACGGGCCTTCGTCATGAAGCGCACGCATATGTAACCAATTCTCTCGCGTTGGTCACCGCGGTCGCCTCGACCTCTGCTTCAGTGACGGATCCGACAATAATGCCTGAGCCTTGTGGCGGTGGCGGAGGGATTTGAACCCTCGGACGGGGGTTACCCGTCACACGCTTTCGAGGCGTGCTCCTTAGGCCGCTCGGACACGCCACCGTGTGGCAGCTTACCGGGCGCGGACCCTTCTACTCCAATCGCTGCCGGGCGAAGAACTCCTCCAGCGGTGCCGCGCACTGCTCGGCCAGCACCCCCCCGCGCACCTGGGCCCGATGCGTCAGCCGCCTGTCGCGCACCACATCCCACAGCGATCCGACGGCTCCGGTCTTGGGCTCCCAGGCGCCGAACACCACGCGCGCCACGCGCGCCATCACGAGCGCGCCCGCGCACATCGTGCAGGGCTCGACGGTGACGGCCAGCGTCGTGCCCTCCAGCCGCCAGCCGTCGCCGAGCACCGCCGCGGCCGCGCGGATCGCGAGGATCTCCGCGTGCGCGGTGGGGTCGCCGAGGGCTTCGCGCGCATTGGCGGCGCGGGCCAGTTCGGTGCCGTCAGCGGAGACCACGACCGCGCCGATCGGCACGTCGCGGGGGCCGGCGGTGGACGCAGCCTCGAGGGCGGCGCGGATCAGCGCCTCGTCGGTCACCGACCCCTGCTCGATGTCGGTTTCACCGACCCAAGCGGTCCAGCACGGCCGATAGTTCGTCGGCGAATCCCATCTCCCGCGCGATCCTGCCCAACTGTTCGTCGGCGTACAGGTCGGATTCGTCGAGGATGACGCCGAGCACCGCCTCCGGCAGGCCGACGTCGGAAAGCAGGCCGAGATCGCCCTCCTCGAAGGGTTCGGCCTCCTCCAGTTCCTCGGCCTCGATGTCGGCGTCGAGCTTCTCCAGCGCCTCGGCGGCGATGTCGTAATCCAGCGCCGCGGTGGCATCCGAGAGCAACAACCGCGTGCCCGAAGGCGCGGGCCGCACGATCACGAAGAACTCGTCGTCGATGTCGAGCAGCCCGAACACCGCTCCGGCGCTGCGAATCTCGCGGAGCTCGGTCTCGGCGGCGGCCAGGCTGCTCAGTGCAGCGCGGCGCAACGGTGCGCAACGCCACTTGCCGTCCTCCCGGACGACCGCAACGCCGAAGCCGTCGGGGGTTTCGACGGACTGCTCCCGCGCCGGTGCACGCTGTGCTCCCATGTCGGCATACGGTAGTCGCCGACCATGCCCTTGACCAGGAAAAGGCACCAAGCCTGACGTCGGTCGGCGGCTCTGGATGTGCCAACCTTGACGGGTGACCAACACACCGGTTTGCGTGCTCGGCCTCGGGCTGATCGGGGGTTCGGTGATGCGTGCGGCGGCGGCCGCCGGGCGCGACGTCTTCGGGTACAACCGGTCGCTGGAGGCCGTCCAGGCGGCGGTGGCCGACGGGTTCGACGCCAGCGAAGATCTCGATGGCACGCTCGCTCGCGCGGCGGCGGGCAATGCGTTGATCGTGCTGGCGGTACCGGTGCCCGCATTGACTCAGCTGCTGGGCCGCATCCGCGAAACGGCACCGGGGTGCCCGCTGACCGACGTGACCAGCGTGAAAACCGCTGTGCTGCAGGAGGTCCAGTCGTTCGGACTGCTGGAGCGGTTCGTCGGCGGTCATCCGATGGCGGGCACGGCGCACTCCGGGTGGGCGGCCGGCAACGCCCGGTTGTTCGTCGGCGCGCCGTGGGTGATCAGCGTCGACGACCACGTCGACCCCGGGGTTTGGACGCTGGTGATGGACCTCGCGCTGGACTGCGGCGCTGTCGTCGTCCCCGCCCGCTCCGATGAACATGACGCCGCCGCAGCGACGATCTCGCACCTGCCGCACCTGCTGGCCGAGGCGCTCGCCGCCACCGCGGGCGAGGTGCCGTTGGCGTTCGCTCTCGCGGCGGGGTCGTTCCGCGACGGCACCCGGGTGGCAGCGACCGCGCCGGATCTGGTGCGGGCGATGTGTGAGGCCAACGCCGAGGAACTGCTACCGGTGCTGGATCGCGCACTGGACCTGCTTCACCATGCGCGCGACGCGCTGGCCGAGCACAAACCGTTGACCGACATCGTGGAGACCGGCCACGCCGCCCGAATCCGCTACGACAACTTCAGCAGGCCGGAGATCGTCACCGTCGTCGTCGGAGAGGATCGGTGGCGCGAGGAACTCGCCGCCGCGGGCCGCGCCGGCGGGGTGATCAGATCCGCTCTGCCAGCCCTGGGTAGTCGAGGATGAACCCGTCGGAGTCCACGCTGATCGTGGTCTCGGCGACGGGCGAGTGCAGCTTGATGCCGTCTTCGGCGCTGCTGTAGCTGATCACCGCGGTTTCGACGGACATTTCCGGCAGTCGCACGTACACCACCGGACAGCTGATCGAGTCTGAGCGTTGATAGAGCCGGGTGCGCCGGATCGGCAGCGCATTGAAGAACGGGCTGAAGATCACGTCGACGTCGAGCGCACCGTCGTAGGCGGCGCGGTGCGACTCGCCGGTGTGCTGCTGGACCAGCCACATGTTCTCTTCGTCACGAGCGATCGACAGCTGCCGTTCCCGCTCGGCGAGCGTGACCGTCATGGAAAGTCGCTTGGTGGCGCCGGCCTCGTCGGTCACCAGGTCGTAGGAGGCCGAGAACGCCGGGTGCGACGGTGTAGCGGCGGCCACGATCCTGCCGTAGGCCTTGATGCGGTTGCCCGACACATGAACCCGGACCGATTCCATCCGCGGCACGTCGTGCGCCCGCCAGGTCAGGATCGCCGGCCATGACTTCTCGGAGCCACCTGCTTCACTCACCCCTATACCGTATGCGAAGGATCGCCCCGTTCGTAACGTGCTTGGGCGGCGGTTTTCCCGGCGGTCTGTGATGTTGCGCGCCGAGGGGATTCGAGGACGACTTCGTCACTGAGCAGCGGCTGCGGCATGGACGATCTCCGGAGCCGACCGGTCCCCGGCACCGAAGCCCATACCGCGAACGCGAGCGCGGCGTCGAGGAGCAGCGCCAGCGCGGTCACCATCAGCGCGCCGACCAACGCCAGTTGGAACTGCCGCACCTTGATGCCGTCGATCAGGTAGCGGCCCAGCCCGCCGAGGCTGGCGTACGCGGCAACCGTTGCGGTGGCAACGATCTGCAGCGTGGCGGTGCGCAACCCGTTGAGGATCAACGGCAACGCGATCGGCGCCTCCACCCGCAGCAGGATGCGCCGCTCGGTCATGCCCATCGACCGCGCGGCATCGACGACCGCGCGATCGACGTTGGCGATTCCCGCGTAGGTGCCCGCCAGCAAGGGCGGGATACCCAGCAGCATCAGTGCGACCGTCGGCGGTATGAGCCCCAGACCCCACAGCAGCACGCCGAGCAGCAGCACGCCGAGCGTCGGCAGCGCCCGCAAAGCGTTGACCCCGGTCACCACGAGGAATGTGCCGCGGCCGGTGTGGCCGATGAGCATCCCGATCGGGACCGCGATGAGGGCCGAGAAGAACACCGCGACGGCCGTGTACAGCAGGTGTTCGAGCAGGCGGGCGGTCAGGCCGGCCGGTCCGCCCCAGTTGGCCGCGGTGAAGAGGTAGGACAGCGCCTCGGTCAAAAAGCTCATCGGGCTCACGCGGCAACCGCCTTGCGCCGATCGGTGCGCGCTGCGCGCGTCCAGGGTGTGAGCGCTCTGCCCGACAGCATGATCAACGTGTCGATGAGGATCGCCAACAGGAAGATGGCGATGATGCCCGCTACGATCTGACCACTCTTGTTGGCCTGGTAGCCCTCGGTGAACCAGGTGCCCAGCCCGCCGATGCCGATCACAGAACCCACCGCCACCATCGAGATGTTGGTGACGGCGACCACCCGCAGACTGGCCGTCAGAACCGGAAGTGCCAGCGGCAGCTCGACTTTGACCATCCGGGTCAAGGGCCGGTAACCGACCGCCGTCGCGGCGTCGAGCACCGTCGGCGACACCGCGTCCAACGCCTCGGGCACCGCTCGCACGAGCAGTGCGACGGTGTAGAGCGTCAGCGCGACGATCACGTTCGCCTCGTCGAGGATTCGCGTCGGGATGACCAGCGGCAGCACCACGAACAAGGCCAGCGACGGAACGGTGAACACGATGCTCGCGGTGATCGTGGTCAGCCGTCGCACCGTGGTGGTCCGCTGGACCGCAGCGCCCAACGGCACCGCGATGATCAGCCCGAGAACGATCGGGATCAGCGACAGCCGCAGATGGATCAGCGTCAACGCCCACAGGTCGTCGAGGTGGGTGAGCAGGTAGCGCATGCGCTAACCCAACTCCGGCAGGCGGCGCTGCTTGTCGAGTGCGGCCAGCACGTCCTCGGCCTTCACCCCGCCGATCACCCGCCCGTGCTCGTCGACCGCGACCCCCAGGCCACTCGGCGAGGACAGCGCCGCGTCGAGCGCATGCCGCAGCGTGCCGTCCGGCCGGAACAGCGATCCGCCGCCGATGGTGCTGTCGTGAAGCGAACTTCCCTTGCGGTGCAGCGCCACACCGTCGGCGTTGATCCACGCATACGGCTTGCCGTTCCCCTTCGTGACCAGCGTCCAGTCGCCGGGGGCCAACTGCAGCGCGTCGATGTCGTCTTCGTCGACGTGGTCGATGTCGTGCAGCGGCAGCCCGGTGGCGTGGAAGAACTGCAGGCCGCGGTAGCCGCGGTCGGCGCCGACGAATGCCGCCACCTCCTCGTCGGCGGGGTTGGACAGCACGAAAGCCGGGTCGGCGTACTGCCGCAGCACGCCGCCGCGGCCGAACACCGCCACCTTGTCGCCGAGCTTGACCGCCTCGTCGATGTCGTGGGTGACGAACACGATGGTCTTGCGCAATTCGCTTTGCAACCGGGCGATTTCGGTCTGCAGGTCCTCGCGCACCACCGGGTCGACAGCGCTGAACGGCTCGTCCATCAACAGGATCGGCGGGTCGGCGGCGAGCGCCCGGGCCACCCCGACGCGCTGTTGCTGACCGCCCGAGAGCTGGGCGGGATAGCGGTCGGCGAGCTTGGTGTCCAGCCCCACCCGCTCCATCACCTGCAGCGCGGATCGTCTTGCGCTGCGCCGTGATTGGCCTTGAAGCACCGGCACGGTGGCCACGTTGTCGACGACCCGCAGATGCGGCATCAGCCCGGCGCTCTGGATCACGTAGCCGATGCCGAGCCGCAGCTTGACCGGATCCACCTCGCTGACGTCCCGGCCGTCGACTGTCAGCGTGCCCGAGGTCGGCTCGATCATCCGGTTGATCATCCGCATCGAGGTGGTCTTGCCGCAGCCCGACGGTCCGACGAAAACCGTCAGCGTGCCCTCGGGGACCTCCAAGCTGAGCTCGTCGACCGCGACGGTGCCGTCCGGGTAGCGCTTCGTGACGTCGGCGAACGTGATCAATTGCCCACCGGCTTGTCGAAACCGTTGTCGGCAATCCACTTTCGGGCCGCTTCGTCGGGATCGACGCCCCGGTTGCCCTCGACCGAGATGTTGAGCGCCACCAGGGCGTCGGTGGTCAGTTTCGCGCTGACCGCGTCGAGCACGGTCTTGAGTTCGGTCGACTTCTTCTGCGAAGCCACCAGCGGCACCACGTTGGCGGCGAGGAAGACGTTCTCGGGGTCCTCGAGGACGACGAGGTTGTTCTGCTCGATCGCTGGTGAGGTGCTGAAGATGTTCGCGGCGGTGACCGCCCCGCTGTTGAGGGCATCGACGGTCGCCGGGCCGCCGCCGTCGCTGATGGCGACGAAGTTCGCCGGTGCGATGTCGAGGTCATAGGCGTCTTTGAGCCCGACAAGCCCGGTGATGCGCGTCTGAAACTCCGACGGCGCACCGACTTTCACCTCGGCGGAGTGCTCGGCCAGATCGCCGATGGTCTTGAGGTTCCACCGCTGCGCGGTCGCCTCGGTCACCGCGAGGGTGTCCTTGTCTTGCGCCGGCGACGGGTTCAGGATCGACAGGTCGCCGGGAAGCACCTTGAACAGTGCGAGCAGCACCGCATCGGGGGTGGTGGCGGTGGTGTCTTCGTCGAAGTACTGCAGCAGGTTGCCGGTGTACTCCGGAATCAGGTCGATGGAGTGGTCCTGGACGGCGGGGATGTAGGTCTCGCGGCTGCCGATGCCGAACTGGCGGCGCACGGTGAAGTCGTTGGCTTCCAGCGCCTGGGCGTAGATCTCGGCGATGATCTTCGACTCCGTGAAGTCCGCCGACCCGACGGCGATCGTCTTGAGGTCACCGGAGATCTCGCCCCCACCGAGCGGGTTGGAGCTTCCGCAGGCCGCGCTCAGCAGAACGACGAATGTGACCGCTGCCGCGGCGAAAGGCCCGCTCACACGTCGCGGCAGCACGGTCATGAAGACCGACACTATCGACATCGCCGCAGCTACGCCCGCGTTTGCCGCGGGCTGATCGGCACCGTCGGAGCCAAAGTGGTTCGTCGGCGCCCGGAAAGGGCAAAGATAAACCCATGAGCACCGATTCGCATGGGGCGTCAGCGCAGCACGAGCCGGAACCCTACGATCGGCCCAACCCCGGGCCGCCGGTTCCGCCGACGGACGGCGAGATCGCCGATCACACCTCGCCGTCGATCGACCAGGTCCGCTTCACCCGCGCGGCCGCACTGTGGTCCGCGGTCATCGGGGGCTTCCTGATCCTGATCGTGTTGCTGATCTTCATCACACAGAACACCGATTCGGCTCAGTTCGCCTTCCTCGGCTGGCGGTGGCACTTGCCACTGGGCGTGGCGATCCTGCTCGCCGCGGTGTGCGGCGGACTCATCGCCTCGCTGGCCGGGGCGGCGCGCATGGTCCAGTTGCGCCGCGCCGCGAAGAAGAACTACCGAGCGGCGCTGCGTTAAGCCTTCAGCGATTCGAGTCCCGCGGCGATCAACGGCGCCACCGCGTCGTCGACCATGGTGACGAAGTCCGGCGCCGCGCCGCCCACCCGGCCGCGGTAGGCGATGCCGGCGGCGATGATCGCCAGCTTGAAGTACGCCAGCCCCATGTAGAACTCCCAGTGGTCCAGCGGCTGACCGGATGCCGCCGAATAGCGTTGCGCCAGTTCGTCGGCCGTCGGGATGAGCGGTGAGGCCCACGCCGCGTCGGCGTGCACCAGGTTGAACATCGGATGGCGGTAGACGCACATCAGGGCGGCGTCGCTGATCGGGTCGCCGAGGGTCGACATCTCCCAGTCCAGCACCGCCAGCACCTTGGTGCCGTCGGTCGCGTCGAGCATCGTGTTGTCGATGCGGTAGTCGCCGTGCACGATCGAGCTGCGGCGCTGCGGCGGGATCGCCTCAGCCAGCGCCGAGTGCAGCCGCTTGACGTCGTTGTCGCGTTCGTCCCCGCCATTGATGTCGCGCCGCACCAGCTCCCACTGGCCACCCCAACGCTTGACCTGCCGTTCGAGGTATCCGGTGGGCTTGCCGAAGTCGCCGAGGCCGACCTCTTCGGGATCCAGCGCGTGCAGGTCGGCGAGCACCTTGATCAGGGCGTCCACGCAGGCGTCGACCTCGTCCTTGCCGCCGAGCGCTTCGAGTTCGTCGGTGTGGCGGATGACGCGGCCTGGCACGTACTCGACCATTTGGAACGGCGCGCCGAGCACGGAGTCGTCGTTGCGCATGGTCACGGCGCGGGCGACGGGGACGGCGGTGTTCTGCAGAGCGGCGACGACCTTGTACTCGCGAGCCATGTCGTGGGCCGACGGCGTCAGGCCGTGCAGCGGTGGGCGGCGCAGCACCCACTTCGACTCATCGTCGGCGATCAGGAAGGTCAGGTTGGACCGGCCGCCGGAGATGAGCTCGGCGCGTAGGTCACCGGACCGCGGAATGCCCTCCGAACGAAGGTGACGGTCCAGGGCGTCGAGGTCGAGCCCTTCCAGGGAGGTGGTCACGGGGACTTGTCTACCACTGCTGATTTCTCGGCAGCAGATCCCATACGTGCTCGGTCGCGTTCACACCCGCCACGAAGAACGTCTCGCGCGAGGACGACCACAGCAGCCGGGTGATGCCCGCGTAGTCGACCTGTACGCACAGCAGGCGCTCGGTGCACATGACGTCGTGGACCAGTGCGTTGATGACGCCGCCGTGGCTGAACAGCGCGACGGTGTCCTCCCGGTCGGCGGCCCTGACGATGTCGGCCACCCCGGCCTTGACGCGGGTGAGAAACGCCGACTGGTCCACCCCGCTGGGCAGCTCGCCGTTGGCCAGGCGCCGCATGTCCTCCTCGGAGATCTCCTCGACCGGGGTGTAGTGCGAGAGGTCGCGGTCGTACTCGGCGAGGCGGTCGTCGACGCCTATCTGGAGTCCCAAGGCGTCGGCGACCGGCTGCGCCGTTTGGATCGCGCGCCGCTGCGGGCTGCTGACGAGCCGCGATATCGGAAACCGGGCGAGCGCATCGGGTAGGCGTTTGGCCTGTTCGACGCCTTCTTCGGAGAGGTCGGGGTCGGAGCCCCGGCCGGGCTCGCTGCGCAGGGGCAGCGCGTGTCGGATGATGAGCAACTGCACCGTGACACCATATGGCTGTGTCTTCTCGCGGGTACGCCGACCAACTGTTCGACCTGACCGACCGCGTGGTGCTGGTCACCGGCGGCAGCCGCGGGCTGGGGCGGGAGATGGCGTTCGCCGCGGCGCGCTGCGGCGCCGACGTCGTGATCGCGAGCCGCAAATACGACTCCTGCCTCGCGACCGCCGAGGAGATCGCTGCGGCGACTGGGCGCGCCGCGTTGCCCTATCGGGTGCACGTCGGGCGGTGGGATGAGCTCGACGGTTTGGTCGACGCGGCCTATGACCGGTTCGGCAAGGTCGACGTCCTGGTCAACAACGCCGGCATGTCACCGCTGTACGAGTCGCTGCCGTCGGTGCCGGAAAAGCTGTTCGATGCGGTGATCAACCTCAACCTGAAGGGTCCGTTCCGGTTGTCCGCCCTCGTCGGCGAACGGATGGTCGCCGACGGTGGCGGCTCGATCATCAACGTCAGCTCGAGCGGTTCGCGCCGGCCCCGGCCCGAACAGCTGCCCTACTCGGCGGCCAAGGCGGGCCTCAACGCGTTGACCGAGGGGCTCGCGCTAGCGTACGGCCCGACCGTGCGGGTCAACACGCTGATGCCGGGCCCGTTCCTCACCGACATCAGCAAGGCGTGGGACATTCCGGCGACGACGGCGGGCGCACAGCATTTCGCTTTGAAGCGGCTCGGTGAGCCGCCCGAGATCGTCGGCGCCGCACTGTATCTGATGTCGGATGCGTCGAGCTATACGTCGGGCTCGATCATCCGCGTCGACGGCGGCATTCCCTGATTTCGGGATTGCTGTTGAGCCGAGTGTCGGGTTGTCCGACGCCGCAACGGAATTTCCGTCACATAACCCGACACTAGAGCTGTTCCTGCTGGTTCACTGAGCCCATGCAAGTACGCCGAGTGGTGACCGGCCACGACCCGTCCGGGAAGTCCGTTTTCGTCAGCGACGCAAACGTCGCGCCCATCGAGACCATGTTGATGCCCGGCTTCGAGAACCATCTGCTGTGGGGCAGCGACGCCTCCTGCCGATTCCCTGATGACGGTTCGATGCCGCAGTGGCGCAACTACTTCCCACCCGTCGGGGGATTCCGGTTCGCGATGCTGACACTGCCGCCGTCGCACGCGGCCGAGCCGCCGGCCGCTCTCGACGTCGACGAGGCGATGGCCGAGATGGAGGAGAAACTGCCCGGGATGCTGGGCTACCTGGACTACACCGACCCCGGCATGCACACCACCCCCACCGTCGACTTCGAGGTGGTTCTCGATGGCACGGTGGTGCTCGAACTCGACGACGGTGCCGAGGTGACGTTGCACCCCGGTGACACGGTCGTGCAGAACGGCACGCGGCACCGGTGGAAGAATCCGGGCGACAAGCCCGCCCGCATGGCCGTTTTCATCTGCGGCGCTGAGCACGCCGACGTGACCGCGACCTAGTCCTGGTGTTCGGCCAGCCACTGGTCCGCCCGGCGGCGCGAGGCCCGCGACAGCCACGCGTCTTGAATCAGCTCGGTCAGCTCGACCTTGCCGATCTCGGGTAACCTGCTGGCCCGCACCAGAACCGACGGGTGGCCCTCGAAGCGCTCGGTGGTGAAGAACGGCGAAGCGGGGTCCTGGACGAGCGCCATCTTGTCCATCTCGGACTCCACCCAGATCATGATCACGTCGGCGTAGCGTTCGCCCGTCCGAGGGTCTTCCGCGTCGGGTTGCGGGGTACGGAAGAACACGAACGACTTGCCGCCCACCTGGTAGATCGGATTGCCCTTGGGCCCCTCGATGCGTTTGGTGTGCGGCATCGACGCGGCGATCTCGTGTACGTCGGCAACCCGCGCCGGTCGGTCACGCACGGCGGTCCAAGGTGTGCAAGATGACGTCCGTCAACGAGGCGTTACGTACCGTCGCCGTCATGTACGTGCAGTAGGGCTGGCGGCGACGGTCGGTGGGTGAGCCCGGGTTGAGCAGGCGCAGACCCGTTTTCGCCGTCGTGTCCCACGGAATGTGACTGTGGCCGAACACCAGGACGTCGGTGTCGGGGTAGGCCTTGGCCATGCGGGCCTCACGACCGGTCGCCGCGCCGGTCTCGTGGACCACGGTGAACCGCAGGCCTTCGAGCGTCACGTCGGCGCGTTCGGGTAGCCGCCTTCGTAGTTCGGCGCCGTCGTTGTTGCCCCAACAGGCCACCAGTCGCGTGGCGCGGGCCTCGAGATCGTCCAGCAGCGACGGCTCGACCCAGTCGCCGGCGTGCACGACGACGTCGGCCTTCGACACCTCATCCCACACTCGGGCGGGCAGGTCCCGGGCGCGCTTGGGGACGTGTGTGTCGGCGATGAGCAGGAGTCGCACTGTTGCCAATCTAGCGGCGCTGAGCGCACAGTCAGGTACAGAAAACGCGAGTCAAACTGTACGCAGCCGTGCGCTCGCGCAACCGGCGAAAGCGCGCCCGAAGGGATTCGAACCCCTAACCTTCTGATCCGTAGTCAGATGCTCTATCCGTTGAGCTACGGGCGCTTGGTCCATCTTGAGTTGTCTGGCTGACGGGTCAGCCGCGGCGGAGGCGAGAGGATTTGAACCTCCGGTCGCCTTTGAGGGCGACAACTCATTAGCAGTGAGCCCCATTCGGCCGCTCTGGCACGCCTCCTCGACGATTACCGCCGATCCGACAGCGTACACATCGGCCACCGCGCGAGGCAAAGCGCATTCGGCCGACCCATAAACTGGTGCGGTGACCGTCCGGCTGCGCCCCGAACTGGCTGATCTGCCTGCGTACACCCCCGGGAGAACCGTTCCCGGCGCGATCAAGATCGCCAGCAACGAGACGGTGCATCCGCCGCTGCCGAGCGTGCGGGCCGCGATCGAGCGGGCAGTCGGCAACGTCAACCGCTATCCCGACAACGGTTACGTCGAACTCAAGGAGCGGCTCGCCAAACACGTCAACTTCGCACCCGAGCACATCTCGGTCGGCTGCGGGTCGGTCAGCCTGTGCCAGCAGTTGATCCAGATCACCTCGACCGTCGGCGATGAGGTGCTGTTCGGCTGGCGCAGCTTCGAGATCTATCCGCTGCAGGTGCGCACGGCGGGCGCCACCGCCGTCCCGGTGCCGCTGATCGACCACACGCACGACCTCGACGCCATGCTCGCCGCGATCACCGACCGCACCCGGCTGATCTTCGTGTGCAACCCGAACAACCCGACCGGCACCGTCGTCGAGCCAGACGCGCTCGAGCGGTTCGTCGCGGCGGTGCCGCCGCACATCCTGATCGCGCTCGACGAGGCCTACGTCGAATACATCCGCGAGCCCATGCTCCCGGACAGCTTCGGCCTGGTCCGCGCACATCCGAATGTTGTTGTGCTGCGCACGTTTTCCAAAGCATACGGGCTGGCCGGGTTGCGGATCGGCTACGCGGTCGGCGATCCGGACGTCATCACCGCGCTCGGTAAGGTCTACGTGCCGTTCACCGCGACCAGCCTCTCCCAGGCGGCCGCGATCGCGTCCCTGGATGCCGCCGACGAACTGCTCGAGCGCACAGATGCGGTTGTCGCCGAACGCGCCCGCGTCACGGCGGCATTGCGCGAGGCCGGCTACGTCATGCCGGACCCGCAGGCCAACTTCGTGTGGCTGCCGATGCCAGGGCGCGCACAGGAGTTCGCCAAAGCGTCGGCGGACCACCGCATCATCGTCCGGCCCTACGGCGACGACGGGGTCCGCGTCACCGTCGCCGCGACGCATGAGAACGACGCGTTCATCGAGTTCGCCCGCCGCTGGAAAGGAACCACATGACCTCGACACGCACCGACCGCGAGACGTTCACCGACCTCACGAAGCGCACTGACCAGATCTCCGACGCCGAACTCGACGAGTTCTGGGCCACGCTGAAGCCGGCCACCATCGGCTTCATGATCGGCGAGTGGAAAGGCGGCGAGTTCCACACCGGCCACAAAGCCAACGGCTTCATGGAGCGGCTCAACTGGTTCGGCAAGACGTTCGTGTCGGCCACCGACGCCAAGCCGCTGGTGTGCCTCGATGACGACGGGAACAAGTTCTCCAACACCGAGGCCATGAAGGGCGAGGCCAGCCTGTGGATGGAGGAGTTCCGCGGTGAGATGGTGGCATCGATGGTCTACGACGGCGCCCCGGTGCATGACCACTTCAAGGTCGTCGACGAGAACGCCGTCGTCGGGATCATGAACGGAAAGGGCGCCCTCGACGAGGGCAGACACCTGTACTTCTACCTCGAGCGGATCTGATCGTCGCGATGCTAGGGCCGAGACTGCGCTGAGGGCTGTTGGTTCGGACCACAGCCCTGATTGCAATCTCGACGCTAGGCTCGGCGGCCCGTGTACGCCAGCAGCCGATCCATTGCGCCGGCGTCGTCGGGCACGTCGATCGGGTCGTCGAAGCCGACGTTGACGCGACCCTCCGGCGTGATGATCTTGCGCGCCAAGCCCAGCACATAGTCCGACAACGACTCCGGAGCTGTCACCTCACGCCCGACCGCCTGGGCGTAATCCCATGCGTGCACCACGAATTCGATCGACAGCACGCCGGCCATCACCTTGGCGGGCGCCTTATTCCCGCCGAACTCGACCGTGCCGTCCAGGCCGCGGCGCTGCCAGGCGTCGAGCGCGGGCCGCGCCGCCAACACCACTTGCTGCTCGACGGATGCGTCGCGGTCACGCTCATCGAATTCGGCGCCTGCCATCCCGCCGATGATGGTGATCGAGTTGAGCAGGTGGTCGGTCAGCGCGGCCACGTCGAACTCCCGGCACGGGGTCTGCTTGTGCATATCGCCGGCGGCGATGCCGTGCAGCACGTGCTGCAACACGGCGAACGACTTCTCCGCACTGCGCAGTTCGTCGGTCGGTGGCGATTCGGGTCCTGAGCGCAAGTCCTCGGGCATGCCGCCACGCTACGTCGCCGTTGGGCATATCGTTGCCGGGATGAGGACCCACGTGCGAGTGGCGGCGGCGATGCTGGTGTTCGTCGGCGTCACGACGGCATGCCAGCGCACCACGGAGGGGTCCGTCGCGATGACCACCGAACCGGGGCCGCCGCTGACCTCCCCGGCGCCGACGGCGATGCCGTCGATTCCCGGACTGCCCGACTTCGAAATTCCCGGCCTGCCGCTGCCGACGCGCGATACCGACGTCCCGGTCGTACCGCCGCCCCCGAACGCCGTGTCGATGACGTGCGAGGAGTTCAACGGGCTCGACGAGGCGACCCAGCTCGCCGTGATCCGCGCGATCCTCGAGCAGGAGAACAATCCGCTGGGCCCCAACGGGGAAGGCATCGGTCAGATGCTCGCCGAGGCCGCCTGCCAGTTCCTGCCCAGCGCCACGGTGAGCGAGATCCTGCTGGGCAAGCCGCCGGGGTAACAGGGTCTTTCGCGCAAGCGCTCATCCGTAACAGGGTCTTCGCGCAAGCGCTCATTCGCGACGAACTAGCGTGTTGTCCCATGGGCCTAGAAACCGGCGCTTACGAATCGCTCACCGTTGACATCTCCGATCGCGTCGCGCAGGTGACGCTGATCGGTCCCGGCAAGGGCAATGCCATGGGCCCGGCGTTCTGGGCCGAGATGCCCGAGGCGTTCGCCGAACTCGACGCCGACCGCGAGGTGCGCGCGATCGTTCTGACCGGCTCCGGAAAGAATTTCAGCTACGGGCTCGACCTGCCCGCGATGGGCGGGACACTTTCAGACGTGCTGTCCGGCGGGGCGAGCGCCAGGCCGCGCGCCGAATTCCACGCGACGGTGCTGCGCATGCAGGGTGCGATCAGCGCGGTCGCCGACTGCCGCACGCCGACGATCGCCTCGGTGCACGGCTGGTGCATCGGCGGCGGCGTCGATCTGATCTCGGCGGTCGACATCAGGTACGCCAGCGCCGACGCCAAGTTCTCCGTGCGGGAGATCAAGCTCGCAATGGTGGCCGACGTCGGCAGCCTGGCCCGGCTGCCGCTGATCCTCAACGACGGGCACCTGCGCGAACTCGCGTTGACGGGCAAGGACATCGACGCGGCGCGCGCGGAGAAGATCGGCTTGGTCAACGACGTGTACGACGATGCCGAGGCGTCATTGGCCGCCGCGCACCGGACCGCCGCCGAGATCGCCGCCAACCCTCCGCTGACCGTCGCCGGCGTCAAGGACGTGCTCGACCAGCAGCGCATCGCCCGCGTTTCGGAGAGCTTGCGCTACGTCGCCGCATGGAACTCCGCGTTCCTCCCGTCGAAGGACCTGACGGAGGGAATCACCGCGACGTTCGAGAAGCGGCCGCCGAATTTCACGGGGGACTAATCAGACCCGCGGAACAGGCGTCCAGCCAAGTTCGGCCTTGGCCTTGGCGTTGGACAGCGGCAGCCACGTATCGCCGAACGCGGCCACCCCGTACGGTGCGACGAGCTTGACCACGCTGCGCGGAATACGCAGCCCCCGAGGCCTGCCCAGCTTGGCGGCCAGCTCCCGGGTGTAGTCGTTGAACGACTGCGGGCGGTCGTCGACGATGTTGTAGATCTGCCCGCCGCGGCCGCGATCGAGCGCGTCCGCGGTGGCCTTGGCGACGTCGTCGATGTGGACCCAGGACACGATCCCCGCGCCACCCATGTCCAAGGCCACGCGCCACTTCGCCATCCGCGTGAAAGTCTCGTCGTGCGGTACACCTGGCCCGTAGAAGGCGCCGTAGCGCAACACGATTCCCTCGGTATCGCTGTGTTCGCCCGAGGTCAGGATCTTCTGCTCCATCCCGCGCAGCGCCGCCAGCATCGCATCACCGCCGGGCGGAGGCGGGCCGGGATACGGATCGCTCTCGTCCATGAGCGCCGGGCCTGTGGTCGGGTAGCCGTACGCGAAGATCACGGACTCGGCGACGACGCGCCGCACACCTGCACGCTGCGCCGCCGCCAGGAGGTTGGGCGCGCCGGTTCCCCATAGCTTTCGCGCGGGCTCGAAGTCCTTGAGGCGCATCGGCCCCCGCTTGGGCAGCGTGGTCAGCAGTGACACCACCACTTCCGGGCCGATGTCTGCCATCACCTTGTCGACGGCGTCGGCATCGAAAACGTCGGCGACCACCGGTTTGGCGCCCGCCGCCGCGATCTGCGACGTTTTCGACGGCGACCGGGTCAACCCGGCCACCTCGTAACCCCGGAAGTTCAACTCCCGCAACAGCGGAAGCCCCGGTACGCTTGTCGCGCCGGCCACCAGTACGCGCATCATCGCCCTCCTTTCGCAGCAACTACGTTGACGCGCAATGCGATTGCCAGGATCGCGGTGGTCGCCACCAGGCCACCGGCCTCCAGCCAACCGATCCAGACGCCCGCGCCGTGGTGTGGGTCGATGAGGTGGCTCAGCGCGTGTAGCGCCCAGTGCAGCGTCGCGAATGCCAGCGCGGGCGTGCGCCAGGTCGGCCACCGCACCGCGGCGAGCAGCATGAGCCCCTGCGGCACCTCGAAGGTGGCGTTGTCGAAGATGTAGTGATCGTTGCGCGAGCCGAAGTTGCCGAGCGTATCGAAGAACACGCCCGGCGCGAACATCATGAACAGCCCCACCGCCAGGGCGTACAGCCCGAAGACGATGAGCGTCACCTCAACGAACCCCGCCCTTGTGCGCGTCGGTGTCGTTGTCATACGGTCACGCTAGTTCGTTACTGGCCTCAAGATAGGCTCCACTTCCATGGCAAAATCGGGTACCACTTCGGGGCCTGAGCTGTTGCTGGAACTTGATCGCACCGCCAGCGATCCGCTACACCGCCAACTCACCGACGGCCTTCGGGAGGCCATCCGCACGGGCCGCCTCGCGCCGGGCACACGACTGCCGTCAAGTCGGGTGCTGGCCGTCGACCTCGGCGTCTCCCGGCGACTGGTGGTCGATGCCTACAGCCAACTCGTCGCCGAGGGATTCCTGCTCGGCAGGCACGGGTCGGGCACCGTGGTAGCCAGGGTCGACACCGTGAACATGCCCACCGGCGCCGCACCCGGACCGACGACACGCTACGACGTCGACTTCCTGCCGGGGTCACCCGATCTGAGGAGCTTCCCGCGTGAGGCCTGGCTGCGGGCCCTGCGGCAGGGCCTCGCCGAAATCGGCTCGGACGCCTTCGGCTACGTGGCGCCGCAGGGGTTGTTCGCGGCGAGGGTTGCGGTGGCCGACTACCTACGTCGCGTTCGCGCCGTACACGCCGATCCGCATCACATAGTGCTGTGCTCAGGGGCCACCCAGGCCGTGGCGCTGCTGGCCCAGTCGTTGCCCACGGTTTCGCTGGCGATGGAGGACCCCGGCTTCTGGTTGCATCGAATGGTGCTACGCAACAACAGGATCGAGCCGATTCCTGTTCCCGTCGACGACGACGGGCTGGATGTCGACGCGCTGGCCGACAGCGGCGCCGACGCCGTGCTCGCCACCCCGGCGCACCAATCCCCGACCGGGGTCGTGCTGTCGGCCGCGCGGCGGACCGAGCTGATGGACTGGGCGCGCGCCGGTCACCTGGTCATCGAGGACGACTACGACGCCGAGTACCGCTACGACCGTGCGCCTGTCGGCGCGTTGCAGGGCATCGCACCCGACCGCGTCGTCTATGTCGGCTCGACCAGCAAAACCCTGGCCCCGGGGCTTCGCATCGGCTGGATGGTGCTTCCGGCGGACCTCGTCGGACCTGTGACAATGGCGAAAGGTCTTGCCGACACCGGAAGTTCGGTGATGGACCAGTTGGCGTTCGCACAACTGCTGATCTCGGGCGGATACGACCGGCACCTACGCCAGATGCGTCGTCGCTACCTGATCCGCCGCAACGCACTGTTGGGCGCGCTGCGCCGGTACCTGCCGCGGGCGAAGGTGCTCGGTGCGGCGGCCGGTGTCCACCTGACCGTGCACTTTCCCGATGGATTCCCGATTGAGCAGTTGGTGCAGCGGGCCGCAGATCAACGCGTGCGCGTCGAACCCCTCGCGCCGTGCTACGCCGATCCGGCGTCGGCACCACCGGGCCTGCTCCTCGGCTACGCCAATCTCACTGAGACACAGATCGATTCGGGCGTGCAGGTGTTGGCGCGGTCGATGTCCTAACATCGCTGATCGAAACTGCGGCGAGATCGCATTTTCCGCCGTACGGGCGATCTGCCCGCAGTCTCGGCGGCCCGACTCATCACAACTGCGGTGGCGGAGGGATTTGAACCCCCGGACGGTGTTAGCCGTCTCTCGCTTTCAAGGCGAGTGCATTAGGCCGCTCTGCCACGCCACCGCCGACAAGAGTACGGGGACCCCGGCCAACGACGACGAGGAGACCGCTCAGACGCGACCGAGCTTGGCGTTCGGGGTCCCGCTCTTCAGCGCAACGCTGATCCGCCTGCAGTTCTCGCCCATCGCCGCGACCTGGGGCCGCGACAGCCGCTCGAGAAAATGTGCGCGAACGCCCTCGCCGTAGGTTTTCATCGCCTCCCGCACTGCGGCCTGGCCGTCCTCGGTGATGCTGGCCAGCACGCCGCGGCCGTCGTCGGGGCTGGCGCCACGGCGCACGAGGCCCTGCAGTTCCAGCCGACGGATCTGCCGGGTGACCCGACTCGGTAGCGACATCAGCCCGTCCGCGAGGTCCCCCATCCGGGCCGACCCGGTCGCGGACTTGTCAAGGATGTCCAGCAACCGCACGTCGTTCAGGGTCAGGTGGTGCGCGTCGACGAGCGAGCGGTTCAGCGTCGCATACAGACGCAAGGCCGAGTCCAAAAAGTTTTGCCAGGACCGTTGCTCAGCGATGTCCAACCCCGGCATATCACCCGCAGTACGTCCCGCGATAATCCCCTCCATGCGGTCATAGTAAATCCCCAGTGCATTGCTGGTCGGGGATTTGTCAGACTGTTTCCGCAGGCTATAGCGTTAGCTGGATGCACGCGATCGTGGCCGGGCCGGAAGGCCGACTGACCTGGCAGGAAGTTCCCGACATCGCGCCCGCCGACGACGAGCTATTGATCAAGGTGGCCAGCGCCGGGATCAACCGGGCCGACCTGCTGCAAGCCGCCGGGAACTACCCCCCGCCGCCGGGCGCCAGTGACATCCTCGGTCTCGAGGTTTCCGGAACCGTAGTCGCGACCGGCGACAGCACCGCCGGATGGTCGATCGGACAACAGGTCTGCGCGCTGCTGGCCGGCGGCGGATACGCCGAGTATGTGGCGGTGCCCGCCGGACAGGTGATGCCGCTGCCCGCCTCGGTGAGCCAGCATGAGGCCGCCGGCCTGCCCGAAGTGGCCTGCACGGTCTGGTCGAACCTGGTGATGACCGCGGGGCTGGCTGCCGGACAGCTGGTGCTCGTCCACGGCGGCGCCAGCGGCATCGGCGCCCACGCCATCCAGGTGGGCCGTGCCATCGGCAGCCGGGTGGCGGTGACCGCAGGTTCGACGCACAAGCTCGACCTGTGCGCCGAACTGGGGGCCGAGGTGACGATCAATTACCACGACGAGGACTTCGTCGAGCGGATCAGGGCCGAGGGTGGCGCCGACGTGATCCTCGACATCATGGGCGCGGCCTACCTCGACCGCAACATCGACGCGCTCGGGCCCGACGGCCGGTTGGTGATCATCGGCATGCAGGGCGGGGTCAAGGCCGAGCTCAACATCGGCAAGCTGCTGGGCAAGCGTGCCGGAGTCATCGCCACCGCGCTGCGTTCACGCCCGATCGACGGACGCGGCAGCAAGAGCGAGGTCGTCGCCGAGGTGGTGGCGAACGTCTGGCCGATGGTCGAGAGCGGTGAGGTGCGGCCGATCATCGGCGCCGAGTACCCGATTCAGGAGGCCGGCGCGGCGCACGAACTTCTGCAGTCCGGTGAGGTTTCCGGCAAAGTCCTTCTGCGCGTGGCGGATTAACCGACGGTCAGCCCAACGAGGCGAGGGCGCGAACCAGCTGGTCGACCTCCGCCGTGGTGGTGTAGTGCGCCAACCCCACTGTCACGGCGCCGCCCACGTCGTTGACGCCGATCACGTCCAGCACGCGCGAGTTCGCGTTCGATATGGCCAGAATTCCGTTGTCGGCCAGGCGCTGCACCACCCGTTCGGCGGGCACGTCGCTGACCGCGAAGCTCAGCACGGGAATCCTGGATTCGGGCTGGCCGATGACCATGACGGTCGACAGCGACCGCAGCGAGATCAGCAGGTAGTCGAACAACCGGTTCATGTACAGGCTCGCCGATTGCATCGAGACACCGAGTCGTTCCCGACGCGTGCCGTGCGCGTTCTCGTCCAGCGAGGCCAAGTACTCGATGCTCGCCACCGCCCCGGCGAGCAACCCGAACTGGTGCGCGCCGACCTCCAGCCGCGACGCCCCGATCGCATACGGGTTCAACGAGACCGAGTGAAACGAGTCGATAAGTGACGGATCGCGGAACACCAGTGCGCCGATCGGCGGCCCGCCCCATGCCAACGCGTTGACCGCCACCACGTCCGCGTCGATCTCGTCGATGTCGATCAACTGGTAGGGCGCGGCCGCGGAATGGTCGACGACGACCAGTGCGCCCTGGTCATGCGCCAACTTCGTCACCGCGCGCAGGTCGGTCACCGTGCCCAAAGTCGAAGAGGCAGAAGTGATTGCGACCAGCCGAGTGTTCCGGGTGACCAGACTCTCCCACTGCCAGCTGGGCAGTTCGCCGGTCTCGATGTCGACCTCGGCCCACTTCACCTTGGCCCCATAGCGATTGGCGGCCCGCAGCCACGGCGCGATGTTGGCCTCGTCGTCGAGCCGGGTGACCACCACCTCATAACCGAGGCCGACGCGCGACGACGACGCGTCCGCCAGCGAGGTCAGCAGGATCGCGCGGTCGGCGCCGAGCACCACACCGCGCGGATCGGCGTTGACCAGGTCGGCCACCGCCGAACGGGCGGCCTCCAGGACGGCGGCGCTGCGCTGCGCGGACGGGTGCGGACCCACGGGCGTCGGCATCGAACCGCGGAAGGCCGTCGACACCGCACGGCCGACGCTGTCGGGCAGCAGCATGCCGTGCTGGGCGTCGAAACGCACCCACCCATCGCCCAGGGACGGGTGCAAACCGCGCACCCGGGCGACGTCGTATGCCATGCCAGCCCACCTTCGAGCGTCCGTGATTTTCTCAAACCGACACGATTCTGGCCCAAGCTCGGCCCGACCCGCCATGCCGGACTGGGTCTGTTGCGCAGCCATACTAGTCCAGTGAGCTTCGCCACCGGTGTGCTAATCGGGTTGTCATTGCTGGTCAGCCCCGCAGCAACGCTGGACTGGCGCTACGCAACGGCCTGAACACCGGTGGTGAGCGGGCTCGAGGTGACCCTGGGACTAGTCTCGCTAGGTGGTTCGCGGTCGGGGGCCCGCGGCTACGAATGACGTGGATTAGATGGAACCCAGAGGGAACACCGAGGTTATGACCGACGACGACAACATCGAGATCATCAGCCGCGAGGCCGACGACGCCGAGGCCGACGAGGACAGCGACGGCAAGTCACTGACAGACCTCGTCGAGCAACCGGCGAAGGTCATGCGGATCGGCACCATGATCAAGCAACTCCTCGAGGAGGTCCGCGCCGCCCCGCTCGACGAGGCCAGCCGCAACCGGCTCCGCGAGATTCACCGCACCAGCATCACCGAGCTCGAAGACGGGCTGGCCCCCGAGCTGCGCGACGAGCTCGAACGGCTCACGCTGCCGTTCACCGACGACGGCGTGCCGTCCGACGCCGAGCTGCGGATCGCCCAGGCGCAGCTGGTCGGCTGGCTGGAGGGCCTGTTCCACGGCATCCAGACCGCGCTGTTCGCCCAGCAGATGGCCGCGCGCCAACAGCTGGAGCAGATGCGCGGACAGGGCGCGCTGCCACCCGGGGTGGCGGTCCGCGGCGGCCCGTCGCATCCGGGGACCGGACAGTACCTCTGATTCACGGGTAGGAGCCGGTTGGTGGTCCCGCACATCGAGACACGCAATGCGTGGGTGGAGTTTCCGATTTTCGACGCGAAGTCGCGCTCGCTGAAGAAGGCGTTCCTCGGCAAGGCCGGCGGTGCGATCGGACGCAACGACTCCAACGTCGTGGTCATCGAGGCGCTGCGGGACATCACCATGTCGCTGGAACTCGGCGACCGGGTGGGCCTGGTCGGCCACAACGGCGCAGGCAAGTCGACGCTGCTGCGGCTGCTGTCGGGCATCTACGAGCCCACCCGCGGCGTGGCGACGGTGACCGGCCGGGTGGCGCCGGTGTTCGACCTCGGCGTCGGGATGGACCCGGAGATCTCGGGGTTCGAGAACATCATCATCCGCGGGTTGTTCCTCGGGCAGACCCGCAAGCAGATGCTGGCAAAGGTCGACGAGATCGCGGAGTTCACCGAACTCGGCGATTATCTGTCGATGCCGTTGCGCACGTATTCCACCGGCATGCGGGTGCGTCTCGCGATGGGCGTGGTGACCAGCATCGACCCAGAGATACTGCTGCTCGACGAGGGTATCGGTGCGGTGGACGCCGAGTTCCTGAAGAAGGCGCAGACCCGGTTGGCCGAGCTCGTCGGACGCTCCGGAATCCTGGTGTTCGCCAGCCACTCCAACGAGTTCCTGGCCCGGCTCTGCAACACCGCGATGTGGATCGACCACGGCACGGTCAAGATGACCGGCGGGATCGAGGACGTCGTCCGCGCGTATGAGGGCGACGACGCTGCCCGGCACGTCCGGGAAGTGCTCGAAGAGACGCGCCAGGGATGACCGCCGACGAGGGCTTGCCCGAGGAGCCAACCAGCACCGTCGTGTGCGCGGTGGTGGTCACCCACCGGCGGCCCGACGACCTGGCCAAATCGCTGGAGGCGGTGTCGGCCCAGACCCGCGCGCCCGATCATCTGGTCGTCGTCGACAACGACTTTTCAGACGGGGGCGACCAGCGGGTGGCCGAACTGGTGGCCGGGCAGCCGGTACCGACCACGTATCTGGGATCGCGGCGAAACCTCGGTGGCGCAGGCGGTTTCGCGTTGGGCATGCTGCACGCGCTGGCTCTGGGCGCCGACTGGGTCTGGCTGGCCGACGACGACGGCCGGCCCGCCGACTCCGAGGTGCTCGGCACGCTGCTCGAGTGCGCCGCGCGCCACGGCCTTGCCGAGGTGTCGCCGATGGTCTGCGATATGACCGACCCGGGGCGGTTGGCGTTCCCGCTGCGCCGCGGCATCGTGTGGCGGCGCCGGGTCGAGGAGTTGCGCACCGATGCTTCCCGGGATCTGCTGCCGGGCATCGCGTCGCTGTTCAACGGGGCGCTGTTCGCCGCGTCGACACTGGAGGCGGTCGGCGTGCCGGATCTGCGGCTGTTCGTGCGCGGCGACGAAACCGAACTGCACCGCAGGCTGGTGCGCTCTGCGCTGCCGTTCGGCACCTGCTTGGACGCGGTGTACCTGCACCCACAGGGCGGCGACGAGTTCAAACCCATCCTCGGCGGCCGGATGCACACCCAGTTTCCCGAAAGCGCTGCCAAACGTTTCTATACCTACCGCAACCGCGGCTATCTGTTGTCCCAACCCGGACTGCGCCGGCTGCAGTTGCAGGAATGGGCGCGTTTCGGCTGGTTCTTTCTGGTGTCACGCCGCGACCCCGCCGGGCTGATGGCGTGGATCCGGTTGCGGCGCATGGGCCGTAAGGAAAGGTTCGGGAGGCCGGCACACCTGGGCGAGCGATGGGGCCACGCCCGTAGGGCAGGGGACGACGGGAAGAAGAGATGACGTTCACCGACGCCGCCGCGCAGTCGAGGACGATGAGCCGGGCGTGGGGCGACCTGGTCGCCGGCTTCGGCAAGCGCGAACTGTGGCTGCACCTCGGCTGGCAGGACATCAAACAGCGCTACCGCCGCTCGGTGCTCGGCCCGTTCTGGATCACGATCGCCACCGGCGCGACCGCCGTCGCGATGGGCCTGCTGTACTCGAAGCTGTTCAAACTCGAACTGTCCGAACACCTTCCGTACGTCACCCTCGGGTTGATCGTATGGAACCTGATCAACGCGGCGATCCTGGAGGGCGCCGACGTGTTCGTCGCCAACGAGGGTCTGATCAAGCAGTTGCCGACTCCGCTGTCGGTGCACGTATATCGGCTGGTGTGGCGGCAGATGATTCTGTTCGCGCACAACATGATCATCTTCGTGATCATCGCGGTGATCTATCCAAAACCGTGGAAGTGGACCGATCTGGCGGTCATTCCGGCGCTGGGGCTGATCGTGCTCAACTGCATCTGGGTGTCGCTGTGTTTCGGCATCCTGGCGACCCGTTATCGCGACATCAGCCCGCTGCTGTTCAGCCTTGTGCAGTTGCTGTTCTTCATGACGCCGATCATCTGGAACGAGTCCACGCTGCAGCAGCAGGGCGCGGGGGCGTACACGAAGATCATCGAACTCAACCCGCTGCTGCACTATCTCGACATCGTGCGTGCGCCGCTGCTCGGCGCCGACCAGGAACTGCGCCACTGGGTGGTCGTGCTCGTGCTGACGGTGATCGGCTGGATCCTCGCGGCCTTCGCGATGCGCCAGTACCGCGCCCGCGTCCCGTACTGGGTCTGAGCGTCGAGCGGAACTCAGGCGCTGGCCGCGTCCGTTAGGGACATATGAGCATCCCGCCATATCAACCACCGTCGTCCACACCGCAGAGCGCCGGCGGCACGTTGACCTGCCCGAAGTGTGCGGGCTCGATGCGCACATACGAACGCAACGGCATCCACCTCGAGCAGTGCGACACCTGCCGAGGCATCTTCCTCGACTTCGGCGAGCTCGAGTCGCTCACCCAGATGGAGAACCGGTTCGTCCAGACCGCACCGCCCCCGCCGGCTGCTGCGCCGGGATACGGCTACGGGCCCGGTTGGGGTCATCGCGGCAACAAGCACTACCGCAAGCAGGGGTTCGGCCGGCTGTTCTTCTCCAGCTGACCGACTACCCCATGCGCGCGCAGGCGGCGAGCAGCAGTTCGTCGTCGGGATGATGGGCCGCGGCCTGCACGACGGCGGCCCGCGCGAACGGTTCGAGCACCGGCCACGGGTCGCCGTGGGGCAGCGCGGGTCCGTTCGCGGCCCGGTAGGCGTCGACGAAGCGGGTCCAGTCGTCGTCGGGCATCAGGCCCGCCGCCCAGAATCCGGCCGGCCGGGCGAGGTCCCATGCCGGGTCACCCGCGCCGAGGTCGTCGACGTCGATGAGCACCCAAGGGGCGTCCGCCCGCTGACGACCGAGCTGGCCCAGATGCCAGTCGCCGTGCACCAGCGTCACCGGACGGTTCGGCGACCCGGCACGCCAGGCCGCATCGGGCAGGCCGGCCGCCGCCCGGCGCACCGTTGGGTCGGCGGCGCGGCGCAACGCGTCGACCGCCCGCCGCATCCGGTGCGGCCAACCGTGCGGTGGCACCCGCGGCGGGCGCGATTCGCAGTGCAGCCGGGCCAGCAGCTGCCCAGCCTCGGCCCAGGGTAGGCAGTCGGGTGGCGGGGCAACGGTTTCCACCCACGGCCACCGGGTTCTCCATCGGTCGCCCACCGGCTCGGGGATCGGCAGCAGCGGTGAGAGCAGACAGTCCGACCGGGCGGCGATGTCCAACCGGGCGGCCAACGCGCGGGGGTCGGTGCCCGGCCGGTGCAGCTTGTAGACGACGCCATCGGGGCCAACGCCGTCGACGACGATCTGCGCACCGGAGGAGGTCTGCACACCTGAAACGGTATTGGGAGGTGGGCCGTCATCGGCGCCGGGGCGGTTGCTGAACCATCGCGGCGTTGATGCGGTTCCACGCGTTGATGGTGACCGCCATCGCGACGACCTGTCCCAGTTCGCGCTCGGAGAACACCTCGGCGGCTTGTGCGTACACGTCGTCGGGAACGGGGCCGTCACGCAGGTCGGTGACCGCCTCGGTCAGCGCCAGGGCCGCGCGCTCACGCTCGGAGAACAGCCCGCCGGCCTCTCGCCATGCGGCCAGCAGATCGATCTTCTGCTCGTAGACTCCGTGTTTGCGGGCGTCCCGGGTGTGCATGTCGAGGCAGAACGCGCAGTGGTTCATCTGCGACGCGCGGATCTTGATCAACTCGCCGAGTTCGACATCGAGATCCTTGGCGGCGGCGTTGCTCAGCGCCATCATCGCGTCGAACAACTCCGGGGACGTCTTGTAGATCTTGAGCCGGTCGGTGTTCTTGGTGGTGGCTTCGCGGGATTCCAGTGTCTGCGTCATGGTGCCAACGCTAGTACGCAGTGTCCCACCTGCATGGTTCAATTCATGGGTGACTTCGTGGGCCAATCCAGAGACGCGCGATCTTCATCTGGATCTGCGCCACCGCATCGTACCCGGCACGCGCGGCGCACGTGACCTGTTGATCGGCGCCCTGCGCGATGCGGTGCGCTCGGGACGGCTCGCGCCCGGCGCCGTGTTGCCGCCTTCGCGCAGTCTGGCCGGCGACCTCGGACTGGCCCGCAACACCGTCGCCGAGGCCTATGCCGAGCTGGTCGCGGAAGGATGGCTCGCCTCGCGCCAGGGCGCGGGCACCTGGGTGCTCAACGCCGCCGGCGCAGCAGCCCCGGCGCGCCCCAGCCGCGGGATACGCACCGCACCGCGGCACAACTTCATGCCCGGATCACCAGACGTTTCGGAATTTCCGCGTACCGAGTGGGTCACATCCACCCGCCGGGCGCTGGCCAACGCGCCCACCGAGGCGCTACGGATGGGCGATCCACGCGGGCGTCTGGAACTGCGCGAGGCGATCGCCGGCTACCTCGCGCGCGTGCGCGGCGTGCGCACCACCCCGGAGTCGATCGTCATCTGTGCGGGTACCCGGCACGGCGTCGAGGTGCTGACACGCGTGTTCGGCACCGCCCGGCCGATCGCCGTGGAAGCCTACGGGCTCTTCATCTTTCGCGATGTGATCGCCGCGCTCGGCGGCAGCACGGTGCCGATCGGCGTCGACGATCACGGTGCGGTGGTGGCCGGTCTCGATGCCCTCGACGTGCCCGCTGCGCTGCTGACCCCCGCCCACCACAGCCCGCTGGGTATGTCGCTGCACCCGGAGCGGCGCGCCGCGGTGGTCGAGTGGGCCCGACGCACGAACGGTTACGTGATCGACGACGACTACGACGGCGAGTTCCGCTACGACCGCCAACCCGTCGGCGCTCTGCAGGCGCTGTGCCCGGAGCGCGTCGTCTACCTCGGTTCGGCCAGCAAGAGCTTGTCGCCCGTGCTGCGACTGGGCTGGATGGTGCTGCCGGGCCAACTCGTCGAGTCGGTGATTGCGGCCGGTGGCGGAGATCAGTTCTACGTCAACGGAATCGCGCAGCTGACGATGGCCGATTTCATTGCCAGCGGTGCCTACGACAAACACATCAGACGCATGCGGATCCGCTACCGGCGCCGCCGGGACACCCTCGTCGAGACGCTGGGGAGCTTCCGCATCGGGATCGGCGGGCTCAACGCGGGGCTCAACCTGCTGCTGACGCTGCCCGACGGCGCCGAACCCGAAGTGTTGCAACGGGCTGGTGCGGCCGGCGTTGCGCTGCAGGGACTTTCGATCATGCGACACCCGCAGGCAAGCCGCGACGTACCCGATCCCGACGGCATCATCATCGGCTTCGGCACGCCGGCCGAGAATGCCTTCGCCGCGGCCGTCGACGCATTGTGCGATGTGCTCGAATCGAGCGGGTTGGCCCGCTGACCGGATCGCCG
Source organism: Mycolicibacterium celeriflavum (assembly GCF_010731795.1). NCBI lineage: Bacteria > Bacillati > Actinomycetota > Actinomycetes > Mycobacteriales > Mycobacteriaceae > Mycobacterium > Mycolicibacterium celeriflavum. The sequence goes on along the minus strand of NZ_AP022591.1, from coordinate 3,542,765 downwards.
CCCGTCGCACCGTAAGCTGCCCGGGTGGCCGAGCCGCCGATGCAGCCGAACCTGAGCCTGGGCACCCAGGTGTGGCGGTTCATCGTCACCGGCGGGCTTTCGGCGGTGGTGGACTTCGGGTTGTATGTCGCGTTGCTCGCCGCCGGACTGCACGTCAACGTCGCCAAGACCATCAGCTTCATCGCGGGCACCACGACGGCCTATCTCATCAACCGCCGGTGGACCTTTCAGGCACCGCCGAGCGCAGCGCGGTTCATCGCCGTCTGCGTCCTCTACGCCGTCACCTACGCCGTCCAGGTCGGAATCAACTACGTGTTCTATGTGGCGTTGGACGAGAAGCCGTGGCGGGTCCCGGTCGCGTTCGTCATCGCCCAGGGCACCGCGACCGTGATCAACTTCGTGGTCCAGCGCGCGGTGATCTTCCGCCTTCAGTCGTAACGGACAGCGCTGTCGAGTGCTGCGCCGGCTTCGTGGTCCTGCCGGTCGTAGGCGTCCGCAGCGGCGCGCAACTTGTCACTGAGGTCGGTCAGGTCGGCGCGCAGGCGCTGCGCCTGCGTCTCGAGGATGCCGATGAACTTCCCGAATCCGGGCGTGCCCGCCTGCTTCCACGCCGCACCCTGCGTCGAGACGCTGTCCGCGACCGCTGCGCGACTCTTCGCCGCCTCGTCGGCCACCACCTGCATCTGGTCGGCGGACCGCCGAACCTCGGCGGTCACCACGTTCAGATCGCCGTAGGTCATGGCGCGTTGTCTCCGGGCGAGAGCCGGCACGCGATCGTGCCCGTGATCAGCGAAGCTTCGATCGAGCCGAACACCAACTCACGGCCGTCGTCACTGGTGAACCGCACATCGTGGGCGCCCGCCGAGTTCTGCATCGCAGTGTCGGAAGTCAACCCCGCCTCGGCGGCCAGCCGCTGCACCGCGGGCAGGGCGAGGTTCCACTCCTCGTCGGTGAACGAGTGCGGGGACGTCAGCTTGGCGAAGTACAGCGCGACGCCTTGGCGGCCGTTCCTCTCGCAGCCGGCGCGCGCCTCCTCTCGGCGCCACTCCCACGGCACACTGGCCGGCACCAGCCGGCTGACCTCGCCCCGTACCCGCTCGATCAGTTCGAGCATCTGGGTGCGGGTGGCCTCGATATCGGGCAGGTCTGCGATGTCCATTGCCGGTACGTCCTCGTTGATGATCGGGGAATCGGGCTTGTCCTGGCCGACGCTGGAGCCGCCGTCGCCACCGCCGCCGTTGCATCCTGCGATGACCAGCGCCACGATCGCCAACACGGCCGCCAACGCGCGCGTCGTCGTCATCGAACCAACCTTTCGTCGCCGTTCTCCAAAGGTACGTCGGCCAGCCCACCGGTGATGATCGCGAGGTTGTACCCGGTGGTGCGCAGCACGCCATTGTCATCTGATCGCGGGTAGTCGGCGTGGCTCTGCGCGCCCAGGCGGGACACATTGTCGGTGGGACTTCTCGCCGCCTCCGAGGACAGTTGCTCGAGCGGCAACGTCGTCGGGTTCGGGCCGAACTGCCCGAGATCACCGGCCGACGGCATCGGGATCGGTCCGAGTTTCGGATCTCCGGAGATCCAGTCGCCCGGCGCGCTCATGACGTATGCGTGGCCGTCCGGCAGAAACATGTCGGATTCGTCGGCGATAGGCCGCATCAACTCCAGCGGGACGCCGTGCGCACCGGTGATCGACCCGACCTCGTCGGTGTGTCCGAGGCCCGGCGACCCGTAGAACGCCGCGTCGTCGACCACGCCGGTCTGGCCGAGCTCATAGAGCGCCTGCGCGGTGGTGAGGGAACCGTAGGAATGCCCGAGCGCCGACAAGTGCACATCCGATCCGTGTTCGTTGGTGGCGGTGATGCCGCGGTAGAAGTCGGCGAGATCGGGCGCGGCCTCGTTCGCGCGGTTCTCGAAACCGGCCTCCAGCACCGAGATGTCCTTGCCCGGTGGCTCGTAGCCCAGCCATGCGATCGTCGACACCTCCTCACCGGGCCGCTTCGCGAACTCGAGCTGGTTGATGGTCTCGTTGCGTAGCGCGGTGGCCTCGTTGACCATGCCCGGCAGGCTGGTCGGCCGGGTGTCGACGCCCGGCGTCGTCACGCTCACGTGTTCGGCGGTGTCGGGATTGCCGACCGCGATGGCGGCCCGGGCTTCCCTGTCCTCCGGGAACTCCAACAGCATCAGGTACTTGTTCGGGTCGTACGCGCTCTCGGTCTTGCCGTCCACCGACATCGCGGCCCTCATGGCCCTCGCATCGTTCAACCGATCGTGCCGTTCGGCCACCATCCGGTTGTACTCCGACCGCTTGATCGCCGATCCGGGGCCCGCGCCGGTGCCGCCCAGGTACTCCTGCAACGTCGGCAGCTCGTCGACGGCGCGCTGCGCGTCGGCCAGTTCGCGGTCCAGCGTCGACTTGTTGAGATCACTGCGCACCGGGGTCGGCACACCGTCGCGGTTGGCGATCCAGTCAGGATGTTCGGCCTTGAGCTTGTCCTGCTCCTCTTTCGACAGCGCGTTCCACCACGCGGTGACATCTTCGGGCATGGTGCCCTCGCCCTCGGGTGGATACGGCGCCGACAGCCCCGACTGGTCACGACCCATCTGCTGGGCGCCGGCGAAATCGGTCGCGCCCTTCGACGTGATGTCGCCGTCCTCGAGGTGACCGAATACCTCGGCGCAGTCGGCGTCGACGTCCTCGGCCTGATGGATGAGCGCCTTTGCCCGCGCCTCGATGTTGTCGGCGATCGGTCGCAACTCGTCGCGCATGTCCGGCGGCGCATTGATCGTGACGTCGCCGTTGTCGGACAGCGTGAGTAGGCCGCCCTGCGCGGCGACGTCGGCGCGGAGGGCTTCCAGTTCGGTGTGCAGCTTCTCGACCGCCGCAGCCGTCTCCGACGCGAGTTGCTGCACGGCGCCGATCACCGCGGCGTCGTCGAGCACCCCGCGGGTCGTCTCGTTGATCTTGCCCCGCGCGGCGTCCGCGGCAGGCGACTCCCACCCCGGCAGCCGGGAGATAAGCTCGAGATCTGAGGCGACGCCCTCGACCGTCGTCAGCTCACCGCCGAGTTCGAACGCGATGGACCGCAACGCACCCACGTTCCAGGTGTCGATGTCGCTGAGCAGCATCGGCGGTGACCCCTTACAGTCGCCTGACCACGCTAACTCACCGGCACACGCGCTCCGTGCACCAATTTCCGGCTCTCCGGGGCGCGACGCGGCGCACGGTACCCTCGTCACGATGTCCGAGAACCTGCCGACGACTTCGCGTGCCCTGACCGGCTTCGGGCGCACCGCACCGTCGGTCGCCCAGGTGTTGCGCACGCCCGACGTCGAGGTGATCGCCCGCGCCGTCCGCGAAGCCGCCGACCCCGCCGCATCGACTCCGTCGTTCCTGCGCCGTGGTGTGCTGGCCCGGGGCCTCGGCCGGTCCTACGGCGACCAGGCCTGCAACGGCGGCGGTCTCGTGGTCGACATGACCGCGCTGAACAGGATCCACTCGATCAGTGCAGACACCGCCGTCGCCGACGTGGACGCGGGCGTCAGCCTGGATCAGCTGATGAAGGCCGCACTGCCGTTCGGGCTGTGGGTTCCGGTGCTGCCGGGCACCCGCCAGGTGACAGTCGGCGGAGCCATCGCCTCCGACATTCACGGCAAGAACCACCACAGCGCCGGCAGCTTCGGCAACCACGTGCTGTCGATGGACCTGTTGATGGCCGACGGCGAAGTCCGCACCGTTGCACCCGACGAGCCGGACAGTGAGCTGTTCTGGGCCACCGTCGGCGGAAACGGCCTCACCGGCATCGTGGTGCGCGCCCGTATCGCGATGACCCGCACCGAGACCGCGTACTTCATCGCCGACGGGGTGGCCACCAAGGATCTCGACGAAACCGTCGCCGTGCACCTCGACGGCAGCGAAGACCGCTACACCTACTCCAGCGCCTGGTTCGATCTCATCAGCCCGCCGCCGAAGCTCGGCCGCGCTTCGATCAGCCGCGGCAGCCTCGCGACGCTGGACCAGCTGCCACCCAAACTCGCCAGGAACCCGCTGAAATTCGATGCGCCGCAACTACTCACGGTGCCCGACGTGTTTCCGGTAAGCGCGATGAACAAGCTGTCGTTCATGGCGATCGGCGAGGTGTACTACCGGCTCGGCGGTACCTACAGCGGCAAGATCATGAACCTGTCGCAGTTCTACCACATGCTCGACCTGGTCAGCGGCTGGAACAACGCTTACGGCCCAGCGGGTTTCGCGCAGCATCAGTTCCTGGTGCCGCCCGACGCGCTCGAGGAGTTCAAGGCCATCATCGGTTGGATCCAGACCCGCGGCCACTACTCTGCGCTGAACGTGTTCAAGCTGTTCGGTCCCGGCAACCGTGCGCCACTGAGCTTTCCGATGGCCGGCTGGAACGTCGCGATGGACTTCCCGAACAAAGCCGGAGTCAACGAATTCCTCAACGAACTCGACGAACGGGTCATGGAGTTCGGTGGCCGCGTGTACACGGCGAAGGATTCTCGCGTCAGCGCGGAGAGGTTCCACAAGATGTACCCCCGTATCGATGAATGGATCGCCGTGCGCCGCAAGGCCGACCCGAACGGCGTCTTCGCATCCGATATGGCCCGACGCTTGGAGTTGCTGTAATGGTTCTCGACGCCGTGGGTAACCCCCAGGCCATCCTGTTGCTCGGCGGTACGTCCGAGATCGGGCTGGCGATCTGCGAGCGCTACCTGCGCAACGCCCACGCCCGTATTGTGCTGGCGGACCTGCCCGATCACCCGCGCAAAGACGACGCCATCGCTGCGATGAAGGCCGCGGGCGCCAAGTCCGTCGAGTGGATCGACTTCGACGGCACCGACACGGGCGGCCACCCGGCCGTGATCGACGCGGCTTGGGGCGGGGCCGATGCCCGGAGCGACATAGATGTGGCGATCGTGGCGTTCGGACTGCTCGGCAATGCCGAGGAGCTTTGGCAGGACCAGCGCAAGGCCGTGCAGATCGCCGAGATCAATTACACCGCAGCGGTTTCGGTAGGCGTGCTGCTCGCCGAGAAGATGCGCGCGCAGGGCTTCGGGCAGATCATCGCGATGAGCTCGGCGGCCGGTGAGCGGGTGCGGCGATCCAACTTCGTCTACGGCTCCACCAAGGCGGGCCTGGACGGCTTCTACCTGGGGCTGGGAGAAGCGTTGCGGGAGTTTGGCGTTCGGGTGCTGGTCATCCGGCCCGGGCAGGTCCGCACCACGACCACCGTCGAGCACTGGAAAGCGACCGGCGCGAAGGAGGCGCCGTTCACCGTCGACAAGGAGGACGTCGCCGAACTGGCGGTAACGGCAGCAGCCAAGGGCAAGGAACTGGTATGGGCGCCGGGAGCGTTCCGGTACGTGATGATGGTGTTGCGACACATCCCGCGGCCGATCTTCCGCAAGCTTCCCATCTGATGCGCGGCACGCTGGCCGTCCTCGGCCAGATGGCGGCTGCGGCTGCGGTCGCGATCGTCGTGGCGGTGGTCTCCCTTGCCGCGATCGCGCGGGTGGAGTGGCCCGCCTACAACTCGTCGAATCAGCTGCACGCGCTGACGACAGTCGGCCAATTCGCCTGCCTGGCCGGGCTGTTGGTGTGCGGCTGGGTGTGGCGGCGCGGGCGTCGCCTGCTCGCGAAGGGCGCGGCGACGCTGTTCCTGTCCGCGTTCTCGGTTGTGACGCTGGCGATGCCGCTGGGAGCCACCCGGCTCTATCTGCACGGCATCTCCGTCGACCAGGCCTTCCGCACGGAGTATCTGACCCGGCTGACCGACACCGCCGCGCTGCGCGACATGACCTACATCGGGCTGCCGCCGTTCTATCCGCCGGGCTGGTTCTGGATCGGCGGGCGCCTCGCCGCGCTGACAGGGACGCCCGCGTGGGAGATGTTCAAACCGTGGGCGATCATCTCGATCACCGTCGCGATCGTGGCGGCGTTCGTGTTGTGGGCGGCCATGATCCGCTTCGAGTACGCACTCGTCGTCACCACCGCCACCGCCGCCGCCACGCTCGCGTACTCGCCGGCCGAGCCGTACGCCGCGTTCATCACCGTGCTGTTGCCGCCGGTGTTCGTGCTGGCCTGGTCGGGGCTTCGCGGGGCCAGTCGGGTGGTGGGCGGGAACACGCATCGCAAAGGCGGGTGGGCCGCGGTCATCGGCACCGGCTTCTTCCTCGGCGTCGCCGCGCTGTTCTACTCACTGCTGCTCGGCTATGCCGCATTCACGCTGGCGATCATGGCGGTCACGATCGCCGTCGCCCGCAGGCGCGTCGACCCGCTGCTGCGACTGCTCGTCATCGCGGTGATCTCCGGTGCCATGTGGCTGATCGGCCTGGGCCCGTGGCTGCTGGCCGCGATCAGGGGTGAGCCCGCCGATTCCGGCACCGCGCAGCACTACCTGCCGTCCGACGGCGCGCAACTGGAGTTCCCGATGCTGCACTTCACCCTGCTCGGGGCGCTCTGCATGGTCGGCACGCTGTGGTTGGTCTGGCGCGCCCGTTCGTCGACCCGGGCCGGCGCGCTCGCGATCGCCGTGCTGGCCGTCTACGCCTGGTCACTGCTGTCGATGCTGACCACGCTGGCGGGCACGACATTGCTGTCGTTCCGGTTGAACCCGACGCTGACCGTGCTGCTGACCGCGGCAGGCGCGTTCGGCTTCCTCGACTTCGCGCGCGCAACCGCGGCGCGGGTGCGGCCGGAGAACGCGAAGCGCGTCATCGCGGTGGCCGCGACGCTGGGCGTGGTCGGCGCCGTGACGTTCAGCCAGGACATCCCCGACGTGCTGCGCTCCGACATCATCGTCGCCTACACCGACACCGACGGCTACGGTCAGCGCGCCGACCGGCGGCCGCCAGGCGCCGAGCGCTACTACCGCGAGATCGACGCGAAGATCACCGAGGTGACCGGCCGGCCGCGCGACGAGACCGTCGTGCTGACCGCGGACTACAGCTTTCTGTCGTACTACCCCTACTACGGCTTCCAAGGGCTGACGTCGCACTACGCGAACCCGCTGGCGCAGTTCGAAAAGCGGGCCGAAGCCATCGAGGGCTGGGCGACGCTGACCGACGCCGACCAGTTCATCGAGGCGCTCGACACGCTGCCGTGGGAGCCCCCGACGGTGTTTCTGATGCGCCGCGGCGCCGACGACACCTACACGCTGCGGCTGGCATCGGACGTCTATCCCAACCAGCCGAACGTGCGCCGCTATCACGTCGCACTCGACGAGGCGCTGTTCGACGACCCGCGCTTCCAGGTGTCCACCATCGGCCCATTCGTGCTGGCGATTCGGCAGCCCAATTAGGATCGAACCCCGTGGTCGGTGAAGCCGGGGTCGGGTCCAACCATCGGACCGTGCGGCTGATTGCCATCGTCGCCGGGTTGCTGGGGGCCCTGCTCGCGATCGCGACCCCGTTGTTACCGGTCACGCAGACGACCGCGCAGCTGAACTGGCCGCAGAACGGCGTGCTGCAGAGCGTGAACGCACCGCTCATCGGCTACGTCGCGACCGACCTGGAAATCAGCGTGCCGTGCCGCGCGGCGGCAGACCTGGCCCGGCCGGAGAACCGCGGCCGCACGGTGCTGCTGTCCACCGTGCCCAAGCAGGCGCCCAAGGCCGTCGACCGCGGACTGCTCATCGAGCGGGTGAACAACGACCTACTGGTGATCGTGCGCAACACCCCGGTGATCAGCGCCCCGCTGGATCAGGTGCTCAGCCCGCAGTGCCAGCGGCTCACCTTCACCGCGCGCGCCGACAAGGTGACCGGCGAGTTCGTCGGCCTGGTGCAGGGCCCTGACGATCGGGACCCCGGGGAACCGCTGCGCGGGGAGCGCGGCGGCTACGACTTCCGGCCGCAGATTGTCGGGGTCTTCACCGATCTGAGCGGTCCTGCGTCGCCGGGACTGGAGTTCTCCGCGACCCTCGATTCGCGGTACAGCACATCACCGACCCTGCTCAAGACGCTCGCGATGATCGTCGGGGTGGCGATGACCGTAATCGCGTTGGCCGCGCTTCATCTTCTCGACACCGCGGACGGCCGCCGGGCCAAGCGGTTCCTGCCGCCCCGGTGGTGGACGCTGCGGCCGCTGGACGGGCTGGTCGCCGCGGTGCTGGTGTGGTGGCACTTCGTCGGCGCCAACACCGCCGACGACGGCTACATCCTGACCATGGCCCGGGTCTCCGAGCAGGCCGGATACATGGCCAACTACTACCGCTGGTTCGGCACTCCCGAAGCGCCGTTCGGTTGGTACTACGACCTGCTGGCGCTGTGGGCGCACGTCAGCACGCACAGCGTGTGGATGCGGCTGCCGACTCTGGTGATGGCGCTGGCGTGCTGGTGGGTGATCAGCCGCGAGGTGATCCCGCGCCTGGGCCACGCGGTCAAGTCCACCCCCGCGGCGGCGTGGACGGCGGCGGGTCTGTTCCTGGCGTTCTGGCTGCCGCTGAACAACGGCCTGCGCCCCGAACCGATCATCGCGCTCGGCATCCTGCTCACCTGGTGCTCGGTCGAGCGCGGGGTCGCCACGAGCAGGCTGCTGCCGGTCGCGATCGCGGTCATCATCGGCGCGCTCACGCTGTTCTCCGGCCCGACCGGCATCGCCGCGGTCGGCGCGCTGCTGGTTGCCGTCGGCCCGCTGAAAACCATTGTCGCCGCGCATGTCTCGCGTTTCGGATATCTTGCCCTGCTGGCGCCGATTCTGGCCGCCGCCACCGTCACGATCATCTTGATCTTCCGGGACCAGACGCTGGCCGCCGAACTGCAGGCCAGCACGTTCAAGTCCGCGGTCGGGCCGAGCCTGAGCTGGTTCGACGAACACATCCGCTACGAGCGGCTGTTCACGCTGAGCCCGGACGGTTCGGTCGCACGACGGTTCGCGGTGCTCACGCTGCTGCTGGCGCTGGCCGTGTCGGTGGCGATGTCGTTGCGCAAGTTCAAGATTCCCGGTACCGCGCTGGGGCCGAGTCGCCGCATCATCGGCATCACGGTGATCTCGTTCCTGGCGATGATGTTCACCCCCACCAAATGGACGCATCACTTCGGCGTGTTCGCCGGGTTGGCCGGCTCGCTGGGCGCGTTGGCTGCGGTCGCCGTCACCGTGACCGCGATGCGCTCGAGGCGTAACCGATCGGTGTTCGCCGCCGCCGTGCTGTTCGCGATGGCGCTGTCGTTCGCCACCGTCAACGGCTGGTGGTACGTCTCCAATTTCGGGGTGCCGTGGTCGAATCAGATGCCGGAGTGGAAGTTCGGCTTCAGCACCTTCCTGCTCGGGCTCTCCGTGTTGGCGCTGCTCGCGGCGGCGTGGTTCCACTTCTCCGGGCGCGACGCGTCGCCGCCGGGACCACCACGTCGATGGCAGCGCATCATGCAGTCGCCGTTGGCCGTTGCGACCTGGCTGGTCGTGGTGTTCGAGGTGGTCTCGCTGACGCTGGCGATGGTCGACCAGTACCCGGCGTGGAGCGTCGGCCGCTCCAACCTCGAAGCTCTCACCGGTAAGACGTGCGGGATGGCCGAGGACGTGCTCGTCGAGGAGAATCCGAACGCCGGCCTGCTGGCCCCCGTCGGAACGCCGGTCGGTGAGGCGCTGGGCGCGGTCACCGCACAGGGCTTCGGCCCCAACGGAATTCCCACCGACGTCTCCGCCGACGAGGCGATGAGCGGAGAGGGCACCTCCACCAACTTCGCCGACACCGACACCGACACCGACGAGGCCGGCAACGGCGGCACCGAAGGCGGCACCACGGCCGCCGCGGGCGTCAACGGCTCGCGCGCCCGGCTCCCCTACGACCTGGATCCCGCCCGCACACCGGTGATGGGCAGCTGGCGTCCGGGCACACAGCAGCCGGCGCAGTTGCGCTCGGCCTGGTACCGCCTGCCCTCGCGCGACGAGGCCGGGCCGCTGCTGGTGGTCGCGGCGGCGGGCCGCTTCGATCCCGGCGAGGTCGTCGTGCAGTGGGCCACCGACGCCCAGGCCCGCGACGACGAACCCGGTGGCGCGCTGGGGTTTGCCGATGTCGGCGCCGCACCCGCGTGGCGCAACCTGCGGGCGCCGATGGCCGCGATTCCGCGGGAGGCCACCCAGATCCGCCTGGTCGCCACCGACGACGACCTCGACCCGCAGCACTGGATCGCGTTGACGCCCCCGCGGATCCCGAAGCTGCGCACTCTGCAGGACGTCGTCGGCTCCTCCGACCCAGTGCTGCTCGACTGGCTGGTCGGTTTGGCCTTCCCCTGCCAGCGGCCGTTCGGACACGAGAACGGCGTCATCGAGGTGCCGAAGTGGCGGATCCTGCCCGACCGGTTCGGCGCCGAGGCGAACTCCCCGGTGATGGACTACCTCGGCGGCGGGCCGCTCGGCATCACCGAACTACTCGTGCGCGCCACGACGGTGCCGACCTACCTCGAGGACGACTGGTTCCGGGACTGGGGTTCGCTGCAGCAGCTCACGCCGTGGTACCCGAACGCAGAACCGGCCCGGCTGGACCTGGGCACGGCGACACGCAGCGGGCTGTGGAGCCCGGCACCGCTTCGCCTTTCCTGACGTTCTGCGAGGTTTTGTGGCACTACCGGGTGGATTGCATGCACCTGGTGCCGGGGATCAACCCGCTAACGCGATCACGGGTGGGCACTTCGGGCAGCTTCGCAGCCCACCGGCCCAGCCGCGGCGACGGAGCACGTCACCGATCAGGAGGGCAGTGCGGCATGCATCGCCGAAGACGAGTCCGTAGGTCAGCCGGATTGTGACGAGGTCTGACCGGCTCAGCTCCGCGAGATCACGAAGTGCATCGCGATCGCGGTCCTGCGGCGAATCGTGAAACGCGCGGCCGTCGAGTTCGACCACCACCCCTTGTCGGGGGTAGCGCACATCCTGGAAGGTGGACCGGCCGGTCGCGGTGCTTCGAGTCTGACGCTGCCCTCGCGGCAACCCGTGGGCGCGCTCGACTGTGTGCAGGTAGCCGCGCTCCAGCACCGAGCATGCGCCGTCTCGAAGATCGGTGAGCATTGCCTCCAGCGTGCGCCGACCGGAAACACGTTGGCGAGTCGCCAGCGTCACCAATATCCGCTGGGGGGTGGTCCGCCGCGTGGCACACACCCGCGCGAGTACGGCGAATGCGTCCGCGAGGTGCTCGTCGTGAAGTTCCCTGCTCGCCACGTCAATCAGCGCGTGCTCCAAGCGAATTGCCGGCGGGCTGCGGTCGAGTTCGGCGCGTTGCTCGAAGTCGGGCGTCCGGTGCAGCACGATTCGTGGCAACGGGTGCAGATTGCGCGCCTGGTCAACGGCGACGTGCACGACCGTCGTCGGCGGATCGGGCAGCGCCGACGCATGTGCCAACGCGGCGGGCCAGAACGCCTGCACCGCGGCCCAGTGACGCTGCTCCTGCGTGAGGCGGCCGCTGTGGTTCACGTAGACGCCTCGGTGGACGTAGGTCAATTCGCGACGGCGCAGCAATCGGGCGATGTCGTCATCGGTGCCGGCTGCGGCCAGAATTTGGCGACGTGAAACAACTCCGTTCTGCGCCCACGAGATGCCCTCGACATGCCCAAGATGCCAACGCGCCACAGGGTAAGCGTGACCCCGCCACCCCCCGATGGCCAACCTGCCGTAACCGCGGCTGTGGATAACGGCTTAACCGGTTGATCGCATGCACCTGGTGCGGGGGATCAACCTCTTAGAGCGCAAAGCCGCTAGCGGAACCGGCCAGGTCCGGGGTGTGGCGGAAGCCGCCACCAACCAACACCTCGAGGCCGCTCGGCCCCGCATCAGCGGCGCGCACATTTCCGTCGCCTACCATCGACCCTCGTGCCACGCGACGAAGATCAGCGGACCCACCGGTTCGCGCGACTGATCGCCGTCGTCGCGGGCATCGCCGGTGTGTTGCTGTGCGGGCTGGTCCCGCTGCTGCCGGTGAAGCAGACCACCGCGACGATCCTGTGGCCGCAAGCGCCCGGTCCAGACGGTTTCGTCACCGACATCACCGCGCCGCTGGTCTCCGGCGCGCCGCAGTCCCTCGACATCTCGATCCCTTGCCGGGCCGTCGCCACCCTGCCCGAGGCCGGCGGCCTGGTGTTGTCGACGGTCCCGCCGGGCGGGATCGACGCCAGCCGCAACGGGCTCTTCGTGCGGGCCACCAAGGACCTGGTGGTGGTGGCCTTCCGCGACTCCGTCGCCGCGGTCGCGCCGCGGGCCGCGATGGAATCCGACGCGGGCGCTGGCGCTTGCAGCACGCTGCACATCTGGGCGAACCCGGGGCAGGTCGGCGCCGACTTCGTCGGATTACCCGGTGCCGCAGGGACCCTGCCCCCCGAGGAGAAGCCGCAGGTCGCCGGTATCTTCACCGATCTGAAGGTGGCGGCGCAGGACGGGCTGTCGGCGCGAATCGACGTCGATACCCGGTTCATCAGCTCGCCGACCGCGCTCAAGCTCGTGGCGATGGTGCTCGGGGTGGCGAGCGTGATCGCGTCGATCGTTGCGTTGGCGGTGCTCGACCGCCGGCACCGCCGCCGCGTGCCGCGGGCCTGGCGGCGGTTCTGGCGGGTCGGTCTCGGGCACTGGCTGGCCGACGCCGGCGTCGTCGGCACCCTTCTTCTGTGGCACATCATCGGCGCCTTGTCATCCGACGACGGCTACAACCTGACGATCGCGCGCGCCTCGAACGAGGCCGGCTATACCGCGAACTACTACCGCTTCTTCGGCGCCACCGAGGCGCCGTTCGACTGGTACCAGTCGGTGCTTGCGGCCTTCGCGACGATCAGCACCGCGAGCGTGTGGATGCGACTGCCCGCGACGCTGGCCGCGATCGGCGCGTGGCTGATCGTCAGCCGATGCGTGCTGCCAAGACTCGGCCGCCGACTGGCGGTGAACAAGGTCGCGGTGTGGACCGCGGGGGCGGTGTTCCTGGCGGCCTGGCTGCCGTTCAACAACGGCCTGCGTCCCGAACCGCTGATTGCATTCGGCACCGTCGCGGTGTGGGTGCTGGTCGAGAACGCGGTCGCCACCCGGCGGACGTGGCCCGCCGCGTTGGCGATCGTCGTCGCCGTGTTCAGCGTGACACTGGCCCCGCAGGGGCTGATCGCGATCGCGCCGCTGCTGGTCGGGGGCCGCGCGATCGTGCGCACCGTCCGCGCCCGTCGTCCGGTCGACGGCGTGCTGGCGCCGCTGGCCGCGCTGCTGGCGGCGCTCGCCCTGATCTTCGTGGTGGTGTTCCGGGACCAGACCCTGGCGACCGTCGCCGAGTCGGCACGCATCAAATATGTGGTGGGGCCGACCATCGCCTGGTACCAGGAGTTCCTTCGCTACTACTTCCTCACCGTCGAGGACAGCGTCGACTCGTCGCTGACCCGACGCTTCGCGGTGCTGGTGTTGATGCTCTGCCTGTTCGGGATGCTGGCCGTGCTGCTGCGGCGCGGGGGCGTCCCCGGCATGGCCCGCGGCCCGGTCTGGCGGCTGATCGGATCGACCGCGATCGGCCTGCTCCTGTTGACGTTCACGCCGACCAAGTGGGCCGTGCAGTTCGGCGTGTTCGCCGCGCTGGCGGGTGCGCTCGGGGCGGTCACCGCGTTCGCGTTCGCCCGCGTCGGCCTGCACAGCCGACGTAACCTCGCGCTGTACGTCACCGCGCTGCTGTTCGTATTGGCTTGGGCGACATCGGGTATCAACGGCTGGTTCTACGTCGGAAACTACGGCGTGCCGTGGTTCGACAAGCAGCCGGTGCTGGCCGGCATCCCCGTGATGACCATCTTCCTCGTGCTGGCGATCGCCACCGGCCTGCTCGCCGGATGGCTGCACTTCCGGATGGACTACGCCGGGCACACGCAGGTCGCCGACACCCGGCGCAACCGGGTGCTCGCGTCGACGCCGCTGCTGGTGGTGGCGACCATCATGGTGGTGCTCGAGGTGGGCTCGATGGCCAAGGGCGCCGTGCAGCGCTACCCCGTCTACACCACCGCCAAGGCGAATTTCTCGGCACTGAAGTCGGGGCTCTCGGACACCAGTTGCGCGATGGCCGACGACGTGCTGGTCGAGGCCGACACGAATGCCGGTATGCTGCAACCAGTTCCGGGCCAACGCTTCGGCGAGTACGGTCCACTGGGCGGTGAGGACCCGGTCGGTTTCACGCCCAACGGGGTCAGCGACACGCTGGATCCGCCCGAGCCGATCACCGCGAACCCCGGCACGGTGAACTCCGACGGCTCGCCGAACGAGCCGAACATCGGCATCGGTTTCGCGGCCGGAACCGGCGGCGGCTACGGCCCGGTCGGGGTGAACGGTTCGAACGTCTTCCTGCCGTTCGGTCTCGACCCCGACCGCACGCCGGTGATGGGCAGCTACGACGAGAACGACGTTGCGGCCAAGGTCACTTCGGCCTGGTACCAGCTTCCGCCCCGCACCCCCGATCGACCGTTGGTCACGGTCGCTGCCGCGGGCGCCATCTGGTTCTACGAGGAAGACGGCTCGTTCAACTACGGGCAGTCCCTCAAGCTGCAGTGGGGTGTGCACCGCCCCGACGGCAGCTACCAGCCGCTGGCCGAGGTACAGCCGATCGACATCGGTCCCGGCCCCCAGAAGGCTTGGCGCAACTTGCGATTCCCGCTCGCCTGGGCGCCGCCGGAGGCGAACGTCGCCCGCATCGTGGCCGACGACCCGAACCTGTCGACCGATCAGTGGTTCGCGTTCACCCCGCCGCGGGTACCGGTGTTGCAGACTGCCCAGCAGTTCCTCGGCGCGCAGACACCCGTGCTGATGGACATCGCCACGGCGGCGAATTTCCCATGCCAGCGCCCGTTCTCCGAACATCTCGGCATCGCCGAACTGCCGGAGTACCGGATCCTTCCGAACCTCAAGCAGGTGGTCGTGTCCTCGAATCAGTGGCAGTCCGCTCAGGACGGCGGTCCGTTCCTGTTCATCCAGGCGCTGCTGCGCACGTCGACCGTGCCGACCTACCTGCGTGACGACTGGTACCGGGACTGGGGCTCGATCGAGCGCTACAACCGCGTGGTGCCCGAGTCGCAGGCGCCGGACGCGGTCGTCGAACAAGGCACGACGCGAGTGTTCGGCTGGAGCCGCAACGGACCCATCAGGGCGCTGCCGTGAGTCGAGCCATGAGTGATGTGAATATCGCCCGTTGGGTCGCGGCCATCGCCGGGCTGATCGGATTCGTCCTGTCGGTGGCCACGCCCCTGCTTCCGGTCGAGCAGACCACCGCCACCTTGAACTGGCCACAGCAGGGTCAACTGAACAGTGTCACCGCGCCGTTGATCTCGCAGACCCCGGTCAGGATGTCGGTGACGGTGCCGTGCGAGGTGATCCGGGACATGCCCGCCCGCGGCGGGGTGGTGTTGGGCACCGCGCCCAAGGACGGCAAGCAGGCCGCTCTCCAGAGCCTGTTCGTCACGGTCAACGCCCAACGCGTCGACATCACCGACCGAAACGTCGTGGTGGCCAGCGTGCCTCGCGCACGCGTCGTTGGGCCCGACTGCCAGAGGATCGAGATCACGTCCTCCGAGGAGGGCACCTTCGCGACATTCGTCGGGCTGACCAAACGGGACGGCTCGCCGCAGTACAGCGGATTTCCGGATCCGAATCTGCGCCCCGCGATCGTCGGCGTTTTCACCGACCTGACCGGCCCGGCGCCACCGGGATTGAGCCTGTCGGCGGAGATCGACACCCGATTCACCACCACGCCAACGCCGTTGAAGCTGACGGCGATGGTGCTGGCCATCGTGTCGACCGCGATCGCCCTGCTGGCCCTGTGGCGACTGGACCGAATGGACGGTCGACGGATGCGGCGGCTGATCCCGCAGCGCTGGCGCACGTTCACCGCCACCGACGTGGTGGTGGTCGGCGGCTTCATGGTCTGGCACGTGATCGGGGCCAACTCTTCCGACGACGGTTACATCCTGGGCATGGCACGGGTGGCCGGGCACGCCGGCTACATGTCGAACTACTTCCGCTGGTTCGGCAGCCCCGAGGATCCGTTCGGCTGGTACTACAACCTGCTGGCGATGATGACCAGCGTCAGCGACGCGAGCATCTGGATGCGGCTGCCGGACCTGGTGTGCGGAATCGTGTGCTGGCTCTTGCTGTCCCGGGAGGTGCTGCCGAGGCTGGGGCCCGCCGTGGCGGCCAGCAAGCCCGCACTGTGGGCGGCGGGCCTGGTGCTGCTGGCGGCGTGGATGCCGTTCAACAACGGGCTGCGCCCGGAAGGGCAGATCGCCACCGGCGCCCTGATCACCTACGTGCTGATCGAGCGGGCCATCAGCTCGGGCCGGCTCACTCCGGCCGCGTTCGCGATCATCACGGCGGCGTTCACGCTGGGCATCCAGCCGACCGGCCTGATCGCGGTGGCCGCGCTGCTGGCCGGCGGCCGTCCGCTGTTGCGGATCCTGGTGCGACGGCGCCGCGTCGTGGGAACCTGGCCGCTGGTGCTGCCGCTGCTTGCGGCCGGCACGGTGATCCTGACGGTGGTCTTCTTCGACCAGACCATCGCGACGGTGTTGGAAGCCACCAGGATTCGCACCGCGATCGGCCCGAACCAGGAGTGGTACACCGAGAACCTGCGCTACTACTACCTGATCCTGCCGACCGTCGATGGGTCGCTGTCACGGCGCTTCGGCTTCCTGATCACCGCGCTGGCGCTGTTCGCGTCGATGTTCGTCATGCTGCGGCGCAAGCGGATCGCCGGTGTCGCGCGCGGCCCGGCGTGGCGGCTGATGGGCATCATCCTCGGCACCATGTTCTTCCTGATGTTCACCCCGACCAAGTGGGTGCACCACTTCGGTCTCTTCGCCGCGGTGGGCGCCGCGATGGCGGCCCTGGCGACCGTGTTGATGTCACCGAAGGTGCTGGCCTGGTCCCGCAACCGGATGGCGTTCCTGGCCGCGGTGTTGTTCGTGCTGGCGTTGTGTTTCGCGACCACCAACGGCTGGTGGTATGTGTCCAGCTTCGGCGTACCGTTCAACAACGACAAGCCTGCAGTCGGCGGAATCACGTTAAGCACAATCTTTTTCGTGCTGTTTGCGATCGCTGCCCTGTGGGCGGCGTGGCTGCACTTCTCGTCACGAACCCGCGGTGAAGGCCGCATCGCGCGGGCGCTGACCGCCGCGCCAATCCCGGTCGTCGCGGGGTTCATGGTGGTGGTGTTCGTCGGTTCGATGCTCATCGGCGTGGTACGCCAGTATCCGACGTACTCGAACGGATGGGCCAACCTGCGAGCCTTCACCGGCGGCTGCGGCCTGGCCGACGATGTGCTCGTCGAACCCGACACCAACGACGGGTTCCTCGAGCCGCTGCCCGGCGATTACGGGCCGCTGGGACCGCTGGGCGGCGTCGGACCGGTCGGCTTCTCCCCCAGCGGGGTTCCGGAAGACATTGTCGCCGAGGCGATCCGGGTCAACCTCCCGATGCCGGGTACCGATTACGATTGGGACCAGCCGACAAAGCTCAAGACTCCGGGGGTCAACGGGTCCACGGTGCCGCTGCCGTACGGGCTCGATCCTAAGCGGGTGCCGCTCGCGGGCAGCTACGTCGAGGGCCCGCAACAGCAGAGCACGCTGACGTCGGCGTGGTATGAACTGCCGCCCGCCGACGACGCGCATCCGCTTGTCGTCATCACCGCGGCGGGCACCATCACCGGCGACAGCGTGTTCAACGGGCGCACCGAGGGCGAGGCCGTCGAATTGGAGTACGCGCGCCGCGGCCCGGACGGTGCGCCGGTGCCCGCCGGGCGGTTGGTTCCCTATGATCTGGGCCCGATCCCGTCGTGGCGAAACTTGCGGTTCCCGCGTGCCGACATTCCATCCGATGCAGTCGCGGTTCGCGTTGTCGCCGAAGACCGTTCGCTGACGACGGGCGACTGGCTGGCCGTCACGCCGCCGCGGGTGCCCGAGGTACGCTCCGTTCAGGAGTACGTCGGATCGGAGCAGCCGGTGCTGATGGACTGGGCCGTCGGCCTGGCGTTCCCGTGCCAGCAGCCGATGCTGCACGCCAACGGCGTCACAGAGATTCCGAATTTCCGCATCACACCGGACTACAACGCCAAGCGCAAAGACACCGACACCTGGCAGGACGGGCTCAACGGCGGACTGCTCGGCATCACTGATCTGTTGCTGCGTGCACACGTGATGGCGACGTATCTGTCGAAGGACTGGGGCCGCGACTGGGGTTCGCTGCGCAAGTTCGACATGACCCCCGAGGCGCAGGGTGCGACGCCGGCGACGCTGGACTTCGGCACGGCTACGCGCAGCGGGTTGTACAGCCCCGGCCACATCCGCATCAAGCCGTAACAATTGGCGCGAACGCCGCGACCTTTATCGGCGAGCGTGCATGTCTGCACACGACACACCGCGGATTTTCGACACTATGTGCACGCTCGTGACGCTGTGAGCGGGCGTGACTGTGTACGCGTCATCTAATCTGAGGCGGTGGACCAGATTCGGCTCGGCGCCGCGGCGCTCACCCGCGTCGTCGAGTGGCAGGTCGACGACTTGCCGAAGGCGGTGTTCCCGCACACACCCGCGGACGCCTGGTCCAAACATGCCGACGAGTTCTCACCGACATACTGGGCCGAGTCCGGATGGCGCATCGCATTGCAGATCTGGGTGATCGAGGTCGACGGGCTGACCGTGCTGGTCGACACCGGCGCGGGCAACGACAAGTCGCGCCCGCGGATGGCCGTGCTGTCGGGCTTGCAGACCGAGTTCCTTGCTTCGTTCCGCGCCGCAGGATTCGACCCGGCGGAGGTGGACGTCGTCGTCAACACACATCTGCATTTCGACCACGTGGGGTGGAATACGCTGTGTCTCAACGACTCATGGGTTCCGACGTTTCCCAACGCCCGTTACCTGGTCCCCGAAGCCGACTATCGGCACTTCGGTCCCGACGGTCCGGCGCAGTCGTCGACGCCGCGGACCGAGGATGAGGAATCAGTGCAACGGCATGTGCGAACGGTGTTCGACGACAGCGTTTCTCCCGTCGAGCCTCAGATCGAGTTGTGGTCCGGCGACCATCAACTCAGCCAGTCGCTGTGGCTTCGCCCCGCGGCGGGCCACACCCCCGGGTCGTCGGTGGTGTGGCTTGACGCCGGTAAACCCGCGGTTTTCGGGCTCTACTGACTGATCCGTGGGTGGTTGATGCGTCCTGGTAGCGCGGGGCGGTGGCCGCCGAGGGCGAGCATGGCCAGGGCGATGAGTGCGTCTGGGGAGCGAAATCCGAACGCGATGCGGGTCAGGAGTCGGATCTTGGTGTTGGTGGATTCGATCAGTCCTTGGGAGAGGCCGTGATCGAGCGTGGCGTCGATGGCCACCCGGTGGCGCACGATGCGGCCGGCGAGCTCGACGAACACCGGGATGCGGCAACGCCGCGCCCAGGAGGTCCACTTGTCCAGGGCCTGTTTGCCTTCCTCGCCTTTGACCGAGAACACATGCCGTAAGCCCTCTTTGAGCAGATAGGCGCGATAGAGGCGGGTGTCGGTCTTGGCGATCCAGGCCAGTTTGGCGTTCTGGCGTTCGGTGAGGTCTTCGGGGTTCTTCCACAACGCGTAGCGGGCCCCCTTGAGCTTGCGGGCGTGCTCACGGCCCGGCCGCGGCGCGGTGTCCTTACCGGGCCGACCCCGGCCCCACGTGGGCTCGGTGCGCGCCAGCGCTCGCGCGTCGTTCCAGGCCCGGCGCCGCTCGACGTCGAGTGCCTCGGTGGCCCAGGCCACCACATGGAACGGATCCGCACAACGGATCGCGGCCGGGCAGCGTTGGGCGACGACGTCGGCGATCCAGTCGGCGGCATCAGCGGAGACGTGGGTGATCTGTGCGCACCGCTGGGCGCCCAAGGCGTCGAAGAACCGCCGCAGCGTCTTGGTGTCGCGCCCGGGTGCGGCCCACACCAGCCGGCCGCTGTCGTGATCAACGACCACCGTCAAGTACTTGTGGTGGCGTTTGTAGGAGATCTCGTCGATGCCGATGCGGCGCAGGCCCGCGAACCGGTCGAAGGTCTTCTCGGTGTCGGCCCAGACCCGGGCCACGATCGCGCCGACGGTGCGCCAGGCGACCCGCATCAACTCGCACACCGCGGTTTTCGAGCACGCCACCGCCAACCAGGCCACCGTGTCATCGAAGGCCAAAGTGTGTCCGGCGTGATGACGCGCCCACGGCACCGCCGCCACCGTCGGCCCGTGGGTGGGGCAGTTCACCCGCGGCGCCTCGGCCTCCAGCACCACCTGCACAGTGCCCCAATCCAGGCCCCGCCACCGGCGTCGACCCTCACCCCGGTCATACCAAGACGCCCTGCGGCCACAGCGGCCACAACGCCGTGAGACCCGCTTCGTGGCCGCACCCGCGCCACCACCAGTGCGGCGCCCTCGGCGTCCTGGCCTTCGAATTCCTCGAACTCGACCGCCTCGATCACCGTGCGCTTGTCGACACCCAGCAGCCCACGCCATAACCTCACATTGCGCACGTCGTTGCCCGCTCCCTTGGTTCCTGACCCTTGACAAGCCAGAAACCTTAAGCGACAACGACGTGCGCCCCAGACATCTCAGAAATCAACCCACGGAAGTGTCAGGAGAGCCGGTTTTCGTCGGCGACCTGACGCACTGCCCGATCCAGATTGTCAGACCGGACGATCCGTGCGGCTGGGACGAAGACTTCGACGCGGCGGCGGCGACGCGAAAACGCATCCTGACCGAGGCGTCGCGGCGTCGGGCCGCGGCGGTGCCGGCGCACTACCCGGGCCATGGCGGCGCCACGGTCGTCGCGCGGGGAGACGCGTTCATGGTCGACGACTGGATGGAGTTCCCGCCGATTTAGGGACCCATTGCGGTGGCCCGCGGCCGCGGATTGGGCGGCTTGTATGGTTCGTAGAGCCGCCAAGGTGGAAAGAGGTCGACCGTCTCATGGGTGTGCGGTGGTATGCGCTGGCCGTGACCGTTCTCTGGGTGTGTCTGTTCGCAGCAGTACCCGGTTCCGCCCCGCGAGCTTCCGCCGAACCCGAACCCGCACCTGCACCCGCGCCGGGCACGCGGACGGTCACCGCCGCCGTTCACTCCCTGGAGCCATTCGTCATGCCGACCGGCAGCGGCGCGATGACAGGGTTCAGCGTCGAGTTGTGGGAGGAGATCACCAAACGCCTCGACTGGTCGACGGATTACGTCGACACCGGCGATGTGCGTGGTCAATTGGCTGCGGTCGCCGACGGAGGGGCCAAGGTGGCCGTCGGAGGCATTTCGTTGACGGCGGAGCGGGAGCGGTCGTTCGACTTCACCCACCCGACGCTCGATGCCGGCTTGCAGATCATCGTGCCCGTCCACGACACCCGGCCGTCGGTGCCCGGCTTGGGCGGCTACCTCGACCTCCTGCTGTCCCGGACGATGCTGATCTGGCTGAGCGCTGCCGTGGTCGTCAGTATGGTTCCCGCACATGCCTTTTGGCTCATCGAACGCCGTAGCCACAAGCCAGTCGTGTCGCGCGCCTACTTTCCCGGTATCGTCCAATCGTTCGGCTGGGGCATTGGCTCACTGGTGGGCAAGAACAGCGCCTCCGCGACGAAGACGGTCACCAAAGCATTGGCGATCCTGTGGGGTTTTGCAGGCATCGTCTTCATCGCCTATTGCTCGGCCAACCTCAGCGCCACGTTGACCGTCGCCAAACTGGACGCCAAGATCACCGGACCCGCAGACCTGTACGACAAATCGGTTGCCACCGTCGCAGGCACCACCGCCGCGACGTTTCTTCGGAGCATGGGCATTGATGCCACCGAAACCTCCACCGTCGAGGACTCCTACCACCTATTGCGTGAAGAGGGCTACGATGCGGTCGTTTTCGATGCCCCCGTACTGCGGTACTACGTGGCCCACCGTGGTGAGGGTGTGGCGGTGATGGCCGGACCGGTTTTCCATGAAGAGGACCAAGGCTTCGTCACCAAGATCGACAGTCCGCTGCGCAGACCGATCAATCAGACGCTGTTCCGGATGCGTGAAGACGGCACTTACAACCTGATCAAAGAGAAGTGGTTCGGCGACGACATCGCGACCACGGCTGGAGACATGAACTAGGCGGCGCACCGTTATGCGCACCTTCAGAATGCGACGAGGGTGCGCAGACTGTCGAAAATCCGCGGCGTGTCGTGTGCAAACACGCACGCTCGCGAAGAAGGGGTGGGCCCTCGCGAAGGAGCTGCAGAAACTAAATCGGGGTGAGGCCGTGTTTGCGCTGCACGCGGTCGATTTGCTTGTCGCGCAACAAGTTCATCGACTTCCGCAGCAAAAGGCGGGTCTCGTGCGGCTGGATCACCGCGTCGATGAACCCGCGCTCCGCCGCGATCCACGGCGTGGCCATGTTGAGGTTGTAACCCTCGATGAAGTCGGCGCGGATCTTCTGGACTTCCGGCGCGGTCGGGTCGGGGAACCGCTTCACCAACAGCTGTGCCGCACCCTCGGCGCCGATCACCGCGATCCGTGCGGTCGGCCATGCGAAGTTCAGGTCGGCGGAGAGCTGCTTGGAACCCATCACCGCATACGCGCCGCCGTAGGACTTACGGATCGTGATCGTCACCTTCGGCACGTCGGCCTCGACGACGGCGTTGAGGAACCGGCCGCCGCGCTTGATGATGCCGCCCTTCTCCTGCTCGACGCCCGGCATGAACCCTGGCGTATCGACCACGAAAACCAGTGGCAGATTGTAGGAGTCGCAGAATCGGATGAACCGCGCCGCCTTGTCGGAAGCCTCGTTGTCGATCGCGCCGGACAAGTGCATCGGCTGATTGGCGACCACTCCGACCGGGCGGCCGTCGACACGGGCGAACGCGGTGATAATCGCCGGTCCCTGCTGCTCGGCCACGTCGAACACATCGCCGTCGTCGAAGATCCGCAGCAGGATCTCGTGCATGTCGTAGGCCATGTTGTCGCTGTCCGGCACAATCGTGTCGAGCTCGTAGTCGTGCGGTGTGGTCTCGGGTTCCAGGCCCGGGTTGACGAACGGCGGGTCGTCGAACGTGTTGGCGGGCAGGAAGTCCAGGTAGTCGCGGACGTACTGGAACGCGGCGGCCTCGCTCTCCACCACCTGGTGGATGTTGCCGTAGCGGGCCTGCGCGTCGGCACCGCCCAGTTCGTCGAGCGACACGTCCTCACCGGTGACGTCCTTGATGACATCGGGTCCGGTGACGAACATGTAACCCTGATCGCGCACCGCCACCACCAGATCGGTCTGGATCGGCGAATACACCGCTCCGCCCGCGCATTTGCCGAGAATGATGGAGATCTCGGGCACCAAGCCGCGCAGCAACTCATGGCGACGGCCCAGTTCGGCGTACCACGCCAGCGATGTCACGGCGTCCTGGATCCGGGCGCCCGCGGAGTCGTTGATGCCGATGATCGGGCAGCCGACCATCGCCACCCACTCCATCAGCTTGGCCACCTTGCGGCCGAACATCTCGCCGACCGAGCCCTGGAACACCGTCTGGTCGTGGCTGAACACGCCGACCGGCCTGCCGTTGATTCTCCCGTGACCGGTCACCACTCCGTCGCCGAACAACGCGTTCGGATCGCCGGGCGTCTTCGCCAGCGCGCCGATCTCCAGAAAGCTGCCCGGGTCGACCAGCGCGTGAATTCGGGCGCGCGCGCTCGGGATCCCCTTCTTCTCCCGCTTGGCCACCGCCTTCTCGCCACCGGGCTCCTTGGCCTGCTCCAGCTTTTCGCGGAGTTCGGACAGCAGTTCTGCGGTCGTCTTGGTGGTCACTCGTTCTCGCTCTCGATCCGGCTGATCGCCTCGCTCATATGCGCACCGACCTTCGCAATGTACGGCTCGTCGATCACCTGGATGTGCTCACCCCCGACCGGAACGACCTCGAGTTCGGAGACGAACTCACCCCAGCCACCGTCGGGCTTGCGGGTGGCATAGCGCGGCTCGAAGTAGATCGCGTCGTCGTGGTAGCGGTCGGCCATGTACAGCGTGACCTTGCCGTCGTACGGCTTGATCTCGGCGGTGTCGATGGCCCGCTGATCCAGGTACGACGTGCGCTGGTGCTCGATGATGCCGCCCGGGATCTGCACGCCGCTTTGGCTCACCACGTCCAGGACGAACTTCACCTGACCCTCGTCGTCGAGCTTTTCGAGTTCCTCGTAAGGGATCTCGGGCACCTCGACGTTGAACGTGCGCTCGGCGAACCGCGCGTAGCGATCCCAGCGGGCGCGGGTCTCCTCCCGCGTCTGCGGAATCTCCTCACCCGGACGGACCGCGTCGATGAGACCGACGAACCGCACATCGGCGCCGGCCTGCTTGAGCCCGATCGCGCACGCGTAGGCCAGCACACCGCCCAACGACCAGCCCGCCAGGGCGAACGGTCGATCACCGTTGAGCTCCAACAGCTTCGGCACGTACTCGCGGGCACGCTCCTCGATCGAGCCCTCCACCCGTTCGATGCCGTACATCGGGGTGTCGGCCGGCAGCCGTTTGAGCAGCGGCTCGTAGACCACCGTGGATCCGCCCGCGGCGTGGAAGACGAACACCGGGATCCGGTTCGAGCCCTCCTGTGGGGCGCGCAAGGTCCGCACGAAGCCGTCGACCTTGCCGCCCTCGAGGTACTCGCGGACCGTGGTGGCCAACTCCTCGATGGTCTTTGCGCCGGTGACATCGTCGGCGGTGATCTTGCCCTCGTCGACGCGTTCGGTCAGCCGCTCGGCGATCTTGCTCGCGGTCGAGTCGTCAACCGCGGTAAGTTCGTTGAAGATTCCGCCCGGCGACTTGCCGGTGACGATCGCCCATGTCGCGAACGTGACACGTTCTGCGGCGTCACGCGGGGGCACGTCGGTGCCCAGCGCCTCGGTGACCGCCTCCTGGCTGAGTGCCTTGGCGGCCGCCGCGACCGTCGACTCCGACGGACCGGTGGGACCGCTCGGATCCGTCGGCGGCGGCGGGATGTTTGGACCCGTGGGACCGCTCGGATCCGTCGGCGGCGGCGGGATGTCGGTGAAGGTCGCCGTGCCGGCACTGGTGAGCGGAGATTCACCGCCCCGCTCGGCCAGGACCTGCTCGAGTTCGGCAACGGTCGTCGCGCCGCCCATCAGCTCGGCCTGCTCGGCCGCGATCTCCTCTGCGGTCTTGGACTTCTGGTGCTCGGCGAGCTGGTCGACCTCGTCGCGGTGCTCGATCGCGTATTCGATCAGCTTCTCCACGGCATACAAGTTGGCGTCGCGCACCGCGGTCAGCTGGATCGGTGGCAGGTCGAAGTCGTACTCGACACGGTTCTTGATCCGCACGGCCATCAGCGAATCGAGGCCGAGTTCGATCAGCGGCACCTCCCAGGGCAGGTCCTCGGGCTCGTAACCCATCGCGCCGCCGACGATTGCGCCCAACCGGTCGTGGATGGTCTCCCCGGAGTCCGGTGACCACTTGGCGAAGCCAGCCGCCAGGCCTGCGCCTGCCGTGAGGTTGTCCTGCAGGATCTCCGCATCAGCCTGCGGCTCGTCACCGACAGGCGCCGCCGAAACCTGCTGAGCCACACCAGTGCCGGCGCCGACGGCGACCGGCAATGCACCGACGGCACCGTCACGGCTCACCACCGCGTCGTACACCAGCGTGAACGACTCGTCGATGCGTGCGTGCACCTGCACGCTGGCCCCGCCGGGATGACGGGCCAGCGTCGTCACCAGCCTCGCCCCCTCGCCGGGGACGGCGCGCTGCTCGGAGGCGACCAGCTTGGCGTCCGGAAGCACCTGCGCCGCAGCGGCTTTCACCAGCGCGGCGAGATCCGGCTCACCCTTCGGCGCGAACTCCCAGACATGCCGGCCGTCCGGAGTCGCGACGTGGTTGCCGGGCATCATCACCGAGCTGTCCCCGGTGAACCGCGCGTCGAGCCAGTGCGGCTTGCGCCGGAACCGCGTCGGCGGGATGTTCGCGAAATCCAGCGCCCCGCCCAGCCCCTTGGACCGTCGCGGGAACAGCGTGCGGACGTCCAGATCATGGCCGTACACGAACAGCTGCGCCATCGCCACGGTCATCGAGTCGACCTCGTCCTGCTTGCGCGCCAGCGTCGCGATCAACTGTGCGTCGTGAAGACCTGCCGCCGCCGTCGTCAGGCCGACCTGCATCAGCGCAACGGGATTCGGCGCCAACTCCAGGAACGTGGTGTGGCCGTTGTCGACGGCATTGCGGATGCCGTGGGTGAAGTAGACGCTGTGGCGCAGCCCCTTCTTCCAGTAGTCGACGTCGTGGATCGTCTCGCCGGGCCGGATGTAGCGGCCCTCGTGCACCGTCGAGAAGTACCCGATCTTCAGCGGATGCGCTTGGATGCCAACGAGTTCGGCGGCCAGCTCACCCAGCAGCGGGTCCATCTGCGAGGTGTGGCTGGCGCCCTTGGTCTGCATCTTGCGCGCGAATTTGCCCTCTTGCTCGCAACGCTCGATGATCGCATCGACCTGGTCGGGCGGGCCGCCGATGACGGTCTGGGTAGGTGCGGCGTACACGCACACCTCGAGATCCTTGAAATCGGCAAAGACGGTCTCGATCTCGTCGGCCGAGTACTCGACCAGCGCCATCAACCGGATCCATTCCCCGAACAACATCGCTTCGCCCTCACCCATGAGGTGAGCGCGCGAACAGATGGCCCGGGTGGCGTCCTCCAGCGACAGGCCGCCGGCGAAATAGGCGGCGGCAGCCTCGCCGAGCGACTGGCCCACCACCGCAGCGGGTTTCGCGCCGTGGTGCTTGAGCAGCTCACCGAGGGCGATCTGCAGGGCGAAGATCACCGTCTGGACGACTTCGATGGGGTATTCGCAGGTCTCATTGGTGTAGTCGACCGCGTCATCGAGGATCATCTCGACGATCGAATAGCCCCGTTCATCCTGGATGAGCGCGTCGACCTTGTTGATCCACTCGGCGAAGACCTCGTTGCGCAGGTACAGGTTCTTGCCCATCTTGCGGTGCTGCGCACCGAATCCCGCCAGCACCCACACCGGACCATTGGTGACCGGGCCGTCCGCGCTGAACACGCTCGGGTGTTGTTTGCCCTCGGCGATCGCGCGCATCCCCTTGACCGCCTCGTCGTGGTCGTGCGCCAGCACCACCGCGCGGGAGCGGCCGTGGTTGCGCCGCGACAACGCGCGGCCGATCGACTCCAGCGATGACTCGCGGCCCTCCGGACTGTCGATCCAGTCGGCCAGCTCCGCCGCGGTGGCTTTCTTGCGAGACGTCAGGAATCCCGAAACGACCAATGGCACAACGGGAGTGGGTAGTTCGCCGGACTCCAACTCCTCGCGGGCGACCTCCAGCAGCCGCAACGCCTCGTCGGTCAGGCCGGGAAGTTCGGGTTCGTCATCGACGGTGACCGCGGGCCGGTCCGGCGCGTCTCCATCTTCTGAGTCGTCGTCGATGAACTCGCCGTACTCGTCCATCCGCACGCCGCCGACATAGACAGCGGTTGCTTCGGAAGGTGCTGCGGTCGCCTCGGCGACTGGCTCTTCGGGTTCGGGCTCGACGAGATCGGAGGGCAGCACCTCGCGCAGCACGAGGTGGGCGTTGGCGCCGCCGAAACCGAACCCGGACACCCCGGTGATCGCGTGCCCGCTGTAACGCGGCCAGTCGGTGACGGTGTCGGCGACCTTCAGGTGCACACCGTCGAAGTCGATGTAGGGATTGGGGCCGGCGTAGTTGATCGACGGCGGGATCTTGTCGTTGCGCAGTGCCAGCGTCATCTTCGCCAGGCTCGCCGCGCCGGCAGCCGACTCCAGGTGTCCCACATTGGATTTGATCGCACCCAGCAGCGCGGGCTTGTCGGGCGTGCGGCCCCTGCCGACAACCCGGCCGAGCGCGTCGGCCTCGATCGGGTCGCCGAGGATGGTGCCGGTGCCGTGCGCCTCGATGTAGTCGACGGAGCGCGGGTTGATGCCCGCGTCCCTGTACGCCTTGCGCAGCACCTCGGCCTGCGCGTCCGGGTTCGGCGCCAGCAGGCCGTTGGACCGGCCGTCGTGGTTGACCGCGCTTCCGGCGATGACGGCGAGGATCTCGTCGCCGTCGCGCCGGGCGTCGGCCACCCGCTTGAGCACCAGCATGCCGCCGCCCTCGGAGCGGGCGTAGCCGTCGGCGTCCTGCGAGAAGGACTTGATCCGGCCGTCGGGCGCGAGCACGCCGCCGACCTCGTCGAAGCCGACAGTCACCAGCGGGGTGATCAACGCGTTGACACCGCCGACGATCGCCACGTCGGCCTCTCCGGAGCGCAGCGCCTGCACACCCTGATGCGCGGCGACCAGCGAGCTCGAGCACGCGGTGTCGACGGCCACCGACGGGCCGCGGAAGTCGTAGAAGTAGGAGACCCGGTTGGCGATGATCGAGCTTGCCGTGCCGGTGATCGCGTACGGGTGCGCGACCGAGGGGTCCGACATCGCCAGGAAGCTGTAGTCGTTCAGCGAGCTGCCGATGTAGACGCCGACGTTGCCGCCGCGCAGGCTCGACGCCGGGATGCGGGCGTTCTCCAGCGCCTCCCACGTCAGCTCGAGCGCCATCCGCTGCTGCGGATCGACGTTGTCGGCCTCCATCTTCGACAGCGCGAAGAATTCGGCGTCGAAGCCCTTGATGTCGGACAGGTAGCCGCCGCGGGTGCGGGCCTTGGCGACCCGCTCGGCGATGCGCGGCTCGCCGAGGAACTCCTCCCAGCGGCCCTCGGGCAGGTCGCTGATCGCGTCGCGGCCCTCGAGCAGCGCCTGCCACGTCTGGTCGGGGGTGTTCATGTCGCCGGGGAAGCGGGTGGCCAGCCCGACGATGGCGATGTCCCGGGCGGCCGTGTCGTCGCGGCTCCAGTCCTCGTCGTCTTCACCCTGCTCGAGTTCGGGCTCGCCCTCGATGATCACCGTCGCCAGCGACTCGATCGTGGGGTGGCGGAAGGCCACAGTCGCGGTCAGCGTGACACCGGTCAGGTCCTCGATGTCGCTGGCCATCGCGACGGCGTCGCGTGACGAGAGGCCGAGTTCGACCATCGGCGCGGACTCGTTGATCGAGTCGGGCGACTGGCCGGTCGCGTTGCCGATCCAGTTGCGCAGCCACTCACGCATCTCGTTGACCGACATGTCGGAACCCGGAGCCGCGCCGGCGGCGACATCGGAGCCCGGTGCGGTCAACGGCTTTTCGGGTGCGAGTTGAACCTCGGCTTCGGGAGTCGCCTCGGCGAGGACATCAGCCTCGGGTTGCTGCGAGTCGTCTTGTGTATCAGCCATTTTCGAGTGAGTTCTCAGTCCGTCTCGTCAGGGAACGCGTTGGCGATCTTCCCGCTCCGCAGACTGCCGTCCAGGTATGCCGAGCGGCACGCCCGGCGGCCGATCTTGCCGCTCGAGGTACGGGGGATCGCGCCCGCGGGGGTGAGCAGCACGTCGCGCACGGTGACGCCGTGACGCACCGCGATCGCGGCGCGGATGTCGTCGGCGATGGGCCCCATGTCGAGCTTGTGTGCACCCGGTGCGCGCTCTCCGACGATCACCAACTGCTCGGAGGTGTCGTTGGGATCACGCTTGAGACCGGAGTGGGCGTTCTCGAACACCTCGTCGGGCAGCTGGTTGGCGGGCACCGAGAACGCCGCGACGAACCCGGTGCGCAGCGCCTTGGTCGCCTCCTGCGCGGAGTACTCGAGGTCCTGCGGGTAGTGGTTGCGGCCGTCGATGATCACCAGATCCTTGACGCGACCGGTGATGTAGAGCTCACCGTCGTGGTAGGTGCCGAGGTCCCCGGTGCGCACCCAGGTGGCGTCGTCGGCCGCCCCTTCGGCGTGCGACGGGTTGGTGCGTGACTTGAGGATGTTTTGAAATGTTTCCGCGGTCGCATCCGGTTTGCCCCAGTAGCCGGTGCCCATGTTCTGGCCGCTGATCCAGATCTCACCGATCTGTCCGTCGGGCAACTCGGTGGCGGTGTCGTTGTCGACGATGACCGCCCATTCGGCCAGGCCGACCTTGCCGGCGCCGGCCTGCGCGACGGCCTTCGGCGAGTCGTCGGGCACCGGGACGAAACGACCGGCGTTCAACTCGTCGCGGTCCACCGAGATGATCACCGGCTCCGCATCCATCGGCGTGGTGGAGACGAACAGGGTCGCCTCGGCCAGGCCGTAGGACGGCTTGATGGCCTGCGGCTTGAATCCGAACGGCCCGAACGCCTCGTTGAACCGGCGCACGGTGGCCGCCGAGATCGGCTCACTGCCGTTGAGGATGCACTTGATGTTGGACAAGTCCAGCGGCGGTTCGCCGTCCTTGGGCACACCGCGGGCCGCGGCGTGGTCGAAGGCGAAGTTCGGCGCGACCGAGATGGTGCCGCCGCTGTCGCCTTCCTTGCGGGCCATCTCACGGATCCAGCGGCCGGGGCGACGCACGAACGCGGCGGGGGTCATGAACGTGATGTAGTGGCCGAGCATCGGCGAGAGCAGCACGGTGATCAGGCCCATGTCGTGGAAGAACGGCAGCCAGGACACCCCCCGGTCGCCTTCCTCGCCGTCGAGCGCCTCGATCACCTGCACCACGTTGGTGGCCAGGTTGAGGTGGGTGATCTGCACGCCGGTCGGGATGCGCGTCGAGCCCGACGTGTACTGCAGGTAGGCGATGGTGTGCTCATCGACGTCGACGGGCTCCCAGGTGGCGCCGACCTCGTCGGGCACCGCGTCGACGGCGATCACGCGGGGGCGCTGGTTGGCGGGGCGGGTGCGGAAGAACTTGCGCACGCCCTCGGCCGCCTCGGTGGTGGTCAGGATCGCCGAGGGGTGGCAGTCGTCGAGCACGGCGTGCAGCCGGCCTACGTGGCCGGGTTCGTTCGGGTCGAACAGCGGCACGG
The DNA here is from genome assembly GCF_010731795.1 of Mycolicibacterium celeriflavum. NCBI lineage: Bacteria > Bacillati > Actinomycetota > Actinomycetes > Mycobacteriales > Mycobacteriaceae > Mycobacterium > Mycolicibacterium celeriflavum. The sequence goes on along the minus strand of NZ_AP022591.1, from coordinate 3,511,970 downwards.
CGATGCGGCCCGAGTACAGAGTGCCGAAGAATGCGACGAGGTATTCCAAATTCTGCGGGCAGAGGATCGCGACCCGGTCGCCGGGCTGGGTGACCTGCTGCAAGCGGGCGCCGACGGCGCGGTTCCGGGCGCCGAAGTCGGCCCAGTGCAGGTCGCGCGCGACTCCGTCACGCTCGGTGGAGAAGTCGATGAACCGGTAGGCGACCTTGTCTCCACGCACCTTCGCCCATCGTTCGACGTGTTTGACCAGGCTCCCGTTGTCGGGAAACTTGATCAGTCCGTCCTTGATGAACGGGTTATGGAACCCCATCGCACTCTCCTGTCAACGGCACACGCTTCTCGATGCCGATTCGCACATGATCCCCGAGCCGCCCCCAAGCCCCGGACCCGGAAGATCGTACCGGTCGGCTATCCGCTTACTGCTCTTAGTTTTTTCTTAATGTTAGGTGACCGGTTGGCGCAGTCCAAATCAGTCTGGTTACAGGTCAGCCATGTTTCGGGTGCGGGGCGTTATCGATCAACCCCTTCGCCCAATTCAGTGTCCACTGTGTGGCCGAAGCCCCGTCGAGATTCCAGAACTGCGTCGTCGCGTACATCGCGTGAATCGGTTGTCCCGCACCGCCGAGCAGGATGTCGATGGTCTTCGGCAGATTGAAGATGTTGAATGCCTCCGGCGGCGCCGAGCAGATCAGGTCGCCCGGAGCGCAGATCTCGTTGACGCGGTCGTTCAACGCGCCGAACCCGCCGGGTCGGGGCCCGGTCATCGCCAGCCCCATCCCCTCGAGCATCGGCACATCGCGAAGCGTGATCTCGGCGCCCTGCCCGGGCGGGTTCGGCCCGACGTCGCGGCCGACGCCTACTTGTCGACGGCCGTCGGCGATCAACGTCACGCCGAGCACCAGATCCTCGTCGACCGGCCCGCGCCCGTTACCGATGTCGCTGGCGATATCCCCCGCGATCACCGCGCCCTGGGAGAAGCCGACGATGACGTAGCTCGTCAACGGGCACCGCTCGTTCATCTCCGTCATGGCCTTGACGGTCGCGTTGAAGCCCTCGGTGCGGCTGTCGTTGTAGGACATCTGACCGTCCTGGGAGAACGGATTGTGGAACTGCGCCGTGTAGGGGACGGTGAACACCTCGAGCCGGTTCTCGTCGAACTGCTCGTCGATCGGATTGGTGACACCGAGCAGCAGCGCGATCGGAAACTGTGTCGGGTTGAACGGATCGAGCTGCGGCGAGGACTCCCACGTGCCGGGCACCGAGATCATCTGCACATCCGGACAGCTGGCGTCCTGGAACTCCGGCCGCGGCTTCTTGGTCGGGCTGACGCCGGTCGGGGGCACCGCCGACGGCGGTCCGGCGCTCGGCGGCTCCTCGGGTTTGCGCAGGATCACCACGACGATGACGACGAGCAGCACCACCACGAGCGCCATCGCGCCCGCTGCGATGAGCGCGAGGATGCGATGGCGTTTCCGCCGATTGGTCTTGGCCATGTGTCGGTTGGGCTCCTGCTAGCAGAGTCGGTCGGTTGCGATGCGAATGTAGTCGGAAGTGGCGGCGTGGACGTCGCCGGACGAGGACGCCATACCCGACGTCCCTGCGTCAACCCGCTCATCCATATCGCTGCGCACCATCGGCAACACGGCGTCCCACACTTCCTGATCGGTGTGCTTGGCGGCGTGGGCCTGACACACGTAGGAGCCGATGCTCAGCGCCAGCAGGTCACTGGACGGTTCGACGCGCTCGGCGGCCAACGCGTCGAGGTACGCGCGCTGCCGGTCGGTGACGACCAGCGCGTTGGACTGACCGCCTGCGGGCGGCGGCCCCGGCTGCGCTTGGGATGTCCCGTGGGCCGGCGCTGACTCCGTCGTCGGCATGCCCATGGTCCCCATCACCGCGTCACCTGAGCATCCGGTCAGCATCGCGGTCGCCGAAGCGATCAGCAGCGTCCCTGCCGCCGACGTCCGTACCGAGCGTTGCACTCCTCCAAGGTACCGGCCGCCCGGGCGCGGACCGGCTCGGCGATGACGGCTCGCCGGCTACTTGATCGTCGCCGCCAGTTCCCCGCTCATGGCGGCGAGCTGAGCGCTCCAGGACCCCCAGTCGTGGGTGCCGCTGGGCGGGAAGTCGAAATGCCCGTTGTGGCCGCCGACAGCGCGGTAGTGCTGGTAGAACTCGCGGTTGGTGCCCTGGGCGATGTCGCAGTAGCCGATCATCGCGGGCGGATCGGTGCAACCGCCGGCCGACGCGCTCCACACCCACAACCGGGTGTTGTTGTCCGCCAGCAACTGCACATGGACGTTGGGCGAATGCCACTTCCACCGGCCCAGCTGTGGCAGGCCCCACATGTTGCGGGTCTCGACGCCGCCGTACTGGGCCAGCCCGGCGGTGATGGCGCCGTCGACGCCGGTGCGCTCGGGGGCCAGGAAGCCGGACAGCGAGCCTGCGTAGCGGTAGCGGTCGGGGTGGAAGGTGGCCATCGCCATCGCGCCGTAGCCGCCCTGCGCCGCACCGACGATGCCGTGACCCGAGGGGGCCAGCCCCTTGTTGGCGGCCAGCCAGTTCGGCAGTTCGTCGGCGAGGAACGTCTCCCACTGCTTGCTGCCGTCGGCCTCCCAGTTGGTGTACATGCTCCACGCGCCGCCCGCGGGGGCGGCCACCGAGATGCCCTTGCCGGCGAGCGTGTTCATCGCGTTGCCCGCGGTCACCCAGTTGCTCACGTCGGGGGCGGCGTTGAACGCGTCGAGCAGCACGACCGCGTGCGGGCCACCGCCCTGGAAGGCGACGGGGATGTCGCGTCCCATCGCGCCCGAGGGCACCATGAGCATCTCTACTTGTGCGTTCGCCGACGGCGCCATCGCCGTGCCGGCGGTCCACAGACCGGCGGCGAGCGCGACGGTCATGATCGTCCGGAACATCCCACGCATCAACTGACCCACCTCGTGTTCGGCTGCTGTCCCCGCGCGAGGTAGTCAATCACACCCGCCCGCCGGATCGGGCTGGAAACGGCTGACGGCGGCGACCCCGCAGGATCGCCGCCGCCAACTATGTAGTTATCGCCGTACCGGTCAGTTCCCGGGGTTCGGGGTCTGCGCCGAGGCCTCAGTCGCGATCGGAGTCGTCGGCTGCGGCGTGGCGCCGAGCACGCGCTGGATGTCCGGCTTCATCTGGTTCAGCTGCTGACCCCAGTACTCCCAGCTGTGGGTACCGGCCTGCGGGAAGTTGAACACACCGTTCTTGCCGCCCGCGGCGAGGTACTTCTCCTGGAACGTCTCGTTCGTCCGCAGCGTGAAGCTCTCCAGGAACTTCGCGTTGAAGTTGTCGCCTGCCGCAACGCCGCTACCGTTGATGTCGGCCGGCTTACCGTTACCGCAGAACACCCAGATCCGGGTGCCGTTGGCGACCAGCTTGTCGATGTTCACCATCGGGTCGTTGCGCTTCCACGCCGGATCGCTCGACGGGCCCCACATGTCCTCGGACTCGTAGCCGCCCGCGTCGCCCATCGACAGACCGACCAGCATCGGCCACCAACCCTCGGAGAGGTTCAGGAAGCCCGAGAGCGAAGCAGCGTACTGGAACTGCTGCGGGTAGTAGATCGCCAGCGTGAGCGCGGCGGATCCGGCCATCGACAGCCCGACGGCCGCGTTGCGGTTCGGGTTCACGCCCTTGTTGGCCGCCAGGTACGCGGGCAGTTCCTGGGTCAGGAACGTCTCCCACTTGTAGGTGGAGCAACCGGCCTTACCGCAGGCGGGCTTGTACCAGTCGCTGTAGAAGCTGGACTGCCCACCGACCGGCATGATCACCGCGAGGCCGGAATCCAGATACCACTCGAATGCCGCGGTCTCGATGTCCCAGCCGTTGAAGTCGTCGCGCGCACGAAGACCGTCGAGCAGATACACGCCCGGTGCGTTCGGACCGCCGTTCTGGAACTGAACTTTGATGTCACGGCCCATCCCGGCGGACGGAACCATGAGGTACTCGACCGGCAGACCCGGACGAGAGAAAGCCCCCGCAGTCGCCGAGCCTCCGATGGCGCTGATCAAACCGGGCAGCACCGCGGCAACCATCGCCGCTGTAGCCAGCCGGCGGACCCAGGCACCCCGGATCTTGCCAACGAACTTCATGCTTCATCTATCCCATCTGTCGTATGCCGCACGCGGAAAGGCCCCTCGGGCACGCCGCGTAACCCGTGCAGTCAACCACACCTCGTCGCAATCTTCCCATTCAGAGCGTGTCGTTCCTGGTCACGACGCTAAGTCGTTGAGCCACTGATCTATCGACTGCAAGGGGTCCGCGCGTTACGGACCCGTCGCCGGCATGCCCTGGTACGGGTCGATCGTGGACTCCGGTACCGGCAGCCCGCAGCGGATGAGTTCATAGAGCGGCACGCGGTTGATCCGATACTGCGTGAACTGGTAGGCGTGCACGAGGTTCGACAGGAACCGCCGCGGACCCATCGGGCTGCGCACCGACGTCAGCATCGCCTCTGTCGCCGGACACTTCAGCGCCGCCTCGGCCTGTTTGACCCAGTCCTCGTCGATGTAACTCGGAATGAACGGTGGCTCTTTGAGGAACGGTCCCTCGGCGATCGCCCAGTCGGCAAACAGGTTCTTGTCGTGTCCGATTCGGCCGTCCTCGAGGCGCGCGGTGTGCGCAGCCAACGGGTTGGCGAGGCCGATCTGATCGATGACCCGCACGTCCAATCCGACGTTCATGCCCAGCATGCCGAGGTTGGTGAAAAAGACTGTGTGCGGCCCTCTGTAGTCCTTCGGCGCGTCGGGCGGCGGCGGTAGGGCGGGCACCACATCCCATTGGTCGTAGTTGCCCGACGGCAGCAGCAGCGCACCGTCCGGCGTGTTGTCCAACGCCTCGAGCACCGCCCGCATTCGTGGATAGTCGAGATAATCCGCGGCGGTCAGCGGGTGCGCATGGCCGGTTGCCTGAGCGTAGAACCGCCGCTCGTCGACGATGCCGGAGTACGTGACGCGGGTGGCGTCGCTGCCCATCCCGCTCGAATTGGCCGCCCACAGCGACCATCCCGCCACCGCCAACCACAGCACACTGGTGGCGCCGACGAACAAATAGCCTGCGCCCCGGGCCATTCGGGTGGTGTCGGGCAGTACGACGGGGATCACCGCGATCGGCATCAACAGGCAGAACAACGGGGTCAGCAGCACCCTGCCGTGCATGAAGTCGCCGCCCTGGCGGATCCAGTACAGCGCCTGCAGCAGGCCGCTGACGAGGAAGAAGATCACCACCGCAGCGGGACTCTGCACCATTCGCGCCAACCATCCGTAGCCGGGCGCCGTGGCGCCGCGGCCCGGTCGGGGACGGCCGCGGGTCACCCACACCACCCCCGCCAGCCCGGCCAGCAGGATCGCCGGCGCCCACAGCAGGTACGGCTGGTTGAAGTTGGCGAGGTAGACGAAGCCCTGCGACCACTTCGATCCCGTGGCGTCCTTGGCCAGCGCGGTGCCGGGAAACAGCAACCCGTAGTAGCCCATTCGGAAGATCTGGTAAGCCACCGGAAGCAGCCCACCCGCGACGAGGATGATCGTTCGGCGGCGCCAATCGCGTGCCGCGATCAGCATCATCACCAGGGCGAGCCCTCCGATCAGCGCCAACTCCGGCCGCACCAGCACGCTCAGTCCCGCGACGAAAGCCAGTGCACCGTCGAAAATTTCGCTCGCCGGCCGCGGCGGTGTCGACGGTGTGTGCGCACCGACGGGGTGTCGGCGGATCACCGGCGCGCCGCCCCGGGTGAGCGGCGCCGGGGCAGCGCGGACGCCGCGGAGTCCTTGTGACCAGCACACCATCATCCACCACAGCAGGCCCAGATAGGCCAGCACCAAACCGTTTTCGAGTCCGGAGGTGGCGAAGTCGCGGGCGGGCGGCACGGCGATGTACACCAGTACACCTGCGGGCAGCATCAGCGCGCGTCGGCCCTGCAGGCTCGGCGCGTACAGGCGGCCGGTGCCCAGCATCGCGAACGCCACGCCCAGCACGCTGAGCACCAGCGCCAGCACGAACACCACGTACTCCAGCCGTACCGAGCCGCCCACCAGCGCGCCGAGGTAGACCAGATAGGTCCACACCGTGGAGGTGTTGGCCTCCACGCGTTCGCCCGCGTTGAACACCGGGCCGTTGCCCGCCAACAAGTTTCGGACCGTCCGCAGCACGATCAGGCCGTCATCGGCGATCCAGCGCCGTTGCCAGGCGCCCCAGCCGAACAGCGCCGCGACCACCAGCACGCTGAGCCACAGGCTCACCCGGACCGTGGTGTCGTACCGGAATGCGGGCCAGCGGGCCAGGTTGTGTGCGAGCTGGTCGGCCCATCGGCCCGCGAGGGGCGGGGCCGCCTTCTCAGCCGAGGAGGACGGCGGCACCGATGGTCCCGATCCACGCCAGCAGCAACAGCTGCAGTACCCGGTCCTTCAACGCGATCTCCTCGGGCTCCCCGGCCAACCCGCCGTCGACGTCGACCGCGTAGCGCAGGATCGCGATGGTGATCGGGATGATCGTGACTGCGTACCAGGACGCGGTGGTGCCGTCACGTTCGAAGGCCCACAGTCCATAGCAGAGAACCATCGCGGTGGCCGACAACGTCCACACGAAGCGCAGGTAGGACGCCGTGTAACTCTCCAGGGACTTGCGGATCTTGGCGCCCGTGCGTTCGGCGAGTTGCAGTTCGGCGTAACGCTTTCCGGCCACCATGAACAGCGAGCCGAAGGTCATCACCAACAGGAACCATTGCGAGAGCGGGATGCTCGCCGCCGCGCCGCCCGCGATGGCGCGGATCAGATACGCCGAGGAGACGATGCAGATGTCGAGCACCGCCTGGTGTTTGAGCCCGAAGCAGTAGGCCAGCTGCATCGCGATGTAGACCGCGATCACCACGGTCAGGTTCGTCGAGGCGAGCACCGAGATGCCAAGTGCCGCAGCGGCCAACACCACCGCGGCGCAGTAGGCCAACCATTCCGGGACGACACCCGCCGCAATCGGCCGGAACCGCTTCGTCGGATGCTGGCGGTCGGCCTCGACGTCGCGCGCGTCGTTGACCAGATAGATCGACGAGGCACCCAGCGAGAACGCCACGAAGGCGATCAGGATCTTGACCGCGACCTCGCGATAGTCGTAATCCACATCTCCGCCGAGGGCGGCTATGGGCGCGGCGAGGACGAGCAGGTTCTTCACCCACTGCCGCGGCCGGATCGCCTTGATCAGACCCGTCGCGGCGTTTCGCGGTGGCTCGTTGACCGGTGCCGGTTGTTGACTCATTGGCCGTACGCTCTCTGCGCTGCTGTCACTCGAGATGCTCATGGGATCCTCTCGGCGCGGTCGGCGACCGTGCCGACCACCTTGGCGACGGCCGCCCCGACCGCGACGCCGGTCAGCACATCGCTGGGGTAGTGCACGCCGAGCACCAACCGCGACAACGCCATCGGGGGCACCAGCAGTGCCGGCAGCGGCAGCCCCGTGGTCCTGGCCATCAGGAGCGACGCTGCGGTGGTGGACGTGGCGTGGGCCGACGGGAAGCTCAGCCGGCTCGGGGTTCCGACGTTGACCGTGACCGCCGGGTGGTGCGGACGCTCCCGACGCACCACCCGCTTGATCACGACCGCAGCGGCGTGCGCGACGAATGCGCCCGCCCCCGCGGCCAGCCAGGCGCGCCGGCGGTCGGCCTGAAAGACCGCTCCCAGCAGGGCAATTCCCAGCCAGCCGAGGCTGTGCTCGCCGAAATGCGACAACGCGCGCGCACCCGAAAGGATCCCCGGCCGGTCGGCCAGCGCGGACTGCACGGCGACCAGCGCGGCTTCCTCCCCGCGCGGCCTGTCATTCATGTGCAGACGACTCCAGTAAGACCGTCTCCCACTTCTGCTTGCTCGACAACGTCGACAGCGCCTCGCGGTAGACCTTGCGCATCCGGTTGAACTTGCGCGCGAGGCGCGCCTGGCGCTTCAGCGACTCCCGCAGCAACTCGAACATCTTCTCGCGGTCGCGCTGGCGGTACACCACACCGCGACCGTCCGCGGTCGTCACCGTGACACCGTCGACCCTGCACAGCGAGAACCAGCGGGCGTCCTGGGTGGCGACGTTGATCTGCGGGCGGCGATGGTGCTCGGGGTCGGCGGCCTTCAGCTGGTGGATGACGCCGCGGGACAGCCGCCACGAGATCGCCAGCGCGTTCGTGGGGATGTTCACCTTCTTGCGCCACCGCTTGTCCGATGGTGTCGGCAGCTCGGCGGCGCTGGACAGCACCACCGCGTCGGGGTACTCCTGGCGCATCTTGCGCACCTCGGGCAGCGCGGACTCCAGGATCGAGAAGATGTGCTCGGGTCCGGCCAAGAAGTCGTCCATCGCCCTGTTCTGAATGGCGACCGTCGAATACTCAAGGCACAGAAGGTGTTTGAGGGTCGCCTTCAGATGGCTCGCGATCAGCCCGCTGATGTTGCCGTCCCAGTGCAGCGCCGCCACGACCAGCCGGTTGCGCAGGTGGAAGTACGCCTGCCAGTCGATCGCGTCGTCCTTGTCGCTCCACGCCATGTGCCAGATGGCGGCCCCGGGCAGCGTGACGGTCGGGTAGCCGTGCTCGCCGGCACGCAGGCCGTAGTCGGCGTCGTCCCACTTGATGAACAACGGCAGCGGCTGACCGAGTTCCTCTGCGACCTGGCGCGGGATCATGCACATCCACCAGCCGTTGTAATCGACGTCGATGCGCCGGTGCAACAGCCTGCTGCGCGGCGAATCCTCGTCGCTGAGTCGGAATTTCGCGAAGTTGTGGTCGTACTCGGTGTTGACCGCGTTGGTCCACATGAAGTTCTCGGAATCGACCATCTCGCCCATCACGTGCAGGTGTGAGGGTTCCTGCAGGTTGAGCATCTGGCCGCCGACCAGGGTCGGCGACTTCGCAAACCGGTTCATCGCCAGCGCCCGCAGGATCGAGTCCGGCTCGATGCGGATGTCGTCGTCCATGAAGAGGATCTGTTCGCAGTCGGTGTTTTTCAGCGCCTCGTACATCACCCGGCTGTAGCCGCCGGAACCGCCGAGGTTGGGCTGGTTGTGCACGGACAGCCGGTTGCCGAGTGCGGCCGCGGCCTCGTCGAAACCGGGATGATCCTTCGCCTTGTTCGCGCCCTGATCGGTCACGATCACCGCGCCGATCACCTCGTCCACCAACGGATCCGAAGTGAGCGCGGCCAGCGCGTTGACACAGTCCGCCGGACGGTTGAAGGTCGGGATGCCGACCGCGATGTTGGCCCGGCCCGGTGCGGGCACCGGCGCGTACCAACCGGCGTGATGCAACGTCGACGCGGCGTCGGTGGCGATGTCGAACCAGATCCAGCCGCCGTCCTCGAACGGGCCGAGGTCGATCTCGAACTCGACGGAGGCGGGGCCGACATTTGATCCAGCGGCGCGGGCTCCGTCACTCTCGCTGGCGACCGGCGCGCCGCCGACGGTGATGCGCGCCCCGGTGGCCTTGGATCGGTAGACGTCGACGCGCGCGCTGCCGGTCAGCTCGACGCGCAGCACCACCGTCTGCAGTGTGGACCAGCGCCGCCAGTAGCTGGCGGGGAAGGCGTTGAAGTAGGTGGCGAACGACACCTGGGATTCGGTGCCGATCTCGAGCGCGGTGCGTGTCGGCGCGTGCGCGCGTTTGGCGTTGGTGTCGGCTTCCTCGATATAGAGCTTGCGGACGTCATGCGGTTCGCCGGGACGCGGCAGGATGACGCGCGTCAGCAGGCTGACCGCCTTGGATTCGCCGGCGTCGAGCGCGCCGGACGGTATCTCGCTCATGCGCTACTGCTTTCTGGGTCCGGTTCGGTCAGTGGCGCACCGTCGCGCAGGTGCGGGGCCAGCGTGTTGTCGTACATGCTCAGCGCGCTGGCGATCGCCATGTGCATGTCCAGGTACTGGTAGGTGCCCAGACGGCCACCGAACAACACCTTCGCAGAAGCGGTTTCGGCCTTCGCCCGGGCCCGGTATGCGGCCAGCAACGCGCGGTCGGCTTCGGTGTTGATCGGATAATAGGGCTCGTCGTCGTCATCGGCGAACCTGGAGAACTCGCGCATGATCACCGTCTTGTCGGTCGGGTACGCGCGTTCGGGATGGAAGTGCCGGAACTCGTGGATGCGGGTGTAGGGCACGTCGGCGTCGTTGTAGTTCATCACCGGGGTGCCCTGAAAGTCACCGGTGGGCAGCACCTCTACGTCGAAATCGAGGGTACGCCAACCGAGTCGCCCCTCTGCGTAGTCGAAATAGCGGTCCAGCGGCCCGGTGTAGACCACTGGCGCGTCGGGGTTCTCGGCACGGAGTTGGTCCCCCACGTCGAACCAGTCGGTGTCCAGCCGGACCTCGATGCGGTCGTCGGCGGCCATGTTCTTCAGCCACGCGGTGTAACCCTCGGCGGGCAGCCCCTCATAGGTGTCGTTGAAGTAGCGGTTGTCGAAGGTGTATCGCACCGGCAGGCGATTGATGACAGCGGCCGGAAGTTCCGCGGGATCGGTCTGCCACTGTTTGGCGGTATAGCCCTTGACGAACGCCTCGTAGAGCGGGCGACCGATCAGCGAGATCGCTTTTTCCTCGAGGTTCTGGGCGTCTTCGGTATTGATCTCGGCGGCCTGCTCCTTGATCAATTGGCGGGCCTCGTCCGGGGTGAAGTACTTGCCGAAGAACTGCGAGACCAGGCCCAAGCCCATCGGGAACTGGTAGGCCTGCCCGTTGTGCATGGCGTAGACGCGATGCTGGTAGCCGGTGAACTCGGTGAACTGCCGCACGTAGTCCCACACCCGCTTGTTGGAGGTGTGGAACAGGTGGGCCCCGTACTTGTGCACCTCGATGCCGGTCTGCGGCTCGGGTTCGGAGTACGCGTTGCCGCCGATGTGCGGGCGTCGCTCGAGAACGAGGACGCGTTTGTCCAGCTGGGTTGCCGCGCGCTCGGCAATCGTCAGGCCGAAGAACCCGGAGCCGACGACAAGGAGGTCGAAACGAGCTGTCATCGGCAGCAAGGGTATCCGACCGCGACCGCACGACCCGAATTCGACAGAAGCCGAAGATTGCGATCGGCTCACGATTCCATATCGTCACTTTCGTCCCACCAGTCACACCAGTACCGTCGTTCACGTCGGCATTGCGTGCCGGCAGCGCACGACCTGGGTGGTTCACCTGAATCGCCTGGCGCGACCCAGCAGAACCGCCTAACAGATGTAGCCCATGTATTGAGGAGACTTCCGTGCCGAACCGACGTCGACGCAGGCTGTCGACAGCCACGAGCGCAGTGCTGGCCTTGGCAGTCGCGAGTCCCGCAGCAGTAGTCGCCGTGACCGAGTTGTCGGAGAGCACCGAGCCGGCGTCCCAGCACCGCGAGTTCGTCCAGGCAGCGATGATCACCGATCTGCCCAACGAGTTGATGTCCGCCTTGTCCCAGGGCCTCTCGCAGTTCGGCATCAACCTGCCGCCGATGCCGACCGGGATGCTGACGGGCACGGGGGCGAGCGCGCCGACCACGCTCACCTCCCCGGGGCTGACGACACCAGGTCTCACCACACCGGGGCTGACGTCTCCGAGCCTGACGGCGCCCGGGCTCACCACACCCGGACTCACCACGCCCGAGCTGACCACTCCGGGACTGACCGCTCCGGGACTGACCGCCCCGAGCGCCACGGTTCCGCCGGTCACCGCCACCGCTCCCTCCCTGACCGACCCGGCGTTGACCAACCCCGCGCTGACCAGCCCGGACCTGACCAGCCCGGGGCTGACCAGTCCGGCCGGGGACAGCGGCAGCCTGACCGCCCCGGGTCTGTCCACCCCACCGGCGCTGACCGATCCGGCCCTGGGCACCACGCCGATCTCGTCGGCGACGGGCCTGCCGGCACCCAGCGAGGTGCCCATCGCGGCGCCGATCGGGCTCGACCCGGCCGCCGGCACGTACCCGATCCTCGGCGACCCCTCTCTGGCGACGATGCCCGCGGCGACCGGCGGCGGCAGTGGCGGGATCGTCGGCGAGCTGTCCGGCATGGCCGAACAACTCGGCGCCGGACAGGCGATCGACCTGCTCAAAGGCATGGTGATGCCGGCGATCATGTCGGCGGTGAAGCCGCCGGGCGCCCCGGCCGCCGTGCCCGCACCGCCGGTACCTGCGGCGCCGGCCGCTCCCGGCGCCTGAGACCTGCCACCAGACGGCACCGCAGAAGCCGGGCGGCTCTGCGGTGCCGGTGCAGGTCTCCGTCGATTTTGGTGCCGCTGCGGGCCGTGTCGTACCACAAGCAACAACTGACACATACGTAACATCGGTCCGTGCCGCCTCGCCGCCCCGCGCCGTCGCTGATCTTCACCGCTCTGGCGGCGACGGTCGTGATGCTGCCGATGGCGGTCTACGGCCTACCGGGTGACGGGCCGGACCGGGCGACGGCCTCGGAGGCGCCGCGACTCGCGCAGCAACCGCTGACCGGCCTCCCGGGCGGAGAGACGATCCGCGAGGTCCACCAGGACACGCCGTTCTCGTTGGTCGCGCTGACCGCAGACGACTTCGCCGGCACCACCGCCCGGGTGCGGGCCAAGAAGGCCGACGGCACGTGGGGGCCGTGGTACGAGGCCGAGCCCCTCGAGGGCGTCGGCCCCCAGACTCCCGCTGCCGGTCCGCGCGGCACCGAACCGGTGTTCGTCGGACGCACCACCACCGTGCAGATCGCCGTGACCCGTCCGCCCGATGCGGCCACGACCCCGCAGCCGGCACCTGCGCAGGGGCCCGGCCTCGGTTACCTGCCGGCCAGCGTGGAGCAGTCCATCGGGCAGAACTTGAACGCCGTCCTGATCAGCCCACCGCAGGCGCCGCCGGTCGACACACTGCCGCCGCCGTCGGCGGTGAACGCGCCGGGCGTGCCGCCGAACATCATCAACCGGTCGCAGTGGGGTGCCGACGAATCGATGCGGTGCGGAGACCCCCGCTACGACTCGGGAATTCGCGCCGGAGTCGTGCACCACACCGCCGGTAGCAACGAATACGCGCCCCAGGACTCTGCCGGCATCGTCCGGTCGGTCTACGAGTACCACACCCGCACGTTGGGCTGGTGCGACATCGCGTACAACGCGCTGGTCGACAAGTACGGACAGGTTTTCGAGGGGCGCGCGGGCGGCATCACCAAACCGGTCGAGGGAGCGCACACCGGCGGCTTCAACCGCGACACCTGGGGTGTGGCGATGATGGGCAACTTCGAGGTGGTCCCGCCGACACCGATCCAGTTGCGCACCACGGCCCGATTGCTCGGGTGGCGACTCGGACTGGACCACGTCGATCCGCGCGGTACTGTTGTGCTGGCCTCCTCGGGTGGGTCGTTCTCGGCGTTCCCAACGGGCGCGACACCGAAGCTGCCCTCGATCTTCACCCACCGCGACGTCGGCGCCACGGAGTGCCCCGGCAATGCGGCGTATGCCTTGATGGACCACATCCGCGACATCGCCGCCCGGTTCAACCACCCACCGGGGCCCGACGACCTGTCCGAATCACTGCGCGGGGGCGCGATTTTCGCGCAGTGGGAGGCGATGGGCGGGATGAAGAGCCCGCTGGGCAGGCCGACGTCATTGGAGGCCGCCGGCGAGGGTGGCGCCCGCTACGTCACATTCGAACGCGGCGCGGTGTACTGGTCACCGCAGAGCGGCGCGCAACCGGTCACCGGCGAAATCTACAAGGCCTGGGGCGCATTGGGCTTCGAGCGTGGCGCGCTCGGATTGCCGACCAGCGCGGAAATTCAAGCACCGCTTTGGATTGTGCAGAACTTCCAACACGGCACGCTGAACTTCGACCGCGAGAACGGCACCGTGACACGGGTGTTCGACGGCATCCCCGTCGAGCTCCCGAAGCCGACGGCCGACACGGCGCCCGTGCAGCTCGAGCGGTTCACCCCGCCGATCAGCAGCTGATCGCGGCGCTACATCCACCACCGCTCGAGCACCCGCGCGACGCCGTCGTCGTTGTTCGTCGAGGTGATCTCGTCGGCCGCGGCCAACGCATCCGGATGGGCATGCCCCATGGCGACACCCAACCCGGCCCATTGCAGCATCGGCACGTCGTTGGGCATGTCGCCGAACGTCACGATCTCCTCGGCGGCGATGCCGAGCGGACCGGCCAACTCCGCCACGCCGGTCGCCTTGCTGATGCCGATCGGCATGATCTCGACCAAACCGTTATTCGTGGAATACGTGATATCACCCTGCGAGACAACGTGTTTGACAAGCTCGGCGGCCATATCGGCACTGCGTGCGCCCGCCTTGCGGATGAGCAGCTTGACGGCGGGTGCGCTGAGCAGGTCCTCGAGGGACACCTCGGTGTTGTCCGGGTTGAGCCAGGCGTGTTCGTAGCCCGGTGAGCTGACGAACTGCGGAGTCGCGGCGTCATGAGCGCTGCGCCCCACCCGCTCGACGGCCAAGCCCGCGCCCGGGATCGCCCGTGTCGCGATGTCGGCGAGTTCGCCGAGTACGTCGGTGGTCAGCGTGCGCGCGGACACGATCCGGTCGGTGGCCGGGTCGTAGATCACCGCACCGTTGGCGCACACCGCCATCGGCGCGAAGCCCAGCTCGTCGACGACGGGCTGCACCCACCGCGGCGGGCGACCGGTGGCCAGCACGAACTTCGTGTCCGCCGCGACCGCGGCGGTGACCGCCGCCCGGGTGCGCGCGGAGACCTTCTCGTCGTCGTCCAGCAACGTGCCGTCGACGTCGGAGGCGATCAGCAACGGGAGGGTCACCGGCGGCTCTTGGCTTCCCGCTCTGCGCGCTTGCGGGCCCGCTCGGCCAGTTCTGCCTCGTCGAGCGCTTTCGCCTCGTCGGGCGACGGTGCGCCACCGCCGAGCCGGCGCGGCACCCAGAAGGCGCCCTTCGGGCTTGGATAGTCGCGCTGCGCCTCGTGCAGCAGCTCGGTCATCGCCGTGCGCAGGTTCTGCAACGTTCGCTCCATCGAGTCGTCGGCCCGCAGTGGTTTACCCACCTCGACGGTGATCGGAATCTTGCTGCGGCCCAGGCGCCGCGGATGGTCTTTGGTCCAGAGCCGCTGGGCGCCCCATACGATGAGCGGAACGATCGGCACATCGGCCTCCCGCGCCATGCGGGCAGCGCCGGTCTTGAAGCCCTTGAGCTCGAAGCTGCGGCTGATCGTGGCCTCCGGATAGACACCGACGAGCTCGCCTGCCCGCAGCCGCTCCACGGCGACGGCGTAGGCGCCGGCCCCGGCACTGCGATCCACCGGGATCGTGCCCGTGCGGCTGATGAGGTAGTTGACGACCTTCACATGCTGCATCTCTTCTTTGATCATGAAACGCAGCCGCCGCTTGCGGTAGTGCGCTGCCAGCGCCGCGGGCAACCAGTCGACATAGCTGGTGTGGTTGATCGCGATCACCGCACCGCCACTGGCGGGGATGTGCTCCAGACCGTGGTAGGTGATTGGGATCCCGTTGACCCTGACCGCCGCCTTGACCAGTACTTCGAGTGTGTAGAAGACGGGCTCCATCTCGGCTACCCCGGTGCCCCACTGGGGTCGGGACGCTGTGCGCGCCTGGCGGCCTTCTCGGCAGCCTCCTCGGCGTCCATCCGATTGGCCTCGGCCAGCGTTGGTGCTCCCCCGCCCAGCCGGTGCGGCACCCAGAACTCGCCGGGCGGGTGCGGGCCGTAGGCGTCCTGCACCCGCTCCAACAGGTGCTGCATCCGCGAGTGCAGCAGCGCGGTCAGCTGCGTTGCGGGCAGCGTCGGCTCGATCGGTTCACCGACCGCGACCGAGATCGGCACCTTGGGCCGCCACATCTTCTTCGGGTGGTCCTTGGTCCAGATCCGCTGCGCACCCCACACGACATGCGGAACGATCGGCACGTCGGCGGCGATCGCCATGCGCGCGGCGCCGGACTTGAACGCCTTGATCTCGAAGCTGCGGCTGATCGTCGCCTCCGGATAGACGCCGACCCACTCACCCTCCTTGAGTTTCCGGCACGCCTCGTCGAAGGACCCGGCGCCGCTGTCGCGGTCCACCTCGATGTGGCGCAGGCTGCGCATGAGCGGTCCGGTGATCTTGTGGTCGAAGACCTCTTTCTTGGCCATGAAGCGGACCTTGCGGCCCTGCCCCTGGCGGTAGGCGGGCAAGCCTGCGAACGTGAAGTCGAAGTAGCTGGTGTGGTTGATCGCGATCACCGCGCCGCCGGTGGCCGGCAGGTTCTCCACGCCGGTGACCGTGAACTTCAGCCCCTGCGCGCGCCACAGCAGCCGCGCCAGCTGGATGACGGTGCCGTATACCGGTTCCACATCAGGCAGCCTAGTCGCGTGACCCGACCCGCCGAACCCGTGCCGGTTCCCGGCCTCGTCGCCTCGATCTCGATGGGCCGCCCGGTGCGTGCCGTCTGGGTCAACGAGCTCGGTGGCGTCACCTTCGCCATCGACGGGGGCCGGGAGTTCGTCAAGGTGTACCCCGACGCTTCAACGCACTTACTCGCCGCAGAGGTCCCCCGGCTGCGCTGGGCGCGGCGCTACACGCCGGTACCCGAGGTGCTGGCGTCCGGGCCGGGCTGGCTACACACCGCGCGGCTGGCGGGTCGGTCCGCGGTGGATCCCCGCTGGGCCGACGAACCTGAAACCGCCGCCCGGGCAATCGGGCAGGGGCTGCGGCGCTTGCACGACGCGCTGCCGGTCGAGGACTGTCCGTTCGGCAGGCCGTCATGGGTGCCGAGCGACGCGCCACCGCCCGACCGGCTCGTGGTGTGCCACGGCGACGCCTGCGCCCCGAACACCCTGATGGCCGACGACGGCGCGTTCAGCGGGCACGTCGACCTCGGCGACCTGGGCGTCGCCGACCGGTGGGCCGACTTGGCGATCGCGACGTTGTCGCTGGACTGGAACTTCCCGACCGAGGGCCCCGGTGGTTTTGCGGAACTACTGCTCGAGGCGTACGGCGTGGCAGCCGACGACGAGCGCATCCTCTACTACAGGCTTGCGTGGAACGCCTCCGACGACGATCAGGACCCGCTGGCGGGCTAGACTCACCGCGAGCGCCACATTGCAAAGAAGGGGGATTTGTGCAGGTCACGAGCGTCGCGCACGCGGGTTTCCGCATCGACACCAAGGCGGGAAGCATCTTGTGCGACCCCTGGGTCAACCCCGCCTATTTCGCGTCGTGGTTCCCGTTCCCCGACAACAGCGCGTTGGACTGGGACGCGCTCGGCGACTGCGACTACCTGTACGTCTCGCATCTGCACCGCGACCACTTCGACCCACGGTTGCTGCGCAGGCACGTCAACAAGGACGCGATCGTGCTGCTGCCGGACTACCCGGTGCCCGATCTGCGTCGCGAACTCGAGAAGCTCGGATTCCACCGGTTCTTCGAGACGACGGATTCGGTCACGCACACCGTCAGCGGCCCGCGCGGCGATCTCAAGGTGATGATCATCGCGTTGCGCGCCCCGGCCGACGGTCCGATCGGCGACTCCGGACTCGTGGTATCGGATGGCGTGACCACCGCTTTCAATATGAACGACGCGCGGCCCGTCGATCTCGACGTGGTGCACGCCGACTTCGGCCATGTCGACGTGCACATGCTGCAGTACTCGGGCGCCATCTGGTACCCGATGGTCTACGACATGCCCGCCCGCGCCAAGGAGGCGTTCGGGATCCAGAAGCGGCAGCGCCAGATGGACCGCTGCCGCCAGTACATCGCCCAGGTCGGCGCCACCTGGGTCGTCCCGTCGGCGGGCCCGCCGTGCTTCCTCGATCCGGACCTGCGGCACCTGAACGACGACCATGGCGATCCGGCCAACATCTTTCCCGACCAGGCGGTGTTCCTGGAGCAGCTGCGCGCGCACGGCCACGAGGGTGGCCTGCTGATGATTCCGGGGTCGACGGCGACTTTCACCGGCTCGCAACTGGATTCGCTGACCCATCCGCTGCCCGAGGACCAGGTGCAGGCGATCTTCACGACCGGTAAGGCCGACTACATCGCCGACTACGCCGAGCGGATGGCGCCCGTGCTGGCCGCGGAGAAGGCGAACTGGGCACCCGCGGCGGGCGAGCCGCTGCTGGAACCGCTGCGCACGGCCTTCGAGCCGATCATGATTCAGACCGATCAGATCTGCGACGGTATCGGTTATCCGGTGGAGTTGCGACTGGGTCCGGAGACGGTGATCCTTGACTTCCCTAAACGCGTTGTGCGCGAACCTATTCCCGACGAGAAGTTCCGCTACGGCTTCGCGATCGCGCCGGAACTGGTGCGCACCGTGCTGCGGGACAACGAACCCGACTGGGTCAACACCATCTTCCTGTCGACCCGGTTCCGCGCGTGGCGGGTCGGCGGCTACAACGAGTACCTCTACACGTTCTTCAAGTGCTTGACCGACGAGCGGATCGCTTACGCCGACGGGTGGTTCGCCGAGGCCCATGACGACTCCTCGTCGATCACGCTGGACGGCTGGGAGATTCAGCGGCGATGCCCGCACTTGAAGGCGGACCTGTCGAAATTCGGCGTGGTCGAGGGCTCGACACTGACCTGCAACCTGCACGGGTGGCAGTGGAACCTGGAGAACGGCCGCTGCCTGACCACCAAGGGTCACGAGTTGCGGAGTACGCGGAACTGATGGCCCCACAACAGTTTTACGACGACGGGATGATCCAGCTCGACCGTGAGGCGATCACGTTGCGTCGCTATCACTTCCCGTCGGGCACCTCGAAGATAATCCCGCTGCGGTCGATCCGCGGATACAAGGCCGAGCCGCTGGGCATGTTCACCCATCGGTTCCGCATCTGGGGCAGCTCGGATCTGCGGCGCTGGCTGCCGCTGGACGTGTGGCGACCGATCAAGTCGACTTTGGTGACGCTGGACGTTGCAGGCGCGCGGCCCAAACCCGCGTTCACGCCCCAGCGGCCGACCGAGTTCCTCGCGAGCCTGGACGAACTTCTGAACGGTTAGCGGTCGGCGCTCACTTGGCCGGCGTCAGCAGCTCGGTTCCGACGAAGGGCACCAACGCTTCCGGGACGCGGACGCTGCCGTCGGGCTGCTGGTGGTTCTCCAGGATCGCCACCAGCCACCGCGTCGTCGCGAACGTGCCGTTGAGCGTGGCCGCGGTCTGCGGGCGTCCGTTCTCGTCGCGGTACCGCACCGCCAACCGACGCGCCTGGAACGTCGTGCAATTCGACGTCGAGGTCAGCTCCCGGTAGGTCCTCTGCGTGGGAACCCAAGCCTCGCAATCGAATTTGCGCGCCGCCGACGACCCGAGGTCACCCGCTGCGATGTCGACGATGCGATAGGGCACCTCGATCTTGGCCAACATCTCGCGCTGCCAGCCCAGCAGCCGGTCGTGTTCGGCCTCGGCGTCCTCGGGCTTGCAATAGACGAATCCCTCGACCTTGTCGAACTGGTGCACCCGGATGATGCCGCGGGTGTCCTTGCCGTGGCTGCCCGCTTCCCGGCGGAAACACGACGACCAGCCCGCGTACCGCAACGGCCCGCCGGACAGGTCGAGGATCTCGTCGGCGTGGTAGCCGGCCAGCGGCACCTCGGAGGTGCCGACGAGGTACAGGTCGTCGGCCTCGATGCGGTACACCTCCTCGCTGTGGGCGCCGAGGAAGCCGGTGCCCGCCATGATCTCCGGGCGCACCAGCACCGGGGGAATCATCAACGTGAAGCCGTTCTCGGCGGCCATTCTGACCGCCAGCTGCAGCAGTCCCAGCTGCAGCAGCGCACCCGCACCGGTGAGGAAGTAGAACCGCGCCCCGGCCACCTTGGCGCCACGCTCGAGGTCGATCAGCCCCAGCGCCTCGCCGAGCTCGACGTGATCCTTGGGATCGTCGATGCGCGGCGGCTCGCCGACGGTCTCGAGCACCACGGAGTCGTCCTCGCCGCCGACCGGCACTCCGTCGACGATCACGTTCGACAACGCCATGTGCGCGACGCTGAACGCCCGCGCGGCCTCGGCCTGCTCAGCCTCGGCGGCCTTGACCTTCTCGGCGAGCTGCTTGGCCTGCTCGAGCAGGGCGGGCCGCTCCTCCGGCGAGGCCTTGCCCACCTTCTTGCTCGCGGCCTTCTGTTCGGCGCGCAGATTGTCGGCCGCCGACACCGCGGCCCGGCGGGCGGCGTCGGACTGCAGCAGCGCGTCGACGAGGTCCGGATCTTCGCCGCGGGCGCGTTGCGAGGCACGGACCGCATCCGGGTTTTCGCGCAGCAACTTGAGGTCGATCACGGCGCAACCCTACTGGTCGACGGGGCGGGCCAGCACAACCGCATAACTTTACAACTGCAACAGTTGTCACAGCACCTGACACGCCTGTCACAATGGAGCAGATGTTGGAGGCACCAGGTCGTCCGGGCGACGCGCATGAGCGCGCCGATCTGCAGCGAGACGACACCGAACCGGCGCAGCGGGTGGCGTGGTGGCACAGCCTGCACGCCACGTCGACGCGTCGCGCCCTGTTGCTGACGGCCCTCGGCGGGCTGCTCATCGCCGGCTTCATCACCGCACTGCCGCAGAGCGAGGGTGCCAACGGCCTGACCGCCAGCACGATCTCCCTCGGCCCGCGCGGCAATGCGACGTTCGAGCACGCCAAGGCCGGCGACTGCCTCAACTGGCCCGACCGCACACCCGACGCCGCCGAGATCGTCGACTGCAACTCAGAGCACCGGTTCGAGGTCGCCGAGTCGGTCGACATGCGGACCTTCCCGGGCAGCGAGTACGGGCCGGACGCGGCGCCGCCGTCGAGTGCGCGCATCCAGCAGATCAGCCAGGAGCAGTGCTCGACGGCCGTGAAGCGTTACCTGGGTCCGCGCTTCGATCCGAACAGCCGCTTCACCGTGAGCATGCTGTGGTCCGGCGACAAGGCCTGGCGTCAGTCCGGTGAGCGCCGCATGCTGTGCGGCCTGCAGTTGCCCGGACCCAACAACCAGCAGTTGCCGTTCACGGGCAAGGTCGCCGAGATCGACCAGTCCAAGGTGTGGCCCGCGGGCACCTGCCTGGGAATCGACCCGACCACCAACCAGCCCACCGACATCCCCGTCGACTGCGCGGCTCCGCACGCGATGGAGGTCACCGGCGCGGTGAACCTCGCCGAGAAGTTCCCCGGCGGCCTGCCGCCCGAGCCCGAACAGGACGCCTTCATCAAGGACGCGTGCACCCGGATGACGGACGCTTATCTGGCGCCGATCGAGCTGCGCAGCACCACGCTGACGCTGATCTACAGCACCATCTCGCTACCGAGTTGGTCGGCGGGCAGCCGTCAGGTGTCGTGCAGCATCGGTGCGACCCTCGGCAACGGCGGCTGGTCGACTCTGCTCAACAGCGCCAAGGGTCCGCTGCTGATCAACGGACAGCCGCCGGTCCCGCCGCCGGACATCCCCGAGGAGCGGCTGAACTTCCCGCCGATCCCGATTCCCGACGACGACACGGGCAGCACGTCACAGGTCACCAGTGACCAGTCCTCCGACGACAGCAGCAGCGGCAGCAGCAGTGGTAGCGGTAGCAGCGACCAGTCGACCCATGGGCCCGCGCAGGCGCCGGACACCAGCGAGCCCGAACCGCCGGCCGGCCCCGCGCCCGCGCCGGGCAACACGTTCAACGGAGGGCCGCCACCGCCGGGGGCGCCGCTGCCGCCGGGCGCGCCGGTTCCGCCGCCGCCTCCGCCGGGCGCACCCCCGCCTCCGCCGCCGCCCGCGGCCGCTCCCCCGCCGCCGGTTCCCGCGCCTGCGCCCGCGCCGGCCCCCGCACCGCCGCCCCCGCCGGCACCTGCACCTGCACCTGCGCCACCGGGACCGTAGCCGCGTGACCGTGCGGATGAGCCCGCAACGGTTCGACGAACTGGTCTCCGAGGCGCTCGACCTGATACCGCCGAAGCTCGCCGACGCGCTCGACAACGTCGTCGTCCTGGTCGAGGCCCGCAACGACGAGGAACCCGACCTGCTGGGCCTGTACGAGGGCGTCGCGCTGACCGAACGCGATTCGTGGTACGCGGGTTCGCTCCCGGACACGATCACGATCTACCGCGAGGCGCTGCTGCGGCACTGCGACACCGAGGAGGAGGTCGTCGACGAGGTGGCGATCACCGTGATCCATGAGGTTGCGCACCATTTCGGCATCGACGACCAGCGCCTGCACGAACTCGGTTGGGGATGACAGCCGGAAGATCGCGAAGACCGCCGAAAGCCTCAGCGCGGCAACCACGCTTTGTCCCCCGCTGGTGCTATCAAGAGGCCATGACCGAGTGCCGAGACTGCGTGGTTGGCCTCGAGCACTGCCACGGCACCGTCATCCACCACGCGTCGTGCCGGGCGGAGTGCACCGAACCGGACTGTGTGACCCCCGAAGTGGTGCACACGTTCGTGATCGACTGCGAGGCGATCGGCTGCAATTGCGCCGTCTCGCTGTCAGCCCATCGGGTCGGCTGACTGCAGCGCGTCTTCGACCGGGTGCACGTCGGGCTCCGGGTAGAACGGCGGCGTCATCGACCCCCACCGCACGCAACTCCACCGGCCGTCGGTGATCGGGGCCAGCACGACGGCCTCGGTGTTGCCCAGGTGATGGTCGAGCACGAAGCTGCTCTCGACCCCGGCCAGTACCGACGACACCAGCCGGATCGCCGCGCCGTGGCTGACGACCACGATGTCGCCGTGCCAGGCGTCGTCGTCGAGGTGGCGCATCCGCAGCTGCGTGATGGCCGGCACGTACCGGTCCAACACGTCGTTACCGGTCTCGCCGTTGGGCATCGGCGCGTCGAGGTCGCCTTGGTGCCACTTCTGGTAGACCGTCTCGAACGTCGCGATCGCCTCGTCGTCGTTGCGATCCTCCAGGTCGCCCACCTGCACCTCGTGGATGCCGTCGAGTTCCATTGGCGGTAATCGGAGCGCGCCGGCGATCTCCTCGGCGGTCTGGCGGGCCCGGTGTGCCACCGAATGCGCAAGGATCGCCGGCGGCATCGTCAGGCCCTTGGCGTAAGAGCGCGCCTGGTTTCGGCCGAGATCGGTCAGCTCGGCCCCGGGCGGGCGGGTGTCGAGGCGACGCTGGACGTTCGCCAGTGACTGCCCGTGGCGCACCAGCACCAGGCGCCCGCTCATGGCTTGCCTTCCCTGCGCCGCGCCAGCCAGCGAGAGGCTTCGTCCAGCGCGGGCGGCGCCGCGCCTGCGGCGGCTCCGGTCGGCCAGGAACCTAGGAATCGCACATCCGAACAACGACGGTGCAGCGCCTTGAGTGCCTCGGCGACCGCATCGTCGTCGATGTGGCCCACACAGTCCAGGAAGAACATGTACGTGCCCAGTCCCGTTCGGGTGGGCCGCGATTCGATCCGGGTCAGGTCGATGTCGCGGATCGCGAGCTCGGTCATCGCCGACACCAGCGCGCCGGGCACGTTGGCCAGTCGCAGCACCACCGAGGTGCGGTCGGCGCCCGTGCGGTCCGGCGGCGGAGCGGGCGGGCCGACCAACACGAACCTGGTGCGCGCGTTGGGTTCGTCGACGATGTCGGACGCCAGCGCCGTCAGGCCGTACCGCTGCGCGGCCAGCGCGGTGCTCACCCCCGCATCGGCGCGACCCTCGGCGACGTCGTTGGCGGCGGCGGCGTTGGAGTTGGCGGGCACCAACTGCGCCGACGGCAGATGCTGGGCCAGCCAGTTGCGCACCTGGGCGGCCGCGACGGGAAAGGCTGCGACCGTGGCGACATCGCCGGCCCGCATACCGTCGCGCACCACGATCGTGAACGACACGTCGAGTGTCCGTTCGGCGAAAATCTGCAGGGGCGTACCGGTGGCCAGGCCGTCCAATGTGGGCAGCACCGATCCTTCGATCGAGTTCTCGATCGGCACGCAGGCATAGTCCGCGGCCCCGCTGCGGACCGCGGCCAGCGCGCCGGTGGTGCTGTCGGTCGGGACTGCGGTCACCTCACCGGCGCCCGACCCGCCGGGCAGCATGCCCTCGGCGGACATCGTCAGAAGCGCCACCTCGGTGAAGGTCCCCTGAGGCCCCAGATAAGCGATGCGCGGCACGGCACAACACTATCGGTTCCCTACGGTAATGCCGTTCCGCTGCACGAAAGCCTTGCGAGATCCGCGTGGACCTAGTTAAGTTAGGCTCACCTTATCTGAGGAGGCGGGATGACGACAACGACCACGGCACCGACGACGGCCGAGCGGATCCGCAGCGCGTGCGCGCGGGCCGGCGGCGCGATGCTCGCGGTCGAAGGCTGTGAAAACGTCGAACCCACCGAAACTCCGGTCCACCATCTGCTCGACGACGGCTCGTTCGCGATCACCGTCCCGCTCGACAGCACGGTCGCGGCCAAGGCCGTTTCTGCCGGCACCGCCGGGGTGCAGGCGGTGCTGGAGATGACCGACTATGCGCCGCTGCCGCTGCGCGAGCCGGTGCGGTCCCTGGTGTGGATCCGCGGGCGCCTGCACGACGTGCCGGCGGGCGAGGTGCCCACGCTGCTCGATCTGGTCGCCTCCGAGGACCCCAACCCGGCCCTGCTGCAGGTGAACTCCGGCCCGTCCGACGGCGATCGCGGCTACGCACTGCTGCGCCTCGAGATCGACTCGGTGGTCGTGGCGGACTCCACCGGCGCGGAATCGGTCGGCGTGAGCACGCTGCTTGACGCGCGACCGGACCCGTTCTGCGCGATGGAGTCGTGTTGGCTGCAGCACATGGAGTCGGCACACCGCGACGTTGTCGAGCGGCTGGCCAGTCGGCTGCCGATGTCGTTGCGCCGCGGCCGCGTTCGGCCTCTGGGGCTGGACCGCTACGGCGTGCGGCTTCGGGTGGAAACCGACGACGGCGATCACGACGTGCGGCTGCCGTTCACCAAGCCGGTGGACGACGTCACCGGGCTCAGCCAGGCGATCCGGGTGCTGATGGGCTGCCCGTTCCTCAACGGGCTGCGCGCACGCAAGCTGTGACGCCACTACCGTAGCTCCGGTGACCGGCGCCCGCGACGAGCTGACCGACCGCCAGCGCCGGGCGCTTCGCGTCGAAGTCGCAGTCGTACTGGCGGTGACGTTCGGCCTGTCGGCTTACAGCGCGCTGCTGAACCTGACCGAGTCGGTCCTGCTCGGCCTTTCCGGCCAGGTGGTGGCACTCAATCCGCGCCGTTCCCCGTTCGACCTGATCGACCTCGGGCTCAACCTCGCCTGGGTCTTCCAACTGTCGGCGTGGGGCGGGCTCGCCGTATATCTGTTGTGGCGCAGCGGTTTCGTCCTCGAAACAATCGGGCTGGGCCGACCGCGTTGGCGACCGGACGTGCTCGGTGGACTCGGGTTGGCCGCGCTCATCGGGGTGCCCGGTCTCGCGCTGTATCAGATCGCCCGCTTGCTCGGCATGAACGCCGACGTCGAACCCGCCGAGTTGTACGACACCTGGTGGCGGATACCCGTCCTGCTGTTGACGTCGCTCGCCAACGGCTGGGCCGAGGAGGTGGTCGTCGTCGGCTTCCTGGTCACTCGGCTGCGTCAACTGCGGGTGAGCCCCGCGTCGGCCGTCATCGTCTCCAGCGTGCTGCGTGGCCTGTACCACCTCTATCAGGGCTTCGGGGCGGGCCTCGGCAACCTGGCGATGGGCCTGGTGTTCGGCTACGTCTATCTGCGCACCGGTCGGCTCTGGCCGCTGATCATCGCCCACGCGGTGATCGACGCCGTGGCGTTCGTCGGCTACACCCTGGCCGCCGGCCACCTGGGCTGGTTGCGGTGAACATGGCGGAATGCGACGTAGATTCTTCAGATGACCGACAACCGGCAGCCGCCCCGCGGGTTCGAGCCACCGCCGCGGGCACGCCGGGAGCCGTCGCAGGTGATCCGTCGGGATCCCAACTACCGACCGCCGCCACCGCGGCCGCGAAACCTGCCCCCGCCTCCACCGCCCCCGCCTACGCCTCCGCCGCGCATGCCGCCGCCGCGCACGGCACCACCACGACAGCCACCACCGCCGCCGCGACCACCGCGCGCCCGGCCACCGGCCGCCCGCCAACCCGCACCGCCCCGGACGCCACCACCCCCGCGGCCGCCCGCGCCGACACAACCGAAACCGCCCCGGCGCAAACGCCGTTGGGGCCGACTCATCGCGGCGGTTCTGCTGGTGTTCGTGGTGGCCGCGTTGGTCTTCGTGGTGGCCGGCGGCCTCTGGCTCGACTCGTCGCTTCGGCGCATCCCCGCGCTGACCGACTACCCTGACCGCCCCGCGTCGGGGCCCGGCACAACGTGGCTGCTGGTCGGATCGGACAGCCGGCAGAACCTGACGCCCGAACAGCAAGCGCAGCTGGCCACCGGCGGCGACCTCGGCGATGGTCGCACCGACACGATCCTGCTCGTGCACATTCCCGGCATCGGATCGGGGACACGCACCACGATGGTGTCGATTCCGCGCGACTCCTATGTGTCGATTCCCGGCTACGGCAGCGACAAGATCAACGCCGCCTTCACGGTCGGTGGCGCCCCGCTGCTCGCCCAGACCGTCGAGCAGGCCACCGGGCTGCGGATGGACCACTACGCCGAGATCGGGTTCGACGGGTTCGCCACGATGGTCGACGCCGTCGGCGGTGTCACGATGTGTCC
The DNA here is from genome assembly GCF_010731795.1 of Mycolicibacterium celeriflavum. NCBI lineage: Bacteria > Bacillati > Actinomycetota > Actinomycetes > Mycobacteriales > Mycobacteriaceae > Mycobacterium > Mycolicibacterium celeriflavum. Next base: position 3,485,432 of record NZ_AP022591.1, on the reverse strand, counting down.
GACCGAGCCCATCAGCGACCCGCTGGCCGGCATCGACCTGCCCGCCGGATGCCAGAAACTCGACGGCCGCAGCGCGCTCGGATTCGTCCGCTCCAGGGCCACGCCGCGCGCCGACCTGGACCGCATGCTTCACCAGCGCGAGTTCATGTCCGCGCTGCTGCACCGCGCCGCGAGCCCCGCAGTGCTGCTCAACCCTCTGCGCTGGTACCCGATGGCGCGCGCCGCCACCGGGGCCGTCGCGGTCAACGAGGACGACCACATCTGGGACCTCGCGCGGCTGGCGTGGGCACTGCGCGGCGATGTCCTGACGACCACGGTGCCGATCGGGGAGTTCTCCGGCGGTGACTCGGGCTCGGTGGTGCTGTGGGACGAGGACGTCGCGAGCCGGTTGTTCGAGGCGCTGCGAACCGACGCACCGGTACCGCAGGACGTCCTCGACGCCGAGCCGTGACCGCGGTCTAGTCCCGGCCGGCCCCGGCCAGCCCATTCTGCAGCCAGTCCTTGGTGCGGCCCGGATGGTTGGTCGCGACCCACGCCACGCCGAGTTCGCGGCAGTACTGCACGTCCTCGAAATGGTCGACCGTCCAGCAGTACAGGGCGCGGCCCTGCGCGGCCGCCCGGTCCACCAACACGGGATGTTCGCGCAAGGTCGCGATCGAGGGCCCCACCGCCGTGGCGCCCACGGTGGTGGCGGCGCTGCCGCCCAGGTACCGCGACGTCTCGCCGAGCAACACCGTCGGCAACATCGGCGCCGCACGCCGGATCCGCCACACCGCGGCCGCCGAGAACGACATCACCACCGCACGCGACAGATCCGCCGATGCGGGGGAGGCGATCCCGAACCGGTGCAGTAGGGCCAGCACCTTGCTCTCCACCAGCGCGCCGAACCGGACAGGGTGCTTGGTCTCGATGAACAGCTTGACCGGCCGGTGCCAGTCCAACACCAGCGAAACCAGCTCGTCGAGGGTCAGCAAGCCGGTTTCCCCTTGCGGCTCATCGCCTTGACGGCTGGGATGCCATGCGCCGTAATCGAATTCGCGCAACTGCGCGAGCGTCATGTCGCTGACGAGGCCGGTCCCGTTCGACGTCCGGTCGACTTTGCGGTCGTGCACGCACACCAGGTGGCCGTCGCGGGTCAGCCGCACGTCACATTCGACGCCGTCGGCACCTTCCTGCAGCGCCAACTCGTACGCCGCGAGCGTGTGCTCCGGCCGGTCGGCCGATGCGCCGCGGTGCGCCACGACGAAGGGGTGCCCGCCGAACGTCGGCCCGGGACTCGCTTCGTCGGCGGCCTTGGCGTCGCCAGTCATGCGCCCTATGCTGCCGGGTTCTGCCCTTCGGACTCAACCGGAACGTCACTTTCCGCCTGCGGCTGATCCTCGGGTACGACCACCCAGCGCTTGGTCGGCCGCTCGACCGGTTGCCGCTCGAAACCGAGGACGACTTTCGCGGCGAGCAGCAGGGCCGCCAGTGCCAGTAGATAAGCCACCGTCGTGGTCATGGTGTTGTCGGCGATTCCCTGCGCGTCCTGGGTGAAGCTCGTCGCGATCGACCAGATCGACACCACGTAGCTGGCCAGCCACACCAGCCACCAGGCCACGATCGGTCGACGCAGCCAGCGCAGGCGCTCCTCGACTCCGGCCAACTCGAGGACGAACACCGGCGCCCAGAACAGGTTGACGAAGGGAAGCAGGCACCCGGCCTGCAGGTGCCAGCCCGGCCGGGGATCCGTCGTCCCCCGATGGGCATACGCGGCGGCCCGCCGCGCGATGAGCCAGTTGGTCAGCACGATGAGGCTGGCGACCACCATGAACAACGCGATGACGCTCAGCGCGGCGCCGAACCACGTCGCACCCGCGGCGATCCACGGATGCAACAGCACTGAGCGGTTGACGATGAGCAGCACGTAGCGCACCAGGTGGATCAGCGCCGCCGCACCCAGCGCCGCCATCGTCGCCAGCAGAGTGCCACGGAGCGTCGCGGCCGACGGTCCTGTCCGCGGCGCCTCCTGCTGATCGTCGAACGGCCGGACCTGGTCCAACAGACCCCACCGCGGAATCGTCGCGTAGCGCGGCGTCGGTCCGAGTGCCAGCCTCGGCCGCCGCGGTATAGGCGGTGCGCCCGGGCGTACCGCGATCCAGCGGTAGCCGGGTGGCCGGCGCGGCGGGGCGCCGGGTGTCGACGCGGTGCCGAAGGAGGCGGCCGGCCCGGGGCCCGACGGCGGGAGCAGCGGTCCGTTGCAGCGTGGGCACCAGACCCTGCGTCGGTCGCGCACGTTCCACCGGGTTCCGCATTGGGAACACACCTGAATCATGTCGCTCCTTGCCTGGCACTCACCACCCGACAGCGTAGCGACGACCCGTCCGACCGCCGCGCCGATCCTCATGTGGCGCGGGCCGTCGGGCAGCCACAGCAATTCCGACCTATCCACAGTTTCCACAGGTTCATCCACAGGCGGGCGCCGCTGCGAACCGGGCGTGAGCCGCTGAATCGAGGTTTCCTGCACCGCTTGCTGTGGATAGAAGTCGCCGCGTCGGGTGTCCTCATCAACAGGTTGCCCGGCGACGAGCGAATAGCCTAGTCAACCTAATGGCGCAACGCGGCGCGGTCGCCTCCGTTCTACTCGGGCGCGACAGCGGGGGCGTCAGCGGGGCCGCCGAATTTCTCCCGTCGGGACAACAGGGGTTATGATCGGCGTCACAGCGGATGTTGTGATGGATCTCACTGGGGGAGAGACACCAAACGTGCAGGTCAGGAGGGGTTGATGACGTCTTCGATGGGTTCGGGTTCGGCGATGCCGCCCACGGAATGGCCGTCGTCGGCGCATGACTACACGTGCACCCAGTGGATGGCGTTCCTGCGGGCCAGCGTGATCGCGCTGGTGCTGCTGGGCGTGCTGGCAGTCATCGTGTTGTTCTGACTCCGGACGCCGCTCGACAATCATGAAAAGAGCCGCCGGTCGTTGAGTCGGCGGCTCTTTTGACGAACGGAATCGGTTGCTCAAGCGGGCGGGTAGACCCCCGCGTCCTTGGACTTCTCGGTCTGCCAGAAGATATCGGCGATCTCGTCGATCGTCGCCAGCAGCTTCTCGGCGACGGCGACGTCGAGCGACTTCTTCACATCACCCGCGCCGTGCACTCCCTCCCAGAACAGCTGGTGCAGGTTGGGGAACTTCTCGAAATGTTCCTTGGTGAAGAAGTCGGCCCACAGCACCATCAGGTGATGCTTGACCAATTCGGCGCGCTCCTCCTTGATGATGATCGCGCGGGCGCGGAAGTGCTCGTCATCGGAGTCGTGATACTTCTGGATCGACTTGAGGCAGGAAAGCGCCTCGATCTTGGCCTGCGCAGGGTCATAGACACCGCAGTACAGATCGCAATGGGCATGGGCTGGGGTGGCGTTGGTGAACATTCGATGCAGCATGTGTCCTAACTTACCCTTTGCGTGTGCGCCGCAACCAGACACCGCGACGCTGGCCGCTGCGGCTGTTCCGCGTCGTCGACGACTCGATGCGCCCGACGCTGCGCCCCGGTGACGGACTTCTGGCCATGCGCTGCGGGAGCATTCGTCGCGGACAGTTACGGGTCTTTCAGGATCCGCGACGTTCGACGCGGTGGCTCGTCAAGCGGGTCGGCGACGTGTACGGCGTGGGACGCGACGCGATCTTCGAGGCCCGCTCGGACAATCCCCGCGCCGCCGGCGCTGCCGACTCCCATGAGTTCGGCTGGATTTCGGCGGCCGGGTCCTACCGTGTGGTGTGGATCGCACGCGGCGGATCCGGCCGTTAGCAGTCGTGTCCCCTTGCGTGCCAGCCGATTCTGCCGCATCCTGAGCGAATCGGCGCGTGAACACCGATGGCGCGGAGGCAATATGGAGAGAGAATCCGGCCGGGCGATCGAGGTCGCCCCGTTCCATTCACGCGGTTCACTCAAGGGGTTCGTGATCTCGGGCCGGTGGCCAGACTCCACCAAGGAGTGGGCCCAGTTGCTGATGGTCGCGGTGCGGGTGGCGTCGCTTCCTGGGTTGCTCTCCACCACAACGATTTTCGGCGCGCGGGAGGAGTTACCCGACGAGCCGGAACCGAACACCGTCGGCCTGGTCCTCGCCGAGGGTACCGTCGTCGGCGAATCAGCGGTGCCGCCAGGATATTTCGCCGAGCACCAGCCGCCGGCGCTGTTGATGCTGCATCCGCCGTCGGAGACCATGCCGTCGCTGCCGGAATGCACTGGGGCGGCGTCCGGTTGCGTGCTGCTGCCCGGCCTTCCCCACTTGGGCCTCGAACATCGGGCCGCCTGGGTCGAGGCGGAAGCGGACGGGACGGTGACGTCCATGGTGAGCAGAGTCGGCGTCGACCCGATCAGCCATCCCGACACCGCGATCCTCGCGATGCTCCTTGCGGCATAAGGTATTTCGAAGCATTTGATTCGGGCTCCTGAACGACGGATTCGGCTGCCCGAAACGTCGGCGGGCGGTGGCGCGCCGGCCTGAGCGCAGCTATGGTCGGTGGAGTAAGCGAAGGGGAGTAGCCCCCAATCGTCGTGTCGACATACTGGCGCAAGCCCGGCCGGCGAACCGCACCTCACGAAGTGGCGGTGGGCGAGACCTTCGACCGAAGTCGACGGGCGTGAGAATCGATCCGTCGGCGACGCGTCGAAAGGGTCGTCCGAATGCTCACCGCAATCCTGGTCAGTCTCGCAGTCGTCTTCGTCGCCGAACTCGGCGACAAGTCCCAGCTGATCACCATGACCTACTCACTGCGCCACCGCTGGTGGGTGGTGCTGTCCGGCGTCGGGATCGCCGCGATGCTGGTGCACGGCCTGTCGGTGGCGATCGGACATTTCCTCGGGCTGACCCTTCCCGAGCGCCCGATCGCTTTCGTCGCTTCCATCGCGTTCCTGTTGTTCGCGGTGTGGACGTGGCGAGAACGCAGTGACGACGGCAAGGAGGTGCGGATCGCCGAGCCGCGCTTCGTCGTGCCCGCGATCGTCTCCTCATTCGTGCTCGCCGAACTCGGCGACAAGACGATGCTCGCCACCGTCGCGCTGGCCAGCGATCACCACTGGGCCGGCGTCTGGATCGGCGCGACGGCCGGCATGGTGCTCGCCGACGGTGCGGCGATCGCGGCCGGCAGGCTGATGCACAAGCGGTTGCCCGAACGCTTCCTGCACGGTCTGGCCAGCGTGCTGTTCCTGCTCTTCGGTCTGTGGCTGCTGTTCGACAGCGCCCTCGGGCTGCGGTGGGTCGCCGCGGCGGTCGTCGGCTCGGTCATCGTCCTGGCGGTCGTGGCCTGGCTGGTGCGCAACCGCACCGCGACCGTGGATCCCAATACGTTGGAGCCCTCGTCGCCGTCCTGACGGCAACCACTCTCGACTCGTTCCGCGACGCCGGGTTCGAATATCGGCAAACTTCGAATTCTGCTTCTGCACTCAAGATCAGCGTTGCCGAGGGCGCACAGCGACAATTCGGTTGCGGCGTCGGACACTCCGTTGGCAAAGCTAGCTCGACATTGCCGTCAATATTTGCTTCGTCGCACCTTGAAGAAGCGGAACCGGTAGGCTCTCAGCACGTCGCAGCGGCCACCGGAGGCAGTACCGACCGAACGGGTGAGTTAACTTTTCCCGGGTTTGCACTTGGTTGACGCCACTACACTCGCTACGATGAGCAGCAAATACGCCGCTAATACACCGCTCGTTTATTGCATGTGGAGGTCATATCGATGAGCACGACGTTTGCCGCCCGCCTGAACCGGCTGTTCGACACGGTCTACCCGCCGGGACGCGGCCCACACACCTCCGCTGAGGTGATTGCGGCGCTCAAGTCCGAGGGCGTCACCATGTCTGCGCCATACCTTTCTCAGCTGCGCTCCGGCAACCGCACCAACCCCTCTGCGGCCACCATGGCCGCTCTTGCCAACTTCTTCCGGATCAAGCCGGCCTACTTCACCGACGACGAGTACTACGAGAAGCTGGACAAGGAGCTGACCTGGCTCGCCAGCATGCGTGACGAGGGTGTTCGGCGTATTGCCGCACGCACTGTGGGGCTGTCGCCGGAGGCTCAGCAGGACATCGTCCAGAAGGTCGATGAGCTGCGCCGCCGCGAGCATCTCGACGATTAGCCCGACCGGGCGGTGAATGCGGAACCCGGCGAATCCGCGTAACGGAAACAGCTACGCCGGCTGGGCCGCCGCGCCACCGTGCCGGGTCAGCGCGCGGTACTGCTCGGCGATCTCGAGGATCCACTCGCGGTCTGAATAATCGCCCGGTTGTCGCAGCCACCCGAGGCCGGGAAAGCTCGCGTGCTGGACCTCCGATGCGGCGTCGCTCCCGGCGTATATCCACTCCGCGATCGCCCGCGCCTGCTCCTTCGGCGGCACCGACGGCGACTCCAGTTCGGTCTCGTCCTCGCCGGAGAGCGCGCCGGCCGAATCGACCCGCAGCTTGCGTGTGTGGTCGGCTGCGGTGGCTTCCAGGAACAGCGCGTCGGAAACCAGCGACATCCGCTCCGCCACCCGGAACACGAGCGGTCCGCGGGGCCGCACGCCGATACCGATGTCGGGATGCCTGCGCCCGAGTTCGGTGAGGATCGGCTGAATCACCCGCAGTTCCCGCCGCGCACCGAACCAGTCCTCGACGCTGGGCAGCAACGCCCCCGCGGCGACGACGAGCATCGCGCAGCCCAACAGCGTCGCAGCGGCTCCGACGCCCACCGGTCCACTCCTGCCGGCGGCGCGCAGGAGGAAGAAGCCTGAGGCCGCCACGATCAGGACGATGCCGATCGTGAACACGAACAACGCCCGACCTCGGCGAGTGCGGTTCGAGTGGCGAAGGCCCGCCCACGCCACCAACGACAGCGCCAGCAGCACATAGAGCAGCGGCAGCAGCCACGGCAGCGGGTAGCCGGCGTTGTTCAGGTTGCGCCGCAGGTACTCCTGCGGCGACATCTCGGGTTGCCGGCCTGCGGCGAAGAAGCTCACCAGGCTCACCGAGGCGATCACCGCGGCCACGCTGTACTGGGCGATCGCGACCTTGCGGACCGTGGCGGGTTTACGTGCCGAGGAGACGGTCGTGATCATCACGCAGCTGCCCGCCGCGCACGCGACGAGGGCCACCTGGGACAGCCCCATCGAGATGTTGGGCCATCGCAGCAGCGTGTCGATCAGCAGCGTGAGCGGTTGCCAGTTGAGGGCGGCGATCACGCCGAGACTGCCCAGCGCAAGGATCATCGCGGTGCTCACCAGGCTCTGCTTGTTGACCAGCGCCCAGCCGATGCGTAGGCCCGTGGCCAGTCCGAGCAGACCGGCGATCACCCAGACGATCAACCAAACGCCTCTCCGAGCCGGACCTGGACGATGGACGAGCGATCCGATGGCAACCGGCCCAGCCGGTACAGCAGCAGCGCCGCGAAGTCCTCGGCCTCCTGCTCGGCCTCCTCACCGGCGGGCCCCATACAACCGGTCCGCTGGTTGAGCATGTAGCCGATCAGGTCGGAGCTGGCGACCTCCGTGGTCTCCCGGGCCGCTTGGGCAACCGGGATGCCGTCGTGACCGAGCACCAGGTGTCCCAGTTCATGGGCAAGCGTGCGGTCCCATGCCGGCAGCCCCTTCTGAATCAGGAAGACGTCACGGTCGGCGTACTGCCGCCACTGCCCACATACGCCGGGCGGCAGATCCGCCGTCTTGAGTTCGATGGGCCGATCGCGGTCCGCGCTGACGGCCTCGACGAGCCGGGTCAGCGACACTTCCCCCTGCCGCGGCGCCAGTTCGAGTACGGCACCGACCGCGCGGGTGACACGGCGGCTGGCTGGCATGAGGCCCCCCTTTCGACCGTGGCCGGTCTCGGCCTGGTGACAACCGGTCCGACGACCCGTCGATTCTCGCACAAACGCATCCAACCGTTCGCTGGCCGATCAAAGTCGAACGATAGGGTTGGGCGGCATCGACAACCCGCACCGCACGACGTCAACAGTCGAGAACAACACCGGGAGGCAAGCCGGGATGAGCCTGTTCAAGCGACGCAAAACCCGCGCCACCCGTAAGGCCGAGGCCCGCGCGATCAAGGCGAAGGCGAAGTTGGAAGCGCGGCTGGCCGCCAAGAACGAGGCCCGCCGCATCAAGGCCGCGCACCGCGCCGAGACCAGAGCGTTGAAGGCGCAGCTGAAGGCCCAGCGCGACAGTGACCGGGCCGCTCTCAAGGTCGCCGAGACGCAGTTGAAGGCCGCCCGTGAAGGCAAGCTGTTCTCGCCCACGCGGATTCGCCGCATGCTCACCGTGACGCGGCTGCTCGCCCCCCTCGTCGTTCCGCTCGCGTACCGCGCGGCGGTCACCGCGCGCGGCTACGTCGACCAACGCCGCGCCGACCGCCTCGGTGTTCCGCTCAGCCAGATCGGCCAGTTCAACGGCCACGGCGCCCAGTTGTCGGCCCGCATCGCCGGCGCCGAGCAGTCGTTGCATCTGGTCGCCGAGAAGAAGCCGAAGGACGCCGAGACCAAGCGGTTCGTCGCCGCGATCACCGAGCGCCTCGGCGAGCTGTCGGCCGCGGTCGCCGCCGCCGAGCACATGCCGACGCCGCGCCGCCGGTCGGCGCACGCTGCCATAGAACGCCAACTCGACGGTATCGACGCCGACCTGATGGCCCGGCTCGGTTTGAGCTGAGGCCGCGATGTCGCCGATGCCGTCGATCACCGGGGCTAGCGTTCGCGCCCGGGTCAAACCCGCCGCCGCTTGCGTGGTCGTGGTGCTCTGGCTCGCCGCACTTGCGCTGGCGGGCGCCGGCACCGCCGCCGCGCACGCCACCCGCATCGCCACGGATCCGGCGGAGAACGCCGAGCTGACCCAGGGCCCGCCGAGGGTGTCGGCGACATTCAGCGAAGCACTGCAGGCTCAGTTCGCGGCGATGACCGTCGTCGGCCCGGACGGCAACCTGTGGTCGACCGGCGAACCGCGGGTCGACGGGGCCGTGCTCAGCGTGGGAGTACGTCCGCTCGGACCGTCCGGCAGTTACACGGTGAACTACCGCGTGACGTCTGCCGATGGCCACGTGATCAACGGGTCGTGGTCGTTCCGGTTGACCGTGCCGGGGCCAGGGGCGCCGGGCCCGTCGGCGGCCACTCCGGCCGACTCCCCTGACGAAACGATTCCGGTGTGGCCGTTCTATGTGGGCGCCGTCGTGATCGTCGGCGCCGGCGTCGTGTGGGCGGTGCGGCGGCGCACGTGACGCGTCGAAGCACGGTGGCCGCCGGGACGCTGGTCGCCGTTGCCGCGGCGGTCCTGGCCTGGGCGCTGGCTTATCCACAGGCGTCGCTGAGCCTCACCGCGGTGCGCGTTCTCGCCGACTGCGCAGGCGTCGTCACGCTGGGTTTGACCGTGCTGCCGATGCTCGACGGCGAGCGCCACCGCGGCGAGCTGATGACCCGGGCGACGCAGCCGCTCGCCGCCGCCTCGGCGGTGTGGCTGCTGGCTGAGCTGACCCGGATGCTCGGCGCGGCCGCGCAGGCCGCGGCGGCTCCGGTCGGCCGGCTCGGCGTACAGACCACCGTCGACTTCCTGACGACGACGGCCGCCGGCCGAACGGGCGTGCTGGCCGCAGCGGCCGCGGCGGTCGTGTGTGGCGCGGCCGTCATCGTGCCGCGGTCCGCGTCGTCGAACGTCGTGATGACGGGTGTCGCGGCGGTCGGGGTTGCCGCACGACAACTCACCGGACACTTCGCCGAGAGCCCGCTGGGTGGTCTGGCGGTGACCGTTCACACGCTGGCCGCCGCGCTGTGGTGCGGTGCCCTGGCGGCCCTGGTCCTCACCGTCGAGCACCGCGGACAGTGGGCCCGGATGCTGCCGCGCTTCTCGCAGTTGTCGTTGGCCTGCGTGCTGGTGCTGCTGATCGGCGGGGCGGTGGGGGCCGCGGTCCGGCTGGCCTCACCGGTCGAGTTGTATGCCACCGGGTACGGACGGCTGTTGTCGGCCAAGATCGCGACGACCGTCGTACTCGTCGTCCTCGGCTGGCGCAACCGCACGATGTGGTTGCCCGCCGCGCGCGCCCATCGGGCCTCCGCGGTGGTGTCACGGACCCGGGCGCGGGTCGAGACCACGCTGATGATCATCGCCCTGGCACTGGCCGCCGGACTGGCCGTCGCCGGTTAGCGCCCCACCCCACTGGCATGATGGGATCGTTCCACTGCCGGTTCCCATGCTCGGCCGGCCTGGCGGAGACAAGACACTGCAAAGGAGCAGCCCGATGGCAGACCAGCAGGGCCGACCCGACGAACAGCCGCAAGGCTCACCACCCGCGGATGAGTCGACCCCGCAGCCCGCTGCCGCGGAGTCGGCGGGCACCTCCGCAGACCCACTGATCCCTCCGGCACCGGCGAAGAAGACGCCGGCCAAGAAGGCCCCGGCTAAGAAGGCCGCCAAGAAGACGCCCGCCAAGAAGGCCGCGAAAAAGGCGGCACCGGCGAAGAAGGTCGCGAAGAAAGCCCCGCCCAACAAGGCGCCGGCGAAGAAAGCGCCCGCCGCCGAGCAGGTCGGTACCGGGACCAACCTGGAATCGGCGGCGAAAGAGACTGCCGCCAAAGCGAAGTCGACTGTAGCCAGCGCGACCAATCCGGTGTCCGGACCGGCGCCGGTGCCATTGATCGGCCCCGAACAGTCGCGGCTGCCGGTTGCCGCGGCGATCGCGGCGGGCGTGTTGGCGATCCTGGTGCTGCTGCTGGTCCGCCGCGGTAGCGGCGACGACTGACCGAGGACTTGACCCTCACGCGGCGTCAGGGTCGATAGTGGCGCTATGGACGCCAACACCGTCGGCGCAGTAGCCGCCCTCACGGGCGTCTCGGTGCGCACCCTGCACCACTACGACCACATCGGCCTGGTGGTGCCGAGCGTGCGCACTTCGGCGGGCTACCGCGGCTACACCGACGCTGACATCGAACGGCTGCACGTGGTGCTGGTGTACCGATCGGTCGGACTGCCGCTCGAGGAGATTCGCGCCCTACTCGACGGGGAGGCGAATGTACTCGACCACCTCGAGCGGCAGCACCGGCTGCTACTGGAGCAGGCCGACCGCCTGCAACACACGATCAAGGCAGTGGAGGAACTGATGAGCGCACACCGTAGCGGAATTCAACTGACCGCTGAGGAACAGGTGGAGATCTTCGGCCCAGAGGCGCACACGCGGATCAGCACTGAGTACGCGGCCGAAGCCGAGGAGCGCTGGGGCGACACCGATGCGTGGAAGCAGTCTCAGCAGCGGGCTTCGCGGTTCACCAAGCAAGACTGGATCGACATCAAGGCCGAGGGCGACGCGCTGCTGCAGGCGTTGGCCGAGGCCAAGCGCCGCGGCGTGGTGGCGGGCTCGGCCGAGGCCGACGCGCTCGCCGAGCGGCACAGGTTGTCGATCGAACGGTTCTACGACTGCGACCACGAGATGCAGGTCTGCTTGGCGCAGATGTATGTGGCCGACGAGCGGTTCACCCGGTACTACGACGACGTCGAGCCTGGGCTGGCGCAGTTCCTGCACGACATCATCGTGGCGAGGTCTGATCGCTAGCATCGAGCGGTGAGCATCGAGCCCCGCCCCACCGCCGACCTGGTCGACGAGATCGGTCCCGACGTCCGCAGCTGCGACCTCCAACTACGCCAGTTCGGCGGCCGCGCCCAGTTCGCCGGACCGATCACCACGGTCACGTGTTTCGAGGACAACGCCTTGTTGAAATCGGTGCTCTCCGAACCGGGCGATGGCGGCGTCCTGGTGATCGACGGCGACGGGTCGGTGCACTCGGCCTTGGTCGGCGACGTCATCGCCGGCCTCGGCGTTGACAACGGCTGGGTCGGGCTCGTCATCAACGGCGCGGTCCGCGACTCGGCGACCCTGCGCACCCTCGACATCGGTATCAAGGCGCTCGGTACGAACCCGCGCAAGAGCAGCAAAACCGGTGCGGGCGAACGGGATCAGCCCGTCGAGTTCGGCGGCGTCGTGTTCGAGCCCGGCCACATCCTCTACAGCGACGACGACGGCATCGTCGTGGTGGAACGCTAGCCGATCGCTCGCCCCAGCTGTAGCACAACGTCAGTGGGCCTCGTCTGTAGGGATTGTTGCAGCGCGTGTATCACATGGCTGCGACATCTTGGCCGCGTCGTGCCGCTGGCGCCCTGGGTTGTGCACAAGGCGGGATTGATCCACAGATCGCTGGCGGATCGTCCCGAGGCATCTGATTTGGCGTGTGCGCTCGATACCGTTGCGGTATGGGCGAATTCATCACCGGAGCCGCAGCGCGGGAACAGTTCTGCGCGCTGCTGGACCAGGTCGATGACGCCCATGCCCGGATACGTGAACTGTCCTCGGATGAGGTTGGCACCGAGTTTCGGGTCGAGATGGCCGAACGCCTCGAGGCGCAGGAGCGCAGCAATCGGGGGTTGATGTATCGGGTGTTCGGTCAGATCGCCAACCCGCCGGACGAGCCCGCGATGGTACCCACGGTGGTGGATCGGCTGTGGGCGCGGCTGCGCCTCCCGCCCAACGAAATCAAGCGGCGGATGAAGGTGGCCGCGCGGTTATGCCCGCGCCGCCAGATCAGTGGCCCACCGCTGCCGGCCGAATTGGCAGAGGTAGCAATCGCGGTATCTGACGGGTTGATCGGTGAAGACCATCTCAAGGCGGTCACCAAAGCGTTGGACAAGCTGCCCTCCTGCGTGTCGGCCGCGGAGCGCGACGAGGTCGAAGCCAGCCTGGTGCGTGAGGCGATCAAGAGTGACGCCGAGATCGTCAAGACGGCGGCAAAGATGATCGATGCGATATTCAACCCCGATGGCGACTACGACGAGAAGGATCGTGAGCGCCGCCGCGGCATCACGTTGGGCCCTCAGGGGCGCGATGGCATGTCGCGGCTTCACGGCTGGATCGACCCGGAGACTCGCTGCTATGTGGAGGCCGCCACCGCCGCGGCGCGGCCGGGCCGCCACCTGCCCGACGGCACGACGGCCGAGGTCAAGGACGAGCGCGGTATGGCTCAGCGCTGCCACGACGGCATCAAACTGGGCCTCAAGGCCGGCATCGCCTCAGGTGAGCTGGGTCAGCATCGCGGGCATCCGGTGACGGTGATCGCACGCACCACCCTGGCGGAACTCAACCAGGCCGCTCACGCGGTAAGCGACGCCGCCGTCCCGATGCCGCCACCGGCGCGCACGGGCGGTAACACCGCCTTGCCGATGCGTGACTTGATCCGTATGGCCAGCGATGCCATCCACTATCTGGCGGTGTTCGACGATCACAGTGACCGCCCGCTCTACCTCGGCCGCCAGAAGCGGGTGGCCACCGCAGATCAGCGCATCATCTGCTACGCCCGCGACGGTGGCTGCACCCGGCCCAACTGCACCGCACCTGGCTATCACAGCGAGGTGCACCACAGCCCCGACTGGGCGATGGGCGGCCCGACCGATGCCGATCACCTCTTCTTCGCCTGCGGGCCCGACCACAAACTCGCAACCGACGGCCACTACACGACGACTGTCACACAGACCGGTCGGCTGGCGTGGACCAACGGCATCTCACCGCCGCAGGTCAACCGCATTCATGATCCGGACGAACTTTTCCGCAGCGACGCGGACCCGCCGAGCTTCTCGGCGTGAGGACTAGACCGAGGCCTTCACCGGCGCATGGTGCTTGCTGAACTTGAGCGCCTCGTCGTCGACCCGGCCGCGCCGGATCAAGCGCAGATCCAACAGGTAGTTCTGCTTCAGGCGCCACGGCGCGACGTGTCCGGCCTTGGGCAGATAGTCCAGTGCACGCAGAACATAGCCGGGGGTGAAGTCCATCAGCGGGCGCTCGTCGACGCTGTTTCCCGGGTGCTGCGGCTCGACCGTGTCAAATCCCTTGGCGTCCATGTAGTTCAGCACTCGGCAGAAGTACTCTGACACTAGATCGGCCTTCAGTGTCCACGATGCGTTGGTGTAACCGATGGTGAACGCGAGGTTCGGCATGTGGGTGAGCATCATGCCCTTGTAGGCCATCGTGTCGTGAAGATTGATCGGCTCACCGTTGCGCATGATCGTGGCCCCGCCGAACAACTGCAGGTTCAAACCCGTTGCGGTGATGATGATGTCGGCGGCGAGCTCCTCACCGGAGGTGAGCTTGATACCCGTCTTGGTGAACCGCTCGATGGTGTCGGTGACGACGTCAGCCTTGCCGTGCCGGATCGTCTTGAACAGGTCACCGTTGGGCGCCAGGCACAGCCGCTCGTCCCACGGGTTGTACTTCGGTCCGAAGTGCTTTGCCACGTCGTAACCTTCGGGCAGACGGCGCTGCGCCATGGTCATCAACTGCTTGCGCATGAACTTCGGGAAGCGCCTGCTGATCTTGTACTGCGCGGCCTGGAACAGGATGCTCTTCCAGCGGTTGAGCACGTACGCCGGTTTCTCCGGCAGCGACTTGTTGGTCTGGACGGTGAACGGGTCCACATCGGGCAGCGCGCCGATGTAAGTCGGCGAACGCTGCAACATCGTCACGTGGCCGGCACCCGAGTTCGCCAGCGCGGGGATCAGCGTGACCGCGGTGGCACCGCTGCCGATCACGACGATCTTCTTGCCCTGGTAATCGAGATCCTCGGGCCAGTGCTGCGGGTGGATGATCGTGCCCCCGAAGTCGTCGCGGCCGACGAACTCCGGCGTGTAGCCCTCGTCGTAGTTGTAGTAGCCGCTCGCGGCGAACAGGAACGAAGCGGTGATCTCGGCTTCCTCACCATCACGCTCGACGCGCACCGTCCACCGGTTGTCAGCGTCCGACCAGTCCGCGCTGACGACCTTGTGGCCGTAGCGGATGTGCTTGTCGATGCCGGACTCGGCGACCGTCTCCTCGAGGTAGGCCATGATCGACGGCCCGTCGGCGATCGCCTTCTCCGACGTCCACGGCTTGAAGCGGAAGCCGAGCGTGAACATGTCGGAGTCCGACCGGATGCCGGGGTACTTGAAGAGGTCCCAGGTGCCGCCGAGGTTGGCCCGGCGCTCCAAGGTCGCGTAACTCTTGCCCGGGCAGCGGTCTTGCAGGTGCCAAGCGGCGCTGATGCCGGAGATGCCAGCTCCGACGATGACGACGTCGAGGTGTTCGCTCATGGTACGGCAGCGTATCAACGGTGCGTCGAACTAGTCAACAGTGTGTTGAGAAACTCGACACCGTGTAAAGTAGGCGAACGTGACCACTGTCAGCCACCCCCGCGGCTCGCGGGCCCGCCGCACCCCACGGCCGTCGGGCGACGACCGTGAACAGGCAATTCTCTCGACGCTCGAGGGACTGCTCGAGGTCCGGTCGCTGGCCGACATCTCGGTCGACGACCTCGCCAAGGGTGCCGGAATCTCACGGCCGACCTTCTACTTCTACTTCCCGTCCAAGGACGCCGTACTGCTCGCACTCGTCGAGCAGGTGATCAACGAGGCCGACCGCAACGCCGACGCCGCGATGGGCGGTTTGGACACGGCCGTGGACCCGGCCGGCGTCTGGAAGGCCATCAACGCCTTGTTCAGCACTTTCGGCTCCCATCGCGCGGTCACGCTCGCGGGCGCGACGGCACGGCCGACGAACACCGAGGTGCGTGCGCTGTGGTCGCGGTTCATGCAGAAGTGGATCGACCACACCACCGCGTCGATCGCCAGTGAGCGGGCCCGCGGCGCAGCGCCCGAGACCATCCCCGCGCACGACCTCGCCACGTCTCTGAACCTGATGAACGAGCGCACCATGCTCGCCGCCTTCGCCGCCGAGCAACCGGCCGTCGACCCGGCACAGCTGGTCGACACGCTGGCCCACATCTGGGTCACCAGTATCTACGGCAAGGCCCCGCACTAGTCACACCGCGATGCGAACATATGTTCGTGTCCGAGGGTCGGTTGGGGCGGTCCGAACCGTCGATCATGCACGCCGATCTGGATTCGTTCTATGCGTCGGTTGAGCAGCGCGACGACCCGGCGCTGCGTGGGCGGCCGGTGATCGTCGGCGGCGGTGTCGTGCTCGCGGCCAGCTATGAGGCCAAGGCATACGGCGTGCGCACCGCGATGGGTGGCCGCGAAGCCCGTCGCCTCTGCCCCCACGCGATCGTCGTGGCCCCGCGCATGTCGGCGTATTCGCAGGCCAGCCACGCGGTCTTCGAGGTCTTCCACAACACCACGCCTGTCGTCGAACCGCTGTCGGTCGACGAGGCGTTCCTCGACGTGTCCGGTCTGTGGCGGGTCTCGGGCACGCCGGTCGAGATCGGCGCCCGGTTGCGCGCGCAGGTGCGCGACCAGGTGGGCCTGCCCATCACGGTCGGCATCGCGCGCACGAAGTTCCTGGCCAAGGTCGCCAGCCAGGAGGCCAAGCCGGACGGGCTGCTGCTCGTGCCGCCCGACCGCGAACTGGCCTTCCTGCACCCCTTGCCGGTGCGGCGGCTGTGGGGCGTCGGCGCGAAGACGGCCGAGAAGCTCCGCGCGTACGGGATCGAAACCGTGGCCGACGTTGCCGAGCTGAGCGAATCCACGCTCGGGTCGCTGGTCGGCGGCGCCATGGGCAGCCGGTTGTTCGCGTTGTCGCGCAACATCGACCGGCGCCGGGTGGTCACCGGGGTGCGCCGCCGCTCGGTCGGCGCGCAGCGCGCGCTGGGCCGGCGCGGGAACACGATGTCGACCACGGAGGTCGACGCCGTGGTCGTCAATCTGATCGACCGGATCACCCGCCGGATGCGCAAGGCCGGCCGGACCGGACGCACGGTGGTGTTGCGGTTGCGGTTCGACGACTTCAGCCGCGCCACCCGGTCGCACACGATGCCCCGCGCTACGGCGTCGACGGAGGTCATCCTGCAGGCTGCGCGCGGCCTCGTCGCCGCGGCGGCTCCGCTGATCGCCGCGCGAGGTCTGACACTGGTCGGTTTCGCGGTGTCGAACATCGACCGGGATGGCGCGCAGCAACTCGAGTTGCCGTTCGAGGAGGTCCAGGACACGACCGCCGTCGACGAAGCGGTCGACCAAGTGCGCCGGCGGTACGGCAACGCCGCGGTCACGCGAGGTGTCCTCCTGGGGCGCGACCCCGGCCTAGAGATGCCCCTGCTACCGGACTGAGCGTTTCAGGATTCGGTCCACGCCAGCAGGTCCTCGGCCGGCCAGGTGTTGACGATCCGTTCGACCGGTATTTCGGCGTCGAGCGCACGCTGCGCTCCGTAAGCGAGGAACTCCAGTTGCCCGGGGGCGTGCGAATCGGTGTCGATCGAGAACAGGCAGCCGATCTCCAGCGCCAGGTTGAGCAGCCGCGTCGGCGGGTCGCGGCGTTCGGGTCGCGAGTTGATCTCGACGGCGGTGCCGTTGTCCCGGCAGGCGGTGAACACCTTCTCGGCGTCGAACTTCGACTCGGGCCGCATGCCGCGGCCGCCGGTGACCAGCCGGCCGGTGCAGTGCCCCAGCACGTCGGTGTGCGGATTGGCCACCGCCTTGAGCATGCGACGCGTCATCGACGGGGCGTCCATCGACAACTTCGAGTGCACGCTGGCCACCACGACGTCGAGGCGCTCGAGCAGTTCGTCCTCCTGATCGAGTGAGCCGTCCTCGAGTATGTCGACCTCGATGCCTGTGAGGATCCGCATCGGCGCGACCGTCTCACGCAACTGGTCGATGACATCGAGTTGCTGGCGCAGCCGATCGGGCGACAGACCGTTGGCGATCCGCAGGCGTGGCGAATGATCGGTCAGCGCGCAGTACTCGTGTCCCAGATCCCTTGCGGCGAGCATCATCTCCTCGATCGGGGCCGACCCGTCGGACCAGTTGGAGTGCACGTGCAGGTCGCCACGCAGCGCGGCACGGACGTCGCCGCCGCCCAGATCGGCGGCGCTGGAGCGGAGTTCGGTCAATACGTCCGGCTCGCGCCCGGCCCATGCCTGTGCGATGACCTTCGCGGTCTTGGGGCCGACGCCGGGTAGCGACTGCCAACTGTTCGCGGTGCCGTGGCGGTCGCGTTCGGCGTCGGAGAGCGCTTCCACGACGTCGGCGGCGTTGCGGTAGGCCATCACCCGGCGCGGTTCTTCGCGCGCGCGGTCCTTGTAGTAGGCGATCTGCCGGAGGGCGACGACGGGGTCCATGCCTCCAGTGTGCACAGGGTTAGTTGACGCGTTCGATAATCGCTCGGGAGATCTCCGAGGCGATTCGTTCGGCGTCGGGTAGAGCCACCACCGATACGTCGACCACGACCGCCGACTTGACGACGAAGACAGTCACGAAGCCGTCGTTAACCGCCGTCCCCTGAGGAACCTGCGCCGAGTCGTCCGCCGAGCACGCGTCAGGACGGTTGCATCCATCGCGGGTCGCGACCGGTCAACCCGACGATACGGTCGAGCACCGGCGCATCGTCGGCGACGGGCACCGCCGGGCCGAACAGGCCCTCCACCGGGTCCTCGGCCGCGCTCTGCGTGACGTGCGGCAGCACAGCGGCGGCGGTCTGCTCATCGATCTCGTACTGTTGCCCGCTGGACCGGGCCACATCCCAGCCGTGGATCACCACTTCGGTCAGTGCGACCATGCCGGCCGCCTCGCCGGGAAAGTCGAATCCGCCCGCGCGCGTCATACCTTCCCACGCCGCCGGATCTGAAAATGCCCGCGCCAGTTCGGCGAGCCGATCCGGGTACGACGCGCGCCAGTCGTCTTCCAAAGGCTGTGCGGCTTCGGTGGGCGACGTGTCGGTCAACGGCCCGAACTCCTTGCGCGCCGCCGCGGTGAACGCCAGCGAAAGCCCACCAACGTGGGCGATCAACGCGTCCAGCAGCATCTTCTCGCACGGCGTGGGAGCCGTCAGTTGGTCGTCGGCCACGTTTCGAAGGACGTCGGCTGTGCGTCGACAGGCTGCAGTCAGGTCAATCATGCCCATACCGACCCGTGCGGCCGCCGCAATTCATCGGTCGGTCACCGGATGGATCGCACCGTGCACGAGGCCCCGGACTTCACCGTGGGCGGGCCCGCCCGTCAGGAACAGCATCTCGTCGCCGGCCTCCAACACGTCGTCTGGCTTCGGTAACACGATCCCGCTGTCGCGAATGACGATCGCCAGCGCGGTGTTCTCCAGCAACGGCAGGTCACGCATGCGCCGGCCGACCAGCGAATCACCTTCGGGGAGCGTGAGTTTGGCCAGGCTCACCTGGCCGTGGCGCAGCTGCATCAAGCGTACGACGTGGCCGATGTCGATGGCGCCCTCGATCGCCGCGACCAGCGCGCTCGGCGCGGAGACCGCGACGTCGACGCCCCACGCCTCGGTGAACAGCCACTCGTTGCGCAGGTCGTTCACCCTCGCGACCACGCGGGCGACACCGAACTCCGTCTTGGCCAACAGCGACGCAGCGAGGTTCACCTTGTCGTCGCCGGTGGCGGCGATCACCACGTCACAGATCTGCAGTCCGGACTCCTCGAGCGAGGTCAACTCACACGCGTCGGCCAGTAGCCATTCGGCGTCGGGGACCGTCTGCGGTTCGTAATGGCGTACGTCGTGCTCGATGAGCAGAACCTTGTGGCCGTAGTCGAGCAGTTCCTGGGCGACGGAGCGGCCGACGGCCCCGGCGCCGGCGATGCCGACGCGCATCATCGGCCGCTGCTCGGCGCGACGCGAAGCGTCGGGGGACTGCCTGCGAAGCCGCAACATCACCCCATATTGACCCATGATGTGGCCTTTCCGCGCAGCTACCGGATAGGACCGCCGCGCCACCGACCGTGGTAGGTGTTTTACTGCACCCACCACCCACGCCTTTCCCGGACGGGGATGAAATGACCCTGGAGCAGCTGTATCTGATGCTGCTGCTCGCTGGGGTGGTGCTGCTGGCGAGCATCATCGCCACCCGAGCGGCCACCCGTGTCGGCCTGCCCAGCCTGCTGCTGTTCCTCGGCGTCGGCGTCATCGTCGGCGAGGACGGGCTGGGCCTGGACTTCGACAACTATCTGCTCGCCGACCACCTCGGCACGGTGGCACTGGCCGTCATCCTCGTCGAGGGCGGTCTGACGACACGCTTCTCCGACGTCCGGCGGGTGCTGGCGCCCGCGGGGATGCTCGCCACCCTCGGCGTCGCGGTCAGCATGCTGGTGACCGCGGGCGGCGCTCACCTGCTCCTCGGGATCGACTGGCAGTTGGCGCTGCTGCTCGGCGCCGTCGTCTCCGTCACCGATGCGGCTGCGGTGTTCTCGGTGCTGCGCGTGGTGCCCCTACCGCGCCGGGTCGCGGGTCTGCTCGAAGCCGAGTCGGGCTTCAACGACGCCCCGGCCGTGATCCTCGTGCTGATGTTCAGCGTGGCGCCGCTCGAGTTGTCTCCCGTGCACGCGCTCGGCGAACTGGTCTACGAGTTGGCCGCCGGCGCGGCGATCGGGTTGGGCGTCGGATATCTGGGGTCGATCGCGCTGCGCCGCATCGCTCTTCCGGCGTCCGGCTTGTATCCGCTCGCCACGTTCGGTTTGGGGATGGTCGCGTTCGCTGCCGGAGGCTCGGCGCATGCCAGCGGATTCCTCGCCGCTTACCTTTCCGCGGTTGTGCTGGCCAATTCCGGCCTTCCGCACCGCTCGGCGACCCGGTCGTTCGCCGAGGGTCTCGGCTGGCTCGCGCAGATCGGCTTGTTCGTGCTGCTCGGTCTGCTCGTCGACCCCAGCGACCTGACCGCGGAGGTGGTCCCCGGCATCGTGACCGGCTTGGTGTTGCTGCTCGTCGCCAGGCCGCTGTCCGTCTTCGTGTCGCTGGTCTGGTTTCGGATCCCTTGGCGTGAACAGATTTTCGTATCCTGGGCCGGATTGCGCGGCGCGGTCCCGATCGTGCTGGCGACCTTCCCGATCGTGGGCGGCGTGCCAAACAGTGTGCGCGTGCTCAACATCGTGTTCATTCTCGTGGTGGTGTTCACCCTGTTGCAGGGGCCGAGCCTGCGCCCGCTGGCGAGCAGGTTGGGTCTGATCCCCAAGGAGGCGACCCGCGAGATTCAGGTGGAGTCGGCTCCCCTCGACGTTCTGGACGCCGAACTACTGACGATGACGGTGCAGGCGCCGTCGCGGCTGCACAACGTCACCGTGATGGAACTGCGACTGCCCGACCCGAGCGTCATCACCTTGATCATCCGCAACGGGCGCACCTTCGTTCCGCAACCCGACACCCGCATCGCGATCGGCGACGAACTACTCATCGTCACCACCACCGCGACCCGCGCCGTCGCCGAACGCCGGCTGCGCGCGGTGAGTCGGAAAGGCAAGCTCGCGTTCTGGTTCGACGAGTACGGCGAAATGGAGTGAGCGGCTCGTTCCTCGCCGCTTGATCGTCGCCCCGCTAGGCTCGGCTCGGTGAGATTCGCTTTCAAGACGTCCCCGCAGAACACCACCTGGACCGACATGCTGGCCGTCTGGCGGGCCGCTGACGATATCGAGGTCTTCGAGTCCGGTTGGACGTTCGACCACTTCTATCCGATCTTCTCCGACTCCACCGGACCGTGCCTGGAGGGTTGGATCACGCTGACCGCGCTGGCGCAGGCGACCGAGCGGCTACGGGTGGGCGTGCTGGTCACCGGCATTCACTACCGCCATCCGGCCGTGCTGGCGAACATGGCCTCGGCGTTGGACATCGTGTCCGGCGGCCGCCTCGAGCTCGGCATCGGCGCGGGTTGGAACGAGGAGGAGTCGGGCGCCTACGGCATCGAGCTGGGATCGATCAAGGAACGGTTCGACCGCTTCGAGGAGGCCTGCGAGATTCTCACGAGCCTTCTCAGCCAGGAGACGACGTCGTTCGACGGCAGGTTCTATCAGCTCAAGGAGGCGCGCAACGAGCCGAAGGGCCCACAGCGACCGCATCCGCCGATCTGCATCGGCGGCAGCGGCGAGAAGCGCACGTTGCGGATCACCGCCAAGTACGCCCAGCATTGGAACTTCGTCGGCGGACCGCCTGAGGAGTTCGCCCGCAAACGCGATGTACTGGCCTCGCACTGCGCCGACATCGGCCGGAACCCCGACGAGATCACGCTGTCGGCACATGTTCGGCTGGACGGCGACCGCAACTACGGCAAGGTTCTCGAGGAAGCCGCGGCGCTGGGACAGGAAGGACTGGACCTGGCGATCATCTACCTGCCGCCGCCGTATGATCCCGCCGTGCTGCAACCGCTGGCCGACGCGATCACCGCGTCGGGGCTACGCGGATAGCAGATTTTCCTGACGGTCACGAAAATATAACGATTTGGCAAACGCGGAGTACGGGTCGTACCCGGCGCGGGGAAGTCGAGTTGATGCGTTCGCTAGACGCCGTAGAGACGAAGCTCGTCAGCGGTTATCAGGCGTTCTGCCTTTGCGGGAAATTCGCGGCTCTTCAGGGGATGACGTAGCAGTGACCAGGCGATTCGGCTCATTCGTGACCGGGATAGCGGGTTGACATACACGGAACTGTCTCCTGCGTCGAAACCGATAGCTGACCGGGGGCTCACATTACCGCAGAGCCCTCATGAAGTCATTAGACCTCCGTGTACCGGCAAACTATGCGAGGCGCGCCGATAATTAATCGGATGTTTTTAGAGTGACAGAAGTGAATCGTGCGGTCGGGCCTTCCGGTCCCTCGGGCCCGTTTGTGCGGTTTCCGACGCGACTCGCCGGCAGAGCGTCACTAGCTTCACAATCGGGCTGCTGAAGTCGTCGCCGATCGACCAGTTACGGCTTGAGGAACACGTCATCCAGCGTCACGGTGCGCAACCGTCGTGCGCGGATGATCTCGACCAGGCGCCCGTACACCTCGGTGACGGGCGCGTGGTTGAGGTGGCCGATCACGATCGCCTGCGCGGTGAAATGCCTGTCAGCCATCCTGACGACTTCGTCGGCGGGGATCCACACGTGGTCCTCCAAGGAGCCCGACCACAACGTGTCGACGGTGTAGCCGAGTTCGGCCGACACCTTGTCGACGTGCGGGTTGTGTGCGCCATAGGGCGGACGGAAGTAGGGGCGGGCGTCGACTCCGTATGTCTTCCAGAGGAACTCATGGTTGCGCCGGAACTGCTCCACCACGTCGACCAGAGGGAGCTTGGTGAGGTCCGGGTGTGACCAGGTGTGGTTGGCCAACTGGATGCGGCCGGCGTCGACCATGGGCCGCAGCAGGTCGACGTGATCGGTCCAGGACCGATAGACGCCGTTGACGAAGTAGGTCAGCCGGACCCCGGTGTCCTTGGCGAACTGGGTGTAGGCGCGGACGACGTCGCTGTCGACACCGTCATCGACGGTCAGCGCCAACAGGTCCCCGTCTCCCGGCAGGCTACTCAGCACCCCGCCGCCCGGCAGGGCGACCCGCGCGGATTTCGGTGGCGGTGGCAACAGGCGGGCCGATGCCGCGTCCGGCGGTTGTGACGCGGCCGCATCCGCCACGCGCGGTTGCTCGCCGGTGGCGCAGCGGCTCAGCCCGATGGCGCCGAACGTCGCGACGGACAGCGCCACGATGAAGTTGCGCCGGTTGAGCTCCAACCCGGCGCGGGCAGTTCCGTAACGGCCGATCACCGCCCCTACTGTCCCGCGAGCGCACAGAAAAGCCGGTCATTGCCCCGCGTGTCGCGGGCGGGGAGCTAACGCTGCGGGACGGCGGTCGGCTTGATCGGCGCTGGGAGCGCGGAGTGGCCCATCAGGTAGCGGTCGGCACCGGCGGCGGCGGCGCGGCCCTCGGCGATCGCCCACACGATCAGCGACTGACCGCGGCCCATGTCGCCGGCCACGAACACACCCGGCACCGACGAGCAGAAGTCGGCGTCGCGCGTGACGTTGCCCCGCTCGTTGATCTCCACGTTCAGGTCGGTGAGCAGGCCTTCTCGTTCGGGTCCGGTGAATCCCATCGCGAGCAGCACCAGATCGGCTTCCATCTCGAACTCGGTGCCCTCGACCTTCTCGAACTTGCCGGCGTTCATCTTGACCTCGTGGCCGCGCAGGCCGGTCACCCGGCCGTCCTTGCCCACGAACTCCTCGGTGTTGACCGAGTAGACCCGCTCGCCACCTTCCTCGTGAGCGGAGGACACCCGGAACATCAGCGGGTAGACGGGCCACGGCGTCGAGTCGGCGCGCGTCTCGGGCGGGCGCGGCATGATCTCGAACTGATGCACGCTGGCCGCGCCCTGTCGGTGCGCCGTGCCGAGGCAGTCCGCACCGGTGTCGCCGCCGCCGATGATGATGACCTTCTTGCCCTTGGCGTGGATGGGCGGCAGGCCGTTCTCATCGGTCACCGGGTCGCCGAATTGCACGCGGTTGGCCCACGGCAGGTACTCCATCGCCTGGTGGATGCCGTCGAGTTCACGCCCGGGGATCGGCAGGTCGCGGCGAGCGGTCGCGCCACCGGCGAGCACCACCGCGTCGAAGTCCTTGCGCAGCTGCTGGGCGGTGATGTCCACACCGACGTTGACACTGGTGCGGAACTCGGTGCCCTCGGCCGCCATCTGCTCCAGACGACGGTCGATGTGGCGCTTCTCCATTTTGAACTCGGGGATGCCGTACCGCAGCAGGCCGCCGATCCGGTCGTCGCGCTCGAACAGCGTGACGCTGTGCCCGGCGCGGGTGAGCTGCTGTGCGGCAGCCAATCCCGCAGGGCCGGAGCCGACGACGGCGACCTTCTTGCCCGTCTTGACCTCCGGCGGCAGGGGTGTCACCCAGCCCTCGTCGAACGCCTTGTCGATGATCTCGACCTCGATCTGCTTGATCGTGACCGGATCCTGGTTGATGCCGAGCACGCAGGAGCCCTCGCAGGGGGCTGGGCAGAGCCGGCCGGTGAACTCGGGGAAGTTGTTCGTCGCGTGCAGCCGCTCGATCGCGTCGTGCCAGCGGTCGTTGCGGACCAGGTCGTTCCACTCGGGGATCAGGTTTCCGAGGGGACAGCCGTTGTGACAGAACGGGATACCGCAGTCCATGCAGCGGGTCGCCTGTTCGCGCAGCGTGTCGTGGGAGAAGTCCTCGTAGACCTCTTTCCAGTCGCGCAGGCGAATCGGCACGGGCCGCCGCTGCGGGGTCTCGCGCTGGGTGTACTTGAGGAAGCCGCGCGGGTCAGCCACTGGCGGCCGCCATGATCGCTTCATCGACGTTGGCGCCGCGCTGTTCAGCCTCGGCGATCGCCTCGAGCACCCGCTTGAAGTCGCGGGGCATCACCTTGGTGAAGTGCTTCACGTTGTTGTTCCAGTCGTACAGAATGCGTGCTCCGACAGCGGAATCGGTGGCGTCCACGTGGGCGCGAATGATGTCGTGCAGCCACACCACATCTTCACTATCCTCCTCGTCGAGGCTTTCGAGTTCCACCATCTCGGCGTTCAGATTGCCCGGCAGGGTGTCCTCCGGATCGTAGACGTAGGCCACACCACCCGACATGCCCGCGGCGAAGTTGCGACCCGTCGGTCCGAGGATCGCGATCTTGCCGCCGGTCATGTACTCGCAACCGTGGTCGCCCACGCCTTCGACGACGGCGTGCGCGCCGGAGTTGCGCACCGCGAACCGCTCACCGACCTGGCCGCGGATGAACGCCTGTCCGCTGGTGGCGCCGAACAGAATCACGTTGCCGGCGATGATGTTGTCCTCGGCGACGTAGTCCTGTGGCGCATTGTCCGACGGGCGCACGACGATCCGCCCGCCCGATAGGCCCTTGCCGACGTAGTCGTTGGCGTCGCCGTACACCCGCAGGGTGATGCCCTTCGGCACGAAGGCGCCGAAGCTGTTACCCGCCGAGCCGTCGAACGTGATGTCGATGGTGCCGTCCGGGAGACCCTGCCCGCCATAAGCTTTCGTCACTTCATGGCCGAGCATGGTGCCGACCGTGCGGTTGACGTTGGCGATGGTGGTAGAAAAACGGACGGGTGAAGCGGCATCCAAGGCTTCACGGCACATCACGATCAGTTGCTGGTCGAGCGCCTTGTCCAGGCCGTGGTCCTGGCGCGAACTGCAGTACAAGTCCTGGTTCATGAACGCCGACTCGGGTTCGTGCAACACCGGCGCAAGGTCGAGCTTGTAGGCCTTCCAATGCTCGGCGGCCTTCGTGGTGTCCAGCACACCGACCTGGCCGACCATCTCGTTGACCGTGCGGAAGCCCAACTGCGCCATCATTTCACGCACTTCTTCGGCGATGAACATGAAGAAGTTCTCGACGAACTCCGGCTTGCCGGTGAACCGCTCGCGCAGCACCGGGTTCTGGGTCGCCACGCCGACGGGGCAGGTATCGAGGTGGCAGACGCGCATCATGATGCATCCCGACACCACCAGCGGTGCGGTCGCGAAGCCGAACTCCTCGGCGCCCAGCAGCGCGGCGACCACGACGTCGCGTCCGGTCTTGAGCTGGCCGTCGACCTGCACGACGATGCGGTCACGAAGACCGTTGAGCAGCAACGTCTGCTGGGTCTCGGCCAAACCGAGCTCCCACGGCGCGCCGGCGTGCTTCATCGATGTCAGCGGCGTCGCGCCGGTGCCGCCGTCGTGACCGGAGATCAGCACCACATCGGCGTGTGCCTTCGACACGCCCGCCGCCACGGTGCCCACGCCGTTCTCACTCACCAGCTTGACGTGCACCCGCGCCTGTGGATTCGCGTTCTTGAGGTCGTGGATCAGCTGCGCCAGATCCTCGATCGAGTAGATGTCGTGGTGCGGCGGCGGCGAGATCAGCCCGACGCCGGGCGTCGAGTGCCGCACCTCGGCCACCCACGGGTAGACCTTGTTACCCGGAAGCTGACCGCCCTCACCGGGTTTCGCACCCTGGGCCATCTTGATCTGGATGTCGGTGCAGTTGCTCAGATAGTGGCTCGTCACGCCGAATCGGCCGGACGCCACCTGCTTGATGGCGCTGCGGCGCCAGTCGCCGTTCTCGTCGCGGTCGAAGCGCTTGACGTGTTCACCGCCCTCACCCGAATTCGACCGTCCGCCAAGGCGGTTCATGGCAATCGCCAGTGTCTCGTGCGCCTCGGCGGAGATTGAGCCGTAGCTCATCGCGCCGGTGGAGAACCGCTTCACGATCTCGCTCGCCGGTTCGACCTCGTCGAGGGGCACGGGCGAGCGTTCGCCCTCCTTGAACTTCAGTAGACCGCGCAGCGAGGCCATCCGCTCGCTCTGGTCGTCGACGAGCTTGGTGTACTCCTTGAAGATCGAGTACTGCCCGGTACGAGTTGAGTGCTGCAGCTTGAAGACCGTGTCCGGGTTGAACAGGTGGTACTCGCCTTCGCGGCGCCACTGGTACTCGCCGCCCACCTCGAGTTCGCGGTGCGCCCACTCGTCGGGGCGGTCGAGATATGCCAGCGAGTGCCGGGCCGCGACATCGTCGGCGATGTCGTCGAGTTCGATGCCGCCGACCGGGCACGTCAGCCCCGTGAAGTACTCGCCGAGCACCTGCTGGCTGATGCCGATGGCCTGGAACAGCTGCGCGCCGGTGTAGGAGGCCAGCGTCGAGATGCCCATCTTCGACATCACCTTCAACACGCCCTTGCCTGCGGCCTTGACGTAGTTGGCCTTGGCCTCATCGCTGCTGATGCCGGTGATGACGCCGCGGTCGACCATGTCCTCGATCGACTCGAAAGCCATGTAGGGGTTGATCGCCGCGGCACCGAAACCGACCAGGCACGCCATGTGGTGCACCTCGCGGGCATCGCCGGCCTCGACGACCAGGCCCACCTTGGTGCGGGTGCGTTCCCGGACCAGGTGGTGGTGGACGGCGGAGACGGACAGCAGCGACGGGATCGGCGCCATCTGCTCGTTGGACTCGCGGTCGGAGAGCACGATGATGCGCGCACCCTCGCGGATCGCGGTCGACACCTTGGCCCGCACGTTGTCCAACGCCTCCTTGAGGCCCTGCCCGCCGCGGTTGACCGGATACAGACATCGGATCACCGCCGCGCGCATACCGTGCTTGTGGCCGCGGATCTCGTGGTCGGGGTCGACGCAGATCAGCTTCGACAGTTCGGCGTTGCGCAGGATCGGCTGCGGCAGCACGATCTGGCGGCACGACTCGGCGTTCGGGTTGAGCAGATCACCCTCTGGGCCGAGCGTGCCCTGCAGGCTGGTCACCACCTCTTCGCGGATGGCGTCCAGCGGCGGGTTGGTCACCTGGGCGAACAGTTGCTGGAAGTAGTCGTAGAGCATCCGCGGGCGTTGCGACAGCACCGCGACCGGGGTATCGGTGCCCATCGAGCCCAGCGGCTCGGCGCCGGCGCGTGCCATCGGCGCCACGAGCAGGTTGAGCTCCTCGTACGTGAAGCCGAAGACCTGTTGACGCAACACCACCCGGTGATGCGGCATGCGCACGTAGTCGCCCGGCGGCAGCTCGTCGAGGTGGAACAGGCCCGCGTCGAGCCACTCGCGGTAGGGCTGCTCGGCGGCCAGTTCGGCCTTGATCTCCTCGTCGTCGACGATGCGGCCTTTGGAGGTGTCGACCAGGAACATGCGGCCGGGCTGC
Source organism: Mycolicibacterium celeriflavum (assembly GCF_010731795.1). NCBI lineage: Bacteria > Bacillati > Actinomycetota > Actinomycetes > Mycobacteriales > Mycobacteriaceae > Mycobacterium > Mycolicibacterium celeriflavum. The sequence continues at coordinate 3,457,062 of NZ_AP022591.1, read as the reverse complement.
AGGCGCATCTTCTTCACGACGGTCGACGGGTCGAGATCGAGCACGCCGGCCTCGGACGCCATCACGACCAGACCGTCCCTGGTGACCCAGATGCGCGACGGCCGAAGGCCGTTACGGTCCAGGACGGCGCCGATCACCGTGCCGTCGGTGAACGTCATCGACGCCGGGCCGTCCCACGGCTCCATCAACGATGCGTGGTACCGGTAGAAGGCGCGCCGGGCGGGGTCCATCGTGTCGTGGCGCTCCCAGGCCTCCGGGATCATCATCAGCACGGCGTGCGGCAGGCTGCGGCCACCCAGATGCAGCAACTCCAGCACCTCGTCGAACCGCGCGGTGTCCGACGCTCCCGGGGTACAGACCGGGGTGATCTTGTCGAGGTCCTGATTCGGGCCGAACACGTCGGTTTTGATCAGCGCCTCGCGTGCGCGCATCCAGTTCTCGTTGCCGGTGACGGTGTTGATCTCGCCGTTGTGGGCGATGCGCCGGAACGGGTGGGCCAGCGGCCACGACGGGAACGTGTTGGTCGAGAAGCGCGAGTGCACGATGCCCAGCGCACTGGTGAGCCGGTCGTCCTGCAGGTCGAGGTAGAACGCCTTGAGCTGCGGGGTGGTCAGCATGCCCTTGTAGACGAAGGTCTGGCCGGAAAGGCTTGGGAAGTAGACGGTTTCGCGTCCCGGACCGTCCTGGCCGGGGCCCTTGGTGCCGAGCTCGTGTTCGGCCCGCTTGCGCACCACGTAGGCGCGGCGTTCCAGTTCCATGCCCGAGGCGCCCGCCAGGAACAGCTGCCGGAACGTCGGCATCGCGTCGCGGGCCAACGCGCCCAGCGGCGAATCGTCGATGGGTACCTCGCGCCAGCCCAGCACCTCGAGTCCCTCGGCCTCGGCGATCTTCTCGACGGCCTCGCAAGCGGTCGACGCATCCTTCGACGACTGCGGCAGGAACGCGATACCGGTGGCGTAACTGCCCGGTGCGGGCAGGTCGAAGTCGACCACCTCGCGCAGGAACTCGTCGGGGACCTGCAGCATGATGCCCGCGCCGTCGCCGGTGTTCGGCTCGGCACCCTGGGCACCGCGGTGCTCCAGGTTCACCAGGGCGGTGATGGCCTTGTCGACGATGTCGCGGCTGCGGCGCCCGTGCATGTCGGCGACCATGGCCACGCCGCATGCGTCATGCTCGAACGCGGGGTCGTACAGCCCCTGCGCACGCGAGGAGCAATTGAGCCCCTGGCTGTTGGGCGCCATTCCCACCTACCCTTTTTCCGCACGTCTCACGAAGCTTCTGCCTGGCAGCCGTAGACCATGGCATTTCGCCGGCCCCGGCTATGGAGTGCCTTCGTGCAGCATCGAACGCCGGCCTTTTCCCACTTGCCTCAAGTGAAGAAAACGATATGACAAACACCGGGTGACATGCCAACTTAGCGGCACCTAACTACGTCTGGCCGACGGTGCAGCCTGCGATCGGCCACCACCGTGCTGAGTAACGAAATCCGTTGTGCTGAAGGTGTTTTCATCGGATACGGTCTGACGCCGGCTGGGTGCGGCATACGTCACACCTGGCCTCAAGTGGGCGATGAAGTTTGCTGTTGTCGACATTAATGCCTCAGTGTACTCGTGGAAGTGGCTCAGTTAGTATTTGCTGAAAGCCTAGTCAGATTCTTAAGAAACGGCGTTCAGGCTGGCTTCGGGGTCGAGGTCGAGCCGACGTAGCAGTTGCGCGTTCAGCGCCACCACCACCGTCGACGCCGACATCAGGATCGCGCCCACCGACATCGGCAGCACGAAGCCGACCGGCGCCAGCACGCCCGCGGCAAGCGGGACCGACACGATGTTGTAAGCCGCTGCCCACCAAAGGTTTTGCTTCATCTTTCGATACGAAGCCCGCGACAAGAGGATGACCGACAACACCGAGCGGGGGTCCGAGCCGGCCAGGATCACGCCTGCCGAGGCGATCGCCACGTCGGTACCCGCACCGATCGCGATGCCGACGTCGGCCTGCGCGAGGGCGGGGGCGTCGTTGACGCCGTCCCCGACCATCGCCACTTTCCGGCCCTCGTGCTGCAGCTCGGCGACCTTCGCCGCCTTGTCCTCCGGGCGGACGCCGGCGAACACCCGCTCGATGCCCAGCTCGGCGGCCACCGCCCGGGCGACCGCCTCCGCGTCGCCGGTGATCATCACCACTTCGACACCCAGTTTGCGCAGCGCCGCGACTGCCTGCCGAGACTCGGTCCGCACCTCGTCGGCGAGCTTCACCGCGCCGACGACCTCGCCGTCGACGACGACGTGCAGCACGATCGCGCCCTCGTCGCGCCACTGCGCGGTATCGGGCAGTTCGGCCAGACCCGCCTCCGCCAGCATCCGTGGGCCACCGACCTGCACGGTTCGGCCGTCGATCGTGGCCGTGACGCCGACTGCGGGTGAGGAGCTGAACTCCGTCGACGGTGGCAACGTCAGGTCGCGGTGCCGCGCGGCAGCGACGATCGCGCGCGCCAGCGGATGTTCGGAGTCCGCTTCGGCCGCCGCGGCCAGCGCCAGCACATCGTCGCCGGCATCGGACTGCGCCGTGGCGACCGCGGTGACCGTCGGTTCTCCCCTGGTCAGCGTGCCGGTCTTGTCGAAGAGCACGGTGCCGACGGTCCGCATGCTCTCCAGCGCCAGCCGGTCCTTGACGAGCACGCCCCCGCGCGCGGCCCGTTCGGTGGCGATGGACACCACCAACGGAATGGCCAGGCCCAGGGCGTGCGGACAGGCGATCACGAGCACGGTGATGGTCCGCACGACCGCCTCGGCGGGCATCCCGGCGAACGACCACACCACCGCGGTGACGACCGCCGCGGACAGCGCGAACCAGAACAGCCAACCGGCCGCCTTGTCCGCCAGCCGCTGCGCCCGCGACGACGAGTTCTGCGCCTCGGTCACCATCCGCTGGATACCGGCGAGCGTGGTGTCGTCGCCGACCGCGGTGACCTTCACCCGCAGCGCCGAATCGGTCGCGACGGTACCGGCGACGACGTGGTCGCCCACGGACCGGCGGACCGGGCGCGACTCACCCGTGACCATCGACTCGTCGACGTCCGCGGCGCCGTCGACGATGTCGCCGTCGGCCGGCACATTGCCTCCGGGCCGGATCAGCACGACGTCACCGAGTTCCAGCTCAGCCGGCGCCACCGTTTCCGTGCCGCCGTCGACGATCCGTTCGGCTTCGTCGGGCAGCAGCGCGGCCAGGGAGTCGAGCGCCGACGTGGTCTGCGCGAGCGAGCGCATCTCGATCCAGTGACCGAGCAGCATGATCACGATGAGCAGCGCCAACTCCCACCAGAAATCCAGCTGATGGTGCAGCACGCCGAGGCTGGCGCCCCACGACGACAGGAACGCCACGGTGATCGCCAGACCGATCAGCAGCATCATTCCCGGTGCGCGGGAACGGATCTCACTGATCGCACCGGACAGGAAGGGGCGTCCTCCCCAGACGTACATCACGGTGCCCAGCACGGGCGACACCCAATTGATACCGGGAATGTCGGGGATGGAGTAGCCGATGATCATCGCGAACATGCCCGACAGCGCGACGGTCGGGATCGCGAGCACGAGCATGGTCCAGAACAGTCGCCGGAACTGGGCTACGTGGTCGGCGTGCCCGGCATGGCCGTGTTCGGAATGCCCGGCCGTCGCAGAATCTGGATGGTGTTGGGCGTGCTCCACGTGCGTCATGCGAGCCATGCTATACCCCCTGGGGGTATATCGCTACCGTCGATCGGCGACGCTGGATCCCGATGTCACACCCTCTGAACACTCCCCTGGGCCGGTTCGGCATCGTGACGTCGAAGGACGCGCCTGACGAGTGTGTGGCCTCGATTCCGGTCGGCGGGATGGTCAACCCGCTGAACGGCGCCCCGACCATCGCACCGCTGGCGATGCTGGTCGATCACGCCTGCGGCCTCGTCAACCACCGGCGACGCGCCGCCGAGGAGTGGACGGTATCCAGCGAGCTGTCGCTGGAAGCCGTCCCCGACGCCGCTGACATCATCGCCGGCGCGCCGGATGTGCCGGTGGTGGCGACGGCCCAGCCGTTCGGCAGGAAGAGCGACGTGGTGTTGGCGACATGTGAACTCGCCCACCGAGGCATTCCGTTGGCCACCGCCACCGTTCGTTCGTTCTACATCCGCTCGCCCGGCGATCTCGCGCCGTTTCCCGACGGCCCGACCGGGCCCCTACCACCGGGCACGCTCGCTCACCGGATGGCGGTGCGGATCGCCGAGAGCGGCGGCGCGGGGCCGGTTCTGCTGCAGGACGAAGACCCCGTGCTCAACAACTCACTCGGCATCGTGCACGGCGGCGTATCGGCCATGGCGCTGGAACTGGTGGCGTCGGCGGCGCTCAACACCGACCGCCTCGACCGGCCGCTGCGGACGTCGTCCCTGCATGTCAATTTCTTGCGGCCATTCCACAGCGGTGCCGAATCCCGTTATGCTGGAACCGTTTTGCGTGTCGGACGTAGTACGGGCGTGGGCGAGGCGAAGGCCATCGGCCCGGGTGGCGAAGCGGCGATCATCGCGAGACTGACCGCGTACCGCGCAGGACCGCGCTAGCATCTGGAGACCATGCCCGAGACCCGCGAAACCGGCGGCGGTCTGGGCGGATTCATCCGTCGCTCCGGATACATCCGGAAGTGGCTGATACTCGGCATCGCGATCGGCGTCATCGCCGGGCTCGGCGCGGTGGTGTTCTACCTGGCGCTCGACTACGCGAGCCGCTTCCTGCTCGGGGAGCTCGCCGGTTACCGCATTCCCGAACCCGTCGGGGACGGCGGCGATCCCGGCTCGGCGGGCTTCGATCGACCGTGGGCGATTCCGCTGGTGGCGTGCGGCGGCGCGCTTGTATCGGCATGGCTGGTCGCGAAGTTCGCCCCGGAGGCCGAGGGGCACGGCACCGACAGCGCGATCGAGGCCGTGCACACCGATCCCCGCGCCATCCGCGGTCAGGCCATCGTGGTCAAGACGATCGCCAGCGCCTTGACCATCGGTTCGGGCGGCTCGGGCGGTCGCGAAGGCCCGGCGGCACAGATCTCGGCTGGCTTCGGGTCCATGCTCACGCGGTGGCTCGACCTCCCCGACGAAGACGGGCGCACCGCGGTATCGCTTGGCATCGGCTCGGGTATCGGGGCAATCTTCGGGGCGCCACTGGGCGGGGCAGTCCTGGCCGCGTCGATCGTGTACCGGCGGGACTTCGACTACAAGGCGCTCATCCCCGGCTTCATCACTTCGGCCACCGCCTACGCCGTGCTCGGTTCGATCCTGGGGTTCGACCCGCTGTTCGGGTTCGTCGCCGCCGATTACCGGTTCGACCACCCGCTGGACCTGAGCTGGTTCGTCGTGCTCGGCATCGTCGCCGCCGGTGTCGGATACTCCTACGCCCGCATCTTCTACGGCACGGTCGCGCTGACCAAGCGACTGCCCGGCAACACGGTGCTCAAGCCCGCGCTGGGCGGGCTGGCCGTCGGGCTGCTGGCGCTCGTCATCCCGCAGATCCTGGCCAGCGGCTACGGCTGGGCGCAAAAAGCCACCGCCACCGACACTTTGATGGCCATCCCGCTGTGGATCGTTTTGGTTCTGCCGCTGGCCAAGATCGTCGCGACATCGCTGTCGATAGGCACCGGCGGATCCGGCGGCATCTTCGGACCGGGCGTCGTGATCGGCGCGTTCGTCGGTGCCGCGGTGTGGCGACTCGGCGATCTCGTGCACGCACCAGGCATTCCCGACTCTCCAGCCGTCTTCGTCGTCGTCGGCATGATGGCCTGCTTCGGCAGCGTCGCCCACGCGCCACTGGCGGTGATGATCATGGTGGCGGAGATGACCGGATCCTTCTCGGTGATCCCGTGCGCGATGGTGGCGGTCGGTATCGCCTATCTGCTGATATCGCGCACCGACGTGTCGATCTATCAGGCGCAGCGCCTCGACCGCGAGTCCGAGCACGCTGCGCGTGGCGCCGACTGACGCCGGTCACGGCGGGGTCGCGATCGGGTGGTGACGGTCTCTGTCACGGCACGATTCGGCCACGACCGTTCGCAACCGGTGCCGCGCATGTGACCCTCACTGAATGGACGCACCCACCATGCTGCACCGGTTGGCAGCGGAGTTCATCGGAACGTTATGGTTGGTCCTCGGCGGTTGTGGCAGCGCGGTGTTCGCCGCGAAGTTCGTCAACGCTGACGGGGCATCGCTGGGCATCGGATTCCTCGGTGTCGCATTCGCGTTCGGCCTCACGGTGCTCACCGGTGTGTATGCGTTCGGCACCATCTCCGGCGGGCATTTCAATCCCGCCGTCACCCTCGGCGCGGCGCTGGCCCGGCGGGTCGAGTGGAAGGCGTTGCCGCCCTACTGGATCACCCAGGTGATCGGCGGTGTCGCTGCGGGCTTGATCATCTATGTGATCGCCAAGGGCCAGGAGGGCTGGACCGCAACGGGCAACATGGCGGCCAACGGCTACGGCGCCCACTCGCCCGGCGGTTATTCGCTGTGGGCGGTGCTGATCGCCGAGGTGGTGCTGACCGGTATTTTCATGCTGGTGATCCTCGGCTCGACCGATGACCGTGCACCGAAGGGCTTCGCGGGCTTGTCAATCGGCTTGACGCTGACGCTGATCCACCTTATCTCGATCCCGATCTCCAACACGTCGGTCAACCCGGCGCGCTCGACCGGGGTCGCGTTCTTCAACGGCGACGGTGCACCCGCCCAGTTGTGGGCGTTCTGGCTGGCGCCGTTGGTCGGTGCGGCCCTCGCGGGCGTCGCCTACCCGTACCTGTTCGGCCGTCGGGAGGAACTGGCCGACCGGCCGGTGCGAGACGACGCTCTCGGGGATGCCCGCGGCGACTCGCCGGCTACTTGACCGGGGACTTCTTCTTGGCCTGGCTGGCGGCGCCCTTCTCCGTCGAGGCGCCCTTGTTGGCCAGCTGACCGCCCGAGTTCTCCAGGTGCGCTCGCACGAACCACTGGAATTTCTCCAGCTCGGCGGCGTGGCCGATCAGCATGTCCTGGGTGACCGGATCCGGCTCGTCGGTCTCCTCGATGTTTCTGCGGGTGTCCTCGATGACGCCGTCGTAGACGAGGTCGAGGGCTGCGAGGTGCGCCTGCACGGTGTCGCGCTCGATGGAGTAGTCGTCCCAGGACCGGTCCTCGATGATGGCCCCCGGCGTGCCCTTCGGCGCGAAGCCGAGGGTGGCGATGCGCTCGGCGACCTCGTCGGCGTAGCCGCGCACCAACTCGACCTGCGGGTCGATCATCTCGTGCACACCGATGAAGTTCGGCCCCACCACATTCCAGTGAATGTGCTTGAGCGTCAGGTGCAGGTCGTTGTATCGGCTCAACTGCTTCTGCAGGAGTTCGGCGACCTGGGTGGCCTGCTTGTCGGTCATGCCGGGGACGGTGTACTCAGACATCAAAGCTCCTTCGCACGCATACGGTGTCGACCGTCGGACTACCCGCTGTCGCTGGTCGGTAATCACGCCGCTGCGTACGTCACAAATCGATGAGATTCGGGATCGCCATGCGAGGTCCGAACCGCGGCAACACCGCCAACCCGCTGACTTCCAACAGCCGCACCGCGCGGTGGCGGTGCGGTCGGAGCGGCTCGAGCAACTCGACCATCGCGGCGTCGTCGATGGGGTGGCCCAGCAGGCTCCAGCCGACCATCTTCGCCAGGTGGTAATCCCCGACCGACAGCGCATCGGCGTCGCCGAAGGCGCGCTGCGCGGTCTCCGCGGCGGTCCACTCACCGACTCCGGGCAGCGACGCCATCGCGGCTCGCGCCCGCGCGGGCGAGCGGGCGCTGAGCCGTTCCAGCGAGTCCGCCCGCTGCGCGCATCCGACGACCGTGCGGGCGCGGCGCGGGTCGACGTTGGCCCGGTGGAACTCCCACGACGGGATGCGACGCCAGATTTCGCCCGGCGGCGGGACCCGCATGTGGGCGGGCGCCGGCCCGGGTGCCGGCGCGCCGTACTTCGTCACCAGAAGGCGCCAGGCACGGCGAGCGTCCTTGCCGTAGACACGCTGTTCGAGCACGGCGGGGATGAGGGCTTCGAGTACCCGGTCGGTCCGGCCCAGCCGCAGGTGGCGCACCCGGCGCTGCGCCGCGGCGATCGTCGGCTCGCCGGGCAGGAAGCCGACGCGGTCATCGTACGCACCGAGTAGAGCCGGCAGTGCCTCGACGAACTCGGCCGCGCCGGCGCCCCAGGCCTCGCAGTCGACGGTGCCGGATGCCGATTTTGTGATGCGCGCGGTCACCGGGCCGCTGCGCATCAGGCTGGTCCGCCAGATGGCGCCGTCGGGTGCGTCGAAGTAGCAGGGATCCTTACGCCCTCGACGCAGCGGGGCCAGGGTCAACGCCGGGCTGGCCGGTCCGTCGAAGACGAGGCTGGCCGAGGTGTGCACCGACCAAGGCTATGCGACGACGACGTCGGCCTTGTCCGGATAGAACGCGACGTGTCCGGCTATCCCGCCGACTGCGGGATAGGGCTTCTCATAGGTCCACACGGCGTCTTCGACGGTGGCGCCGCCTTCGGTGACGACGTCGTAGTAGCTGGCCTCACCCTTGAAGGGACAGTAGGTTTCGGTGTCGCTGGGCCGGAGCCGGTCGGCGATGACGTCGCTTCGGGGCACGTACTGCACCGGCGGATACGTGGACTCCTGCAGCGTCAACGCGTGGTCGGTTTCGGCGACGACCTCGCCGGCCACCCGCACCGTGACATGTCTTCCCGTCGGCTCGACGGTGATCGGGTGCGACGGGCTGGGTTCGAGTACGGGTCGATCGCTCATGTCATGGCCAACGCGCGAAGTGGTGCTTGGATTCCTGCTTTGTCGTACTACATTCTTACCGGCCGCCCTAGTATCGGCGCATGAGCGAATCCGGTCCGGCCACCGCACAGGCAGAAGTCACCATCGACGCCGATCCCGACACGGTGTACCGGTTGATCACCGACCTGCCGACGCTTGCGTCGCTGGCCGAGGAGGCGCATGCGATGGAGTGGCGCAAGGGCGATGCGGCACGACCGGGCGCGGTGTTTCGGGGGCACAACCGCAACGGGTCACGTACCTGGACCACTACCTGCACCGTCACCGACGCCGAACCCGGCAGCGCCTTCGCCTTCGACGTGCGCAGTGCAGTGATTCCGGTCGCGCACTGGCGCTATGACATCACCGCGACCGACGGCGGATGCACGGTGACCGAACGGACGTGGGACCGGCGGCCCGGTTGGTTTCGCGTCCCGGCCGGATGGGCCACAGGCGTGAAAGACCGCGACGCCGCCAACGCCGAACACATCCGCCGGACGCTGCAGCGGTTGAAGGAAAAGGCCGAGGGGTCGCGCTAGCCTCGCGAGCCGCTCAGAACGCGTAGCGGTGGTACTGCGCCATATAGCGCAACGACGGCAGCAGCGACATCGCCCAGCCCATCGCCCGGTAGTACCACGCGATGCCACGGAACGACGGCGAGTCGAACGCGGACATCCAGGCCATCAACCGGACGCCGGGCACCGCGTCGATGATGTCGTCGGAACCGTCGATACCCCAGTGCAGCGTCGCGCCCGCGCGCCGCACCACCGCGTTCATCCACTGGGACCGGATGCCGAGTCGGTTGAATGCGTCGAAATGCAGTTCGCCGGACGGGAACCCGTCGACGATGCGCCGCAGCAGCGCAACCCCGTCGGCCTCGGTCAGGTACATGGTGAGGCCCTCGCCGATCATCAAAGCCGGTCGGTCGGAGGGTATTTCGGTCAGCCACGCCGGATCGGTGACCGATGCGGCGATGACGCGGTAGTGCTCGCGTTCGGGATAGAGCTGCGTGCGCAGATCGACGACATCGGGATAGTCGATGTCGAACCAGTCGACGCCCGGCCCGGGATCGATCCGGAACGCCCTCGCGTCCAACCCACAGCCCAGGTGCAGCACGACCGCTTCGGGGTGCACGGCCAGGAATTGGCGCGCCCACGTGTCGAAGTGGGCGCTACGGGTGGTCACCGACGGTGAATTGGCCGCGGTGATCGATGTCTTGGACCAGTCGTAGTCGATGCGGTCCACGATGTCCTTGGCGAACCGGTCTCCCAGGATGGGTACGGGTCGATCGGCATCGAGCGCCTTGGCGTAGAAGGTCGCCAGCATGGTCTGCGGCGCCCCGGTCAGATCGACGTGCAGTTTGTCGGGCATCTCTGCGACGCTAGTCGCGATCGAATCGACGACGCCAGCAGTTGAACGCGCTTCGGCGCGCCGTTCAGCCGGCCTTGCTCTTGCGTCGCGCATCCCGCAAGGCGGCCCAGAACTGTGCCGCCTCCTGGATCGACTCCTCGACCGGCCTTGGCGCCCAACCGAGTTCGCGTCTGGCCTTGCTGCAGTCCACCGGCGCTTCGGCACGCATCAGCCGCAACGACTCCAGCGACAACTTCTCGTCGGTCCCGGTCAGTCGCGCCTTCACGGAGCCCAGGGTGGCCATCGCGTACGAGACCGGGAGCGGTATCGACTTCGTCGGCGCCGGCATCCCCGCCGCCTCGGCGGCGATGCGGACGACCTCGGCATTGCTGATCATCTTCTCCGAGATCAGGTAGCGCTCATCGACACGGCCGCGTTCGGCGGCCAGGATCATGGCGCGCGCTGCGTCGTCGACACCGACGGCCTCGAGTTCGATACCGCCCATCACGAACGGCAGCTTGCCGAACGCCGCTCCGGCGATGATCGCGCCGTGCGGGGTGCGGCCCCAGTCACCGCTGCCGTAGGTGGTCGATACGCACATCGCTACCGCGGGCAGGCCGTGTTCGCGTGCGTACTGCAACACCAGCGTCTCGGCCTGGACGCGGGACCGCACGTACGGCGTCAGCCCCCGGAGCCGAAAGGTCGGCGACATCTCGCCTCCGTCGACGATCGCGTCGTCCTCGGTGGCCACATGCCCGCGCCGGCGTCCGACCGTCACGTAGCTGCTGGTGTAGACGAACCGGTGCAGGTTCATGTCTTTGGCGATCTCGAGCACGTTGCGGGTGCCGTCGACGTTGGTGTGAAACAGCGGGGCGGGGTCCTTGAGCCAGCCGCGGGTGTCGACGACGCAGTAGTACACGTCGTCCACTCCGGTCATGGCCGCACGCAAAGTGTCGTCGTCCCAGATGTCGCCGTGGAAACGTTCCACGGCGAGGTCGTCGATGCCCGTCGTGTTCGCGTTCGGGCGGACCATGGCGCGGACGTCATGCCCGTCGGCCACCAGGAGTCGGGCGACGTGCGAGCCGAGGAAACCGTTGGCCCCGATCACCAGCTTGCTCACCGGGCGCCTCCGTACTGGCGCATCCAACTCGCCGCCTCGTCGCTCAACGTGCCCAGTTCGGCGGCCTTGCTGCACCATTTGACCGTTGCCTTGACGAAGCGCAGCGGGTTGTAGACGTCCTCCTGCCGGCGCCACAGCCCGTCGCCTGCGTAGGTGAGGATCGAGATGTTGGTCGCGCTGATGATCGTGCCGTCGCCGGGGTCGCGCATCGGGTTGTCGAGTTCGCAGATGACGCGGCCGGTCGGCTCGTCGAAGACCGCCCACAGCGCCGGGAACGACGTCATGTAGCTACCGGGGAAGGTCTCCATCGTCTTCCAGATCCAGGCGCGAACCTCCTCCCGGCCGCGCATGGTGCCCGCCGCGTGCTCGACGTAGACGACGTCGGGGGTGTACTGCTCAACCCAGGGATCCCAGTCCCTGGTCTGGGCGGCGCGGTCGACCGTCGCCTCGAACTTCTCGAACGCCGCGACGAGTTCGTCACGGCTGAAGGTGCTGCTCGTCACAACGAGAACTAGAACACGTTCTACTGGCGTTTGTCGAGGCTCAGAACGCGGTCAGCACCTGCCGGGTGCCCAGCGGATCCTGCAATGCGACGTCGAGGGTCCCCGACACCGCGATCATGATGCACGCGCGGCCGACGGCTTCCGGGAGCGTGCCGCCCCGCAACGCGACGGTGACGACGTCGGGAGTCTCCTGGACCGTGGCGTGCACGCCGTAGCACTGCGGCGTGCCCGTGGTGAAATGCACCGCGATCGCGCGGTCGTCGGCGGCTCGGCTGAACGACTCGGCGCGCATGGGATGGGCGTCGACGATCGCCGGGTTGTCGGTGAACACGACACCCTGGTAGCCGGGCCGTTCGGCAAGCACCGCGGTCTCCGCCGACGCGACGGGAGCGAGGCCAACGGCCATCAGCAGCCCGGCCACCGCAGCGAGCGCACGCATCACATAACCGTAATCCCCGCTCGGAACACCGGCGTTACGCCGCCGGTTATACAGGCACCATGGCAAGGCAATACGACAAGAACCCGGCCGCGGTGAGCGCGTTGTCGCCGGTGGCCGCCACCTCGGGCACGTGTTCACCGAAGGGCGGCGCGACGAACGCGGGTTGCGCTGCTGCATCAACTCGGCTTCGCTGAGGTTCATTCACCTCGACGACCTCGAGGCCGAGGGCGGCGGCCAGTACAAGTCGTTGTTCACGAAGGAGGCACAAGCATGAGTGACACCAAGACGGCCATCCTGGCGGGCGGTTGCTTCTGGGGCATGCAGGATCTGATTCGCAAGCAGCCCGGTGTGGTGTCGACGCGCGTCGGCTACACCGGCGGCGAGAACGCCAACGCCACCTACCGCAACCACCCCGGCCATGCCGAGGCGATCGAGATCGTCTACGACCCGACGAAGACCGACTACCGGGCGCTGCTCGAGTTCTTCTTCCAGATCCACGACCCGACCACGAAGAACCGGCAGGGCAACGACGTCGGCACCAGCTACCGGTCGGCGATCTTCTACCTCGACGACGAGCAGAAGCGCATCGCGCTCGACACCATCGCCGACGTCGATGCCTCCGGCCTGTGGCCCGGCAAGGTCGTCACCGAGGTGACACCGGCGAGCGACTTCTGGGAGGCCGAGCCAGAGCACCAGGACTACCTGGAGCGGTATCCCACCGGCTACACCTGCCACTACCCGCGCCCGGGCTGGAAGCTACCCAGGCGGGCGACGGCGAACAAGTAATCCGTCGGCCGCGAGACTACGGTTTGTGACGAGAATCGACCGAAACCAGTCAGAAACCGTAGTCTCGGCGCTTGTCTAGGCCCCTGCTCGCGCTTAACTCCGGTGTCGTACCACGACCCGGCCGCCGTCCTTCGGCGTGAACGCGATGCCGCGGAAATGCACCTTCTCGTCGGGGGCGTTATCGGTCTCGATCACGAAGTGCCGCAGCACTGTTCGTAGCACGACGTCCATTTCGACGTTCGCGAACGCGGCGCCGATGCACCGGCGCGTGCCGCCACCGAAGGGCACCCACGCCGTCGGCGGTCGCTTACCCAGGAAGCGGTTCGGGTCGAAGCGCTCGGGGTCGGGGAAGACTTTCGCATCGGCGTGGATGTTCGCCAGCGCCACCATCACGGTGTAACCGTGCGGGATCCGCCACTCGCCGAGGTCGAAATGCGGTGCGGCGACGTGACGTCCGGAGAAGTCGATGACGGTGCGGTTGCGTTGCAGTTCGTTGATGAAGGCCTGGCGGTATTCGCTGCCGCCCTCGTCGTTCTCCCTGACCAACTCGGCCAGCACCTCGGGGTGACGGCGCAGCCGCTCGAAGGCCCAGCCGAGCGTCGAGGCGGTCGTCTCATGGCCCGCCCCCAGAAGCGTTAGCAGTTCGTCGGAGACGTCCTGGCGCGACATCGGCGTGCCGTCCTCATAGGTGCTGCGCAGCAACAGCGCCAGGATGTCGGTGCGCTCATCGCGCGCGGGATCGGCTTCGGCCTTGTCGATCAGTGCGAACACCGTCCGGTCGAACTGGCGGCGGAAAGCCGCCAACCGCCCCCACGGGCTGAACCGTCCGGTCCGCAGCGGCGGTTCGGGCAGGGTCGCCATGCGGGAACCCAGCTTGGCCCACGGCGGGATGATCTCTCGCAGGAAGTCGAGTTCGGCTCCGTCGGCGCCGAACACCGTGCGCAAGATGACGTTCAGCGTAATCCGGTTCATCGGTTCGAGTGTCGGGAACTCGACGCCTTCCGGCCAGGTCGCCGTCTCGCGGAGCGTCTCCTCCTCGATGATCTTCTCGTAGTTCTTGATGCTCTGACCGTGGAACGGCGGGGCAAGCAGCTTGCGGCGCTTGCGATGCTCGACCCCGTCAAGCGCGAAAACCGAACCGGGACCGAAGATCCGGCTCAGGTTGGGTTGCACGTTGATCAGATCGTCGGTGCTCGCGAGGTACACCTGCCGCAGCAGCGCGGGATCGGCGACCACCACGCTGCGACCGAAGAACGGCACATTGATCGCGAACACCGGCCCGTACCGGTTGATGGCCTTGACCAGATACCAGCGCCGGAACCCCGCCATGAGCACCAGCTGAACGGGTTTGGGTAACGGCACCGCCGGCGGCGTCCGGCCGGGTGCGACCGGGGCGTCCTGCTTGGTGACGGCGGCGTCCGTCATCGGTTCCTCCTAAGCGAGCGGCGTTTCTCGGCGGTGGACCACGGTGCGTCCGCCTTCCTTCGGGGTGTAGGCCACACCGCGTGAATGCACCTTCTCCGCGGGCGCCGTCGTGCTGTCGATCACGAAGTGGCGCAGCACCGTCCGTAGCACCACATCCATCTCGACGTTGGCGAACACCGCACCTACGCACCGCCTGGTGCCCCCGCCGAACGGGATGAACGCGAACGTCGGGGGCCGATCACCGAGGAAGCGCTGGGGATCGAAGCTGTCGGGCCCCGGGAACTCCTCGGCACGGTCGTGCATCAGCGAGATGCTGGCCAGAATCGAATGCGCCTGCGGTACAACCCAATCGCCGAGTTCGAATGTCGGCGAGTAGACGTGCCGACCGGCGAAGTCGATGACCGTCCGCGACCGCTGCACTTCCAGGATGGTGGCCTGTCGGTACTCGTTGTCGTCCGTGCCCGCTTCGTCGACCAGCTTCGCCAGTACCTCCGGATGCCGGGTGATCCGCTCGAAGGCCCACGCCAGGGTGGACGCAGTGGTCTCGTGCCCGGCAGCAAGCAGGGTCAGCAACTCGTCGCCGATATCGTTGCGGGACATAGCGGTACCGTCTTCGTACGTGCTGCGCAGCAGCAGCGCCAGTACATCGTCACGGCTCTCGAAGTTCGGGTCGGCGGTGACCCAGTCGATCAGCTTGTCGATGACGGCGTCGTACTGCCTGCGGTATTCGGCCAGCCGGCCCCACGGGCTGAACCGGCCGTAGGTTCGCGACGGGGTCGGCAGCGTCGACACCCGGGAACCGAGCGTCACCCAGGGCGGGATGATGCGCCGTAATTCGTCGAGATGCTCACCGTCGGCGCCGAACACGGCGCGCAGAATCGCGTTGAGCGTGATCCGCATCATCGGCTCGAGGGCCGGGAATGCCTGTCCCGTTGGCCAGTTCGCCGATTCGCGCAGCGTCTCCTCTTCGAAGATGCGCTCGTAGTTTTTGATGCTCTTGCCGTGAAACGGCGGGGTCAACAGCCGGCGTCGACGGCGGTGCTCGGCTCCGTCGAGTGCGAACACCGAGCCGGGTCCGAGCACCCGGGACAGATTCGGCTGGATGTTGCCGACGTCGTCGGTGTTGGCCATGAACAGCTGCTTGGCCAGTTGCGGTTCACCGACGACGACCGTGCGTCCGAACACCGGAAGGTTCAGCGTGAACACCGACCCGTAGCGGCGGGCGATCTGGGCCACGGTCCACCGCCGTGAGATCGAGAAGGCGACGCCCAGAACGGGCTTGGGAATCGGCGGCTGCGGCGGCAGCTTGACCGCTCGGGACGACTCGGCTTCGGTGGGCGTTCCTGTGCCCTCGATGACCGTGACTTCGTTCATGACGCTCCCAGCCATATCTCGGTACTACGATGTACCACGATTGTGTGATGTACGGTACCGGTTGGTACCAGTTGTCGCAAGGGTCTGGAGGCGAGATGACGACAGCGCTCGACAACGGCGCTACCGCCGTCGGCGACCCGTTCCGCGATCGAGTTCTCGACGGTCTGGCCGCCTCTATCAACGAGCGCGGCTACCGCGACACCACGGTGGCCGACATCGTGCGGCACGCCCGCACCTCCAAGCGGACCTTCTACGAGCAGTTTCCGAGCAAGGCCGAATGTCTGATCGAGCTGCTGCGCCGCAACAACGAGGACCTGATCGCCAGCATCCGGGCGGCGACCCGGCCGGATGCCGATTGGCAGGACCAGATCCGGCAGGCGGTCAACGCCTACGTCGACCACATCGCGGCACGTCCGGCGATAACGTTGACCTGGATTCGCGAGGCACCCGCGCTGGGCACCGCCGCCCAGCCGCTGCATCGGCTGGCCATGGAGCACCTGACCGACATGCTCGTCGATCTCAGCGACAGCCCCGGTTTTCGGCGTGCACGACTGCCCGCGATCTCGCGCCCGCTGGCGCTGATCCTGTTGGGTGGGTTACGTGAACTGACCGCGTTGTTCGTCGAGGACGGCCGCGATCTGCGGGGGATCATCGAGCCCGCGATCACCGCGTCTGAAGCGATTCTCGGCGCACGCTGACCGGTCAGCCCAGGATCAACCGCGCGGACTTCGCCAGCCGATCCGCGATCTCGGTGTACGACGCGTAGCCCATGCCTGCGCGGACCAGCGCGCCGGAATACAGCATCTCGAGCGAGTCGATGACGTCGGCATCGACGTCGGTACCCAGGGCCGCGGCCAGTCGGGCGCGGATCTCGCGGCCGATCCGCAGCCGCAGCACCTCGACGTCGGGGTCGCGGCCCAACAGCGCGGTCGTCACCGCGCCGGCGAACTCGGGCTCATCGGCGACCAGCAGCGAGATGTGCCGCAGCACTTCGATGACGCGGGTTGCGGGATCGTCCGACTCGTGCGCCGCCGGCGGCGACATCGACAGCCGTCGCCAGAACACCTCCGCGACGAGGTGCTCCTTGGAGGAGAAGTAGGTGTAGGCGGTGGCGGCGCCGACGCCCGCGTCGGCGGCCACCCGGCGCACGGTCAGACCGGCGAAGCCCTCGCGGCCGAGGAGGTCGACCGCGGCCCGGCCGAGGCGGTCCACGGTGTCCGCCTGCTTGGCGGTCAGACGGCGCCGGGTCGACTCCAGGGCCGCGTCGGACACATGTCCGGACGCTACTACAACGAATCGGCACCAGCAATGAAACCGCGCGCTGCCGCCGGATAGATTGACCACGATGCGTACCACCGATGAACTCTTCGCCCTCGCCGAGCAGGTGACCGGTTTCATGCCGGCCGACGAGGGCCGCGCTCTGTTCGACGCGGCCGTGAAGTATCTCGGCGACGGTGTCGGCGTCGAGATCGGCACCTACTGCGGCAGGTCCACCGTGCTACTCGGCGCGGCCGCGCAGCAGACCGGCGGCGTGATCTACACCGTCGACCACCACCACGGTTCCGAGGAACACCAACCCGGTTGGGAGTACCACGACGCGTCGATGGTGGACGCGGTCACGGGCCTGTTCGACACGTTGCCGACGGCGCGGCACACGCTCGACGCGGCCGGCCTGGATGACCACGTCGTCGCGGTGGTCGGCAGGTCACCGGTGGTGGCGCGCGGGTGGCGAACTCCGTTGCGCCTGTTGTTCATCGACGGTGGCCACACCGAGGAGGCCGCACAGCGCGACTTCGACGGCTGGGCGAAGTGGGTGCAGGTGGGCGGCGCGCTGGTCATCCACGACGTCTTCCCCAATCCCGAGGAAGGCGGGCAGGCGCCGTTCCACGTCTACCGTCGGGCCTTGGACAGCAACCACTTTCGCGAAGTCTCGGCAACCGGATCCATGCGGGTGCTGGAGCGGACACAAGGCGTGGTTGGCGAGCCGCTGTAGTCAGCGGTCGCTCGTCGCGCACTCGCAGTCGTATTCGCCTTCGAGGCCGCGTGGTAGTTCGACGCCGCGGAAAAGCCCGCTGGCCGCCGTGGTTGCCGACAGCGCATCGGCGGCGAGGATCATCGCAGCGCCGGTCCACGTCGTGCGTTCCTCGGGCCAGCGCTTGCCGTCGGCGAACACCAGGCCCGTCCAGTACGAACCGTCATCCTCACGCAAATGGTGCATTGCGGCGAACTGTTCCCGAGCGCGCACGGTGTCCCCCATCGCGTCCAAAGCCAGGACCAGCTCGCAGGTTTCGGCACCGGTCACCCACGGCCGGTCGTCGACACAGCGGATCCCGAGGCCGGGCACCACGAAGTCGTGCCACCGCTCGTCGATGCGCGCCGTCGCCGCCGCACCGCGCACGGCGCCGCCGAGAACCGGGTAGTACCACTCCATCGACCAGCGGTCCTTCACCGCGAACGCCTCGGGATGGTGGGCGATCGCATGGCCGAGCCGGCCGACGGCCACCTCCCACTCGGGCTGCGGGTCGTCGAAGTAGTCCGCGAGTGCCAACGCGCACCGGATGCTGTGGTAGATGCTCGCGCAGCCGGTCAGCAGCGCGTCGGGCTCGATTGCCGAAGGGCTTCTCGCCCAGGCGATCTCACCACCACCGAGCTGCATGCCGAGGACGAAGTCGATGGCCCTGGCCACCACCGGCCACATCGTCTCGGCGAACCGACGGTCGCCGGTGATCAGCACGTGGTGCCACACGCCTGTCGCGATGTAGGCGCAGAAGTTGCTGTCGCTGTTGGCATCCTCGATGACGCCGTTGCGCAACTGGATGGGCCACGAGCCGTCGCGACGCTGGGTCGTGCGCGACCACTCGAAGGCCGCGCGCGCCGGTTCCAGCAGGCCGGCGGCGGTCAGCGCCATCGCGTTCTCGACGTGGTCCCAGGGATCGGTGTGGCCGCCGTCGAACCACGGGAGGGCACCGGACGATTCCTGTGTCGCCGCAATCGACTTCGCGGTCTGCCGGCACTGTTCGGGCGTCAGGACACCCGGGACGCCCGGGACGCCCTCGAGTTTAGGTGTCAGCACCGACGACCGCCGGTTTGTCGAAGTACAACGCGACACTCTTGCCGATCAGTGGGTTCAGCAGTGACTCGGCCGTCCTGGTCAGCCACGGACGGCTCATCATGTCCCACACCAGCATGCGGTGGTACGCCTTCACCGCGAGGTGGTCCGGCTTCTCTGTTCCCACTGCACATTTCAGCCACCAGTACGGGGCGTGCAGGGCGTGCGCGTGGTGGGTGTGCTCGAGTCGCAGGCCGTGGGCGAGCACCTTGTCGCGTAAGCGGTCGGCATGGTAGATGCGCACATGTCCACCCTCGTTGGCGTGGTACTCGTCGGAGAGCACCCAGCAGACCTTCTCCGGGAGCCACCGGGGCACCGTGATCGCCAGCGTTCCGCCCGGCTTGAGCACCCGGACCAGTTCGGCGATCACCAACTCGTCCTCGGGCACGTGTTCGAGGATCTCCGAGGCGATCACGCAGTCGAAAGTGCCGTCGGCGTAAGGCAGATCGAGCGCGTCGCCCTTGACTGCCTCGGCCTTCGCCGTCGGCGGCGCCTCGCCCTGTTCCCGCATTGCGGTCAGGATCTCGTCGACATCGTTGAGGTCGGTCGCGTTCTGGTCGAAGGCCACGACGTCCGCGCCGCGCCGGTACGCCTCGAAGCTGTGCCGGCCCGCGCCGCAGCCCACGTCGATCACCTTCGTGCCCGCACCCACACCGAGCCGGTCGAAGTCCACGGTCAGCACGCGCCGACCCGTTCCCGCGCCTGCTCGTACACCGCAACCGTCTGCGCCGCAACCGATTGCCAACTGAACACCTCGAGCGCGCGTTTGCGTCCGTTCGCGCCGAGGCGGGCCAGCTCGCGCGGAGAATCGAGTAGGTCGCCGAGCACCGCGGTCAGCTCGTCGACGTCGGCGGGCCGCACCAGCCGGGCGCACTCGCCGTCGGCGCCGACCACCTCGGGCAGCGCACCGGCACGGCTGGCGACGATCGGCGTACCGCTGGCCATCGCCTCCACCGCGGGCAGCGAGAAGCCTTCGTAAAGCGAAGGGATGCAGGCTACTTCGGCCGAGGCGAGCAGGTCGGCCAGCTCCCTGTCGGACAGCCCGCTGGAGCTGTGCACGATGTCGGAGATGCCGAGTTCGGCGATGAGCTTCTCGGTCGGGCCGTTGGGTTCGAGCTTGGCGACCAGTTGCAGTTCGAGGTCGCGCTCGACGCGTAACCGGGCGACCGCGTGCAGTAGGTGCCGGACGCCTTTGAGCGGCACATCGGCGCTGGCGATCGCGATGATGCGGTTTCGCACCCGCTGTTCGGCCGGTTTGAACATCGCCGTGTCCACGCCCAGCGGCACGACGTGCAACTGGTTTGGCGCGACACCGAAGTCCTCGGCGATGTCGGCCGCCGAGGTCGACGACACCGTGAGCAGTTCGGGGATCTCACAGGCGACCTGCTTCTGCATCTCGGCGAAGCCGTACCACCGCCGCACCAGCGGCTTGCGCCACCACTTGGCGGCGGCGACGTCGACGACCTTGTCGCGGGTGATCGGGTGATGCACCGTGGCCACCACCGGGAGCCCGAGGCCGGCGATCTTGCGCAAGCCGGTGCCGAGGCACTGGTTGTCGTGCACGACGTCGAACTCGTCGCGGCGTTCGGCCAGCACGCGTGCGGCGCGCAGGCTGAACGTGCGCGGCTCCGGAAAGCCTGCCGTCCAGGTGGTCAACAGCTCGAGCAGGTCGATGGAGGTCTTGATCTCGGTCGGCCACGGAACGCGGAACGGATCGGGTTCGCGGTACAGATCCAGGCTCGGCACCTCGGTCAGCCGGACCCGGGGGTCGAGGTCTTCCGGATAGGGCTGGCCGGAGAACACCTCGACATCGTGGCCGAGGTCGGCGAGACCGCGACTGAGGTAGCGGACGTACACGCCTTGCCCACCGCAGTGGGTCTTGCTCCGGTACGACAACAGGGCGATGCGCATCTTCAACTCACGCCGATGCACAGAAGCGGATAAATCCAGGCCCGGTGAGCTGGACGAATCGTGTCACGCAACAACTCCGAACCTTCTGGACATGTGTCCAGACTATAGTTTGACCTGCTATCGGACGCAACGCGGCCGCCATGCCTTGACTATCACAGTGGCTTGCGGCCCCGCCTGTCGGCCTCTCGGTTCACCCCGCCCGCCGACCGGGTATCCGCCCCCCATGAGCAGACATATCGAGGCAACCTTCGAGATCGGCAGCTGGGACGAGACGCCGTTCGAGGACGGCGACGAGGCCACCAAGCTGACCGAGGCGCTGGTCGCCAAACGCTACGACGGCGACATCAAGGGCACGTCGACGACGAAGTGGCTGTTGGCCTATGCACCGGACAAGAGCGCGATGTTCGTCGGCATCGAGCACATCACGGGGACCATCGGCGGCAATCCGGGCAGCCTCGTGTTGCTGCACGACGGCTCCTATAGCGACGGTGTCGCCAGTGCCGACGTGCGGATCGCCTCCGGCACCGGCGGGTTGGCCGACGTGGCCGGCAGCGGCAAGTTCCGCGCCGACCCGGCCGGTGCGATCACCCTCGACGTCGACGGGTTGGACACCGCCGTTCCGTAGCGAGGTGTGGGCGCTCCAGCAAGCGACTGAGGAGTTGCTCGACAGCGCGGTACCTGCGCGTGCGCCCGGGCGCGCAAGTGATGCGCCGGACCGTCGTCGAGCCACGTCGCTCCGCAACCCGGATGGTGGAAATCTGCGTCGACAGCGAAAAGCAGCTGTCTCGTTGAGGGCGACGTCCGGACGCTGAGCGGGCGTCGCCGACCCCGGGGTGTCCTCGGCCGACGAACCCTGTGGCCGGTCGGCTGGCATACCTGGTCGACGGTCGAAGCGGCGACACGTTGCGTCGGCGCCGGTGCCGGCCGGGCGCCGGGGACAGATAGCGCAATGACCCACCCTGACCGCCCCTTAAGATTGGCTGCGTGCAATCGGCCGATCGGCTTGACGTGATGATTTGCCCCGCCTACCCGGCGGCGCAGACTTTGCTGCGTGCGCTTCAGCAAGGAGGTGCGTAGCGCGTGCAGCGCAACTTCGCGCGCGTCACCGCGCTGCTGGCGGCGCTGCTGCTGGCCTTGCTCACCGCCCCGGCGGCCACGGCGATCGAACCGCCGGCGATCGATCCCGCGGCCGTGCCACCCGACCAGACCGGCCCCGACCAACCGATGGAACAGCGTCGCGTCTGCTCGGCGCCGACGGCGTTTCCCAACTCGAATTTCGCCGACCGACCCTGGGCAAATGATTATCTGCGGCTGTCGGAGGCACGCAAGTTCGCAACCGGTGCGGGCGTCACCGTCGCGGTGATCGACACCGGCGTCGTCGGCTCACCGCGGGTGCCTGCCGAACCCGGCGGAGACTTCGTCGACCAGGCAGGCAACGGAATGTCGGACTGCGACGCACATGGCACGCTGACCGCGTCGATCATCGCGGGAAGGTCCGCACCGACCGACGGGTTCGTCGGGGTCGCACCCGATGCCCGTGTGCTGTCGCTGCGGCAGACTTCCGAGGCGTTCCAACCGGTCGGCTCGCGCCAGGACCCCAATGACCCGAACACCACACAGACCGCCGGGTCGCTGCGCAGCCTGGCCCGGGCGGTGGTGCACGCGGCGAACCTCGGCGCGCAGGTCATCAATATCAGCGAAGCCGCGTGCTACAAGGTGACCCGCCCGATCAACGAGACCGGCCTTGGCGCCGCGATCAACTATGCGGTCAACGTCAAGGGTGCGGTCGTCATCGTCGCTGCGGGCAACACCGGTCAGGACTGCACGCAGAACCCGCCACCGGATCCGGCGGTGCCGGCGGATCCGCGCGGCTGGAAGCAGGTGCAGACGATCGTCAGCCCAGCGTGGTATTCGCCGCTGGTGCTGACCGTCGGTGGCATCGGCCCGACCGGTCAGCCGAGCGCGTTCTCGATGTCCGGCCCCTGGGTGGGCGCCGCCGCCCCGGCCGAGAACTTGATCGCGCTCGGCTATGACGGGAACCCGGTCAACGCGTTGCACGGCCAGGACGGCCCGATCCCGATCAGCGGGACGTCGTTCGCGGCGGCGTACGTCTCCGGATTGGCCGCGCTGCTCAAACAACGCTTTCCGACACTGACGCCGGCCCAGATCATCAACCGCATCACCGCCACGGCGCGCCACCCGGGCGGGGGCGCCGACAACTACGTCGGCGCCGGGGCCATCGACCCCGTCGCGGCACTGACGTGGGACGTGCCCGCGGGTCCGGAACGGGCGCCGTACAAGGTCAAGGAGATTCCGCCGCCGGTGTACATCCCTCCGCCGGATCGCGGCCCGATCACCGCGGTCGTCGTCGCGGGTGCGGTGCTCGCGGCGGTCCTGGGACTCGGCGCGCTGGCTCGTCGCGCACTGAGGCGCCGATGACCAAGATCCTCCGCATCTTCGGGCTGCGGTTCACGACCGGCCACGCGATCTGGGCGGCGGCGTTGATCCCGGCCGGCGTTCTGTTGTTCGCCAGCCTGGACCTGCTCTGGCTCGGGATCACGCTCGCGGTGCTGATCGCGCTCGGTTCCGTGGTGACCATCCGCGGTCGACGGGTCACCGGATGGGTCGCGGCGGTGTTCGCCTGGCGCCGGCGGCATCGCAACGTGCCGGCGCGGCCGTCGGAGCCCGCCGTGGGCGCCACGGTGATGCCGGGCGACCACGTCGCGGTGCGGTGGCAGGACGAGTACCTGGTGTCGGCCATCGAGTTGGTGCCGCGGGCGTTCACCCCGACGGTGATCGTCAACGGGGAGGCGTTCACCGACGACGTCCTCAACACCCGACTCGTCGAGCAACTCGTCGCGGCGCACTGTCCGGATCTCGAAGCCGACGTGGTGTCCTCTGGCTACCGGGTCGGCAAAACCGCTCCGGCGACGCTGGTTTCGCTGTACGAGCAGGTCGTCGGCCCCTATCCGGCACCCGCCAATCGGCGGACGTGGATCGTGTTGCGGGCCGACCCGGAGACCACCCGCAAGTCGTCGCAGCGTCGTGAGTCCGGCGTCGCCGGGCTGGCCCGCTACCTGGTGGCCTCCGCGACACGGATCGCGGATCAGCTGGCCGGCAACGGAATCGACGCGCGCCCGGCGCGCAGCTTCGACGACCTCGACCGGGCAACCGAGATCAGCTTCGAGCGTGAGATGTGGTCGGCGATCAAGGGCCGCAGCACGTTCACCGCCGCCTACAGCGCGCCCGGTGGTCCAGATGTGTGGTGGTCGGCGCGTGCAGACCACACGATCACCAGGGTCCGGATCCGGCCCGGGGAAGCTCCCACCTCGACGGTGCTGCTGACGACGTTGGCCAATCCCGCGACGCCGCGCGGCTTTTCGTGCCTGTTCGGCGGTCAGCGGGCGGCTCTGTACGGCATCAGCCCGGTCAACGACCGCCACTACGAACTCCCCATCGGATCGGCCGGTGTGCTGGTCGGCGAGACCGCGGACCGCTACCCGGTCTACATGCCGTTCGACGACGTCGACGTGAGCATCAACCTCGGCGATGCGCGACTGTTCACCCAGTTCATCGTGCGCTCGGCGGCGGCGGGCGCCGTCATCACTCTGCTGCCGCAGTTCAGCGAGTTCGCCGGGTTCGTCAACGCGCGGGTCGGTGAAGAGGCCAAGGTCGCCTGGCCCAATGCGACGACGTACCTGGGTCCACATCCGGGTGTCGGCCGAGTTATCTTGCGCAACAACTTCATCGACACTCCGCGTCACCGCCAGCTCCCGATCCGGCTGATCAACCCGCGGGAGGAAAGCCGCTACCAGATGGTCCTCGAGGGCTGAGACCGACATGCGGACGGAGGGATAGCCATGGGCGACATACAGCGCGTCGACCCGGTGGAACTCACCAGGCAGTCCGCTGAGATGAAGGGTCGGAACTGGCACAACCCCGCCGCCGAAGCGGTGGTGCCGCCCGACGCGCTGCCCTCCTCGGCCGCCGCGGTCGCCAACCTCAACGACAATGCGCAGTCCCTGCTGGGCTTCCAGCGGTGGGCCGAGACGGAGAACCAGCGCATCGCCGAGATGCTGCAGATAGCCGCCGACGCCTACACCGAGGTCGACGAGACCTACGGCAGGGTGATCGAGGACCCAGAGCGCCGGGCTGCGGTGCAGGCGATCCCGGTGCCCGCTCCGTCGACCCCGCCGCCCGACCTCCCGACACCCGTCGGAGCTCCGCAGATCCTCGACGCCGGCGGCTACAGCGATGTGCACAAGACGCAGGCCGACCTGATCGCCGGGGACAACGGCGCCTCGCTGAAAACGGCGCTGATGCAGTGGAGCGTGGCGGCCACCCGGGTCAGGGGCAACGCGCCGCGTCCCGCCGCCGGTGACTGGGAGGGCGAGGCCGCCGATGCGGCCTACGCCCGGATGGCGGAGTTCGACGGCTGGCTGGAGCAGCTCGCCGAAGGATGGCGGGAGCTGGCCGAATCGGCCGCCAAAGTCCTCGAGGCGCATGACAAGGCGAAGAGTGAGCACGCGGGCATCCACAGCGAGTACGTCGCGCTGGAAACGCAGCTGCGACAGCTGGCCGCGCAGATGACCGCCGACAACTCCGTCGCGACGCAGGCCGAGATGGCGAAGGTCCAGAAGCGGATGCAGGAGCTGCAGCAGCGCTCCGACGAAGTCCGCAGGCAGTACGCCAGCGATGCGACGTTCTCACCCGTCCGCCCGGCCATGCCGTCGCGCGGGGACGTCGACAGCGCGGCCACAGCTAGCGGGGGCGGTGGCGGCGGGCAGCCCGGCGGTGATCCCACGGCAATGGCCTCGCGGACGCCTCCGGGTCAGTCGCAAACGACCGCGGCACGAGCCGAACCCGGGTCGCGCTCAGGCGCCGGTACGCCCGCGGGTGGAGCCGCGCCATCCGGCGGCGCCCCGGCCGGAGGTAGTGGTGCCACCGCAGGCACGCCGAGCGGCCTGCCGGGCGGTGCGCCGTCGACTCCGAAACTGCCCATCGATCCGAGCCTGCGCCCCGCTGCGGCCTCCGGCGGCAGAGGGTCCGGTGGTGGCGCTGGGGGCGGTGGCGGTGGCGACATGCCTGCGACACCGATGTCGGCGCCGGTGACGGCCGAGACGGTGGCGCCCGCGCCGACCACGCCGGCCGCGGCCGGCGCTGCAGCGGGCCCGTCGGCCGACCGCACGGCCGGGGTCATGGGCGGCGGCATGGCGCCGATGGGCCACGGTGCGGGCGCGCAACAGGGCACGGAGAAGCGGCGCGATCCCCGGTTGGTTCCCGACGAGGATCTGTACACCGAGGACCGGCCCTGGACCGAGGCCGTCATCGGTAACCGCCGGCGCAGGGATGTCGGCGACGGCGGCGGGGGCAAGGACGCCACGTGAGCGACGAGATGCATCCCGAAGTCGCCGCCGTGCTGCAGCAAGCGCAGCGGCTGCAGTCGATCATGGACGATCAGCTGCACCGGATGAGCACTCAAACCTTCACGGCCACAGACGAAACGGAGACCGTCGAGGTGACGTTGAACGGTCACCACCACCTGACGGGCGCGTTCATCGAGGATGGGCTGCTGCGCCTCGGGGTCGAAACCGTGCAGCAGCGTCTCAACGAGGCGCTACAGAACGCCAACGCCGTCGCCAGCGCCTCGATGGAGGCGGACCGCGAGCGCATCGATGCCGCCGTCGCCGAGATCACCGACGCTCGGCCAGGCGAAAACCGTTAGCGGACACCCTCTTTCGCGTACACCACGCGCAACACGTGGGCAGCCTCGGGTCCCATCACCGCGTCGGCGAGGTCGCAGAAAGTCGCGACGAATTCGGGCCCGTGCGGCGGCGGATCCGTACAGAGGTGATGTGCGATCTCGTGGAGAACCACCAACTCGCGCAGAGCCCAGCGGGTGCCGGCTTCGGGCACCGCGATGACGGCCCCGTCGTCGCCGGCCTCGTAGTGCGCGGCGGTCGCTCCACGTCTGGCGCGCACGGCCAGCGGCGCCACGTGCGGCCACCGTCGCCGCACCGTTGCCAACGACAGCACGTCGTCGACGTAGCGCTGCGCCGATTGCACCGACGCGAAGCGCGCCTCCGGCGGCAGCGTGAGCGAGGTGCCGAAGAACTCCACGACGCGGTTGCCGTGCTCGGCCGCCCGGTCGAACAGCGTCCGGACGAACTCCTCGGCGGCGTAGACCTTCGCGCGCTGGACGTCGCGGCCGGTCACTTCTCCCCGGAGGCGCCGCGGCGCCGACCTCCAGCCAGCGCCGAGCGTGCCCCCGCGAGTTCCGTGCTGGGCCCGAGCCTGGCGTTGCGCCCGGCGCGGTCACCCGCGCGCCGGGCGCTCGAGGAGTAGCCGGCCGTCGCGCTGGTGGCCCGCCAGGTTCCCCTCGCCTCGGAGGTCTCGCGGTAGAAGTCGCGTAACTCGAGGTCCTTGTCGCGCAATGCAATCGCGGTTCCCGGTCGACTGTCGCGGCTGCTGGTGGCCTCCTCGCGGGCCTCCTCGCGGGCCTGGGCAAGTCGCTGCCCGATGCGCGCGCCGAACGCCAACTGAAAGTTGATCCGCGCGGTGATGGTCGGTGTGGGGCGGTGCGCACCCGAGGCGATGTAGCCCTGTGAAGCCCGGACCATCTGCATCACCAGGCTGGCATAGAGAGCGTGGCTGGCATCGATGTCCTCGGGAAAGCCGTAGGCGTAGACGAACGTCGAATTCGATGCGACGTCACACTTCACATCGTTGGCATGCGCGATCACCGTGAACAACTGCACGTAGGTGCGCAGGCCTTTGGTGCCCGCGTTGCCGATCGTGATGGTCCGCTGCACCGGCATCTGCGCCTTGGTGCGCAGATCGGAATGCGAGCGGGCGACGGCCAGGTCGATCGACGTCGCGGTCGCCAACCGCTGCGCGGCAGCCATGAACGCGTCCGCCTCGTGCGGGTTGTCGGTGCCCTCGGCCTGGCGCAGCAGGGCGGCGATGCGGGCCAGCATCTTGTCGTCGGTCATGGCGCCAGATTAGGGCTACTTGGCGACAAAACCATTCAGCGCTTCGACCACCTGTGGAGAAAGCGGGTCTTGTGAGGCGTAATTGGCGACGTTGTCGCTCGGGTCGTCGCGCAGTACGTGGTTGACGCCCTGGAGTTCCACCAGCGTCAGCGCGGTGTGACGCAGCGCATCCGCGAGCGGCTTGATCGCGTCGCAGTCGGCCTGACCGTCGGAATCCGAACAGGTCAGCAGGACCGGTGTGCCCGCGGGAATGTCGCCCGCCAGCGTAAGCGGGTCGATCTTGTCGGCCTGGACAACGGCATTGACGTTGCCGGGGTTGAGCAGCGCGCCGAGACCCTCGGGGAGGTTCGGCGGCACGGTCCCCTTCGTGCGGACCTCGTCGACGGCCGTCAGCCAGGTCGACAGGGCCGCGGGGCTGGCGTTGGCGCGCACCCGGTTGGTGATGATGTCCAGGTACCGGCCGGGCAGTGGCTGAAGGAGGCCGAGCGAGTGGATCTTCGGCGCATCGGGACCGGTGTCGCCGGCCAACTGCATCGCATGGATGGTGCCTTCTCCCAGCGCGTAGACCGAGATGCGGTCGGCGTCGGTGCGGGGCTGACCGGCCAGGTAGCGCACGGCGGCTTTCGCGCCAGCGGTGTACACGGCGCTGACCACCTCGGTGGGCCGCTGCGCGTAGGGCCCCAGACCGGTCTTGCCGGTGCCGATCTTGTCGTAACGCAGGCTCGCGACGTCGCGGTCGGACAGCAGTTCGGCGAGTTGGCGCATGTTGCCGACCGGGCCGGCGACCTGGTTGTCGCCGTTACGGTCGGTGGCACCGCTTTCTGAGATCAGCAGCGCGGCGGGACCCGGCGCCTCGCCGGACGGATGCCGGTAGGTGCCGTGGACGGTCAGGCCGTCGGCGGTGAAGGTGACCTCCTCGTCGACCCATTGGGTCTGATCCGACGACGAGCACGCGGCAAGCGCAAGGACAAGTGAAAGAAGGCTGGCTGCAAGGGTTTTCAAAGCTTGGCCTCGATCCACGAGGTGACGTCGTCGAGCACCAGGTCACGCTCGGGCTCGTTGAACACCTCGTGGTACAGCTCGGGATAGACCTTCAGGTGCGCGTCGTCGGAGCCGACGCATTCCATCAGGCGGTGGCTGCCGGCAACGGGGATCAGCTTGTCCTGCTCACCGTGCACCACCAACAGCGGTGCGGTGAGCGCCGAGGCCCGCTGCGGCATGGATTCGCCCACCTTGATCAGCGCCTTGGCGATCCCCGCCGGCAGCTTGCCGTGATGCACCATCGGGTCGGCCATGTAGGCGGCCACCACCTCGGGGTCGCGGGACACCGCTTCGGTCGGCAGCTGTTCGACGGGCAGCCCGGGCAGGGTGCCGCCGACGATCTTGGCGACGGCGATCATGAATGACGACACCGCGTCCTGCGCGTAGACGGCAGGCCCGGACAAGACCATCGCGGTGTAGTCGTCGGGGTGGTCGACGCCGTAGGCGAACACGACCCCACCACCCATGCTGTGACCGAGGACGATCCGCGGCAGCCGGGGGTGCTCGGCGGCGGCGAGGCGGACAAGGGTGCGGAAATCTTCGGTGTATTCGCCGATCTTGCGCAGATAGACCCGTTTGCCACCGGACCGGCCGTGGCCGCGCAGGTCGAGCGCGTAGGTGATCAGGCCGGCCTCGCCGAACCGGGCCGCGACGTGGTCATAGCGGCGGGCGTGCTCGGCGTATCCGTGGCACAGCACGACCACGCCGCGCGGATCACCGTCGGGTGTCCAGACGTCGTAGACGATGCGCACACCGCCGACACCGTCGAAGGTGTGTTCGCTGCGAGTAGTGGCCACCAGCAGAGACTATCCGCTTGTCGGTGGTACTGATTAAGCTCGGCGGCGTGACGGTGCTGGCCCACGATGTCGACGACAGAAGCGCCCAGGATGCCTTCCTGGCCGACGCGCAACGGTACCGCCGCGAATTGCTCGCGCACTGTTACCGGATGACCGGCTCCCTGCATGACGCCGAGGACCTGGTGCAGGAAACCTATCTGCGAGCCTGGAAGTCGTACGCCGGTTTCCAGGGCAAATCCTCGGTGCGGACGTGGCTGTACCGGATCGCCACCAACACCAGCCTGACGGCGCTGGAAGGCCGACAGCGCCGGCCGCTGCCGACGGGACTCGGCGCGCCGAGTTCGGATCCGGTCGACGACATCGTCGCGCGCGACGAGGTGCCGTGGCTGGAGCCGCTACCCGACGATTCGACCGACCCGTCGAACATCGTGGGCTCGCGCGAATCCGTGCGCTTGGCGTTCGTCGCGGCGCTGCAGCATCTGTCGCCGCGGCAGCGCGCGGTGCTGGTGCTGCGTGAGGTGCTGCAGTGGAAGGCCGCCGAGGTCGCGGATGCGATCGGCGCTTCCACCGCGGCGGTCAACAGCCTGCTGCAGCGGGCGCGCGCGCAACTGGATGCCATCGGCCCGAGTGAGGACGATCAGCTGCAGCCGCCGGAGTCGCCGGAGGCGCAGGACCTGCTGACTCGCTACATCGCCGCGTTCGAGAGCTATGACATCGACAAGCTGGTCGAGTTGTTCACTGCGGACGCGGTGTGGGAGATGCCGCCGTTCGACGGGTGGTACCAGGGTCCACAGGACATCGTGCTGTTGTCGAAGACGCACTGCCCGGCGGAGGGCCCCGGGGACATGCGGTTCATCCAGATCACTGCGAACGGTCAGCCGGCCGGTGCGCTGTACATGCTCAATCGGGAGACCGGCGTCCACGAGCCGTTTCAGATGCATGTCCTCGACGTCGGGCGCGACGGCATCATGCACGTGGTGGCGTTTCACATGACGTCGTTCGAGAAGTTCGGCATGCCCGCGACTCTCTAGCGCGCCGACACTCGACGGACGATAGCACTGAAACAGCCAGGTCAGCGCCCTCTTTGACACGTGTTCTGGAACGTGTTCTATAGTCAGCCTCCATGAGAACCAAGGGCGCTCTGCTGTGGGAGCTCAACTCGCCGTTCCGTATCGACGAGATCGAGATCGGTGACCCCGTCGCCGATGAGGTCCAGATCCGCCTGCACGCCGCGGGCATGTGCCACTCCGACTACCACCTGACCACCGGCGCCACCCCGATCGCCCTGCCCGCGCTCGGCGGCCACGAGGGCGCCGGCGTCATCACCAAGGTCGGTCGCAACGTCACCGGCCTGGCGGAGGGCGATCACGTCATCCTCGCGTTCATCCCCGCCTGCGGCGAATGCCCGCCGTGCCTCAAGGGTTACCGCTCGCTGTGCGACCGCGGCGCGGTGCTGCTCGGCGGCAAGGCCATCGCCGACGGGACTTCGCGGGTGCACGCCGGCACCACCGAGGTCTCGCCGATGAACCTGCTCGGCACCTTCGCGCCCTACATGACCGTGCACAAGGACTCGGTCGTCAAGATCGACAAGGACATTCCGTTCGAGTCGGCGGCCCTGCTCGGCTGCGCGGTGCCGACGGGCTTCGGATCGGCCACCAACGTCGCCGAGGTGCAACCCGGCGAGACCGTCGTGATCGTCGGCGTCGGCGGCATCGGCATGAGCGCGCTGCAGGGCGCGGTGATCGCCGGCGCTCGCAACGTCATCGCGATCGACCCCAACGAATGGAAACGCGACCAGGCCATCAAGTTCGGCGCCACCCACGTCTACCCGTCAATGGCCGAGGCGATCGCGCCCGTCATCGACCTCACCCACGGCATCATGGCCGACAAGACCATCATCGCGGTCGGCGATATGAAGGGCGAGTACATCGAAGAGGCGCTGACCTTGACCACCAAGACCGGCACCTGCGTGGTGACGGGCATGGGCTCGATGATGGACGTCGACGTCAAGCTCAACCTGTTCCTGTTCACGATGTTGCAGAAGACGCTGAAGGGCAACATCTTCGGCGGCGGCAGCTCGCACGTCGAGACGCCCAAGCTGGTCGGCCTGTACAGATCCGGCCTGCTCAACATCGACGACATGGTCAGCAAGACCTACCGGCTCGAGGACATCAACCAGGGCTACCAGGACATGCTCGACGGAAAGAACATCCGCGGCGTCGTCACCTATGACGAGGCGGACTGGTAGCGCCGCTACCCTGGGGGCATGGCCGCCGCGGAAACCGTCGACATCCGGCGTTCCGACGACCGCGCGAACACCAAGATCTCCTGGCTGGACTCCAAGCATTCGTTCTCCTTCGGCAGCCACTACGAGCCTGAGAACACCCACCACGGCCTGCTGCTGGTCAACAACGACGACATCGTGGCACCCGGTACCGGGTTTGACACTCATCCGCACCGCGACATGGAGATCGTCACGTGGGTGCTGCGCGGATCGCTGGTACATCAGGACTCCACCGGTCACTCCGGGGTGATCTATCCCGGCCTGGCGCAGCGGATGTCGGCCGGCCGCGGCATTCTGCACTCCGAGAAGAACGACTCGTGGACGTTGACCGGCGCCGAGACACACTGGGGGCACCTCCCGCCCGAAGGGCAGGGGGATGAGCCGGTGCATTTCGTCCAGATGTGGGTCGTGCCCGACGAGTCTGGGATCGACCCGGGTTATCAGCAACTCGAGATCGACGACGAACTGCTGCGCGGCGGGCTGGTGACCATCGCCTCCGGCATGCCCGAGCACCGCGATCAGGCCGCGATCGCGATCCGCAACAGCTACGCCGCCCTGCACGGCGCACGCATGCAACCCGGCGATACCGTCGGGTTGCCGCAGGCGCGGTACCTGCATCTGTTCATCCCCCGCGGTGAGGTGACGCTCGAGGGTGCGGGCGCGCTGCACGAGGGCGACGCGGTGCGCTTCACCGGATCCGGCGGCCAGCGCGTCACGGCCACCACGCCCGCCGAGATCCTGGTCTGGGAGATGCATGCGAGTTTGGCTGCGGCGTAACGCGATTGCGTGCCTGGCGGGCGCGACACTGATGGCGGCCTGCTCAACGAGCTCCGAGACGAGCACGGAACCCAGCCCTGAACCGAGCCCGGCGCCGACGGTGGACACGTCGGCCGGCCTGGCGCCGGTCACCGTGGCGGTCGCATCGCCGCTCGCGCAATCGCCTTTCGACGAGCCTCGGCAAGCGATGGTGCCCGCGGGCTGGTCGATGTCGGTGTGGGCCCGCGTACCCAAGGCGAGGTTGGCCGTGTGGGCGCCCGACGGCGCGCTGCTGGTTTCCCAGCCGAGCACCGGCCAGGTGTTGCGGCTCGAACCCACCGACGCCGAACCGCGCCAGTCGACGCTGCTCGAGAACCTCGACCAGCCACACGGAATGGCGTTCGCCGGTGACGCGCTCTACATCGCGGAGAGCGACCAGATCGACGTGTACGACTACGCCGACGGCGCCGCGACGAACCGGCGCACGGTCGTCGCGAACCTGCCCGACGCCAAGAGCCCCGACCTGAAAGGGGCTTACGCTCATGCGCTCAAATCCGTTGCGGTCGGTCCCGACGGCAGCGTCTACTTCTCGATCGGCTCGACCGGCAACATCTCCGCCGAGGACCGCGACGCCGATCCGCCACGCGCAACGATCATGCGCGTTCCGCCCGGCGGCGGTCCCCCACAGCCGTTCGCGACCGGCGTCCGCAACGGCACCGGCCTGGCCATCGCCCCGGACGGGTCGGTGTGGACGGCGGTCAACAATCGTGACAATGTGGCGGATCCGCGGACCGGCGAGGTCGTCCCCGATTATGTCGACGACCATCCTCCCGAGTCGGTCGCCCGACTCTGGCAAGGACGCGAATTGGGTTGGCCGTACTGCAATCCCGATGGCGGTCCGGCGAACCTACCGTTCATCCGCGACGTTCAGGCCAATCCCGACGGCAGCCGTCTCGACTGCGCGTCGCTGCCGCCGGTCGAGCAGAGTCTGGGCGCACACGCGGCACCGCTGGGCATGAGCTTCACCACGGGCGTGCTGCCGGAGCCGTATGCCAGCGGAGCGCTGATCGGTGTGCATGGATCGTGGAACAGGGAGCCGCCCCTTGCGCCCGAGGTGGCGTTCTTTCCTTGGCAGAACGGCTCTTTGGGCAACCAGCAGACGCTGGTCGCCGGGTTCCAGGCAGACGACGGCTCCCGGTGGGGGCGTCCGGTGGCCGCAGTGACGGGGCCCGACGGGGCGGTCTACATCACCGACGACTACGCGGACGCCATCTACCGGTTGGCGCCGCCGCAACGCTAGCGGGCCGTCGGTGCCCCAGTGCCTTTGCGACCGGTGACTGCGACGTAGATCGCGATCAACACGACCGCGACGATGACACCGACGATGAATGGGATGACCGCCCAACCACCGTTCTCGTTGCTGTAACCGAACAGGCCGGTCAGCCACGACCCGAGGAATGACCCCACGATGCCCAACAGGATCGTCATGAGCACACCGATGTTCTGCTTACCGGGCATCACCAGTCGGGCCAACGCACCGATGATCGCGCCGACGATTATCGCGCTGATAATGGTCCAGATCATTGCCGCTCCTCACACGTAGTCCGCCGTACACGGCTTACCACCTCTCCTTACCCACTTCTGGCGCTCGAAACTCAGGGTTCTGGCAGGACGATGCAGAACTGTGATGCAGGTGTGACGAAAGTTGACAGCGTGTCTCCTGTGGTTACGGTTGGCTCAGGTTTAGGGGCTTCGGGGAAAGGAGCGACGGTGCCGACGGCTGTGGCAAACATCCGACGATTCGCGGCGACGGCCGCATCGCTGATGCTCTGCGCGGTGCTGTCGGCGACGGCGGGGGTGCCGGCCGCGAAGGCCGCAGACGCCCGCGAACTACTCGCCAACGCCATTGCGACGACGCGCGGTTCGTACCTCGTCTACAACTTCGGCGGCGGGCACCCTGCGCCGATGCTCAACGCGGGCGGCGGTTGGTACGAGATGACCAGCGGCGGGCACCTGATGATCATCAAGGCCGCGTCGACTCGCCTCGCACCACGCCTACTTGTCGACTCACACAGGGGATTTCAAGCGCGCTGCGAACGCGATCCGCGGGCTCGCACCGCGGAGGGGCTGTGGCAGGCGTCGGAGATCTTCACGCCGCTGCAAGCCTGGCAGGCCCTCGGCCAACCGACGATCGCGATCAACGCCAACTTCTTCGACGTGCGCGGGCAGAAGGGCGGTTCCTGGAAGTCGACCGGATGCAGTTCGCCGCTGGGCGCATACGTCGACAACACCCGCGGACAGGGTCGGGCCAATGCCGCGGTGACCGGCACGATCGCCTATGCGGGCAAGCAGGGGCTGTCCGGCGGCAACGAGCACTGGAAGGCGTTGTCGACGATGATCCTTCCGGTGGGCGGTGCGCCGTACGTGGTGCCGCCCAAGAATCCCGACGACTACGATGCGGCGTCGCCCGTGATCCAGGCCCTGGTCGACGAGGGGACGCGGTTCGTCGCGGTGGCAGGCATCGGGCTGCTCGCGCCCGGCGACACCGGCCAGCTCAACGACGGTGGCCCGAGCGCGGCCCGCACCGCGATCGCGTATGCCAAGGACAAGGACGAGATGTACGTCTTCCAGGGCGGCAGTTACACGCCCGACCAGATCCAGGATCTGTTCCGCGGCTTGGGCAGTGACGCGGCGGTGCTGCTCGACGGCGGTGGGTCATCGTCCATCGTGCTGCGCCGCGACACCGGCGGAATGTGGGCCGGCGCCGGGGTGCCGCGCGGATCATGCGACACCCGTCAGGTGCTGTGCGACTCGCGCGAACGCGCCTTGCCCAGCTGGCTGGCATTCAACTAGTTCGGGCTGGGCGGCTGCAGAACCAGAACAGCGCCCCGCTGGTCGCGACCATCGCCGCGGCCAACGCGATGATCGGTGCGACGGTGAAGCGGGTCATCGTTGCACCGACGATCGCGCCGCCGCACATCGTGAGCACCACGCTGTAGCGCAGCTTCTCCCGATCGCCACTGCCGCCGGCCAGCCTGCTGTCGAACCCGATCCGCACGATCGTCGTCGTCAGCACCGTGGTGGACAGCTCCTGGATGCCGAATTGCTGGGCAGTGGAATTCTGCACGCCGAAGGTGACGGCCAGACCTGCGATGAGAAGCAGTTTCCTGTTGTCCTGATAGTCGAGCACGCCGGCGCCGGCCAGCACCGAAAGTGCCACCAGCATCAGGACTTCGAAGGACAACGTGATCGCCAGCCATCGGCGGACGTCGGTGCCGAGGTGGCGGGCGAAGCGGCCACTCACCACCGCGCCCGTCACGAAGCTGACGAACGCGACGAGGGCGGCGGTGACGTCGACGCTCGAGTGCGGAACGAACCAGAAGCCCAGAAAGATCACGTTGCCGGTCATGTTGGCGACGAAGACATGTCCGAGCTTCAGCACACTGACCGCATCGACCAGGCCCGTCGCAAACGTCAGCAGCAGCAGGCAGGTGATCGTCAACCGCGGTGAGACAGGGGATTCGACGGCCACGACCGGATTACAACTGCGGCGTCAGATCCAGCGACGTGATCGTCGACATGCGGGTGATCAGCCACTTCGCATCTCGGCGCTCCATCGTCAGCCGATAGGACAGGTAGCGCAGCGACGGGATGTTCTTGGTCATCGGGCTGGTGGCCACCGAGTTGGTGTAGACGATCGCGGTGGCCTCCGACGGAGTCAGCGTCTCCACCGCGGCGCCGAGCACCTGTGTCGTGTTGGTGACCTGCGCCTGCTTGTTCGTCGCGACGATCGCGTCGATGTAGTTGCGGTACTCGTAGGCGAAGTCACCGCCGAGGAATCCCGCCGCTCTGTCCGGCAGCGTTTCCATGTTCTCCGGCGTGTACGTCCACAGCGTGGAGATGGCGCGCGCCGCCGTGCGGGCCACCTCGAGCTTGGTGTTGACCTCGGCACGTTCAGCCAGGTACGGCTGCAGCATCGCGCCCGCGAATGCCGCTGCGCCGACGAACAACACCGCCGCCGCGACCGCCGCGGCGATGAGCCGCCTGCCCGCGGGCCGGTGCGGCACGAACCTCACTTCCTGTGGCACCACATCGGATTCGGCGGAGTCGGATTCGACGGCCTCAGTTTCGACGGCCTCAGCTTGCGGTTCGGCGGCGGCGTCGGATTCGTCGGCCGTCTCCGGTTCGGATACTTGTGTTCGGGCCCTGCGGCTCGCCTTGCCGACCGGCCGCGGCGCAAGCTTCGCCTCGTCCGCAGCCACACCCTCCGTCGCGTCGGCGACGGCCGAATCCGGCTCGGACGCAGGCGCTTCCGACCTTCGGCGGAGGGAGAACCACCGACGGCGACGCGGCGCGGCGGCGGTTTCCCCAGTGGTCAGATCACCTGGATCAGCTGGCTGATCTTCCACTGCTGTCCCTCCTTGATAGCCGTTGCTATCCAACGGTTTCCACTTTCGACCGTCGACTTGCCGTCCGCCGCCTTCGCGGACACCTTGGTCGCGACCAAGACGTCCGCGCTGCCGTTGTCGTTCCACCGCTGCACACCCGCGGCCACCACGGTGCCGGTGGCGGGCTCGGCCCGCGCGACCTGGATCAGAATTTCGTTCTGCTTCTCCTTGAACATCTTGGCGAAGTCGCCGGTGCCCTCCGCCAATATCCGCTCCACATACGCGTTGGCATGGAACGGATCCAGCGACGTGTAGTCCGTCATGAACTGGCTGACGTAGCCGAGTGCGGCGGCGTCTTTCACCGCCGCGCGCCGGTCGGTCTCGTGGCTGACCAGCATCAGCGCGCCGACCGTGATCGAGGCGGCCATCAACAGCGACGCGACGACGGCGACAATCGGTAAGCCCCAGCGCCGCGGCGACTTCGGCGCCACTTCGAAGAAGTCCGGCTCGTCGGACTCGACCTTGCGCCGCGGACTCATCGGCCCTGCGCATTCATGTGTGGCCTCTTCAACACCGTGAGATCAGAGACCCGCCACTGGCCGTCGTCCGACTTCGCGAAATCCGCTCGAACGGTCGCGGTGATGAACTTGAGGTTCTTCGGATCATCGCCGCGTTGGCCCTGCATCGCCAGCAGCATCTCGGCCTTGTCTGGCGACGCTGAGAGCAGGGCACTGCTCACCGCCCAGTACTCGTTGGAGGTGACACCCGCCTTCTGCGCGGCCTGCTGTTGGGCGATCAACTGGTCCCGGTAGCCGTCAGTGGTCAACGCCTGGGCGCGCGTGAAGTCCTCCTGCATGGTGTCGCGTTTGTAGCTGAGCATCTCCTCGACGATCCGAGGCCCCTGCTCGGTGATCTGCTGCTTGGTCGCGGCCACCGCGCGCTCGTGCCGGTACACCACCCAGTAGTTGACGCCGATCGCGGTCGCGCAGCCGATCGTCGCGACGATCAGCGCAATTGCGGTCAGCTTGCGCACATTTCGCGCCGGCGGGGCCACCGGGCGCACCTCTGTCCGCAGCAGAAGGTCGGCGAAGGTCCGATTTCGGCGATCCCAAAGCGGCCACAACCATCCGATGAACAGCCCTACAGTGTCGAGCAGGTGCGCGCCGTCACGAATCAGCAGCCGCCACACTCCGACCGGTGAGCCGTCCCGCTTCCTGACCGCGATGCCGAAGACCGCGCGTCCCAGCGAGAAGCCGACGATGCCAGGCAGTACGAGGCGATTGACCGCGATCACCAACACCACGACGACCACCGCGGCGATGTAGCACCACCACAGCGGACTGCGCAGCGGCGCGGTCAGCGAAACCAATGCCAGCGTCACCAGCACGGCGAGCCCGATCAGGACGTCGACGGCGAACGCGCCGGCCCTGGCCGGCCACGACGCCACCGGCTCCACGGTGGCCTGGTCGGTGGCCGGCGAATCCGGGGTCGTGTCGAGTGTCAGGGTGGACGATGTCACGATGTGACCTGATCCAACTCGGCGACCTTGTAGGTCCCTTCGTCCGGTGCCATCCGCACCCGCAGCCGGTAGCCCTGCTCCTCATCGGCGGTGTCGGAGTTGGTGACCTTGACCCGCACCGCGACCAGGATGTCGAAAGACCCGTCGTCGTTGTGCTTCTCCACCGCCGCGCGCATATCCGAAACCTGCACCCGCACGTCGGCGGCCTGGTACGCGTCGACCAGCACCCCTGCGTACAGCGAGGACTGCACGGCGAAGTCGCCGGTCGAGCAATCGATGATCTTGGTCTGCGCCGCGGTCATGGCGGCGGTGTCGGGCGCGTGCGTCGCGGCCACACAATCCTTCGCCGCCTGCAGTGCCGCCGCTTCGGCGCGCTCGCTGGCCGCGACCCGTTGGTCATTTTTGAAGAGCAGGAATCCCGCGACACCCCCGGCGACGGCGAGCGCGAGCAGCGCCGCGCAGATACTGACAGCCAGGCCGCGACCGATCCGCGACGGTCGGCGGGGATCGGCCGAAACCTGTTCTTCTGTGGTGTCCGGATCCTCGGCGGGCGCTGGGCCTGGGGATACTGCTAACGACTCGTCGGGCGTCTCATCAGCATCGGTGGGGTTCAGCTGGCGGGTGCCAGCATCTCCTTCCATCCGTCGTCTCCTGGGTTACTCGAGTTGCTGACGTTGTATTTCACGCCGTCGGGTCCGACCACCTGGCCGCTGCTCGGGCTGTACACCGCCGTGGAGCCGGGTGGCCCTGGTGCCGGAGTGTAGATGCAGGGGTTGGGTTGTTGTCCACTGCAGGTCACGCTGCCCTGTCCGGGCGGGCTCAGCGGATCGCTGACCGGCGCCGTCGAGTTCGGCGGCGGCAGGTCGCTCGCGGGTGCAGGATTCATCCCGCTGTTGACCGACGGCGCCTGGATGACGCCGCGGCCCGGGTTGACGCCCTGATCGCAGCGCGCGCCAGGGGCCGGGCAGGACAGGATCTGGTTTGGGTCGCCGTACCACGGGTTGGTGCCCAGCGGAACGTACGGCTCATCGCTGCGGCACTCCATCGGCGTCGCCGCCCGCTTGCCCGGGACGTCGACGCAGGGATAGTTGCGGGCGCCGCGAACGACGTTGCCCTGGTAGTCCTTCGGGATCTTGCAGTAGGTGCCCCGCGGCAGCGGCGCCATGCTGGTGTCGGCCGGCGAGCGCCACTCGGACGCGGGCAGGAAGCCGGTCAGACATGGCGGCGGCTGGTTGAGTGCACCTAACGCGAGCGGCAGTTGGCCGTAGCCCTCAAACAACGTGCCCGCTTGCGCCACCGCCGCGCCCTGCGGTAAGAGAACTAGCGACTGCTCGAGGCCCTTGTTGTAGCGCTTGAGCATGTCGGTGACGATCGCGAGGTTCGCTAGCGTCTGCGGCAACGACTCGCGCACCCCGCCGAACACTGCGTTGAGCTGGTCGGCTGTCGGAGCGGCCTGCTGGAGGCCGCTCCGCAGCGCCGCATCCTGCTCGGCCGACTGCGCGGCGATCACGTTCAGGTTGCGCGACCACTGCTCGATGTTGTCGCCGGACTGCACCTGGCTGTCCAGGATCGGGCCTGCGTTGACGATGATGTCGTTGACCTGCGGCAGATGGTCCTTGAAGCCCTGCGCGATGTTGGTCGTCGAATCCACCAGCCGTTGCAGCGCCGGGCCCAGCCCGCCGACCGCCTGTGACGTCTCGGTGAGCAGCGCGTCGATCTTCTCCTTGGGCAGCACCGCCAGACCCCTGTTCGCGGCGTCCAGCGCCGGGCCGACCTCGCTGGGCACGGTGCTCTCGGTGATCGTCGAACCCGGCGACAGGTACTGGTCCGCGTCGCCCGTCGACACCAGGTCCAGATACTGCTCGCCGATCGCCGACACCGAGTGCACGTTCGCCGTCGCGTCGGCGGGAATCTTGTAGCGGTCATCGATGCTCATCACCGCGAGCGCGCCCCGCTGGGTCGGCTCGACCGAGGTGACCTTGCCGATCTGCGTGCCGCGGTAGGTGACGTTGGCCGTCGCGTACAGACCGCCCGAGCGGGGGAGTTCGGCCTTCAACTCGTACTGGCCGATACCGACGAGGCTCGGGATGCGCAGGTAGTACCACCCCAGCACCACCAGCGCGACGATCGTCAGGATGGTGAACAGCACCAGCTGGATCCTGATGAACCTGGTCAGCACAGCTCACTCACCCCTTTCCACCAGCGGGCCGTTCGGTGCGTTGTGCGCGTTCGGCACGAACCGCACATCCGGGATCATCGTCGCCGGGTCGCGACCCCACGCCTGCTCCAGCGCGCGCAGCATCCCGGAAAGGCCCGTGCCCGTCAGTACTGCATTGTCGAGCGACGAAAGTGTCAAGTCCACCATCAGTGACGCGTTGAGGTAGTCGCCGCGGATCACCTTCGGCACGTTCTCAATCGAGAACGGCGCGGTGAGCATGAGCTTGAGGGCGCCGATCAGGTACGGCGACGCCCGCCCGAGCTGCTTGAGCGGCCGCTGCAGGTTCTGCAGGTTGGTGTGCAGATTGTCGCTGGCCGGCGCCAACGCGTTGTCTGCGGCCCGGCTGATCCGGCCGACGGCCTCCACCGCGTCGGCGAACAGATCGCGCGTCTCCGCGAAATGCTTGATCAGCGGCGGGAACTCGGTCAACACCCGGTCCAGCGTGTTGTTGCGCTCCGCGACGATCGTGAGTAGCCGGTCGGTGGAATCGATTGCGCGCGTGATGTCCTGGCGCTGCTGGTTCAATTCGGCGGTGAACGTGTCCAGCTTGTTGAAAAACTCGCGGATCTCATCGGCCCGGCCGTTGAGCACGTTGAAGATCTCGGTCTGGATGACCTCGAGGTTCTGCACCCCGCCGCCCTGCAGGATGGTGGCGATGCTCGCCAGCACCCGCTCGGTGCTCGGGTAGGCCGACGAGTTCGCGAGCGGGATCGTGTCACCGCTTTGCAGCGGCTCCGGCGACGGGTTCGGCGGCGGCTCCAGCTCCACATGCTGTGAACCCAACAAGCTGGTCTGGCCGATGCGGGCTAGGGCGTTCCTGGGCAGTTCGATGTCGGGCTGCAGATCCAGCGTCAGCGTCGCGACCCAGTTCTTCAGCTCGATGGCGCGCACCCGGCCGACATAGACGTCGGCGACCCGCACCCGGCTGTTCACGTTGAGCGCCAAGGTGTCCGGCATCTGCACATAGATCGTCGTCGCGTTCGGCCCCGTGCCCGGACCGCCCGGCAACGGCACGTTCGCGATGCCCTTCCAGTTACCGCAGGAACTCAGCACGAGCGCGACCGCGCCCAGCGCGACGGCTCGCTGCGCGAACCTGCTCCACCTACGAACGCTCATCACCGACCTGCCTCTGCTGGTAGCGGCGGCCCTGCCGGGGCGGGCGCGGCCGGAGCGGGCCCCGGTCCCGGGCCGGGAGCCGGCAGCGGGCCGGCCATCGCCGCTCCGCCCGGATCGCCCGGGATCACACCCGGCGCCGGCGGCGGCGGCGGGCCCGGCTGCGGGTACCACGGCGGCGGCAGCGGGTTGTTCTGGTCGAAGGCATTCGGCGGACCGGGCAGATTGCCGTTGCGCGTCGTGCCGAACGCCGGCGGTGCCGCGGGGACCACACAGTTGGGTCCGCCCAACAGTTCCGCCAGGCACTCCGGGGTCATCATGTTCGCCGTGAACGGTTGCACGTCGACACCCTGCATACCCGGCGCGGCGACCCAGCCCGGTTCGTGGTTGCCGTGCGAGAACAAGGTGTCGCGTGACCAGATGCCCGGCACGGTCGTGTCCTTGTAGCCCGGCGGCGGCTGCAGCCGCGGCTCGGAGTAGGCGATCTGCTTGGGCAGCGTCATCGCCGAGCTGAACTGGTTGATCCCGAACGGCGGGAAGTTGAACTTGATCGCGTCCAGGATCGGCGCTAGGTACTGCGCGCACATCTCGGCCGACTCCTGATAACCCAGCCGGCTGCCCGCCTGGATTGCACTGCACACAAACTGCAGCGGATTGGCGAAGTTGTTTATGACGGCGTAGCTGTTTATGCCACCGGTGACCGGAGAAGCAATATTCACGAGATTCGCGCCGAGATTCGGGAACACGTGTAGGGCGGTCTCCAGACCGTTGCGCGGCTCTGGTTGCAGGATCGCGGTGGTCGCTTCGGCCAGGTTGTTGACGTCGGTGGTGAGCACCTCGGCGTTCTCGTCGAGGAACCCGCGGGTGGTCGTCAACAGCTGGTTGAGGTCCTGCAGTGCGTTCGCGACCTCGCGGTCGGTGTTGGTGAACGCGTTGGTGAACTCGGCGAGATCGTCGTTCAGCGCGACGAACTGCTGATCGCTCTGGTGCAGCGCGTTGACGAACAGCGCCAGGCTTTTCACCACGCTGAAGAAGTCGTCGCGGCCCTCGTTGAGCGCGAACAGTGCCTCCGACAGGTTGTTCAACGTCTCGTTGAGCTGCTTGCCCTTGCCCGCGAAGCCGTCGGCCGCGGATTCGATGATGTCGCCGAACGGGCCCATGGGCTGCTCCGGCGTCGGCCCCAGATCGGTCAGGATCCGGTTGATCGAGTCACGCAGCTCGTCGTACTCGACCGGCACCTGCGTACGCTCCAGCGGGATGACCGCACCGTCCTCCATCACCGGCCCGCCGGTGTACGGCGGCGACAGCTGGATGGTGCGCGACGCCACCAGGCTCGGGTTCAGGATCGACGCGGTGGCGTTGGCGGGCACCTTGTACTTGTTCTCGTAGTGGAAGGTGACCTTCATCTTGTCGCCGGCCGGTTCGATCGCGTCGATCGAGCCGACCTTCACCCCCATGATCTGCACCTTGTCGCCGGGATACAGCGCCAGCGTGTCGGTGAAATAGGCGACGACGGTGTTGGTGGTCAGCTTCTTGTACAGGTTGTACCCGACGAAGGCGGCCACCAACGCCAGCACCACGACCAGCGCGCCGATGATGACGGTCACCCGGGAAACCTTGGGCAACTTCAGGTTTCGGATGTTGAAGATCGTTGTCATCGATCAGCCCCCCTGTCCCTGAGAGAGTGGCGGCAGGAACGGTGGGTTCCCCGGCAGCGGTGGCGTGTTGGCGGGTGGCAGCTGCTGACCGGGGCCCGGGACCGCCGGCGCGGGCAACGCCGGTGGCAACGGTGCGATGCCCGGCGTGAAATCCGGCGGCAGCGGCGGTTGCGGCCCGACCGGCACTGTGCGCGCTCCTGGCGGGGCCGGCGGCAGCGGCATGTCCGCACCCGGCACCGGCGGCGAGATCTGACCCGGAATCGCCGCGGCCGGCACGCCCGGAGACGGCTGCGGGCCGTGCACATTCGGGTCAGAGGTCGCCACATTGGGTGGCCCGTACGCGGGACCGCCGAACGGCCCCACGGACAGATCCGCGCAGGGCAGCGGGTCGCCTGGTGTCGGCAGACCGTCGGCCGGCGGCGTGTACGAGCACGGTGAGCCCTTCAGCACACCGGGTCCCGGGTTCTCGGGGGTGCCTTCGAGCACGGCCGGTCCCGGCGGCGGGGCGCCGTTCTCGAAGCCCTGCGCGTTCGGGTCCGGGAACCGCCAGGCGGGCAGGCCCGCGTCGCGCCAGAACTTCTGCGGGTCGATACCGCGCTTCTTGAAGGCGGCGTCCACGAACGGCTGCAGGATCTGGCCCGGCAGCAGGTTGACCAGCATGACCTTGAAGTACGGGCCCGAAGCGACCGCTTCACCGAGCGACGCCACGAAGCTTGCGACCGTGGTCAGGGTGTCCATCAGGTCGTACTTGCGGTCGACCAGCACGCCGCTGACCACGCGGAGTTGTTCGAGCACCCGGTTGAGGTTCGGGTTGTCGTCGATCAAGCCCTTGACCTGTTCGGAGAACGAGCCGACGCGCTCGAGCAGCATGCTCACCGCGTACTGGCGCTCATTGATCGCGCCGAGCAAGGTCTGGGCGTTGACCAGCAATTGGTTGATCTGTTCACTGCGGCTGCCCAGGATGCCCGCGATTTTGTTGGCGTTGCTCAGCAGCTTCTTGATGTCCTCGTCGCGCTTGCCGATGGTGTCGGAGAACCGGGCCACCCCGTCGAGCGCGGCGCTCAGGTGTGGATAGGTCTGGTCGATGGTCTCCGAGAGCACGTTCAGCGAACGCTTCACGGTCTGGGTGTCCCAATCCGAGGCGGCCTTCGTCACGTCGAAGAACGCGTCGTAGATCTGGTACGGCGTCGTCGTCTGGCCGAGTGGCAGAACGCCGTTCGCGCGCAACGGTTCCGA
Source organism: Mycolicibacterium celeriflavum (assembly GCF_010731795.1). NCBI lineage: Bacteria > Bacillati > Actinomycetota > Actinomycetes > Mycobacteriales > Mycobacteriaceae > Mycobacterium > Mycolicibacterium celeriflavum. Next base: position 3,412,222 of record NZ_AP022591.1, on the reverse strand, counting down.
ACCGCGTGGCTCGATCTCCATGGTGCGGCGTCCGAGAATGGTGTCGGTGCGGATGGCGGCGCGGCTGTCGGTGCCGATCTGCGTCCCGCCAAGCCCGAAGCCGATCTTGACCTTGTCGCCCTCGATCTCCATGCTGCGCACATCGCCGACGTCCACGCCAGCGATGCGCACCTTGTCGCCCGTGCCGATGCCACCGGTGTCAGAGAAGTACGCATAGTAGGTGGGCGATGCGAAAAGCATCGGGACACTGGCGAAGCTCTGTCCCACGCCGATGACGATGATCAGGATGATGATTCCCATCAACCCGCCACGGACCCGGTTCGACCCTTCGAGCGTCCTCATTGCGGTGTGCACCTACCCGACGGCTGACTGAAGAGTTTGACGGTCCGGACCGGCCCACCCGGCTGAAGGCCGTTGAGCCGCAAGGAGATATCGCAGGCGTAGAAGTTGAAGAAGTCGCCGTAGATACCGCCGGCCCTGCCGATGATCTTGAACGCGGTGGGCAGCCTGGTGAGCAAGTCGTTGAGCTCGTCCTTCTGATCGATCAGCGGTTGCTGGATGACCTCGAGATGTCCGACGGTGCTCTGCAGCAGCGGCCGGTTGTCGGCGAGCAGGTCGGCGACCGTGCCCGCCGCGTCGCTGATATCCCCGACCGAGGTGGCGATCGGATCCGCGCGGTTCTTCAAGCCGGTGATCAGCTTCTCGAAATCCTGCACGGTCTGGTCGAACTCGGCCTGATGCTTGACCGTGGTGTCCAGCACGGTGTTCAGGTTGCGGATCACCTCGCCGATCGCCTGGTCGCGGTCGGCCAGCGCCGATGTGAGCGAGGCGGTCTGGTCCAGGATGTCGTTGATCGTGCCGCCCTGGCCCTGGAAGACCGTGATGATCGACTCGGCGATGGTGTTGACCTTCTCCGGGTCCAGCGCGCGGAACACCGGCCGGAAGCCGCCGATCAGCGCGTCGAGATCCAGTGCGGGCTGGGTCTGCTCGAGCGGGATCGTTGCGCCGCTGGGCAGCCGCTTGTCGCTGTCACCCCGCTTGAGTTCCAGATAGCGGTCGCCGATGAGGTTCAGGTACCGCACCGAGGCGGTGGTGCCCTCGAACATCGGCAGCGATCGGTCGACATTGAATTCGACCTTCGCCTGCGATCCGCCGTTGACCAACTCGACGCTGTCAACCTTGCCGACCTCGACGCCCGACGCGCGGACGAACTGGCCGGCGCGTAGCCCGCTGGCGCTCGAGAAGATCGCCGAGTAGCTGGTGGTGCGGTCGAAGCGCATCTGTCCGAACACCACCACGATAATCGCGGTGAACAGCAGCAGCACCACTGAGAAGGCGCCGAGCTTGATGGCGGTACCGGTGATTTTCATGGGTTGATCGTGTTCTCCCCGACCTGGCGACCCCAGACGTACTCGATCAGGATCGGCTGGCCCAACTCGAAGTGGTTGTACGGCGCGATCGAAACACCCGTGTCCGCCACAAGATACGGCGCGGGATACAGGTCGCGCGTGATCGGCTGCCAGCAGCCCGGCCGGCCCTCGGGGCCACCGCGCGCGTTCACCCGCGGCAGGTTGTCCGGATACACATAGGGGTTACCGGCGCCTTCAATGGTGGACAGGGTCTGCAGCGAATACCCGTTGCCGCCAAGGGATGCAGCGACTTTTGGCTCCACGTCGTGAAAATTTCGAATGGTGCAGAACAGCGCAGGGCTGTACTCGTCGAGCGTCTTCGATGTCGTCAGAAGGTCTTCGGTGCCGCGAATCAGGTACGGCGCACTGCGCTCGAAGATGTCCGCACCGGTGTTGCCGAATCCGATCGAGGCGACCAGCGCTTGATCGAGGTTCGCCCTTTGCTCATTGAGCGTGCGGGCGGTGGTGACCGCGTTCTCCAGCCCGGCGAACAGGTCGGGCGCCGCGTTCGCGTACACCTCGCCGAGGTCGGCCAACAGCCGGTTGTCCCGACGGAGTTCCGGCATCCGGGCATTGACGTCGGTGAGGATCTGGTTGCCGTTGATGATCGACTGTCCGAACCGGTCGCCCAACCCGTCGAGCGCCTCGGCGGTCGCGGCCAGCGTCTGGTTCAGCTTGATCGGGTCGACCTGTTCGGAGATCGACACGATGGTCTCGAACAACGTGTTGAACTCCGTGGTCACGTTCGTCACGTCGATCACATCGTCCGGTGTGATCCGTGCTTCCGTCGGGTTCTTCGGCGACGAGAAGTTGATGTACTTGTTGCCGAACACGGTGGTCGCGTCGATGCTGGCGTCGACGTTCTTCGGAATCAGCTTGAGGTACTTGGGATCGACGTTGAGCGTGATCTTCGCCCTCGGCTCTTCGCCGACGGTGACTGCTTCGACGTTGGCCACCCGGCCGATCTCGACGCCGTTGAAGGTCACCTTGGCGCCGGGGTCCATGGACAGGCCGGCCCGCGCGGCCACCAAGGTCAGCTGCTCACGGTTGAGGAAGTCGCCGCGGAACTGCAGGTACACCAGTACCAGAGCGACAACCGTCAACAGGCTCAGCACCAGGCCGGCCAGCTTGTACGGCGGGGTGCGCGGGTTGTTCAGCGGGGCGGTCATGGCGTTACACCGTCAGGTTGAAGTTCGGGTCGACGCCGTAGAGCGCCAACGCAACCAGCAGAACTACCACTGCCACCGCCACCAGTGACGCCCGCATGGCTCGGCCAACGGCCTCGCCGACGCCGACCGGTCCGCCGCTGGCGAAATAGCCGTAATAGCAGTGGTTCACCATCACGATGACCGAGATGATGAGCACATCCATGAAGGACCAGAACACGTCTTCGGGTCGCAGGAATGTCCGGAAGTAGTGCTCGTAGGTACCGGTCGACTGTCCGTAGAAAAGTGTGGTGGTCACCTGCCCGGAGAGGAATGACAAGATCATCGCGATCGCGTACAGCGGGATGATCACTACGAACCCGGCCATGATCCGAGTCGACACCAGGTATGAGATCGACTTGATGCCCATCACCTCGAGCGCGTCGATCTCCTCGCTGATGCGCATGGCGCCCAGCTCCGCGGTGGCGCCGGCACCGACCGTCGCGGCCAAGGCGACACCTGCCACCAGCGGGGCGGCCGAGCGCACGTTGATCATCGCGGCGAAGAAGCCGGTGAACGCCTCGACGCCGATGTTGCCCAGCGAGGCGAAGCCCTGGATCGCGACCAGCGACGAACCAGACAAGCTGACGAAGCCGACGATTGCGGAGGTGCCGCCGATGACCGCCATCGCGCCAGTGCCCAGGCCGATCTCGGCGATCAGTCGCAGCGTTTCCTTGCGGTAATAGCGCAGTGCGTGCGGGATCGAGCCGATCGTGGTGACGACGAACCACGCGACGTGTCCGACGCTGTCGAGAAACCGCGCGGGTGCACTGGCCACACTCTTGGTGCGCTCGTATGCCCGCGGGAACCGTGAACGCAGGACCGTTGTCGTGGACACGTCAGCTCCCCGTACCGAACCGGACACCGATCGTGGTCAGCACCACGTTCACGGCAAACAGGGCGATCACGCACAGCACCAGCGTCTCGTTGACCGCGGTACCGACACCCTTGGCGCCGCCCGACACCGTAAGGCCGCGGTAGCAGCCAACCAGCCCGGCGATCAAGCCGAACGTCCCGGCCTTGACGATCGAGATGACCACTTCCGGGAGACCGGTGATCAGCGTGAGTGTGGATACATATGCGCCCGCGGAGACGTTTTGGAGGTACACCCCGAAGATGAATCCGCCAACCAGGCCGATGGTGATCACTGCGCCGTTGAGCAACAAGGCGACGAACGTGGAGGCGACGACGCGCGGCACCACCAGTCGGTGGATCGGGTCGATGCCGAGTACCTCGAGCGCGTCGATCTCCTCGCGGATGGTGCGCGCTCCTAGATCCGCGCAGATGGCTGTGGAACCCGCCCCGGCGACGACGAGCACGGTCACCAGCGGGCCGAGCTGGGTGACGGCGCCGATCGCCGCACCCGCGCCGGACACGTCGGCGGCGCCGAACTCCGCGAGCAGGATGTTCAGCAGGAAGATCAAGAGCACGGTCAACGGCGCTGACACTGCGAGAGTCGGCAGAAACGACACCCGGAACAGGAACCAGCTCTGCAGGATGAACTCTCGCCATTGAAACGGTTTGAACAGGGCTTTGCCGGTGAGCACGCACATGCGCACGAAACCGCCCACGGCCTCCAGCGCGGGTCTGGTCTGATCGCGGACGTACCCGACCACGCCGGTCGACGCCGTCACCAGTGTGCTCCCGCGGCGCAACGGCGACTGTCGTGGTGCATCGGCAGCCCCTGTCGCACGTCCCCTCCTTGCCCCGACCTCACCGATGTAATCCCCGTCTCCCTACCCACCGGTAGTAAGACGGACCACAGGAATGTACCCGATGCCTTTCCCGCCGTGCAGTGCATCCGGCGGATTGAGCCTGTAACCGTTAGCAAACTCAATTCGGCCCCTTAGTCCCTTGGCGCCGAAGCAGAAATCGTTGGCGCACCGAAACTTTCATCCGCGTCAATCGGACCTGCGGTCCCGAAACGTGCGCGCAGTTCAGTTTTCAGGACTTTGCCGGCCGGGTTGCGCGGCAACGCGTCGACGACTTCGAGAGCCTTGGGGTGCTTGTACCGGGCGAGCCGCTCGGTGAGGAACGCGTCAAGATCACGCAGGTCAAGATCGGTCCGATCGCCTGTGCCGAGCGCCACGACCGCGACGGGCACTTCACCCCACTTCTCGTCCGGACGCCCGATCACGGCGACCTCGGCGATCGCCGGGTGGGCGGCGAGCGCGTTCTCGACCTCGGCGCAGTAGATGTTCTCGCCGCCGGAGATGATCATGTCCTTCTTGCGGTCGACGACCCAGACGTAGCCCTCCTCGTCCTGGCGGACGAGGTCGCCGGAATGGAACCAGCCGCCTGCGAATGCCTCGGCGGTGGCCCCCGGGTTGTTCCAGTAGCCGGCCATCAGAGTCGGTGCGCGGTAGACGATCTCGCCGACCTGTCCGACCGGGACGTCGTTCATGTCCTCGTCGACGACACGGGCCGCCACGGTGGGGATCACCTTGCCGACCGAGCCGAGCTTGCGGATCGCGTCCTCGCCCAACAGCATGCAGGTCACCGGTGACATCTCAGTCTGGCCGAAGGCGGCCAGGACCTGGGTGCCCGGGAAGGTCTCGGCCATCTGTCGCAGAAGGGTGTCGGATGCCGGTGCGGCGCCCCAGGACAACACGCGCAGGCGCAGCGCGCGGGGCCGGGCCTGCTGTGCGGCGCACACCGCCTGCCACTGCGCGGGCACCAGGAAGATGCCGGTGACCTGCTCGGCTTCGAGCACGTCGAGCAACTCGTCGGGGTCGAACGCGCCCAGCGGGTAAATCACGGTCGGGCGGCCCAGCAGCAGGCCGGGGATCATGTTGCCGATCCCCGCGATGTGGAAGAGCGGCACGCCGATGAAGCCGACGTCATTGTTGATGTCGGCGCCGTTGCTGAACAGGAACGTCAACGCCTGGCCGGCGATGTTGGTGTGGGTGAGCACCGCGCCCTTGGGCCGGCCGGTCGTGCCCGAGGTGTACATGATCAGCGCCGGGGAGTCATTCGGGATATCCACTGTCGCCGCGGGCTCACCGGCCTCGGCGATCAGGTCGTCGTAGCCGAGCACGTTCTGGTCGGTCGCGGCGCCGGCGACGATCACGGTGGTCAGAGTCGCTCCGGTGTCTCCGATGTCACGCACGGCCGTCGCCACGTTGGCCAACACCGCCTCGGTGATCACCACCTCGGCCTTGCAGTCGCCGACCAGGAACGCGATCTCCGCCGGAGTCATGCGGAAGTTGACCGGCACGGCGATCGCGCCGAGCTTGTTGACCGCGAGGAACGACTCGATGAACTCTGTGCGGTTCAGCATGAGGATCAGCACCCGGTCGCCGAACTTCACTCCGCGCCTGCTCAACGCGCCGGCGAGGGTGCCCACTCGCTGATCGAGCGCCCGCCAGGTCGTCGTCCGGCCGAGGAACCGCAGCGCGGTGGCCTCAGGCTGCATCAGAGCGTGGCGAGCAAGCTGGTTCGTCCAGTTCTGCCTGCGGGCGAGGTAGGGCTGTGCGGTGGGATCCGGCTCGATCAACTGCTGACGCTCCATCTGATGCGGGTTGCGCGAGGGTGATATTTGATCAAACATAGTGTTGCCCCGGTCACACTATGGCCTCGGCCGCTTTGGGACAAGCCCGCCTCAGCGCTGCGAGAAACGACCGGAGACCACAGTGAACGCACCCACTGCGCCTCGGCGGCGGCCGCGGCGGGCGGTGCGGCGCGAACAACTGTCCGACGAGGTCGCGGCGCGGTTGCGCGCCGACATCATGACCGGCACGCTGCGGCCGGGCACCTTCATCCGGCTGGACGAGACCGCCGCGGCGCTCGGGGTGAGCATCACGCCCGTGCGCGAGGCGCTGCGCACACTTCGCGGCGAGGGCATGGTGCAACTGGAGCCGCACCGCGGCCACGTGGTGGTACCGCTGACGCGCACCGATGTCGAGGACATCTTTTGGCTACAGGCCGCGATCGCCAAGGAGCTGGCGGCCACGGCGGCCGCGCGCATCACCGACGCCGAGATCGACGAGTTGGACCGGCTCAACGACCAGTTGGCGGCCGCCGTCGAACGGCACGACACCGAGGAGATCGCCGCCGCGGAATTCGCCTTCCACCGGGCGTTCAACCGGTCCACCGGCCGGATCAAGCTGGCCTGGTTCCTCCTTCATGTCGCCCGCTATCTGCCCGGTCAGATCTATGCCGGCGATCCGCAGTGGGGAGTCTTGGCGATCGCCCGCCATCGCGAACTCATCGGCGCACTTCGTCGGCGCGACGTGGCCACCATCGTCACACTGACCGGCGCCGAGTTCACTGACGGTGCGCAGCGTCTGATCGCGCGGCTCGACGAAGCGGGGCTGTGGAGCTGAAGTTCCGCGGCTGAGCGCTCAGCCAGGTACGCAAACAGCGATGTTTTCCGTACGCCAGTGCGCGCTCGCCGTCGTTCTCTCAGTTCGCCGCCAGCTGCTCGGCGCGGGCCTTCAGGTTGCCGGCCAAGTAATCCAGCGTGTCGCCGATCGCCTTCTTCACCATCTGCTTGGGGATCGGCAGTTTGGTCTCGACGTCGAGATCGACGGTCAGCAGCGACGTCGGCCCCATCGCCACTACCGAGAACTTCTGTTCCTGCTTCTCGAAGTGGTCACCCTGCTGCAGCACGGTGAAGATCTGGTTGTCGCCCGGGTAGTAGACGGCCGTGATGAACGTGCCCGCCTGCCCCTGCACGACGACGTCGAGACGCAACTGGCTGGGGCGGCCGTCGTCGTAGCGGGCCAGCACCCAGCAACCTTTGATCTCTTCGTTCCATTCGGGGTAAGCCTCGAAGTCGGCGACGATCCCCATGATCGCGTCGGCGGAGGCCGCCACTTCGACGGTCTTGCTCACGAGCGGCATCCGACGAGCATATCGATCACGCCCGATGGTCGACGCGCGCCTTTTCCAGCAGTGCGCGAATCTGCTCCGGAATCAGCACCGGTCTGCGCTCGGCCCGGTCGACGTAGACGTGCACCCAGTGCCCCACCGCCGCGACCGGGCCGTTCTGCTGCCACAGCCCCAGCCGATAGGTGACGCTGCTGTTGCCCAGCCGCGTCACCGCCAGCCCGACCGACAGCGGCTCCGGGAACCGCAACTCGGCCACATACCGGCAGCCCGATTCGGCCACCACGCCCAGCCAGGGAACGGTCAGAGGGTCGATCCCGACGCTGGTGTTGATCCACCCGTTGATCGCCGTGTCGAAGAGCGCGTAGTACACCGCGTTGTTGAGGTGGCCGAACATGTCGTTGTCGGCCCATCTGGTCGTCACCGGCCAGTGCACCGGAAAATCGCCCGCCGTCGGCGACTCCTCGCTTCTGGTCATGGCAGCAGTGTCGCAGGCAGGCTGGTGACCATGAGGATTCGCGGTGCCGTGTTGGAAGAGATCGGCCGCGCACGGCCGTACGCCGAGTCCAGGCCGCTGTCGGTCGGCGAGTTGGACCTCGAACCGCCGCGGGCGGGCGAACTGCTGGTGCGCGTCGAGGCCGCCGGCCTGTGCCACTCCGACCTGTCGGTGGTCGACGGAAGCCGGGTCCGACCGGTGCCGATGCTGCTCGGCCACGAGGCCGCCGGAGTCGCCGAGGCGCTCGGCGCCGGGGTCTCGGATGTGAGCGTCGGCGCCCGCGTCGTGATGACCTTCCTGCCGCGCTGCGGCCGGTGCCCGGCGTGCGCCACCGACGGCCTCACCCCGTGCGAGCCCGGCAGCGCGGCCAACGCGGCAGGCACGTTGATGACCGGCGAACGCCGGCTGTCGCGCGACGGCCGGCCGGTGCACCACCATCTCGGCGTCTCCGGTTTCGCCACCCACGCGGTGGTCGACCGGCGCTCGGTGGTGCCGGTGCCCGACGATGTGCCCGCGGCCGTGGCATCTCTGCTCGGCTGCGCCGTGTTGACCGGCGGCGGCGCGGTGATCAACGCCGGCCGGCCGCGCCGGGGCGACACCGTGGCCGTCGTCGGGCTCGGCGGCGTCGGCATGGCGGCGATCCTCACCGCTTTGGCTCAGGACGACGTTCACGTGGTCGGCGTCGACCCGCTGCCCGACAAATTGAAAAGAGTCCGCGGCATGGGCGCGCACGAGGCGTACACGCCCGACGAAGCGCGTGATCGGGGCCTCAAGGCGACCGTCGTGGTGGAGGCGGTCGGCCATCCGAGCGCGCTGGAGACCGCGGTCGATCTCACCGCTCCCGGCGGTCGGACGGTGTCGGTCGGCCTGCCTCGTCCCGATGCGCGGGTATCGCTGTCCCCGTTGGGCTTTGTGGCCGAGGGCCGGTCACTGATCGGCAGCTATCTCGGTTCGGCGGTGCCCTCGCGTGAGATCCCGTACTTTGTCGGGCTGTGGCGTGCGGGCCGGCTACCGGTCGAGTCGCTGGTGTCCTCGACGATCACTCTCGACGAAATCAATTCGGGCATGGACGAACTCGCCGAAGGCAAAGCCGTGCGGCAGGTCATCCGCTTCGGTTAGACGCCAGTTCGGCGCCGGTCAGAACCAGTCGGCCCGCATGTCCACGGTGGTGCGGTCCAGGCTCGCGAGCAGGTCCAGTTGTGGTGCGGTCCTGGGTAGTTCGTAGCGGAAGAAGTAGCGGGCGGCCTGGCGCTTGCCATCATAGAAGTCTGCGCTGTGACCGTGCGCGGCGAGCTCCTGCTGCAGCCAGATCCACGCGACGACGATGTGCCCGAACGCCTCGAGGTACACCACGCTGTTGGCCATCGCGGCCTCGATGTCACCGGAGCCGAACATCTCGGCGGTGACAGTGACGAGGCGTTGCCATGCGGTGTCGAGCAGGCTCGCATGCTCGGCGGGCTGACCGCCGAGCGCCCCCGCCTCGGCCACCGTCCGGGAGATTACGGCGCCCAACGCGGCCAGGCCGGCGCCCCCGCGCGAAACCACCTTGCGGCCCAACAGGTCCAAACTCTGGATGCCGTGGGTGCCCTCGTGAATCGGGTTGAGCCGATTGTCGCGGTAATGCTGTTCGACGTCGTACTCACGGGTGTAGCCGTATCCGCCGTGCACTTGGATGGCCAGGTCGTTGGCGGCCAGGCACCACTGCGACGGCCAGCTCTTGCCGACCGGGGTCAGCATCTCCAGCAGCAGCGTGGCGCTGTCACGCTCTTCGTCGGACTGTGCGCTGTGCGCAAGGTCGACGAGCTTGCCGCAGTACAGCAGCAGCGCCAGGCCACCTTCCACATAAGCCTTCTGCGCCAACAACATCCGCTTGACATCGGCATGTTCGATGATCGGCACCTGCGGCGCCGACGGGTCCTTGGCGCCGACCGGACGCCCCTGCGGACGCTCGCGCGCGTACTGCACCGATTTGAGATAACCGGTGTAGCCCAACGCCACTGCGCCCATCCCGACGCCCAGCCGAGCCTCGTTCATCATCGTGAACATGTAGGCGATGCCGCGGTGCGCTTCGCCGACGAGGTAACCGACGGCGCCCGGTTGCCCGCCCGGGGTGTAGGCGCCCTCACCGAGATTGAGCACGGTATTGGTGATGCCGCGCTGGCCCATCTTGTGGTTCAGCCCGGCCAGCACCACGTCGTTGCGCTCACCGATCGCACCGTTCTCGTCCAGCAGGTACTTCGGCACGATGAACAGCGAGATGCCCTTGGTCCCCGCCGGCCCGCCCGGAATCTTCGCGAGTACCAGGTTGACGATGTTGTCGGTCATCTCGTGCTCGGCGCCGGAGATCCACATCTTCGATCCGAACAGCCGATAGGTGCCGGACGCAGAGGCGTCGCGTTGTGGTTCGGCGCGGGTGAGGATGTCGGCCAGCGACGAACCCGCCTGCGTCTCCGACAGCGCCATGGTGCCGGAGAACCGTCCGGCCAACATCGGCTTGACGAACTGCTCGACCTGCTCCTGGGTGCCGAACCTGGCCAGCAGGTTGGCGTTGGCCATCGTGAGCATGAGGTAGCCCGTCGTGCTGATGTTTGCCGCCGAGAACCAGGCGAACGCCGCCTGCGCCAGCGTCGCGGGCAGTTGCGCGCCGCCGAGCCGCTGATCCATCGACATCGCGATCAGGTCGGCCTGCGCGAACGCGTCCCAGGCCTGCTTGACCTCGGGGATGACGGTGACCTTCTCGCCGTCGAAGCTCGGCTCGTTGGCGTCGCTCTTCTTGTTGTGCGTCGCGAAGTACCGCGTCGCCAGTTGCTCGCACAGGTCCAGCACCGCGTCGAAGGTCTCGCGCGAATGTTCGGCGAACCGCTCGCGGCTGGTCAGCTCGTCGACCCGTAGCCACTCGTAGAGCAGGAAATCCAGGTCGCGGCGCGAGAGCAGCAGGGACTTCACGGTGCGGTGGCCGCGTCCGGTTCGCCGGGCAGCGCGTCGACCTCGATGCCCAACGGCGACTCCGTGCGCACCGACTCGTCGCGGATCAAGCCGCGCAACAGCGCCTTGCTGAACTCGACGGCTATCTCCTGCGCCGTCCGCCTGCCGTGCGGCCGCAACCAGCGATAGGCACCCAGCGTCATCCCGATGTAGCCCAGCGCCAGCACGTGGGAGTCGCAGTCGTGGAACTCGCCGCTGGCGATGCCGCGGTCGATGACGTCGCGAACATGCTCGTAGACCTGGGTTTCCTTCTCGCGGATGTAGGCCACCTGGTCCTCGGTGAACCACTCGCTGATGTACGGGCCCTCCTGGAAGTACACGGCCGCGCGCTCGATGTCGCTGGCGATGCCGACCAGCAACCGCCGCGTGAAGTGGTAAATCGTCTCGCGTGCCGATGCCGACGGATCGTCGTGCAGCGCGTCGACCGTGAAGTCGGCGGCGCCCTTGTAGATGTCGTAGAGGATCAGCGACTTGCTCGCGTAGTAGTGGTAGACGGTCGCCTTGTTCAGGCCGACCGCGTCGGCGACGTCGTCCATCCGGGTGCCGTGGTAGCCGCGAGCGGCGAAGAGCTTGGTGGCGACGGCCAACAACTCATCGCGACGGGTCCTCCCGTTCGGAGGGAGGGCTTCCGAAGAGGGCATGGCGACTCACTTTATGCTGGGCCGAACGTCAGCGGGGTGTCAATCAACTGGTTGGAAGTGTAGGTGTTGGGGGTGTCGCGGGCCGCACACCGGGTCTAGACTTCGGACATAACCAGCCGGACTCGAGAGGTGACCACATGGATCCGAACCCGGACTATGACGCGAGCGACGAGCTGGAATACGGAGTGAACTGGTTCGCCTGGATCCTCCGCGGCGTCTACCCGCCACCCGCCTACCCGCCGGTCTGAGGCGGCGCCTACAGCGCTTTTAGTTCCTCGATCACCGAGGTGACGGACTTCTTGGCGTCGCCGAACAGCATGGAGGTCTGGTCGAGGAAGAACAGCGGATTCTCGATGCCGGCGTAACCTGCGTTCATCGACCGCTTGAGCACGATGACCGACCGCGACTCGTCGACGTTGAGAATCGGCATGCCGTGAATCGGGGAACTCGGATCGTTGCGCGCCGCCGGGTTGGTGACGTCGTTGGCGCCGATGACCAATGTGACGTCGGTGCGGCCGAACTCGCCGTTGATGTCGTCCATCTCCTTCATCGTGTCGTACTCGACGTCGGCCTCGGCCAGCAGCACGTTCATGTGCCCCGGCATGCGGCCTGCGACGGGATGGATGGCGTACTTCACTTCCACGCCTTTGGATTCCAGCAGGTCGGCCATCTCCTTGACGGTGTGCTGGGCCTGCGCGACGGCCAATCCGTAGCCGGGGACCACGATCACCTGGTTGGCGTAGGCCATCTGGATCGCGGCGTCCGCGGCGGAGGTCGACTTGACGGTGCCCTGGTCGCCGTCCGGACCGGCCACGGCGGCGGCGCCGCCGCCGAAGGAGCCGAACACGATCGCCGGAATGGAGCGGTTCATCGCCACGGCCATCAGGTTGGTCAGTATCGAACCGGACGCGCCGACGATCATGCCCGCGACGATCATCGCGGTGTTGTTCAACGCCAACCCCGCTGCCGCGGCTGATAATCCGGTCAACGCATTGAGCAGTGAGATGACCACCGGCATGTCGGCGCCGCCGATCGGGAACACCACGAACAGGCCCATCAGGCCGGCCAGCGCGAGCACCACCATGATCGTCCAACCCGGGCTGCCTGCACCGGCGTTCAGCCCGATGTAGATCGCGGCGGCCGTCGCACCGAGCAGCAGCAGCACGTTGGCGGCCTGAAACAGCTTGGCGGAGGCGACAAGTCGCTTCTCGACGTTCTTGGGAATCGACTCCTGCAGCTTCAGGAACGCCACCAGTGAGCCCCAGAACGACACCGAACCGATGATCGCGGCGAACAGTGACCCGGCCACCAACGCGACCGTCGGGTGCTGATCGGGCGTGAAGTGTGCGAAGCCGTCGGTCTCGATGAACTCCGACCACGCGATCAACGCGACGGTGCCGCCACCGACGCCGTTGAACAGCGCGACCAATTGCGGCATCGCGGTCATCTTGGTCTTCTTGGCCGGCGGCACACCGAGAATCACTCCCAGCGCCAGCCCGGCGACGATGAGGATCCAGTTGATCGACGCGGTGTCGCGCACCTTGATCAGCGTCGCGACCACGGCGATGGCCATACCGGTGGCGGCGATCCAGTTGCCACGCACCGCCGTCTTCGGTCCGGTCAGCCCGGACAGCCCGAGAATGAAGAGGGAGAACGCGAGGATGTAGAGGACGGTGACGAGATAGTTCACTTGTCAGCCGCCTCAACAGCTTTGGGTTCGGGCCTGCGGGACTTGAACATCCCCAGCATCCGGTCGGTAACCAGGAAGCCGCCGATCACGTTGAGGGTGCCGAAGATCAGCGCGACGAACGCGATGATCCGGACTCCCCAGTGCGCGTCGGCGGGCAGGTCGCCCAGCACGATCAGCGCGCCGAGCACGACGATGCCGTGGATGGCGTTGGTGCCCGACATCAACGGCGTGTGCAAGGTGTTGGGCACCTTGGAGATCACGGCGAACCCGACGAACCCGGCGAGCACCAGGATCGCGAGATTGGCCAGCAGGTTGTCGTACATCTATGCCCTCTAGCTTTCTGCACCGCTCGCGGTGCGGGTGACGCAGGAGGCCGCCACGACCTCGTCGTCGAAATCGGGTGCCAACGCACCATCGGTGATCAACAGATCCAGCAGCGAGGTCAAATTCTTCGAGTACAGCTCGCTGGCGTGCTCGGGCATGGTCGCCGGCAGGTTCAGCGGCGAGGCGATGGTGACGCCGTGGCGGACGACGGTCTGCCCGGGCTCGGTGAGCTCACAGTTGCCGCCGGTCTCACCGGCGAGGTCGACGACCACGCTGCCCGGCTTCATGCCCTCGACCGCGGCGGCGGTCACCAACCGCGGCGCCGGGCGGCCGGGCACCAGCGCGGTGGTGATCACCACGTCGAACCCGGTGATCGCCCGCTCCAGCTCCTTCTGTTGCTGGGCGCGTTCCTCCTCGGACAACTCGCGGGCGTAGCCCCCCTCGCCGGCGGCCGCTATGTCTTCGGCGCCGAAGCTCAACCATTGCGCGCCGACCGAACGGACCTGATCGGCCACCTCCGGGCGCACGTCGTAGCCGGTGGTGCGCGCCCCGAGTCGCTTGGCGGTGGCCAACGCCTGCAGCCCTGCCACTCCGACGCCCAGCACCAGCACCGACGCCGGCTTCACGGTGCCCGCGGCCGTGGTCAGCATCGGGAAGAAGCGCGTCGACTCCGACGCCGCCAGCAGCACCGCCTTGTAGCCGGCGACGTTGGCTTGCGAAGACAGCGCGTCCATCACTTGCGCGCGGGAGATGCGCGGGATCGCCTCGACGGCGAACGCCTGCACGCCCGCGGCCTCGAGCGCGGCGATCTGGTTGTCGGAGTTGCGCGGGGCGAGGAACCCGATCAGCGTCTGGCCGGACTTGAGCTTGCCCACCTCGTCGGCGGTCGGGGGCGCCACCTTCACCACCACGTCGGCCGCCCAGGCGTCGCCGATCGTCGCGCCCGCGTCGGTGTAGAGGTCGTCGGAGAGAAGGGCCCGCTCGCCCGCGCCGGATTCCACCACGACGGCCACACCGCTGTTCACCAGCGACGCCACCGCCTTCGGTACCAGCGCGACGCGGCGCTCGTCGGAGCCGGATTCGCGCACCACCCCGACCGTCGGAGCCGCGCGACCGGCGACGTCCGCATCCGTCGTCTGCGTCATGACGGAACACCTTAACCGCTACCGCTGGTCACAGCTAAATCGGTACGGGGCGTCGCGGATTTCTATCGGCAAGGCGCGGCGGTCGAACCGCTGGTGGAACTAGCATCCCGTCCGTGCCACAAGACGAACCGCCGAAAACTCGCGGTAGCACGCGTGGCCGGCTGGCCAGTATCGGCACGGTGCTGATCATCCTCGTGGTTTACGCCGGGTCGCTGGTCGGCTATCACTACGTCTCCGGTTCGGCCAGGTCGCTGGGGCCACCGGATCTCGGCGAGGACAGCGACACGATCGTGCAGGTGACCTTGGGGGCGCTGCGCACCGTCGGCAACGAGGTGGACGTCAAAGTAGTTGTCTTCCCCTCCGATGACCATATGAACGCCGACCTCAATGTGGTCAACACCGACATTGCGGTGCGGCTGTTCATGAACGAGGTCAATCTCGGCATCGATGATCTGAGGACACCCAAGGGTCAGTTGCCTGCGGAGGTGAGCACGACGATCACCGCCACCGGTGATCCGGACAAGTGGCCGTTCGACTCGTACACGGTCGGGGCTCTCGGGGCCGACCTGCTCGTCGGGACCGGCGACGACCGCCAGTTCGAGCCCGCCCGGGTGGTGGTGACGGGTGGTCTCGACGGCTGGGACATCACCAGCACACGCAGCGGCCCGGCGACCCAGTCGGCCGGCGACGGCGACTACGAGACGGTGACGTTGACTCGAGCGCGGGGCCCGCTCGCCTTCGACGTCGGCCTGTGCCTGGTGCTCATCACGCTGCCCGCGCTGGCTCTGTTCGTCTCGATCGAGATGCTGCGTGGACGGAAGAACTTCCTCCCGCCGTTCGGTACGTGGTACGCCGCGAGTTTGTTCGCGATCATCCCGATCCGGAACTTCATGCCCGGCGCACCGCCGCCCGGCGCATGGATCGACCAGATCCTGGTGTTGTGGGTGCTGCTCGCGTTGACCGGGGCGATGGTTCTGTACTTCACCGCCTGGTGGAGGCGCAGCGACTGACCATTAGTTTGATCGGTTAGTTGACCAGCACAACCAGGGGAGGCCAACGGATGGCTGTCGACCGGCTGCTACCCACCCGGGACGCCGAAGACCTGATCGCGCTCACCCGCGACGTCGCCGACAAGGTGCTCGACCCGATCGTCGACGATCACGAGAAGACCGAGCGCTATCCGGAAGGGGTGATGGCCCAGTTGGGCGCGGCCGGATTGCTGAGCCTGCCGCAGCCCGAGGAGTGGGGCGGCGGCGGCCAACCGTTCGAGGTCTATCTACAGGTGCTCGAGGAACTGGCCGCGCGCTGGGCGGCGGTCGCGGTCGCGGTCAGCGTGCACAGCCTGTCGTCGCATCCGCTGCTGATGTTCGGCACCGACGAGCAGAAGCACAGGTGGCTGCCGGGGATGCTGTCGGGCGAGCAGATCGGCGCCTACAGCCTGTCCGAACCGCAGGCCGGGTCGGACGCCGCCGCGCTGCGCTGCGCCGCGGCCAAGGCCGATGGCGGCGGTTATGTGCTCAACGGCTCGAAGTCGTGGATCACCCACGGTGGGCGCGCCGACTTCTACACGCTGTTCGCGCGGACGGGCGAAGGCTCCCGCGGGATTTCGTGCTTCCTGGTGCCCGGCGACCTGCCCGGGCTGAGCTTCGGCAAGCCCGAAGAGAAGATGGGCCTGCACGCGATCCCGACCACCTCGGCGTTCTACTCCGATGCCCACCTGGATGCCGAGCGGTTGATCGGCGCGGAGGGCCAGGGTCTGCAGATCGCCTTCTCCGCACTGGATTCCGGACGGTTGGGCATCGCCGCCGTCGCCACCGGCCTGGCACAGGCTGCGCTCGACGAGGCCGTCGCCTATGCCAACGAACGAACGACGTTCGGCCGCAGGATCATCGACCATCAGGGGCTGGGGTTCCTGCTGGCCGACATGGCTGCCGCGGTGGCAAGTGCGCGCGCGACGTACCTGGACGCCGCCCGTCGACGCGACGCCGGGCGGGACTACTCGCAACAGGCCAGCGTGGCCAAGCTCGTCGCGACCGACGCCGCGATGAAGGTCACCACCGACGCGGTCCAGGTGTTCGGCGGCGCCGGCTACACCCGCGATTACCGCGTCGAGCGGTACATGCGGGAAGCCAAGATCACCCAGATCTTCGAGGGCACGAACCAGATTCAGCGCCTGGTCATCGCCCGCGGCCTCACGACTTGAGCGCGTCCCGTCGGGAAGTGCACCGAAAACCTAACAAATCAGGACATTTCACGTCTGCTCGCCGGATGGTGGTGACGTGACGGTCACCTGGGTGCCGTGGCCGGTCATGGAATTGATGTGCATCGACCCGCCCATCGCGTCGAACCGGGCCAGCAGCGACCCCAGCCCGATATGGCCGTCGGCGACGTACTGCTCGACCGTCGCCGGATCGAAGCCCTTGCCGTCATCGGCGACGGTCAACACGATCCGGTCCCCTTGGCGCGACAACCCGACCCGCACCACCGTCGCTCGGGCGTGCTTGTGGATGTTGGCGAGCAGTTCGCGCGCCGCCCGGTACAGCAGCTGCTGCGACTCTGGCTTACCCACATCGTCGAGATCGGCCTCGATCACGTAGTCGCCACGAGACTCGAACTGCCGCAACAGCTCCCGTATCGCCGGCATCAGACCGAGCTGGGCGAGCACCTGCGGGTGCAGCTCGGTCACGGTGGAGCGCAGCGCCGCAGCCGTCTGCTGCAGCGCGGTGTGCACCGTGTCGAGTGCGGGGTCGTCGGCGCGTTCCCGGACCTCGTCGAGGTCGAGACGCGCGGCGAGCAGCGTCTGCAGCGGTCCGTCGTGCAGGTGCTCGGCGACCTCCCGGTTGTGCCGTTCGTCGGCGTGCATCGCCTCGGACACCAGCTGACGCCGCACACCCTGGAGTTTGATCACGCGGGCCTGTCGGCGCACCAGCACCGCGCACAGCGCGGTCGTCGCCACCGCGGACCACAGCAGGAATCCGAACTGGGTGTAGACGACATCCGGCAGGCCCACCGAGTCGTCGCGTTTGGAGTACACGATCCACACCGCGAGATAGCCCAGCGCAGTGCCGATTCCGAGCAGTGCGGTCAGTGTCGGCCGGTCCTGGAACGCGACCGCGATCGGCAGCAGGAAGAACACCGGAAGCAGCGCCGCGGTGGCACCGCCGGACACCAGGCACAACACCACGACGACGAGCACGTCGACACCGGTGGACGCCCAGTCTCCCCACCGGGGCACCGGTCCGCGCAGGATCACCACCAGCCACAGCACGGCCGCCGCGGCCCACACCCCGAGCACCACGACGTAGACACCGGGCAGCCAGTGGTCGACCTCCCAGATCCACACCAGCACGGCGACCAGCGCGATCAGCGGCAGCCGCAGAAACGCGGTGACGCGCACGGGTTCGGCGGTGAAGAAGCTCGCGATCCGGTCCAGCACGGCGGGTCAGTCCAGCAGCTTGCGGCGCATCGCCTCGGCGACGGCGGCACCGCGGTCGTTGACCCCTAGCTTCTCGTAGAGCCGCTGCACGTGGGTCTTCACCGTCGACGGCGCCAGGAACAGTTGCTTGGCCATCGCGGGGATGCTGGTGCCGGAGGCGATCAGGCGGAGCACCTCGCGCTCGCGGGGACTGAGCACCGGGCCTTCCGGTTCGGCGCGCCTGCGGATCTCGCCAGCCAACCCCCCGGCCAGGCTCGGTGCGACGACGTCCCGGCCCTTGGCGCAGTCGAGCACCGCGGCGACGAGTTCGGAGCGGCTGGACTCCTTGGGCAGAAAGCCCGCGGCGCCGTTCTGCAGCGCCTGGTACACGATCGCGGATTCGTCATGGGCGGAGATCAGCAGCACGCGGGTGGGCAGTTCGTCTCGCAGGACGGCGGCTGCCACCTCGGCGCCGTCCATACCGGGCATCCGGTAGTCCAGCAGTGCCACCGCCGGCGTGTGCGTTCGGATCGCCTCGAGGGCGGCTGTTCCGTCGTCGGCCTCGGCCACCACCTCGATCTGACCGCTGGAGACCAACGCACGGACCACGCCGTCGCGGAACATCGGGTGGTCGTCTCCCACCACCACCCGGACCTTCTCACCGGCCGCGCCGCTCACCACGCAGTCAGCTTGGCACAGCGGCGCGTCCGCTTCCCCCGATTGGGGGACACGCGATTCATCCGCGTCATCCTCCGGTCGGCCGACAGACCGCGGCCGCGCGCTGCAGCATGCTTAGGCGATCGCCGGAAGGACCCGGTGGTAGACCCGAAAATCTAACGCACACAGAGGATCACGATGACCACCACCGCCACTAGCCGCTTTGCCCGCTTCCTCGCGCTGTCAGCCGTCTGCGCCGGAATCGTCGCGGGCGCACTGGCCTTCGCCGGTGCCGCCAGCGCGGGCACCTACTCGCACGACATGACGCCGCAGCCCACCACGACCGCTCCTGCACCCGTCACCGCACACCCCGCGCCGGGCGCCCATCCGCACCACGGCATCCCGCATCTGACGTACGTGCAGCCCGACTATCACCGCTGAGACGCGCGCGAAAGGCGGGGACACCATCGGGTGTCCCCGCCTTCGCGGATCGAGGCTAGACGCCGGCCAGGACGTCGGCGGTCTGCAGCGCCTGGGCGACGCCCGAGACGATCGACGCCAGCCGGATCGCTTCGAAGATCACCGACCGCGCCACCTCCGCGTCACGCAGGGTCTTCTCGTGCGCCGCGAGGCAGTGTCCGCATCCGTTGATCGCCGACACCGCCAACGACCACAGCTCGAAATCTTCCTTGGCGACACCCGGATTGCCGATGATGTTCATCCGCAGACCGGCCCGCAGATCGTCGTAGGCGCCGTCGAGTTGGCCCTTGGTGCGGTAGAACACGTTGTTCATCCCCATGATGGCGGCGGCGCCTAGGGCGGCGTTGTAGGCGTCCTGGCTGAGGATGTCCATTGCGTCCTCGGCGATCTCGCGCAGCAGCCGCTCCGACTTGGTTGCCGCGGCGGTCGCCACCAGGGCACCCCACAGCTGCTCTTCGGACAGCTCGGTGGTCTTGACGATGCTGCCGAAGTTCAGCTTCAGGTCCTTGGCGTACTCGGGCAGCGCGTCCTTGATGTTGTCGATGCTCACGGTCACACCGCCTCTGACAACAGCTCGGCCGGCTTGATCGTGGGATCGCCCTTCTTCCAGTTGCACGCGCACAGCTCATCGGACTGCAGGGCGTCGAGAACCCGCAGCACCTCATCGACGTTGCGGCCCACGGAGCCGGCCGTGACCGACACGAACTGGATCTCGTTGTTGGGGTCGACGATGAACGTCGCCCGGTCAGCGACACCGTCGGCGTTGAGCACGCCGGTGGCTAGCGCCAGTTCCCGCTTGAGGTCGGACGCCATCGGGAACGGCAGCTTCTTGAGGTCCTCATGCTGGGCCCGCCACTGGAAGTGGACGAACTCGTTGTCGACGGACACGCCGATGACCTTCGCGTCGCGGTCCTCGAAGTCGTCGTTGAGCTTGCCGAACGCGGCGATCTCCGTCGGGCACACGAAGGTGAAGTCCTTCGGCCAGAAGAAGATGATCCGCCACTTGCCCTCGTAGTCTTCGCTGGTCACGCGGATGAAATAGTCGTCGGGCTGCTTGGCATCGACCTCGGAGAGATCACCGCCGACCACCGCCGCCATGTCGTAGCGGGGGAACTGGTCACCGATCGTCAACAATGCCATCGCTCGCACACCATCCTTTATGTATATTTTGGATTCAGTCCAGTTTACTTACCCGATTCTGCGCGCTCCGTGCTGCAAAGACAAGCCGGCCGGACGTGATTGCTGCCACACCCGCGCCGTGAAACTGCTTCAGTTTCAGCAGATTTCGCCGGCCCTGACGGTGGGCTCGCCGCGTCGCCGGCCGCGCGAGACGCAATGGCGGCCTCGTTGCTACCGTCGGGGGGATGTCGAACATCTCTGAAAACGACCGCATCGAGGACGTCACGCCCGGCGACCTCGTACTAGTCGACCGCGGCGCCGGCCCCGTCCCGTACAAAGTCGTCCACAAGGACGAAGCCGACGGAACGTGCGTGGTCACCTACGAGGTCGATGACGGCGGAACCTTCCAGGTTGAGTATGCCGCCGGGACCCGCGTCACCCGCTCGCTCGAGGCGAAATGGGAGTCGGAACAAAGTCCGACGCAGCACAAGCCGCTCTGACCGGGTGTCATATCGTGGCGGCATGGACTTCGCGATGTCGGCCAAGGCACAGGACTACCACAACCGCCTGACCGCCTTCATGACGGAATTCGTCTTCCCCGCCGAGGCCGAATACCACCGCTACCGCGAAGAGACGGGACCGAAGGACCACACCGTTCCGCCGATCGTCGAGGAGTTGAAGGCGCTCGCGAAGGAGCGCGGGCTGTGGAACCTTTTCCTGCCGCCGATCTCGGGGCTGACCAACCTGGAGTACGCGCCGCTTGCCGAGCTTTCGGGGTGGAGCCTGGAGATCGCGCCCGAGGTGCTCAACTGCGCCGCACCGGACACCGGCAACATGGAGACGCTGCATCTGTTCGCTACCGAGGAGCAGCGCCGGCAATGGCTCGATCCGCTGCTCAATGGCGAGATCCGCAGCGCCTTTGCGATGACCGAGCCCGCTGTGGCCTCAAGCGATGCCCGCAACATCGAGACGACGATGCTGCGCGACGGGAACGACTACGTCATCAACGGCCGCAAGTGGTGGATCACCGGAGCCGCCGACCCGCGCTGCAAGATCCTGATCGTGATGGGCCGCACCAATCCGGACGCGGCCAGCCATCAGCAGCAGTCGATGCTCCTTGTGCCCGTCGACACCCCCGGCGTCGACATCCAGCGCTCACTTCCGGTATTCGGCTGGCAGGACCAGCACGGACACTGCGAGATCGTTTTCGACAACGTCCGGGTGCCGGTCGAGAACATGCTCCACGAGGAGGGCAGCGGGTTCGCGATCGCCCAGGCGCGGCTGGGCCCCGGCCGGATTCACCACTGCATGCGGGCGCTGGGCGCGGCCGAGCGGGCGCTGGCGTTGATGGTCGACCGGGTGCAGAAGCGGGTCGCCTTCGGCAAGCCGCTGTCCGAGCAGGGTGTGGTGCGTGAAGCAATCGCCAAGTCGCGCAACGAAATCGACCAGGCGCGGCTGTTGTGCGAGAAGGCCGCGTGGACCATCGACCAGCGCGGCAACAAGGAAGCGCACGTGTTGGTGAGCCAGATCAAGTCCGTCGCACCCCAAGTGGCATGCGACGTGATCGACCGCGCCATCCAGGTGCACGGGGCAGCCGGGGTCAGCGACGACTTCCCGCTGGCCCGACTGTACAGCTGGCACCGCGCGATGCGGCTGTTCGACGGGCCCGACGAGGTACACATGCGCACCATCGCACGGGCCGAACTTGGTAGGGAGAAAGACGCTTTCGTTTCGGCGGCGAGCCGCCAATCGGGCACGGCGGCGAGCCGCCAATCGGACTCGGCGGTGACCGGCCGGTGAGCGTCGGACTCGGCGAGCTCTCGGGCGCATGGAATTTCCGTGACGTCGCGGCCGAGACGGGCGTGCGCCCGGGCCGGTTCTTCCGGTCCAGCGAGCTGAGTGGTCTCGACGACGCCGGCCGTCGTCGCCTTGTCGAACTGGGCATCACCGATGTGGCCGATCTGCGCTCGGCGCGGGAGGTGGAACGTCACGGCACCGGTGCGGTACCCCCGGGCGTCGAAGTGCACCACCTCCACTTCCACGAGGTCACCGCCGTGTCCGACGAGGCGCCGCACGAGTCGGCCTTCCAGAAGATGATGACCGACAAGCCCGACGACGAGGACGTCAGCGTGGCCGCGCTGCGGTTCATGACCGAGGAGTACCAGCGGTTTCCGACCTTGCCCGGTGCGCAACGCGCTGTGCGGCAGGTCATTTCACTGCTCGCCGCGGGCCGTCCGGTCATCGCGCACTGCTTCGCCGGCAAGGACAGAACCGGCTTCACGGTGGCCACGGCCCTCGGCGCGGTGGGTGTGAACCGGGAAGTGGTCATGGCGGATTTCCTGCGCAGCAACGACGCGGTGCCACACCTGCGGGAGCAGATCATGCGGTCGGTGCGGGAGCGGACAGAGACGGACGAGGAAGTCACGTTCGTCGAGGCGCGACTGACCGACGCGGTGCTCGGGGTGCGCGAGGAGTATCTCGCCGCGGCGCGCCGTTCGATCGACCAGAACTACGGTTCGTTGCGCGGCTATCTCGAGGCGGCGGGCGTGACGGACCAAGAGGTCGCACGACTGCGCGCTACCCTGCTGGGCTAACCCCGCTTCTCCGCCTCGTACTTCTTGGTCATGTGGTCGATCGCGCTGAGCTGGGTCTGGGCGAGTTCCTCGCGCACGTCGCTGGCCCGTGTCGCGGCGTCCAGCGTCGGTTGCGCCTGACCCTGAAAGTGTGGGAACACCTCGGCGGCGAACAACTCCGCCGATCGTTTGGTGGCCGCCGGGTTGGCCCATTCGTGGCCCATCTGCAGCAGGCAACCGAACCCACCGGACTGGTCCCACAACCGCTGCACTTGAGCCCGCGCCCGCTCCGGCGTGCCGATCACCCCGGCGCCGGCCTCGTTGATGATGTCGATCATGTCGTCGATGCGGTCGCCCGGGATCGTCATCTGCGGGAACGCCGCCACCTTCTGGAAGTAGTTGAACCACGGCTCGATACCGAACCGGACGTCGGCGCGCGCCTGCTCCTCGGTCTCGGCGATGTGGAACGGCCCGACCAGCGACCAGTTCCTGCGGTCGACCGTGGTGCCGAACGCGGCCGCGCGCTCCTCCACGATGCCCCAGTGATGGGCAAGCGCGTCGAACCCCTCGACGACCAGGGTCGCGCCGATCGAGAGCAGGCCGATGCCGTGCTTGCCCGCCAGCCGCGCGCCGGTCGGGGACGCCACCGCGGCGACAGCCAGCGGGATGCCGTCCTCCGAGTACGGCGCCAGTTGCAGTCGGGCGTCGAACAGTTCGTGCGTCGGGGTTTTCGCCGAGACGGTCTCGCCGTTGAGCAGCCGGACCACGATGTCGAGGTTGGTCTCCAGCAGTTCGCGGGTGTCGGTGGGCGTCAGCCCGATCATCGCCGCGTCGGTGGGCAAGGAACCCGGTCCCATACCGCCGATGATCCGGCCGTGGGTGAGGTGGTCGAGCAGCATCAGCCGGTCGGCCGTCCACAGCGGGTTGTGGTACGCCAGCGAGATCACGCCCGTGCCGAACCGGATCCGCTTGGCACGCTGGGCCGCCGCGGCGATGAACACCTCGGGCGAGCTGATGATCTCGCTGCCCGCCGAGTGGTGCTCGCCGATCCACGCCTCGTCGTAACCGACCGCGTCGAGATGCTCGATGAGTTCGAGGTCGCGTTGCAGGGCGAGCGTCGGGTTGGTGCCGGCGCGGTGAAACGGTGCGATGAAGTATCCGAAGCGCAGCTTGGCCATTCCTGCAAGCTACTGCGTCAGGTACACCCCGGTGGCCCAAACGACAGTGGCCAGCAACGCACCCGCCAGTTCCACCCCGACCGACAGTGCGACGCCTTTGAGCGCGTGCTTCGTCGATGTCCAGGCCACCCGTTGGTCGTGCCGATGGGCCAGTTCGGCCAGGTAGATGCCCAGCACAAAGCCGATCGGCAGACCGAGAACCGGGATCACGAAGAAGCCGATGACGCCGAGCACGCCGCCGGCGACCAGGCTCCAGGTCCGCACATCGGCCTCGCGCATCCGCCGCATCGGCCACGTGTACTTGATCAGCATGGCAGCGCCGAGCAGCACCGTGGCCGCGCCGAGCGTGACCCATCCGGTGGGGTTGTTCTCGATGACGGCCCACACCGCGATCGCGCCGAACACCAAAAGGGTTCCGGGCAGCAGCGGAATGACGATGCCGACGATGCCGACCGCGATGGCCAGCGCCACAAGCACGATCCCACCTGAACTCATGGCTCGACTTTAGCCGCGCCAGCAATCGCCGATTTCTACCTGAGGGTCGCGATCCGGCCCCCGAGAGCAGCCCTGGTGTAGAACTCGCGAGGCGTCAGGCGCCGAGTCTGTCGGCCAAGTCGATGAAGTCGGCGGCCATGACGTCGAATTCACCGTCGGCGATTCTCGACGGCCGCCGCCTTCCCTCGCCGTATTCCAGTGGCCTGTCCACCCAAGCCGTCATCAGTCCCGCGCGTTTCGCTCCGCGCAGGTCGCTGGCGTGCGCGGCCACCAGCATCAGCTCGCCGGGCGCCACGTCGAGCAGTTCGGCGCAGCCGAGGTAGGCCTCGGGGTCGGGCTTGTAGTGCCGGAACAATTCGGCCGAGATCACGCAGTCCCACGGCAGCGCGGCCCGCTTGGCCATGTTGGTCAGCAGCGAGACGTTGCCGTTCGACAGCGTCGTGATCACGAACTTTCGCTTGAGTCGCGTGAGGCCAGGCACCGCGTCGGGCCACGGGTCGAGGCGATGCCAGGCGCGGTTGAGGTGGTCGAGAGTATCGCTATCGGCGGTGATGCCGGCCTTGGCGAGCAGGTCGACGAGGATCATCCGGTGCAGGTCGTCGATCTTGGTCCACGGTAGTTCGCCGCGCCGCACCCGGTCCATCGCCGGCGGGTAGCCGGCGCGCCAGTCGTCGGCGAACGCCGCCCAATCCCGTTGCACTCCTTGCGCTTTGCCGAAGTCCTCGAGCTCACGGATGATGCTGGAGCGCCAGTCGACCACGGTGCCGAACGTGTCGAACGCCAACGCCTGCAGCGCCACCTACGGCTCCAGCACGAGCTTGCCCAGGACCCCACCGTCGGCCAGCGCCTGCAGCGCTTCGGGACCCTTGGACAGCGGAAAGCGCATCGGCGGCGGCGGCCGCAGGCCGGCTTTGACCAACTCCGCGACCCCGAACTCGAACACCGACTGCGAGCCCGGCTTGCGGTTGACGTACTCGCCGTAACCGACACCGATCACCGCGACGTTGCGCAGCAACAGCCGGTTCACCTTCACCGTCGGAATTCCGCCCGCCGCAAAGCCGATCACCAGCAACCGGCCCTCGACGGCGAGTGCCCGGATCGCGTCGTCGAAGGCGTCGCCGCCGATCGGATCCACCACCAGGTCGACGCCTCGGCCGTCGGTCGCATCCTTGACCGCCTCCAGCCAGCCCTCGGTGAGCGGCAACACCACATCGGCGCCCAGCGATTCGACGAACTCGACCGCATGCGGCCGGTGCACCATCGCGATCACCCTGGCGCCCAACGCCTTCGCAATCTGTACGGCCGCGGTGCCGACCCCGCCCGCCGAGCCCAGCACCAGCACCGTCTCGCCCGGCCGCAGCGCGCCGCGCTTGGCCAGTGCAAAGTACATCGTCTGGTAATTGCCCAGCAGTGCAACGGATTCGGCGTCGTCCAGGTCGTCAGGGGTGCGCATGAGGTTGGCTGGTTGCACCGCCACCTGCTGCGCCCACGCCCCGAGCATGGACAGCGCGGTCACGCGTTGACCGGGTTTGAACTCCGACTCGTATGGTGCCGACCGCACCACCCCGGCGACCTCCATGCCGGGGATGAACGGCGGCTCGAGCCGCAGCTGATACTCGCCGCGTAACAGCAAGAGGTCGGGGAAGCTGACCCCGGCCGCACCGACGTCGATGACCACGACGTCGTCGCCGCCGCCAACCTCGTCGACATCGGTGAGGTTAAGCCCGCTCGGTCCGGTGAGTTCCTGCGCGACAAGCGCTTTCATTCAGCAGACTCAGCCGAGGCTGAAGGTGGCCCGCTGCGCCGCCGACAGGTCGGTGATCTCGCCCCACTTCGCGGAGATGTCGTCGACCGAGGGAACCTCGGAGAATGTGATGCCCTCGTTCTGGAACAGCGCGGTGCGCTGAACCTTGCCGCCGCCGACGATGAACACCGAAGCGGTGTCGGGCACTTCTTCGGTCATCAGGTAGGCCACGACCGGGGCCACGTACTCCGGCGTCAGCTTCTCGAAGACCTCCGGCGGCAGGATGTCCTGCGTCATCCGGGTCGCTGCGATCGGAGCGACCGCGTTGGCCTTGATGTTGTACTTCGCACCCTCCTGGGCCAGCGTGTTGATCAGGCCGACCAGGCCGAGCTTGGCGGCGCCGTAGTTTGCCTGGCCGAAGTTGCCGAACAACCCACTGGTGGAGGTGGCGACGACCACACGGCCGAAGCTGTTCTCCCGGAAGTGCGGCCACGCCGCGCGGATCACGTTGTAACCGCCGTACAGGTGCACCTTGAGCACCGCATCCCAGTTGGCGAACTCCATCTTGTGGAATGTGCCGTCGCGCAGGATCCCCGCGTTGGAGACGACGCCGTCGACCTTGCCGAACTCGTCGACCGCGGTCTTGATGATGTTCTCGGCGCCCTCGGGTTCGGCGACGCTGTCGTAGTTCGCGACTGCGCGTCCGCCTGCGTCCTTGATCTCCTTGACGACCTGGTCGGCCATGTTGTGTCCGGCACCGGTGCCGTCGCGTGAACCGCCGAGGTCGTTGACGACGACGCTGGCGCCCTCCCGGGCGAGGGTCAGCGCGTACTCGCGCCCGAGCCCGCCTCCGGCCCCGGTGACGACGATGACGCGATCCTGCACTCCTGGCATGGGTTTCCTTTCTAGGTTCTGCGGTTTCGGTGTAGTTCGTTGCGCTGAGCGCGACCAACTACCCCGAAATCGCTAAAACAGCCGTCTGGCGAGCTTCCAAGCCTTTTCTGTATACGGGGGGTAGATGAAGGCGCCGACGTCGGGTCGGGTCGGCTTGGTCATCACGGTTTTCTTGTGGCTGAACGTCTCGAAGCCGAACTTGCCGTGGTAGGCGCCCATGCCCGACGGTCCGACGCCGCCGAACGGCAGCTTGTGGGTGGCGAAGTGGAACAGCAGATGGTTGACCACCATGCCGCCCGCGGAGACCTCCTTGACCACGCGTTCGCGGATGCTCTTGGTCTTGGTGAACAGGTAAGCCGCGAGCGGCTTGGGCCGCGAGTTCACGAAAGTGATTGCGTCGTCGAGTGATTGGACGGTCATGATCGGCAGGATCGGGCCGAAGATCTCGTCGGTCATCAACGGCTCCGCCGGGTCGGGGTCGACGACGACGGTGGGCTGGATGCTGACCTTCGACGCGTCCGATCCGCCGCCGATCACGACGTCGCCCTTGGTTGCGGCCAGGGCGTTGGTCAGCCGGTCGAAGTGGCGCTCGTTGACGATGCGCTTGCCGTCGGGATTCTCGGACTCGAAGGTCTGCACCGCGGCCTTGATCTTGTCGACCAGTTGGTCGCGAATCTTGACGTCCGCCAAGACGTAGTCGGGCGCGATGCAGATCTGGCCGGAGTTGATCAGCTTGGTCCACGCGATGCGCTTGGCCGCGACGTCGAGGTCGGCGTCGGCCGACACGATCACCGGACTCTTGCCGCCGAGTTCGAGTGTGACCGGAGTCAGATGCGGCGCCGCCCCCTCGTAGACCTTGCGGCCGATCTCGGTGCCGCCGGTGTAGAGCAGGTAGTCGAAGCCCTGCGCGATGAGTTCCTGGCTGACCCGGCCGTCGCCCTCGATAACCGCGATGGCGTCGCTGTCGAGGTACTTGGGCACCAGCTCGGCCATCAGCGCCGACGACGCGGGCGCCACCTCGGACGGCTTGAGCACGACGGTGTTGCCCGCCGCGATCGCGCCGACGGCGGGACCGAGCGTCAACGCGAACGGGAAGTTCCACGCGCCGATGATCAGCACCGTGCCGAACGGCTCGTATTCCACCCAGCCGCGGCCGGGCAGCTGGCTCATCTCCAGCATCCGGTACTTGCGCTTGGCCCACTTGCGGACGTTGCGCGCGGCGTCCTTGGCTTCACCGGCGACGCTGGCGATGTCGGCCAGCCACGCCTCGAACGGCTTGCGTCCGAGGTCCTGTTCGAGCGCGGCCGCGATCGCCTGCTCGTTTTCGAGGACGAGCCGCTCCATCGCTTTGAGCTGCTCTCTGCGCCAGTCGATGCTCTTCGTGCGTCCGGTCTTGAAGGTGTCGCGCAGTCGACGAACGACGTTGGGAATGTCCTCGGTGGCTTGCGTCGACGCGGCGATTTCAGTGGTCATGATGGGTGTCCTTCCCGACCCGAGCACGAGGATCTCCGCTCCTCGCGCGCCCCCGATCCTAACCAACTGGTTGGGCAGGTGATAGCCCCGCGAGAGGCCCACGCGGCGAGAATTCAGCCCTTCGTGGCGATGACGAACTCCGAGAACCCGTCGTCGTCCGACAACTCGGCGGGCAACGCCCAGCGCCCCAGCCGGCGCATCTCCTGCTGCGAGGTGACCGCATTCGACCGCCACCCGTGCGCGTCGAGCCATTCGGCGACGTCGGCACGGTCCGGGTCGTTGTACATCAACTCCGCGACGTCGACGGAATCCTGCATTCCGAACTGCGCGCGGATCCGCTCGAAACGCTCCCGCATCTGCTCGCGTCGCTCTTCGGCCTGCACCCCGACGGTCTCCACGGACACGCGACTGCCCGGCGCGCTGAGCGCGGTGATCTGCTCGAAAAGCCGGTCCTGGGCATCGGCGGGCAGATACATCAGCAGCCCTTCGGCCAGCCACGCGGTCGGTGAGTCGGGGTCGAATCCAGCCTCCTGCAACGCTTTCGGCCAGTCGTGGCGCAGGTCGACGGCCACCGTGACGCGTTGGGCGGTCGGCAGAGCACCGTGCTCGGCCAACCGGGCGGCCTTGTACGCGAGCACCTTGGGTTGGTCGATTTCGTACACCACCGTGCCCGCGGGCCACTGCAGGCGGTACGCGCGGGAGTCGAGACCGGACGCGAGGATGACGACCTGCCGGATGCCTGCGGCGGCGGCGTCGGTGAAGTACTCGTCGAAGAAGTGCGTGCGCACGGCCTGGTAGTTGCCCATGTGCTCGAAGATCGCGCCGACCTCGGGGTCCGTCTCGGCTACCTTCGCGCCGACCTCGGGGTCGAGCACTATGTCCCACACCCCGCCGCCGGCCTTCGCGACCAGCACTTCGGCGAACGGATCGTGGATCAGCGCGTCGTCCCGCGCGGTCTCGGCGGCGCGGGCGGCGGCCACCATCACGGCCGTCGAACCCACGCTGGTCGCGATGTCCCAGGTGTCATCTTCAGTGCGCAACGAACTCATCGAGCGCCATGGTACCGCAAGAACTTAGGCCAGCTATACGAAGGTTTGGCAGGTGACTGCGCCCGCTCAGCCCTTGAGCCGCCAGAGGTTGTTGGCCATCAGCAGCTCGAACTGCTGCACCACGGCTTTGAGCTCATCGGGTGTGCCGACGAAGCCCGCGTAGAAGCCCATCCCCCACATCACCGCAACCAGCATCTCGACAAGCGAGTCGACCTCGGTGTCGGTGGTGAGCTCCCCGCGCTTGATCGCGTCGTTGACCGCCCACGCCACGAATTCGCGCGAGTGTTTGAGTGAGTCGTGCTCGTCGTCACTGAGCTCTGGGTGGCGCTGAGCCTCCAGCACCGACGTCACCAAAAAGGCTGCCGCTGAACGATCTTCGGAGTCCGGCTGCATCGCCGCGGTGAAGTATGCGGACAACCGGCTGAGCAGGTTCGTCTCGCCTTCCGCACGCGCCCTGCCGGCGCTGACGATGGCCGCGTTGGTCTGCTCGACGACTTGCCGCCACAACACCTGTTTGCTCGCGAAGTAGTGATTGATCGCGGGACGCGTGAGATCAGCGCGGACGGCGATCGCCTGAAACGTCGCAGCGTCGTATCCGAGTTCGCTGAAGACCTCGCGAGCGGCTTGTATGATGCGCTCCCGTGTCTCGGCGGCCTTCGCTGCGGGGGGACGGCCCGGACCTCTACTCGCCGTATGCGGCACGGTCAAATTGTGCCACACGTCACTTACGTCCTCTGACACTCCCTGTTGGGGGCCCCCATCGGCCGTGTCAGCTACCGACTTCCGTAGAGAAGTCGGCTGACGAAGAACTAATGTCGCGTCTCATGGCGAGCGTGGTTTCGCGGGAGGGCTACGTCGAGATCGATGCGCTCGACTCGAGGCGCCTCCAGTCGGTTCCCGACGCCGGGTAGCGCGGGTAGCGGAGTGTCGCTCAACGACGTCGTCGGTCCCGTGCGGCGCCGCGTGGTGAACCGCATCCGGCGGCGCGACCCGGAATTCGACGCGCTGCGGCGCGCGACGAGGGCGGCCATCATGTTGCCGATCGCCGCCGCGGTGAGCTTCGCGGTCGGCGGCGGCTCGCAGACGCCGATGTTCACCATCTTCGGTTCGGTCGCGCTGCTGATCCTGGTGGACTTTCCCGGCAACCGACCGGCCCGCGCGCTGGCGTACTGCGGGCTGGCCGTCAACGGCGCCATCCTGATCACCCTGGGCACTCTCGTCTCGCCGCATCCGTGGTTGAGCGTCGCGGCGATGTTCGTTCTCGGGGTGGTGGTGACGTTCTCCGGGGTGCTCAGCGAGATCATCGCCGCCGGGCAGCGCGCGACGCTGCTGACCTTCGTGCTGCCCGCCTGTACGCCGGCGGGTCCCATTCCGGACCGGTTGCTGGGCTGGCTCATCGCGCTGGCGGTCTGCGTGCCGGCCGCGCTGTTTCTCCTACCGCCCCGTCACCACGACGAGTTACGTGGTGACGCCGCTCGGGTGTGCAATCGGCTGGCCGACTGTCTGGCGGGCACGGTGGTCGCCAGGGACGCGACCCGCGCGATGAACCAGCTGTGGGAAACGTTTCTCAGCGCCGACTTTCGTCCGGTCGCCCTGACAGCGGGCAGCCGCGCGCTCGTTCGTGTGGTCGACGACCTCGGCTGGCTGGCCGACCGGATCACCGACGACACGGATCGACTGCTCGGCGACATGAGGGACCCGCTGATCCGGGTGCTGCGGGATTGCGCTGCGGTGCTGCGGATTTCCGACGCGGCCGGACGAAGCGCCCGCAGCGCCGATCTCAACGCGGCGCTGACTGAACTGCGCGCCATCGCGCAGGGCAGGTACCACGAGGACATCCTCGAGATCCTCGCTTGCCCGGACGACGCCTCCGCCGTCGGCGTCGGCCGAGAATTGTTGGGGCGTCGCACGTTCTCTGCCACCGTAGGCGTGACCGGACGCGTCATCCGCAACGCTGCCGAGGCCGACGCCCGTCCGGTGTGGGCGCGGGTGCTGGGTCGTCGGCTACCGAAGACCGGCACCGCGGACTGGGTGATGCCCGAGACGACGGCCGTCGCCGCGATCACCCGCGGATTTCTCGCCACTCGAGCGGTGGTGTTACGCAACAGCCTTCGCACCGGCCTCGGCTTGGCGATGGCGGTCGCCGTCACCCACCTGTTCCCCCTCGAGCATGGCTTCTGGGTGGTGCTCGGCGCGATGTCGGTGCTGCGCAGCAGCGCGCTGACCACTGGTACCCGGGTGCTGCGCGCGGTGGCGGGCACGGCAATCGGATTCCTGTTGGGTGTCGGACTCATCGAACTGGTGGGCGTCGAGCCGGTGGTCATGTGGGGGCTGCTGCCGGTGGTCGCGTTCGGCTCGGCTTTCGTGCCGGAGGTGGCGTCGTTCATCGCCGGCCAGGCCGCCTTCACCATGATGGTGCTGATCATCTTCAACCTCATTGCGCCGACGGGTTGGAGTGTCGGTTTGATCCGCGTCGAGGACGTTGCGGTCGGCGCCCTCGTGGGCGTGATGGTGTCGATTCTGTTGTGGCCGCGCGGGGCACGGGCCCGGCTGTCACGGGCCATCGACGACGCGTTCGCCGTCGGCGCGACGTTCCTCAAGGCGGCGGTGCTGCGCGTGACGCGAGGTGCGTCCGAGGACGCCACCAATCGGGTGATCACGCTGAGCCACGGTGCGCTCGAGGCGTCGAGGACCACCGACGATGCGGTTCGACAGTTCCTTTCGGAAAGCAGCGGCCCCACCGACATCCGCGGGCCGGCGGTCCGGTCGGCCAACCGGGCGATCAGGCTGCGGGCGGCCGCGGAACAGATCGCCGACGTCGTTCCCCCGCCGCACGGGATCTACGCCCGCACCCGCACGGTGCTGGAGGCACACACGGAGGCGATCTGCGCGAGAGTCACCGGCGGCAAAGCCGATTCGCCACCAGCGATCAGCGACGACTTCGTGAGAACACTGCGCGCCGAGGCGACAGGCGACGACCTCGCGGTCGCTGCGGCCCTGCCGCTGGTGACCGTCGCGGCTCACCTCGGCGAATTGGAGTTGCTGTACCCGAAGTCCGTCCCCGCCGATGCGACTAAGGGCGGTGCGGCATAAGGGCGTTCGGCGGGATGGTGCCGAACTTGCCGGCCTGGTAGTCCTCGAGCGCCCGGACAAGCTCAGCCTTGCTGTTCATCACGAACGGCCCGTACTGGTACACCGGCTCGCGGATCGGCCTGCCGCCCAGGATCAGCACCTCGAGAGCGGGCCGGTGTGGATCCTGTTGCGGCTGTGCCGCGACGGTGACCCGGTCGCCGGGCCCGAACACCGCGAGCTGTCCCTGACGAATCGGATGGGCCACCGGACCCACCGTCCCCTGCCCGGACAGGATGTACGCGAGCGCATTGAATTCGCGGTTCCAGGGGATGTCGAGTCGCGCCCCAGGCTGAATCGTCGCATGCGCCAATGTGATCGGGGTATGTGTGGCTCCGGGGCCAACGTGACCGTCGAGGTCGCCGGCGATGACCCGCAGTAGCGCCCCGCCGTCGTCCGACGACAACAGCTTCACCTCGTTGCCCTCGATGGCCTGGTACCTCGGCGCGGTGAACTTGTCGGCCCGCGGCAAGTTCACCCACAACTGGATGCCGTGGAATACACCGCCCCGCTCGACGAGTTCGGCGGGCGGTGTCTCGATGTGCAGGATGCCGGAACCGGCGGTCATCCACTGGGTGGCGCCGTCGGTGATCAGTCCGCCTCCGCCGTGGGAATCCTGATGAGCGAAGCGACCGTCGATCATGTAGGTCACGGTCTCGAACCCGCGGTGCGGATGCCAGTCCGTGCCGCGCGGTTCGCCGGGTTCGTACTCCACCTCTCCCATCTGGTCCATGTGCACGAACGGGTCGAGGTCGGCCGCGGCGACGCCGGCGAAGGCGCGCACCACCGGGAAGCCCTCGCCTTCGAAGCCACGGGGTCCGGTGGTGATCGACCGCACGGGGCGTTCGGTGTCGGCCGGGGCGGGAGCGGCGATGCGCGGGAGGGTGAGGGTATCGGCTGTGATGGCAGGCATGCCTGAAGTAACCGGACTGCGGTCCGATACATTCCGCTTACCTATGGACGACGCTTCGCCGACGTCACCGGCGTGTTGCCTCACGTCAAGATGCGCGCGAGGGTGGGTTCGTTGCCTCACGTGATTGTGCGCGCTTGGGGATGCGGGCTCGGGTGGCTGGTTCGGACTTGCTCGTGGTCACTTTGAGGAGCTGTGCGGTCAGGACCTGGATCTGCCGTTGAGTAGCGGCGGGGTTGATCAAAGCGTGGGTTCGGGCCATGGATGCTATGCGGTCATCGGTCATGGCGGGATGATTGATCGCGCGGCGGAATGGGGTGGTCGCTTTGTCGTATTTCTTGGTCACCTTGGCGCCGTCGCGGACCTTGGTTACTAGTTTCTGCTGCGGGTAGAAGTAGTTGGTCAACTGGGACTGAAGATTCCAGATTTCGTTGAGTAGCAACATTTCTGGTGCGGTGTCGTAGCGGTGGTAGCCGACCATGGTGCGGACCACTGCCCAGTTCTTCTGCTCGACGTGACAGCCGTCGTTCTTGTTCGTCGGCCGCGCTCGGGTGAAGGTGATCTCACGTTTCCTGCACCACAGGAACAGATAGACGTTGATGAATTCTGCTCCGTTGTCAGAGTCCACCCCCAAGATCGGGAAGGGCATCTTGTCGGCGATGCCTTCTAGGGCGGCCAGGACGCACTTGGCCTCCTTGGTCGGCACTGAGCGGTTCTCGGTCCACCCCGTGGCGATATCGGTGACCGTGAGGGTGAATGCGAACGGCCCGATGGTGTTTCCGCCGTCGTGGGAGACCAAGTCGATCTCAACAAAGCCCGGCTTAGCGTCGTCCCAGTCGGCCCAGGTGCGGACCGGGATCTGACTTCTTAACAGCGACCCTGGCTTGGTAGCGCGACGCCCTTTGAGCTGGCGTTTGGCCCGTTCACCTGCCAGGCGACGATCAATGGTGGCCGCCGACATCGACACCAGCAGTGCTGCGGTGTCATCATCGATGACCAGCTCGCCGAACTGCCGCAACACCGCCACCAGTTCGGTCAGCATCGGTGCCAGCCGCTTGCCGGCCGGCATCCCCAGCACCAGCCAGCACACGGTAAGCGCGGCAATGACATCCGTCCCGTATACGGGTGGCCGCGGACTTCGCCTCGGTGCCACCACCTTGGGCTGCAGCGCCGCCCCGAGAGCCTTGCGGGCATGGTTACGGTGCCAACCGGTGTTGGCGCACAACTCGTCCAGAATCCTGCTTTTGGCTGGCCTATCGGCCACCACGTAGCGGATCGCGGTCATCTCGGTAACAGCCCTGCGCTCGGCCAACGTCAACCCCATCAATTGGGCCTACCGAGACCATCGCCGATCCCTCAGGTAGGCACGCCGCATGCGCGCATTTTCAGTGAGGCAACGTATAGCCGCTTCGCGCGCATAAAAGGCGAGTCAACGCGACCGGGCAGAGGTATGATTCGTACATGCGTTCGAACGAAGTGGCCGACGTGCTCGCCGCCCTCGAGTGCGCCTACAAGCAGGCGGCGGGTCTGCGGTTGGACGATTTGTCGCGCACTGATCTTTATGCGCTGCTCGAGCGACTGGACCGACTGGACCACCAACGCGCAGCACTCGACCAGCGGTTGTTGGGACGACTGCTCGCCGTCGGCGGTTCATCGGCCAAGGACGTTGCCAGGCGACTGCGAATTTCACCGGGAGAGGCGCAGCGGCGCCTGGCCGGGCGGCTTCCTAGTCATCACTCGGGCTTGGGCTTGAGGGTCCATGCGGGTATCCAGTGCGTGACGGCCTTACGGCGCGTGCCGTAGGCGATGTCGTAGGTGACCAGCCCCCACCAGTGGCCCTGCTCGCACAGGCCCCAGCACGTGAGTCGCCCCTCGACGACGGCGTGCATCTGCAGACCCGCCGGGCTGTAACCGCCGGCGGCATGCGGTTCGCGAGGGAACACCGCGGCGAGGTCAACGAGCACGGTGATCGGCGGGTCGACGCGGCGGAAGGCTTGCGCAACGGGCTGGCCGTTGTATCCGATGCCCTTCAGCTCACCCACGGTTCGATCATACGTTCGAGTGCCTGACCGCGAACTGCGAACGGATTCGGCCGCCCGAATATGGACGATCGGCTGTCCCGCA
This sequence comes from Mycolicibacterium celeriflavum, assembly GCF_010731795.1. Taxonomy (NCBI): domain Bacteria; kingdom Bacillati; phylum Actinomycetota; class Actinomycetes; order Mycobacteriales; family Mycobacteriaceae; genus Mycobacterium; species Mycolicibacterium celeriflavum. The sequence continues at coordinate 3,376,257 of NZ_AP022591.1, read as the reverse complement.
GCAGGATTGCTGCCATCCGGCAACCAATTTCTGCCATCGGAATTAAAAGCGTTGACCACGTGGTTTCCAAGATCAGCTGCAGCTACGAACCGCGACACATGCCACGGCTCGGATACCAAACGCACGAGATAAGAAGAGGTCCGAAATGAAGAAGTTTGGGATCGCCACCGTCGCCACCAGCGCCTTGGCCGCCGCTCTGATCGGACTAGCAGCGCCTGTCCAGGCGGCTCCGTCCGGACCGGGAAACGCGCAGCAGACCATCAGCGAGCTTGAATCGCAGGGCTACAACGTGATCGTGAACCGGATCGGCAACGCCCCGCTGGCCGAGGCGAGCGTCGTGGCGGTACGCCCCGGTCAGACCTACACCCAGACAGACAGCCTGGGCATCGGCGGTGACCGCAACACCCGGGTGATCAACAAGACCGTCTATGTAGACGTCAAGTAGCTACCCCGGCGGACAGGCCCCCGCGATGCCCCCGGCATCCGGGGGCCTTCCGTCTTGGCGAACAAGTGTTTCGCAACGCCCCCCGCTGGCTAACACACTGAGGTGGCCTTCGACCTCACGCCCACCGCCGCCCAGCACGACCTCGCGCGACGGACACATGAGTTCGCCGAGCAGTGCATCCGACCTGTTGCGCTCGAGTACGACCAACGCCAGGAGTTCCCGTGGCCGGTCCTCGAAGAAGCCGCCACTAGGGGGTTTTACAGCCCGCTGTTCTATCGAGACCTCATCGGTGACCCAACGGGGCTCTCGCTGCCGATGTTCATGGAGGAACTGTTCTGGGGATGCGCCGGGATCGGACTGGCGGTGGTGATGCCGGCGCTCGCGCTGTCGGCGATCGGGCAGGCGGCGTCTCCTGAACAGATGCTGGAGTGGGCACCCGAATGCTTCGGCACGCCAGGCGATCTCAAGCTGGCCGCGTTGGCGATCTCGGAACCCGAGGGCGGCAGCGACGTTCGTAATTTACGCACCCGCGCGCACCGCGACGGTGAGGACTGGATCATCGACGGCCACAAGATGTGGATCGGCAACGGCGGTATCGCCAACGTGCACGTCGTCAATGCCGTCGTCGACGAAGAACTCGGGCACAAGGGACAGGCGCTGTTCATCGTGCCCGGCGGCACGCTTGGTCTGGAGATGGTTCGCAAGCTCGACAAACTCGGCTGCCGTGCGTCGCATACCGCGGAGTTGAAGTTCAACAGCGTCCGGGTCCCGGCCGCCAATCTGCTCGGCGGCCAGGAGAAGCTCGACCACAAGCTCGCCAAGGCGCGCGAGGCGGTCGAAGGTGGGCAACATTCCGGCTCGGCCACGCTCGGCACCTTCGAACAGACACGTCCGATGGTTGCCGCGCAAGCGCTCGGAATTGCGCGGGCGGCACTGGAATACGCGACGGAGTATGCCAATCGGCGGGAAGCGTTCGGCGCCCCCATCATCGACAACCAGGGCATCGCGTTCCCACTCGCCGAACTGGCTACCGGGCTCGACGCGGCGCGCCTGCTGACCTGGCGGGCGTCCTGGATGGCCGCCAGCGGCGTGCCGTTCGAACGCGGCGAGGGGTCGATGTGCAAGCTGGCCGCCAGCGAGGTCGCGGTCCGCGCCACCGAACGTGCCATCCAGACGATGGGCGGCTGGGGTTACATCACCGACCATCCTGTCGAGAAGTGGTATCGGGATGCCAAGCTGTACACCATCTTCGAAGGCACCAGCGAGATTCAACGCATCGTGATATCCAATGCGCTCGGTGCCGCCGACGGCAAGCCGCCGCTGCATTTCGACCTCGAACCCACCGGCGGGCCGATCAACCGCGTCTTCGGTCGGGGCACGCCGCTACGCGGTCGCGCCGCCGACGCCGCGCTTGCCGCCAAGGACCGGGTGCCTGCGCCGATAATGCGGTTGGCGATGAACGTGTTGCGGCCGCCTCGAAAGTGACTCGCGGATAAGAGGTCCGGTATGGGTGTCAGGATGTCCGAACTGTTGCACGGGAGCCTGGACGCCCTGCGATACGAACCGACGCCCAAGCGGATCCGCATCAGCCTGGCCGGTGAACCGCTCGTCGACACCGGTGCTGCACTGCTCGTCTGGGAACCGCGCCGGATCGTGCCGACCTACGCGGTTCCGGTGGCCGACCTGGTCGAGCAACTGGTGCCCGCGGGTGCCGAGTCCGGTGACGACGACGTGGATCGTCCGGGTGCCGACCGCGCGGTGCTGGATCCGACAGTCCCGTTCGGCGCTCATACGTGTCCCGGCGTCGAGTTCGACGTGATCGCCGGCGAGGAGACGGCACCGGCGGCGGCGTTCCGTCCTGACGACGCCGACCTGGCCGACTATGTGGTGCTGGAGTTCGGCGCCTTCGAATGGCTGGAAGAGGACGAGCCAATCGTCAGCCATCCGCATGATCCGTTTCACCGCATCGACGTGCTGGCCAGCAGCCGTCACGTCCGCATCGAATCCGATGGGCACGTGCTTGCCGAGTCGAAGCGTCCGCTGCTGCTGTTCGAAACGCACCTGCCGGTACGGTTCTATCTGCCCCGCGACGACGTGCTCGCCGACCTCGACGGCAGCGACACGATCAGCTACTGCGCCTACAAGGGTCGGGCGTCCTACTTCTCGGTGCCCGACGGGCCGCGAGATGTGGCGTGGACCTACCGCGATCCGCTCCCGGACGGTGCCCGGGTGCGCGACCGGATCTGCTTCTTCGACGAACGGGTCGACGTCACCGTCGACGGCGTCCGCCGCGAACGCCCAGCGACGCAGTGGAGTTAGCGCCGCAGACGCCGTCTACTCGGGGAAGCGAGTGAAGCACGCGTCGGCGTCGGGGTTCACCAAACCCGAACGGAACGCCATGATGCGGGTGAAGCCGGCTGCGACGGTGTTGCCGTTGACGTCACTGGCCGCCAGGCCGTTGTTGAGCAGGCCGGCAACGGCCTCATCGAGGTCGCCGGCCGTCAACACGATGGAGTTGCCCGACGGCAGCTTCACCTCCTCGACCATGCCGCGCTGCGCAACCCCGGTCAGGCAGGCGGTGCGCAACGCCGTCGCAGCCGAATCGAGCTGGGCTTGCCGTTGATGCTGCAGCGCAAGCACGTAGCGGGAGGTGAGCACCGAGATCGCGGTGTTGTCACCCTGGACGAGTACACCCTCCTCGGTTCCCGCCTGGGTGCCCAGCGCCTGCATCCCGGGCAGGTCGACCGAAATGGTGTTGTTCTCAGGGCAGTACGACGTCGGCTCGGTCACCTTGGCATCGGCACATGACTGACCTGGCTGCATCGACAGCGTCGGCGGTTGCGCGGGCTCGAACTGCATGTTGAGGGCCTCGACCACCGTCTTGACCAAGGCCTCGTCGAGCGCTGTCTCACCGGTCTGCAGGGCACCGCTGTCGTCGACGTCGAGCACGATCGGCAGATCCGCTCGGCTCTGCTCGATCGAGTCGAGATCGATTGCCGCACAGGTCGACACACCGTCGGTGAACCCTGACTGGAACGCGCTGACGCGATCCAGGGCGGTGCCGTGACCACCCTCGACCATCTCGGCGTCCTCGGGCGTCAGGATCGGGTCGCGGATGGTGATGACCCCGGCGAGCACCTTGTTCAGCCCGTCGCCAGTGCTCATCTCGAAGCGGGGTGAGGACCCCTCGGCGACCCAGCGCGTGTAGCTGCCGGCGAAGCAGTCTGCTTGCTGCTCACGAACGATGGTGGGGGTGGACCGGTCGACCAGTCCGGCCATGTTCTGGACCGCGTGACCGTATTCGTGCGCGATCAGCGCCGCGACCGACATGTCACCGAAGAACTTCTGACCGGTAGGCACCAAAACGCCTCTGTCCCAGGCGATCAGCTCACTTCGGGGACAGAAGAACGCGTTGGGTTCCTCGTAGAGGATCTGGCCGCACAACGGCGGGCCGAGCGGATCTTCGGAGTCGTAGGACGCGAGGTTCGCTACCGGCTCGAACGTTCCGTCCAGCGCCTCGCTGTAGTGCTCCTCCCAGAACTGCACGAGATCGTTGACCGCCGACAGCGCCATCCCGTCGACGGGTCCGTCGTCGGTGTAGCGGACCTCGCCGGTGGGTTCGGCAGCGTCCGGTCGAAGACCGCTCGGACCGTCAGCCACGGTCAATCCGCCCACGGTGTTGGGGTTGTACAGGCTCGACACGGCCTGGCCCTCGACTGTGGAGCAGCCCGTGAGCACAACAGTGCTGACCGCCGCGGACGCGAGGGCCGGTCGCAGCCACCGACTTCTCCGGCGCGACACCTGTCCGATAAGCCCCATGGCCCCTACTTTCCGCTTCGGCGTTGCGCTCTGATGCTAACGGCGCTACGACCCGCACCCCGACACCAATTTGCGCCGCCAGAGCTTCACCGCCGTTCCCAGCCGTGCTCGAGGATGTCGACGAACCGCTGCAGGGTGGCCGCGGCCGGGGCGGGCACCGAGAGGTCGGACTCAGCGCTGATGACGTCATCGTCGGTGACGCCGGCGGCGTTTGCGGCTTCCTGCACCGTCAACTGGCAGCGGTGGCGCGCGTCGTAGAGACGCTGACCCAGAGTCGCTGCGGGAGCACGCGCGGCGCGTCGCATCAGATCGGTGTATGCCTGCCTGACCTCGCCGAGGGCGATCGCGATCTCGGGCCGCCCGGTAGCGCTGCGCGCGGCGTTGGTGAGCGAAGCCTCGAGGCGGCGCAGTTCGGACAGCAACGCGGCGGCTTCGGGCGCGAACTGCGGGTCGTCGCTCATGGGCAGCGAGGCCGCGCGTGCGTAGATGCCGCGCAGCGCGATGTCGGCCGCGTCGATGGCGACCGCCACTTGTACGGTCGGCGTGATCGCTTCGGTGGATTCTTCGTCGGGGTCGGGCTCGGCGTCGTCTGCTTCCGTGGACGCCGGGGCTGCGGTGAGTGTGTCGGTCGGACTTTGTCCCGTGTTCGCACCGCCTGAGGGACGCAGTTGCACACAGACGCCGTCAGGGTTGCCCAAATAGACGTCGATCTCGCGGTCGATTTCGACGGACTCCACACGCTGCCCGTCGAAATAGGTGCCGTTTCGGCTTCCGGCGTCGGTCAGCACCCAGTGGTCGCGCGCCGGTTCGAGTCGAACGTGGGTGCGTGAGATTCCGGGTTCGTCGATGCGGATCTGCGCCGGCAACTCGCGACCGATCGTGACTGCGCCGTCGTCGGGTTTCGCGGTGTAGACGCTGCCGGCGACCTGAACTGTCAGCGGTTCGGCTCCGGCGGACCGCCCCTCATGCATGAGACCTCCCGGAGAGTCCGCGGCACTGACCAACGGCGAGCGCTCATGCTAGCAATTCCCGCTGGCCCGCTATGGTTTCGCCCCGTCCCCCACCGCAGCAAAATTACTGCACTGAGGGTGCGCTCGTTCATGCGATGATTTGCGTGGCCGCACGGTCGGCGTACTCGACGCATGAGACAACAGTGGTGAGGGGACTAGGCGTGAACCCGAACGACCCGGCAGAAGGGCCTCGCGGCGAGGAGACGGCGGACTGGCCAGCCGGTCAACAGCGGCCGGCGGGTGAGCCGCCCTCGGACCCGGAGACCACCGTTGCGACGCCCGCGTCCCCGCGCAGCATCCACGAGGAGACCACGCTCGACGCCGCGCAATTTCTTCGGCCACAACAGCCTCCGCCGGGCGCACCACCACCTCCCCCGGGCTGGCCGGGTCAGCCCGCCGGCCATCAGCAGCCACCTGCGCCCGGGCCGGGAGGTCCTCCGCCGTACCAACACCCGGGTACTTGGCCCGCCGGCTATCAGCAGCCGCCGCCAACCGTCGTGCCACGTGCGAAGCCCAGCCTGGGGAGCCGGCTGTCCGAACACCGTTGGTGGGTGATTGGCGCCGCCGCGGCCATCGCTGTCGTGCTGGTTATCGCGCTGATCGTTGCGAGCAGCGGAGATGACAGCTCCTCCGAAGATGGCCCTCCGACCAGCCCGGCGCAGGTACCGGCCGGTCCGAAGACGACCGTGCCCGCCTCTCCGACGGCCGCGCCGCCGTCGCAGCCCCCCGCCGCGCCGCCCGCGCCGAACGTCGCCCCCGATGCCCTGCCGGGCCTGCTGCTGCCGGCCGAGCAGATCAACCAGCGCATGAACACCAGCGGGATGACTGCGCTGCCGACGGAGCATGCGCCATTGGGCGGCACCGTCACTCCGCCGCACTGCACCGGTGTGTGGGCTCCGGCATACCAGGCGACCTACGACGGCTCTGGCTATACCGGGCTGGCCATTCAAGGCGTCCACCGGGAACCGTCGCACAAGGTGGCCCAGGCCGTCGTCTCGTTCCCCGACGCAGGACGGGCGAAAGCGTTCTACGACAAGCAGGTTGCCGATTGGAACGCCTGCAAATCCAGCCACGTCAGGTGGGAGTACGGCGGCAATTCCACCGAACTCGACGTCGGCGTGCCCGCGATCACCGCGGGGGTGATGACCGTAATGCTCTTTCCCACCAACTCGCCAACCGCCGGTCAGCAGTGTGAACGCGATATGACGGTGCGCGGCAACGTGATCGTCGATGTGCGCGCTTGCTCGCCGACCGTCGGCAGCGCGGGGCTGTCGATCGCGACCGCCATCGCCGATAAGGTCGCTCCGGCACCGTAGTCAGCGCACCTGCCGGGCAAGTGCATCCACCAGCGTGGTGTCGAGGAACTTCGTCGCCGCATAGCCAGGAGTATTGAGCGCGGCGATCACGTCGGGGTCATCGACGATCACCGTGGTTCCCCGATAGCTCGAGAATGCTTGCGGCAGACCGTTGTAGCTGCCGCCACCCGCTCCTTTGTCGGTGCGCACCACCACGCGCACATCTGTCGGCGTGGTGTTGAGCTCCTCAGGGTTGGCGACGGGACGGAAGGCGGCGCCGGCGCTGGCAGGATCAAACTCGGCCGGGTAGCGGAAGCCGAGTCCCCGCAGATAGCGGCCGGCGGGCGAGTCGGCCGTCGCGACCGTGACACCCTCGTCGGCGACCGTGACCACTTCAACGCTCTTGGCGTCAAAGGCCGGGTGCTGGCTGCGCAGCTCGGCCTGCTGGGCGGCGGCCTCGTCGAGTAACTTCTTAGCCTCATCGCTGCGGCCCAGCATGCGCCCGATCCACTCGAGATGGGTCTGCCACGTCCACTCCGTGGTGTTCTGTGGCCGGGTAACCGTGGGCGCGACCGCTGCCAACGCCTTGTAAGCCGCGTCGTCCATCTCGCCGGTGTCGATGATCAGGTCCGGCTCCGCTGCGGCGATCACAGCTGCGTCGGCCTCCGCCAACGTCCGCACATTGTCGTTGACCATCTGCTTCAACCAGCTGGGCAATGTGCCGCCAGGCACCACCATGGCCACCGGCTGTACCCCCAACGACAACACCGCGTCCGCATCACCGGGCCCGACCGCGGCCACCGCACCGGGCTGGGCGGTCAGCTGCGTTTCACCGTGCTGGTGCACTAAGGTCTGGGCCGTGTACGACGGGGCCGAATCGTCCCGCGACACAAGCGTTCCCACGCCTATAGCCGCAGCGAGCACCACCACTGCCGCGACCGCGATCAGCACCCACTTGCGCCGTCCCGCAAGCCGCGATCGCGACGCCGGCCTAGCAGCGATGGGCGGCGTCGGGGCGTAGCCGGCCGTCGTTGGGCCTCTATGGCCTGGCCATGCCGGCCCGCCGTAGGCGCCGGGCATCGGGGGGCCGGTGTGGTGAGGCGGCCGCGGCGGCGGTGTCTGTTCGCTCGGCCACGGCGGCGCGCCGGCGAACGGCGCAGGCGTAGCGCGAACGGCGTCGGTGGTTTCGTCGAGTGCCCGGGCCGCGGCGACAGCCAACTCGCCCGCGCTCTGGTAGCGCTCGTTCGGGTTCTTCGCCATCGCCCGGGCGATGACGGCATCCATCGCGGCGGGCAACCCGGGCGCGACGTCGGTGGGCCTCGGCGGCGGCTCCGTGAGATGCGCAGCCGCCACCGCCGCCATGCCACCCGAACGCGAGAAAGGTGAAGTGCCCGTGAGCATCCGGAACAACGAACAACCCAGCGAATAGATGTCTGCACGATGGTCGGCGCCTTCACCGGCGAGACTTTCGGGCGCAGCGTAGGACACGCTGGCCATCACCATTCCGGTCTGGGTCAAGCCGACCGCTTCGTCAAGCGCACGGGCTATGCCGAAGTCGGCAAGGAACACCCGCTCGTCATTGGGCGCGAGCAAGAAGTTGGCCGGTTTGACATCCCGGTGCAGCAGGTGCCGGCGATGCGCGTAGTCGAGCGCCTTGGCGACCTCGCCAACGATGTGGACCGCCCGCGCCGGCGTCATCCGCCCCTGGCTGAGCTCCTTGTCGGCGTCGCTGCCGGCGACGTATTGCATCGCGATCCACAACTGCCCATCAGTTTCGCCGCGGCTGTAGACGGTGACGATATTGGGATGATCCAGCGTGGCCGCCAGCTCGGCTTCCCTCTCGAAGCGGGCACGGAAGTGGGGGTCCTGCGACAGCTGCTCCGAGAGGACTTTCAGCGCGTCACTTCGCGGCAGCGTCGGGTTGCGAGCCTTGTAGACCGTGCCCATGCCACCCGCGCCCAGCACCGCCTCGATGCGGTAACCGGCCATTACCGAACCCACGCTCAGCACCACTTGCCATGGCCTCCGGTCACTGGCCCGACAAGATGCGGTACTGGGCCGACATCTGCTGATGGACATCTTCGAGGTCTACTGAGAACCCGGTATAGGCGTAGCGGTCGACGCTGGCGACACACTTGAAATGCCACACAACGCGCTGCCAGGTCATCGGCGTAGTCGCCGGAATCCATCCCTTGACCCGCTCGAAGCAGCGCGCCGACGGAAAGCCCGGCACACCCTCGACCGATCGGACCCCATTGATGTTGCCCATCTGCTCGGAAAATTCGTCGACGATGCGGGCGGCCCCATCGGCGTTGGCCGCCTGATACACCGTCGTCAACCGCTGTGTGACTGCATCGACACCGGCGGTGTTGAACAGTGACGTCGACGCCACCGGATCTTGTTCAAAATGCAGCCAGGCTCGAGGCCGCCACACCCCCGTGATGAACGGCGACCTGTTGTCGGGAGACCACAGCGTGCGTGCCAACAGCTGGCCGGTCGGATCCAGCGGCAACTGCGGCATCGCCGCTGGCTCGGTCGGCGCGAACTCGTCGATGCGCCGCTTCTGCTTGTTGAGGGCGCCCTGAATCAGCGGCCCGGCCGTCGCACCGAGAAACATCTTCGCTGTGCGGGCCGATTGGTACAGCACGTACCGCCCGTGCGCGGTGAAGCTCTCGACCCGCTCGGTACCGTCGGGCATGTCATAAGTTTTGGCGATCGCTTCCGGTGTCCCTGCGATCGGCGTCTGGCGCCCCGGCGTGCCGTCTGGATCAGGCGCCTTGGCCGCCATCTCCCCTGCCGCGGCCGCGGCCGCCGCCGGGTCGGGGAACTGCAGCACCACGTTGTGCAGCCCACGCTGCTGCCCCGACTCTGGTGCAGTCATCCGCACCGTCGTAAACCCGGTTATGAAGCGGTGTGCGGCAGCGATGTCGGGCAAGGGCTCGGGCAACACATGGTTGTCCCGCATCATCTGCAGATCCGACACCGGGCCGATCAGGCCTGAATCCATGGCGCCCGGCAGCATACGGAGCGCCGCGTCGACCTCCCACGGACCGACCGTGAACTCGGCGATGCGATGCGCCTCCATCAGGCTCTGACTTGCCGGATCGTCGCCCACCGCACCGAACGGGTGGCCGGCCGCGGTCGCATAAGCGCCGGTGTCCAACAAAGACGGCACCACACCGTCCGAGCCGGCCGCATCCGAAGCCTTCACCGCCCTGCCAGGCGTCATCGAGGAGCATCCGGCAACCACAACAGCGCACCCGAGGGCCACCGCCAGCAGACTCAAACCAGCCCTTAGTCGCGGCACCGATCCTCCTCTCCTACGCCCACCGCTCAGCAGACCACACCTCCGACTTCGGGCGTGCGACATGGCATAAGTTTGGCACGACGACGGCATACCGAACGCGGGATGCACGCTCGCAGCAGCGACCTCCGGTCACTTGCCCGACAAGATGCGGTACTGGGCCGCCATCTGCTGATGAACGTCCTTCAGGTCATCAGAGAACGCGGTGTAGGCGTAACGGTCAACACTGCCAACACACTTGAAATGCCAGGCGACTCGCTGAAAGCTCATCGCCGTACTCGCCGAAACCCATCCATCTATCCGCTCAAAACAGCGCGCCGACCGAAGGCCCGGCACACCGTCGACCGAGCGGACTGCACCCATGCTCCCCATCTGCTCGGAGAACTCATCGACGATGCGGGCCGCTCCATCGGCATTGGCGGCCTGATACACGGTCGTCAACCGCTGCGTCACCGCGTCGACGCCGGCGCTTTGGAATAGCGCCGTCGAGGCAACTGGGTCATCCTCGAAATGTAACCAACCACGCGGCGGCCACGTCCCAACTATGAACGGGGCACTATTGTCAATAGCCCACAGCGTGCGCGCAAGCAACTGACCAGTCGGATCCGTCGGCAACTGAGCCATTTCCGCCAATTCGGTTGGCACGAACCCGTCGATACGCCGCTTTTGTACGCCGAGGATCCCTAGCACCAACCCGGTAGCGGTTATACCCATGAACTTCGCGGTCGTGCGGGCCGACTGGTACAGCACATATGGGCCGAGCGGAGTGAAACTGTCCACGCGCTCGCTGCCGTCGGCCATGTCATAGGTCCTAGCGATCGCTTCCGGTGTTCCTGAGAGCGGTGTCGGCCGCCCTGGCGCAACACCGATCTCAGGCGCCTTGGCGGCCATCTCGCCCGCAGCGGCCGCTGCAGCCGGCGGGTCGGGGAACCGCAGCACCACGTTCTGCAATGCAAGATGCTGTTCCTCGTCGGGTGCGGTGGTCCGCACCGTCGAGAACCCCGTTATGAAACCGTGGGTGGCAGCGATGTCGGGCAATGGGTCCGGCAACACCTCGAGGTCTCGCATGAGCTGCGTAGTCGGGACCGGCCCGGTCCTCCCCGTTTGCAGAACTGGTGGGAACGTGCGCAGCGCCTTGTCGGTTTCCCACGGGCCCACCGTAAATTCGGCGATGCGATGCGCCTCCAACACACGTTGGCCCTGAGGGTCGCCTTCCCCCATCACGCCGAACGGGCGACTCTGCGTGGTCGCATAGTCGCCGGTGTCCAGCAAGGACGCCACCACACCGTCCCCACCCGTCGCATCCGATGCCTTCACGGCTTCCCCCGGTGTCGTCGATGAACATCCTGCAACCGCGATGACGCACCCGACTGCTACCGCCAGTCGACCCGAACCAACCACTGGTCGCCGCATCGGCCCTCCTTCTCCTGCGCCCCCGGTCAGTAGATCGCACCACCGAGTCGCGGCCATGCCGGCCCTCGAGGCACACCGCAACATGTCGCGTAGCGACTACCTAGAAACGCAGGTTGCGCAACAGGTCGTAAACGCTGGCGATCCACAGCAGCATCGGGATCACGGCGGCGATTGCGGCACCGTCGAGCAGTTCGAGGATGCGCTTGGTCACCGGTGAGACCCGCCGCACGCCAGCCGTCGCCCCGATGATGATCAGCGCGATGATCGCTGCCGCGACGTACCCCGCTAGCACCAGCCACGCAGAGTCCGGGTACCAGAGACAGAGTCGAATCATCACACCGGTCGGAATGAGGACGACCGAGCCCAGGAGCGCCCACGCACACCACCGCTCGGCGTACAGCCGAGAGCGAAACGCGCAGATGGCGGTGACCAGACCCGCGACGATCATGCTGTGCACGAAGAAATGTCCCTGCACCACAACGGTGATGGCACCGATCGACAGCACAAGCGCTCCGGCTGTGACGAACCCGATCAGCAGGCGCCTCGCCAGTTCGCTGCGCTCGTGCAACCGCGCCGCCGAGTCGGGAACCGAGGCGATGATCGCCTGCCACGTCGGCGATTCCTCGTCAGTGCCGGATGTCGCGACGGGATCGAGCAGTTCGTCGTTGGTGACCGTCTCGCCCGGCGCCGGAATGGGTGGCAGCGCGATGCGCGCCACCGCGACCGTCAACTTCGCCGAATTGGTGACGACGACGAGACCGAACGCGATCGCACCGGCCGGCACCCAGTCCTGCCAGCCGTAGCCGTAGGCGATTGCGGCAGCCGTCGCAGCGATCGCGGTGACCGCGGTGAACGACGCCAACTCCGCTCTTCGCCGGGGCCCGCCACGTGTCGCCAACGTCAGCAGCAGCACAACGGCGGCTGCACCTGCGATCTGCGGGGCCCCCAACGAGTCGACGCCCCGGGGTAACGGCACGGCCAGCGCGACCGCACCGGCGAGCGTCGGTATCGACGCAGCCAGCAGGCTTTCCGCCATGTCGACGTTTCGGTATCGGTTGATGGCAAGCGCACTGCCGCCGAGCAGGCCCAAACCCAGCACGCCGAGGGCCGCCGACCACCACCAGTCATGGTCTGCCCGCGTCCACGCCACCAGCACCATCACCGTCACGACGAGTGCTACCACGGGAATGGCAAGGCCGACAAAGCGATTCAGCGCAGACCGGTCGAACTCTGGTGACTCGTCGAGCACCGCGATCGCGTCGATGACGTCCTCGACGAGCGGCCGGTACCGTTCGGTACGGCTGACCGACACCAACGTCAACAGCGACCCGTCGACGACCCCGGCGTCGTCCAACGACTCGTTGAATCTCAGCGGCGGGGCACCGGGTCGGGCAAACGCCCACACCCCCTGCGCGGTGAAGTCGAACCCGGCCAGGACGTCCTTGGGTGTGTCTTCGAGGAGTTCGGCCAGCACCGACACCGTCTCGTCGATGTAGGTCTCGATCGGCGCCGCCGCGGGCAGCACCAGATCGGTCATCCGCCTGCCGGTGAGGATCGTGACCCGCGTAGTCGACGGCCGGCCGGGCGTGACGCTCGACGTGGATGCTGCTGCGGCGGTGGAGGTCAACGCCGTTCGAGCCTGTCGAAGTCGTCGGACAGGGCGGCGGCCAACTCGACGACCCGGCGCCGGAACGTCTTGCCCAACAGCTCGAGTTGGATCTCAGTGCCCGCAGCGATGTGCTTGTCGAACGGCAGGACGACGACCCGGCCCGGCGGGACATGGCGCTCGAACTGCGCGACCAGATCTTCGACGTCGATGTTCGGCTTGCCTGGGACGACATGGTTGATCACCACGCACGAGCGGCCGAGCAGATCCTGGTATCCGTTCTGGCGCAACCAATCCATGGTCATCGCCGCCTGGCGGGCACCGTCGATCGACGCACTGGCGACAATGACCAGCCCCGACACCGTGGCCAGGACACCGCGGGCCGCGGGCTGGAAAAGCCCGGCCCCGCAGTCGGCGAGCACGAGGTTGTAGTAGCGCGAGACGATGCCCGTCACGCCCTTCCAGTCCTCGTCGTTGAATTCACGGCGGGCACCGCTGTATTCCTCGCTCGACAGCACTTCGAGGTTCGCGGCGTTCATGCTCGTGTACGCACGAATGTCGTTGTAGCGCGCCAGTTCCTTGTCGGCGAGCAGATCGGCTACGGTGGCGGCGGACTGGCGTCCCGCCCGGTCGCCGAGGTTGCCGCCGTCGGGGTCGGCGTCGATGGCCAGGATCCGGTCACCGCGCACCTTGCTCAGCGCTGACCCGAGCGCGACGGTGACCGCGGTCTTGCCGACGCCGCCCTTGAGACCGAAGACGCCGATCTGGTAGGAGTCGCGGGCGTTGCGACGGATCCGGGTGTGCAACTCCATTTCGTAAAGCTCATCCGGCGACAGCCCGAGGTTGATCCGGGTCAACACGTAGAGCAGATGTCGCCAGCCCCGCTGCGACGGCATCTTCACCACGGACTTCACCCCGACGTGGGACAGGGCGTCGATCGCGCGGTGGTTGCCGATCGTCGCGGCCGAAGTCGGGGGCGCCTGGCCGGGTCGGAAGGCGCCGTTCCTGTCGGATTGCGCTTCGGCGAAGTGCTGGCTGGGGGCGGGGGCAGGCGGGTGCCGCGGCGCCGGCGCCGGCGCCGGCACGGGCCGGGGCTGCTCGTATCGAGCACCGGCGGGCATGTCGTGGGCCTGCGGCGTGCGCATCATCCCGTTCGCCGGAACCTGCGGCGCCGGTGGTTGAGCGGGCCGCATCTGTTGGGTGATCTCAGCCGCCCGCGGTGGTGGCGCGGGTGCTTCCTTTGCGGCCACTGGCATGGGCGGCGGCGCCTCGGCGTGCGCCGGCCCGCTCGGCGTGGGCTTACCGTCGGCGGCCGCGACGACGTCGCGGTCCACCGTCACGGTGTCTTCTTCGGTCGTGGTCGCGGCGTCCGCGGAATGGAAGAGCCGGTCATAGTCTGCCGACATGGGTGCCTCTCATTACTGAATGTTGCACCGGGCGCACGAGGTGGGCGAGCATCGTCGTCGATCTACCCGCCCACCAGCGTGCGTAGCCGGCTAATGGAACGAGTTCGCGATGCCGGTGTTGACCTGCAGCATGTTTTGGCCCGTATCGCGCACGGCTGCCGCAAGGCTCCTCAGCGCGTGATTCAATTCGTTCGCGTTGACATCCCAACGGGTCTGGGCCTCCTGCCACGACATCGAGGCATCGCCTTCCCACTGGCCGGCGAGCCGGGACAAAGACTCCCTGCCCTCCTCGAGCAGACCTTGGGTCTGCACCACGGACCCGTCCAAATCGCCGGCGCCGCCTTCGATTGCACCGAAGTTGTATACGAGTTCTGGCACGTTGTTCTCCTTTCTAGAAAGTGCTTGGGTCAGCCGAGCTGCATCTGATGAGCGAGGGCTTCGCTGCCATCGAAATCAGCTGTGTCGTACTGGACACCGCCCTGCTGCACGTTCTGCGAGATCTCCGTGAGGAGCTGCGTCTGCTGCCGTGAAGCCTCTTCGAAACGCGTCAGCGCCTGCTGTGCTGCGGCGCCGGCCAGCCCCTGCATAGACGCCGCCAACCCCGCCGCTGTCGTGCCGACGTGGTTCATGACGGCCGTGAGTTCGCCGGCGATGCGATCGAAATTGCCGGCCTCCGTCTGCATTGCTGCAGATTCGGTCCGTAATGGATCTGCCATTCCTATCCTGCCTGCCTAACTGTTCCTCTATGTGTGCCCACCACGGCAATGGTGAGCCTTCCGGCCCGGTGGCCGCGAAGTCCATCGGTGACTGCTACCAGTCGTCCTCATCGTCCTCGTCGAGTTTTTGCGGGAGCGGCGACGGGGCGGTCCGGCCCGACTTGGAGCCACCGCTTTTCGAGCGTTGCCCCAGCATCCCCATCGGACCGCCGGTGCCCATCCCCGCACCTACCGGAGCCAGCCCCGCAGCGGCCGCGCCCGCAGCAGCCCCCGGCGAAACGGACACCGGCGACACGTTCTGCAGACCGATGAGGTTGGCCATCAACGGCGTACGGATCGCTGTACCGCCGGCTCCGGGCAGCGAGGCGGCTCGGACCAGTCCAGCCCCCGACGTCGGGCCGTTTCCACCGATTGCCGGGTGATTGGAAAACGGCGAAGCACCGATCAGGCCGACCTGAGCCCCCTTGCTTCCACTCATGCCGCTCATCTGGCCGAACAGCGATGACACCTGCTGCAGCGGTTGCGTCAGCTGCTGAAACGGCTGCGTCACACCCTGCATCAACTGCTGCGGTAGCTGCCCGAGCGAGGAACCCATCTGCATCGCCATCTGAACGCCCTGCTGCATCCCCTGCTGGACCATCTGATCTTGCAGCTGGCCGGACGACGAGAAGTCGCCCGCCCGCTTTGCGTCCGAACTGGCATGCGCCACACCTTGATTGGCGGCCGAGGCGGCACGCCCGGTCTGAAGGGCGACCGACCGCGCTTTTCCCTCGGCGCTGACCTTGGTGAACGTGGCATTCCGCATCATCGCCGTCGGGGCCGTCGCTGCGGCGTTGCCCAGCGCAACGCCCGTTGCGGCTTCGGCCACGCCGGGAATCACGATGGGCTTCGGCATCACGATGGGCTCGAACGTCGTGTTGACCACCGTCTCGGCCTGATAGGCATCCATCACCGCCGCGGCCTGATCCCACATCCGGACGTAGTCGAGTTCGTTCAGCGTGATCGGCAGCCGGTTGATCTCGAGGAAGTTGGTGGCCTCCAACACCCCGTGGGTAATGTGGTTGAGTTCGATCTCGGCCAGCGGCGGCGTCGTTGCCATCGCGGCGGTGTACGCCGTCGCCTGCGCCGCCGCCTGCAGCGAACGCTTCATCGCCTGCAGCGACAGCATCCGTAGCCATATCACCATCGGAAGGGTTGCTGAAATCGCGCGTTCGCTTGCCATTCCCGTCCACGCCGACGCCAGAGACGACATACTCCCGGCCAATTCGTCGGCCTGCGCCTCCAACGAGATGGCAAGCGCTTCCCAACCCGCGGCGGCCTGCAGCATCGGCGCAGCGCCCGCCCCGAACATCAACCTCGAGGTGTTGACCTCCGGGGGCAGGGCCGCCCAGATGGGCGGGACCAATACGGGAACTGTAGCCATATCGATGGACCGGGTATTCGACCTGAATTGGTTAGACGAGTCCGGCGGCGTTGGCGGCGTCGACCGCCTCGTAGGTGCCCGCGGCCTGAATGTATGCGGCGCCAGCGCGCGACAACTCTTCCTGGGCCAGCGCGTTGATCCCGAGAGTCTGCACGCCTTCGGCAGCGAACGCCGCCACCGCATGCACCGACACTTCCTCCGCTCCCGCCGGCACCAGCGCGGTGACCTCTGCGGTCGCTGCAGTGCCAGCCGCCAGTCCGCGGACACCATTCGCGACGACCTGCGTGCCGATGGCAGCGACGCCGGGATTGACACTCAAAGGTTCCATTTGCTCCTACTCCTTATTGCTGCGGAAACAATCGTCGTCGGGCTGCACCGCTGTGCGGCCCTATGCGGGCGTAGCCAAGTGGTACCGTCGGCGGTCCCCGACCCCTTTGCTGACGTCGTTTGCCAACTTTGCTGAACAGTCTGGATTGATACTAACCGCCCCCCAATGGTGCTCATGACACTTCTTCAGGGCCGTCCACATAGGCGGCCTGGATCACCTCCCTGCCGTCGGGCGTGACGAGAAACGCCTGGCCAGGGGGCCGACGCTTGACGGTGATCTCGCGCGAGGGGAAGTCCTGCTTCTCACCTGATAGGAACATCGTGGGGGTGCCCGCCCCGTATACGACGCCTACAAACTTGTCCATTGTCGACCGATGCGCCTGGCTCATCTGGCAGGTCGCGATGATGTGCAGACCGATATCTGCTGCGGCAGGTAGCAGCGGCGCAAGTGGTGCCATCGGCGGCAGCATGCCGCCGGCGGCCACGATCATGTGCCAGTCGTCGACCAGGAGCACCACATCTGGCCCGGTCCACCACGACCGCGATCGCAGCTGAGCCGCCGTCAAGTCCGACGGCGGTAACCGCTTTTTCAGGTTGACGGCCAACGCTTTGATCGAATCTTCGAGCGTCGCATGATTCCGGTTGATGGCTCCGGCGGCGAGCAGATGGCTCTCGGGCACCGCATCAAGCAGGCCGGACCGGTAGTCGGCGACCATGAATCGAACCTGATCGGGACTGTTGCGTGCGCAGATCGACCGCGCCAACGCATGCGCGATACGGGTCTTACCCGACTTCGCCGCCCCGAAGATGAGTTGGTGCGGTGTGTTGTACATGTGGTTGTAGGCCACTGTCAGGTCCGATTCGCGCACGCCAAGCGGAATCGTCCAGCGGGTCCGATAGTCCGCGTCCGGGCCCGGCGGTTGTGGGTCCAGCTCGTGAAGGTAGACGCGTTCTGGCAGCACCCGAACGCGCGGAGCCTCGTCGGTGTGCCTTGCCGCTACCTGCTGAACGGCGGTCGTCAGCGCAGGCACGAGCTCCTCCGCGCTGTGCACGCCGTCGAGCCTCGGCACCCCGATCATCAGGTGATGCTTCTCCATCGAGACCGCGCGTCCGGGTCGGTTGGCCGGGATCTCGCGGGTGATGCGGTCGACCTGGGTCTCGTTCACGTCGCCGAGCCGGAACTCGACCTTGGTGCCCAGGTAGTCGCGGACGCGGGATCTGAGTTCCGTCCACCGCGGCGTTGATATCACCGTGTGTACGCCATACGCCAATCCTTGGCCCGCGATGTCCTGCACGAGCGGCTCGAGGTCAGGGAATTCGCTAACGAACACGGTCCAGCCGTCGATCACCAGGAACACGTCGCCGAACGGATCGGCCGCCGCGGGGTGGTTCGGATCATCACGCATCTGGCGGTAGGCAGCCATCGAGCCGACGCGGTACTGCTTGAAGGTTGCTTCGCGTTGCCGCAGAACGGCTTTCATCTCGGCGACCACGCGGTTCACCCGGTCGGGCTCGGACCTGGTCGCCACCCCGCCGACGTGCGGCAGATCCTCGAGGTACATGAGGCCGCCACCGCCGAGGTCCACGCAGTAAAACTGCACCTGACGCGGCGTGTGCGACGCGGCGGCCGACAGCAGCAGCGTCTGCAGGAATGTCGACTTACCGGTCTGCGGGGCGCCACCGACAGCGATGTTGCCGCCGGCTGACGACGTGTCGATGCCCCACACCTCCTGGCGGTGCCTTCGCGGCTCGTCCATGATTCCCAGCCCGAACCGCAACGGCCCGCGCTGCTCATCGCGTTCGATGAGTTCGTTGACCGGGGTGGGATCGGCCAACGGCGGCAACCACATTCGATAGGCCCGGGTCTCGCCGGTGGTCAGCTGGTCGAGGACGACCTCGCGTAGGACGCGCTGCTCGGGTTGGACGCTCAAGATGTCACCGCCGTCGCGTCGAGGATCGGCGCCGCGGTGAACGGGCGGATCTGCAGTCGGCTCTGACCGTTGGTCCGTGGCTTCGATTCGCCGTCGTCCCTTTGCGTAGCCGTCGGCGTATAGGGCACACCGGTGTAGACGCTCTGGAACTTCACCGGGTCCTCCATGCCAACACGGACGAAACCGACACCGCTCTCCTTGTTGGTGATGTACTGCGCCTCAGGCGTTCCGATCACCGCCTTGGACTCCGCAGAACTCGTGGTGCGCAGCGCGATCCGGTAAGTGAGGTTCGGTTCGAGCTTGTCGATCCGCACGCCGCCGGTATTCAGCGACTGGGTGGCCAACAGCAGATGCACACGCAGCGACCGGCCGACACGGCAGATGCGGTCGAACAGCCCGATGAAGTCCGGGTGGTTCTGCAGCAGCTCGGCGAACTCGTCGACCACCACGAAAAGCGTTGGTAAGGGCGGCAGATCGGTGCCCCGCTCGCGATGCTTCTCGTACTCGGCGACACCGGACAGCGCGCCCGCCGCACCGACTTGCATACCAGCCTGCCGCAGGATCGACTGTCTGCGATCCAATTCGCCGGACAGCACTTCGCCCATCCGGCTGACCAGTTCGGCTTCTTCTTCCATGTTGGTGACGACGGCCGCGGTGTGGGGCAATTTCTCCATGCCGAGGAACGTCGAGCCGCCCTTGAAGTCGGTGAGCAGGAGGTTGACCTGATCCGGGTGGTGCGTGGCGGCCAATGACAGGATCAGCGTCCGGAGAAACTCTGATTTACCCGAACCCGTTGTGCCGATAAGCATTCCGTGCGGACCGGCACCGAACTCGGCGCCCTCCTTGATGTCGAGGTGCATGATGTCGCCGGTCTTGAGCTCGTGGCCGAACGGGATGCGCAACCGGTCGCGGTCGGTGTCGCTGAACATCCGCCACCGCGCAGGAGTCACCTCCTCGATAGTCTGCGCGCCGACCAGCTGGTGCCATTCGGTGGCGACCTTCTTCTGCACCCGTACGCTCTTGTCGATGATCGTGCCGGTGATCGACCACCCGGCCAGCTTCCGCGCGACGCGACTGGCCTGGTCGGCTGTCATGTGGTCGACCGTCGAGGTGATCAGCCGGAATGTCTGATTGGGCAAGCGATCATCGGCAGTGCCGTCGGCCGCCACGCGGATCCGGTACACCGAGCCGCGGTGGTTGCCGAGTGTGATGACGGTCGCGCCGGCCCGGCCGTCGACCGGGAAACCGGCCTTGCCGCCAGTGAGGTCGAAGACCACGACGTAGGGTCCGCTCGGCGCTGCGTCCGCGGTGTGCGGGCCGCGGGCGGTCAGGTCGCTGAGGCCGTCGGGGCGGGTGAAGATCATCCGGGTCGGTCCCGCCGCGTCGGTGTCGCTCTGATGCTGCACATGCGGCAACCACTTGAGCCACGCCCAGTTCGGGTCCTCGGGGTTGTCGGTGAGCACCCGCATCTGCAGCAGGTCCGGCGGATGGAAGACCGCGAGGTGGCAGATCATGGCGGTCAGCAAGCCCGCGGCTCCCCCAGGGTCGCCGCCGACGGCAATGGTCGGAAATGTGCGCAGCTGCAACAGCTTCGGGCAATCGTGGATCAGTCCGTGCGTGCGCAGGAACTTCGTCACCCACATGTGGCTCACCGGCTCCAGGTGCGGCTGTGGCGCTCCCTGCGGGCCCGCCAACTCGCCGCCGACGGCGGGCTTGAGCAGCCGGTCGACCGCGGGTTCGGCGCCCAGCCCGACCCGAGTCGCGGTGTAGAAGTCGGCGTTGGTCTGCCGGGACCACTGGCGGTTCGTGCCGATGATCGACAACAGGTCCGCCGGATGTGGCGCGTGATAGTTGAAGAACGTCACCTGTGCCGCTGCCGACGACGTGACCCGGGTACGCAGCCCGGACAGATAGCGCAGGTACTCCTTACGGTCGGCGTTGATTTCGGGCACCCGCTTGCCGCCCGGCCCGCCACCCGCCATGAACCCGACCGTGGCCATGATCATCATCAGCGGCATCATCAGCATGTACGGCGAGAGCTGCCGAATGCCGGTGAAGATCATGATCGCGATCATTCCGAGCATGCCGCCGCCCATCACCCAGGGCAGCGCCTTCTGAATGCCCGACGGCGGGATCTCGACGCCGAGGTCGTCGGGCGGCGCGACGTTGATTTCACCCGGTGTCAGCCGCGGTCCGCGCTTGATGACCGGGGTGAATTTCTTCGTAGTCATCGGCCGCCTCCGGTCTGGGACGTGGCCGGCTGGGCCGCACCTGCGGAGCCGTCGCCGACCTTACGGGGGTTGGGATCCGGTGGCAGGGTGTCGTGTTCGATGAGCGCCGCCTCCTTCGACAGCACCGGTCCGTCGACCAGAAGGCCGACCACCTGCCACGGTGCTGTCGTCGGCCCGCTCAACCCGAGCGTGTTCCCGGTGTCCTCGTTGGGTAGGCCGTAGCGCACGCCCTGCGGGTCGACGTAATACAGGCTCTCCCCGTACCGGGGATCGGGCGACTGCAGCCGGATGTACTGTCCGCCGTCGATGTAAACCGTTGCGTCGCCGCCGATCTGCTTGATCCCGGTGTTCATCGCCGATGCCGGGATCGGCAGATGGCGACCGGAGATCACCGTCGTCTTCGGGGCCTGGTCGCCCGGTTCCCGTTGCCAGGCCCAGCACAGCGTCGGGGCGTCCTCGCGCAACAAAATGTCCAGAGGCTCGGCGGGCAGCGGTGAGGCGAACACCTGCTCGGGGATCCTCGCGACCACACTCGCCGCCACCGGCGGCGGCGTGACCAGGCCGAACGAATCGGTGGCGCGGATGGCTGCGGCGGTGGTGTCGTTGACCCGCGCAACCCCGTCGGGCAACACCACGAAATGCTGTTCGCCGTCTTCGGTGAGCGCCTTGAACACCGCACCGATCACAAGATTGGGCGGCAAGCCGACCGAATTCGGAGCACCCGCGAACGGAATCTCCGGGAGCCGCCACGGTCCTGCGTTGGGCAGGGCGTTGAACAGGCCCTCCGAGATCGGTGTCGCCTTGGCGGTGACCGGGATGCCGACCGCCGAGGTGATCGCGCGATCGGCGAGATCGATGTCGTGCCTGCCGGTTTCGGTGACCAGCCAGCTCTCGTTCTCGTAAGACACCAGCATGCCCTGGTTGGGTCGCATCGGTCCGACCGACGCATCGGTCGCCAGCGGTCGCACGATCACCGACGTCTCCAGTGCCGGCGCCACGCTTTCCGGCTTGGTGACGGTGTCGCACAGCGTCCACATCGAATTCGCGCCACCGACCGGTGTCGCGTACGGGGCGCCGGGGATTCCGATGGGCTGCCCCTTGGGCATCCGGTTCAGCTCGTCGGACTTGACCGCTGACGGCGTTCCCGTATTGCCGAGAACCAGCCGCGCCGAGGTCAGGTTGTACACCGGCCGCAACTGTCCGCTGTCCGGCAGTACAACATAGAGCTGATTGGTGCTGCGGTCGACGAGAAGGGTGTCGCCGCTGCGCTTTCCGAGCGGCTTGAAGTACGCCAACAGCGCGGCGCCAAGACAGATCAGCACCGCGATGATCACGCCGGCGGACACGGCGCGGCTGTAGAACTGCAGCGGGTCGTCGAACATCCGGGTGTCCCGCCGCACGATCGCGTGCTCGACGCGCCGCAGCAGGAAGCGCCACCCGCTGACCTGCACCTTGGTGGTGAGCCGGAATCCCGCCATGCCTACTCGCCGATGCTCAGACGTGCGTGCACCGCGCCGATGGCGGCGGCCATGTCATCACCGTTGATCTCGCTGAGCTGTTCGACGTCGAGGCTGTCGATGTCGAGCGAGCGGGCCAACCGCATGTCGCGGTTCTGTTCACCGGCCTCGACGAGTTGGCGGGCGTAACGGCCGTTGCCCGCGATGTCGAGCGCGGGTTTGCCGTTCAGCGTCCGCTGGCTCAGCAGCGTGGCGGCCTCCAGTACCCGTTTCGCGGCATCTTCGTCGAGCGCCGAATCATTCGCCTTGGCAATGACTTTGGCGATATCTACGATCTCGTCGGGGGTGTACGAGTCGAACTCGATCCGGGTGGCGAAACGTGACCGCAGGCCGTCGTTGGACTCCAGCAGCCGGTCGATGTCCGCGCTGTAGCCGGCGATGATGACCACCAGCCGGTCGCGGTCGTTCTCCATCCGGGCCAGCAGCGTGTCCAGCGCCTCGGTGCCGAACGGGTCGGCACGCCCGTCACGCTCCTGCACCAGCGTGTAGGCCTCGTCGATGAACAGCACACCACCGACGGCGCGGTCGATGGTTCGGCTGGTCTTGACCGCCGACTGCCCCTCGTATTCGGCGACGAAATCCTTGCGGGAGGACTCGACGAGTTTCGGCTCGGCGATCACGCCGAGGCCGGCCAGGATGTTGGCCACCACGCGGGCGATCGTCGTCTTCCCCGTGCCGGGCGGCCCGGCGAAGATCATGTGCTTCGAGGCTTGCGCGACCTTCATGCCGCGCGCCGCGCGGATCTTCGCCATCTGCGTGGCGGCGCGGTACGCCTCGATCTGTTCCTTGACCCGCGCCAGCCCGATCTGGCGGTCCAGTTCCGCCTCCGCCTCGGCCAACAGCCGGTCACGGCCCGCGGTGTCGGCCTCCACGCTCGTGGGGTCCCACGGGTCCTTGCGGGCGGCGATCTTCTCCGCGGTCGTCGTGGTCAGCCGGTACGCCGGATCCCGCAGCGCTTCAGTGACTTTCGGCTCTGGATGGGTAGCCTGCAGCCATTCCAGCAGCGCCACCGCGGCGTCTTCGTTGCCCTGGCTGCGACGGGTCATCGCCAGGAACCACGCGATGGCGGGTGCGCATGCTTCTCCCGCGGGCGAGGAGTTCGACTCGGTCAGGCGGCGCTCGGCCTCGGTGAACAGGCCCAGGTTGGCCGCGGCGACACCGTGTGCCACACCTGCGGCCGCCGCGAGGAACTTGTCGGGCCAGCCCGCTGCCCCGCGAACCTGCTCGATCACATCGGTCCAACGTCCGGCCGCACCGTAGACGACGGCCTTCACCCAGGAGACCAGGTGCTCGGCACCGGCCGACGGGAGGTCCTCGAGCGCCTCCATCGCGTCGGCGTAGTTGCCGACTGTCGCCTCGCTCACCGCGAAACCCATCGCGATGGACAACGGGGAGTTGACCGGATAGGTGATGTCCCCGAACTGCCCGCCGATCGGCACCCGCGCGTTCAGGCTGTTCATCGAGATCTCGGCGGAGCCGGCGAGCTGGCCGAAGTTGGCGCGGGAATACCACGCCCGGAAAAGCGTGACCCGGTCGGTGTCGCCGCAGCGGATGCGGCCCACCCACGCGTCGCAGGCCGATTCGTCCAGAGTGGTTATCTCGGTGAAGATCTCGAACGAGCGCGCGGGTGCGCTGGGCAGCATGCCGACCGCGCTACCGAACAGGCTGGCGAGGTGCTCAGTCATCGTCACCCGCATATCTTGTCGCGAACACCCGTGCACGCTCGGCCCGGGCCTGTTCCGGGCTGGGGAGCTCAAGATCGCGGCTCAGGAAGTCGCGGGTCGCCGCGTCGTCGTGGCCCTGCTCCCGCATGCCCTCGAGCATCATCGCGTGCTGGGCAGACTTCGCCTCCTGGGTCGCCAGGCCGGCGATGACCACGACTTCGGCGGCGAGGTCGGCTTCGGTCAGCTCGGCAGCCTTCGGCGACAGATCGATCTGGCTGATCCGACCGTCGAGGAACGTGCTGACGCCGACGGTGCCGGTCGGGTTCGTCACGGTGAACAAGGGGCTTTCGGGGTTCTCGACGGGTTCGGCCGGGGCGTAGACCGCCAGTGCGTCGAGGACGGAGTCGCTCGAGTCGTCGTCGGGGGCATCGCCGCGGTCGAAGGAGCCGAGCGCGACCAGATCGTCGCGCTCGTCGTCGAACCTTTCTGGCGGCATCTCACCTGCCATGCAGTGCTTTCCTCACCCCTGATGACTTCCTCACGTCGCGTCAGTCCCGGCCGGATTCCGCTGTGTCCGTGGTCTGGTCGAACCACGTGCCCGAGGGCAGGAACTCGATCAACCCGTCGAGCGCCCGTTGCAGATTCTCGGGAGTGCCCGGGAGGAAGCTGCCGTACAGTTCGCCGCTGACCCGGCGCGGTATCGACACGATCCGGCCGTGCCTCGAGTAGAGCACGCCGGCGGCGACATCGGCCTGGGTGAAGGTGCCACCGGGATGGCGTTCGATCGCGGTGATCTCTGCCCAGCTCTCCGGCTCGGCAATGATCTCGGCATAGGCCCGGGCGGAGGCCGGCGCGATGCCATAGGCAGCGATCTGGTTTGCTTCTCGGCACTCGGCCAGTTTGCTGGCGATACCCGTCAGGGGTTCCACATCGGCCGCCGTCGCGGAGCCCAGCACCGTCGTCACCATGCCCGCGAGCCCGACCTGCGGGGCGATCCGCTGCAGCACCAGCATGTCACCGTCACGCGCCGCGACGACATGCCTATCGCCCTTGCGGCAGACGACGAAACGCACCATCTTCCCGCCGACGTCGCGCCGCCACCACCGGGCTTCCAACGTCCGGTCCGCCCTACTCAAGGTGTCGACCATGGCCGCCACCTCAGGGTGCGGTTGGCCGAAGGCGTCAAGCACCGCTTGCTCGGTCAGGTCCCGGGCCACTTGCTCCCACACCCGGTCACGCAGATCGGGCTGCGGAATGTTCAGCCGGATTCCCAGCGCGGTCGGAAACTCCATCAGCCCCAGCCGGTCGGCGATCACCAGCATGCCGTCGATCGTGACCTCGACGCCGACGACGTCGTCGATCTGCGCCGCGTCGGGGCTCATGGCCGATCCGCCAGCACGCGAAGGTGGGCGGTAGTGGCGCGCAGGTCTTCGCCGGACATGGATCTTCGCTCCTCACTTCTGGTCGTGGCAGCCCGGCCGGCGGCCCGGGAGAATTTCCCGGACCAACCTAACCGCCGGTCGAATTCACTGCACGTAGTCCGCGGCTTCTTTGCCGCAGCTCACGCCCGCGTCGCGGTGATCCCCCGGCGTAAACCCGTTTGCCGCACGTCAGCGTACCAGCGTTACAGCGCCGCCCACGTCACCAATTTTGGGGCCCATCGGAGGCCATCGACCACCGCTGCCAGTTAATTACCGAATACCCTTCGCTAGGGCGTGATACCGGTCTTGGCAAACGTAGTCGACGCTCTGGCCGGCCTTACCCGCGCCTCGATACGACGAACGGCGCCGGGGCTCTCCGGGTGCCGCTTCGGGTCCTTCGAGTTACTGGTGGCGCTGCTCGGAGACGGCTTCTCCCCCCACGGAAATCTTGTCTACTGTGTTTGCTGGCGCGCGACCTCAGGAGCCAGTGGCACGCTCGAGGGACGCGTGGTCCCGTAGTTGATACTTGAGAAGGGGCCGACGCACCGACATCCGGAGGAGATCGCAGTGACCGACCGCGATGACGCATTGCGGAAAGAACTCGGCTGGACAGGCCCCGAAGAGACCGACTACGAGCCCTCGGATCCCGACCCGGATCCGGCGACTCCCCCGCACTCGCCGGTGACGCCGCGACCGCCCGTCGACCATCCCGCTCCCGAGCCGCCCGAAAGCCGCGAAGTCAGCTTCCGTCAGTCGCCTTCCCGATTCGGACCGCCGCCGGGGTCGCCGCGCGACACCGGGCCGGTGCCCACCATCGGCCGTCCCGACCCGCCCGCCTGGAGCCAGTCGCCAGCCAGGCAGGCGCCGCCTCGCCCACCTCAGCGGCCGGGTCCCCCACTCCAGCAGCAGGGCTCGTCATCTGCCCACTGGCCGGGCGCCGGGTACGGTCCGGAAGGCCGGCCGGCGGCAGCGCCGCCGCCGACCGGTTCGTATGCCGAGCGGATCAGGGCCGACGAATTGGTTCCCCCGCGCAAGGTTCCGCCGAGCCGGGGCTGGCGCTTCGTTCTGTACCGGGCGACCTTCGGACTGGTGAATCTCGGACCCGGCCCGGACGAGATCCGGCAGGCCGAAATGGAAGCCAAGATCCGGGGCCCGCTCCGGGGCCACTTCAAGATCGGTGTGATGGGCAAGGGTGGGGTCGGCAAGACGACGGTCTCGGCCAGCATCGGCTCGGTGTTCGCCGAACTGCGCCAGGACGACCGCGTGGTCGCCGTCGATGCGGACACCGCGTTCGGCAAGCTCGGCAGCCGCGTCGACCCCACGGCGCAGGGCTCCTACTGGGAGCTCGCGTCCGACCAGCATCTGGAGACGTTCGCCGACGTTCGCAGCCGGGTGGGCAACAACGCCGCCGGCTTGTTCGTGCTCGCCGGCGAGGCCACCCCGGCCCGCCGCCGCGTCCTCGATCCGGCCATCTACCGGGAAGCCACCTCCCGGT
Organism: Mycolicibacterium celeriflavum; assembly: GCF_010731795.1. Taxonomy (NCBI): domain Bacteria; kingdom Bacillati; phylum Actinomycetota; class Actinomycetes; order Mycobacteriales; family Mycobacteriaceae; genus Mycobacterium; species Mycolicibacterium celeriflavum. The sequence continues at coordinate 3,349,234 of NZ_AP022591.1, read as the reverse complement.
TGGACCGCCACTTCACGATCTCCATCATCGACTGCAGTTCGACGATGGACGCGCCGGTCACCCAGGAGGCGCTGCGCGATCTGGACGCGCTGATCGTGGTGTCTTCACCGTGGGTGGACGGCGCCGCGGCGGCGGGCCAGACATTGGACTGGTTGGCCGCGCGCGGCCTGACGGGGCTGCTCGAGCGCACGGTCATCGTCCTCAACGACTCCGACGGGCACGCCGACAAACGGACGCGGTCCATTCTGGCGCAACAGTTTTCGGGACAAGGCCAGAAGGTGATCGAGGTGCCGTTCGACGGACACCTGCGGCCCGGTGGCGTCATCAACGGGACGTCGGAGATGTCAGCGGCGACGCGGCGTCGGTTCCTCGAGATCGCCGCCGCGCTGGCCGAGCACTTCCCGGGCAGCGATGACCGCAGCCGGGAGCGGTACTGACGTCGGCCTCTCAGGCGAGTTCGCCGACGAGCGCCTCGATCGCCTCGGCGGCCGCCACGGGCACCGGCTGTTCGGCTTCGAGGTGGATCACGTCGTCGTCGGACACCCCGGCAGCTTGCGCGGTTTCGGAGATCGTCAGGTTCGCACCGCGGCGGGCGGCGTAGAGCCGCTGGCCCAGCGTCGGCTGCGGACCCCGCGCCGCGCGCAGCATCAGAGCGTCGTAACGCGTCCGGACCGCGCTCAAGGCCTTGATCAGCGACGGGGTGACCTTGCTGATCCGAGTCGCCCGGACCGCGACGGCCTCCAGTTGGCGGAGGTCGGCCAGGATCTTCGTCACCTTCGGTCCGAACTCCTGATCGTCCTGCGCAGGCAGGGCCGCGATCGCCGAGTCGAACGTGCTGACCGCCGTGATCACCGCCTGCGCGATCAGGGGCGCCTCGTCGGCAGGCGGTGTCGGCGGCGTACGGCCGTAGCCGGCGACCGGTTCGCCCTGCCGGAGCCGCGCGATCGCGCCCGGCGGCCACTGCAGCACCTCCTCGAGCTTTGCTCGGGTGCGCTCCCGCGGCCAACTCCTGCCCTTCTCGAACGCGATCAGGGCACCGGCGTTGATGACGCCGTCGGCGGCCAGACTGCGCTGGCTGATGTTGAGTTCACGACGCCGCGCCGCGGCCGCCGCGCCTGCTCGGGCCATGCCGGGATCGGGTGCCTCGGTCGATTGGTCGCTCGACTCCGGGTGGGTCATGGCGCGGCGGTCCTCAGGGGCGGGCGGGGCGGAACGGCCCCGTAATCGTAGCCATCATCAAGCGCAGTGCTACGGCTTGGGCCTGGCGTGCCGAAGCAGAGGCGTCTCGATGCTGTGGTTACGACCGGGATGGACCGTCATCAACGCTACGCTTCCATTTCCCGGACCGGCGCTCTCACCTGCATTTATTACGGATCGCTTCGAAAAACGTCCGATCACCTCGTCCATAACTGTTGCATCGCTACGGTTACTGCGCTACGTTTTCTGCACCGCGGCAGGTTCGCCGCCGATAGCGCAATAGGAGCGAGACTGATGAACACGACGGAATGGGACGAAATCCCCGTCGGGGCTTGCACCCGGGATCCGGAGCGGTGGACCACGTCGGCCGACGAGGAGGCCAAGGCGATTTGCCGGGCCTGCCCGCGGCGCTGGCTCTGCGCCCGCGAAGCATGCGAGCTGCCGCGCGCCGAGGGCCTCTGGGCGGGAATCTTCGTGCCCGAGGCCGGACGCGGTCGCACGTTTGCTTTGCGACAGCTGAAGTCGCTGGCGGAACGCAACGGCCAGCCGGTGCGTGAGCGTCGAGCGTACGCAGAATCCGCCTGACCGTCGGCTCGTCCGCCGCCGGATCGGGGGCTCGGCGGCGGGCGGCCGACACCCGTTCTCGTATCGGAATAAGGCGCCGCAGCGGGTGGTTGACAGAGGCGACGGTGCCGGGCATGCCCCGGGCCCCAATCACATTCGTCGCTGCGAGCGACCACTCGCCGAGAGGCGCAGGCGGCACCGTCTCCTTACTTGGCCAGCCACGGGTTGGCGGCTACCAGGTGTCGACGAATCGTCGGCCGGCGCGACGATATGCGTGCGCGGTGGCCGCGGTCAGCGTGTTGATGACGACGTCTCGGGTTTCCGCCGGATCGATCACATCGTCGATCTCGAACAACTGAGCGGCGTTGAGCGCCTTGGCATTCGCCTGCGCGGCCGCCGTCGCTTCGCGGACGCGGTCCTCGCGTTCGGCATCGTCGGCGATCGCGTCGAGTTCCTTGCGCATGCCCAACCGGACGGCGCCCTCCAGCCCCATCGGTCCCAGATGCGCGCCCGGCCAGGCCACCGTGAGCACCGGCTCGCGCAAGCTCCCGCCGGTCATCGCCTGCGCGCCCAATCCGTATCCCCGGCGCAGTATCACCGCCACCAATGGAACCTCGAGCGCGGCACCCGCCACCAACATCCGGGATGCGCGCCGGACCAGCGCCTCGGATTCTGCCGCCGGTCCCACCATGTACCCGGGACAGTCGACCAACGAGACAACCGGCAGCCCGAACGCGTCGCACAGTTGCAAGAAGCGGGCCGCCTTGTCGGCCGCCGCGGCGGTGATTGCTCCGGCCATCACCATCGTGTTGTTGGCGATGATGCCGACCGCGCGACCGTCAAGACGCGCCAGCGCCGTCACCATCTCCGGTGCGAATCGGGGGCGCAAGAACGTCACCGACCCCTGGTCGGCCAGCGTCTCGATCACCGGCGCTACCGAATATGCCCGGCGCGCACGTTCGGGAACCATTGTGCGCAAAAAGGTTTGGTCGCCGCCCTGTCCAGGCCCGGTGCTGCCCTGGAAATAGCCGAGCAACTGTTTGGTCACCGCGACCGCCTCGGCCTCGTCTGCGACGACGACGTCGACCACGCCGTTGGGCGCCTGCATGCCGATCGGGCCCACTTCGTCGGGCGGGACGTCGCCCAGTCCACCGCCAGCAATCATCGCCGGACCGCCCATGCCGATCGACGTATCCTCCGTCGCCACGATCAGGTCCGAACACCCGGCGATGACGGCGTTGCCCGCGAAGCAGCGTCCGTTGACGACAGCGATCCGCGGCACCACGCCCGACAGCGCCGCCCACAGCTTGAATGCCCGCGCGTCGAGCGCCGAGACGACCGGGATGTCGGTGTCGCCGGGGCGTCCGCCGCCGCCTTCGGCGAAGAACACGGTCGGCAGGCGCATCCGCTCGATCAGCTCGAAGAGCCGGTCCTTCTTGCGATGGCCCAGCGCGCCCTGCGTTCCGGCCAGCACCGTGTAGTCGTAGGAGAGCACCGCGCAAGCGCTGCGGTCATTTCCGAAGAGGGGCCCGTTGATTCGTGCGGTGCCCGCGACCAGGCCGTCGGCCGGAGTGCGTGCGATCAGGTCGTCGAGGTCACGGCGATGACGTTGCGCGGCGATGGCGAAGCGGCCGTACTCCACGAATGACCCTTCGTCGACGAGGTCGGCGATGTTCTCTCGCGCGGTGCGGGCTTTCGCCGCATGCCTGCGCTCGACGGCCTCGGGCCGGGCCGCGTCTTCGGTGAGTTCGCGGCGCCGCAACAGTTCGGCGTGGTCATCGCGTAGCGACTCGTCACTCACGGCGTCCGATGCTAATCACCACCACCCGGAAGTTATCCACAGGCCGTGCGCTCGGCACGCCTGAACTGTCGGCCGCCGCGCTTAGCGTGCGGACATGACGAACTGGATAAACACAGTGAGCCGCGACCACGTCGAACTCGGCGTCCGCGGCCGCTTCACTCAGGCAAACCACGGCAAGCCGAACATGTTGCGCAAGATGGCGCGAGGGGACTGGATCGTCTTCTATTCCCCGCGCACGGTGTATCCCGACGGTCCGCCACTGCAGGCGTTCACCGCAATCGGCCAGATCGCCGACGACGAGCCCTACCAGGACCGGGTGTCGCCCGATGTCGAGCGGTGGCGGCGCAACGTCGATTTCCTCGAGTGCGCCGAAACGCCGATCCGCCCGCTCATCGAGAAGCTGAGGTTCATCGAGGACAAGACCCGGTGGGGATACAAGTTTCGGTTCGGCGTGTTCAGAATCGACGACGATGACTTGGAGGTGATCCGTTCGGCGATGACCGGCTCGGGTTGAGGCCTACTGTGTCCAGGTGAGCAATACCGAGCCTGCGCCGGCCGAAGTCGCCTGCGCGGCATCGCCGTTCGCCGGCGTCCTGCATCCGCGAGAAGTGCCGTTGGGTGGGCCGCGGGCCATCAGGGTGCGACGGACGCTGCCCCAGCGGGAGCGGTCGCTGATCGGGGCGTGGTGCTTCGTCGACCACTACGGCCCGCATGACGCGCGCAGCGGCGGAGGGATGGATGTTCCGCCCCACCCACACACCGGACTGCAGACAGTCAGCTGGCTGTTCAGCGGGGAGGTCGAGCATCGCGACAGCGCGGGCGTGCACGCGATGGTGCGGCCCGGTGAACTCAACTTGATGACGGCCGGCGCCGGCATCTGCCACTCAGAGGTGTCGACGAGCGCCACATCGATCCTGCACGGCGTGCAGTTGTGGGTGGCGCTGCCCGACGTTGCGCGCGACACCGCACGCGATTTCGCGCACTTCGTGCCGACGCCCCGCATGCTCGGCGGTGCCACGTTGCGGGTCTTCCTCGGCGAGCTCGCCGGCGAGCGCTCCCCCGTGCACACGTTCACGCCGCTGCTAGGCGCCCAGGTCGACCTCGAGCCCGGCGCGGAACTGACGCTAGAGGTGGACCCGGCCTTCGAACACGGCGTGCTGCTCGACCACGGCGAGGTCTCGGTCGCCGGTACGGCGCTCAATGTGGCAGATCTTGCGTTCCAGGCGGCCGGAAACGATCGGTTGAGCGTGACGAACGATGGAGAAGGTTCGGCCCGACTGCTGCTGCTCGGCGGTCCACCGTTTCCCGAAGAGCTGGTGATGTGGTGGAACTTCGTCGGCCGCAACCATGACGAGATCGCGACGTACCGCACGCAGTGGGAGGAAGGCGATGACCGGTTCGGCGCGGTACAGGGATATCACGGCGCGGTCGCGCGCCTACCCGCTCCTCCCCTGCCCAACGTGACATTGCGTCCGAGACCCAACCCGGGGGTATAGAAGAACCATGACGACCGACAAGACCGGTGCGCCCACCGAAGTCACCGCCGAATCCGACCGATACACCATCTCCGTGGACGGCAAGCGCGTCGGGCTGGCCGAGTTCGCCGACCGCAACGGACAGCGCGTCTTCACCCACACCGAGGTGGACGGCGAGTTCGAGGGCCGCGGTCTGGCCACGATCCTGATCGGCGAGGCGCTGCAAAGCACCCGCGACGCCGGTCTGCGCATCGTGCCGGTCTGCAAGATGGTGGCCTCCTACCTCGACAAGCACGAGGAGTTCGCTGACGTCGTCGATCCGGTGTCGGAGGACGTCAGGCGCTGGCTGGCGAATCGCTAGCGCCGCCAGCCCGTGCTGCCGTCGCCTCGCGTCTGCGCCCGCTCGTAACGCCCGCCGAATTCTGCCGAAGGGTCGCGATCCTTCACGATCGACAACCCTGTTGCAGAAGTCGGCGACGCGAAGCGCCGAAACCTCAGCGGCACATGAAAACACCCCGCGAAGTTTTCGCGGGGTGTTTCCGTGCCAGCCATGGATCAGGTCAGGCCGACGACCTCCTGAGCGATGTCGGCCAGGCGGGTCTGCGCCGCCGACACCAGCCGCTGCCGGTTCTTGTGCATCTCCTCGTAGGCGATGATCGTGCGGATGTCGCTCGGATCCTCGAGGTCCTTGACCGCTGCCACCGCATCGTTGAGGTTGAGGTCCTCGTACCCGGCGATCGGGAGCTCCTCGGCGTCGACGACACCGCCTTCCGCGCGCGCCTTGTGCAGCGCGTCGGCCGCCTCATTGGCGCCCTCGCGGCGGACGACCTCCTCGGCTCGCTTCAGTGCGCCGTCACGCGAGGCGCCGAGCGCCTTGAGCGTGATCTCACTGGCGCGCTGCGCACGCTGGCGCAGGTCGTCGACGGCCGGGCCCGCTGAGCGCACCAGCTCGGCGATGCGTTCGACCGACTGCGCCGACCACTGCCCCGGCAGGTTGACGATCTTCACCGCGGTACCCGCGGCGGCCTGCAGCGGGGTGCGCTGCAGCGCTGCCGGACCACCGAGCGCGTCCTCGGCCAGCACGGTGGTCAGCCAGTTCACCGTCGCCGAGTGCGCGGTGATCAGACGGTCGGCCAGGTCCTGAATATCCGGCTTCTTCGCCGCGACGGCGAGCGCCTTGATGTAGCGGGCGCGATCCAGCAGCTGATCCTCCAGCGCCAGATCGCCCAGCAGCGCCTCGTCGAACGGCTGCGCCTGCTCGGTCAGTGCCTTCACGGCCGCGGCGGCGCGGCCCAGGAACGGGCCGATCGTGTCCGGGAAGCCGCCGAGGTCGCGGATCGCCTTCTCGATTGCCTCGGCTCGGATGCGGCCGTTCTCGGCGTTCTCGGTCAACTCGCGGCGGACCGCCTCGGTCCTGGCCTGCGCGATCCGGGTCTCGGCGACCTGGATCTCGGTGTGGGTGAGGTCGAGAATCGTGCGCAACTGCGTGAGCAGTGTGGTTTCGGTGGTGGTCATTGATATAGCCCCTCAAGCGTTGACGGATTCGGTCGGCGCTGGGCTGCACCTGGTCCGTTGACTACCCGGCGTGTGGGGGCAGACGAACGCGCCCCGGATGTGAGATGGATCGCAATCGCGTCAGCGCGGCGCCAAGATGATCACCGGAATCTCGCGGTCGGCCCAGGACTGATAGGTGTCGAAATCGGCGTACGCCTCGACCAGCTTCGGCCACAGCCTGGCCCGCTGCTCGGGGGTGGCGGTCACCGCGCGCACCGGGCGGCGCTCCGAGCCGATCTCGATGTGGGCCTCAGGGTTGGCGACCAGGTTGCGGTACCACTGCGGGTCCGTGTCGCGGCCGCCTTGCGACGCGACAACGATCACGTCATCGCCGTCGTGGATGTACACCAGCGGGGACACCAACCGCTTGCCGGATTTGCGGCCGATGTGTTCGAGCAGCAGGGTCGGTACCGGCTTCTTGAACCCGGCCCCCACTCGCCAGTTCGCGCCGATCTTTCCGCCGGAGCGGCGATACGCCCACACGTGCGCCTTGCCCGCGTACTTCATGATCTTGGTGACGACTGGCGAGTTCAGCTGCTTGGGCTTGTTGTTCGGGTCCATGTGCTCAACCTAAGTACTGCGCCGTGCTGCCGCCCAGCGGCATGGCAGGCATACCGAGCTTGCGGTGGTCCCAACTGCGGGTCCGGATGGGCGCCACCCGCACACAGATCCGGTTGTTCATCATCTGGTCGACGAACGGGCGCATGTCGTCGGAGTACGGTCCGGTGTAGCGCTCCCACACGCTGATGCCAACGCGCAGTGCGGTTTCCGGGTCGTCGACGATCTCGGCCCGCCCGTCGATCGAGACGCCGCGCAGGGTGTCGTAGGTCTGGCCGTCCTCGATCATCACGGTCACCGTCGGATCGCGACGCAGGTTCACCGCCTTCTGCGACTTGGCCTTGGTCTCGAACCAGATCTCGCCGTCGAGCACGGCGTACCACATCGCGACCAGGTGCGGTCGCCCGTCGGGCAGCACGGTCGCCATGGTGGCGGTGCGGCTGCGTTCGATGAATTCGGCGATTTCCTCGTCGGACATGACGATCTTCGCGCGCTCGTTCTTGCCCACGGTCGAATACTGTCAGGTCGCGGCCGAGGCCACCGTCACGGGGATGCCGTTCAGCTACTCATCAACATGATGTACTGCGCGGCAGTCATCTGCTGTGTGGCCAGCAGGGTCGGAGCGCTCGTCTCGATCGCGTACCGGTCGGCCGTGGCCAGGCAGTAGAAGCTTTCGTCGCTCATCTTCAGGCAGCGGCTGCCCGGCATGTTCGGCACCGGGTTGGTGGGCGAAGCGGTCGGTGACACCTCGGCAAAGAACTCCTCGACGACGCCCTCGGCGCCGTCGGCGTCCTCGGCCCGGTAGACGGTTGCGCCTGCCATCGCGACGAGGTCTACTCCCGTGTCGGAGAACAGCTTCGCCGAGCGGACTGGGTCGGATTGGAAGTGCAGTGCGCCACGGCGTTCGTACGTCGTGTTCTTGGTGAACGTCACGTCCCGGCCGTCGAGCGGGATCGTGCGGGCCAGCAGGCCGGTGGGATCGATCGAGATGTCGGCGAGCTCGCTCAAGTCCGTGGCGCGGAACTCGTCGATCACTGGCGCTTGGAGTTCGATGCTTTTCGCGACCAGCCTGGCCGCGGCGTCGATGCCGGCGGTCGCCTGCGCCTGCTGCATGAAGACGTAAGGGCCGTGCGCGGTGAAGGAGCGCACCGCGCCGAACGAGCCGATCGTCCGATCACTCGCGGTGTAACTGGTCGCCCGCGCCTCCGGGTGGCCCGGGATTTCCAGCGTCGCCGGTCCGTCGGCCCCTTGCTGCTGCGCTGCCGCCTCGCCAAGGTCGGTCGCCGCGGCTGCCGCAGCGTCGTCGTCGGCGAAGCGCAGCACCGCATTCAGCAACACCCGGCGCTTTTTCTCGGTGCGCACCGTGGCGAAGCCGGTGACGAAGTCGTGCCGCGCTGCCGCCCCGGCGAGCTCCATCGGGCCGATCAGCGCGAGAGCCTCGGCGCGCGGCAACACCACCGCGCCGAAGCCGAAGCCCTCCTTCAGCGCCGAATCGACTTCCCAGGGCCCGACGACATAATCGGCCAGCCGCTGGCCCTCGAGCACAGCGCCCAGCATCGGGTCGCCGGCGACGCCCAGCGGTTGCCTGGGTGTCGTCGGGAACCGGCCCGAGTCCAGTCGATCGAAATCCAGCGCCGGCCCCGACGGTCCGCCGGTGGCCTTGACGGCCACGCCCTCGACGGTCGACGTGCACGCCGTTGCGAGCAGCGCGACTACAGAAATAAGCGCAAGAATTGCGTGCCGCATCCAGTGAAAACTACCCGTCGCGACAGGACCTGCGGTTCAGGCATGCCGCTGGGTGTCGAGGTACTCGAGCGCAGAACCCAAAGCGGTTCTGCTGAACGGTGCCGGGATCGCGCTGTCCCTTATCGCTCTACTCGTCGTGACCGCCTGCGACGGCGGATCGGAACCCGGCCACGACGTCGGGGCATGAGCACGTCATCGACGATCCGGGACCCATTTCCACCCCACCAAAGACAAAGGTCGCGATCCCAATGAGTTCGCGACCTTTAGCCCTTGCAGTTCGTTTTGTGGGCGAAGGGGGACTTGAACCCCCACGTCCCGAAGGACACTGGCACCTGAAGCCAGCGCGTCTGCCATTCCGCCACTCGCCCCAACGACCGAGGGAGCCTATCACGCTCGGCACCCCGCTCCCCAACCGTACCGGCGGCACCCAGACCCGTGTTATGCAGCTGGACCGATCGTGATTCATCCGTTCTGAGCTGGGTTGATCTGATTCTCAGAATTCTGTTGGTCCCGCAGCGCGGCGCTGGGCCGATACCATGCACATGAGCATTGTGGCCAGGCGACACGCTGGGCATCCATGCCGATGAGCAGGACGAACGAAACGACGACGAGTGAGGCGGGCGGTGACATGGGTCTAGTCGACCGCATCGAGCGCAAGCTCGAGTCGACGGTCGGTGACGCCTTCGCCCGGGTGTTCGGCGGTTCGATAGTTCCGCAGGAAGTCGAGACGATGCTCCGCCGGGAAGCCGACACCGGTGCACGGGAAGTGCTCGGCGGCCAGGTTTTGGCCCCGAACGACTACGTCATTACCCTCAGTGTGCCTGACTATCAGAAGGTGAGCGCCGACCCAGACCTCACATCAGCGACTTTTGCCAAGCACTTGGAGGGATACATCCGTGAGCAGGGATGGCAAACGTATGGTGATGTTGTCGTCAGGTTCGAAGAATCATCCACCCTGCACACCGGACAGTTTCGCGCGCGTGGAGCGGTCAATCCCGACTCGACCACTGGCGAACCCGCCCCACCACCTCGAGTACGTGCGTCCAGCGCAGAATCAGGAGTAGCAGCGATGAGCGACAACCCGACCTACCGCGGCGGCCAGGGGCCGGGGCGGCCAGCCGACGACTATTACGACGAGCGGTACGGCCGTCCGGACGACCGCGGTCAGTATCCCCCACCGGACCAAGGCGGATATCCGCCTCAGGGTGATCCCTACCCGCCGCGTCAGGGCGGCTACCCCGACCAGGGTGGCTATCCAGAGCAGCAGGGTGGCTACCCGGACCAGGGCGGCTATCCCGACCAGGGCTATCCGCCGCCGTCGTACGAACAGCGGCCTCCCGCCGGCGGGTACGGCCCGCCGCCGCAGGGCGGTTACCCCGATCAGGGCTATCGCCAGGCACCCGGGGGCTACGGCCCCCCGCAGGGCGGGCAGCCCGGCTATGGCGGTCCCCCCGCCGGTGACTACGACTATGGTCGCCCGCCGGCGCCGGGCCGTCACGAAGACGGCGGTTACGGCCGACCCGAGCCGCGGCCCGCTTACCCGGATCAGGGCGGCTACCCCGACCAGGGTGGCTATCCCGACCAGGGTGGCTACGGCGCTCAGCCGTACGGTCGCCAAGATCAAGGTTACGGCGCCCCGCCGGACTACGGCCGCTACGGTGACGCACCCGCCGCCGGTTACGCCGAGCCCGGATACGCCGAGCCCGCGGGCGGCTACGACTACGGCCAGCAGGGTGGCTACGGCGCCGGGTACGGCCCGGGCGACTACGCCGCCGGCGGCGCCACCGTCACGCTGCAGCTCGACGACGGCAGCGGCCGGACCTACCAGCTGCGCGAGGGCACGAACGTGATCGGCCGCGGCCAGGATGCCCAGTTCCGGCTGCCCGACACCGGGGTGTCCCGGCGCCATCTGGAGATCCGCTGGGACGGTCAGGTCGCGCTGCTGTCCGATCTGAACTCCACGAACGGCACCACCGTGAACAACGCGCCGGTGCAGGAGTGGCAGCTCGCGGACGGCGACGTGATCCGGCTGGGCCACTCCGAGATCATCGTCCGCGTGCACTGAGCACCGCGGCCGCGCGCGGCCGGAGCGCGAAGCTCGTCGCTTCCCGCTCATGTCGGTGACCGTCCAAGTATCGTGACGGTGCCGAGGCTGGCTGCGTGGTGCCGACGCGACTAGAACGGGACGGGGACGGAGAGGACGTCAGATGCAGGGGTTGGTACTGCAACTGACGCGCGTCGGATTCCTGTTGCTGCTATGGCTGTTCATCTGGTCGGTGCTCAGAATTCTGCGCACAGACCTCTACGCGCCCACCGGCGCCGTCATGGTGCGCCGTGGGCTGCCGCTTCGGGCCTCGCTGCTGCCCAACCGCGGCCGTCGTAACGTTGCGCGGCACCTTGTCGTCACCGAGGGGGCGCTGGCAGGAACCCGGATAACGCTGGGCAGCCAGCCGGTGTTGATCGGCCGCGCCGACGATTCGACTCTCGTACTCACCGACGATTACGCCTCGACGCGGCACGCCCGGCTCTCGCCTCGAGGTTCGGAGTGGTACGTCGAGGACCTAGGATCGACCAACGGCACATACCTCGACAGGGCGAAGGTGACGACGGCGGTACGGGTTCCGATGGGCACGCCGGTTCGGATCGGCAAGACGGTAATCGAGCTGCGCCCGTGACACTGGTGCTTCGCTATGCCGCGCGCAGCGACCGCGGCCTGGTCCGGGCGAACAACGAAGACTCCGTCTACGCCGGTGCGCGACTGCTCGCGCTTGCCGACGGTATGGGCGGCCACGCCGCGGGCGAGGTCGCCTCCCAGCTGGTGATCGCCGCCCTGGCCCACCTCGATGACGACGAGCCCGGCGGCGACCTGTTGTCCAAGCTCGACGCCGCGGTCCGCGAAGGCAACTCGGCGATTGCCGCGCATGTCGAGGCCGACCCCGAGCTCGAGGGCATGGGCACCACGTTGACCGCAATTCTGTTCGCGGGCAACCGACTTGGCTTGGTACACATCGGCGACTCCCGGGGCTATCTGCTGCGCGACGGGGAGCTGACCCAGATCACCAAGGACGATACGTTCGTCCAGACGCTCGTCGACGAAGGCCGAATCACCGCGGAAGAGGCGCACAGCCATCCGCAGCGGTCGCTGATCATGCGCGCGCTGACCGGCCACGAGGTGGAGCCCACGCTGATCATGCGTGAGGCGCGCGCCGGCGACCGTTACCTGCTGTGCTCCGACGGGCTCTCCGATCCGGTCAGCCACGACACCATCCTCGAGGCACTGCAGATTTCCGATGTGGCCGAAAGCGCCGACCGGCTCATCGAATTGGCACTGCGCGGCGGCGGGCCGGACAACGTCACCGTCGTCGTCGCCGACGTCGTCGACTACGACTACGGGCAGACCCAGCCGATCCTGGCCGGTGCGGTGTCCGGCGACGACGACCAGCCCCCGCCCAATACCGCAGCTGGTCGCGCGTCGGCGTTCAATCCGCGCCGCAACGAAGCCAAACGCGTTCTACCGGAACCGGAGGAACCGCCGCGGCCGCCCAAGTCGCGGCGGCGAATGTTCATCGCCGCCGTTCTGCTGGTGCTGGCGGTATTGGCCGGGTTGGCCGTCGGCCGGGAGATCATCCGCAACAACTTCTACGTCGCCGCCCACAACGGCACCGTGTCGATCATGCGGGGTGTGCCCGGATCGATACTCGGCTATTCGTTGCAGGAACCGTACCGACAAGGCTGCTTGACCGAACGCAACGGTCTCAACCTCATCAGTCCCGGGCAGCAGCCGCGCGACTGCCAGATCTTTCGGGTCAGCGATCTGAAGCAGTCCGAACAACGGCAGGTCATCGCGGGACTGCCGACGGGCTCGGAAGATCAGGCCATCAGCCAGATCAACCAGCTGGCAAGCGATTCGCTGCTTCCGATCTGCGCGCCGCCACCGCCACCGCCTCGCACCAGTGAGGCGCCGCACAGCCCGGTACCGACGAATTCGCCTGGCGTGCCGAACAATCCGCCGACCCGCGGTGAAACCGGCAGCCCGGCGCCCGAGACGCCGCGGACAGTAACGCAGCCGCAGCCACCGCCGGAACCGCGCTCGCCGTCTCCGCAACCGGAGTCGCCGCAACCGTCGCCCGGTGCACCGCCACAGCCGGGCGAACCGTCGCCGCCCGCGTCGTCGCCCAAGCCGCCGCCGGCGCCGACTGTCACCGCGTTGCCCCCGCCGCCACCCGAACCGGGAACGAACTGCCGGGAAGTGGCATGACCACCCAGCCGCAAGCCGCCATCGCCGTCACGCCGCCACTTCCGAACCGGCGCAACGCCGAACTGCTCCTGCTCGGCTTCGCGGCGCTCATCACCACTCTCGCGCTGCTGCTCGTCGAGGCGAACCGGGAGAAGGGCCTGCACTGGGATCTCGCGCAGTACGCCGTTGCGTATCTGGCGTTGTTCAGCGGTGCGCACCTCGCGGTGCGACGTTTCGCGCCGTACGCCGATCCGCTCCTGCTGCCGGTGGTCGCGCTGCTGAACGGGTTGGGACTGGTGATGATTCACCGCCTCGACCTCGGATCCGGTGAGCTAAGGCAGGACGGCTTGGGCGGCACCGCCAACCAGCAGATGCTGTGGACCCTGCTCGGCGTCATCGGGTTCTCGCTGATCGTGATCTTCCTGCGCGATCACCGACTGCTGTCCCGCTACGGCTACCTGTGCGGGCTGACCGGTCTGGTCCTGTTGGCCATTCCCGCCGTGCTGCCCCGCTCGATGTCCGAGCAGAACGGTGCCAAGATCTGGATTCAGTTCCCCGGCTTCTCGATTCAGCCCGCCGAGTTCTCGAAAATCCTGCTGCTGATCTTCTTCGCGGCGGTGCTGGTGTCCAAGCGTAATGTCTTCACCAGCGCCGGCAAGCACGTTCTCGGGATGGATCTCCCCCGGCCCCGCGACCTCGCGCCACTTCTCGCCGCGTGGATCGCCTCGGTCGGGGTGATGATCTTCGAGAAGGACCTCGGTACCTCGCTGCTGCTGTACGCGTCGTTTCTGGTGCTGGTCTACGCGGCCACCGACCGGCTCAGTTGGGTCGTCATCGGTCTGGCCCTGTTCGCGGCGGGAAGCGTTGCCGCATATCACCTTTTCGATCACGTCGAGGTCCGCGTGCAGACGTGGCTGGACCCCTTCGCAGACCCCGACGGCGCGGGTTACCAGATGGTGCAGTCGCTGTTCAGTTTTGCGACCGGAGGGATCTTCGGCACCGGTCTGGGCAATGGTCAACCCGCCACCGTGCCCGCCGCATCAACCGATTTCATCATCGCGGCCGTCGGCGAGGAACTGGGCCTGGTGGGCCTGGCCGCGGTGCTGATGCTCTACACGATCGTTATCATCCGTGGGCTGCGCACTGCGATCGCCGTGCGTGACAGCTTCGGGAAGTTGCTCGCCGCGGGCCTGGCTTCGACGCTGGCGCTGCAGTTGTTCATCGTCGTCGGTGGTGTCACCAACCTCATTCCGCTGACCGGGCTGACCACCCCGTGGATGTCCTACGGGGGGTCTTCGCTGCTGGCGAACTACATGCTGCTCGCCATCCTGGTGCGGATCTCGCATGCGGCGCGTCGCCCCATCGTCTCCGCGCCTCAGACACCGACGCCGATCGCGGCGGCCGGCACCGAGGTGATCGAGAAGGTATGAACACCTCGCTGCGCCGCATCGCCGTCACGGTCATGGCCCTGATCGTGCTGCTGCTTGCCAACGCCACGCTGACGCAGGTGTTCACCGCCGACGGGTTGCGCTCCGATCCGCGCAACCAGCGCGTGCTGCTCGACGAGTACTCCCGCCAACGCGGTCAGATCTCCGCGGGCGGTCAATTGCTGGCCTACTCCGTGTCGACCAACGGTCGGTTCCGGTTCCTTCGGGTGTACCCCAATCCCCTGGCGTACGCGCCGGTGACGGGCTTCTACTCGCTGCAGTACTCGAGCAGCGGCCTGGAGCGCGCCGAGGACTCCATTCTCAACGGGTCCGACGAACGGTTGTTCGGCCGGCGGCTCGCAGACTTCTTCACCGGCCGCGATCCGCGCGGCGGCAACGTCAACACCACGATCAATCCGCAGGTCCAGCGGGCCGCCTGGGAGGCGATGGAGGACGGCTGCGACGGCGGCCCGTGCAAGGGTTCGGTGGTGGCCATCGAGCCCACGACGGGCAAGATCCGGGCGATGGTCTCGAGCCCGTCCTACGACCCGAACCTGCTGGCCACCCACAACATGGCCGCCCAGACGGAGGCCTGGCAGCGGCTGCGCGACGACCCGGACTCGCCGCTGCTGAACCGGGCGATCTCCGAGACGTACCCGCCGGGGTCGACCTTCAAGGTGATCACCACCGCGGCGGCGCTGCAACGGGGCGCGACGGTAGACACCCAGCTCACCGCCGAACCGCGAATCCCGTTGCCCGACAGCACCGCAACGTTGGAGAACTTCGGCGGCGCGTCCTGCGGCGATGGCCCGACCGCATCGCTTCGGGAGGCTTTCGCCAGATCGTGCAACACGGCGTTCGTCCAGTTGGGCATCGACACTGGCGCTGATGCCCTGCGGTCGACGGCCCGTGGGTTCGGTGTCGACGGGTCCGCGCCGATGATTCCGCTTCAGGTGGTCGAGTCGCGCGTCGGCCCCATCGAGGACGCCGCCGCGTTGGGTATGTCGAGTATCGGCCAGAAAGACGTCGCGCTCACTCCGCTGCAGAACGCTCAGATCGCCGCGACCATCGCCAACGGCGGGGTGGCGATGAAGCCGTATCTCGTGGATAGCCTGAAGGGACCCGACCTCTCGAACATCGCGACGACGGCCCCGCAGGAAGAGCGCCGGGCGGTGTCGCAGCAGGTCGCCGATACACTTACGGACTTGATGGTCGCCGCCGAGCAGGTGACGCAGCAGAAGGGAGCCATCGCCGGCGTGCAGATCGCATCCAAGACCGGGACAGCGGAGCACGGCACCGACCCGCGCAACACCCCTCCGCATGCCTGGTACATCGCCTTCGCCCCGGCTCAGGCCCCCAAAGTGGCGGTCGCGGTGCTGGTCGAGAACGGCGGTAACCGGCTGTCCGCAACGGGTGGGGCGCTCGCTGCGCCGATCGGCCGGGCCACGATAGCCGCCGCCCTGCGGGAGGGCTCATGAGTCCTCGCGTCGGAGTCACCCTGTCCGGCCGCTACCGGCTGCAGCGGTTGATCGCCACCGGCGGCATGGGCCAGGTGTGGGAAGCCGTGGACTCCCGGCTGGGCCGGCGGGTCGCGGTGAAGGTGCTCAAGGCCGAGTACTCCACCGACCCCGAGTTCGTCGAGCGGTTCCGCGCCGAGGCCCGCACCGTCGCGATGCTGAACCACCCCGGCATCGCCAGCGTGTACGACTACGGCGAGACCGACATGGACGGCGAGGGCCGCACCGCCTACCTGGTGATGGAACTGGTCAACGGCGAACCGCTGAACTCGGTGCTCAAACGGACCGGTCGGCTCTCCCTGCGCCATGCGCTCGACATGCTCGAGCAGACGGGACGCGCTCTGCAGGTCGCCCACACCGCTGGCCTGGTGCACCGCGACGTGAAGCCGGGCAACATCCTCATCACGCCGACGGGTCAGGTCAAGCTCACCGACTTCGGCATCGCCAAGGCCGTCGACGCCGCACCGGTGACGCAGACCGGCATGGTGATGGGCACCGCGCAGTACATCGCACCCGAGCAGGCGCTGGGCCACGACGCCACCGCCGCCAGCGACGTGTACGCGCTGGGAGTCGTTGGCTACGAATCGGTTTCGGGCAAGCGCCCGTTCACCGGCGACGGCGCGCTGACGGTGGCGATGAAGCACATCAAGGAGACCCCGCCGCCGCTGCCCGCCGATCTGCCGCCCAATGTGCGCGAACTGATCGAAATCACCCTGGTCAAGAACCCCGGTATGCGGTATCGCTCCGGCGGGGCGTTCGCGGACGCGGTCGCCGCGGTGCGGTCCGGACGGCGCCCGCCGCGACCGAACGCCGCGCCGTCGATCGGTCGGGCCGCGCCCACCGCCGTGCCATCGGCCACGCAGGCCCGCGCCGCCGCCGACATGACCGGTCGCGCCCCGGCCACCGTCGCGCGCCCACGCCCGGCGACCGGCAGCCACCGCCCGCCGCCGCCGCGGCGCACCTTCTCGTCGGGCCAGCGCGCGCTGCTGTGGGCCGCGGGGGTGTTGGGGGCGCTGGCGATCATCATTGCGATCCTGATCGTGCTCAATGCCCAGGACCGCCAGGACAAGCAGACGCCGCCACCGACGATCACCAACACCATCACCGAGACCACCCCTTACGAGTCGCCGGCGGCGCTACCGGATAGGACCGGGCGCGGGGGCGAAGTTGATGGTGAGGGAGAATCAGGGGTAATCACACCGCAAGCGACTGCGTCACCGGCACCGCCGCTGGTGCCGCCGTCGACCCCGGCACAGGAGCTGGAACTGCGACTTTCGGCTCCAGAACAGACAACGCAATGACGACCCCGCAACATCTGTCCGACCGCTATGAGCTCGGCGAGATCCTCGGCTTCGGCGGCATGTCCGAAGTTCATCTCGCACGCGACATGCGTCTGCACCGCGACGTCGCGATCAAGGTGCTGCGGGCCGATCTCGCCCGGGACCCGAGCTTCTATCTGCGCTTCCGCCGCGAAGCGCAGAACGCGGCCGCATTGAACCACCCCGCGATCGTTGCGGTCTACGACACCGGCGAGGCCGAGACGCCGAGCGGTCCGCTGCCCTACATCGTGATGGAGTACGTCGACGGGGTGACGCTGCGCGACATCGTGCACAGTGACGGCCCGATGGAGCCGCGGCGGGCCATCGAGGTGATCGCCGACGCCTGCCAGGCGTTGAACTTCAGCCACCAGCACGGGATCATCCACCGCGACGTCAAGCCGGCCAACATCATGATCAGCAAGGCCGGCGCGGTGAAGGTGATGGACTTCGGTATCGCCCGCGCGCTCGCCGACGCCAACAGCGTCACGCAGACCGCGGCGGTGATCGGCACCGCCCAGTACCTGTCGCCGGAGCAGGCCCGCGGCGAAAAGGTCGATGCCCGTTCCGACGTCTACTCGCTGGGCTGTGTGCTTTACGAAATCCTCACCGGGGAGCCACCTTTCATCGGTGACTCCCCCGTCGCGGTGGCTTACCAACATGTCCGCGAGGATCCTGTTCCGCCGTCGCAACGGCACAATGACATCACCCCGGAACTGGACGCCGTGGTGCTCAAGTCGTTGGCGAAAAACCCTGACAACCGGTATCAGACCGCCGCGGAGATGCGGGCCGATCTGGTCCGGGTGCACAGCGGCGAGCAACCGGACGCGCCGAAGGTGTTCACCGACGCCGACCGCAACTCGATGCTGTCGACGCCGCCCAACCATGAGCGGACCGAGCCGATCGAGCCGGCGCCGATGCCGCAGCCGCGCGAGTACGCCGAACGGGAGCGTCGCGGCTCGGTCGGGCGGTGGCTGGCCGCCGTCGCGGTGCTGGCCGTGCTCACCGTGGTGGTGACGGTCGCGATCAACATGTTCGGCGGGGACACCCGTGCCGTCGAGGTGCCCGACGTGAGCGGCCAGCCGTCGGCGGACGCGATCGCCGAACTGCAGAACCGTGGATTCAAGACACGCACCCAACAGCGGCCCGACTCGACGGTGCCGCCCGACCACGTCATCAGCACCGATCCCAGCGCCGACACATCGGTCGAGGCCGGCGAGGAGATCACCATCAACGTCTCCACCGGTCCGGAGCAGCGGGAGATACCCGACGTCAAGAACCTGACCTACGACGAGGCGGCGCAGAAGCTGACCGAGGCGGGTTTCGAGAAGTTCAAGCCGACGTCGTCGCCGTCGACGCCGGAGCTGAAGAACCGGGTGCTCGGCACGAATCCGCCGGCGAACCAGACCTCGGCGATCACCAACGAGATCACCATCGTCGTGGGCTCGGGGCCCGAAAGCCGCACCGTGCCCAACGTCGCCAACCAGTCAGAGGCATCCGCGCGGCAGATCCTGACCGCAGCGGGGTTCACCAATGTGGTGCCGGTCCAGGTCGACAGCCCCGAACCGTGCGGACAGGTCATCGGCACGCTGCCCCCCGCCGGACAGGACTCCCCGGTGGACGCGCCGGTCCAGTTGCAGCAGTCGGCGTGCAATCAGTTCCTGATGCCCGACGTGCGCGGGATGTTCTGGGTGGACGCCGAACCGCGGCTGCGCGCGCTGGGGTGGACGGGTTCCTTGGACAAGGGCGCCGACGTGCCGAACAGCGGCCAGCGGGCCAACGCGGTGGTCACTCAGAGCCCGGCACCGGGCGCCAGTGTGGACTTCGGCGCGACGATCACGCTGAGTTTCGCGTCGTAGCGGTCGCGCGCTGGACGGTGCTCGAGACCTCATCCTCCAGCCTGCGCACCAGCGACTCGGCGGGCGCGGCGCCGCAGTAGCCGAGCCAGTTGGCCAGCATGCGGTGCCCGCCCTCGGTGAGAATCGACTCGGGATGGAATTGCACACCGTGGATCGGCAAGGCGGCGTGCCGCACGCCCATGATGACGCCGCCTTCCGTGCGAGCGATCACCTCCAATTCGGTGGGCACCGTGTCGGGCAGGATGGTCAGCGAGTGGTACCTGGTCGCGGTGAAGGGATCCGGAAGCCCCTGCAGCACACCGGTATTGGTGTGATGGACGACGCTGGTCTTGCCATGCAGCAGCTCGGGGGCGCGGTCCACCGTGCCGCCGAAGGCCACGCCGATCGCCTGGTGGCCCAGGCACACGCCCAGCAGCGGCGTTTCGGCCGCCGCGCACGCCTTGACGAGGGCGATGGACGCGCCGGCCCGCTCCGGGGTCCCCGGGCCGGGGCTGAGCAACACCCCGTCGAACTCGTCGGCGGCCTTCGCGATGTCGGTGTCGGTGGCCAGGCGGTCGTCGTCGTTGCGCCAGACCTGTGCATGCACCCCGAGCTGACCCAGGTACTGAACCAGGTTGAACACGAAGCTGTCGTAATTGTCGACGACCAGGACCTGCATCAGCCCAGGTTACTGGTTGCGATTTTCGGTGTACCTGGTCGCGGTTGGCGCGACGAACAGACCGAAGTCACCATCCGATCGGCCCCGCCGGCTTGGCGAACTTCATCCGGACCGGTTCGGTGTGCCCGACGAGTTCGACCTCGGCGCGGGGTTCCTCGGAGTAACCCAGCCCGAAGCGCACCACGTACTGGCGATAGAGGTTGACCAGGGGAGCGGCCGCCAACGCCGCCTGCATGGCAGCCGCATCGCCGATCGCGGTGATCACGTAGGGCGGGCTGTACGTGCGGCCGTTGAGCAGCAGGGTGTTACCGACGCACCGTGGCGCCGACGTGCCGATGATCCGCTGGTCCTGCATCTGGATGCCCTCGGCGCCGGCGCTCCACAGCGCATTGAGCACGGCGTCGATGTCCTGCTGGTGCACCACCAGGTCGTCGGGCGAGGCGTCGCGGGGGAACCGACCCTCGGCGTCGCGTTGGGCGTCGTTGAGAGTGACCACCAGGCCGGGCCCGCGCAGGGGCTCCAGACCGGCGACGGCCGCCAACCGGTCAGCGCGGGCGGTGATGGCGGTCAGGGCCGCGTCGGCGCGGGGGCTGCCCCCGTGGCGGGTGTCCATCGCGGTCGCGAGGGAGTCACGTTCGGCGCTGAGCCGGTCCACCGACTGCTGGGTCTCTCGGACGAGGTCGACCAGCCGCGGGGCGTCGCTGCGCCGGATGTCGTCACCGCCGGAGACGCCGTGGGTGGTCGCCAGCAGAAGACCCGCAAGCAGGCAGATCACCGGCACGCCGTACCGCCACAGGCCTGCGCGCTGCGTGGACCCTCGCGTCCCGTGACTGCGCACTGACCGCTGCATCCGCTGCCACCCGGCTTCCCTGACTCTGCTGTGGCGGGCCTACGTTAGGCTCGTATCTACATCGTCGCACCAGTTGTCCCGAAGGTACCCATGCCCAAGTCCAAGGTCCGCAAGAAGAACGACTTCACCAGCAGCCCGGTGAGCCGGACGCCCGTCAAGGTCAAGGCGGGTCCGTCCAGTACCTGGTTCGTGGTGTTGTTCGTCGGCTTGATGCTGATCGGTCTGATCTGGCTTCTGGTTTTCCAGTTGGCGTCGTCGGCGATCCCGTTCCTTGCCGAACTGGGCCCGTGGAACTACGCGATTGCGTTTGCCTTCATGATTACCGGGCTGTTGCTCACGATGCGGTGGCGCTGAACCGTCGATCCGACGACATGAATTCATTCTGGTCGCTGATCGTTATCCTCCCAGCAACCTCCGAGTAATCGGATCACACCGATGTGATTCATCCCCATTGGGGATAGCACTTGTGGATAACCGCGTAAGGGGCGGTGAAAGGGTGTGCACAACGGATGCAGCAAACTCAGTGGAGTCCGCCCGCAGCGGGCATTGCCGCATGCGGTATAGCCGGCGTCATCCTCACCATTCCCGCTGTGACCCTGATCACAGACCCTCCGGGCCGCATTCTGGCGGGCGTTGCCGGGGTGGGATTGATCGTGTTTGCGATCCTTTCATGGCGCGCCCGACCAAAGCTGGCAATCGAAGACGCCGGCCTGGTGACCCGCGGTCTGTTCGGCACCGAGATTTTGCCGCGCACCACCATCAAGCTGATCCGGATCACCGAGTTCCGCCGGTTGGCCCGCAAAGTCCGGCTACTTGAAATCGACACCATCGATGACCGGCTGCTCGTGTTCACCCGATGGGATCTGGGCACCGACCCGCTGCAGGTACTCGACGTGTTGACCGACGCGGGCTACGCCGGCGCCGGCTCCTGACCGCTTCGGTCAGGCGATGGTGATCGAGTCGACGACCACCGGATCGGTGGGCCGGTCGTTGCGGTCGGTCGCAGTGGATGCGATCGCGTCGACGACCTTCTGGGACTCCGCGTCGACAACCTCACCGAAGATGGTGTGCTTGCGGTTCAGGTGCGGCGTTTTGCCGACGGTGATGAAGAACTGCGAGCCGTTGGTGCCGGGGCCGCGGTTGGCCATCGCGAGCAGGTAGGGCCGGTCGAACTGCAGCTCGGGGTGGAACTCGTCGGCGAACTCGTAGCCCGGCCCGCCGCGGCCGGTGCCCGTCGGGTCACCGCCCTGGATCATGAAGCCCTCGATGACACGGTGGAACACGACGCCGTCGTAGAAAGGGCCCGCTGTGCTGCCCGATGCATTCTCGCCGCTGTAGTCCTTGGTTCCCTGCGCCAGTCCGACGAAGTTGGCGACGGTCTTGGGCGCGTGGTTTCCGAAGAGTGCGATCTTGATGTCGCCGCGGTTGGTGTGCAGGGTCGCGGTCGCTGTCTGAATGGGGCTCGTCACGGGATGTCAGTGTGCCACGCCGCCTTAACCGCCCAACGGGCACCGCTGCCTTGCGGTAGATGGCAGGCTGTTGTCGACCCATCCACGCCGCGGAAAGAGGTGCGCCATGAGCTCGAAGACGGACGTCCGGTTGACCCCAGGCGAGCGGTTGAGCCGCGGCCTGAAGTACACGGCGGTCGGCCCGGTCGACGTCACACGCGGCGCGCTGGGGCTGGGAATCACCGGTGCGCAGTCCTCGGCGGAATGGGTGGGCGAACGCTACCGCCGCGGCCGGCTCAAGGCTCAGCTGAGCGAGGATCTGGCCACCGCGCAGGAGATCGTGTCGCAGGCGCTGCTCGGCGCGTCGCCGGCGCGCACCGCGAAGAGCAAGCTGCGCAGGCGCAGGCTGGTGTTGATCGGCGTCGGCGTCGCGGCGGTGGCCGGGGGAGCGGTCGCGTTCTCGATCGTGCGGCGGTCGACGCAGCCGGAGCCCTCGCCCCTGCCGCCGAGCGTGGAGGTGGCGCCGCGGCCGTGAGACTGCCGGGCCGGCCGCACGAGAATCGAAGTGGAGCCTAGGAGAATCGAACTCCTGACATCTACCTTGCAAAGGTAGCGCTCTACCAACTGAGCTAAGGCCCCTGGTCCGCCGACGGCGCGTCGGGCGCCGCATGCCACACCTCGACGCCGTGGCGGGACCGCCAGAGGGCGACGGCGGCTGCTGCGGCAATCGCGGTCGCGATCAACAGCACCCGCCTCATGGTGTGCACCTTTCCGTGGGGCTAGGAGGACTCGAACCTCCGACCTCTTCGTTATCAGCGAAGCGCTCTAACCGCCTGAGCTATAGCCCCGTAGCGCCGCTACGGCCGAGCGACGAGATTACCGCAATCGTAGGCCCGCGCCCAAACCGCGGAGCGCGCCTTCAGTCCCGGTCGGCGAGCGTGACTTCGACCCCGCCGACCAAGTCCGTCGTCAGGTTGTAGACGAACGCACCGATGGTCGCCATGGCCGTCAGCAGCACGATGTTGACCAAGCCGATCAAGGTCGCGCCGCCGAAGATGGTGCCGCTGGACACCAGCTCGCCGCCGGAACCGCCGCCGGCGCTGGTGAGCAGGTCACCGACGTTGCTGTTGAGCTTGCTCCACACGCCCATGCCGCCGAGCACGAGGTAGAGGAACGCAACCGCGATCATCCACACGAAGAACAGCGCGACGGACAGCACCGCGGAGACCTTCAGCGTGCTCCACGGGTCGATCCGGCGGATCTGCATGCTGGCCCGCACCGGGCCCTTGTGCCGGGTGCCGACCTGGACGCGGGCCCCGGAAGCCGGGCGGGCGGCAGGTTCTGCGCTCGACCGCTCGGCAGGCTTACGCTGCTGCGGCGGACGCGGCATCGGCCCGGACAGGTCTGGGAGTTCGCTGGCGTAAGCCTCAGGCCGGGGCGCCTCAGGCCGGTCGCCGCGCGGCGGCACCTCCTCAGTTGGCGCCGAAGCACCCGACACGAAGCGGTTCAGCCGGGGACTGGGGCCGGGGGAGTTGTTCGGATTTCCCCGGACGTCGTCGGCCGGCCGCTCCGGCGGATGACCGTCATCGCCGGGACCGTCGCCACGCGGCGCCGGACCCGGACCCCGCCTCGGCGGCTCCGGCGGCCGGGCCCCGGGTTGCGCCGCCCGCGCCGCGGGCCCGCGCTGCCACGGCGGGACGTCTCCGCGGTCGGAGACATCGGGCCGGGCCGCACCGAGAGCGTCGTTGTTGGCCGCGGAGCCGTTGGCGCCCCCTGGACTTTCGCCCGCGTGTGGGCGTCCCGGCTCGTTGGGTGAGCTCACCTACGGCTCCTCACTGGTCCCGTCACTGCTCACGCACCGGGGTCGGTGTTGACCTCGTCGGTGCTGTCGCCTTCCTCCGCGTTGCGCGCGATGGCTATCAGTGTCGTGCCCTCACCCAGGTTCATCAACCGAACGCCCTTGGTTTGCCGCCCGGCCTTGCGAACCTGGCGAGCCGCCGTCCGGATGACACCTCCACCTGATGTGATCGCGTACAACTCTGTGTCGTCATCGACGATCAACGCACCCACAAGACTGCCACGGCGTTTGTCGTACTGAATCGTCAGGATGCCTTTGCCGCCGCGGCCCTGCGGGCTGTACTCCTCGATCGCCGTGCGCTTGGCGTACCCGCCCGACGTCGCGACCAGTAGATACGTGTTCTCCCGCACGACGTTCAGCGACAACAGCTCGTCGTCGGTGTTGAACCGCATGCCCTGCACACCGGAGGTCGCGCGACCCATCGGCCGCAGTGCCTCGTCGGTGGCGGAGAACCGGATCGACTGGCCCTTGGCCGACACCAACAGCAGGTCGTCGTCGGCCGAGCACAACACCGCGCCGACCAGTTCGTCGCCGTCGCGGAGGTTGACCGCCACGATGCCGCCGGACCGGTTGGAGTCGAAGTCGACCAGCCTGGACTTCTTCACCAGGCCTTTGCGCGTGGCCAGCACAAGATAGGGCGCGTCTTCGTAGCTCTTGATCTGGATCACCTGCGCGATCCGCTCCTCGGGCTGGAACGCCAGCAGGTTCGCGACGTGCTGGCCGCGCGCGGTGCGCGACGCCTCGGGCAGGTCGTAGGCCTTCGCTCGGTAGACCCTGCCCTGAGTGGTGAAGAACAGGATCCAGTCGTGAGTGGAGCAGACGAAGAAGTGGTTGACGATGTCGTCCTGCTTGAGTCCGGCGCCCTGCACGCCCTTACCGCCGCGCTTCTGGCTGCGGTACAGGTCGGTCTTGGTCCGCTTGGCGTAGCCGGTCTCGGTGATCGTGACGACGACGTCCTCACGGGCGATCAGGTCCTCGTCGGCGACCTCGCCGTCCGCGGCAACGATGCGGGTGCGACGGTCGTCGCCGTACTTGTCGGCGATCTCCTTGAGCTCGTCGCGGACGATCGCCCGCTGCCGCTCCGGCTTGGCCAGGATGTCCTCGAGGTCGGCGATCTCGGCTTCGATCTTCGCCAGGTCGTCGACGATGCGCTGACGTTCCAGCGCGGCCAGCCGGCGCAGCTGCATGTCGAGAATCGCCTGGGCCTGGATGTCGTCGATGTCGAGCAACTCGATCAAGCCCTGCCGCGCGACGTCGACGGTCTCCGACGCCCGGATCAACGCGATCACCTCATCGAGCGCATCGAGCGCCTTGACCAGGCCGCGCAGGATGTGGGCCCGCTCGTTGGCCTTGCGCAACCGGTAGCGGGTGCGCCGCACGATGACGTCGAGTTGATGGTCGACGTAGTGCCGGATCAGCTGGTCGAGGCGCAGGGTGCGGGGCACGCCGTCGACGATCGAGAGCATGTTTGCGCCGAAGCTGGTCTGCAGCTGGGTGTGTTTGTAGAGGTTGTTCAGCACCACTTTGGCGACCGCATCGCGCTTGAGCTCCACCACGATTCGCAGCCCGACACGGTCGCTGGACTGGTCCTCGATGTTGGCGATGCCGCCCAGCTTGCCGTCGCGGACCTGTTCGGCGATCGAGGTGATGAAGTTGTCGTGGTTGACCTGATACGGCAACTCGGTGATGACAATGCCGGTGCGGCCGCGGTTGTCCTCTTCGATCTCCACGACGCCGCGCATGCGCACCGACCCGCGGCCGGTCGTGTACATGTCGTGGATGCCTTGAGAGCCGACGATCAAGCCATGCGTCGGGAAGTCGGGGCCCTTGACGCGTTCGGTGACCGCGGCCAGCGTGGCCTCTTCGTCGGCGTCGTGGTTATCCAGGCACCAGTACACGGCTTCGGCCAGCTCGCGCAGGTTGTGCGGTGGCATGTTGGTGGCCATGCCGACGGCGATGCCGCCCGAGCCGTTGGCCAGCAGGTTGGGGAACCGGCTCGGCAACACGGTCGGCTCCTGCACCCGACCGTCGTAGTTCGGGATGAAATCGACTGTCTCCTCGTCGATTTCACGCAGCATCTCCATCGCGAGCGGGGTAAGCCGCGCCTCGGTGTAGCGCATCGCGGCCGGTGGATCGTTGCCCGGTGAGCCGAAGTTGCCCTGGCCGTCGACGAGCGGGTACCGCAGCGACCACGGCTGGGCCATCCGGACCAGGGTGTCGTAGATCGACGCGTCGCCGTGCGGGTGATAGTTACCCATCGTCTCGGCAACGGAGCGTGCGGATTTCGCGTGGCTGCGGTCCGGTCGGAAGCCCGAGTCGTACATCGCGTAGAGCACGCGGCGGTGCACGGGCTTGAGGCCGTCACGCACCTCGGGCAGCGCGCGCCCGACGATCACGCTCATCGCATAGTCGATGTAGCTGCGCTGCATCTCCTGCTGGATGTCGACCGGTTCGATCCGGTCGCCTTCGGGCGGCAAAGTATCAGTCATCAATCAGCCTTAGCGGGTTGAGTTAAACATCAAGGAAGCGGACGTCTTTGGCGTTGCGGGTGATGAAGCTGCGGCGCGCTTCGACGTCCTCGCCCATCAGGATCGAGAACAGCTCGTCGGCTGCTGCGGCGTCGTCGAGGGTAACCTGGCGCAGCACCCGCACCGACGGGTCCATCGTGGTCTCCCACAGCTCCTTGGCGTCCATCTCGCCGAGACCCTTGTACCGCTGGATGCCGTCGTCGGTGTTGATCTTCTTGCCCGCCTTGCGGCCCGCCTCGAGCAAGCCGTCGCGCTCGCGGTCGGAGTAGGCGAACTCCGGCTCGCTGCGCTGCCACTTCAGCTTGTACAGCGGGGGCTGCGCCAGGAAGATGTGCCCGTTCTCCACCAGCGGCTTCATGAACCGGAACAACAGCGTCAGCAGCAGCGTCGAGATGTGCTGCCCGTCGACGTCCGCGTCGGCCATCAATACGATCTTGTGATAGCGCAGCTTGGAGATGTCGAACTCGTCGTGGATACCGGTACCCAATGCGGTGATGATCGCCTGGACCTCGGTGTTCTTCAGCACGCGGTCGATGCGGGCCTTCTCGACGTTGATGATCTTGCCGCGCAACGGCAGGATTGCCTGGAACATCGAGTCGCGGCCGCTCTTGGCCGAGCCGCCGGCCGAATCACCCTCCACCACATACAGTTCCGACTTGCGCGGATCGGTGGACCGGCAGTCGGCCAGCTTGCCGGGCAGCCCGCCGATGTCGGTGGCGCTCTTGCGGCGCACCAATTCGCGCGCCTTACGCGCGGCGATTCGCGCCTGGGCCGACGACACCGCCTTGTTGACAACGGTTTTGGCCTCGGCGGGGTTGGCGTCGAACCAGTGCGTGAGTTCCTCGTTGCAGATCTTCTGCACGAACGACTTCACCTCGGTGTTGCCGAGCTTGGTCTTGGTCTGGCCCTCGAACTGCGGCTCGGACACCTTCACCGAGATCACCGCGGCGAGACCCTCACGGATGTCGTCGCCGGTGAGGTTGGGGTCCTTGTCCTTCAGCAGCTTCTTGTCCTTGGCGTACTTGTTGACCACCGACGTCAACGCGGCGCGGAAGCCTTCTTCGTGGGTGCCGCCCTCGTGGGTGTTGATCGTGTTGGCGAACGTGTGCACGGACTCGGAGTAACCGGCGTTCCACTGCATCGCGATCTCGACCTCGTGCCCGGGACCCTTTCCCTCGAAGTCGATGACGCTCTGCTGGATAGGCGTTTTCGTCCGGTTGATGTGCTTGACGAAGTCGACCAGACCGCCGGGATAGTGGAACGTCCGGTGCTTGACCTTGTGCGGGGCGGTGGCTTCGGCGGCTTTCTCGTCGGCGCTCTTCGGCGCTTCGGCGGTCTCACTGACCACCTCATCGACGACCTCTTCGGCGGTGACCCGCTCGTCGGTCAACTCGATGGTGAGGCCCTTGTTCAGGAACGCCATCTCCTGTAGTCGCCGGGCCACGGTTTCGAAGTCGTATTCGGTGGTCTCGAAGATGTCCGCGTCCGCCCAGAACCGGACGGTGGTGCCCGTCTTCTTGGTCGCTCCGCCTTGCTTCAATTCACCGGGAACAGAGCGGTCGTAGTACTGGAACCACTCGTGTCCGTCGCGCAGAATCGTGACCTCGAGCCGGCTGGACAGCGCGTTGACGACGGAAACCCCGACGCCGTGCAGACCACCGGACACCGCGTATCCGCTGTTCTCGCCGCCGAACTTGCCGCCCGCATGCAACTGCGTCATGACGACGTCGACGGTCGGGATGCCGGCCTGCTTGTGGATCTCGACCGGGATGCCGCGGCCGTCATCAGTCACCTCGACGCTGCCGTCGCCGAGGATGCGTACGTCGACTCGGCTGGCGTAGCCGGCCATCGCCTCATCGATGGCGTTGTCGACAACCTCCCAGATCAGGTGGTGCAGGCCGCGCTCACCGGTGGAGCCGATATACATGCCCGGACGCTTGCGGACAGCCTCGAGGCCCTCGAGAATGGTGATGGCGTCGGCGCCGTACTCCTTCGGAGCCTTCTTCTTCTGGGCAGCCACGTTGGACGGGTCTCCTTGGTCTCTTGCCTGGGAAAGCTGGCTAGGCGGTCGACACCCGCCTGCGGATCGCTTCCCAGTCTACCGTCCGATGGCGACAGGACCGATTCTGAGGGGGCGTTTCTGCACACCTATTTGAGCCGCCTGTGGAATTTCTCGATTGAAGGTGCCTGAGGACGCTTGAGAAGTAGGATCGCGTCGTCCTCGCGCCTCTCAGCCAACAGGCGCGGAGCACAGCTATCCGTACGTGTCGCGCGGACCCCTGCCGGAGATGTGGTAGCGGCCCTTGCGCCACGAGGGCCCGACCGGGCCGACGATTTTCAGCGATCTGACGACGCCGTCGCCCACCGCGTCCGCGATCTTGGCCAGTACCTGGGCCTGCACCATCCGCAATTGAGTCGCCCATGCGGTCGACTCCGCCGAGATGGTCAGCACGCCGTCATTCAACGACGTCGGCGTCGCGTGCGCCGCGATGCCCTCGCCGACGACGCCGGGCCAACGGCCGAACACCGCACCCTCGGCAACCCGGCCCGACCACCCGCGGTTGCGGGCGAGGTCGCTGGCCGCGGGTCCGAACGGTTGCGGATCCCGCGAATCCGGGCCCGGTCCCGACCAGCGCCGTCGACTGTTGCCCGCGATCCGGCGCGGGGCAGATCCGCGACCGCGACCGACATCCTTGCCCTGGCTGCGCGCTGCGCCGCGGGCCTCCTCGAGCGTGCGCCGCACCAGATCCATTCCTCGCAGGTTCGCCAGGTGGTCGGGTGGGCCCGCCTCGTTCTCGTCCGACGTCATGTCTGCACCACCGAAATCCGCCCCGCGTCCTCGTCGTCTCGCATCGTGACCCCGATCCTGCGGGCATCCCAGTCGCCGGGAACGTCCTCGGGCACCGCGGCCGTCACCAACACCTGCTCCGCCGATCCCGCCACGGTGGCCAGCGCCTGCCGGCGAGCGTTGTCCAACTCCGCGAACACGTCATCGAGGAGCAGCACTGGATCGCCGCCTTCGGCCCGCAGCAACTCATAGGCCGCTAATCTCAGCGACAACGCCATCGACCACGATTCACCATGGCTGGCATAGCCTTTCGCGATCTGATCGCCGAGCCGCAATTCGAGGTCGTCGCGGTGCGGACCCACCAGGCAGACCCCGCGTTCGATTTCGGCATCCCGGCGGCGAGCCAACGCATCGAGCAGTGCGGCCTCGAACAAGTCCGCGTCGCCCGTGCCGGCCGACTCTTCCACCGCTTCCACCCCGCTGCGGTAGCGGATCGCCGCCGACCGCGACCCGGGCGCCAGGAGTTGATAGGCCTTTTCGACCTCCGGCGCCAGTTGATTGACGAGATCCACCCGCGCCGCGATCAGCCGCGCACCCTTCTCGGCCAGGTGGCCGTCCCAGACGTCGAGGGTGTCGAAGACGCCGCGGTCCCCGCGGAATCGCGCGCCGGAGGCCGTCTTCAACAGCGCCGCCCGCTGACGCAACACCTTGTCGTAATCGGCGCGGATCGCGGCCACCTGCGGGCGGCGCGTGGTCGCGAGTTCGTCCAGATAGCGGCGTCGTTCACCGGGGTCGCCGCGCACCAGCGCGAGATCCTCGGGGGCGAACAGCACCGCTCGCAACACACCGAGGATCTCTCGCGCCGAACGCACGGGGGAGCGGTTGAGCCGTGCCTTGTTCGCGCGCCCCGCGGTGATCTCGAGGTCCACGGCGAGTTCGCGTTGCTCGCTGACGACGATCGTCGACACCACCGCGCGTTCGGCCCCGGTCCGGATCAATGGCGCGTCAGCGGCCACCCGATGCGAACCAAGCGTCGACGAATACCACAGCGCCTCAATGAGATTCGTCTTACCATAGCCGTTCGGTCCGACGAACACGGTGCGACCCGGCTCGAGGTCCAATTCGATGCGCGGCCACGACCGGAAGTCGGTCAGCGCAAGACGGCGGACGTACACGGCACCTAGCCGGACTCGCTGACCCGTTTGACCGCGTGCCCACCGAACTGGTTGCGCAGCGCCGAAACCGCCTTCATCGCCGGCGAATCCTCCTGGCGCGAAGCGAAGCGCGCGAACAGCGACGCCGCAATCACCGGCATCGGCACCCGGTGGCTGATGGCCTCCTCCACAGTCCAGCGCCCTTCGCCGGAATCCTCGGTGTAGCCGCTGATGTCGGTGAACTTCGGGTCTTCCTTCAACGCCTTGGCGAGCAACTGCTGCAGCCATGACCGCACCACCGTGCCGTTGGTCCACGCCTGAATGACGGCCTGCGTGTCGGTGATGAGCTCCTCGGCCGCAAGCAGCTCGTAGCCCTCGGCGTACGCCATCATCAGGCCGTATTCGATGCCGTTGTGCACCATCTTCGCGTAGTGCCCCGCACCGACCGGTCCGGCGTGCACGAACCCGTCTTCACGAGGTCCCGGCGGTCGCAACGCGTCGAAGATCGGCATCGCGCGTTCGACGTCGGCGTCGCTACCGCCGACCATCAGGCCGTACCCTTCTTTCAGACCCCAGACACCGCCGGACACGCCCGCGTCGATGAACGCAATTCCCTTCGCGTTCAACAGTTTCGCGTGTGGTCCGTCTTCGGTGTAGCGGGAGTTGCCACCGTCGATGACGAGATCTCCCTCACCGAGTTCGTCGGCCAGGGCCGTGATCGTGTCGCGGGTGATCGGCCCAGACGGCACCATCACCCACACCACCCGCGGCGCATCCAGCGCATCGGCCAGCGCCGCGAGCGTCGGGACGTCGGTCACTTCCGGTCTCGGGTCATAGCCGACGACTTCGTGCCCGCCTTCACGCAGGCGTTCGCGCATGTTGAAGCCCATTTTTCCCAGACCGACCAGCCCGAGTTGCATATGCGCCCCTTCCGTGGCGTTGTCTGCCTTTGCTCCTCGCGTCCGCGGCGGCCGGTCAGCCTGGAAGCCGCACCGGCATCAGCAGGTACACGTAATCGGTCTGCTCTGCGGGGAAGGGCCCCGCCGCAGCGACACTCGCGTCGTCGTCACCGGCCGGGCGCAACACCGCGGGCCGGCTGGGAGTGGTGAAGCCGAATGTCACCCGCTCGGAATGCAGCGAACCAAGCCCGTCGGTCAGATACGTCGGATTGAACGCGATGGTCAACGGGTCTCCGACGAAGCTGACAGGGAGGTCTTCTTCCGCGCGCCCCACATCGTCCGCGCCGGCCGAGAGCCGAAGTGCGTCGCCGGAGAATTCCATCCGCACTTGAGCACCGCGGTCGGCGACCAATGCGACACGCTTGATCGCCTCGGTGAGTTCAGCGACCCCGATTGTCGCCATCGCGGTGTGCTCGGTCGGCAGCAGCTGCCGGAACTTCGGAAACTCGGCATCGAGCAGACGCGTGGTGCTGCGTTTGCCGCCGCTGCTGATTCCGAGCAATCCCTCCTTGCCGACCGCCGAACCCGCCCCCAGCGAAAGGTGCACATCGCCACCGTCGGCGCCGGCCTTGGCGGCCTCCGACAACGTCTTGGCCGGCACCAGAACCGCGGCCTCGATGTCGGCGCCCACCGTTGACCACGTCAGCTCGCGCACCGCCAACCGGAACCGGTCGGTGGCCGCCAAAACGACTTTCTCCCCGGCGATTTCGAGCCTGATACCGGTGAGCATCGGCAGCGTGTCATCGCGGCCGGCCGCAATGGCAACCTGGCCGATCGCTTCGGCGAACAGATCGGCGGAGATGACACCGGTCTCCTCCGGCAACGCGGGCAGCGTCGGATAGTCCTCGACGGCCATCGTCGGAAGCGAGAACCGGGAACTCCCACAGGTCAACGACACCCGAGTGCCTTCGACGCTGACATCGATCGGCTTCGCCGGCAACGCCCGGGTGATGTCGGACAGCAGCCGGCCGGACACCAAAACGCTGCCTGGTGAAGCGATCTCGGCCGGTACTTGCACCTCGGCCGAAACTTCGTAGTCGAATCCCGAAATCGTCAGCCCGTCCTCGGAACCGGTCAGCAACACGCCGGCGAGCACCGGAACGGTTGGCCGGGTGGGCAAATTGCGGGCCACCCACGCGACCGCGTCGGCGAAGTCCTCTCGGACCAGGCGGAACTTCAGATCGGTGACACCAACTGTTGTCGTCGCCACGTCCATTGGGTCCCTTCGATCAATACCACGACAAGCATTAAGCAGCGGTTTCCCGGTGTCTCACCACGCGTCTGACCGATGCGTCCCGACGACCGTAACGGCTGTCGATGAATCACCGTAGAGCTTTCCGCCCCAACTTGAAAGCTAATCGATCGGGGTGACATCGACGCTTTCCGCTGGGTTCGCGGCAGGCCGGTTCTGTGCTTCCCCAGCCGCCTTCTTCGAAGAGGAAACTTTGGAGATATACAAGCAACAGTATTAGGGCCTGTGGATGTTGGGGATGAATCGATGTCCGCCCTGCTGACAAGCGTGCGACGGTGTGAGCCAGCTGTGGATGAGTGCACGCCAGGGTGGGAATGAGTGTGGAGAGCCCGGCGGTTGTGCAGGAATCGGCGGGTAGTTCATTGGTTGATCCCAGGTTCTCCACATCGGCGTGCACAACCACGCGATGTGACTCATGGTGTGGGCGGGACAGAAGATTTTTGAAGAAATTTCCTGGTCGTCGCACGAGACGGCGAATCTGGGCGCGGCACGACACAACCGGCGGCGCAAAAGCGGGCGACTCAGCGCTTGGAGCGCTGACGAATTCGTGTCGTGAGTTCCTTCACGTGATCGAAGACCTCACGCCGTTCGGCCATTTCACCGCGAATCTTCTTCTCGGCGTACATGACGGTGGTGTGGTCGCGCCCGAAGGCCTGGCCGATCTTCGGAAGGGACAGATCGGTGAGCTCGCGGCAGAGGTACATGGCGATCTGTCGGGACTGCGCGAGAGCGCGCGTCTTGCCGGGGCCACGCAGTTCCTCGACCGTCGTCTCGAAATACTCGGCGGTGGCCGCCATGATCGCCGCGGTGCTGATCTGCATGGTGCTGGGATCGGAGATCAGATCACGCAGCACGATCTCGGCCAACGACTTGTCGATCGTCGTCTTGTTCAGTGACGCAAATGCGGTGACGCGGATGAGCGCGCCCTCGAGTTCACGGATGTTGCGTTCGATGCTGCTGGCGATGAGTTCGAGCACATCGTCGGGCACATCGAGCCGGTCCATCTGCGCCTTCTTGCGCAGGATCGCGATCCGCGTCTCCAGCTCCGGTGGCTGGACGTCGGTGATCAGCCCCCACTCGAAGCGGGTGCGCAGCCTGTCCTCGAGCGTGGCCAGCTGCTTGGGAGGCCGGTCCGACGAGATGACGATCTGCTTGTTGGCGTTGTGCAGGGTGTTGAAGGTGTGGAAGAACTCCTCCTGGATGCCTTCCTTGCCCTCGATGAACTGGATGTCGTCGACGAGCAACACATCGATGTCGCGGTAGCTGCGCTTGAAGGACGCCTTCCGGTCGTCGCGCAGCGAATTGATGAAGTCGTTGGTGAATTCCTCGGTCGAGACGTACTTCACCCGCATGCCGGGAAACAATCGCTGCGCGTAGTTCCCTGCCGCGTGCAACAGGTGGGTCTTGCCCAGGCCCGACTCGCCCCAGATGAACAGGGGGTTGTACGCGCGGGCCGGGGCCTCGGCGATCGCAAGCGTCGCGGCGTGGGCGAACCGGTTCGACGCGCCGATGACGAACGTGTCGAACGTGTAGCGGCGGTTGAGGTTGACCGCGCTGGGGTCGTCGGTCAACGTGTTCGGTGGCCGGCTGGTGAAGTACGTCGGCCAACTTTCCTCGGCGCTGATGCGCGCTTCGAAGTCCTCGTCGACCTCGTCGGGTTCGGCGAGGGCGGACAGTCCGTTGAGCGGTTCGTCGGCGGTGTCGTCGGGGCCGGGATCGGCGATGCGCACACCGAGTTCGACGCGCTGGCCGAGCTGACGGCTCAACGCGCTGATGATCGGCTCGCGCAGATGGCGTTCGATCTCGTTCTGGACGAACGGGGTCGGCACCGACAGCAGGGCAAAACCCTCGGTGATGACGAGCGGTTTGACGAGCTTCAACCACGCTCTTTGCTGCGGGGTGAGGGTCGGGGCGGAATCGCCGACCGTTCCGGCGCCGGCGCCACCGTTGAGTTCGGCGACCACCGTGTTCCATACCGCCACGAACGGTGGGTCGGGGTCAGCTGTCAACGACGACTACCCCCTTGCGGTCGACCCGGAGACGACCAATGGAACGAGGACGATCTGTCCACAAAGTTATCCACAGGCTGTGGAGACAGGACAGTCGTCGTCGTTCTGTTGTCTACCGGCGGGAACGCCGCGGGCCGGGGCACATCACGGTGGTGAGGCATCCTGTGGGCTCACGACTAGTCGGGCGTCCTCGCTTCGTTGTTCGTCGCCGTTTCGTTATCGAATCGGCCTTGGCAGAAGCTAACAGTTTTCTCGGCGGGTGCCAACCGTTCTGCAACATTGCGCGGGTGGATATTTCGGGCTCACGCTGCATCGTGACGGGTGGTGCAATTGTGGCTGTCGGCTGGGGCATCGGGCGAGGTTTGACCCAGCGAAAACTCGTCAGTACCCTCGAACAGTCGCCCGTACGAGGCGATACGGCTGCGACCCGGCTCCGATCGGGGACCGCGCCGGCTAGCAAGACGGACGAGCTTACCAACGGCAACTGCGTCCACACCGATTCGTACGTCGATCGGTGCGGGCTGCGGATGCCAGACGCAACAAGGAGAGACAGCCGTGGCCAAGGGCAAGCGGACCTTTCAGCCGAACAACCGGCGCCGGGCGCGCGTGCATGGCTTCCGGCTGCGGATGCGCACCCGGGCCGGCCGGGCGATCGTGGCGAACCGTCGCGGCAAGGGTCGGCGCAAGCTGACTGCGTGATTCCCACGTGACTTCAAGCGGAGTCTGACGCGGTGCTTCCGGCGCGGTACCGGATGACGCGGTCGACGGAGTTCGGAATCACGGTCAGTCGAGGGGTGCGCGCGGTGCAGCCCGACCTCGTCGTGCATGCGTTGCGATCCGAAGGGGACGGCGAGCCGGGTCCGCGGATCGGGCTGGTGGTGTCGAAGGCGGTCGGGACCGCGGTGCAACGGCATCGGGTGGCCAGGCGGTTACGGCATGTCGCGCGTACGGTGCTCGACGAACTCGATCCCGCCGATCGGGTGGTGATCCGCGCGTTGCCCAGCAGCAGGCACGCGATATCGGCGCGACTCGAGCAGGAGCTCCGCACCGCCCTGCGCCGGATGAGGCCCAAGAACGAGGTGGCCGGGTGAGAACTTCAGTGAGGTCGATCGGGGCGAGGACAGCCCGCGTCGTGATCTACCTGATCCAGCTGTATCGGCACACGGTTTCGCCGCTGCGGCTGCCCACGTGCCGGTTCACGCCCACCTGCAGTCAGTACGCGGTGGACGCGCTGAGCGAGTTCGGCCTGCTGCGCGGTGGCTGGCTTGCCACGGTACGGCTGCTGAAATGCGGACCGTGGCATAGGGGAGGATGGGACCCGATACCCGAGCGCCCGACACCTGAACGCGAAGGCGACGCGGACGCATCGTGTGCGGCCGCGGCCGAGTCCTCAGAGGATCGGGACACCGTCGGCGACGTCAACGGCGGCACACCAGCATTGCGAGCAGGAAGCGAGACGCGTGTTTAACTGGTTCAGCCTCGACATCATCTACTACCCGGTGTCGGCGATCATGTGGGTCTGGTACAAGCTGTTCGCCTTCCTGCTGGGGCCGTCGAACTTCTTCGCGTGGGCGCTGTCGGTGATGTTCCTCGTCTTCACCCTGCGCGCGATCCTGTACAAGCCGTTCGTCAAGCAGATTCGCACCACGCGCCAGATGCAGGAGCTGCAGCCGCAGATCAAGGCGCTGCAGAAGAAGTACGGCAAGGATCGTCAGCGGATGGCGCTGGAGATGCAGAAGCTGCAGAAGGAGCACGGGTTCAACCCGATCCTCGGCTGCCTGCCGATGCTGGCCCAGGTGCCGGTGTTCCTGGGCCTGTTTCACGTGCTGCGGTCGTTCAACCGGACGCAGGGCGGGTTCGGTCAGATCCAGCTCTCCGTCGAACAGAACCGCGCCACAGGCAATTACGTCTTCAGCCCCGCCGACGTCGCCCACTTCCTCGACGCGCATCTGTTCGGTGCACCGTTGGGCGCCACCATGATTCAAACCTCGGGCCTGGACGCCTTCACGGAGTTCAACCGCGCGGCGGTCATCGGTGTGGGTGTGCCGATCATGATCCTGGCCGGCATCGCGACGTACTTCAACAGTCGGGCGTCGGTGGCGCGTCAGAGCCCGGAGGCCGCGGCGAACCCGCAGACCGCGATGATGAACAAGCTGGCGCTGTATGTGTTTCCGCTCGGCGTTGTCGTCGGCGGGCCGTTCCTGCCGTTGGCCATCATCATGTACTGGCTTGCCAACAACATCTGGACGTTCGGTCAGCAGCACTACGTGTTCGGCAAGATCGAAAAGGAAGAAGAGGCCAAGAAACTCGAGGCGCAGGAGCGGCAGGCGAAGAACGCGCCGCCGCCAGGTGCCAAGCCGAAGCGGACGCGCAAGGGTCAGACGCCGGAGCCGGCGGCGAGCGGTGAGCCCGAAATCGTCGACACCGTATCCGAGAACGGGTCCACCGAGAAGAAGCCGACGGGCGCCGGCACCGACAAGACGGCGTCCGGGGCAGGAAACCGCACGCCGCGTCCGGGCGCGAGTCCACGCCCCGGCGCACGGCCGAAGAAGCGTAAACGTTGACCGGGCGACACCGGTGGGGATGAGGAGATACCGACATGACAGACGCCGATACGACGGAACGCGACGACCTGACGGAAGAGGAGAACGGTGCCGCGCCACCGGTCGCCGAGGATGACCTCGAAGAGAGGTTGGTCGCCGAAGGGGAGATCGCCGGCGACTACCTCGAGGAGTTGTTGGACCTGCTCGACTTCGACGGCGACATCGACCTCGACGTCGAAGGCGACCGCGCGGTCGTCAGCATCGACGGGGGCAGCGACCTGAACAAGTTGGTCGGCCGCAAGGGCGAGGTTCTCGACGCGTTGCAGGAGTTGACGCGACTGGCCGTGCACCAGAAGACGGGGGAGCGCAGCCGCCTGATGCTCGACATCGCCCGGTGGCGACGCCGGCGCCGCGACGAGTTGGCGGCGCTCGGTGAGAAGGTCGCGCGGCGGGTGCTCGAGACCGGCGAGCGCGAAGAGCTCGCGCCCATGACGCCGTTCGAGCGCAAGATCGTGCACGACGCGGTTGCCGCGGTCGACGGCGTGCACAGCGAGAGCGAGGGCGTGGAGCCGTCGCGGCGCGTCGTCGTGCTCTCCGACTGACGAGAGTTACACGCGTGTAGTTCAGTGGCCGTCCGCTCGACGCGACGATCCGGAGGATGTTTCACGTGAAACACGACGAGGTGTCGGCGCCCCCGGATGCGGCCGCCACCTTGTTCGGGGACCGCCTGCCGCGCGCTCAGCTGTACGCCGAGATCCTTGCGGGCGCCGGTGTCGAGCGTGGCCTGATCGGTCCTCGCGAAGTGGACCGGCTGTGGGACCGCCACATCCTCAACAGCGCGGCGGTGTCCGAACTCATCGTCGACGGCTGCCGAGTCGCCGACATCGGTAGTGGCGCGGGGCTGCCCGGGATACCGTTGGCGTTGGCTCGGCCGGAGGTGCACGTGACGCTGATCGAACCGCTACTGCGCCGCAGCGAGTTCCTGCGCGAGGTGGTCGACGAGCTCGGGGTCGGGGTGACGGTCGTGCGCGGGAGGGCCGAGGAGTCGGCGGTGAGGAAACAGGTGGGGGAGACGGACGTGGTGGTGTCCAGGGCGGTGGCCTCTCTGGACAAGCTGACTCGATGGAGCATGCCGCTGCTGCACATCGACGGCCACATGCTCGCCATGAAGGGCGAGCGTGCCGAAGAGGAGATCCGCGACCACCGGCGTGTGATGGCGTCGCTCGGGGCGGCCGATGTAAGGGTAATGAGGTGTGGCGCGAACTACTTGGATCCACCCGCGACCGTCGTCGTGGCACGGCGGGAGAAGGCGGTAACGCACCGAGCAACGGGCAGGAGACGAGGTTGAGTTCGCCGCAGAATGGTTCCGCGGGCGACGCCGCGGCCCAGACGCGCCCCGATGTTTCACGTGAAACCACGCCGCCGAACGTTTCACGTGAAACCACGCGGCCCGACGTTTCACGTGAAACATGGTCGGACAAAACCGCGCCCGACAACGGGTGGGATGCGACCGCCGGCGTCGACACCCCGATCGGGGCGGAGGCTGAACGGGCGGTGCGTCTGCTGCACGCGGCGACCAAGGGCAACCTCCCGCGGCCCGACCGCCAACGCGTCTTCACGATCGCCAATCAGAAGGGCGGTGTCGGTAAGACGACGACGGCCGTCAACGTCGCGGCGGCGCTCGCCCTGCAGGGGCTGCAGACCCTCGTCATCGACCTCGACCCGCAGGGGAATGCGAGCACCGCGCTGGGCATCGAGCACCGCCCGGGGACGCCGTCCTCGTACGAGGTGCTGATCGGGGAGATCCCGTTGCGCGATGCCTTGCAGCGCAGCCCGCACAGCGAGCGCCTCTACTGTGTGCCCGCGACCATCGACCTGGCCGGCGCCGAGATCGAGTTGGTCAGCATGGTGGCCCGGGAGGGGCGGTTGCGCAGCGCGCTGGCTGCCCTCGACGACTACAACTTCGACTACGTGTTCATCGACTGCCCGCCGTCGTTGGGCTTGTTGACGATCAACGCGTTCGTTGCGGCGCCCGAAGTGCTGATCCCGATCCAGTGCGAGTACTACGCCCTCGAAGGAGTGGGGCAGCTGATGCGCACCATTGAAATGGTCAAGGCACACCTCAACCCGCAACTCGACGTGACCACGGTGATCCTGACGATGTACGACGGACGCACCAAGCTCGCCGACCAGGTCGCCAACGATGTCCGGGCGCACTTCGGCGACAAGGTGCTGCGGACGGTCATCCCGCGCAGTGTCAAGGTGTCCGAGGCCCCCGGTTACGGGATGACGATCCTCGACTACGACCCCGGCTCCCGGGGGGCGATGAGTTATCTCGACGCCAGCCGGGAGATCGCCGACCGCGGCCGGAAGCGAAACCATCGATGAGCGCGCGACAACAGGAGACGCCATGACCCAACCGACACGCAAGCGCAGCGGCCTCGGCCGCGGCCTGGCTTCGCTGATTCCGACCGGACCCGCCGAAGGGGATCAGTCCGGGTTCGGGCCACGGATGGGCGACGCGGCCGCCGATGTGGTGATCGGGGGACCGTCGTCGAACGGCAATGCGGCCACCGCGGCCAACGACGTCGGCGCGGTGTACCGCGAGATCGACCCGTCGTCGATCGAGCCGAACCCGCGACAGCCCCGTCAGGTTTTCGACGAGGAGGCGCTCGGCGAACTGGTGCACTCGATCCGCGAGTTCGGGCTCATGCAGCCGATCGTGGTGCGTGCGCTGCCCGGCGATGCACCAGGACCGATCCGCTATCAACTCGTCATGGGGGAGCGGCGGTGGCGCGCCGCCCAGCAAGCCGGCCTCGAGGCCATCCCGGCGATCGTGCGGGAGACCTCCGACGACGGCATGCTCCGCGACGCGTTGTTGGAGAACATCCATCGCGTCCAGTTGAACCCGTTGGAGGAGGCGGCCGCGTATCAGCAGCTGCTCGACGAATTCGGGGTGACCCACGACGAACTCGCATCGCGGATCGGCCGGTCGCGTCCGTTGATCACGAACATGATCCGGCTGCTGCGGTTGCCGATCGCGGTGCAACGGCGGGTGGCCGCCGGTGTGCTGTCGGCCGGCCATGCGCGCGCCCTGTTGGCGCTCGAGGCGGGACCCGAACAGCAGGAGGAGTTGGCTGCGCGCATCGTCGCCGAAGGGCTCTCGGTGCGCGCGACCGAGGAAGCGGTCACGTTGGCGAACCGGGCCGGGCCAGCGGCGCCGTCGTCGCCGAAGCGTAAGCCGATCAGCATGCCGGGCCTGCAAGACGTTGCTGAACGGCTGTCGACGGCCTTCGACACCCGGGTCACCGTGAGCCTTGGCAAACGAAAAGGCAAGATCGTGGTGGAGTTCGGGTCGGTCGACGATCTTCAGCGCATAGTCGAACTGATGAGCGCGTCCGACCGCTGACCTACGACACCGGGTAATTACGTCACTGTGACACAACCCCCGGATTCGCCGTCGTCGGCACCGCCGTTTGAAGGAAACCAATTGTGAGACAACGTGTTTCGCATCCGCACCCGATAGCCGTGCAGAACCGGGGACCGACCCCGCCGCACCCTTCTATCCTGGAGTGGCAGCTGTGCATTTTCGCACCGTGTAGGACCCGGGGAGTCTAGTGTCGGCACGCGTCACGCCTCTACGGCTCGAAGCGTTCGAGCAGTTGCCGAAGCATGCCCGCAGGTGCGTGTACTGGGAAGTCGATCCGCTGACCCTGGGGCGTGATGCGGCGGGTGCCGCCGTCCCCGGCGTCGACGACCACCTGTCCGACCCCGAGTTCGAGAAGGAAGCCTGGCTGTCGATGGTCATGCTCGAGTGGGGCTCCTGCGGGCAGGTCGCAGTGCAGTGCAGCGACGAGCAGACCGACGACGGACCTGCGCCGCTGAGCGGGAACGAGGCGTGCCTGGGCTATGCGTTCTACGCGCCAGCGAATGCCGTGCCGCGTGCTCGTCGTTTTCCGACCGCACCGGTGAGCGCCGACGCGGTGCTACTGACCTCGCTGGGCATCGAGTCCGGTGCCGAAGCCGACGGATTGTCGCGCATGCTGATCTCCGCCGTGGTCGGGGACCTGGTCCGCCGGGGAGCGCGCGCGCTCGAAGCGTTCGCCCACACGGCCGAGGTCAGCGAACTACTCGACCCTGGGGCGGTGTCGCCGTCGCTGCGACCCGTCGTCGAGGTGCTCGGCGACTGCTCTGTCGAGCAGTGTGTGCTCGATGCCGACCTGCTGCTGGACGCGGGCTTCGTCGTGGTCGCCCCTCACCGCTACTTCCCCCGGTTGCGCCTGGAGTTGGAACAGGGGCTGGGCTGGAAGGCCGACGTCGAGGCGGCGTTGGAGCGGTTGTTCGAGTTCGCGCAGTTGCCGGTCGGGGCGGGCGTGAGCCCGTCGCGATGACGTGAAGTGATCGCGGTCAGGACGGGCTGACGCGGCCGGCCTGTTCGACCGAGAGTTCGTGCGCCAGCAGTTCGGCGAAGGTGAAAGTGCCTGTGGGACGGTCGTTTTTGCCGAGCAGGTAGAGCCGCTTGACCGCGGCGAGTATCCCCTCGGCGATCGAGTCGCGGGTCTGCGTCGACACCAGGATGGCCCGGTCCCGCGGGTTGGTGATGTAGCCGACGTCGACCTGCACGGTGGGCATGCGGGTCAGCCGCAGTAGGTCCCATGTCCTGCCGTGGGTGCGGCAATCACGTAATCCGCTGCGCGCCACCACTTCTCGCTGGATGAAGTCGGCCAGGTTGCGGCCGATGGTGGAGACCGAGCCGTGTGAGTTGCCGAAGTGGAACGACGCGACGCCGTTGGCGGCGGGGCTGGGTTGGGTCGCGCAGCGCAGGCTGATCATCAGGTCGGCCCCGACAGCGTTGGCGGTCGCGGCCCGTTCGGCGTCCGAGGGCGCACGATTGGCCGGCCGCGACAGGAACGTCTCCATACCGATTGCGGTCATCCGGCCCTCGAGCCGGCTGGCCAAGTCCCACAAGATGTCCGACTCGCTGATCGGCCCGCCG
The DNA here is from genome assembly GCF_010731795.1 of Mycolicibacterium celeriflavum. Taxonomy (NCBI): domain Bacteria; kingdom Bacillati; phylum Actinomycetota; class Actinomycetes; order Mycobacteriales; family Mycobacteriaceae; genus Mycobacterium; species Mycolicibacterium celeriflavum. The sequence continues at coordinate 3,306,940 of NZ_AP022591.1, read as the reverse complement.
GGGCTCTGCATGATCTGCCCGTGGTCGTCGCCACCGCGGCCCGGGTCGATGATGATGCGCTTGCCCGACAGCCGGGGACCGGAGCTGCGGACCAACTCCTCCTCGCGGATCGCGTGGGGGGATCCACCGGTGACTCGGGAACCGAGAAAGTACAAGGAGCGCAACGTTTCAGGACCACAGATGCCGTCGGGGTACAGGCCGTACTCACGCTGGTACGACATCAACGCGTTGTGCGTGGCGAGACCGAAGTGGCCGTCGACCAGGCCGGTGTAGAAGCCGAGATCCTGCAACCGGGCCTGCAGCGTCGCGACGTCGTCGCCGAACATCGGGGCGCCGAACTGGTGGCTGAGGGTGCGTGCGCCCAGGCGGTACGACGCCTCTTTCAGCGCACGGTAAGTCGCCTCACCGACGATCCCGTCCACCAAGAGCCCGCGATGCTGCTGGAATGCCCGCACCGCATGGTCGAGTTCCCCGTCGAACAGGTCCAGCACGACGTGTCTGCCGGTGGTGATCTCCTCGTCGGCGTTGTCGAGCATGCCCAACGCCGTCAGTGCAGCCCTGATCTCGGTGACCGCGGCACCGCGGTCACCGCGACGCAGACTGGACATATGCGGCCTTTCGGTCACGGTTGTCAGCTGCGCGAGGGCGCTGACCAGGTTGACGGGCTAGGCACGATTGTCGCAGACACTCCGCGGATTCAAGAAAACCCCAGGCCGGTGTCCGCGCGGCGGGTTGTATGGCCAGACCCCCGCCGCACCAGGGCTAGACGATGTCGCTGAGCTCGCGCAGCAGCGCAGCCTTGCCTTTTGCGCCGACGATCCGCTTGACCGGCACACCGTCCTTGAACACGATCAGCGTCGGGATCGACACCACCTGGAAGTCGCGCGCCGTGGCCGGATTCGCGTCGACATCGAGCTTGGCGACCGTCAACGCGCCGGCCTTCTCGGCGGCGATCTCCTCGAGCACCGGGGCGATCATCTTGCAGGGACCGCACCAGGTCGCCCAGAAGTCAACCAGCACTGGGGTACTGCTGGACAGCACGTCCTCAGAGAAGGAGTCGTCGGTTACGGCTACTGTCGACGTAACGCTGTCGGTCATCGTGGTGCTCCTATCGAACGGGGGTTTCGGTGGTTTCATCGCTTGGACCAGAACCGATTTCGGCGAGCCAGCGTTCGGCGTCGATGGAGGCCGAGCAGCCGGTCCCCGCGGCGGTGACGGCCTGGCGGTAGGTGCGGTCGACGAGATCGCCTGCGGCGAAGACACCTTCGACCGATGTGCTGGTCGAACCGCGCTGCGTCAGGACGTAGCCCTCTTCGTCGAGGTCGATCTGGCCGCGCACCAGATCGGAGCGCGGATCGTGGCCGACCGCGACGAACACGCCGGTGACGGCCAGCTTGGACTCCTCACCGGTGACGGTGTTGCGCAACCGAACTCCGCTGACTTTCGGGCTGCCCTCGATCTCGACGACCTCGGTGTTGGTGACGAACGTGATCTTCTCGTTCGCGCGGGCGCGGTCCAGCATGATGCGCGAGGCACGGAACTCGTCGCGGCGGTGCACCAGGGTGACGCTGCGGGCGAACTTCGTCAGGAAGATGGCCTCCTCCATGGCGGAGTCGCCGCCGCCGACCACGATGATGTCTTCTTCTCGGAAGAAGAACCCATCGCAGGTCGCGCACGTGCTCACACCCATTCCGAGCAGCGCCTCTTCACCCGGCACGCCGAGGTGACGCGCCGCGGCGCCCATCGCGAGGATCACCGCGCGTGCCCGAAACGTCTCGTCGCCGACCGTGACCGTCTTGACCGGCCCGTCCAGGTCGACCGCGTCGACGTCCTCCATCCGCAGGTCCGCGCCGAAGCGCAGCGCCTGTTCGCGCATCTCGTCCATCAACTCCGGACCGGTGATGCCGTTGCGAAAACCGGGGTAGTTCTCCACCTCAGTGGTCGTCATCAACGCACCACCGAATTGAACGCCTTCGAACACCAGCGGCTTGAGTTGCGCGCGGGCCGCGTAGATGGCGGCGGTGTAGCCGGCGGGGCCGGATCCGATGATGATCAGATCATGAACCGTGGGTGTGGTGGTCATGAGCGCCTTTCTGCCGCACCAAGTCGGCACCGGTACCAACACCAGCGTAGGCGGTGGTGTTCCCGGACTTCGGAGAGCAACGTCGGTGGACAGCCTACGGTCGCTGGACCACGGTCTCGGCCAGCAGGCCACCGTGATCAGCGTCGCAGCCCGCGCCGACCACCAGCGCGGCCACATCGGCGGCGGAGTTCGCCGCAATCAGCAGGACCACCGCGGGGCGCCCGCCCATGTCGACGGGCCGGGCGCCGAGGATCGAGGTGGTCGGCGGGTAGCCGAGCCCGTCGAGGCAGGCCGCGCGCCGCGCCGGGTCCGATAGCGGGCCGTAATCGGGCGGCGCGCTCAACAGCGCGACGAGCTGTTGAGCGGTCAGCGGAATCACCGCCGGCGGTCGCGACACCGTGATGCGCTCGGCCGTCGGGCCGGCCTGGGAGAAGCGCGGCGCCGGATCGCGGGTCAGCATCGACGTTCCGATGACAATCCCGGCCGTCGCGGCGGCGAGGCCGGCCACCAGGCCGAGGATGTGGATGCGCCGCAGCCGGGGCCGTTCGACGGCGTGGGCGGGATCGCCGGCGGCCTGCAACGCGGCAGCGATGCGCGCGGGGATCTCCGGTGGCACGTCCGGCGCCGAAGCCGCGTTGCGGCCCAACCGGGCCAATTCGTGACGCACCCGACCGACCGCCGGATCCGAGGTGTCGTCCGTTCCCGTCTGCATCGCTAGCCAGTCTCCACCACGAGAGGTAAGACGCAGGGAATACGCCTCCGGTTCCGCTCAATCGGAACGCGCGGTCGCCTCAGCGTCGAAATACTCGAGCGCCTCGGCCAGCTTGGCCCTGGCGCGCGAGCAGCGGCTCTTGACCGTGCCCTCGGGTACGCCGAGCATGCGCGCCGTCTCCGCAACCGAGTAGCCCTGCATGTCGACGGCCACCACCGCGGCGCGCTGCTCGACGGGTAGGCGCATCAGCGCCCGCTCGACGACGATCACGGTGTCCACCCGAGCTGCCGGGTCGCCGATGTACCCGAGCTCGTCGGACAGCGCCTCGGTGACCCGGATTTTATTGCGCCGCAACCGATCCAGACACGCATTCACGACGATGCGATACAGCCAGCTGGTGACCGCGGCGTCATAGCGGAAGGCCGGCGCCGTGCGGTGCGCCTTGAGCATCGCGTCCTGCAGCGCGTCGGCGGCGTCTTCGGGATTGCGGCTGGTGATCCGGGCGATCCGGTACAGCTGGCGGTGGTGGCGGTAGAACAGCTCCTCGAACGCGTACCGGTCACCGGCGACGTGCGCGGCCAGTAGCTCCGCATCGCTGCGCTCCCCGCCGGACTGCACCCCGAAGGTCCCCACAGGCGAACACTAAACGGCCGCGCGGGCGCCTTCCGACACATCTTTGTCGGCCTGGGGATGAAGGATCAGGACGCCGACCGCAGCGTGATCTCGGCGATGTCGGAGCGGCTCTCGCCGTTGACCTGCCCGAGGGTGGAGACCCAGACCAGCACGTTGGACGTCGGGGAGGCGTTCTCCACCTTGATGGTGTTGGACCCGGGCTTGAGCTGGGTGGCGGGCGTCAGCACGGTGGTGTCGGACAGCGACGACGGCGTCGACGTCTGCGCCGAGCGGATCTCCACCGCCGTGCCGGTGCTGTTGAGCTCGATGTCCACCTCGCCGATCGTGGTGGGCTCCGGAAGTTGCAGCATCAGCCCGACACCGTTCTTGAAGTTCGGGAACGGCACCCGGTCGGTATAGGTGTCGATCGGCCACACCGTCGAGGAGTCACCGTCGATCGCATTGTCCGCCTCGGCCGGCGCATCGGCCTCACCCTCGGGTGAGAAGACCGTCACCGCAGTGGGTTCGACGACGTTGCCGGTGGCGCCGCCGGTGTCACCCGATTCCGTGGTCGTCGGATCGTTGAGGCCGAGCCGGTCGCCGCCGAGGCCGTCGCCGACGTCGCCGAAGATCTGGCTCAGCACGGTGGCCAACACCACCAGCGCGACCACGACGATGGCGCCGCCGACACCGAGCCCGATCATCAGCGCCTTGCGGCGGCGTGCGCGGGTCTCGGGATCGTCGACGGCCACTTCCCGGGTGCGCGACGCCGGATCTTCGGGGTCGTCGATGGGGGAGATCAACTCGGTCCGGTCGGCGATCGCGGTGGCCTGCTGAAGCAGGTTCAACAGGGTCGGCGCGCTGCGGATCCCGCCGCCTTCCTGAACGGCGCGCGCCGCCGCGGCGGAGATCTGGAACGGGATGTGCCGATCGACCGCGCGCGGTTCGATCGGCTGCCCGGCGGCGTCGAGGTCGGCGGGGGCCAGGCCGCTGCGGACCCCGTGCTCGGGCAGCGGCCACCGGTTGATCAGCAACGCGTACAGCGCCGCGCCGATGCCACGAATGTCGTCCTCGGGGGTCGCGTCGGCCAGCGTCGCCGGGAAAGCCAGCGCCACGTCGCCCTCGATGCTGACCCGCACCCGGCTCGGGTGGTCGATCGACAGTGCGACGCCCGCGCGGTGCGCGGCTTCGGCCGCCGCGGCAAGCGACTGGATGGCCCGGGCCCCACCGATCGGCGATGGCGAGGTGTCGGCCACCTCGGCCAACGAGCCGCCCCGGATCCACTCCGAGACCACCAGACCGCCGGATCCGGTGTTGACCACGTCGAGCACCCGCGCGATACCGGGCATGTCGAGGCGGCTCAGCTTCAGTGTGCGGGCCAGGATCTCGCGCAGCGCCGCGTCGGGCAGGGTGTTGTCCGGATCGACGAAGGTGAGCGCGACCTGACGGTCCAGCGCGGTGTCGAGCGCTTGCCAGAACTGCAGGGTGGGGGGTCCACCGTGGAACACCAGCAACCGGTAGCGGCCCCCGCCGATCACCGCTCCGGGGATGAGGTGGACGTCCTCGTCGGAGGTGGCGGCCTCGATGGCCGGTTCGCGCGGCGGGTCGAACGCGAGCGGTTCCCGGGTGGGGTCGCCGCCGTAGTCCGACGGCGGCCGGCCCGACACCGGTATCCGGGCGGTGCCGTTGTCGGCCGCGAACTCCGTGGTCGCAGAGCCGCTGGTGGGCTCGGGCACGTCGGGCTGAAGGTCGTCGGCGGCGACCTCGGACTGCCCGCTCGAGGACAGCGGCATCTTGGTGGTGGCGGTGCTGTCGGGACTGGGCGCGGAGCCGCTGGCGGGTTCGTCGCTCACCGCTGGTCCTTTCCGCATCCGGTCCCAGGCACCTGGGGGAGGTGGTCCGCGCCGGACGGTCGACGGGCTGTGACGCCGCCCTGGCGGGGACGAATTCCTCTGTTCAGGGTACGTGAGGGGGGTGCGTCCGCGTGGCCGGTCGGCGGCGGCGGCACGGGTCGGGGGCATCCGCGTCGGACGGCCCAGGCGGCGACGCACGGCGGCCAGTGCCGCGTGGGCGTCGGGCACCTGCGCGGCCAGCAGCACCGCGACGATGACCGGCGCCATGATCAGGCCGATCACCGCCAGCCGCAGCAGCGACCCGGCGCCGCCCCAATTGCGCGTCAGCGACTCCAGCCCGAGGAGTTGGTCGACGACATGAGCCAGCAGGCCGGCGAGCAGCGAGGCGGCGATGGTGACCAGGATCGTGCGGACCACCTGCAGGCTGATCAGCCGTCCGTCGGGCGGGTCGAGATTGGCCCGCAGCAGGAAGTAGCCGACGGTCGCGCCCGCCAGGAAGCCCAGGCCGTTCGCGGTGCCGAGATACCCGGCCACCAGATCGGGGTCGTCGGTGAGATAGGGCGCGATGATCGAGGCGATGATCTTGACGGTCGTGATCACCAGGATCAGCAGGATCGGCGTCCACGGCTGCTGGCGGGCGTAGAAGACCCGAAGCTGTAGCAGAACCAGCGCGTAGGGAATCAACGTGAACGCCGACAGCGTGATCGCCATGCCGAGGTAGTTGGCGTCGACCTCGCCGAAGTTGCCGTAGGCGAAGAGCGCGCTGCCGATGGCCGGACCGCCGACCGTCATCAGCGCCACGATCGGGATGAGCGTCACCATGGTCAGCCGGGTGGCCAACGAGAGGTCTGCGAGCACCGCGCGCTGATCGTTGGCGGCGGCGTTACGGCTCAACCGCGGCATCACGACCGTCAGCACCGTCACGCCGATCATGCCGAACGGCAACTGCAGCACCAACCACGTGTAGTTGTAGATCGCGGGGCCGGAAGCCGCAGCGCCGCTGGCGATTCGGTTGCCGACGATCAACCCGATCTGGCTGATCAACACATACAGCACCATCGCCCCGGCCATCGCGCCGAACTGCTTCATCCGCTCGTCGACGCCCCACAGCGGGCGCAGGCTGATGCGTTCACGGCGGATCGCCACCAACAGCACCAGGACCTGCGTCACCGTGCCGAGCGTCATCCCGATACCCAGCACCAGAAGCTTCGCGTTGCCCATCTGCACGGGATCGACCGAGAGTTTGCCCGGCACAACGAGATACAGGCCCAGGGTGGCCAACGCGACCAGGTTGTTGCACACCGGCGCCCATGCGGGCGGCCCGAACACGTTGCGGGTGTTGAGGATTGCCATGAACACCGACGACAGCCCGTAGAACAGCACCTGGGGCAGCAATAGGTAGGCGAACGCGGTGGTGAGGTCTCGGTTGACCTCCGGATTCCCGCCGAGCATCAGCCCGACGAGCATCGGCGCTGAGGCCACCGACAGCGCGGCGGCGATCAGCAGCAGCGTCGTCGCCAATGTGACCAGCCGGCGCACGAACGCCGTGCCGTTGTCGGGGTCGTCGCGCTCGGCGCGTGCCAGCACCGGCACGAAGATCGCGGTGAACGTCGCCTCCAGGACCAGCGCGGCAATCAGGTTCGGCAGTTGGTAGGCGACCGAGAACGCACTGGACAGCGCGGCACCGAGGATGGTCGCCAGCAGCACGATGCGGGCGAATCCGGTGAGCCGGCTGACCAGCGTCGCGACCGCCATGCCCCACGACCGCGACACCACCGCGGCGTCGGAGAGTTCGGGGCGTCCGGCCCGTCTACGCGGCGCCGGACCCCGGCTGAGCCGCGGCGGGGCAGGGCGCGGCGGCCGGCGCGGCGGCACGGCGGTATTCATCCGGTCTCACCGGAGGAGCCGGTGCCCTTGCGCCCGGACCGGCTCAGCGGCGCGTCGGGGGAGTCGTCGTCGTAGTGCAGCGCGACATCGAGCGGATCGGGACGGTGGGGGTCGGCCTCGAGGTCGGCACGGTCCGGCTGGCCGCGGAACCGGTGCCACAGCCGGCGGCCGGCGAGCAGCACCAGCACCGCGCCCGCCGACAGCGTGATGAAGAACAGCACCTTGCCGTACGCGTTGGAGTGCAACGACAACCGCACCGGCTCCCCGAGCGGAATGCCGTCGACCGTGCGCAGCGCGACATCGACGGCGACCCGTTGAGTGAAGTGCACTTCGATGGGCACCCGCAACGGCAAAAAGCCCGGCGGCAATTCGATCTCACCCATGTCGGTCACGGTCATCCCGGGTGGCGCGTCGACGTGGAGCCGGACCCGGATCGGCACCGGCAGGTCGTTGCGCAGCGCCAGCGGCAGTGGGCTGCGTTCGGTGGCCAGGGTGTAGGAGCCGCCCGGGTTGACGATGGTGACCGCGTTGAAAATGTCGTCGACCGTGTGCCCGACGGTGGTGAGCCGTTGCTGGGCCAGGCCGTTGCGGGCGTCGGCCGGTACCGACTGGCTCAACGCCCGCAGCATGTCCTCGCGCAGCGGCGCGGTGTACCCGTACCCCGTCAGGCCGGTCCGCACGTCGGTGGTCAGCGCCGCGGTCAGCCCCCACAGCCGTCCGGTGACCGCCGAGATACCCGAGATCAACTCATCGTCGAAGCGGGCGTCGGGATCGCCGATGTCGTCGCCGGGCAGCGGGGCCATCTCCTGCGGTGGGACCGCGCCGGCCCCGGCGATCACCGCGGGCAGCGGACGCGGCCGCGCCAGCCCGGCGTTGATCGCGGTGGCCACCGCCGTGAACAGCGCCCGGGCGTCGTCGGGCTGCAGGCTCCACGCAAGCGGCGGCATCAGGATCTGTGTGCGCGGCGCGACGTCGGGATTCAGCCCGCGCCACAGCACCGCGCCGAGCGCATCCTGACGCCGCGCCACCGCCGAGTCGCGTTGCAGCGGAATGTCGAGGGACGGGTCCAGATACCCCGGGGCCACCGGGTCGGTGCCCGCGCCCGCGAGCGCGGCCCCCACCGCCGGATCGAACGGTGCGGCGACGAGTTGCGGCGTGTAGCGCACCGGCGTGGTGTCGGCCGTGCCGGCTTGCGCGGCGTCCGAGCCGTTTTCCGAGCCGGATCCGGCCGCGATGGCCACCGTCTGGCCGCCCCGCTCGGACAACAGCCGCACGGCGGGGGTGGTCAGCGGTCCGTCGCCGACGAGGCTGACGCCGCGGACCGATGCGATGCCGAGAATCTGGTCGACGATGTCGCTCGCGGAGGTGGTGGCGATCCGGCTGAGCCCGCGATCTCCGACGCGGCGCAACGCGTCGAGGTCGGCCTGTGCGTAGGTGGTCGCGGTGACGCACATTCGCTGCGCCAACGCCTTGAGCCGGTTCAACCACGCCACCGCGGCGGCCTGGCCGGTGCCCGGACGGGTCGGCGTGCCGGGTCCCGCGTCGGGGCCGATGTTGACGACGTAGCCGCCTGTCATCGCGTTGACGGTGACGAGTAGATCCGGGTCGACGGCCAGACACGTCGCCGCGTGCACCCTTCCGTCGGGGTCGACTTCGGGGCTGGTGGCGAACTCGGCCGCCGACAACAGGGTGTCGAGCCGGCCGCCCGCGGCCAGCGAGGTGGCGAGGTCGTCGTCGGTCAGGCGAACCGGGGTGGCGCCGCCGGGTGCCCCCGCCGCCAGTCGGGGCCGGTCCGCGATCGGCCACAGCAGGGTCAGCTCGACGGGTTTGGAGGTGTCGGGCGGTTCGACCGCGGCCACTGCGTCGGTCGTGGACTCGGTCGCCGGATCCGGTGGAACGCCGAGTACGGGCAGCAGGAAGCGGGCGTCGTCGAGGCGGGCCGGCTCGCCGTAGTCCGGGGTGCCGTTCACGTTGACCATCACCGGATACACGCCAGGCTGGTCGATGCTGAGCGAAGGCTGGCCGGCCGAGCGCAGCGGATACGACAGGACGAACGGAACCTGTTGTCCGCGAGGCAGTTCCGGGGTCAGCGTGACGAAGTCGCCGATCGGTTCGAACTGGCCGACGTCGCCGGTGAGGTTGGTGCGCAGCCCGCTGGACGTTGTCACCGCACCGGCGTCCTCCAGCCGCACCACCACGTCGCGCACCGGCCGGTCCCCGACATTGAGCACGGTGCCGGTGACCGTGACGGTGGGCTCGCTGGTCGTGGTGACCACGTCGGGGGTGACGCGGTCGATGCGCACCTGCAGGAACGGCGTCGAACCGGGTTGGCCCGCGGCGGGGTGCGGTACGGCGATCGGGAGGGCGCTGAGCGCGAGCAGGATCAGCGCGGTCAGCAGGCGCAGCAGCGCGCCGGAGGTCACGGGCCCTGTCCGCAGCCGTTCGTCCGCTCGGCGCCCAGGGACGGTTGCGCGGGTCCGTCGGGCCGACGGTTGCGGGTGTGCGAATGCGTCTGCGGCCGGCGCCGCGGCGACGACCGCGGAAGCGGCGGCAGGGCGGCCGGGCCGTCGGCGTGCAGCTTGTCGATCAGCTCACCGGCGACCTCAGCGAGCCGGCGTTCGTCGGCGTAGGCCAGCCGGGACGGCAGCTCCTTCAGCGGCACCCAGGCCACCTCGCTGACCTCGACGTCCTCGTCGGACAGTTCACCGCCGAGGAACCGCATCAAATAGTGGTGCACGGTCTTGTGCACGCGGCGGCCTTCGGTGACGAACCAGTAGTCGATGCTGCCCAGCGCCGCGAGCACCTTGCCTTCGACCCCGGTCTCCTCGGCGACCTCGCGGACGGCGGTCTGTTCGGCGGTCTCGCCCATCTCGATGTGCCCCTTGGGCAGCGACCACAGCATCCGGCCGCGCCGGTCGATGCGCCCGATCAGGGCCGCGACCTGCCCGTCCTTGGGGCCGTCGAGTCCGTCGATGACCAGTCCGCCGGCCGATGTCTCGTGCACGGTTCGCAGCCGGTCGGGCGGTCGGCGCGGGCGCCCCTTCTTCGACTGCTTGCCCTTGGTGTCGGCGTTGCCGTTGAGCGCGGCATTGTTGTGGTGGCCACCGGGAACGGGCTGCGGGACCGGACGCTTGCGGGGCTGGATGGATGGGTCGGACACTGCCTCGGGGGGGCCTGCCGCGCGTCGGCCGCGGCGCCGCCCCCGGCGCCGTCGTGGTTTGGCCTGTTCGCCGTCCGACACCCAAGCGATAGTAGCTGCCACCTACATACGCCCCCGTCGCACTCACCGGTCGTGACTGAGCCGTTGCCGATTAAGCTGTCCGAACGTGCCCGAAGCCGCGTCCGACGCCGAACTGCTTGCCACCGCGCAAGTTGCGCTGAACAGCCACCGCGAGGTGCTGCGCGATCTCGGTCGGCTGTTCGCTGACGCCGGTCACGAGTTGTACCTCGTCGGCGGCAGTGTCCGCGACGCGCTGCTCGGCCGGTTGCTGACCGACCTCGATTTCACCACCGACGCCCGGCCCGAACAGATGCAGAAGTTCCTGCGGCCGTGGGCCGGTTCGCTGTGGGACACCGGCATCGAGTTCGGCACGCTCGGCGTCGGCAGGGGCGGGCTGCGGCTGGAGATCACCACGTACCGCGCCGACAGTTACGACCAGGTGTCGCGCAACCCCGAGGTGCGGTTCGGCGACAACCTCGACGACGACCTGGTGCGGCGCGATTTCACCGTCAACGCGATGGCCGTGCGGGTCGACCCCGAGCAGCCAGGCGGCCTCGGCGGATTCCACGATCCGCTGAACGGTCTGGCGGCGTTGCGTGCCAGGTCGCTCGATACGCCAGCCGCGCCGGAGGTGTCATTCGGCGACGATCCGCTGCGCATGCTGCGCGCAGCGCGGTTCGTTTCGCAGTTGGAGTTCACGGTGGCTCCGCGGGTGGTGACGGCGCTATTGGAGCTGGCGCCGCAGTTGAACCGCATCACCGCCGAGCGGGTGGCCGCCGAACTGGACAAGCTGCTGCTCGGCGCCGACCCGGTCGCGGGCATCGACCTGATGGTGCAGACCGGGTTGGGTGATGTGGTGCTGCCCGAGGTCGGCGCGATGCGGATGGCCATCGACGAGCACCATCAGCACAAGGACGTGTACTGGCATTCGCTGACGGTGTTGCGGCAGGCCATCGCGTTGGAGGACGACGGACCCGATCTGGTGCTGCGCTGGGCGGCGCTGCTGCATGACATCGGCAAGCCCGCCACCCGTAAGCACGAACCCAACGGCGGGGTCAGCTTCCACCACCACGAGGTCGTGGGCGCGAAGATGACCCGCAAGCGGATGCGGGCGCTGAAGTACTCCAAGCAGATGATCGACGACGTGTCGCAGCTGGTGTATCTGCACCTGCGGTTCCACGGTTACGGCGGCGGGAAGTGGACGGACTCGGCGGTGCGCCGGTACGTGACCGACGCGGGTCCGCTGCTGCCGAAGCTGCACAAATTGGTGCGCGCCGACTGCACCACCCGCAACAAGCGCCGCGCGGCGCGGCTTCAGGCCAACTACGACGACCTCGAGCACCGAATCGCCGAGCTCGCCGAGAAGGAGGATCTCGCGCGGGTGCGGCCCGATCTCAACGGCAACGAGATCATGGAGATTCTCGGTATCCCGGCCGGCCCGCTGGTCGGCGAGGCGTGGCAGTACCTGAAGGAACTGCGGCTGGACCGCGGGCCGCTGTCGCGCGAGGAGGCCGTCGAGGAACTGCTGGCGTGGTGGAACGCGAGACGGTGAGCCCCCTTCTGCCCCTTTTCCGCGAGCGACCGCGTCTGCCCCGCGACACGCCGCTCGCGGGTGTGCGACGGCGGTCGCTCGCGCAGATCGGATGACCCCGCGGAACGCTCCGCGGCGGCGCAGCGTCTGATCAGGCATGGACTACTGCCTGAGCGACGGCGACGGGTCGGCGACGATCTGGTCCGCCGAGCCCGACGTGGATGTGGATGGTGACGGGTCGTTCGACGCGGTCGGGCTCGATTTCGACGGTGACGGCCTGGTCGACGACGCGATGGCCGACCTCGACGCGGACGGGCTCGCCGATCGTCTCGTGCGCGACCACGCCGGCGCGGCGGCCTATTTCTCCGACGACGGGACCGGCACGTGGATGGTCAGCGTGGACCGGGCCGGGCAACTGCGGTGGTTCGGGCTCGACGGCGTGGAGCAGTTGGGCGGGCCGCTGGTCGATCTCGACGCCGACGGGCAGGCCGACGACCGGCTGCTCGATGTCGACGGTGACGGGCTTGCGGACCGGGCACTGGGCGGTGGGTCGGCGTTCATCGACACCGATGCCGACGGCCGGTGGGACATCAAGCTGACCGACAGCGACGGCGACGGCCGCGCGGACTCGGCAGGCCAGCTTTAGGCGACTAATCGCGGCCGGCGCCCGGCGGGCCCGCGAATGCCTGCGCGATGCCCAGCCACTGTTCAGTAATTGCAAGCAGATGGCGTGAGCTTGCCGTAGAAGTCGCTCGCCACCACGTCGCACTTGGCTAACATCGCTTGAAAAGGCCTGGGGTCCGGGCTGGGGAGGGAACCTTGAATAACAATGACGAAGTCGTCCTTGCGGTCTACGAGCAGGGCGCACTACTCGGCAGCCAACTTCAAGAAGCAGTTGACAATGCCACGAACGAACTTGCAGGCGACCCGGGTGCATTGGCCGAGCTCGGTCTGACGGCGGGCGATCTCGGCGAAGGGTTCAATGTCAAGGAGCGTTCCGGATTCGACCCTGGGTCCGTCTTGATAGCTATCGTGATCGGAGCTGGAGGCAAACTCGCGGCAGACGCCACAAAGGCAACGGCCAAGGCAGTCTGGAACATGATTGCTAGGAAAATCCGCGAGGAGCGCGGATCCGACGCCCTCGGTAACGAACGGCCTACTCCGGATAAGCAGTAGTAGACGGCCTGATGGTAGTCGGGCTGCGGGCAGCCGCCGACGCCCACCTCGCACTGTCGCTTGCATTAGCGAGAGTATGGACACAACTTAGCTCGGTCAGTCAGCAAAGCGTTTTGTCTGAACTGAAATCTTGGGACCTAGAGACTTACACTCATTCGTCGGCTGGCGAGCATCTGCAGTACTTGCAAGGCGTCCTTGGCTCGAAACTTCGAGGTGAGCCGAGGCGGGCGCTTGTCGAGGCGAGAGTAAGCACCGATGACGTACTAAGTGCGATCTACGACCGCGTCAGCGTCCTTGTGTTTGCTCTATACGCTGCTTGGCCCAACGAAAGGGGCCCGGTGCCGCTGAAGGTCGACCGAGTTAACGATCCGCAGTATCAAGGCCCCATACCTATTGGGGCTTGCGGTGCAGCAGCAAGTTACGGGCTAGACGCGGTCTCGCGTACGCCGACCGTGCAGCTAACCGTTTGTCCTTCTCACCTTGGGCCTCCGACAGTGGCAACTCTCCCTTACCTGCTTTGCCACGAGTTGATCTGCCATGCCTACCAAGGCGCCGATCACCGCAACGACGATCCCTTCGCCGAGGGTTGGATGGATCGCGTTTCGTTAGCGCTCGCTCAAGTTTGGTCGGGCTGCCTTTTTCCATTAGCTGCCCAACTCGCTCGAGACGAGTCAGCACAGCTCTCGGAGCTGCTGAGAATGAACCTGTCTGGCCTCCCTCGTCCGCAACCCTGGAGCCGGGCTTCGCGGCGCCAAGGTTGGGCTGCTGCGGGGGTCGTAAAGGAATGGCTCAGACCCTTCGAGAAATTCGGAAGCGCTCCAGGCTTGTTCGAGCAGCTCTCTATCGAGCTCAATCGGGTCAGGTGCACAGTCGGACAACGGATGGCCTTCGTTTCGGCAGTCCAGCTGAGCGAGGAGGATGCGTCCTTGCGTTGCAGACTGAGCTTGCGGCTTCGTGCGTGGGTCGAGGGAACAACCGATGCGAGAGCCGTACTCCACTTCGCCGATTAAGATTGTCCCGCACCTGAAGGACAACTATGCTTGCTGTATTGCTCGATCGTGCTGACGCGATCTTGGAAGGCCAAAGTTACCGAGCTGGCCGGAAGGAGAAAGGGATGTAGCGATGCAACCCCTTGGCTTGGAGACATTGAAAGTTTTGACTGCCGCCGCGTCTACGCCGACATTCACAATCGCCGAGATATCGGATGCTGTCGACGTTCCCCGCTCAACGGTCGACGCGGTTTTGCGTAGGTACGAAGAGTTCTTCGAGAAAGCCGGGACTCAACATGGTGGTACTGCCGGTAGACCCGCCGTCCGTTGGACCATACGGACTTCTCGCATAAGCGACCTAGACAAGCTGGTCGGTTCATTTCGAAAGTCGGTCGACCTATGGACACCTCGGCAGGCTTCAGTGAGCGATGAACGCGCTGAAACAGCGCTGTTGATGGCTATCAGCGCCATCGCGGCGATGGAGTCAAACGACGAAGACCCGCGGCCGCTACTTTCGGCGGTGGCCAACAATCTTCGGTTGGCAGGGTTTGATCGCGACGGATCCACCACAGCGAGGAAACGCGTTAGCCGCGAGCAGGCATTAACCGCACGGTTAATCGCGGCTGTCGTCGCTGTGGTTGAAGCAAAGTTGTCCGGAAATCAGCAGGTCGAGACCGCCGCCCAAGTTCACGCGTTGGGTGTCTTCAGGGAGTCGATGCCTATCGTGCGGGCCGAAGAGTGGGTGCCACTCGCGAGTGCGGCACTGAATGCGTGGGGAACGGTGATCGCAACTCCCGTAGTGGTGCCTGAGCCGGATTGGCCCTTCGTTAGCAGAGTTCTTCCGGGCCTTCGACCGATTCGTTCCGGCCTTCAAGACCTCATTTGCGCAGTTGACGACCTCGTCTGGCCGCGTGCGACTGCCCTGGCGCCGGTTATGCAACCGTTCACAACCGTGCTGCATGATGTCCGGACTCGAATGAGACTTCTTGGTCCGCCACGGGCACGAGTTCTGGTTCTCACCGCAGAAGACGACGTGCTCGGTGCAATCAGAGCAGGCGACCACGTAGTTCTAGCCGACGACACAGCCACTGTCGAGATAGCACGTCACACTGCAAAAGTCGCTCTGTACGAGTCGGCACCGACCTTGGCTTGAGGTACCGGCCGACCTTGACAGCCTCGGCAACGATAAGGGACGGCGTCAACGGATTTCGATGTGTCGGCCACGGCCGCGCGGACTCGGCAGGCGAGCTTTAGTCGGCTAATCGCGGCCGGCGCCCGGCGGGCCCGCGAATGCTTGCGCGATGCTCAGCCACTGCTCCGCATCGGCGCCGTCCGCCCGTACGTCCAGCGTCGACCGCGGCCGCCGCTGCGTGACCAGCATGCAGAAGTCCTCCGCCGAGCCGGTCACCCGTTGTGTGGCGTCCTCCGGTCCCCACGACCAGGTCGACCCGTCGGGGGCGCGCAACTCCACCCGGAACGGCTCGGTCGGCGGTTGTCGGCCGTTGATCGCGAACGAGAAGTCCCGGGTGCGCACGCCGATGTGCGCGATTGAGCGCAGGCGTGCGGTGGCCGGCCGACGCACCCCGAGCGCGTCTGCGACGTCGAGGCCGTGCGCCCAGGTTTCCATCAGCCGGGCCGTCGCCATCGACGCCGCACTCATCGGCGGCCCGAACCACGGCAGCTTGCGCCCGTCGGCGACGGTCAGCAGCTCGTCGTGCAGCCGGGCGCGGGTCCGTCGCCAGTCGGCGAGCAGGTCGGCGGGCGGCACCGCCGCCAACTCCTCGGCGCCCGCGTCGACGAAGCCGGCCGGGTCCTTGCCCGCCTCCTCGAGCAGAGCGGCGAACGCGGTCTCGTCGGTGACGGAGGTCAGCGCGACCCGGTCGGTCCACAACAGATGCGCGATCTGATGGGCGATCGTCCATCCTTGGGCCGGAGTGGGCTCGGCCCAGCGCTCAGGAGGGAGCTCGGCGACGATGGCGTCGAGTTCGTCGCTCTCGGCGCGGAGATCGGCCACCATCGGCGCGGCACCAGCCATGCGCTCACCTTAGCCCGGCGACGACGTGCGCCTGCCGAGCGCAGCGTGCGCGGCCAGGCCGGCGAGATACACCCCGACACCCGCCAACGCCAGCGCCGGCTGATGCCCGTCGGGCGGAATCACGCTCGCCGACAATGCAATTGCCCCGATGAAGGCCATCCAGAACAGCGAGTCCTGCACGGTGAACACGTGCCCACGCAGGGCGTCGTCGACATCGAGCTGCATGGCGCTGTCCGCGCACAGCTTGACGACCTGGCCCGCCGTGCCGAGCAGGAAGCCGCACACCACCATCACCGCCAGCTGCAGGCTGGAACCGGCGAACTGGATCAGCGCGGCGATCGCCAACGCGCCGTTGGCGGTGGCGTAACGGCCCCACCGCCGCACCGCCATCGGCATGACGGCGGCTGCGATGAACGATCCCGTGCCGGTCGCGGCGACGAACAGCACCGCGGTGCCGAGGCCCGCGACCGCATGAGTGTCGCTGTGCCGCACCATCACCAGCACCAGCAGGCTGTTGATGCCGAACACCATCCGGTGCGCGGCCAGTCCGGTCAGTGTCGCGGCCACGGTGGGCACCGCCGCCACCGTGCGCACGCCGTGGGCCCAGCCGGTGGCCACCGCGTAGAGCACCGACCCGTGAATCGCGCGCACGCTCTCGTCGGGGCCGAGCAGGTGCGGCGGGAAGCGCCACGCCAGCCGCAGGGCCAGCGCCACCGGAACGGCGACGATCAGGATGATCGCGGCGGCACCGGCGTCGTCGGCGCCGAACAGCCAGCGGGGCAGCAGCATGAAGTTGGCGCCGATGAAGGCGGCCGCCGCGCCCGTCGCGGTGGCGACGGAGTTCATCGCGACCACCTGATCTCGCGGCACGACGTGTGGCAACGCCGCCGACAGCCCGGACGAGACGAACCGGGTGAACCCGTTGACGATCAGCGCGCAGCACAGGATCGGCAGGTCGCCCGCCCCGGATTCGAGCAGCGCGGCCACCGCGAGCACCAACGCCAGACGGCCGGCATTCGCCGCGATCAGCACCAGGCGGCGGTCCCAGCGGTCGAGCAGCGC
Organism: Mycolicibacterium celeriflavum; assembly: GCF_010731795.1. NCBI lineage: Bacteria > Bacillati > Actinomycetota > Actinomycetes > Mycobacteriales > Mycobacteriaceae > Mycobacterium > Mycolicibacterium celeriflavum. Next base: position 3,289,780 of record NZ_AP022591.1, on the reverse strand, counting down.
GCCGGCGAACGGGCCGAGCAGCGAGTAGGGCAGGAACAGCACGGCGAACGCCCCGGCGATCGCCCACGGTTCGGCCGCCCGCTGCGGGTTGAACAGGATCGCGCCCGCCAGCCCCGCCGCGAACAGGCCGTCGCCGAACTGACTCACCAGCCGCAGTTCGAGGAGCCGCCAGAAGTCGGGCAGCTCGCGTACCGACCGCCAGACGGCGATGGGCGCGCGGAGATCGGGCACGGGAGATCACGTTCCTAGAAGCTTCGGATCGGGACCGCATCCACAGTACAAATATCGCGGCGGGGTCGTGCTTGTCCGCCACGATGCCGGTTGCCGGTGCCATGATGGACACGTGGCGCAGTCAGAGGATCCGGAGGATTTCATCGCTCCTGCGGCGCCGCGTGTGCGGGCCGGAACGCTGCTGTTGGCCAATACCGACCTGTTGGAGCCGACGTTTCGCCGCAGCGTGATCTACGTCGTGGAACACAACGACGGCGGCACGCTCGGAGTGGTGCTGAACCGGGCGAGCGAGACGGCGGTGTACAACGTGTTGCCGCAGTGGGCGAAGGTGGCCGCCAAACCGAAGACCATGTTCATCGGCGGGCCCGTGAAACGCGATGCGGCGCTGTGCCTGGCGACCTTGCGCGCCGGGATGGAGGCCGCCGGTGTACCGGGTCTGCGGCATGTGCAGGGACGCATGGTGATGGTCGACCTCGACGCCGATCCCGACTCGATCGCCCCCGTGGTCGAGGGGGTGCGCATCTTCGCGGGCTATTCGGGATGGACGATCGGCCAACTCGACGCCGAGATCGAACGCGACGACTGGATCGTCTTGTCGGCGTTGCCGTCCGACGTTCTCGTGGAACCGCGGGTCGACCTGTGGTCGCGGGTGCTGCGCAGGCAGCCGTTGCCGTTGTCGTTGCTGGCCACCCACCCGATCGACGTCAGCCGCAACTAGAACGGCGTCAGCTGCAGGGCAGCGTGCAGGTGGCACACGCGCCGCCGCAGCCACCGGAACTCGTCGTCGCCTCGCTGCGCGCGACTGCCTTCGCGCTCTGCCAGCATCCGGCCGCCACCGTGCCCACCGCTCCGAGCACACAGACGGTCAGCACGACGACGGCGACCCCGGGCTCGGCCGCCAGCGCGACACCGCCGCCGGCGGCGAGCATCGCAGCAGCCGCCAGTTGGGTGGGTGCCACTGACCGCAGCACTACCTGCACCGGTTCTCCGGACGGGGGTCGGCGCAGCAGCCACCCACCGACCCCGGCGGTCGCGGCGGCAGCACACAAGCAGAGCACCGCGGCGATGAGCATGAGCACGAGGATACGAGGAGCGTTGCTTCGCGAGGATGGGGCGTCCCCCGGGCGCCAGGCTTCGCCCGGGGGACAGGTCTATTGCGGCAGTCCCAGCTGGCTGGAAACCGGAGCGGCCGGCGGCTGGGGCGTAGCGCCGGAGGATGCCGCGGCCGTCGCGTCGGGGGAAGCCGCGCTGGGCGCAGCCGCAGCCGTCGCGCTTGGCGCAGCCGCAGCGCCTGGAGCGGCCGGCGCGGGTGTCGCGGCGGGCTGGCCGGGAACGCTCACCCGGAATCCGTTGACGATCGCGTCGGTCGCCTCGGCGTCCGGGACGACTTGATCGACACTCGTGGTCACCGACAGGGACACCAGGTACTTGTCCAGCCCGGCGGTGGCAATGACGTGGCGGCGCGAGGTGTTCAACGTCATGTTGTTCTCGCGGTAGGTGCCTTCGATCAATGCCGACGGCATGCCGCCGAACTCGGCGAGCGACGCGTCGGTGGTGCGCCAGGCCGGTCGCTGCTGGCTGTCGACGAAACCGTGGCTGATGGCCTCTTTGGGGTCGAAGTCGCCGACCAGCTTGTACACCACCACCTGCGCATTGGACGTGTAGAGGCCGTTGCCGCCAACCCGGTCGGCGATCACGCCGAACGCGTCGGGCACATTCGGGTCGGGAACGTGCGCCCAGCCGCGTGGCATTGGCAGCACGATGTTGAGCGCCTTGAAGTCGCGGCTGGACTGCGGTTCGAGTTTCACGCCCTTCTCGCCGAAGAATTCGAACATCGTGCCGGAACGGGCGGGTTGGATGGTGGCGACCGGCGGCGCGGGTACCGGCGCGGCGGCCAAGCCGGGCGCGGCGGCTACGCCGGGAGACGCGCTGGCCGCGGGTGACACCACTCCAGTGGCCGAACTCACACCGGGTTGGGTGAGGGCCTGCGCGTTGGGCGCGACCGTGACGGTCTGGGTGACCGTGGCGGGGGCGGGTAGCGGTGGTTGCGGTACGAGGGGTTCGGCCGAGGCGGTCGTGCCCGCGAAGCCGAGGACGCCGGCGGTGGCGGCGGCCACACCTGCGGCCAGAATCCGCCAGCGAGGGGCGATCTCGATCATCTGCGTTGGTCCTTTCGAACAGCACGGGGAGGGTCAGGCGCTGACTGTATCGGTGGGCGAAGCGTGGCCACCAGCGTCGGAATCGAGCTGCAACAGTGTTCTGACTTCCCCGCAACGCAACCGAGACCAACCCGTGGCCGGGCGAGCCGCGATCCGGGTGCTTATACCCTGTTCACGTGACAGACGCGCCGACCACCGACAGCCCCCAGCACCGCTACACCGCGGAGTTGGCCGGGCAGATCGAGCGCACCTGGCAACAGCGGTGGGCGGAAGCGGGGACCTTCCACGTGCCGAACCCCGTCGGCTCGTTGGCGCCGGCCGACGGTTCGCAGGTGCCCGCCGACAAGATGTTCGTCCAGGACATGTTCCCGTACCCGTCGGGCGAGGGTCTGCATGTCGGACATCCGCTGGGCTACATCGCCACCGACGTCTACGCCAGGTACTTTCGGATGAGCGGGCGAAATGTATTGCATGCGTTGGGGTTCGACGCCTTCGGCCTACCGGCCGAGCAGTACGCGATCCAGACCGGGACGCATCCCCGCATTCGGACCGAAGCCAACATCGTCAACTTCAAGCGCCAGTTGGGACGATTGGGGTTCGGTCACGACTCGCGGCGCAGCTTCGCCACCACCGACCCCGACTATTACAAGTGGACGCAGTGGATCTTCCTGCAGATCTACAACGCGTGGTTCGATGCGGCCGCGCAGAAGGCCAGGCCGATTGCGGAGTTGGTGGCCGAGTTCGAATCCGGCGCACGTCCTCTCGACGGCGGCCGAACGTGGGCCTCGCTCTCGGAGGGGGAGCGCGCCGACCTCATCGACTCGTACCGGTTGGTGTACCAGGCGGACTCGCTGGTGAACTGGTGCCCCGGACTGGGCACCGTGCTGGCCAACGAGGAGGTCACCGCCGACGGCCGCAGTGAGCGCGGAAACTTCCCGGTATTCCGGAAGCGGTTGCGACAGTGGATGATGCGCATCACCGCATACTCGGACCGCCTGCTCGACGACCTCGAACTGCTGGACTGGCCGGAGAAGGTCAAAACCATGCAGCGCAACTGGATCGGCCGGTCGACCGGGGCGGCGGTACTCTTCGGCACCGACGCCGGCGACATCGAGGTGTTCACCACCCGGCCGGACACGCTGTTCGGCGCGACGTACATGGTGCTGGCGCCCGAACACGAACTGGTCGACAGGCTGGTCGCCGACCAGTGGCCGGCGGGCGTCGATGAGCGCTGGACGTACGGCGCGGCGACACCGGGCGAAGCCGTCGCCGCCTACCGCACGGCGATCGCGGCGAAGTCGGACCTCGAACGTCAGGAGAACAAGGCCAAGACGGGCGTGTTCCTCGGCGCGTATGCGACGAACCCCGCCAATGATCAACGAGTCCCAGTCTTCATCGCCGACTATGTGCTGCTGGGTTACGGCACCGGGGCGATCATGGCGGTGCCGGGACATGACCAGCGGGACTGGGAGTTCGCCACCGAGTTCGGCTTGCCGATCGTGGAAGTCGTTGCCGGCGGCGATGTTTCACAGGCAGCGTACAGCGGTGACGGCGAGATCGTGAACTCCGGTGAGCTCGACGGGTTGAGCGTCGCGTCGGCCAAGGAGGCGATCACCGCACGGCTGGCGGCAGACGGCCGCGCGCAGCCGCGGGTGGAGTACAAGCTGCGCGATTGGCTGTTCGCCCGGCAAAGGTATTGGGGTGAGCCGTTTCCGATCGTGTACGACGAGAACGGCCGCGCGCATCCGCTGCCCGAGTCGGCGCTGCCGGTCGAGTTGCCCGATATACCCGACTACTCGCCTGTGCTGTTCGACCCCGACGACGCCGACAGCGTGCCGTCGCCGCCGCTGGGCAAGGCGACCTCCTGGGTGCACGTGGAGCTGGATCTCGGCGACGGACTCAAGCCCTACACCCGCGACACCAACGTCATGCCGCAATGGGCCGCCAGTTCCTGGTACGAGCTGCGCTATACCGACCCGCATAACCAGGAAGAGCTGTGCGCCAAGGAGAATGAGGCCTACTGGATGGGTCCGCGGCCCGCCGAACACGGCGCCGACGACCCCGGTGGCGTCGACCTGTACGTCGGCGGTGTCGAGCACGCGGTGCTGCACCTGCTGTATGTCAGGTTCTGGCACAAGGTGCTCTACGACCTCGGGCACGTCAGTTCGCGCGAGCCTTTCCGCCGGCTGGTGAACCAGGGCTACATCCAGGCGTTCGCCTACACCGACGAGCGCGGGGCGTACGTTCCGGCGGCGGAAGTCGTTGAGCGCGAAGGAAAGTTCTACTGGCCGGGACCGGACGGCGAGACCGAGGTCTTCCAGGAGTTCGGCAAGATCGGCAAGAGCCTGAAGAACTCGGTGTCACCCGACGAGATCTGCGACAACTACGGTGCCGACACGTTGCGGGTGTACGAGATGTCGATGGGCCCATTGGAGGCGTCGCGGCCATGGGCGACCAAGGACGTCGTCGGCGCGTACCGGTTCCTGCAGCGGGTGTGGCGGTTGGTGGTCGACGAGAGCACCGGCGCAAAGCGCGTCTCGGAGCATGAGGCGATCGACGAAGAGACGCTGAAGTTGTTGCACCGCACCATCGCCGGAGTCTCGGACGATTACATGAACCTGCGCAACAACACCGCGGCGGCCAAGCTCATCGAGTACACCAACCACTTGACCAAGCAGGGGGTGACGGCGCGCGCGGCGCTCGAGCCGCTGGTGCTGATGGTGGCGCCGCTGGCCCCGCATCTGGCCGAGGAGTTGTGGCGGCGGTTGGGCCACGACTTGTCGCTGGCGCACGGCCCGTTCCCGGTGGCCGACCCGCAGTATCTCGTCGAGGACACCGTCGAGTATCCGGTCCAGGTCAATGGAAAGGTGCGCGGCCGGGTGACGGTCGCGGCCGACGCGGATGCCGACGCGCTGGAGGCGGCCGCGCTGGCCGACGAGAAGGTGCAGGCGTTCATCGACGGTGCCACACCGAAAAAGGTCATTGTGGTGGCCGGCCGCCTGGTCAACATCGTCGTTTAACCGGTGATTTCGGTGTAGTTGGTCGCGCTGATCGCGACTGTCGACACCGAAATCACCGACGATGGAACCGATCGACGGCTCGTCGCGTCCATCATTAGGTGCTAGGTGACTATCTCCGTCGGCACGATGGCGTGCTGACCCTTGAACATGCGCGCGAGTTGGGAATGAGCAAGCATGCGGTCAATAGACGCGTGCGATCGGGCGCTTGGCGACAATGTGCCCGCGGCGTCTACTTCGTCGATGACAGACCGTTCACCGATGCCGCACGCATGCGCGTCGCCGTATGGAGCTTCGGCGAGCACGCCGTCGGGAGTGGATTGGCAGCCGCCTGGTGGCACGGTCTCACTAGGTTCGCACCAGACACTGTCGAGGTCACGATGCCTCGCAACGGCAGCGGCCGGACCCGTGAGGGCGCGCGGCTACGCCGACGAGACCTGCCACCCGAAGACGTCGTCGAGCGTGTCGGCCTTCGAGTCACCGCATTCCCTCTGACGGTCATCGAGGCGGCAGTTCGGACGCGCGACGGCGTCAAGATCATGGATCGGGCTCTTCAACAGGACATCGAGCTGCGGGAGTTGTGGCGGGCCCAGCTCCGAAACAAGGGCCGCTACGGCTCACCGGCAGCGCGAATCCTCTTACAAGCGACGTCGGACGGCGCACAATCGGCGGCCGAACGGCTGCTCATCAAGCTGTTGCGGGAAGCCGGCATCACGGGTTGGAAGGCGAACTATCGCGTCGGCGGGTACAAAGTCGATGTCGGATTTCCCGGGCCCAAGGTCGCCATCGAAACCGACGGCCTCGCTTTCCACGTCGGCTCTGACGAGTTTCATCAGGACCGGGTGCGACAGAACAACATCACGTTGCTGGGCTGGCAGGTGTTGCGATTCACCTGGCTCGACTTGACGGTGTACCCCGAACGCGTGATCGCGGTCATCCGGTCAGCGATTTCGGTGTAGCCGGTAGCGCCAACCGCGACCAACGACACCCAAATCACTACTTACGGGGGCGGACGATGACCTCGTGCACGTGCGCGTCCGGCGGTGAGTGCACCGCATCGGCGACGACACGCGCCACACTCTGCGGGCTCAGAAACCGCGACGGGTCATAGGAGCCGCCCTCGTACGCGACCAGACCCTCCTGCATCTCCGTGGCGATCCGACCGGGATGCACCGACGTCACCCGCAGCGAGGGCTCGTCGTTGCGCAGCGAGTCCGCGAACGACCGCAACGCGGCCTTGCTCGCCGAATACGACGCCAAACCCGGCGACGCGTTGATGCCCGCCCCGGAGTTCACGAACACCACATGCCCGTGGGCGGCACGCAGCGCCGGCAGCAGCGCGAGTGTAAGCGCAACGGCGCCAATGACATTGACCTCCATGGTGGCGCGCCACTCGTCGACGGTCGACTCGGCCACCCGAGCCGGAAACGCCGCCCCGGCGTTGTGCACCAACACATCCAGCCCGACGATCGGCTCCACCACGGCCTCGATACCGGAAACGTCTGCCAGATCGATCGGCCACGTCGTCGCCCCGAACTGCCCGGCCACCGCATCGAGCGCCGCCGACGGCCGTCCCGCCAGAAACAGTGTGTGGCTATCGGCGAGCGCCGTCGCGATCGCCGCGCCGAGCCCTCGCGAGGCGCCCGTGATCATCGCGGTCGGCATGTCGAAACCCTACCGACCTGCGCTTCGCGGCCAGACGTCGCATCATGGAACCGATGCCCCCCGACCACAGCTTTGCCCCGACCCAACTCGCAGCCCGCGCCGCATACCTGCTGCGGGGTAACGACCTGGGCATCATGACCACCGCCGCACCGCTGTTGTACCCGCATATGTGGAGCTGGGACGCGGCGTTCGTGGCGATCGGACTGGCCCCGTTGAGCGTCGAGCGCGCCGTCGTCGAACTCGACACCCTGCTCTCAGCGCAGTGGACCAACGGGATGATCCCGCACATCGTGTTCGCCAACGGCGTCGACGGCTACTTCCCGGGGCCGGCGCGCTGGGCCACCTCGGCGCTCGCCGTGCACGCGCCCCGCAACCGGCACACCTCCGGCATCACTCAGCCGCCGGTGCACGCGATCGCGGTCCAGCGCATCTTCGATCACGCCAGGACCCGCGGCCGATCCGCCCGCGCGGTCGCCGAGGCGTTCCTCGATCGCCGATGGGACGACCTGGTGAACTGGCACCGCTGGCTCGCCGACGCGCGCGACCCCCAGATGCATGGCCGGGTCACGCTGTACCACGGCTGGGAGTCCGGTATGGACAACTCACCGCGCTGGGACAGCGCCTACGCCAACGTGATTCCGGGCAGCGTGCCGGAGTACCAGCGCGAAGACAACACGATCGTCACCGACGCCACCCAGCGCCCGACCGACCTGGAGTACGACCGTTACCTGTGGCTGCTCGAGGAGATGAAGTCGGCCCGCTACGACGACGAGTTGCTGCCGAAGGTGATGAGCTTCGCGGTCGAGGACGTGTTCGTCTCGGCGATCTTCTCGGTCGCATGCGATGTGCTCGCCGAGATCGGCGAGGACTACGGCCGTCCCGACTCCGACGTCCGCGAGCTCTACGGCTGGGCCGAGCGATTCCGCCGCGGTGTCATCGACGCGACCGACGAACGAACTGGCGCGGCAAGGGATTACGACGTCCGCGCTGACGAGTGGGTCGCCACGGAGACGGTCGCGCAGTTCGCTCCGCTGCTGTGCGGCGGCTTGCCGCACGACAAGGAACGGACGCTGGTGAAGCTGCTGGAGGGGCCGCGGTTCTGCGGTCATCCCGACCTGAGGTACGCCGGCATCCCGTCCACGTCGCCGGTGTCGCGCGACTTCCGCCCGCGGGAGTACTGGCGCGGCCCGGTCTGGCCGGTGATGACGTGGCTGTTCTCCTGGTGCTTCGCACGCCGCGGCTGGGCCGAGCGCGCCCGACTCCTGCGCCAGGAAGGTCTGCGCCAAGCCAGCGACGGGGCGTTCGCCGAGTACTACGAACCGTTCACCGGCGAGCCGCTGGGCAGCATGCAGCAGTCGTGGACCGCGGCCGCGGTGCTGGACTGGCTGGGCTGAGCGGCTACTCGGCCAGCCGCTCGAGCGGGGCGATCGCCTTGGTCAGGGTCTCGAGGTCTTCCGGGCTCAGCTTGGCCAGCAGGTTGGCCAGATAAGCGCGCCGAACTTCGAGCGCCTCCTGGTGTTGCGCGCGGCCTTCCGGCGTGATGTCGACCAGCACCGCTCGCAGGTCAGACGGGTCGCGGGAGCGTTTGACCAGGCCCAACTTCTCCAGCCGACGGATCGCGACGGTCGTCGTCGGGGTGCGCACGCGCTCGTGGGTGGCCAGGTCGGTCATCCGCATCGGCCCCTGTTCGAGCAGCGTCAACAGGATCGACAGCTGGGCCAGCGTCAGGTCTTGGGCGTCGTTACGGCGAGTGTCACTGCGACGCAGCACGGAGAAAACTCGTGACAGCACCCGCTGCAGCTCTCCCGACAGCTCCGCGACCTGCGGTTCTACGACTTCCGCCATAATTTCGGCAGTCTAACCTGTCCGACGCTGCCACGATGCGTGACGGGCACGTAAGTTCAGAGCACTTGGGAGAGGAACCGCTGCAGCCGGTCAGTTTCGGCGGCGTCGAAGACCTGCTCCGGCGGCCCGGCCTCCACCACCTTGCCGTGGTCCATGAAGACGACGGCGTCCGACGTCGACCGCGCGAAGCCCATCTCGTGGGTGACCACCACCATCGTCATGCCGTCTGCGCCGAGGTCGGCGATCAGCGCGAGGATGCCTTTCACGAGCTCGGGATCGAGCGCCGAGGTGGCCTCGTCGAAGAACATCACCTGCGGCGCCATCGCCAACGCCCTTGCTATCGCCACCCGCTGCTGCTGCCCGCCCGACAGCGTCGTCGGCCGCACCTCGGCCTTGTTGCGCAGCCCGACCCGGTCCAGGTGCGCCATCCCCAGCTCGCGGGCCTCGTCGGCGCTGAGCCGTTTGAGCTTGCGCGGCGCCAGCGTCACGTTGTCCAGCACACTGCGATGCGGAAAGAGGTTGAAGTTCTGGAACACCATCCCGATGCGCTGACGCAACTGGTCGGGGTTGTCGGCGAGCACCGAGCGACCATCGAGCAGGATGTCGCCGCGGTCGGGCTCATACAGCCGGTTCAGCGTCCGCAACAACGTGGACTTGCCCGACCCCGACGGCCCGATCACCGCCGTGGTGCTGCCCGCGGGCACGTCGATGTCGACGCCGCGCAGCACCGGGTTGGGGCCGAACGAGAGATGAATATCCCTGGCGTTCAACGACACCGGATCGAAGGCCATCAGATCATCTCCTGGGACGTGGACAACTCCAGCGGATCCTCCTCGGTCGGCCGACGGCCGCGCCGCAACCGGTTGTCGATGTAGTTGACCAGATGCGTCAGCGGCACGGTCAGCATCAGGTAGAAGAATCCCGCGGCCACCAGCGGGGACAGGTTGCCGGTCTGGGCGTTGAGGTCGCGGCCCACCTGGAACAGCTCCCGCTGATCGGCCACCAGGCCAAGGAAGTACACCAGCGACGACGCCTTGAGCAGCGAGATGAACTGGTTCATCAGCGCGGGGAGCACCCGCCGTACGCCCTGCGGAACCACTACCAACCGCATCGACGTGGTATACGAAAAGCCCAGCGCGCGTGAGGCTTCCAACTGACCCGGTTCGACGCTCTGGATGCCGGACCGGAAGATCTCTCCGACATACGCCGCGGCCATCAAACCCAATGCGGCGATGCCCAGCGGATAGGGGTTGTTGCCCGTCAGCCCACCCACGACCGGACCCAGACCCAGGCCGATCAGCAGAATGATCACCACCTCGGGCAGGCCGCGGAAGATGTCGGTGTACACCCGGGCCGGCCAGCGCAGCCAGCGGTGCCGCGAGATGCCCGCGACCGCGAGGATCATCCCCAGCACCAAGCCGATCGCCGCGGCGCTGACGGTCAGGATCAGCGTGTTCGGCAGGCCGGTCTTGACCAGATTCGGAATCGCCTGCCGGTAGAGGTCCCAGTCCAGGAACGCATCCTTCAACTGCGCCAGAGTCGATTTCGGCGCTGCCGGCGCCGCGGGCACACTTTGGTTCTCGGCGGCGATCGCGTTGAAGTCCGGCAACTGAGGCGTGGGTGCCGCCTTCGAGCCGGGCTTCCAGCCGGGCGGCAGTGCACGCGGCACCCAGTCGGAGTACAGCCGCGCCCAGGTGCCGTCGGCGATCACCGCGTCCAGACCGGAGTTCAACGCGTCGATGAGGGGCTGGTTCTCCTTGGCCACCGCCCACGCGACGAAATTGTCCAAGCTGAACGTGTTCTCGATGATCTGCGCCGGGTCGCCGGGCTGCACGGTGCCCGACGCCTGCTGCGACGGCGCCACCCACGCGTCGATCTGCCGTGTCTTCAGGCTGGCGTAGACGGTGTTGTAGTCCGGGTATATGACCGGCTGCAGGTGCAGCGTCTCGATGACGTAGGACTCCTGCACCGTGCCCTGCACCACGCCGATGCGCTGGCCCTCCGCCAGTTCGCCGAATCCGGTGATCGGCGACCCGGTCGGCACGACGAGCGAAAAGTAGCCGAAGTCATAGCCATTCGTGAATCCGACCGTGCGCCGCCGCGCCTCGGTGGTGGTGATCGACGACGACCCCACGTCGAAGCGGTGCGCCGCGACCTGTGCCAGCAGCCCCGAGAACTCGGTGCCGACGAAGGTGATCTGCAGGCCCAGTTTGTCAGCGACCGCGCGCAGCACTTCGTTGTCGAAGCCGGTGAACTGACCGGCCGAGTTGATGCAGATGCTCGGCGGCGCATCCGACAGTGTGCCGACGGTCAGCGTGCCCGGCTGGCTCAGGCCCAATGCGCCGACATTCACCGCCGACAGCGGTTCGACGCCGGCGGTGGTGTGCCGGTCCTCGTCGGGGCCCGTCGCCGCCGCGGCGAGGTTGGTCGGCAGCGCGCTGGCGCTCTCGATGCCGGGCGGTGCGCACTGGTCGACGTCGGCGTGTGCCGGCCCGGCCAGGCCGACACCGGTCACCAACACCGCGGTCAGCGCCACCACTGAAGTCCTGCAGAGCCGCACGAACGGGGTCACCTCAGCAACGTATCCGTCAGCAGCGCGCCCGCACCGTGTTGGGCTCGATCAGAACGCAACCGGTGAGGCACCTGCCGCGCGCAACACCCCGCGGCGGACCAGTTCGGCGAGCATGATCCGACCCATCAACTCGGTGCGGTCGACGCACGCGCCGCGCGCGGCCGCCTCGTCGCCGCGGCCGATCGCGGCGGTCTCGTTCTCGTAGTACGGCAGCATCTCGTCGTGGTTGCTCAGGTACGCGACCCAGAACTGGCGCGGGATGAAGGCTTGCACCGACCTGATCAGCGCTGCCAACCGCGGACCGGCATACGCGTCGGTGATCACGCTGCGGTACTGCCAGGCCGCATCGTGGAAGGCGCGGGACTCGCGGGTGCTGCGCAGCAGTTCGGTCAACATGGTCAGTCGGTCGACGATGCGTGGATCCGGTTCTGCCGCGGCGCGGGCGGAGGCCATGCCGGTCAAAAAGCCGTGCAGCTCGTGGTGTTCGCGGATGAAGTCCTCGTCGAAACGTTCGACGAATGCGCCGCGGTGATACCGGGTGGACAGGATGCCGTCGTGTTCCAGCTGCACGACGGCTTCCTGGATCGGCACGCGCGACAGCCCGAGTTCGTGCGCGATCTCGTTGCGGTCGATCCGATCACCGGAGCGGAGCTTGCCGGTCAGGACCAAGTTGACGACATGCGCGACCACAAGGTCTTTTTCCTTGACCCCGTACTTCTTGGGCATGGGTGGGATCGCTCCTCGCCTGCGCGGTGCGGCGACAGTCTCTCACGCTGCCCGTCGTGCCGTTGGCCGTTACGCCGCTTCAGCCGCCTTCGTTTTGACGACGGTCACGCCACCGGCAGAGCGCCTCGGCGTCGGACAACTCGTAGTCGGGTCCGTTGACGCCGACGGTCAGCATCGTGACGCCGAGGTCGGCCAGCGCGTCGGCCTCGGCGAGCAACGCGTCCACACTCTTTCCCGACACACCGGCCGACCGTTCGATCGCCGCCGGGTCGCGACCGACGTCGGCGCAGTGGCCGGCCAGAACGTCGGCCTTGCGCGGATACTCGGCGCTGTCGGAGAAGCTGTGCCAGATGTCTCCGTACTCGGCGACCAGTCGCAGCGTCTTCTTCTCACCTCCGCCGCCGATCAGGACCGGGATGTCGCGGGTGGGCTGCGGATTCAGCTTGGCCAGCCGCGACGTGATGCGCGGCATCGCCGCGGCGAGGTCGTCGAGCCTGCTGCCCGCGGTGCCGAACTCGTAGCCGTACTCGTCGTAGTCCTTCTGCTTCCATCCTGAGCCGATGCCGAGGATCAGCCGCCCGTCGCTGATGTGGTCGACCGTGCGCGCCATGTCGGCGAGGAGCTCGGGATTGCGGTACGAGTTACATGTCACCAGCGCGCCGATCTCGATGCGCGACGTCTGCTCGGCCCAGGCGCCCAGCATCGTCCAGCATTCGTAGTGCGCGCCGTCGGGATCGCCGTAGAGCGGGAAGAAGTGGTCCCAGTTGAACGCGACGTCGACACCGATGTCCTCACAGCGTCGGACCGCGTCGCGGATGTGGCTGTACTTCGGGGAGTGTTGCGGCTGCAGTTGCACGCCGATGCGAATGGGGAAGCTCACCCACGCGAGCGTACTTACCCATGACCCACCGCGAAACCGACGAAATGGCTGGAAAGTGGGCCGCGAATCAGCCATTGCGTCGGTCTCGACGCCCGGCGCGGGCTAGAGACGCGGTCCTTTGGCCTTAGCGGGTTGATCGCATGCACGTGATGCGAGTAATCAACCCGCTAATCGCCGCGCGCGAGCACATCCCGCAGGATCTCGATCAGCTTGCCGGGTTGGTCGCTTTGCACCGAGTGCCCGGAGTCCTCGACGATCTGGACTCCCTTGAAACCCGGTGCGGTCCGGGCGAACTCGGCGGCGTCGTCGTCGTTGACGAAGAACGAGTTCGCGCCGCGCACCAACGTCGTCGGCACCGTCAGCCGCGGCACGTCGTCCCACAAGCCTTCGAAGCCTTCGCCCTTGCTGATGGAGTCGTAGCGCCAGGTCCAGGTGCCGTCCTCGAGTCGCTTCGCATTGTGAAAAACCCCGCGGCGCAACGACTCCCGGTCCCGATGCGGTGCCGCGGCGACCGTCTTCTCCAACATCGCCTCGAACGACGGGAAGACGCGGTCGCCTTGCACCAGCGCCACGGTGCCCTTCTGCGCCTCGGTCATCTCGGTGTGCCGCTCCGGCGCCGACGGTGTCACGTCGACGAGCACCAGCCGGCGCACCAGGTCGGGTGCCGCCACCGCAAGCCGCAACGCGGTCAGGCCACCGAGTGACATGCCCACGACAAGTGCCGCGTCCGGGGCGAGCGAGCGGATCACGGGTTCGATCGCCACCGCATTACGCTTGGGGCCGTAGTCGCCGTCCTCCCGCCATGCCGAGCGGCCGTGGCCGGGCAGATCGACGGCCAGCGCCGGCTCGCCGAGGCCGACGATCACCGTGTCCCAGGTGTGCGCGTTCTGACCGCCGCCGTGCAGGAACACGACCCGCGGGGCACCGTCGCCGAACTTCAGCGCGCTGATCGGCCCGGCGTCGATGCGCTTGGCCGGCGGCACCTCATCGACACCGGCCTGGCGCGCGTTCTCGTCGAGGAAGATGAACTCGTCGAGCGCGGCCAGTTCGTCGTCAGGCGAGATCTCGGTCACGAACGAACCCTACAAAACGCATTTGTGGAGCCGCAGCGGCGCTCAGCGCCGCCAGGACTCCACAAGTCGCGGCGGAGAATCAGCCCTCGATAAACGTCTCGAGCTGCGCGCGAGCCACATCGTCGGGCAACTGCTTGGGCGGGCTCTTCATCAGGTAGGCCGACGCCGCCTCGACAGGTCCGCCGATGCCGCGGTCCTTGGCGATCTTCGCCGCGCGCACCGCGTCGATGATGACGCCGGCCGAGTTCGGCGAATCCCACACCTCGAGCTTGTATTCCAGGTTCAGCGGCACATCGCCGAACGCGCGGCCCTCCAGCCGCACGTAGGCCCACTTGCGGTCGTCGAGCCAGCCGACGTGATCGGACGGGCCGATGTGCACGTCCTTGGTGTTGAACTCGCGCTGCAGGTTGGACGTGACGGCCTGGGTCTTGGAGATCTTCTTCGACTCCAGCCGCGAACGCTCGAGCATGTTGAGGAAGTCCATGTTGCCGCCGACGTTGAGCTGCATCGTTCGGTCGAGTTGCACGCCCCGGTCTTCGAACAGCTTGGCCATCACGCGGTGGGTGATCGTCGCGCCGATCTGGCTCTTGATGTCGTCGCCGACGATCGGCACCCCGGCATCGGCGAACTTCTTGGCCCACTCGGGGTCCGAGGCGATGAAGACGGGGAGCGCGTTGACGAACGCCACGCCGGCGTCGATCGCGCACTGCGCATAGAACTTGTCGGCCTCCTCGCTGCCGACCGGCAGGTAGGACACCAGCACGTCGACCTCGGCGTCCTTGAGCGCCTTGACCACGTCGACCGGATCGGAGTCGGAGACCTCGATGGTGTCGGCGTAGTACTTGCCGATGCCATCGAGCGTCGGGCCGCGCTGCACCGTCACGTTCGTGGGCGGCACGTCGGCGATCTTGATCGTGTTGTTCTCGGAAGCGAAGATCGCCTCGGACAGGTCGAAGCCGACCTTCTTGGCGTCGACGTCGAACGCGGCGACGAACTTGACGTCGCGCACGTGGTACGGGCCGAGACGCACATGCATCAGACCGGGCACAGTGGCCGTCTCATCGGCGTCCTGGTAGTACTGCACGCCCTGTACGAGCGACGACGCGCAGTTGCCCACGCCGACAATCGCGACCCGCACCTCTCCGTTTGATGCCATGACGACTTCTCTCCTCTTCCGTACTGGTTCGGTTTTGCCTAGGGCTGCACTGCGTTGTCCGAGCGCCCCTGGCTCAGACGTTCCGCCGCTATCAACTCGTTGAGCCATTTCACTTCGCGCTCGCTGGACTCCAACCCGAGCTGATGGAGCTGTCGGGTGTACCGGTCGATTGAGCTGCTAGCCCGCGCGACGGCTTCACGCAGACCCTCACGGCGTTCCTCTACCTGACGACGACGCCCCTCCAGGATCCGCATCCGGGCCTCGGCCGGGGTGCGGTTGAAGAAGGCGAGATGGACGCCGAAACCGTCGTCGGAGAAGTTCTGTGGGCCGGTGTCGGCCACCAGCTCGGCGAAGCGCTGCTTGCCTTTTTCGGTGAGCTGGTAGACGCGTCGCGCCCGGCGCATCTTCGGGGTGCCGTCCGGCGCCGCATCCTCGACGATGAGCCCGTCGGTCTGCATACGCCGCAGCGCCGGGTACAGCGAGCCGTACGAAAACGCGCGGAAGGCGCCGAGCAACCCGGTCAATCTCTTGCGAAGTTCGTAGCCGTGCATCGGCGATTCCAGCAGGAGTCCCAAGATGGCCAATTCCAGCACCGAGGACACCCCCTTAAGAAATCGCAGCTTGTCCGTTACGGCGGTTCGACACCTCGCACCATAGTATCGCGCCGATATATTCGGCGCGAACATCGGGTTACCGTAGCGCGAACGCTCGGGCGTCAGCCGGGGTACCGGACCTGCTTGACCGTGCCGTCGCCGGCCAGCTCGATATAGCCGCTGCCGAAGTCGCTGGACACGTAGACGTCGACCGACAGCGCGCCCGGTGTCGTCGGGTCGTCGGCCGGGTCGATGCTCAGGTAGGTGCTGTCGACGTCCTCCGGCTTGATGCCCAGTGTCTCGGGGGCTCCCCGCAAGACACCGACGACGGCCTTGGCGTCGAACTTGCTCAGATCGACCTCGACGGCGTCACTGGTCTTCGAGCTCGAGGTCGGATCGTCCCAGCCGCCGCGGTAGCTGTAGTTCAGTTCGCGACGGTCCTCGTTCGGGTCCGGCCGGGTCAGCGACGCGTAGTCCGGATAGACGACGAGGCGGTAGCCGCTGGTGTCGCCGAAGCGTTGTTTCATCTGCTCCAGAAGCCCCGTGAGCCCGCCGAGCGAGTGCAACTGCTTGGGCGGCGTGAGCACCACCGGCGTGATGCCGTCTGACTTGGCGCCCGGGTCGGAGGTGAAGTTCAGCGGCGACGGGGTGTTGCCGTACAGACCCCAGCCGATCGCGATGCCGGGCGCCACGAGCACGCCGGCCACGGCGATGCGCAGGCCCCAGCCGGCGCCGGCGACCGATAGCGCGCGGGGCTTCTTCAGCGTCGGAAGTTGAACCGGCGCGTTGCCGGTCTGAAGGTCGGCCACCAGGGCCTGGAGTTCGCCGAGTGTCATGGCGGTGGTCGCGGCCTTGACCCGCTCGCCGTGCTCGGTCATCGACAGCTGGCCCTCGCTCAGCGCGCTGTCGAGGATCTGGCAGGTGTCGTTGCGGTCGCTGTCTTTCGCGCGCGTTCCCGGTGTCTGTCGCCCAGACCAGCTCGCTGCGACGTCGATGATCGTAGAAGCAAAGATCAGCGGATCATCACCGGATGAGGCCCTGCGAAGTCAGCACGGCCAGCAGCGACCCGTCGGAGCCGCGCAGCGAGCCGTACGCCGAGACGCCTCCGTTGGCGACCGAACCGCGCGACTCCAGCAACCGCCACGCGGTCGAGGGCACCAGGTGCGCGCCCGGCTGCCACACCAGGCTGAGATCCAGGCTCAGCAGCCACGCGTCCACGAAGCCGCAGACCTTGCCTGGCGCGTCGAAGAGGTGGGCGTCGGCGTGCAGCACGTCGGCGATCTGCGGATGCTCGAGGGGGTCGAGCGCGTCGGCGGGACCGGTGCTGACCCACAACGCCACCTCCGGCCGCCGGTCCGCGAAGTGGGTGAGGCTTTCCGGGTAGTCCACGCCGCGGCGCTGGGCGAACCGCAGCGGCGGGTACTCGGCGCCGATCCAGTCCAGCGACGACCCCGCCGACGGATCCGGTAGCGGCGACGCCGCGGTGCCGTAGCGCTCGAACGGGACCGCCGCGTCTACCGACGGCGGGCCGAGCCAGCCGTCGGCGAACCAGCTGTTCGCGATCAAAATCGTGCGGCCGCGCTGGCGGACGGTCGCCTCGACGGCCGCGGCCGTACGACCGCCGCGGATGCTGCGGACGTCGAGTTCAAGCGGGCCCGGTGCGCCGGCGTCGACGAAGGTCACCGACAGCGACGCCGCCGCCGGGCGGCCGCTGTGCGCGAACATCGCGGCCAGCGCGAGCGCCGATGTGTAGCCGCCGAACGCGCGGCCGTCGAAGCACCAGCGCTCGGGAAGCTCACGCGTGAAGCGGCTGATGCCGTCAACGGCCGATACACCCTCGAGGGCGAAGTCGCGCCCGTCCAGCATGCAGTTCTCCTGAGGTCACGGACGGCGGCCGATTGCCGGCCCGAATGTCGGTGATCAAACACCTTAGAGATGCGCCGGACCGTGCCGTCACGCTCCGGCAGTCCGATCGCCGACGTACTCTGGTCCTCGTGCGATTGCAGCGACAGGTGGTGGACTACGCGCTTCGGCGACGGTCCCTGCTGGCCGAGGTCTATTCGGGGCGCACCGGCGTCTCAGAGGTCTGCGACGCCAATCCCTATTTGCTGCGCGCCGCCAAGTTCCACGGCAAGCCCAGTTCGGTGACATGTCCGATCTGCCGCAAGGAACAGCTCACCCTGGTGTCGTGGGTATTCGGTGACCATCTGGGCCCGGTGTCGGGTTCCGCGCGAACCGCCGAGGAGTTGGTCCTGCTGGCATCCCGATACGACGAGTTCTCGGTACACGTGGTGGAGGTATGCCGCACCTGCAGCTGGAATCACCTGGTCAAGTCGTACGTGCTGGGCGAGGTCCCGCCAACCGGAGGTTCTCGGGGATCACGCAGCACTCGGACCGCGCGCGAGCGTGCGCGCACGGCCAGTGAATAGCGAAGGGCGCCACGACCGGTCAGCCAACGATGTCCGTTCCGGACGCGGGGCTGATGGTGTGAACGCGCCACCTCCACAGCAGCGCCCTGCTGGCGGTCCGGCGAAGGGACCGCGGCGGTCGGCGCCGCCCGACGATCGGCACACCGCGGTGCTGCCACCGGTTCGCGAGGCGCGACCACCACACCTGCGCGACCCGGTCGACGTCGTCAAGGCGGCGCTGGACGGCACGCCGGCGCCCAAACCGCCGCCTCCGCCTCCGCCCCCGCCGCCGCGCAGACCGCGCGGCGGTGGGGGACCGCCGGGGGGTCCGTCGGGTCCGCGGCGCAACATGCCCAAGCAGATCAACTGGAAGTGGGTGCGCCGGGGGCTGCTCGCGGGCGCGGCCGTGTTCATCGTGCTGCCGCTCATCACGTTCGCGATGGCCTACCTGATCGTCGACGTGCCCGAGCCCGGCGACATCCGCACCAACCAGGTGTCGACGATTCTGGCCAGCGACGGCAGCGAGTTGGCGAAAATCGTTCCGCCCGAAGGCAACCGCGTCGACGTCAACATCGACCAGATCCCGGTGCAGGTGCGCAACGCGGTGATGGCTGCCGAAGACCGCAACTTCTACTCGAACCCGGGGTTCTCGTTCACCGGTTTTGCTCGCGCGATCAAGAACAACCTCGCCGGTGAAGACTTGCAGGGCGGGTCGACGATCACCCAGCAGTACGTCAAGAACGCGCTCGTCGGTTCGGAGCGCTCGGGTATCGGCGGGCTCATCCGCAAGGCCAAGGAGTTGGTCATCTCGACGAAGATGTCCGGCGAATGGTCCAAAGACCAGGTGCTGCAGTCGTATTTGAACATCATCTACTTCGGCCGCGGCTCCTACGGCATCGCCGCAGCGTCGAAGGCGTACTTCGACAAGCCGGTCGAACAACTCAACGTCGCCGAAGGCGCCCTTCTGGCCGCGCTGATCCAGCGGCCGTCCGGACTCGACCCCGCGGTCAACCTCGAGGGCGCCACCACGCGCTGGAACTGGGTGCTCGACGGCATGGTCGAAATTGGTGCGCTCTCTCCGCAGGAGCGCGCCGCGCAGGTGTTCCCGCCGACCGTGCCGCCCGACCTGGCGCGCTCGCAGAACCAGACCACCGGGCCCAACGGCCTGATCGAGCGGCAGGTGCAGAAGGAACTACTCGAGCTGTTCGACATCAACGAGCAGACGCTGAACACCGAGGGCCTGCAGATCACCACGACGATCGACCCGGACGCGCAGGCCTCCGCGGTAGAGGCGGCGACGGAGTACCTCGACGGCCAGGATCCCGACATGCGCACCGCGATCGTGTCGATCGATCCGCGCACCGGCGGGGTGAAGGCCTACTACGGCGGCACGGACGCCAACGGCTTCGACTTCGCCCAGGCCGGCCTGCCGACCGGATCGGCGTTCAAGGTGTTCGCGTTGGTCGCCGCGCTGCAGCAGGGCATGGGGCTGGGCACCCAGGTCGACAGTTCGCCGTTGGAGGTCAACGGAATCAAGATCACCAACGTCGAGGGCGGCGGCTGCGGCACCTGCAACATCGCCGAGGCGCTGAAGCGCTCGCTCAACACCAGCTACTACCGCCTCATGCTGAAGCTCAAGAACGGGCCCGAAGACGTCGCCGAGGCCGCCCATCAGGCCGGCATCGCCGAGAGCTTCCCCGGGGTGGAACACACGCTGTCCGAGGACGGCAAAGGCGGTCCGCCGAACAACGGAATCGTGTTGGGCCAGTACCAGTCTCGGGTGATCGACATGGCGTCGGCGTACGCGACGCTGGCGGCCTCGGGCGTGTACCACAAACCGCACTTCGTGCAGAAGGTCGTCAACTCCGAGGGCGAGGTGCTGTTCGACGCGTCGCAGCAGGACAACTCGGGCGAGCAGCGCATCGACAAGAAGGTGGCCGACAACGTCACCAGCGCGATGCAGCCGATCGCCGCCTACTCCAACGGTCATGCGCTTGCAGGCGGGCGGCCGTCGGCGGCCAAGACGGGCACCAACCAGCTCGGGGACACCGACGCCAACCGCGACGCGTGGATGGTCGGCTACACCCCGTCGCTGTCGACCGCCGTGTGGGTGGGCACCACCGAGGGCACCAAGCCGCTGGAGAACAAGTGGGGTGCGCCGATCTACGGTTCCGGTCTGCCCTCTGACATCTGGAAAGCCACGATGGACGGCGCGCTGGAGGGCACCGACGTCGAGGAGTTCCCCGAGCCTGAGGAGATCGGCGGCTACGCCGGGGTTCCGCAGGCACCGGCCCCGCCGTCGACGACGGCCGCCCCGACGACGCCCCCGACAACACCGTCGCAGACCGTCATCCAGCCGACCATCGAAGTCGCGCCGGGCATCACCATTCCGTGGGGCCCGCCGACGACGGTGCCCGTCGGCCCGCCGCCACCGCCCGCGCCCGCGCCCGGACCGGTCGGCGCGCCCGTGCCTGCGCCGCCGGGGGTGCCGCCACCGGGACCGGTCGGAGCACCCGTAGCGCCAGGCGCCCCCCTGCCGCCTCCGTGACCGAGGTGGGGGGCGAGGAAACAGGCGAACCGTCGACGGTGTCGCCCGGCACACCGGCGCGCGACCTCAGGAGCCTCGACGACCGCGACCTGCCGAGCCGCACCGACGCGATCGGCTCCGCGCTGTCCGAGGTGATCGGCGGGCCGGTCGGCAGGCACGCGCTGATCGGTCGGCAGCGGTTCCTCACCCCGCTGCGGGTGATGCTGGTCATCGCGCTGGTGTTCCTGGCGCTCGGGTACGCGACGAAGGCCGCATGCCTGCAGACCACCGGCACCGGCACCGCCGATCAACGGGTGGGCAACTGGGACAACCAGCGGGCGTACTACCAGCTGTGCTACTCCGACACGGTTCCGCTCTACACCGCCGAACTGCTCAATCTCGGCAAGTTCCCGTACAAGTCGAGTTGGGTGGAGAAGGACGCCACTGGAGCGCCGCGAATCCAGTACGACGGCAACATTGCGGTGCGGTATATGGAGTATCCGGTGCTGACGGGGATGTACCAGTACCTGTCGATGTCGCTGGCCAAGACCTACACCGCGCTGACGAAGCTGTCGGCGGTGCCGGTCATTGCCGAGGTGGTGATGTTCTTCAACATCGCGGCGTTCGGGCTGGCGTTGGCGTGGCTGATCACGGTGTGGGCGACGTCGCGGTTGGCCGGGCCGCGAAGGGTCTGGGACGCCGCGTTGGTGGCGGCGTCACCGTTGGTGATCTTCCAGATCTTCACGAATTTCGACGCGCTGGCAGTAGCTTTCGCGACCGGGGCGCTACTCGCCTGGGCCCGGCGAAAACCGGTGCTGGCCGGCGCGCTGATCGGGCTCGGGGTGGCGGCCAAGCTGTATCCGCTGCTGCTGTTGGCGCCGCTGGCGGTGTTGGCGGTGCGCACCGGCAAGCTGCGGGAGGTCGGCAAGACCGCCGCGGGCGCCGTGCTGGCCTGGCTGGTGGTGAACCTGCCGATCATGGTGTTGTTCCCGAGGGGATGGTCGGAGTTCTTCCGGCTCAACACCCGTCGCGGCGACGACATGGACTCGATCTACAACGTCATCAAGTCGTTCACCGGCTGGCGCGGTTTCGATCCCGATCTCGGCTTCTGGCAGCCGCCGACGGTGACCAACACGGTGTCCGCGATCCTGTTCGTATCGTGTTGCATCGCAATCGCTTACATCGCGTTGACCGCCAAGCGGCGGCCCCGCGTGGCACAGGTGGCGTTCCTGGTTGTCGCGGCGTTCCTGTTGACCAACAAGGTGTGGAGTCCCCAGTTCTCGCTGTGGCTGGTGCCGTTGGCGGTGCTGGCGCTGCCGCACCGTCGACTCTTGTTGGCGTGGATGACGATCGACGCGCTGGTGTGGGTGCCGCGGATGCTTTACCTCTACGGGGAGGCGAACCGGGGCCTGCCGGAGCAGCCGTTCACGATCACCGTGCTGCTGCGCGACATCGCTGTGATTGGGCTGTGCGCGTTGGTGATCCGCCAGATCTACCGTCCGGAACAGGACCTGGTGAGAATGCGCGGGACGGTCGACGACCCGGCGGGTGGAGTGTTCGATCAGGCGCCGGACGCGCCGCCGCGCTGGTTGCCCGACTGGCTGCGGCCGGATGCGTCGAGACTGCGCACAGATCGCGAATCCGCCGAAGAACACGATCTGGCTGCAGTTTCGAGGTAGAGGGGTTGCCGCCGAACAGCGCGATTTCGCAGATCAGCGCGGTTTCCTGTAGCCTGGGCCGGTTGCCGACGCAGGCGACCCTCCTGCCACGGATCGACCGTGGCCGACAAGACCGTAGGAGGTGATGAGGTCTTCATGCGTCCATACGAAATCATGGTCATCCTCGACCCCACCCTTGACGAGCGCACCGTGGCGCCGTCGCTGGAAACATTCCTCAACGTCATCCGCAAGGACGGCGGCAGCGTCGACAAGGTCGACATCTGGGGCCGCCGGCGGCTGGCGTACGAGATCGCCAAGCACGCCGAGGGCATCTACGCCGTCGTCGACGTCAAGGCCGAGCCCGCGACAGTGACCGAGCTGGACCGTCAGCTCAACTTGAACGAGTCCGTGCTGCGGACCAAGGTCATGCGGACAGACAAGCACTAGTCCCGAAGAACAGGCTGTACGCGTCGGAGTGCTTCCGTAGGCTCGCCTGCGACCGCTCGCCTGAGCTACACCGCCAACCCAGGAGGACATCGTGGCTGGTGACACCATCATCACCGTCGTCGGAAACCTGACCGCCGATCCGGAACTGCGTTTCACGCCATCGGGTGCGGCAGTCGCCAATTTCACCGTGGCGTCGACACCGCGCATCTACGACCGCCAGAGCGGGGAGTGGAAGGACGGCGAAGCGCTGTTCCTGCGCTGCAACATCTGGCGCGAGGCCGCCGAGAACGTGGCCGAGAGCCTGACCCGTGGTTCGCGGGTGATCGTGCAGGGCCGGCTCAAGCAGCGCTCGTTCGAAACCCGCGAGGGCGAGAAGCGCACCGTGGTCGAGCTCGAAGTCGACGAGATCGGCCCGTCGCTGCGGTACGCCACCGCGAAGGTGAACAAGGCCAGCCGCAGCGGCGGTGGCGGCGGCGGATTCGGTGGCGGTGGCGGTGGCGCTTCGCGTCCCGCCGAGCAGCCGAAGGACGACCCGTGGGGCAGCGCCCCGGCGTCGGGCTCGTTCTCCGGAGCCGACGACGAGCCACCCTTCTGACCCACAACTGATCCGATTGAAGAAGTAAGAAAGAGATAGACACATGGCCAAGGCCGCCAAGCGTCGGCCGGCTCCCGAGAAGCCGGTCAAGACCCGCAAGTGCGTGTTCTGCTCCAAGAAGGGGCAGCCCATCGATTACAAGGACACCGCGCTGCTGCGCACCTACATCAGCGAGCGTGGCAAGATTCGCGCCCGCCGCGTCACCGGCAACTGCGTGCAGCACCAGCGTGACATCGCGATCGCCGTGAAGAACGCGCGCGAGGTTGCGCTGCTGCCGTTCAGCTCGTCGACGCGATAGGGAGGAACAGACGATGAAACTGATTCTCACCGCCGACGTCGAGCACCTGGGTGTGCAGGGCGACATCGTCGAGGTCAAGGACGGCTACGGCCGCAACTATCTGGTGCCGCGCGGACTGGCCGTCATGGCGTCGCGCGGTTCGGAGCGCCAGGCCGAGGAGATCCGCCGGGCGCGCGAGCAGAAGGCCGTCCAGGGCCGCGAGCATGCCGTCGAGCTGAAGACCGCGATCGAGAACCTGGGTCCGGTGCAGCTGCCCGTCAAGGCGGCTGCCGACAGCGGCAAGCTGTTCGGCTCGGTGACGACGGCCGACGTGGTCGCGGCGATCAAGAACGCCGGCGGTCCGAATCTCGACAAGCGCACCGTCCAGTTGCCCAAGGCGCACATCAAGACGACGGGAACCCATCCGGTCGCGGTGCGGCTGCATCCCGAGATCGCCGCCTCGGTACCGCTGGAAGTCGTCGCCGGAAAGTAGTAACAGCGTCAGATACGGCCGGGTGAAGCCATGATCGATCTTCACCCGGCCGTTGCTGTGCGCGCTGGCGAACTCTCCGGGCGGGTTCGGTCCCAGCGAAGCTAACCTGCTGTTCACCTGGCTGGCCCCGGGCCGTAATACAACACGCCCGACTTGGCAACCCCGGCCGACACGCCGAAGCAATTCTCATCCACAGCATCCCAAGCGGTTTATGGTGCGGCTATCTGCACAGACGCAGTGAGCGAAGTGGTTGATTAACAGGTTCTCCCCAAGGGCTCAACATGGCTGTCCAGCACTATCCACACGCCATCCACAGGTCTATGAACAAGGGCGGGTTGCGCCCCCGCCAGCAACGTCTAGCGTAAGCCGTCGGCGGGACAGATCCGAGGCCGCGGAAGCGGATTGTCGGCGGTCTGGCTTACAGTCGCGATGAGCGGGTATCGAATGTACGTTCGATAGTGAATATAGGGGGTGAGACGCTTCGTGGCTGTCGTGGACGACCTGGGCCATAGCGCAGGCCACCCCGGCATGGACACCGCGCCGCCCAGTGAGGACTTCGGGCGCCAACCCCCGCAAGATCAGGCGGCCGAGCAGGCGGTTCTCGGCGGGATGCTGCTGAGCAAGGACGCCATCGCCGACGTGCTCGAGAAGTTGCGTCCGGGTGACTTCTACCGTCCCGCGCACCAGAACGTCTACGACGCGATCCTCGACCTGTACGGCCGCGGCGAACCGGCCGACGCGGTGACGGTGGCCGCAGAGTTGGACCGGCGTGGGCTGCTGCGCCGCATTGGTGGGGCGCCGTACTTGCACACGTTGATCTCGACGGTTCCGACGGCCGCGAATGCCGGCTTCTACGCAGGCATCGTGGCGGAGAAGGCGTTGCTGCGCCGGCTGGTGGAGGCGGGCACCCGGGTGGTGCAGTACGGGTATGCCGGCGCGGAGGGCGCCGACGTCACCGAGATCGTCGACCGCGCACAGGCCGAGATCTACGACGTGACCGAAGGCCGCACCTCGGAGGACTTCGTGCCACTGGAGCAGCTGCTGCAGCCGACGATGGACGAGATCGACGCGATCGCCTCTCAGGGCGGACTCGCCCGGGGTGTGCCGACTGGATTCGTCGAACTCGATGAGGTCACCAACGGTCTGCATCCGGGTCAGATGATCGTCATCGCGGCGAGGCCTGGTATGGGCAAATCGACTCTGGGATTGGATTTTTTACGGTCGTGCTCGATCAAGCACCGGATGTCGAGCGTCATTTTCAGCCTGGAGATGAGCAAGTCCGAGATCGTGATGCGCCTACTGTCGGCCGAGGCGAAGATCAAGCTCGCCGACATGCGCGCGGGCAGGATGAGCGATGACGACTGGACCAGGCTCGCGCGCCGGATGAGCGAGATCAGCGAAGCGCCTTTGTATATCGACGATTCGCCGAACCTGATGATGATGGAAATACGCGCAAAGGCGCGCCGGCTCAAACAGAAGGCAGACCTAAGGTTGATCGTCATCGACTACTTGCAGCTGATGACTTCTGGTAAGAAGGTGGAGTCACGTCAGCAGGAGGTGTCCGAATTCTCAAGGCAGCTCAAGCTTTTGGCGAAGGAACTCGAAGTCCCCGTGGTTGCGATGAGTCAGCTGAACCGTGGCCCAGAGCAGCGCACCGACAAGAAGCCAATGTTAGCTGATCTACGCGAATCCGGTGCGATAGAACAGGATAGCGACGTCGTTATTCTTCTTCACCGGCCGGATGCGTTCGAACGTGACGATCCGCGGGGCGGCGAGGCGGATCTGATCCTCGCGAAACACCGCAACGGCCCGACCAAGACGATAACCGTTGCGCATCAACTGCATTTGAGTCGCTTCGCGAACATGGCCAAGCAATAGAGAGCGGGGGCGTCGGCGTTGGCGCCGTCTTCAATCGACACTTCCTGGCCCGGGACTGTCTCCAATCTCTCCAGGTCGCTGACGTTATGTCGACCCGGACCTACTTCGGGTAGCCCAGACTCCAGCCTCGGTAGGTCCAGTCGCGGGCCACATTGGGGCTGGGCAGAATTTGGATGTTGCTCCCGTCGCCGTATCCCGGTGATAACCCCTGAACGCCGCCGGATACGTAGGTTCCATCCCCGCGGGCGATGTCGATATGGGGACCGAAAGGCCCTCTGCTGAAGACAAGTGCCCCACGCGGGGGGTTCATGTCAGTGTGGATCTCCCCTTGCTCGAGGAGCGATTGGTACATGGTCTCAGAAGCGCCGTCCCAACCGTATCGATCTTGCGGCACACCGAATGCGTGGGCCACCAGAGCCTCACATCCGTACGGCCCGAATTGGTCTGTCCCGAGGAGGCTTTCGGCCTTGGCGATGGCGGCATCGGCTCCAGGGATCGTCGGCCGTGGCACCGCCGGTGCATTCGCCGCGAATAGGAGTGTCGCGGCTAGGCAAGTGGCTAATAGAAGGAAACCTTTTTGGACGTTCAACGCGTGTGCTCCGAGTTCTCGGCCTGCATGGTTGGCTTCTGGAAGCAGGGTCAGCTAACGGCCGGTGCGACCGGGCACCGGTTGTCTCGGGAACTTGGCCTCAAGCACTTCAGGCGTTCCGTCAGGTGTTGTTGCAAGTAGCCATCGTCCGACGAGGAGCTTGGGGCGTGGCTCATGGTGAACGCATGCCCCCTCCTACGCGCAATAAACACAATCAGCAAAGTCGATGCGTCCACACTCGAAACAGGTTGCGAAGCGTACGGTATCTGCGACGGCGCCGGCCAGAGCGATGTGGGAGGTGTGGTCGGGACAGCGCGCGGCCAGCGACCGTGCGTATTGGCCGCCGCAGCTGTTGGCTTTGGCCGGCGGTCTGTCCGACCGGTAGCGGATGAGACATGGTTCGACGGTGATTGCCTTCAGTCTGGGCAGGTGCTCTCAGGCCGGCGGTGCGTCGGCCGGAGCAGCCCCATTTGCGTCCTCGCGTGTCAACTGGGCAATGAGCCCGCCCGCCAGCACGTATTCGGCCTGCCGTGGCGACAGTCGGTGCCGCACTTGGAACGACGTCTTCTTCGTCGTGTTCTCAATGGTGATCGGCTCCGTGGTGTCCAGGGCGTCGTGGAGGTTGCTCAAGGCCAGCGTGTCAGCTTGATCCACGTCGTCGTAGTCGCTGTCGTCGATGAATTCCAATGCGAGTACCCCGAAGTTGGCGAGGTTCTGCCAATGGATCCGGGCGAACGACTTCGCGACGACCACGCGCAGCCCGAGGTGGCGCAACGCGATTGCCGCATGCTCGCGGGACGACCCTTGGCCGTAGTTCTCGCCGCCGACCACGATGTGCCCGGTTTCGCGCGCTTGCAGGGCACGCTCGGGGTACGACTCGTCGATCTGGGTGAAACTGAACTGAGCCAGCTTGGGGATGTTCGACCGATAGGGTAGAGCGCGCGCGCCTGCCGGTGAGATCTCGTCCGTGGACACGTTGTCGCCGACTTTGAGCAGCACGGGCGCCTCGAATGCATCGAGCAGTGGTTCGGGATCGGGTAAACGGGAGATGTTGGGGCCCTTGACCGGAGTGATCCGTCGCGCCTCGTCGGGTTCGAGGGGAGGCACCAGCATGTCGATGTTCACACTGTGCCGCTCTGGCAGGTTCAGGGCCGGGTAGTCGACGCCATTGTCCGTCGCCCACTGACGTGGATCGGTGATCACACCGGTCAGCGCCGAGACCGCGGCTGTCTCGGGCGAGCACAGCCAGACCTTGTCCTCCTTGGTCCCCGACCGCCCGGGGAAGTTGCGCGGCATCGTCCGCAACGAATTCTGTCCCGTCGCGGGCGCCTGGCCCATGCCGATGCAGCCCATGCAGCCGGCCTGGTGGATCCGGGCGCCGCCAATGATCAGCGACGTCGTCGCGCCCATCCTCGTCAGGTCCGTGAAAATCTCGCGCGACGTCGGGTTGACATCGAAGCTCACGTGCGGAGACGTCTGGCGTCCCTCGACGATCGCTGCGGCGATCGCGAAGTCGCGCAGCCCCGGGTTGGCGCTGGATCCGATCACGACCTGTGCGATTGGTTCGCCGGCGACCTCGCGCACCGGCACCACGTTGCCCGGCGACGACGGCTTGGCAATCAACGGTTCGATCTCCGACAGATCGATGGTCTCCTCGATGTCGTACCCCGCTCCATCGTCGGGCACCAGTTCGCACCAGTCGTCCCCGCGTCCCTCGGCGCGCAGAAAGTCCCGCACCGCGTCGTCGCTCGGGAATACCGTGGAAGTGGCACCTAGTTCGGCGCCCATGTTCGCGATGACGTGGCGGTCCATCGCTGTAAGGCAGGCCAGTCCGGGTCCGTGATACTCGATGATGCGATTCACGCCGCCCTTGACGTCGTGGCGGCGCAGCATCTCCAGAATGATGTCCTTGGCTGAGCACCATGGCGGCAGTGCACCTTCCAGGTGGACACCCCATACCTCTGGCATCCGTATGTGCAGCGGCTTGCCCGCAATTGCGATCGCGACCTCGAGCCCGCCGACCCCGATCGCGAGCATGCCGAGTGAGCCCGCGGCCGGAGTGTGCGAGTCCGAGCCGACCATGGTCTTGCCGGGTGCGCCGAAGCGCTGCATGTGCGTCGGGTGTGACACCCCGTTGCCCGGTTTGGAGAACCACAGGCCGAAATGCTCTGCCGCGGTGCGCAGATACTCGTGATCCTCGGCGTTCTTCTCGTCCGTCTGCAACAGGTTGTGGTCGACGTACTGCACACTGACCTCGGTCCGTGCGCGGTCCAGGTGCAGCGCCTCCAGTTCCTGCATCACCAATGTGCCCGTGGCGTCCTGCGTCAGCGTCTGGTCGATGCGGATGGCGATCTCCTCGCCCGGTGTCATGTCACCGGACACCAGGTGGGGCTCGATCAACTTGTGGGTGACGTTCGCTGCCATCGCATTCTCCTGCCATTCAATTCGCGGCCAGCGCGGCCTGCACTCCTCTTCCGGGCACCGCCCCGCACGATTCGGGTACCCACGTGACGAAGAAAGTGACGGTTGTAGCCGGGGCGCACTCGATCGAGTCGGTATGTGGCATGCAAGCGGATCGCCGACACCGGCTCGTCTGCCGAAAACCCCCGACTACCGAGACAAAGGACGAGTAGACATCGGCGACGCTAGTTCGTAACCTTTCCGAGTCACATGTGCGGCTGACCAAGATTTATCCCTGCAGCGAAGGATCGCGACAATCCGACGGATCGCATTGCGCCACTCTCTTCGGCGAACAGTGGGCGGGTTTGCCGCCGCGGTCCTGATGCTGGCTACCTCGCTGGTGGCCGACGTCAACGCGGATCCCGCTGCCGACGCACTGGCCAGGCTCGACCAGTTGTCCCGGCAGGCGCTGCAGAGTCGCGAAGCCGTCACCGTCGCGCAGCGTGACGCCAACGCAAAACTGGCCGCCCAGACCGCGGCCGAAGACCGGCACCGCGCAGACCTGGCAGCTCTCGACGCCGCGAACGCCCAGCTCGCTCCCCGCCAAGCCGCGGCCAACCGGGTGGCGGCGATGACGTACGTGAGTGGACGCACCGGCCAGGGGGCGGCGTTGCTGACCGCAAGCTCCCCGCAACAGCTGATCGACCAGCTGTCTCTCCAGCAGGCGGTAGCCGCTGTAACCGCCGATCAGTTGAAGGCCTTTCGAGTAGCCCGCGAGCGCGCGGCCGCCGCCGCGAAGGCCTCAGAGACATCGGCAGCTGACGCCCGCGCAGCGGCCGAGCGGTCTGCCGCCGTGCGCGCAGACCTGCAGTCGAAACTGAACGAGCTGCTGCGTCAGATTGCCGCCGCGGAGGCTCAGTACGCGGCGTTGACACCCGCTCAGCAGGCGGCGGTCGACAACGCACCGCCGCCACCGCAGGCTGCGCCCGCTCCGGCCGGCCCCCTACTCAACGCGATGCCCGGCCAACCTCCACCCGCCGCTGCCGTGGGCATCCCGGAGGCGTTGCCCGTCGGAGTCGCGCATGAGGCCGGGCTACAGCCCAACACCATCCTGGCTGCCCGCGCCGTCAGCCAACGGTTCCCCCAGATTGCCGACATCGACGGTGTCCGGCCGGACTCGAAGCCGTGGCACCCGAACGGCCTGGCGATCGACATCATGATTCCCAACCCTGACAGCCCCGAGGGCATCGCGCTCGGAGACCAGATTCTCGCGTTCGCGATGGCCAATGCGGCCCAATTCGGGCTACAGGATGTGATTTGGCGCGGGACGTACTACACGCCCAGCGGTCCGGCAGGGTCGGGTTACGGGCACTACGACCACGTGCACATCACCACGACACCACGCCGCTAACCGAGACGCCCCGGGACCCTGTTGCTTCGACGACGCTGTGCCGCGCCATTGCCGCCGCCCTGGCCCTACGGATGTAGATTCCACTGGCCGCAATCGCTGGCCAGGACGTCGTTGACGTCGACGCGGATGCCGCCGACGATCGGTCCCGGATTCGACGCGGTGTCGATGATGCGCTGGTACAGAACCGCCGCGGGGTAGATCTGACCGCGAGACCAGGACCGGGTCTGCCACGCCCAGACGTGGCCGGGCGATTGTGACCGCCCGATGACACCATCGGCCGCGGCCCACTGGCAGGGATTGATCCCTCCGTAAATACCGGTGCGCTGCACGCCGAGCACCGAGTTGATTCCCCGAAACCACTGCAGCGCAACGTCGTTCCACGTAGTGCGGTCGATATCGTCGTCGACGCTGAAGAAAATCGGTGCACTCCGACCACCACCGGCCGCGGTGTGCAGACTCCAGGCGGTGCGCGCGTCGGCGACGCCGCCGGCGTACCCCCGCGTGAAGTCCGACGGTGCTGTTCCCCCCGGCTTTCCGTATTGGTAATTGCTGACGATGACCAAACCGGCGGCGGTCAGGGATTTGGCGTAGGGAAGAGTGATCGGCTTGGCGCCGAAGGACGAGCCGGGCCGCGAGGTCGATACGTAGTTGATCACCCCGGAGTGGCCGGCGGCTCGGATGGCTTGGGCGGGAATCTGGCGCATGGCGTAGTCGATGAGAGTTGGAGCGGCGGCTGCTGCGGTGGGACTGCCGGCACTCGCCGATGCCGCACCCAACCCGGCCAGCGCCGACGCAGTGGCGGCGTAGCGCAATGCGTCGCGCCGGGAAACGGGTCGCCGAAGGCTCGATGTCTCCGGCGGGCCTTCCACGGCAGGATGTTAACAATGAGACTCCTGTTAAGGGTGTAGCCACGCCGGGCGAGTGCCGTGTCGCGAAGCCGTGCGAGAGTGATGATCTCGGCCAAACGCTTCGCCGCGGACCAGGCCGACGGCCTCATCAGCGCCGATCTCGACATCCAGGAAACCGCGCGCGTAGACACGCCTGCGTACCGCAGAACTCAACTGCCGACGCCGCGGCCCTGTGCTCGGATGTAGGTGTTCAGCACATCAATGAGCGCCTTGCGGTCTCTGCTGGTGTCGATCGGTTGTGGTGACACCATTTGCGCGAGCACGATTCCCCGCAGCGTCGCCCAGATGAGGTTGCCGATCTCCATGGCCTGCGGTGCGTCCAGGTCTTCGCCTAGATGCCTGCCGAGTTCGGTGAATTGGCGCATGGTGTCCGACAATTGAGCGTTGACCTTACTGCCGCGCGCTGCGCGGGTGGAGATGAGGATTTCGAGCGCGGCCATTGATGTCGGGCTGGAGAACGCCTGCCACATCGCGTCGACGACGACCTGGGTTCGGCGATCGATGGCCAGGCTCGCGGTCTGCTCGCGCAGACCTTCGAGCGCTTCGGTGAGTTCGGCGAGTCCCTGGTCGACCACGGCCATCAGGAGGCCGCCGAGGTCTCCGAAGTGGTACTGCACCACTCCCCAAGTGAGACCGGCGCGTTCGGTGATACGTCGCACGCTGGGAGCTACGAAACCTTCGTCGAGGATGTAGCGCACGGTTTCGTCGATGACGGCTCGGCGGCTGCGTTCGGCGCGTTCCTGGTTACCGCTCGGCGGCCGCCGGGGCCCTGGCGGCCCTGCTATGCGACCCATGTCACCACATGGTGCCGCGTAGATGGTCGAGGGGTCGTAGGTCGTGTGCGGCGAGGATGCCGGCGGGCGCCCGACACACTGCCTCGACGGCGTTCACGGCCCGCGCCGCGGTGGCGACTACACCCCCGATGTTGTGGTCGACGCCGGATCCACCGACATGGGTGTCGATTCGGATGCCGGGATCGCCGGCGACGGTGACGCGGTGCACGCCCGGTCTGCCGTCCGGCGGGTAGGCCCAGTCCGGTGCGTCGGCGGGGGTGAGTCTGTTGATGTGCTCCATCGTGATGATGACCTCGCCGTCGCGGATGCCTTCCACACCGAATCGAACTGCGGCTACCTGGCCGGGGGAGACGTCCATCATGGTCGTGGAGATCGGTTCCGGCGTCACCCACTTCTCGTGCCGCTCGCGCACCTCGTCGAGCGTCACGCCGATGTCGCGGGCCAGGCTGCGCACCTGCGCTCCCCACATCGACGCGAGCACTCCCGGCGCGAAGAGGATGGGCTCGTGCTCGGGATCGGTGCCGAAACCAAAGCTGACACCGGTGAATTCGGCGTCGTCGTAACTGCCGTATTCGCAGATTTCCTGGACGGTGATGGCGGTGGCCCGGCCGGCGAGGGTCAGTGCTGCGTACACGAGCGTGTCGCCGGAAAAGCCCGGATCGATGCCGTTGACGTACAGCGTCGAGTCGCCCTCTTCGCATGCCCGCTGCAGTGGTTCGCGCAACCATGCGTCGGTGAAGTCGGGTGCGACCAACCAGACAAAGGACGTCCCGACCACGTTGGTCCCGGTGCTCAGGAAGCGGGTCAAGTCCGCCATTGCCTCATGCGGGCGTGTCTCGGCCTGCGAGGTGTAGACCACGCAGTCGGATTGCAGCGCAACGAGTTCTTCGATGTCCGACGTCGCGACGACTCCGGTCGGGCTGGGCAGGCCGCAGAGGTCTGCGGCATCTCGGCCGATCTTGTCCGGCGAAGCGGCGTGCACACCGACGAGTTCGAGGTCTGGACGCCCGATGATGGTGCGCAGTGCGTGGACACCAACGTTACCGGTGGAGAATTGAATGACGCGACGGCTCACGGTGTTTCCTTCACAGTAGGTCGGTGATGGTCTTGAGGCCGGCGTCGTACAGGAC
The DNA here is from genome assembly GCF_010731795.1 of Mycolicibacterium celeriflavum. Taxonomy (NCBI): domain Bacteria; kingdom Bacillati; phylum Actinomycetota; class Actinomycetes; order Mycobacteriales; family Mycobacteriaceae; genus Mycobacterium; species Mycolicibacterium celeriflavum. The sequence continues at coordinate 3,256,348 of NZ_AP022591.1, read as the reverse complement.
CCCGGGGAGCATCCCGCCGTCGATTTCGATGGTGGTGCCGTTGATGTAGTCCGCCGCCCCGGAGGCGAGGAACACGCATGTGCGTCCCACTTCTGCGGGCTCGCCTCCGCGTTTGAGGGGAATGGGCTCGAAGTATTTGGCGCCGTCCGGATCATCCTTGGGCAGGACGAATGACTGGAAGTTCTCGGTGATGGTGGGTCCGAGCGCCACACAGTTCACCCGTACGGTGGGGCCCCATTCCTGGGCCAGCGATCGTGTCATGTGGTTGAGGCCCGCCTTGGCCGCGCCGTAAGACACCAGAGTGGGGGAGCCGGCGGGATGGCTCGCTCCGCTGGAGATGTTGATGATGCAGCCCGTGCCGTCTTGGGTTTTCATCTGCCGGTACGCGCGGATCGCGAACCACATCGGACTGATCAGGTTCATCTGCACGGCGAAGGCATGAAACAGCACGCTGCGTTCGTAGTCGTCGTCACTCGCCGGTGCGCCCTGGATGCGCGAGACCAAGCTAGGGACGGCATCTACCGACGGGGAAGGGACAGTGCCGCCGGCGTTGTTGACGAGGATGTCTACGCGCCCGTAGTTGTCGACGACCTGTGTGACAAAGGCGTCGATGGCCCGGTAATCGCCTTGATCGCACACCATTTGAGCGGACCGGCCGGACCAACCGGGGTTGGTCTCGGTGCCGGGCAATGCGTCCAGTGGTGCACGCGAGCATCCGATGACCGTTGCTCCGGCGCGAAGGAGCTCATGCGCGATCCCCACGCCGACACCGCGGCTCGTGCCCGTGACAATCGCGACTTTTCCTTGTAATTCGGCCATTTCAACACTCGTCTCTGTGGTCATGGAAGATCGGTCGACAGCAGGGTGATGGGCAGGAGGACGCGTAGACCGACATCGTCGAGTTCGAACTCGGAGAATCGGAAGCCGAGAGCCGCGCGCTCGATCCGCCGGCCGGATACCGCGATCACCACGTGGTGCGTCGTCGGCGAAGCATTCCGAACGGGCATGACAAAAGATTACATCCGTCATTTTATGGTGACGCGGTATCACCAACATTGATGGAGTAGACGATGAGCAACGTTTCGAGTCGGCGCGCGAGATAGGCGCACGCCGCGAAACATGCTGAGCTGTGGAACGCCGGCAAGAAAGACGAGTGGGTCGCCTCACGGCGCACCATCTCCCAGGTGACGTGCGAATGTTCGATCCGGTCGGCACTGAGGAGAAGCACGGCTTCGCGGCCGCCACGTCAGATGCATTCGACATGTTCCAGGCAATCCTCAGAATCGAGATGATCACGGTCCAGGTCAACGGGGACGAAATGGCTTGGGCATGTGAGAACTTCTTCGGCACCGAGCCCGACGTCCAATCTGCGTACAGTATCGAGACCTTCGCCTGGGATCAGTCCGGCGACCTGCTCATCAAGACCTACTATCCGATCCCCGAACACGTTGGGACGGTGACCCGTACGCTCACCTACTCAACGCAGACGGCCAAGAGCATGGGCGATCCAAAGAGGATCCACCCCGAATTGTTGATGAATTCTGGCTTGCGATCGACCGGAGCAGGCAGTCCAGCTAGTTGCTTTCTCTGCGCCCGCTCTTCATCACTCAGGGACGCGAAAAACTGCGTGACTCGCCGCTCGCCCGATTTGCGCCCGAACCCATATGGGGACAGACATACTGCAGGCGATGTCGGAATCGGGTAGCGGCGCGTTCGAGGCAGTAGTCGGGCGGTTGGACTACCCGATGTTCTTGGTCACCACGCGTGGCGGTAATGATTCAGCGGGATGTCTGGTCGGATTTGCCAGTCAAACCAGCATCAACCCAGCCCGCTTCATGATCGGCCTATCCAAGAAGAACCACACATTTCGAGTGGCGCAGAACGCGACCCACTTGGCCGTCCACGTGGTGGCTCGCCGGCACCTATCGTTGGCGGAGTTGTTCGGCAGCGAGACCGGCGATCAGATCAACAAATTCGATCGCTGTGCATGGCACAGCGGGCCCGAAGGGCTACCGGTTCTCGACGACGCCGACGCATGGTTCATCGGGGCGATACGTCGTCGCTTCGATCTCGGCGATCACGTTGGTCACTTGCTCGAGCCCGTGGCCGGCGAATCACCAGATGCTCTCGAGGACTGGATCACCTTCGCCGACGTCCGGGGCCTGACGCCGGGACACGAGGCCTGATTCAGTCATCGGCGCCGAAGCTGGCCCCGGTTTGGCGATCTTCGGGCACCTTTGTGTTGGCGCTTGCTGTGGCAGGATACGTGGCGTGCTCGGGCATATTGGGCTGAATGTTCCGGATCTCGCACGCGCGCAGGCATATTACAACGAGCTGCTGCCGTTGCTGGGTTTCGAGGTGTTCCTCGCCGCCAGTGATCAGTGCGCCTATAAGCCCGCAGGCGGAAAGCCAGGGACGTACCTGTTCTTGTACCCGGCTGCAGAGCCGACGCCGTACTCGCGCGACACGATCGGCCTGCAGCACTTGGCGTTCATGGTGAAGACGCGGAGCGATGTGGAGCGGGTACATCGCCACGTGCTGTCACGGAGCGGCAACGTGATCCATCGACCGCGGTTCTTTCCGGAGTACCCGCCGCCGTATTACGCCACGTTCTGGCTCGATCCGTTCGGGATCATGTTGGAAGCCGTGTGTCACTACGACCGCGACTGAAGACACTGGCGTCGATCAGCGATCAGCGCGATCCTTAGAGGATGACCAAGCGCATCTTGAACGTTGTCACCAACGTCGCGCACTATGAGGACCCCTCCGAGGCGACTGGACTGTGGCTCTCGGAGTTGACGCACGCCTACCACGTCTTCGCCGAAGCGGGATACGAGCAGTCGATCGTCAGCCCGAAGGGAGGCTTGTCACCGTTGGAGCCGCGGTCATTGAAGTTTCCGAACTACGACAAGACTGCGAAGGCTTGGAATGCCGACGAAGCGAAGATGGCGCTGCTGGCCGACACCGCCGCACCCGATGAGATCGACTCGGCGGACTTCGACGCGATCTATTTCACCGGCGGTCATGCGGTGATGTTTGATTTCCCCGATAGTGAGGGCTTGCAACGCATTACACGGGAAATCTTCGAGCGCGGCGGAGTTGTGTCCTCGGTGTGTCATGGCTACTGCGGTCTGCTCAACACCCGATTGTCGGACGGATCGCTGCTGGTCGCTGGCCGCAAGCTGACCGGTTTCGCTTGGTTGGAGGAGGTCCTGGCCCGCGTCGACAAGCTGGTGCCCTACAACGCCGAGGAAGAAGTCAAGAAGCGCGGCGCACAGTATGAGAAGGGCCTGCTTCCCTTCGCCTCGTACACCGTCGCCGATGGACGCCTGGTGACGGGCCAGAATCCCGGGTCGGCCAAGGCAACGGCGAAGAAAGTCGTCTCCGTCCTGGAAGGCTGAGCCAATCCCGGAGGTGGACGTGAATGACATTTGGGACTACACCCGAGAGCGTTGGAGCGACGATCAGGCCGAGAGGTACCTGCGCGAGATCCAGCGGGCGATCGAACGAATTGTGGACAATCCGCTGATCGGGCGCCGTCCGATGAGGTACGCGCGGGCTACCGCCGGTATGCGGTCGGTTCGCAGACGCTGTACTACCGAATTGCCAGCGATGATCTCATTGATGTGGTGCGCGTGCTCCACAAGCGGATGGAGTCCGCCGAAGAAGGCGGGCGGATCGCTTGCGAGCATGAGAAGAATCATGGGGATACTGCTTTCTTGGGCGCCAGAACTGTTAGGCCCCAACGTCTGTGTTCACCGCGTCGAGTAGCGCCGCGGTGGCGGCCGACGAGAGCGTTTGCCCGGTGAGGGCCAGGACGCGGCTCAGCGGCATCGAGGCCACCATCGGCAGCATCTCCGGGTGCTGCTGCAGGGCTGACGCGTGATCGTTGTTGCTTTCCGCCATCAAGCACAGCAACAACTCGCGTCCGGCCGGCCTGGCCATCCACTCTCCGACCGACGAGTCAATTGTCAGGGGCAGGGCGGGAGCGGGCACAACGAGATCGATGTCGGCCGCCAGACGCAGGTCGCGTGAGGACGCGCCGATCACAATACGAAAGGTCCCGGGCTCGACGGTCCAGGCCGCGCGCTGTTCGTCCCAAAAAGCGAAATCACGTTCGGACAACCGGATTTCGATATGCCGACTTTGCCCAGGCTCTAGATGCACCTTGCCGAATGCCTTGAGTTCACGCTGCGGCCGGTCGACCGACGCGGCCAGATCGCTGACATACACCTGGGCGACATCGCTTCCGGCCCGGCCTCCGGTGTTGGTGACCGTGAACGCCACCGTCGCCTCGTTACGCTCGGGATCCGGCACGTCGACGCGAAGGTCGCCGTAATCGAAAGTGGTGTAAGACAGGCCGTGTCCGAACGGGTGGGCGACCGCGCGATGTGTCGTGTCGAACCAGCGATAGCCGACGTAGTGCCGCTCGCCGTAAAGCACCCGCTGCGCGGTGCCCGGGAAGTTGCAGTAGGCCGGGGTGTCGGTCAATACCAAGGGAATCGTCTCGGCGAGCCGCCCGCCCGGTTCCGCCAACCCGAACAGGATTTCGGCGGTCGCACCTCCGCCTGCTTGTCCCGGCAACCACATCTCCAGGACGGCACGGGCGTGCTGCTCGACGCCGGCGGTCAACACGACACCGCCGTTGCTCAAGACCACCGCGACGTTGGAATTCACGGCGGCCACCGCGCCCAGCAGTCGGAGTTGATCGACGGGCAGGTCGAGCGTCGTGCGGTCGAAGCCCTCCGACTCGGCGGCCTCGGGTAGGCCGAGGAACATCAACACAACCTCAGCACCCCGTGCCGTCGCCACGGCATCGGCGAGCAGCGGTTCGGAGCTTTCGTCGTCGAGGGTGAACCCGGCCGCGAATCGGATCTCGCGCCGACCGTCGACGATTGCCGTCAATTCGGTCAGTGCTGATTCGAGACGGGTTGGCCGCACGTGCGAGCTTCCGCCGCCTTGGTAGCGCGGGGACCGGGCGAACTCCCCGATGACCGCCACCGGCCCCCCAGGGCCCGAATCAAGCGGAAGGAAACCGTCATTGGTGAGGAGAACGGCCGACTCGGCAGCAGCCCGGCGCGCCAGTCGATGATGACGATCGCCGTCGACCACCTCGACGTCCGTGTCGCGGTTGTTGTGCAGACGCGCTGCGACCGCCAGGATCCGCTCGGCGGCTCGGTCGACAACCGACTCCTCGAGAGTTCCGCTGGCGACGGCCTGCAGTACGGTCGTCGCCGCACCGCCGCCGGTCCCCGGCATCACGAGATCAAGCCCGGCCCGCAGGGATGCAACAGGATCGACGACCGCGCCCCAGTCGGACACGACGGCACCGCCGAACTGCCAATCGTCGCGAAGAATCTCGGTGAGCAGCCATGGGTTCTGTGCCGCCGGAACACCGTTGACGGCGTTGTAGGCCGCCATCACCGTGGCCGGGTCCGCTTCCCGGACGATGTGTGCGAACGCCGGCAGGTAGATTTCGCGAAGTGTCCGTTCATCGACCTCTGCGCTGACCCGCATGCGATGTGTCTCTTGATTGTTGGCCGCGAAGTGCTTGACCGACGCGCCGACACCGTAGCGTTGAAGACCCCGCACCCACGCCGCACCCAGGTGCCCAGACAACACCGGGTCTTCGGAGAAGTACTCGAAGTTACGTCCGCACAACGGGCTCCGCTTGATGTTCACGCCCGGGCCGAGAAGGACGTCGACTCCCAGCGCGCGGCTCTCCGCGCCGAGTGCGGCGCCGATCTCCTCGAGCAGCTGCGGATCCCACGACGATCCGGTCGCCGCTGCCGTCGGGAACGCCGTCGCGGGCTCGCACTCGTAGAAGTCGTGCGGCGCAGCACCTTCGGCCATCCGCCGCACCCCGTGCGGTCCGTCGGTCAAGGTCAGCGAGGGCACATTCAACCGATCGACCCCAACCGTCGACCACATGTCCGCGCCGGTGACAAGGGCGGCCTTTTCCGCAAGCGTCATCTCGCCAACGACCGTCTTCGGATCGAACATCCGGGGCCTTTCGTCTCAGACCTCCCCAGCCTGTCATGCGCTGTGCCTGGTGATGGCATGTTCGACGGTTCAGAGCCGGGGTCGCATCATTCGTTCCTGGAATCGCCCGCCTCCGACGCACTCATGTCCCCTGTCGCCGGGATGCCATCGGCGAGGCCGTAGCGCAAGTAAACGGTCCCCTTGGGACTGACTGCCGGCGGTTCGAGGAGCGTCATGTTCGTGGGCACAGTGCCGCCGTCGAAAACCTTCTTCCCCACGCCGAGCATGATCGGGTGCACCCAGAGATCGAGACGGTCGAAGAGCTTCTCACGCAACAGGGTCTGCACCAGGTCCAGGCTGCCGACGACCTTCACGTTCTCGTGCCGATCGCGGACCTCACGCACGGCGTCACCCAGGTCGAGGCCCAGCTGCGTGGAGCCAGCCCACGAGAGGTCGGGCTTGCCGCGGGAGGCGACGTACTTCGGTACGCGGTTGAACAGCGAGGCGATCTCACCCTCCTGGTACGGCCAGTGGGCGGCGAAGATGTCGTACGTGCGTCGGCCGACCAGCAGCGCGTCTGTGCCCTCATACGCAGCAGCAATCTGGGCCCCGGTGACCTCGTTCATCAGCGGCGCCTGCCATCCGCCGAACGGAAACGCCACGGGGTCTTCCTCGGGGCCGCCGGGTGCCTGACCGACGAGATCGAGCGTTGCGAACAGCTCTAGGTAGATGAGGCCCATGGGAAGACTCCTGATACGTCGGTGGTCGCGGTCAACAGATAGACCCGCGGCTGCCGGCAGAATCATCGTCGCCGGGATCCGAGGCATGCGCTAACACCCTCCTCGTGTCCGCCGATTACAGGGGTATGCCTCTGTTTCGTGCTGCCGGCGCGCTCGCCGTCGCGCTGACGGCGCCCTGGTTGTGGGCGGCGACAGCGAACGCGGAGGGCTTCGCTCAACTCGACCGAGTTCCAGTTGTGGCTTCCCCGACGTGTGCCGGCACCGTCAGCGCCGAGGCCCAGGTCGCGCCGGTGCAGATCGGCGATCGTGTCGAGGATGGTGTCCGGGTTGCCATCCACTACGACGCCGGCATCTACGACGGTTCCTGTGCGCTCACCGTGACCGCCGCTTGGGCGAATCTCGACACCGGCGCTTCAGGAAGTGACGACATCACCGCAGTATCGACGATCGACGGCCATTACGGGTTCATCGGCTACGCCAACACCATGTTCGAGACGGGCAGCGGGACAGTGGTCATCACACTGAGCTCTCATCCGGGCGCCGAAATGCGCATCACCGCCTGAGACCCACGCGCCTCGACCAACCACTGCCAAGCACCGTTGCCGTTGAGTGTGTTTGAGTTGCACGCTCATGCGGCGTCCCCTTGCGGGGTTTGGGTTTTGGCCTCGCTGCGTCCGGCCCCGCGTGGGCGGGGTCTTAGGGATGCTCCGCGGGCACCGGATGATCCGGTGTCCGCGCCATGGCCTGTACCCACCGTGGTGGGCCCGGGTACCGATTGGGCCGTGGTCCCGACTGGACCACAACTGGCAGAATCCGGCCAGTCACGGAGATTTTTGGCAGCGTTGCGGTCCCGATCGATCACCTCGCCTGTGATGGGACACCTGAGGTGCTTATCGATACGCCCTTTACCGACCAACCGGCACGGTGTGCCATCAGGCTGGGTGCAGCCGTGGTGGATTTGACTGGAGGCAAACCAGCGATCGGCCACGATCAGGGTGCTGCCGGATCGGGTGGTCTTATACGCCAGCATCGGCGCGACCAATCCCATCGCAGCATCGGAGACGGCGCGCCGGTAGGCGCGTCTGCCCATGCTGCGTTTCATCGCGGCCACGTCGAGATCTTCGATCACGACCTGCCCGTAGGTGAGCGCCAACTCGGTGCTGAGTTGATGGGCAGTTTCCCGCCGAAGATGCACGCACCGCCGGTCCAAGCGGGCCAGTTTGGCTTTCGCTGCCCGATGACCGTGGGAGCCGGCAATGCGGCGGGAAAGTTGGCGACCAGCCCGGCGCCTCGCTGCCAGGGTGGCTTTCAGCGGGGCCGGACTCTGGTATTCGACAAGCGTTTGGGCACCAGTAGCTGTGTCGATGGTGGCGACCGTGGCCAGTGTTCGCACGCCCAGGTCCACGCCGGCGCGCACGCTGGGTCGGGTCGGCGTTCGCGCCGTGTCGGGGGTGCGTAGCGCGTAGCCGACCGAGACGAACAACCGGCCCCACCGTTGCGACAGTGTCATATTCAGGATCCGGGCCCGCCCCGACGCGACGCGGCGTTGAACCCGTCGGGTGTTCTCTTTCGCGCGCAACCCGCCGATGACGGGCATCGTGATCGTGCGGCGGTCATCCTCCAGTCGCATAACGCCGGTGCTGAACCGCACCCGGCCCGGATCGCGGCGCGCGGATTGGAACCGTGGGAAACCCACCCGCCGGCCGTTGCGGGTGCCGTTGCGACTCGCGCTCCAATTGCTCAGTGCCTGCGCCAGGTCGGCCAAACCCGCCGAGTAGCACTCCTTGGAGTTGTCCGCCCACCATGGCGCCACCTCATCCTTCGCGCGGTTCCACGCCTTGCGCAGCGATCCCAGATCCCAGCCCACCGACTCATGTGCCGGATCAACTGCCTTCGCGTCCAGGTCAGCTTTCACCCGGTCCAGGCCCCAGTTGAACGCTATGCGGCGGGCACCGAAATGCGAACGCACCAACCCGGCACGGGCCTCATCAGCGGGCCATTCGACCTCGAACTTGGCCGCGGTCACCATCCAGCCCGTCGACAGGTGCCTACCCGGTGATCCGGTCGCGGCATAGCTGGCGGCGTCCCCATCGAACAGGTCGAACAGCACCGATACCGACTCCACCGCAGACCGATGGGCCTCGAAATCAGATCCCACCTGCACCAGCCGCGACACTGTCGGTGTGCCATCGGGTTTCGCCTTGCCCGCCAACTGCACACCACCGGTCGCCTCGGCCACCTTCGCGGCCTGGGCGCGGGTACGCATCGCGACGATCATCAGCCCGACACCGGTTCGGCCTTGGTGGCCGTCACCGCGCGCATCGCCCTGTTTCGCGCGCCGCGCCGCCCGTACAGTCGGGCACACATCGAGGTGAGGACCTCGATCATGTCGCGCACCAGATCGTCGCTGCTTTCACCCGGATCGGCCACCACGATCCGGCGGCCTTGCGCCGACAACACCGCTTCCAGGTGCTCCACACCCAAGCGCGCCAGCCGGTTCCGATACTCCACGACAATGACTTTCGCATCAGGGTCCGACAAGACGCGGCGCAACTTCGGGCGTTTGCCATTCATGCCCGGCCCAACCTCGGTAACGACCTGCCTAACCGTCAGATCCTGCCCGGTCGCCCACCTCGTCAGCCGGCCCACCTGCCGGTCCAAATCGGCACGCTGATCATGCGACGACACCCGGGCATAAATCACCACGCCACCCGCTGCGTCCTCGTCGACCGGTGTCGTACGCACCAGAATCAACCGGCCTACCCGCTCCGCGGGCACCGGCAGCGTCCCCTCACGAAACCAGCGATAGGCCGTATGCCGGTTCACCCCAACCGACTCCGCCCAATCCGCCAAATTCACACCAGTTCGAACCCCACGACTAGAGTCCGTCAGATACTCGATTTCGATGTGGCTAGTGAGGCGGCATGACGCTGGCGACCCAATTATGGGCGGAGAACGCTGACGTGGTGGCCGAGGTGCTGGCCAACCCGTTCGTGCGAGGTATTGGAGACGGCTCGCTGGACCGCGATCTCTTCGCCGGCTATATCGCACAGGATGCGTTTTTCCTCGAATCGTTCGCCCGTGCCTACGGTTTGGCGTTGGCCCGCAGCTCGGACACGGCCACCCTGATGGCGTTCGCCGATCTGCTCGCCGGGGTGCGTGAGGAACTCGGATTGCACGCGTCCTATGCGGCCTCGTGGGGTATCGACATGGCTGGCGTCGAGCCTGCCGCGGCGACGCTGGCCTACACGGAGTTCCTGTTGGCGACCGCCGCAACCGGGGGTCTCGGGGTGGTGTGTGCGGCGATGACACCGTGCATGCGGCTCTATGCGCACGTCGGGACCACATTGGACGCCGACACCGCCGGACCGTACGCCCAGTGGGTGCAGACCTATGCGGATCCGGGCTTCGAGGAGGTGGCTGCACTGCTGGAGCGACTGCTCGATCAACACGCCGACGACGTCCCCGCCCAGCGGGTGGCCTACCGGCGGGCGATGCGGCTGGAGTTGGCGTTCTTCGATGCGGCCCTCACGCCTCGGGGCTGACGACGCACCCCACACGAGCGAGGCCAGCCTCGGCGCGCTTACTTCGGTCTGTCAGACCCGTGCGCCAGACTCCCGGGCATGAGCAGACGCAACCGCGAGAAGCGGGCCGCCAAGCAGAAGGACCGGCGTCGCGGTGGAGCCCGACGAGAGCGCGGGGCATCCGACCCGAGGCCGGATCGGGCGGCGCTTCTGGAACGGCTCGTCGTTGCTTTGAGCCTGGCCGCGACGGGGCCCGCCGACCGCGTGGCACGGCGCGCGGCCGAGCTGCACGATGAGTACTCGGCGCCCGACATCGACATCGCGGCCGACATCGCCGTGACAGAGGCCATCCGAGCCGCCTGGGAGCACGGCTGGACACCATCCGACCTGTATGAGATCGCTCGGCGTCGACTCGCGGCCCCGAGCTCTGAATACCTCCGACAAGCGATTGTCCTGGAGGCTCGGCGCTACGCGTCGTCCACCCTGCACCCGAGATGGCGCGCCGGCCTGGCGGCCATCTCAGCCGGCATCGTTCAGACTGCGCGGGCGCCACAGATGCGGCAATGGGCAGCGGCAAATGATGTCGAACCGGTCGAGGCCCTGATCGTCGTCGTGACGGTGTTGAACCTCCTCGGCAGACTTCCGTCCCTCGAAAAGATTCTCCCGCTGCCCGGCGAGGATCACCACATGCCAACGGCACCAGGGGAAGTGGACGGCCGGGCCCTCGAGCGGGTACGCGCGCTATTGGCCAAAGCCGAGGCCACCGAATTCCCTGACGAGGCGGAAGCCCTCTCGGCCAAGGCCCAAGAATTGATGAGCAGATACTCGCTGCAAGAGGCGGTGGCCCACCACGACAGCGGTCAGGTGCCGGTGGCCGCTGCGCGCCGAATCTGGATCGACAATCCCTACGCCGCCGCCAAGGCATCGCTCGTGCAGGCGGTCGGCCAAGCGAACCGTTGTCGCGTGGTGTGGGCGCAAGAACTCGGATTCGTCACGGTCGTCGGCTCCGAAACCGACCTCAACCTGGTCGAAGTGCTCGCGACATCGCTGCTCCTGCAGGCCAATCGGGCGATGCTGGCCGCTGGGCGCGTGGCCAACAATGACCGGCAGACGCGGACGAGGTCGTTTCGCCAATCGTTTCTCGTCGCCTACGCCCAGCGCATCGGCGAGCGGCTCGACACCACAAGCGCATCGGTCACCGCCGAAATCAACCGTGACGGCGCACTGCTTCCCGCGCTGGCGGCCACCAGCCGCGCGGCCGATGAGCTCACCGCCCGCCTCTTCCCGTCGACGGTGGCTCGCGCCGTATCGGTTTCCAATGGCGCCGGTTGGGGCGCCGGACGCGCAGCCGCGGACAGGGCGCAACTCAACGTCAACGAATCGATCGCGAGTTAGAGGGACCGCGCGATGATTTCCTTCATGATCTCGTTGGTGCCGGCGTAGATCTTCTGGACGCGGTTGTCGGCCCACGCCCGCGCAATCGGGTACTCGGTCATGTATCCATAGCCGCCGTAGAGCTGCAGGCATTCGTCCAACGCGGCCATCGAGCGTTCGGTGGTCCACCATTTCGCCATCGCGACCGTGGGGATGTCGAGTTCGCCGCGCAGATGCCGTGACACACAGTCGTCGACGAACACCCGTCCGATGCGCGCCTCGGTGGCCACCTCGGCGAGTTTGAACTTGGTGTTCTGAAAGGCGAAGAGCGGCTTGCCGAATGCGTGTCGGTCCTTGGTGTACTGCACGGTCTGCGCCAACGCCTCCTCGACGCCGGCGACCGCGCCAACTGCGATGATCAACCGCTCCTGCGGCAGTTGCAGCATGAGCTGCACGAAACCCTGGCCTTCTTCGGTGCCGAGCAGGTTCGACGTCGGAACCCGAACGTCCTCGAAGTAGAGTTCGGAGGTGTCCTGGCCCTTCTGGCCGATCTTGTCCAGCACGCGCCCGCGCCGGAACCCGGGCCGGTCGGCCTCGACCAGCACCAGCGAGATACCGCTCGCGCCTTCGGCGGTGTCGGTCTTGGCGACGACGACGATCAGATCGGCCTGAGCACCGTTGGTGATGAAGGTCTTCGAACCGTTGACCACGTACTCTTCACCCTCGCGGATGGCTTTCGTCTTGACGGCCTGCAGATCTGAGCCGGTACCCGGCTCGGTCATCGCGATCGCCGCGACCACTTCACCGGTGGCCATCTTCGGCAGCCACTGCCGTTTCTGCTCGTCGGTGCCGTACGCGTTGAGGTAATGCGCGACGATCCCGCTGTGCACCGACTGGCCCCATGACGTGTCGCCGATGCGTGCCTGCTCCTCCATGAGGACCGCCTCGTGAGCGAAAGTGCCTCCGCCGCCGCCGTATTCCTCAGGGATCGACATGCATAGCAGACCCAACTCACCGGCCTTGGTCCACAGCTCGCGGTCGACGTGATGCTGATCGATGAACCTCTCGGCGTTGGGCTTGATCTCCTTCTCGCAGAACGAGCGGGCGAGTTCGCGTAGCGCGTCGAGGTCGTCGTCGAGCCAGCTGGAGCGGTATGCAGTCATGTCGTCACTTTCTGGACAGCGCGGTAGTCGGGGTAGTGCAGGTCGGACATCTGGTTGAGGTACTGGGTGGCGAAGCCGGGATACATGGTGGCGTTGAAGCCGTCTTCGGTCAGGTACCAGCTGCGGCATCCCGAATTCCAGGTGGTCTTCGCCAGCCTCTGCTGAAGCTGTTCGTTGAAGCGGCGTTGCGCATCGTCGCGGACGTCGAGGTACTTCAGGCCCCATCGGTTCAGCGTCCGGATCGCCCGCACCGCATATTCGATCTGAGCCTCCATGTACACCAGCGCCGAATTGTGGCCCGGCCCCGAGTTCGGACCGAAGGTCAGGTACAGGTTCGGGTAGCCGGCGACGCTTGTGCTCTTGTAAGCGTATGCGCCGGAAGACCATTCGTCATCGAGCGACCGCCCGCCCAGCCCGGTGACCGGGAACGGCGTGCCCGCCTTGCATACATCGAAGCCGGTGGCGAAGACGATCGCGTCGACGTGGTGCTCGATTCCGTCGGAGGTGCGAATGCCGTTGGGACACAACGTCGCGATCGGCCAGGTGATCAGCTTGCAGTTCTCTTTGGTCAGGGCGGGGTAGTAGTCGTTGGTGACCAGGAGCCGTTTGCAGCCGGCGGTGAACCGCGGGGTGAGCTGGCGTCGCATCCACGGGTCCTTGACCTGCAGGCGCAGCTGCACTTTCGCGATTCCCTGCACCGCCCGCGTCATCACCGTCGGCCACACCAAGCCGAGCGCCATGAACTCATGGATCCAGAAGACGCCTTTGCGGGCCGCGCGCTGGGTGACCGGAAGCTGCCGGTAGAGACGCTTGTTCCACTCCGGAGTGCGGTACTGCAGCCTCGGCAGCACCCAGCCCGGAGTGCGTTGGAACACCTTCACCTGTGCGGCGGTCTTGACCAACTCGGGGATGATCTGCACCGCGCTGGCGCCGGTCCCGATGACGGCGACCCGTTTGCCGCTGAAATTGTAGTCGTGATCCCAACGGGCGCTGTGGATCTTCTTGCCCGTGTAGGTGTCGAGACCGCGAATCGGCGGCAGGCTCGCGTTCGACAGCGGCCCCTGCGCCATGATGACCGAGACGCCGGAATAGGTCTGCCCGGCGGCGGTGGCGATCGACCACACGCCCGCCGATTCGTCGAACGACAGACCGGTGACTTCGGTGTCGAACCGGATGAACCGGTGCAGGTCGAACTTCTCGACCATCCACTCGATGTAGCTCAGGATGTCGTCGCTGCCCGAGTAGCCGTGCGGCCAGTCCGGTTTCTGGGCGAACGAGTACGAGTACAGTAGCGACGGGATGTCGCAGGCCGCACCCGGGTAGGTGTTGTCGCGCCAGGTACCGCCCACCGCGCTGGCACGTTCGAGAATCACGAAGTCGTCGAACCCACTCTGGCGCAGCCGGATTGCCGCGCCGAGCCCTGCGAACCCGGCGCCGATGATCACCACCGAGGCGGTCATGACGCCACCGGTTCGGGGGTGAGTTCGCGGATCCAGGACGGCACCGGTCGCAGCATCCGCTTCGGATAGCGAGCCGACAGCGCGATCAACGGATCTGCGACGAACCGTCGGAACCGCACGTTGCTCTCGACGACCAGGTTTCCGTGGCCCCGCACGATGCGGTACATGGGGTTTCGGCTGGTGTACTCGCTGCGGTCACCCACGTTGGAGAACCGCTTGATGGCCGCGAACAGGCTCTCCTCTTTGAGTCCCATTGCGACCACGTTGTCACGCATCTTCGACAGCAACGGGGTGTAGATGAGAACGCCGACCAGGAAGGCCGGGCTGGCCACGGCGCCGACGGTGTTGATCAGCAGCTTGCGGGCAGGTGCGTTGCCGAGCAACTCCAAAGCGTGGAAATCGACTGCGAGGTGCCGGGATTCGTCGGCGTTGATCAGCTTGAATGCTTGGTGGCACACGGGGTCCTGGACCTCGTCGAGCAGAAATTTGAGTAGAGCTCCGTCCAGTGCAACCTCGAGCATCGGGATGATTGTGCCGAGCATGCTCAGCGATGCCTTGTCGGCGTAGGTGTCGAGCCAGTCGATCGCGAGGCGGATGTTGATGTTCGGTTCGGGGATCTCGTCTTCGGAGAGCATGCCCCACCGGCGCATCAGGGCCAGTTCGGCGTTGGCGTGGCGCTGCTCTTCGGCGTGGAAATACCGGTAGATCTCGGCAAGGGTGTCGTCGGGCGCCTTCAGCGCAAGCGCGGCGAACCCGCGGGCACCAACCTGCTCGATCCACACCAGATCCGACATGAATTCCTTGAGTTTCGGGCGCTGCTCGTCGGTGATCAGTTCGGCGCCGGGGGCGTCCCAGTCGATGTCGCCGAGTGCCCACTGACGGTCCTTGATCTTGGCCAGCATCTCGGGCAGGTCCATGGCCATGGCGAACTCCTTGCGGTCGTGGTCTTTTCAGGCTGAAAATGGCGCTCGGGCCGCCCCGGGCGCAAGATGGTCGGCGAGGAACGTGCCGCTGTGCCGGATCGCGGTGCGTGCCTCGGGAACAAAGCGGAACATCGCGGGAAAGACGTGGATCTGCCCCCGCGCGACGTGCAGGTCTACGGCCACGCCGGCGTCGCGGAGGCATTGTGCGAGGCGACGTGAGTCGTCGAGCAACATCTCGGTGCTGCCGACGTGAATCATCGTCGGCGGAAAGCCGGCAACGTCGGCGTCAAGCACCGACAGCAGTTCCTCGCACGGGTCGGCGTCGCCGACGTAGAGGGCGAAGGTCGGTGCCACGCGTCGCGCCGGCGCGAACGCGTCGCGTCGTCGCCCGTCCAGCGCGAGAGCCAACGCGCCGGTGAGATCCAACGCCGGTGAGTACAGCAGCACCGCCGCCGGATCCGGCAGGCCGTGGCGGCGCGCGGCCAACGTCGTGGCCACCGCCAGCTGACCACCGGCCGAGTCGCCCGCGACCGCGACGGCCCGCCCGGCCGACGTCAGCCATTCGTAGGCGGCCAGGGCGTCGTCGGCTGCGCACGGGAAGCGGTGACGCGGCGCCTTGCGGTACTCGACGGCGAACACCGGGCGACCCGACGACGCCGAGAGCTCGCCGATCAGGCCTCGGTGGGTTCGGGGTGAACACGCGACGAAGGCGCCGCCGTGGATGTAGAGCACCGCCGCTCCGTCAGGGTCGACGCCCGGAGCGCACACCCACTCACCGCGGACGCGCCGGTCGCCGAACACGGTGTCGACCGGCGCGATCGTCAGTCCCCGGCGGGGTGCGGAGGTCGCGGCGAGGAAGATCCGCAGGATGGCATCGAGTCCGCAGACCCCGAGCGCGTTGGACGGCAGCAGTGCAGTGACGGGGCGCATCACCGCCGAGCTCAGCGCGAACAATGCCCTGCTGGCGGGGCTCGGCACGGCAACTGCCCGGGCCGTCGTTGGGACAGGAACTTTGGAAGCCCCATTGCGTTCCATGAAGAACGAAGGTACATATTGAGTGTGTTTGTTTCAAGGGGGAGGTGCGGGCCGTGAAACACACGGGTTTGCTCGCGAAAGCCGTGCAGCGGTTCGGTTCGCCGGCAGTGGAGGGCACCGGCGAACGCATCCTCGACGCCGCGTTGAAACAGTTCGAGCTGTTCGGCATCAACCGCTCGACCGTAGAAGACATCACCCGGCGTTCCCGACTCGCCCGGGTCACCATCTACCGGCACTTCCCCAGCAAGGACGACATCATCGAGGCCGTCCTGCTGCGCGAGCTCGAGCGGTTCCTTGCCGACCTGCGCGACGAGGCGGCCCGCTATTCCGGGAAGGAAGACAAGCTCGTCGAGGGGTTCGTCTTCACCCTCAACACACTGCGCCAGCACACCTTGCTGCAGCGGATACTGGCCACCGAACCCGAAACCGTGCTGCCGTTCTTGACCGTCGAAGGCGACGGCGTCGTTCAGACGGCGTCATCGTTCCTCGCTTACCAGCTGTCGGTGGAACTGCCCGACGACGACCGCACGCAGCTTGAACTGCTCGAAGTCTCGGAGGTGACGGTGCGGATCATCTTGTCGTTCTTGCTGACTCCGTCGCAGAACATCGCACTCGGCGACGACGATGCTGCGCGGGCCTTCGCGCGCCGCTATCTCGTCCCGCCGCTGCTGGGCCTGACCGCCACCTGAGTGGCTCTGGTCAACGCCCAAATCGGTGTTGCAGGTCACCGTCGACTTGGTCGTACTCGCGGTTCTTGGTCTCGGGTACGTAGCGCGCGACGAACCACAGGCCGAACGCGCAAATGCATCCGAAGAGCCAAAACGTCTGGCCCTGGCCGATCGCGTTCACCACGGTGAGGAAGACGAGGCTGACGACGAAGTTCGACGTCCAGTTCACCGCGGTCGCCGCGCTCGAGCCCGATGCCCGTACCCGTGGTGGGAAGAGCTCGCCCACCAGCACCCAGAAGATCGGGCCCAAGCCCGCCGCGAAGGCGGCGATGTAGACAACCATGAATACCAGCGACAGCTCGGCACTCATTCCCGCGACGAACGACAGCCCGAGCAACGCGAGCATGACGGTCATGCCGGCCAGCGAGACGATCAACAGGGGGCGGCGTCCCAGCCGGTCGATCAGACGAATCGCGACGAGCGTCATGACCAGGTTGATGACGCCGATGGCCACCGAATAGACGATGGCGTTCGACGCGGTCAGCCCCGACTGCGAAATGATGGTCGGCGCGTAGTAGATGATCGTGTTGATCCCACCGAACTGCTGGATGGCAGCAAGCGTGAGCCCGACCACGAGCGCCGGACGGACCCGCGAGGCCAGAAGCGCACGCCATCCGCTGGCGTCCCGATCGTCGTCCTGTTCATCGGGGGCTTGCCCCAGACGCTGTTGACGTCGCTGCAGCAATAGATCCGCGGTCGCTTCGTTGGTGACCGACGCGATCAACCGGCGGGCTTGGTCGGCGCGGCCGTGGGTCAACAGCCACTGCGGCGATTCAGGCAGCACCCACATCGCGGCGACCACCATCACCAAGGCGGGGACCGCACCGAAGCCGATCATCGCGCGCCAATTTGCAGCGCTGGAGAACACCACGTTGACCAGATAGGCGACCACGATTCCGATCGTGATCATCAGCTGGTTGAGGGTGAGCATCCGGCCCCGAACCTCTGACGGCGCGATTTCGGACAGGTAGACCGGAACGGTTGCCGAGGCGGCCCCCACCGCGAGGCCGAGCACCAACCGGCCGGCGAGCAGTGTCCAGTAGCCGGTCGAAAAGGCTGCGATCGCAGTGCCGAGCAGGAAGACCCCGCCCTGCAGCCCGAAGATCCTTTTGCGGCCGATCCGATCGGCGATGCGCCCCGAACTCAGCGCGCCGGCCATCGCGCCCAACAGAAGGACACTCACGACGCTGCCTTGCTCGAACGCGTTGAGCGCGAAGTCGGTCTTGACGAACAGCAGCGCGCCGGAGATGACTCCGGTGTCGAAGCCGAACAGGAAGCCGCCGACCGCGATGAGGATCGCCCAAGTCCAAATCTTTCGCAGCCCCGCGGCGGGCACCTCCGCGAGCGGGCCCTCGGTCCCCGGTGCACTGGAGAAACCCTGTGCCATGACTACCACCTTGACGTCGTCGTCGCGCTTGCGCAGCCAGTCGGAGAACTCGGACAGCGGGACCAAACCCATTGACGTCTTTACGTTACGTAGTGTAAAGATAATGCTCATGCGGCGACTCACAATGACCGGGCGTCGTCGGTGACGACGGCGGAACCTGTCCGCGGTCGTCCACGCGACCCGCGCACACAGGAGGCCATCATGGCGGCCACGCGTCGACTGTTGGCGCGCGACGGTTATGACCAGGTGACCATCGAGTCGATCGCCCGGGAAGCCGACGTCAGCCGACCGACGGTGTATCGGCGCTGGCCATCGAAGACCCATGTCGTTTTCGATGCCGTGTTCGGTCCCGCGGACAGCGCCGAGGTATTGGCGGGCTCGGGTGAATTCCATTCAGACCTAAGGCTATTCGTTGAGGGCGTATTCAGGTTTTGGAGTGAACCCGTGGTAGCCAGCGCCACCATGGGCATCCTGGCCGACCGCCACCGCGATCCTGCGCTCGTGATCAGGACGCAGCAACTTCTCGATGAGCAGACCCGTCTCGACTTCGCGGCCTTGGTGCGCTCAGGCATCGAGCAGGGACTGGTCCGGCCAGACCTCGACGTCGAGATGATCTACGACCTCCTGGTCGGCACCACGTTCTACGCCGCGCAGGTGCTGCAGCGCGACGACAGCGACGACGTCGTCGGCAGACTCTGCTCCCTGGTCATGCAGGGAGCCGGAACCACGAATGAGGAGAACCCGTGACCGATGTGCAACCGGCCGACGACCTTTCGGCAGCATTCACTGACTTGCTCGACGAGGTCCGCGCCGTCGAACGGCGGGTGCGCGACGCCGATCCGCCGCTGGATGAGCCGGACATCCTCGACGGCTACCGACTGGCCTTCAGCCTGTTGCGCGTCGCCGTGGACGCCTACGTCTGGGGCGACAAAGACAAACCCATCCTGGTCGACGTCATCAGCCCTTACCTGAAGTGGGGTGGCGACAATTCCGATGCCTTCTACCAACTTTCGCCCATTGATCCCGACCGCCGATATCGCGTCACCGGCAACCGCGGCGACGCCGTTTATCTGTCCATGACGGTCTACGGCGGCCCCGACGACGGGCGATACAGCGACCGGATCGTCGGCACCATCAATGACCGGGCCTTGGAGTTCGACGCCGACGGCAACTTCGAGTTCACCCTCAGCGCCACACCACCCGAGGCCGGCGCGTGGCTCAAACTCGAGCCCGACGCGGTTTTCGCCCTCACCCGCGACTACATGGAAGCGCCCGAGGACGGGCGGCGCCCGGTATGGAAGATCGAGGCGGTCGATCCGCCGGCGCGTCGGCACGACGACCGTGCGGACCTGACCCGCCGGCTGCGCGCGGCCCGGACGTGGCTCAACGAGCAGTGCAAGATGCTGCCCGTTCGAGTGCAGCCGCCCAACGAGATTCACGAGCCGTTCCCGGTGCCCAGCCAGACCTACGGGTGGGCGGCCGGCGACGCCGCATACGCCATGGGCGCCTACCAACTCGAACCGCACCAGGCACTGGTCGTCGAGGGCACCTCGCCGGACTGTGCGTTCTGGAATCTCTGCCTGTGGAACCCCTTCCTGCACACCTACGACTACACGCACGAGCGGGTCACCATCAACGGCGCCCAGGTCAGCTATGAGGACGACGGTTCGTGGCGGATCGTGATCAGCGATCAGGATCCGGGACACCCGAACTGGGTCTCGACCGCCGGTAGGTCCAAGGGCCTGATCTGGCTGCGCTGGTTCCTGCCGGAGGAAACTCCCGCCCATCCACGGTGTTGCGTAATGGATGTCGCGGAGTTCTGTTCGTGATCGACGGAGTGACGCGGCCGGCGTCGATCAGGCTGACGGACCTGGCCGATCCGGTGTATCCGCCCGAGGCGCAGCCGATGCGAGAAGCGTTGGCCGCCTACGGTGCAACGCTGGAACTGACACCGCAGGTGTTGCTGGCGACGGCGACCGAACGCACCGGCTTGGACGACTGGGGTGACCCGGGGTTTCGGGAACGCCTCGACGTGCTGTGCGGCGCGCTCGTCGAGGAGGCCGGGCTTTCCGACACCGGCACCGCCATCGTGTTCGAGCAGTTGGTGGGCAACCTGGTCAACCGGCTTCGGTTGGCGGCGTTGATCACCGAGCACCCGGAGATCGAGGAAATCGGAATCGAGCGGCCGATCATCATCTGCGGACTTCCCCGCACCGGAACGACGCACCTGCACAACCTGATCGCCGCCGACCCCGCGATCCGCTATCTGCCGTACTGGGAAAGCCTCGAGCCGTTCCCGGCGCCGGATGAACACGGTCCGCAACCCCGGCGGGAGCGGTGCGCGGCCGGCCTGGAACTGGTGAACACGTCGATGCCTGAGTTCAAGCGGATGCATGACATGACGGTCGACCATGCGCACGAGGAGATCCAGCTCCTGGCGAACGACGTCTCGGGCATGCTGTTCGAAACCACTTACCACGTGCCGAGTTTCGCGGCGCACTACAAGGCGAACGACCAGGCACCATCGTATGCGTACCTGAAACGCAGCCTGCAGGCGTTGCAGTGGCTGCGCGGCGGATCCCGGTGGGTGCTGAAGTCACCGCAGTATCTCGAGCAGTTCCCGGCGCTGGTCTCCACCTTTCCGGATGCCGTCTTCGTTGTGACGCATCGGGATCCGGTCGAGGTGACGCAGTCGATGGCGACCATGGTCAGCTATGCGGCGCGCATGTCCTGTGCTCGTCCGGATCCGCGGATCATTTCTCGCTACTGGCTCGAGCGCGCCGAGGACCTGCTCAACGGCTGTGTGCGTGACCGCGACGCACTGCCCGCCGAACAATCGGTCGACGTGCGGTTCGAGGACTTCATGGCCGACGAAGAAGGCACCATCGCGGCGATCTACGAACTCGCCGATCAGCCGCTCGATGCGGACTCGCGCGCTGCAATGGCGCAGTTCCGGACCGACCACCCGCGCGGCCGCTATGGCGGCGTGCTCTACCAGCCCGCCGACCTCGGGTTGGACATCGACGATGTCAATACGCGACTTCGCGCCTACCGCGACCGGTTTGTCAGCAATTGAAGCCTGGAGGAACCATGAATCAAACCACACCCCAACCGATCTCCGCGACGGCATGGGTCGCCACGAGCTTGGGTGACCCGGCCAAGGTGCTCGAGCAGCAGACGGTGGACGTGCCGCCTCCCGGACCGAATGAAATCCGCGTCGCCGTTCGGGCCTTCTGCTTGAACTTCAACGACATCGACATCATCCGAGGGCGCTACTCGACGCTGCCCCTGCAGGCACCGTTCGTACCGGGTATGGAGACGGTCGGAGTCGTCGAAAGTGCGGGCCTGGGCGCCGAGCATCTTGTCGGTCGCCGCATCGTCGGCATTCCGGTGATGGCGTTCGGCGGCTATGCCTCCTACGCAATCGTCGACGCGGCGACCGCTCTGGAACTGCCCGACTGGATCAGCGACATCGACGGCGCGGCGCTGCACTATCCGTTCCATCTGGGCTGGTTCGCGCTGAAGGAACGGGGCCGACTGCAGGCCGGTGAGACTTTGTTGGTGCACGCTGCAGCCGGCGGAACCGGCTCCGGCGCTTTGGTTCTCGGCAAAGCGCTGGGGGCCCGGGTGATCGCGACGGCCGGTAGTGACGAGAAGGTGGCCTTCTGCATGGAACTCGGCGCCGACCACGCCATCAACTATCGGCGCGGCGATTGGGTCGACGAGGTCATGGAGTTGACCTACGGCCGTGGCGTGGACGTCGCCTTCGATGCCGTGGGTGGTGACGTGACCGTGCAGACGTTCCGGTGTATGGGGCTCAACGGACGCCATCTGATGGCAGGCTTCGCCGAGGACATCGCGTTGGAAGACGGTGACTACCTCTCGCCGCGGCCGATCGCATACGGCAATTTCGACGTGTGCGGCGTGTGTTTGGTCTACGTCACCGATCCGCTCGCCGTCCGTCGCACCCTGGGTTTCAACTGGCCGGCGCGCTCGGACGGACTCGAAGCCCATACCAAGATCCTCGAGATGATTCGTACCGGGACGATCCGGACCGTCGTCGGCGCCGAGGTGTCGTGGGCAGATTTACCGGCCGCCCTGGAGCGCATGCAAGCGCGCGCGACCACCGGCCGCCTCGTGGTCACGACCGGGGCGCACGGCTAGCAAATACCCGGCCGTCGGGCCGTGGGATCTCGGCAGCCCGTGCCCACACTGTGTGTACATTAGTGTGTATGGCTCGGTTGAACGTATATGTTCCGGACGATTTGGCAGAGTGCGCCAGGGCGCGGGGCCTGAACGTCTCGGCGCTGACTCAGGCCGCGATCCGGGCCGAATTGGAGAATTCTGCAACCGACGCCTGGCTCGATGGGCTGGAGGCCAGAAGCACAGACGCCCGGCATGACGACGTGCTGGAGGCGATCGATGCCGCCCGCGATGAGTTCGGAACGTGAGCACGCCCTCCACATCGCCATCGGAGCGCGTGGTCATCGATGCCAGCGCCATGGTGGATCTACTTGCTCGTACGCACGATCGGTTCGCGGCGGTACGCGCACGATTGGCCGGCACGGTGATGCACGCGCCGGCCCACTTTGACGCCGAGGTGTTATCGGCACTGGGGCGTATGCACCGCGCTGGCGTACTCACCGACGTTCAGGTCGAGGCCGCGCTTGACGAGCTGCGGCAGGCCCCGGTGACTCGGCACGATCTATCACCGCTGCTTGCTGGAGCTTGGGGGCGCCGCGACGTCCTGCGCCTTACTGATGCCCTCTACGTCGAACTCGCCGACACTGCAGATCTGGTGTTACTCACCACGGACCAGCGGTTGGCGCGTGCCTGGCCGTCGGCCGACGCCATCGGCTGAGCTAGTTGTACTGACCACGGAGACAAGGCTTTTGTAGGTTGACGATTGCCCGCGCCGGCAAGCCCGTCGCCGACCTCGGATCACTTCGACGACACCGCCCGCGTTGAGTCGTGCCGCAGCTGGTGCACTACGGTTTCACGCGTCCGATGTCTCTGTGATACGGCGGTGCGATGACGACTCTCGACAACCTTCTGGGCGATGCCAGCTCCTTCATCTGGGGCCCTTGGCTATTGATCCCGCTACTATTGCTGACCGGCCTCTATCTGACTGTGTTGTTGCGCGGGATTCAGGTGCGCCGGTTCCGACTGGCGTTCTGGCTAGCGTTCGTCAGGCGTAAGGATCCGGGTGCCGAAGGCGACATCTCGCACTACCAGGCGTTGTCGACGGCGCTGGCCGCCACCGTCGGTGTCGGCAATATCGCCGGCGTCGCGACCGCGATCGCGCTCGGCGGCCCCGGCGCCGTGTTCTGGATGTGGTTCACCGGCATGGTCGGTATGGCAACCAAGTACAGCGAAGCCTTCCTCGGTGTACGGTTCCGCCGCACCGACGCCGCCGGTGAACAATCCGGTGGCCCGATGCATTACCTGCGGCGCGGCATCAAAGGGCCGCTGGGCATCTTCCTCGGCGGATTCTTCGCGGTCGCAGGAGCACTGGCCTCGTTCGGCATCGGGAACATGACCCAGGCCAACACCGTCGCGGCCAACGTCAACGAAGAGTGGGGAGTGTCCGCGGCAGTCACCGGCGCGATCATTGTGATGCTCGCCGCCGCTGTGATCCTCGGCGGCATCAAGAGCATCGGCCGAGTCACCAGCCTCTTCGTCCCGGTGATGATCGTCATATACATCGTCGGCGCGGCCGCCGTGTTGGCCTTCAACATCGGCGAAGTGCCCGGGGCCTTGGGCCTCATCTTCACCGACGCCTTCACCGGCACCGCCGCCACCGGAGGCTTCGCGGGAGCGGCCGTCGCAGCCGCGATTCGCTACGGCGTCGCGCGCGGCATCTTCTCCAATGAGTCGGGCCTCGGTACCGGCGGCATCGCCGCGGCCGCAGCGAAGACCACCCACCCGGTCCGGCAGGCACTGGTGTCGATGACCCAGACGTTCATCGACACGCTCGTGGTGGTGAGCTTCACCGCGCTGACGATCGTCGTCACGGGCGTATGGAAGGAAGCCGGACCCGATGAGGCGGCGAGTTTCACCGCACGTGCATTTGCCGAGGGTCTACCCGGAACATGGGGCAGCATCATCGTCACGCTCAGCGTGATCTTCTTCGCGTTCTCGACCCTGCTCGGCTGGTCCTACTACGGCGAGCGGTGCATGGAGTACCTGTTCGGACGAAAGGCGGTGTTCCCGTACCGGATCGTCTTCATCATCGTGATCTACATCGGAGCCACCATCGCCCTGAAGCCGGTATGGACCTTCTCCGACGTCATGAACGGCCTGATGGCTCTGCCCAACCTTGTCGGTCTGATCATCTTGTCCCCATTGGTCTACCGCGAGACCCGCGCCTACTTCCGTGGCGACGAGCACGCGGATGAGTCGCGGCCGCGTAGCGGGGTATGAAGTCGGCGCGGCCGACCGATGATGTCGGCTTGGGCGGGGTATTCAGCGAGTCCTTAACCGCGTGTGCCGCACCCGGAGACACGAACTCCGCCGGGCGTCAATTGCGCGTCGAGTGCCCTTGGCCCCCGCCAAGTTCTTCAGCAATCAGCCGGCGACTTCCTCGGTGCTACGGGCCGACGCCGGCACCTCCTTGCGCAGCCTGAGCTTGTTGTACGTGCTGATTCCGATGACGACGGCGAGCAGGGCATACAGGGTGATCGTGATCGGTGTGCTCACCAGCGTGAGCGGATTGTTCTGCGAGTTGTTCATCGCGGCGCGCAGTGACGACTCGGCGAGCGGGCCGAGGATCACCGCGATCAGCACCGGTGCAAGCGGGATTCCGTAGCGACGCATGGCGAATCCGAGCACACCGAGCACCAGCATGAAAACGACGTCGATGATCGCCGAACTCGCGGCGTACACACCGAAGCAGGCGAACACCGCGATCCCCGCATAGAGGTACTCCTTGGGGATCGAGAGCAGCCTTGCCCACAGCGGAGCGAACGGCAGATTCAACACGAGCAATACGACCATCCCGATGAACAGGCTGGCGATGAGTGCCCAGACGATGTCGGCGCTGCGGTCGAACAGCAGAGGGCCCGGCTGCATGCCGTACTGCTGAAATGCGGCCAGAAGCATCGCCGCGGTGGCCGACGTCGGTAGCCCCAACGCCAGCAGCGCACCCATGGCCGTACCCGCCGTGGAATTGCCGGCCGCTTCTGGGCCCGCAACGCCACGGATCGCGCCCTTGCCGAACATCGGCACCTTTCGCCGACTGTCCAACCGCTTCTCGACACCGAAGGCGAGGAACGTCGGGACCTCGGCGCCGCCGGCCGGGATGACGCCGAACGGCACGCCGACGGCGGTGCCGCGCAACCATGCCGGCAACGCCTCCCGGTACTCGGCCATGGACAGGAACGGGCGCCCCGTCGACGGGGTGAAGCTGCGGTCGTCGGGCCGTCCGATACGCGACGCGACGAAGATGACCTCGCCGACGGCGAGCATCGCGACGGTGATCACGACGATGCTGATGCCGTCGAAGAGCGCGACGTTGCCGAAGGTGAACCGCTGAGAACCACTGACCTCGTCGGTGCCGATCATGGCCAACACCAGACCTATCAGCAACGCCGCCGCGCCCTTGACCACCGACTCGGACACCACGGCCGAGGTGGCGATGAACGCGAACAATGCCAGCGCGAAGTACTCGCCCGGACCGAACTTGGTCGCCCACTCCGCCAGCGCGGGTGCGAAGAACACCACCAGGGCCGTGGCGACCATGCCCCCGATGAACGCGCCTATCGCCGAGGTCGCCAATGCCTGTGCGCCGCGGCCCTTTCTGGCCATTCGGTGCCCCTCGAGCGATCCGGCGATGGCCGTCGAGTTTCCCGGCGTGTTCATCAGTATTCCGGCGATCGAGTCGCCGAAGAGCCCGCCGAAATAGATGCCCGCGAACATCACCAGCGCGGCCAACGGGTCGAGGGTGAACGTGACCGGCAGCAGCAACGCAACCGCCATCGCCGACCCCAGTCCGGGTAGCACCCCGACTGCGGTGCCGATAACGGCGCCGATGAAAACGTAGAGCAGGTTGACCGGGGTGAGGACGTCGCCGAACCCCGCGATCAGTCCAGTCAGCGAGTCCATCAGAACATCCCCATCACGCCGGGGGGCAGGCTCAAACCGAGCATGCCGGCGAATATCAATTGCATGATCGACGAAATCGCCAGGCCGATCAGCAGATTCACGACATACCTGGTGCTGCCCAGCCCGACCGTCACTCCCCAGAAGACGATGGCTCCGGCGACGATCCAGCCGGCGGGCAGGAGCAGCACTGTGAAGGCCACGAACGACCCGATCGTGATTCCGGTGGATCGCCAGTTGCTGAACAGACTGGCGACGGGCCGCCCCTGGTCGTCCAACACAGGCTCGGACACTTCGGGATTGCGCAGGATGACCAGGGTGAGCAACGCCGCGATGAGGAAACAGAACCCTGCGGTGATCCAGGGGAATGCCTTGGGCCCGAAGAGTTCCGAGTCGTCGGCGATCTCCATGTCGAAGATGCCGTACACCAGCACCAGCCCAAGCCCCACCATCAGCGCGGGCATGATCAGTGCGCTCTTGCCAGCCCAGAACTTGTGCGTCGGTGCGGGATTTTCCGACGCGGCGGTGTCGTGGTCGCTAATCGTCATGCCAGCCCCAGATCGTCCAGAATGGTCTTCACCCGCTTCTCCTCCGAGCGGATGAACCGACCGAAGTCGTCCCCGGTCAGGAAGGTCTCCTTCCAGCGGTTCCGCGCGACGACGCTCTGCCAGTGCTCGGTCTTGACCATCTCGCCGACAATTTCGATGAGTTCCTGCTGCTCAGCGTCGGTCAGCCCCTCCGGTGCGACGTACCCGCGCCAATTCACCAGGTCGACGGCCGGATAGCCGGCCTCTGCGGCGGTCGGGGCGTCGAGGCCCTCCAGCCGTTCCGGCGCAACGACCATCAGCGTCCGCAGTCGTCCCTCGACAAGCATGTCCCGGAAATCGTTGTATCCGCTGATCCCGACGTCGGGTGTGCCGGGCGCCGTGGACAGCAGGTTGATGGTCAGTTCGCCGCCGCCGGCGTAGGCGGCGTATCGGATCTGCTCAGGGTCGATTCCGGCTTCGCGCGCGAGTTGGGCGGCGACCATATGGTCAATCCCGCCGGCCGAGCCGCCACCGATA
Organism: Mycolicibacterium celeriflavum; assembly: GCF_010731795.1. NCBI lineage: Bacteria > Bacillati > Actinomycetota > Actinomycetes > Mycobacteriales > Mycobacteriaceae > Mycobacterium > Mycolicibacterium celeriflavum. The sequence continues at coordinate 3,228,868 of NZ_AP022591.1, read as the reverse complement.
GGCATGGCCGCGGGGTCGGCTCGCCACGCTTCGATCAGCTCGCCGAGCGTCTGGTATGGCGAGTCAGCCGGTACCACAATGACTTCGAAGTCCTCGGCGAGCCGGGCGATGGGTGTCATATCGGACAGTGCGACAGGTGAGTCGTTGCGCTCGACCCCGCCGAGCATCACCGTGCCGGTCACCATCATGGTCGTGGGGTCGCCGCCGAGCCGAGAGAGCTGACTGAGCCCGATCGCTCCGGCGGCACCGGGAACGTTGACCACCTGAACGTTGTTGGCGATGCGATTCGACCGCAACGCCTGCTGAGACTCGCGTGCGACAAGATCCCAACCGCCACCGGCAGCCGCGGGCGCGACCAACGTGAGCTTGGCGCGGGCTTCGGCTCCGGAGCCGGTTCGGTTCGCGTTGACACCCGCCGCCACTACCAAAGCGCCGACGCAGACAAGCCCTAGGACCCACCGGACAGCTGTCGGAATCCGCATGCGCTATCCCTTCGCGATCACCGTCCCAGCCACATACTGACCCTTCCACGCGACCTGCGGTCAGGTATTCGGAATGTCGGCGGATCGGTCTACGACGCCCTCGTCGGTCAGAGCGCACAAATCGCTCACTCGAGGTCGACTACCGATTCGTTGACTGACAGCAGACCTCGCCCATCACATCGTCCTCTGTTGCGCAAGCATGGCTGAAACAGCGGCTTGAACTCCTTGTCCCGCAACGACAATCGGCTCAATCGACCGCAGCGTGCGGCACAGCACGAATGCGCCCTCGAGTGCCGTCAGCGTCATCACCGCCAACCGTCGGCTCTGGTCCGCGTTGATGTCGAGTTGTCCGAACCATTGCGAGAGCCCCGTCAGCCAACCTTCGAACACCTCAGCAGCTTCCAGCCGGAGCCGCTCGTTCGTGCTCGCCACCTCCAGCGCGGTGGTTTCGATTGAGCAGGCCTCGCTGTAATCCTGGGATTCCATGAGCCTGCCGGCGTTCTCGAACAACTCCGGTATCCCGGTGGCCGGATCGGTGTGCGCCAATTGGCCGCCGACGAACTCCCCGTAACGAATGCCCTCGCAACGAATGACCTCGACGGTGATCGACTCCTTGCCTCCAGGGAAGTGGTGGTAGATCGATCCGAACGGCGCCCGCGCTGCGCTCGAGATCTGTTTTAGACCCGTGGCCGACATTCCTTGGCGTCGATACAACTCGGCTGTGGCTTCCAGTATCCGATCACGGGTGCCGCGATCCACCATGACGTCTCTCCTTGCGCAGCGTGCAGTGACAGCATATCGTCGATCTGAGTAGAACGATCTATCTAGGAGACCGCGATGCCGACAGTCAACCTGCCGTCAGGTTCCATCGCCTACGAGGACACCGGTGGAGACGGGCCGATCATGGTCTTCGGCCACGGCCTGCTCATGGATGGCCGGCAATGGCGCAAAGTCCTCCCGCTGCTGTCCGAATACCGCTGCATCACACCGACGCTGCCGATGGGCGCGCACAAAGAACCGATGAGTCCGGACGCAGACCTGAGCGAGCAAGGTGTGGCCGGCATCCTCGCCGATTTCCTCGATGCGCTGGGCATCGACGACGTGACCCTGGTCCTCAACGACTGGGGCGGCGGGCAGTTCCTGATTTCCGATGGACGGGACAAGCGGGTGGGACGACTGGTGCTCGCGTCATGTACGGCGTTCGACAACTATCCGCCCAAACCGGCGCGGCCGGCGGCCCTGCTGTGTCGCTTGCCCGGCGGCGGATGGCTACTGTCCAGGATGCTCGGCACGAAGTTCTTCCGGCACAGTCGCCGCGCCTACGGAGCGCTGACCAAGAAGGGCCTGCCCGACTCCCTGTTCGACGACTGGTTCCGGCCCGCCGTCGAGAGTGCCGCGATCCGCCGGGATCTGGTCAAGTTCGCGACCGGCGCTCCGTCGCGCCGCCGGCTGCTCGAACTGTCCGAACAGATGCGGACGTTCACGCGCCCGGTGCTCGTCGTATGGGCCAGGGAAGACCGGATGATGCCGTTGGCGCATGCGGATCGGTTGGTCGAGCTGTTCCCGAACGCAACCAAGGTGGTCATCGACGACTCCTGGACGCTGATCCCGGAGGACCAGCCCGAAGCCATCGCAAATGCGTTGCGGGACTTCGTCGCGTGAGCTTCAGCCTCGTCAGCGAAAGCGGACGGTCATCGTCGCCAAGCCGAAGATCTTCTTGCCGGCGGACTTTGCGCCCACGATGACGACGCCGGAGCGAGTGGCCGGGTCCAACGATTTGATCCGGCCGCTGAATTCGATGTCGGCGCCCTCTTTGGCCGTCACGATCGCGGGTGCGGACAGCCGTACCGCGTAGCGGGTCACCGCGCCGGGATCGCCCGACCACGCCGAGTGAAATCCCGCACCCAGCCCCATGGTCAGCATCCCGTGCGCGATCACGTCCCGCAGCCCCGCCAGCTTGGCGATGTCCTCGTCCCAGTGGATCGGGTTGGCGTCTCCGGCAACTCCGGCGTAGTTCACCAGGTCGCCGCGCGACAGCCGGGTGTGATGCACCGGCAGGTCGTCGCCGACCTTGAGCTCGTCGAATGACGGCGTCCCCGGCGCGCGCGTCAATCCCCCTTCAGCGATCCGGACCTCGCCCTCGGGGCGCACCGTCTTCTCGTAGGTCGCATCGAGTGTGCCGATCCCCGAGAAATCGACGTCGTGCATCATCGCGTTCTGCACGGCGGACTTGATCGCCGGATCGACATCCTCGGCGGTCACGCCAACGACGGTGGTGTGCAGGGTGTGCACCCGCTCGCCGGCGGTGTCGGTGAACGTGTTCGCCACCGTGATGAGGTCTCGGCCGGCGATCTTGCGCACGTTCGTCAGCTCGACGTCGACGGTCAACTCGTCGCCCGCGACGATCGGACGGTGCTGTTCGAAGACCTCTTCGGTCTGCATGTAGGTGTCGTAGCCGACGACGATCTCTTCGAACATGCGGCGATTGCACGTCATACCCGGCGTCGAGGTGAACGTCAGCGGTGCCACCACATCGGAATATCCCAGCTTGGCGGCGGCCGCCACGTCCCAGTGTGCGGGGTGATAGTCCTGCACGGCACGGGCGTATTCGCGCACCTTCTCGCGGCCGACCAGGTAGGTGCCGTCCATCTGGTACCAGTGGCCGACCCGCGCCTCGAGCGCCGACGTTTCTGCTGCTGCGGTCATGGGTGTCCAACTCTTCTATCAGCTTGTTCGTTGAGGCCGACGGAAGCACCCTAACGCGCTCACCATGTCGGCCGACCGAGCCGCTAAGTTCATCGGGTGCTCAACTCTCCCGCTCGTGCGCTCGCCCGGTGGCTCACTCCCGTCCTGACCGCGGTTGTCGTCGGCGCCGGACTCGTGGCTATCCCGACGGGTTCGGCCCCGGCAGTGCGCCTGGCCAGCGAGGCGAACCCGTTGGCCGGGACGCCGTTCTACGTCAACCCCGCGTCGGCGGCCATGCGTGCCGCTCAGAAGGCCGATCCGCCGAGCCCCGAGCTGACCGCCATCGCAAACACGCCGCAGGCGTACTGGCTGGTCCCCGGTGCTTCCGCGGCGACGGTCGGGAAGTACGTGGGTGATGCGCAAGCAGCCGGCGCCTTGCCGGTGCTGACCCTCTACGGCATTCCGCACCGCGACTGCGGCAGCTTCGCCGCAGGTGGCTTCGCGTCCGGTGCCGACTACCGGGGCTGGATCGACGGCATCGCGGCCGACGTGGGTGGCTCGCGGGTGGCGATCATCCTCGAACCCGACGCGCTCGCCATGGCCGATTGCCTGTCGGGTGATCAGCGCCAGGAGCGGTTCGACCTGATTCGCTACGCCGTCGACACCTTCACCCGCAATCCGGCAGCGGCCGTGTACGTCGACGCAGGTCACTTGCGCTGGCACAGCCCGGAGGAGATGGCCGCCAGGCTCAACGAGGCCGGCGTCGACCGCGCGCGGGGGTTCAGCCTCAACGTCGCCAACTTCTTCACCACCGAAGAGGAAATCGGTTACGGGGAAGCTATTTCGGGGCTCACGAACGGTTCGCACTACGTGATCGACACGTCTCGCAACGGCAACGGAGCGGCTCCCGACTCGCCGCTGCACTGGTGCAACCCGGACGGCCGAGCGCTGGGTGTTCCGCCGACCACGCAGACGGCGGGCGCGCACGCCGACGCCTACCTGTGGATCAAACGGCCCGGCGAATCCGACGGAACGTGCGACAAAGGTGATCCGCCGGCGGGCACCTTCGTCAATCAGTACGCCATCGAGTTGGCTAGCAACGCTCGTCCGCGGTAAAAGCCTTGCGCGCCAACGGTCAGCGATGACCCATGCTCGGCAGCAGCACCTCGTCGACCAGAATTCGGACCGTCTCCTCGGTCGGCGGCCGCGCGGAGACCAGCGCCCGGAAGACCAGATATCCGGGTAGCAGGTCGTAGATCTCGTCGTTGATCGCCGCCGCGTCGATCTCTCCGCGCTCGACCGCCTCGGCCAGAACCTCGTCGATCACGAGCTTGCGTTGATGGAGGAACTCGTCCTGCATGGCTTGTTTCAACCTCGGGTTGTGCGACATCTCGTTCAGCACCGCCCGCATCGTGCTGCCGTGTTCACACGCCTGCCGGCACACCGAGATGCCGATCGCCAGCAAGTCGCCACGCAGTGTGCCGGTGTGCGGCGGGACAGCGGTGACGCGGGTGCCCTCGACGAAAGCCGCGAGTACAAGGTCCGCCTTCGACGGCCAGCGCCGGTATACCGTCGCCTTGCTCGCCTTCGCCTGTGTCGCCACGGCTTCCACGGTCAATCGGTCGTACCCGTGCTGCTGCAACTGCTGCAGCGTGATCGCCAGCAGTTCCGCTTCGCGCGCGGTCCACCGCGATTCCGGCGCATCCTTCGCGGATTCGGGCGGCACGACCCCTCCTTCACCGAGCTTGGCTGCGCGTTCTAGATGACATAGCGCCTGCGCTCCCCGATACGGTACCGTACCGTTCCATTTCGCGCCTCACAGGCGCGCCGTGCAGCATGCTAGGGCCAGATCGTTTTCGACGGGATGTCGAAAGGTTTTCGGGTGTGCCGTTTTTCGGTGGGCAGACTGGTGAGACGGCGCTGGACGGTCGTCGTGGCATCGCATTCTCCCGCTCGTCCGTGACGATCTCGGAAATTTCCGCCCCGCCGAGTTGCGCAGGAACGAGGATGAGACGTATCGATCGAGCCCGCCTACCGATGCAAGGACCTTGTGCGATGACCGCGACCGTGGAGTCTTACGACGCAGGACCGACCGACGCGCCGGTGCTCGAGCAGACGATCGGCGCCAACTTCGAAGCCACCGTCGCGCGTCACCCCGACGTCGAAGCGCTCGTCGACGTCGCGCAAGACCTGCGCTACACCTACGCCGAACTCGACGCCGATGTGGACGTCGTCGCCCGGGGACTCGTGGCCTTGGGGATCGGCAAGGGCGAGCGGGTCGCCATCTGGGCACCGAACTGCGCGCAGTGGACCATCACCCAGTACGCGACGGCGAAAATCGGCGCGATCCTCGTCAACGTCAACCCCGCCTACCGGCACCCATGAACTGGCTTACGTGCTCAACCAGTCCGGAGCGCGCACCTTGATCGCCGCGACGTCGTTCAAGACGTCTGACTACGTGGCGATGATCGAGCAGGTCCGCGCGGACGTGCCCGGGCTGACCGACGTGGTCTACATCGGGACGGCCGACTGGGAGGCGTTGCGCGCGGGCGCCGAAGAGGTGCCGCGCCAGGACTTGGCGCAGCGGACGGCCAGCCTGTCCAACAACGACCCGATCAACATTCAATACACCTCGGGTACAACGGGTTTCCCGAAGGGTGCGACACTGTCGCACCGCAACATCCTCAACAACGGCTACTTCACCACGGAGCTGATCAAGCTCGGCCCGGCCGACCGGTTGTGCATCCCCGTGCCCTTCTACCACTGCTTCGGTATGGTGATGGGCAACCTCGGGTGCACCAGTCACGGCACCACGATGGTCATTCCCGCACCGGGTTTCGACCCCGGGTCGACGCTCGCGGCCATCGAACGCGAACGGTGTACCGGCGTGTACGGCGTCCCGACGATGTTCATCGCGATGCACAACCATCCTGAGTTCGCCGACCGCGACCTGTCGACGCTGCGGACCGGGATCATGGCCGGTGCGGTATGCCCCGTCGAGGTGATGAAGCGCTGCATCAACGACATGAACATGTCCGAGGTGGCGATCGCGTACGGCATGACCGAGACGTCGCCGGTGTCGTGTCAGACGCTCATCGACGACGATCTGGAACGGCGTACCTCGACGATCGGCCGGGCGCATCCCCACGTCGAGATCAAAATCGTCGACCCCGACACCGGGGACATCGTCGAGCGCGGACAACCGGGCGAGTTCTGCACACGGGGCTACTCGGTGATGCTGGGCTACTGGAACGACGACGAGAAGACCGCTCAGGCAATCGATTCCGACGGCTGGATGCACACCGGTGATCTGGCCGTGATGCGCGACGACGGCTACTGCAACGTGGTGGGGCGCATCAAGGACATGGTCATCCGCGGCGGAGAGAACATCTACCCGCGCGAGATCGAGGAGTTCCTCTACACGCACCCGGACGTCGAGGACGCCCAGGTGATCGGTGTGCCCGACGACCGGTACGGCGAGGAGACTTGCGCGTGGATCCGGATGAAGCCGGGCCGTCCCGCGCTCGACGCCGAAGCCGTGCGCGCGTTCGCCGCAGGTAAGCTCGCCCACTACAAGATTCCGCGCTACGTGCACGTGGTCGACGAGTTCCCGATGACGGTCACGGGCAAGGTACGCAAGGTCGAGATGCGCGAGCGCAGCGTCGAGATCCTCGGACTCGACCGCTAGTGGCCGAGTAGCGGCCCCAGGCGAAGAGAACTGACGACAAGTGCATCGCGGCAGATGGGATGTCGTGTCAATACACCTCTCAGGAACTCCTCCACCGGCTGGCAGTGCTGGTTTCGTGGTGCACATGCCGGGAAGACAATCCAGGGCTTCCAGACCTGCCTGCAACCGTCGCCGTCGGCGAGCCAGAATCGAGCTAAGGAGAAGCCATGCGTCAAGTTTTCATGAATGCACCCCGTGATGTGAGCGTCGGAGAGCGTGACGACCCGAAAATCGTCGAGCCGACCGACGCGATCATCCGCCTTACGGCGACATGCATCTGCGGATCGGATTTGTGGCCCTACCGGGGCGTCGAGGATGTCGACCATACGCCGATGGGACACGAGTATGTCGGCGTCGTCGAGGAGATCGGCGACGAGGTGAAGACCCTGAAGGTGGGCGATTTCGTTGTCGGCTCGTTCGTGATTTCCGACAACAGCTGCGAGATCTGCCAGGCCGGATACCAAAGTCGTTGCTTCCACGCCGAGTTCGTCTCCGCGACCATCGGCACTCAGGCTGACAAGGCCCGCATCCCGTTCGCCGACGGCACGCTCGTCGCCACACCCGGTCAACCGGACGCGGAGTTGATCCCCTCACTGCTGGCCGCATCCGATGTCCTCGGAACGGGCTGGTTCGCCGCCGTCGCCGCGGCGGCCGGTCCGGACAAGACCGTCGCCGTGGTCGGCGACGGCGCCGTCGGACTGATGGGCGTGCTGGCCGCCAAGCAGCTGGGCGCGGAACGGATCATTGCGATGTCCCGCCATGCCGACCGGCAGGCCCTTGCCCGCGAGTTCGGTGCGACCGACATCGTCGCTGAACGCGGTGATGAGGGCGTGGCCAAGATCAAGGAGCTCACCGACGGGCTCGGCGCGCACTCGGTGATCGAGGCGGTTGGGACACAGGAATCGTTCCTGCAGGCCTTCGGCGCTACCCGGCCCGGCGGGCACATCGGCTTCGTCGGTGTCGCCCACGAAGGTGTGTCGATTCCCGCGGACGAACTGTTCTTCGCCGAGGTGCACCTACACGGGGGTCCCGCGCCTGTGCGTAGGTTCCTGCCCGAGCTGATCCAGTTGATCTGGGATCGAAAGATCAACCCGGGCAAAGTTTTCGACCTCACCCTGCCGCTCGAGCAGGCCGCCGAGGGCTACACGGCGATGGACGAACGCCGGGCCATCAAGATGCTGCTGGAGCTCTGAGACGTTTGACACCGAACGAGGCTGTACTTATGAACCCGACCGACGAATCCTCCGGCCGCGTCGCATTCGTCACCGGCGCCACCAGCGGCTGAAAAGGCGCCCCGACACGTCTGAGCCGCGGCGCTACTGGTATTGATTCAGAATGCCCATGCCTCGAATCCTGGCTGCAGCATGCCGGAACGTCGTCTGCACATCGACCGTCGCGCTCAGCGTCATGGCCGTGACCGGTTGTTCGGCATTCGACAACAATGCAGTGAACGGCTCCGAGGCCGCCGGCACGCGGACGTCGGCGACCGCGCTGCGAACGGAGGCGACCGCCCCGGCGCCCTACCCGCCGCCGTCCGTCGAACGGATTTTGCCGGTCGGTGACGTCTCGCTCGCCATCGATGACCGCCCCGGCCTGGGTGAGATCATCGTCGACAGCAGCGGCCGCACCCTGTATGCCTTCTCGGCGGACTCGGCGAACGAACCAACCTGCTACGGCGAATGCGCCGACACCTGGCTGCCAGTGCTGTCCGACAGCGATCCGGCGGGCGGCACGGGAATCAACGTGGCGGCCGCCCGCACGGTGCCGCGCCGCGACGGCGGTGACCAGGTGACCTACAAGGAAATCCCGCTCTATCGATACGCAGGCGACAAGACGGACAGGGACGCCAAGGGACAGGGCTTGGACATGTTCGGCGGCGAATGGCACGTCCTGACGAAAAACGGCGAGCCCCTGGCCTGAGGGTCGGAGCGGAATAGCGTCGAACCAATGGGCGTTGCCAGCGCCTGACGACAGCAGTTAGGTGCACACATGAAGTTCGGGATCTCCACCTTCGTCAACGACGACACCATCGACACCGTGTCGCTGGCCCGCGCGATCGAAGAACGCGGTTTCGACGCGCTCGCGATCGCCGAGCACACCCACATCCCGGCCAGTCGGCAGTCCCCGTACCCGATGGGCGGGGACCTGCCCAAGATCTACTACCGCACGCTGGACCCGTTCGTCACACTCGCCGCCGCCGCGGCCGTGACCTCGACGATCGAGTTGATCACCGGAATCGCCCTGCTCATCCAGCGTGACCCGATCATCACGGCGAAGGAAGCGGCCAGCATCGACCTGATCTCGGGTGGCCGGTTCGTGTTCGGTGTCGGCGCCGGCTGGAACATCGAGGAACTCAGCCATCACGGCACCGACCCGAAGACGCGCGGCGCGCTACTCGACGAACGCATCGAAGCCATCAAAGCGCTGTGGACGGACGAACCCGCCGAATACCACGGCCGCTACGTCGATTTCGACTCGTCGTACCTGCGCCCCAAACCGGTTCAGAACCCCCACCCACCGATCCTCATCGGCGGCGACTCAGATGCCACCGTCAAGAGGGTGATCCGCCACGGCGCGGGCTGGATGTCGAACCCACTTCCGGTCGAGCGGCTGACCAAACGCATCGACCAGATGCGTGCGGGCGCCAGCCACGACGTCCCGCTGACGACATTCGGCACACCGATCGACCCGGATTACTGGCGCGCGCTCGAGGATCTCGGCTACCGGCAGGCGAACCTGCTGCTGCCCACCAAGGCGCGCGATGACTCGCTTCGTCTGCTCGACGAATACGCCGAGAAGGTCGCCGGATATCGCGGTTGAGCCGCGGGGCCGACTGGGCCTGCTTAACGGGTGGATCGCAGCCAGCCGATGCCTGCGATCCACCCGCTAACGGCCACACGACCGCATCCCGCTGACGCACGACGCATGTCGAGTTTCTATCGTGGCCGCATGAGCAATGACGCTGACGCCGAACGCGTCGCCGAGCTGGCGCGCGAAGTCGTCGCCGACCACGACCCGAAGAGCGTGCCCATCCCCGAATACCTCGGCGCCTGCTACGACGCCGGCCTGTCCTGGGTGCACTTCCCCGAGGGCCTGGGCGGGCTTGGAGTGTCCCGCGGACTTCAGGCGGTCGCCGACCGCGTTCTGCAGGGCGCAGGCGGCCCGGTACCGCTCGGGCTCAACCCGATGGGCTACGGCATGGCCGCGCCGACGATCCGTGAGCACGCCCAGACCGAGGAGGTGAAGCGGAAGTGGTTGCGGCCGTTGGCCACCACCGAGGACCTCTGGTGTCAGCTGTTCTCCGAGCCCGGCGCCGGGTCCGACCTCGCCGGCCTGGCCACCTCCGCGGTCCGCGACGGCGACGACTGGGTGATCAACGGCCAGAAGGTCTGGACGAGTCTGGCCCACCGGGCGCGGTGGGGTCTGCTGCTCGCACGCACCAACCCCGATGTGCCCAAACACAAGGGCCTGACGTACTTCGTCATCGACATGCACGGCGCGGGCGTCGAAACCCGGCCGCTGCGCCAGATGACGGGGCAGGCCGAGTTCAACGAGGTGTACTTCTCCGACGCGCGCATCCCGGACCGGCACCGCCTCGGCGACGTCGACAACGGGTGGGCCGTCGCCATGACGACACTGATGAACGAACGCACCGCGCTCGGCGGTAGTGGCAGCCGGCGAGGCGCGGGCACGATCGCCGATGCGACGGGGCTGTGGGCGTCGCGGCCGGAGCGCCGCACACCGGTTCTGCGTGACCGGCTGACGCAGCTGTGGCTGCGCTCGGAGGCGCAGCGGCTGACCTCCGAACGGTCGCGAGCCACCGCCACGGTCGGCGGTCCGGGCCCGGAGGGTTCGATCGGCAAGCTGGTCGGCGCGGAACTCAACCAGGACATCTATCAGTGGTGTATGGATTTCCTTGGCCCTGAAGGACTTCTGTATCACGGGTATCAACAGGGGGCGGGCACCGGCGAGCGGGACTGGCAGGGCCCGATTCAGCAGCGGTACCTGCGCAGCCGCGCGAACACCATCGAAGGCGGCACCTCCGAGGTGATGCGCAACATTCTTGGCGAACGCATCCTCGGGCTGCCCGGTGATCTGCGTGCCGACGCCGGCATGCCCTGGAAGGAGATTCCCCGTGGCTGACAAGCTTGCTGAGTACACGTTCACCGATGAGCAGGCGCAATTGCGCGACGCGGTAGGCAAATTCAGCGCCGAGAATTTCGCGGAGGACAAGGTCCGCCAACTCATGGAGTCCGACCCGCCGTTCGACCCGAAGGTCTGGGCGCGGCTCGGCGGCGAGCTCGGGGTGCTGGGCCTGTCGGTGCCCGAAGCCGACGGCGGCGTCGGCGGCACCTTGGTGGATCAGGCCGTCGCGATCGAGGAACTCGGCGCGCGGTTGGCGTGTGGACCGCTGTTCGGCACGGTGTACCTCGCGATCCCTGCATTGGTCGCCGCTCCGACCGGCTCCGCTCGTGACGAGTTGTTGGCCGACCTCGTCGAGGGTCGGCGCACCGCGGCCGTCGCGGTGGTGGACCGCGCCGGTGTCTTCGAACCGGATGCGGTGACGGTGACCGCCGACGGGGACGCGTTGTCGGGCACGGTGGCTCAGGTCGTCGACGGCGGCGCCGCCGATGTCCTGTTGGTCGCTGCGCGCGGGTCCGACGGCGTCGCGCTGTACGCCGTCGACACCGCCGCCGGGGAGGTACAGCGAACGCCGTTGGCTACCCTCGACCTCACCCGGCCCGAAGCGAACGTCACATTCTCCGGCGCTTCCGGGCGCCTGATCGCCGGTCCCGACGAAACCCCGCGAGTCCTCGACCACGCTCTTGCGGTCGGTGCCGCGCTGCTCGCCGTCGAGCAGGTCGGCGCAGCGCAGCATCTGCTCGACCTGTCCGTCGAGTACGCGAAGTCGCGGCTGCAGTTCGGCCGGCCGATCGGGTCGTTTCAGGCGGTCAAGCACCGCCTCGCGAATCTGTTGGTCGACGTCGAACACGCGAGATCGACTGCCTACCACGCGGTCTGGGCGCTGTCCGACGGATCTGACGATCCCGCGCTCGCGACGAGCATCGCCCAAGCGGTGTGTTCGGCCGCGCTCAGCCATGTCGCCAACGACACCATCCAGGTGCACGGCGGGATCGGGTTCACCTGGGAGCACCAGGCCCATCTCTATTACAAGCGTGCCGCGACCGACGCGGTCCTGCTGGGCAGCGCCGAAGAGCATCGTGATCGGGTCGCGGCGATGGTGCTCGACGACGCCACCGCCGACCGAGTCCCACGCGTAGCGGACGGTCAGCCCGCCTGACGTCGTGACTTTCCTCACCTTCGTCGATAACGATTCGAAACCTGTTGTGTTGCAGGACGAGACATGGCCAGTGTCGGTTCGGCCACGAACACTATGTTCGAATGGTGCACCGGCGAACCGCTCTCAAGCTTCCGCTGTACCTGGCAGCGGCCGCGGCGCTGACCAAGCTTCCTCTCGCATCCGGCGAGACCGGCCGATGGTCAGCTGACCGCGCCAACGCCTGGTACGCGAAGCAGGGTTGGCTGCTCGGCGCGAACTATGTCACCTCGAACGCCGTCAACCAGCTCGAGATGTTCCAGGCGGGCACCTACGACGCGCGCCGCATCGACGGCGAGCTCAGCGTGGCCAAGCGGATCGGGATGAACACCATGCGGGTGTTTCTGCACGATCAGCTGTGGGCTACCGACCGGGCCGGCTTCAGCCAACGGCTGTCACAGTTCGTCTCCATCGCGGCGAGTCACAACATCAAGCCGCTTTTCGTGCTGTTCGACTCGTGCTGGGATCCGTTGCCCAAGGCGGGTCGCCAGCGCCCGCCGATCAAAGGAGTGCACAACTCCGGTTGGGTGCAGAGCCCAGGCGCCTTCCGGCTGCAGGATCCCGCCTACACCCGCGTGCTGCAAAGCTACGTGACCGGGGTGGTGGGCCTGTTTCGCGACGATCCACGTGTCCTCGGATGGGACGTGTGGAACGAGCCGGACAACCCGGCGCGCGATTACCGCGAGGTCGAACACGAGGACAAGCTGGAACTGGTCGCCGCGTTCCTCCCACATGTCTTCCAGTGGGCGCGTGCGGTCAAGCCGACTCAACCGTTGACCAGTGGTGTGTGGCAGGGCCACTGGAAAGACCCGGCAAGCCGCAGCCAGATCTGCAGCATTCAGCTCGAGCAATCGGACGTCATCAGCTTCCACAGCTACGGCGATGCCGCCGAATTCGAGGCCCGCATCGACGAACTCGCGCCGCTGGGGCGCCCGATCCTGTGCACCGAGTATCTGGCGCGGAGCCTGGGCAGCACCGTCGAAGGGATCCTGCCGGTCGCCAAGAGGCGGAATGTGGGCGCTTACAACTGGGGTTTCGTGGCTGGGCGAACGCAGACGTACCTGCCGTGGGACTCGTGGAAGGAGCCCTACACGACGCTTCCGGAGACGTGGTTCAGCGACCTGATCCACCCCGACGGGCGGGCCCATGACAACGACGAGATACGCGTCATCCAGAAGCTGGCCGGGGTGAGCAACGCCAGCTGACGTGTCGCGACCGCATTTCTCTTTGATAGCGAACGTATCTCGGTGACGCGATTGCGCGGAAGTCTCTGAGAAGATCACCGGACTCGTCAAAGATCCCGGTCCCGAGGTTCCTGTGAAACTGCGAAAAGCACTGGCGCAACTCGGGGCTCTGCTCCTGAGTCTGTCACTCGCTGCGCCTGCCGCGGCGCAGCCTGCGACCACGCCCGTCGGGCAGTCCACGCAGTGGATCGTTGTCGGCGTCCCTGCTGCGGACGCAACATCAGGAACCCTCACTGCATTTCAGAGAGTCGGCCGACAATGGAAAGCGGTCCTGGGACCGACGCCCGCGAAGGTGGGCGCGCTCGGCGTCGGCGCCCCCGCCGACGGTGTCCACCGCACACCCGTCGGAACGTTCACGTTCGACCAAGCCTTCGGACGCGAGCCCAATCCCGGCACCAAGATGCCGTACTTCCAGACCACAAACCAGGACTGGTGGGACGAGGACGCTGACTCGCCCACGTACAACACCCACGTGCGCGGACCGCGCAAACCGTCGTCGATCGCGGAGAACCTGTACGACTCCGGACCCGTCTACGACTACGCCGTCAACATCGCGGTCAACCCGCAACGCATCCCGGGGCGGGTCTCCGGGATCTTTCTCCACGTGACCGACGGCAACCCCACCTGGGGATGTGTGGCCATCGGCCGCGACGAGATGCGCTCGGTGCTGAAGTGGCTGGATCCGTCGGCGGCCCCGCGGATCACCATCGGCGTCGGGAGCCCGTCGCTTGTGCCGTCACGGGCGTGACCCGCGGCCCATCGCAACCCCGACAGATTGCGCCCACAGAGAAAGTGCAAGTAGCGACCTGCGTGGGTGCAATCAAAACGCAAAAGCCCGGTGACGAACGGATGTGGTGTAAGGAGCGGCGCCAATGGTTAATCCTTAGTCACCTGCGAAGCCGTAGGTGGTGAACAGCCAGGCGAGGGGGCATCGTGGCCGACGAATCGCTTCTCCCCGGTCACGTGCACATCGCCATCATCGGAAGCGGGTTCGCCGGTCTGGGCGCGGCGGTGAAACTGAACGAGGCCGGACACCGCGACTTCCTCGTCCTCGAGCGTGGCAACGACGTCGGCGGCACCTGGCGCGACAACACCTATCCGGGCGCGGCGTGCGACGTTCCGTCCCACCTGTACTCGTACTCGTTCTCGCTGAACCCGAATTGGACTCGGTCGTTCTCGACCCAGGCCGAGATCGAGGAGTACATCCGCGGTGTCGCGCGTCGCGCCGGTGTCCTGGATCGGCACGTATTCGGTTGTGACGTCAAAAAAGTGGCGTGGCAGGAGGACCACCATCGCTGGGAGCTCTCGACGAGCCGCGGAGCAATGACGGCCGATGTGGTCATCGGCGGGTTCGGCGCGCTGGCCGAACCGTCTCTGCCCCCGATCCCCGGCATCGACGACTTCGACGGGGAGCTGTTCCATTCGGCGCAGTGGAACCACGAGGCGGATCTCACCGGTAAGCGCGTCGCGGTCATCGGCACCGGGGCATCAGCGATCCAGATCGTCCCGGCGATCGCCGACACGGTCGCCCACATCGACGTGTATCAGCGCACGGCACCGTGGCTGCTGCCGCGCTTCGATCGTCCTTTCACCCGCATCGAACGGTGGATTTTCCGTAACATCCCGGGTGTGCTGCGGCTGGCGCGCGCCGGTATCTACGCCGCTCGCGAGATTCAGGTGCTCGGGCTGGCGAAAAATCCCCGCCTGATGAAGCTGTTCGAGCTGATCTCACGCGCCAAGATCCGCACTGAGATCCGCGACCCCGAACTGCGACGCAAGGTGACACCGAACTTCCGCATCGGATGTAAACGGATGCTGATCGCCAACGACTGGTATCCCGCGCTGGACCGCGAGAACGTCGAGCTCATCACCGACGGCATCGGTCAGATCGACGGCCACAGCATCATCACCGCGGACGGTACCGCCCGAGAGGTCGACGCAATCGTCGTGGCGACCGGCTTCCATGTCACCGACTCGCCGATGTTCGAAACGATCTGCGGCAGCGACGGGCGGAGCCTGAGCCAGGCCTTCGCCGACAAGGGAATGCGCGCGTACAAGGGCACGACGATCGCCGGCTATCCCAACCTGTTCGTCCTCGTCGGCCCGAACACCGGACTCGGCCACACGTCGATGGTGTACATGATCGAATCCCAGCTCAACTACGTGGTCGACGCCATCACCACCATGGAGAGCCGCGGCCTGAGCCGTCTCGATGTCCGCCAGGACGAACAGGACGCGTACAACGACGAACTGCAGCGCAAACTGGCCAACTCGGTGTGGATGACAGGCGGTTGCGCCAGTTGGTATCTCGACGCTCACGGCAACAACACCACCCTCTGGCCCGACTTCACGTTCAGATTCCGCAGACAGACCAAGCGTTTCGACGTCGACGCCTACGAGACGGCGGCAACGACCCGACCTGTGGACGTGTCGTGAGGTCATTCGACGGAAAGGTGGCGGTGGTCACCGGCGCCGGGTCGGGGATCGGACGTGCGTTGGCCATCGGACTGGCCCGCCGCGGGGCGCTGACGGCGATTTCCGACGTCAACGAGGACGGCTTGCGGAGCACGGCCGCGAGGGTCAGTGCGGTCGGCAAGGGTCCTCACGTCGAAGTGCTCGACGTGAGTGACCGGGACGCGGTGCGCGACTACGCAACGGCCGTGGCCGAACACCACGGTGTCGTCCACCAGCTCTACAACAACGCCGGCGTCGCCGGCGGTGCCGCTCCTCTGAGCGAGAGCGATTATGAGACCTACGAGCGCATCGTCAACATCAACCTGTGGGGTGTCATCAACGGCACCAAAGAGTTCCTGCCGCACCTCATCTCGTCCGGAGACGGGCATGTCGTGAACATCTCCAGCCTGAACGGATTGCTGGCGCAAGCATCGATGTCTGCCTACTGCACAACGAAATTCGCGGTCCGCGGGTTCACCGAATCTCTTCGAGCTGAGATGCTCGCCGAAGGCCATCCGGTGCGGGTCACCGTGGTGCATCCCGGCGGCATCGCCACGAACATCGCGACCTCGGCACTGGCCGATGCCGAGCGTGCCGGCCGCGAGATCACCGACCAGCAACGGCAACGAGCCGAGGCGTACAACGCCAAACTGCTCAAGATGTCGCCGGTTCGGGCCGCCGAGACCATCCTGTCCGGCGTCGCGGCGAACCGCAGTCGAGTGCTGGTGGGCAAAGACGCCAAGGGCGTCGATCTGCTGGTCCGCTTATTGCCGCGGGCTCATGCGCGGTTGGTTCTCTGGTGGGAGAAGCGAACGTTCGGTTAGGTCGTGTGTTCAGCGCCCGCGCCACTGCGGTTTGCGCTTCTCCTGCCAGGCTTGAAGTCCCTCGCCGACGTCCTCGGTCGCGGCGGCCACCTTGCGCATCGTCTCTCCGAACCGGACCGACTCGATCCAGCCCATGTTGGCCGTGCGCGACGCCACCTCCTTGGTGGCCCGTTGCGCCAGCGGCGCCGCCTCGGTGAGCGTCTGTGCCCACGAGCGCGCTTCGGCTTGCAGGTCGTCGGGCTCGACCAGTCGCCACACCAACCCGATCTCCTTGGCGCGCTCGGCCGCGATCGGTTTTCCGGTCAACAACAGTTCCATGGCGTCGGCCCACCGAACCCGCTCGGGGAGCCGGATCGCCCCGACGATCGTCGGCACACCGAGCGACACCTCCGGGAACGCAAAGGTGGCGGTGGTCGACGCGATCACGAAGTCGCAGAACAGAACGCCGGTCAACCCGTAGCCGATGCAGGGCCCGTGGACCGCCGCGATCGTCGGCTTGAAGAGTTCCATGCCGCTTTCGAAAGAGTTGATCGTCGGCTTCTCCCAGAAGGTGCCGCCAAAGGTGCCCACCGAACCCTCGCCGTCCTTGAGGTCGCCGCCGGCGCAGAACACGTCGCCGTTGGCGGTGAGGATGCCGACCCACGCGTCCTCGTCATCGCGGAACCGGTCCCATGCCGCGTTCAAATCGCGCCGCAGCGCGCCGTTGATGGCGTTGCGCGCCTCGGGGCGATTGAGTGTGATGGTGGCGATGTGGTCGTCCAACTCGTAGGTGACGAGATCCATGGCTGCACCATAGCCATGACGGCGGATGTCGAGAACGTCGCGATGGCTCCGTCCCAGGGGTGAGCGACCAACCAGGGTTGCCACTTTGAAGGGAGAACATCATGGCCAAGTACCTGCTCCTCAAGCACTACCGAGGCGCGCCGCAGGGCGTGAACGACGTGCCGATGGACCAGTGGACGCCCGCCGAGATCGACGCGCACATGAAGTACATGAACGACTTCGCCGCCCGTGTGGAGGACAGCGGCGAGTACGTCGGCGGGCAGGCGCTTGCCCCGGAGGGGGTCTGGGTCCGCTACGACGGCGAAGGCAAACCACCCGTCACCGACGGACCGTTCGCGGAGACCAAGGACCTGATCGCGGGCTGGATGATCATCGACGTCGACTCCTACGAGCGCGCCATCGAACTGGCGGGCGAGTTGTCCGCGGCGCCCGGCGCGGGCGGGAAGCCGATCCACGAGTGGCTCGAGGTGCGGCCGTTCCTGACCGCGGCGCCCGCCTCGACCGAGTAATGGCCGACCACGCGGTGGACGAGGCCGAGCTGCGGGACATGATTCCCGGGGTCTTGGCGGCAGTCGTCCGCCGCGGGGCTGACTTCGCGACCGCAGAGGACGCGGTCCAGGAAGCACTGATCAAGGGCATCGAGATCTGGCCGCACCAGCGCCCCGACGACCCCAAGGGCTGGCTGATCACCACGGCGTGGCGTCGCTTCGTCGATCTCAGCCGGTCGGAGGCGGCGCGGCGTCGCCGCGAGCTCCAAGTCTCCGACGAACCGGCGCCCGGACCGGCTGCTTCGGTGGACGACACGCTGGCGCTGTACTTCCTGTGCGCGCACCCCAGCCTCACCTCCGCGTCGGCCGTCGCGCTGACCCTGCGGGCGGTCGGCGGCCTCACCACCCGACAGATCGCGCAGGCGTACCTCGTGCCCGAAGCGACGATGGCTCAACGGATCAGCCGCGCCAAACGCACAGTTTCCGATGTCCGGCTGGACCGTCCCGGCGACCTGCACACCGTGCTTCGGGTGCTGTACCTGGTGTTCAACGAGGGCTACACCGGCGAAGTGGACCTCGCGGCGGAGGCCATCCGGCTGGCCCGACAGCTGGCCGCGAGGACCGACGACCCGGAGGTCGCGGGGCTCCTCGCCCTCTTCCTGCTTCACGACGCCAGGCGCCCGGCCCGGACCCGCGCCGACGGCAGCCTCGTGCCACTGGCCGAACAGGACCGCCGCCTGTGGCGGCGCGAGATGATCGCGGAGGGCGTGGCCGTGCTGCAGGCCGCGCTATCGCGTGACCGGCTCGGCGAGTACCAGGCGCAAGCCGCGATCGCGGCGCTGCACGCCGACGCGCAGACCGCCGACGAGACCGACTGGGTGCAGATCGTCGAGTGGTACGACGAACTCGTCCGGCTCACAGACAGCCCGGTCGTGCGGCTCAATCGCGCGGTCGCCGTCGGTGAGGCGGACGGACCGCAGGCGGGGCTGGCGGCGCTACTGGAACTCGACCCGACACTGCCGCGGTACACCGCAGCAGCCGCCTACCTCCATGAGCGGTCCGGCGACACCGCAACGGCGGCAACGCTTTACGTGGAGGCCGCCGCGAAGGCACAGAATATTGCCGAGCGCAATCACCTCACGCTGCGCGCCGCCACTCTCCGTCAGCTCGCGTCGGACAGCGAGAGCTAAACCGGTGCGACGCGATCCGCCCAGGGCGCGGCCTGCTCGAGTTGGGCGGCGAGGCGGATGAGCAGCGATTCACCGGCCAGCGGTGCGACGAATTGAACGCCGAGCGGCAAGCCGTCCGCGGTCCAGTGCAGGGGAAGCGAGATCGCCGGTCGCCCAGTGAGATTCGCCAGCTGCGTGTACGGCACCCAACCGAGGTTCTTGTCCACCATGTCGTCGACGATCTTTGTGTAGCGCAGCAGCCGAGCGGTGCGCGTCTTGATCAACACGTCGGCGGCATGCTGCAGCGCGACCGGGAGATCGAACGCGCCGATCTTCGGCGGCGGGGTCGCCAACGTGGGCGTCAACAACAGGTCGTAGGACTCGAAGAAGGTGGTCAGCCGCCGCGTGTGCTCGTGGCGCCGCTCGACGGCGTCCACGTAGTCGACGCCGCTGGTCGCCCGGCCGAGCGCGGCCAGGATCAGCGTGTCGCGTTCGAAGGACTCGTCGCCCGCGCCGGAGATCCGTTTCGCCTCATCGAGTTCCCATGCGGTGTAGACGAACCAGGTGAGCAGGAAGTCGCGGGCCAGCGCCGCGTCGTCGAACGGGGCGCGCGGCAGTTCGTCGACGTGGTGACCCAGATCGGTCAGGATCTGCACGGTCGACTCGACGGCTGCGAACGACTCACGGTGCGGTGCCGGGTTGATCGCCGACGGAATCCGCACGCCGATCCGCAGCTTGCCGGGATCGGCGCCGGCACATGACGCGAACGGAAAGTCCGGCACGCCGGGCACATACGGCCCGCACGGCTCTCCGCCGCGGATGACGTCGAGGATCGCCGCCGTGTCGCGCACCGTCCGCGACACCACGCCCTGCACCGCCGCGCCGTGCATGGACTCACCGGTCGCGGGCCCCGACGGAGTCAGCCCGCGGCCCGGTTTCAGGCCGACCAGCCCGCAGCATGCCGCCGGGATTCGGATCGATCCGCCGCCGTCGTTCGCGCCCGCGCACGGCACGATTCCCGACGCGACCGCGGCCGCCGATCCGCCCGACGAGCCACCCGGTGTCCGCGACAGGTCCCACGGATTGCGTGCCGGACCCCAGGCGTCCGGCTCGGTGATCCCCTTCGTCCCGAACTCCGGGGTGTTGGTCTTGCCGAAGATGACCAGGCCGGCGTCGATCCACCGTTGGACGACCGCCGAATGCTCCGCGACCGGCGTCGACATCAGGGCGCGCGACCCGCGCGAGCTGGGCAGCCCGGCATAGTCCTGCGCGAGATCTTTGATCAGGAACGGCACGCCGGCGAAGGGGCCGCTGAGCTCATCGGACGGCGATGCGGGAACGTCGCGCACGACCGCGTTGATCCGCGGATTGACCGCCGCCGCGCGCTCCTTCGCCACTGCCAGCAACTCCGCCGCGGTGACCTCTTTGTCGGCGACCAGCTTCGCCAACCCGGTCGCGTCGTGCGCCCGATACTCGTCGAACTTCACCGCCTGACCGTACGTGTTCGGGCGCCGGCGTGCGGTGTCACGTCATTGTCAGCGGTTGGCCGCTGTGCGCGGTCTCGCGCAACTGACGGGAACAGCTGGCGTGATCGGGGCGATGCGCTGCTGACGGTGATCGTCACGAGTCATCCGTCGATTGAGCACCCGCTCGTCCCGCTTGCTCAGTGCGCGGCGGCTGCGGACCAGGAGTTCGAGTTGATGCCAGCTGAGCCCGTCGAGATCGCCGTCTTCGTCATGGGTGGCAACAACGACGCAGCCGCGCAGCAGCGGCACCGTCTTCGCCGTGAAAGTGGTTGTCGCCAGCAGCAGTTCAGTGGCTTTTCGGTTGGTGCGCCGTTCGCACCCGTGTGTCGATGGGCTGAACCAGAAGTCGAATTGCCGGTCGGTGCTGGTCAGGCAGTGCAGGCCCTGATCCTCGACGAGTTGATCGATGTCGGCCTCGGTGTAGGCGCGGGTCTCATAGACTGTGCCGCTGGTGCTGAAGTACAGGACGGTGTTCATTCTGAATTCCCATTCGTCTCTTTCTTCGTTGTGAAGGGTCGGCATCGGCTCACCGCCCTGTTATAGAAGTTACCCATGTGACAGTTGAGACAAACCTTGATAACGGTCCGGCGACCGAGTTTTTGGCGCGGCGGCATGCGGCAGGGTGAAACCCGTTAGCCGGCCAGCACGAATGACAGGAAGAACCCGCCGGCGGTGGCGAAGGCGTTGAGCGGGCGACCGTGTTCGAACGCCTCGGGCATGAGCGTGTCGGCGAGCGAGGCCAGCACCGCGCCGCCGGCGAACGACAGCGCCACCGCCAGCACGTGTTCGCTCATCCCCGCTGCGACCGACCGGCCGAACACCACCGCGGCGGCCAGCAGCAACGCGCAGAGCAACCAGGTGACGACGACGGCGCGCGCGCTGGTCCCCGAGTTCCGCATCGCGACCGCACCCACCAGCGACTCCGGCAGGTTGGAGAAGAAGATCGCGACCAACAGCGAGAGCGACGCGCCGCCGACCAGCGATACGCCCAGCGCAAGGTTCTCCGGCACACCGTCCAGCGTCACCGCGGCGAGCAACGCGAGGCCGACCCCGTTGCGCGTTCCGGAGGCCGCGACTTCCCGGCTGTCGGGGCCCGACTTCCCGCTGATGTACCGGTCCAGGGCGGTGTCGACAGCGACGAACGTCGCGGCGCCCGCGAGCAACCCGAGGCCTGATCGCGCGGGACCGCCCATCTTGAACGCCTCTTCGAACAGCTCGAAGGCCAGAGCCGAGATCAACGCTCCACTGGCGAATGCGAGCAGCACACCGGTCAGCCGTTTCGGCGGGCTCCATTTCGCGCCGATGAGCGAGCCGATGACAAGCGCGCTGGAGGCGGCCAACCCGAACCAGACAGCTGTCAACACCGCGCCCTGATGCCCCGCCCGGTGAATTCTCAAACCCGAGACGCCGTCGGCACGTTCGACGCCGAGTCGGTTTCGGTCCGCCGGTGCGTGGCAACACTGACGGCATGGGCCGCACAGTTCGTGGTCTCGCTGCCGTGGCCGCATCGACGTTGGGCGCCGTGGCAGCGCGTGATCTCTTCCAGCGAAAGCACGCGCTGCTGCGCAACTTTCCGATAGTCGGGCACGCCCGGTACCTGCTCGAAGCCGTCGGACCGGAGCTGAGGCAGTACATCGTCGCGGCCAACGACGAGGAACGCCCGTTCACCCGCGACCAGCGTCGGTGGGTGTACGCCTCGGCCAAGAAGGAGAACAACTACTTCGGGTTCGGCACCGACAACGACCTCGAATACACCTCCGGCTACCCGGTCATCAAGCACCGAACGTTCCCACGCGCCGTACCCCCGTCGGCGCCGACCGCGACGCTCGAGACAAAGGTGCCGTGCGCCAAGGTGATCGGCGCGGCGCGGGGTCGGCCGGGCGCATTCCGACCGCACTCCGTGGTCAACATCTCGGCGATGAGCTTCGGGTCGCTCTCGGCCAACGCCGTCGAGGCGCTGAACAAGGGCGCGGTGTTGGCCGACTGCCTGCACAACACCGGTGAAGGCGGTATCTCGCGCTATCACCGCCACGGCGGTGAACTGATCTTCCAGATCGGCACCGCGTACTTCGGCTGCCGCGACGCCGAAGGCCGCTTCGATCTCGACAAGCTCAAGGATGTGGTGGCCGGCGCGCCGGTGCGCGCGTTGGAGATCAAACTCAGCCAGGGCGCCAAGCCGACCATCGGCGGACTGCTACCGGCTCCCAAGGTCTCCACCGAAATCGCCGCCGCCCGAGGGGTTCCGGAGGGACGCGACTGCGTCAGCCCATCGCGGCACGCCGAGTTCTCCGACACCGACAGCTTGCTCGACTGGGTGGAACTGCTGGCCTCCGAAACCGGCCTGCCCGTGGGAATCAAGTCAGCCGTCGGCGATCTCGACTTCTGGAACGAACTGGCCGATCTCATGCGGGACACGGGCCGAGGCGTCGACTTCGTCACGATCGACGGCGGCGAGGGCGGCACCGGCGCGGCGCCGTTGATCTTCACCGACACCGTGTCGCTGCCCTTCCAACTCGGCTTCGCCCAGACGTATCGGATCTTCGCCGAGCGGGGCCTGCACGAGGACCTCGTCTTCATCGGAGCCGGCAAGCTCGGGTTGCCGGACAACGCCGTCGTGGGCTTCGCCCTCGGCTGTGACATGGTCTACGTCGCGCGGGAGGCGATGCTCGCGATCGGGTGTGTCCAGGCGCTGAAATGCCATACCGACACATGCCCCACCGGAGTCGCCACCCAGAACGCGTGGCTGGCCCGAGGCCTGGTGCCCGACGTCAAGGCCGAGCGCGTCGCGAACTACATCAAGACGCTGCGCCGCGACCTGGTCAAGGTGGCCGAGGCGTGCGGTGTCGAGCATCCCGGGCTGATCACCACCGACGCGGTCGACATCCTCGACACGCGAACCGCTTCCACACCGTTACACGAGGTGTACGGTTACGAGCCGGACATGGGCCTGCCGTCCGCGGCCGACCGCAAGGAGATCGTCCGGTTGATGTCGGTTCGCGAGTCGCAGGGCGACTCCGCGCCGGCATCGACGTCCGCCGTCGGATGACACGCCCGGAGGCCGTATGCAACCGATATCGCCGACCGACCTGATCTTTCTGCTCGGTGAATCCCGTGAGCACCCAATGCATGTCGGCGGGTTGCAGCTGTTCGCACCGCCGGACGGGGCCGGCCCGGAATTTCTGCGCGAAACCTACGAGGCATTGGTCGAGCAGACCGAAATACAGTCCACGTTCCGTAAGCACCCGGCGTTCTTCGGCGGGGTGACCAACCTGGTCTGGTCGTCCGACAAGGAGGTCGACCTCGAGTATCACCTGCGCCGCTCGGCCCTGCCCGCGCCCGGTCGGGTGCGGGAGCTGCTCGAGCTGGTCTCGCGGCTGCACGGGACCCTGCTCGACCGTCATCGCCCGTTGTGGGAGGCGCACCTGATCGAAGGCCTCGACGACGGGCGCTTCGCGGTCTACACGAAGTTCCACCACGCGCTGATCGACGGCGTGTCAGCGAGCAAGTTGATGCAGCGGTCGTTGACGACGGACCCGGCCGACACGGACCTGCGCGCACCCTGGAGTCTGCCGCCCCGACGCGGGACCGGCGCCAAGCCCGGTGCGTCACTGCTGCAGACGTTGGGCCAAGCCGCCGGCTCCGTCGTCGGCGCGGCGCCGAGCACGCTGATGCTGGCCCGCGCCGCGCTGCTCGAGCAGGAACTCACGCTGCCGTTCCGGGCGCCGAAGACCATGTTGAACGTCCGCATCGGCGGCGCTCGACGGGTCGCCGCGCAGTCCTGGGCGTTGGAGCGCATCCAGAAGGTCAAGAGCGCCGCCGGGGTGACCGTCAACGACGTCGTGCTGGCGATGTGTGCGGGGGCGTTGCGCGAATACCTGGCCGAGGAGAACGCGCTGCCGGACACCCCGCTCGTCGCGATGGTGCCGGTCAACCTGCGCACCGAGAAGGACGCCGACGGCGGCGGCAACCTGGTCGGCGCGATCCTGTGCAACCTCGCCACCGATCTCGACGATCCGGTGCGGCGGCTGGACGCCGTTGCCGCCTCGATGCGGGACAACAAGAAGGTCTATTCCGAACTGCCGCGAGTTCAACAACTCGCGGTGTCGGCGATGCTGATCGGCGGGCTGGCGCTGGCGCTGCTGCCGGGTTTCGTCGCGACCGCGCCGCCGCCGTTCAACATCGTGATCTCCAATGTCCCCGGGGCCAGGGAGCCGATGTACTGGAACGGCGCCCGCCTCGACGGCAACTACCCGTTCTCGATTCCGCTGGACGGGCAGGCGCTCAACATCACGTTGGCCAACAGCGCCGGCAACCTCGACTTCGGGCTGGTCGGCGACCGAAGAAGGGTCCCGCATCTTCAGCGGATACTCGGCCACCTCGAAACGTCGCTCAAGGAATTGGAACGCGCGGTGGGTGTCTGAGGCATCCCCGTAGCGGTATACCGTCCGGGTATGAGTCGAGTGTCGGTGATCACGGGCGGCGCGGGTGGCATGGGTCAGGCGACGGCCAAGGTGGTGGGCCTGGACCACACCGTCGTCCTCTGCGACGTCCGAAAGGACCGGCTCGACGGTGCGGCGGCGACGTTGGCCGATCTCGGCATCACGGCCCCCGTCGTGCACTGCGACGTCACCGACCGGCTGGCGGTCGGCCGCCTGTTCGAGACGGCGTGCGGCCTGGGCACCATCGCGTCCGTGATCCACACCGCGGGGGTGAGCCCCAGCATGGGCGACGCCGAGTACGTCATGCGCACCAACGCGATCGGCACGGCCAATGTCGACGAGGTGTTCTTCGAGGTGGCCGCCGAGGGCGCCGCGATCGTGAACGTGGCCTCGATGGCTGCGCACATGCTGCCCGACGAGATGATCCCGAAAAACCAGTTCCCCCAAGCGCTGAGCGAGCCGGAGGCATTCATGACGGGCATGCTCACCGCCTGCGACATCGTTCCGCCAGAAGCGCGATCGGGTATCGCGTACGCGCTGAGCAAGAGCTTCGTCAGGTGGTACAGCACGTCGCAGGCCGAACGGTTCAACGGCAAGGGCCTGCGCATCGTCTCTGTGTCGCCGGGATCCATCGACACCGAGATGGGCCGGTTGGAGGAGCAGGCCGGCGCCGGCGCGATGGTCGCCGACGCCGCGGTTCCGCGGTGGGGGAGGCCGGAGGAGATGGCCGAACTGCTCGCGTTCTGCGCCAGTTCCAAGGCCGGGTACCTCACCGGCACCGACATCCTCAACGACGGCGGAGTGATCGCGTCGATGACCGAGCGGGCCAGGTTAGCCGCCGAAACCGCCTGAGCCGCAACGGTCACAGCGATGCGGGCAGCGGACCGGCAAGTTTGGCCGGCCGGCACCACAGCATGGCCATCGCGCACAACACCGCCGCGACCGCGAACGCGGCCGACACGCTGAACGCGTCGGCGGTGCCACCCAGCAGCGCCGCGGCGATCGGTCGTGAACCGAGGAAGCCGACCAGCCACAGCGCCATGATGCGGCCGCGCAACTGTTCAGGCGCGCGCTCCTGCACGACGGTGGACAGGCCGGTCATCGCCCAGCCGAACCCCAGGCCGGCAAGCACGAATCCCGCGACCGCCACCGCAGGCGTCGACGCCATGGCGAGCACCGTGCAGCCGGCCGCGAGCCCGGCCATGCCGATCGTCGACACCTTGTGCGACGCGAGCCGGCCGCGCATCAACGCGAGCACCGCCATACCGACCGCTGCGCCGACACCGAAGACCGCGGACAGGGTTCCGACCAGGCGGGCGCCGCCGCCGAGTTCGTCAGCCATCGACGGGGTCAACGTGATTGACGAATCGGAGGCCAGCCCCACGGTCGTCACTGCGACCAGCGCCAGGAACAGCGGACGGTCCCGCCATACGTATCGCAGTGCCACTCGTACGCGAAAGTCAGTGCCCGCGAGCCGCGCCGGCGGGGCCGGGAAGCGAACGGCGACTATCACGATCGCAAACACCAGATGCAGGGCGGCGCTGACTGCGAACGCCGCTCCCGAACCCAGGTGCGCAGCGATGTACGCGCCCGCCGCGGGCCCGACGACGCGCCCGACGGTCATCGGAAAGCTGTTGAGCGCCCTGGCCGTCGACAGTTCACCATCGCGGATGAGGTTCGGCACGATCGACTGCATCGCCGGCCCGCCGACCACGAAGCCGAAGCCGACCAGCAGGGTGCCGAGCAGCACGGGAATGGCCGCAGACATGCCGGATTGCGCCGGTTCGGCGAACAGCCAGGCCGCCGTCAGACCGGAACCGGCGACACACAACACCCGGCCGAGCAGGATCTGGCGGGCGGGGTCGCCGGTGTCGGCCCACTTGCCGCTGGTGGGGCTGAGGATCAACTGCGGCGCGAACTGCACGACGCCGACCATGCCGACCATCAGCGCCGACCCGGTCGCGTCGTACATCACGATCGCCGCGACGATGCCGTGCGTCCACACCGCCACGACGGAGAAGATCTTGCCCCAGAACAGCGCGCCGAACACCGGGTCGACGATCAACCCGAAAGCGCCGCGCGCCGGCGACCGCACGGTGGCTTCGGCGGTCATCGGACCGCCGGGCGTTCGAATCGTTCGGTCAACCGGTCGAGGAGGTCGACCAGGGTGTCGACGCTGGCTTCGGGCCAGTCGGCGATCATCTCCGCGACCAGTTCGCGTCGCCGATCAGCCACCGTGTCCAGCGCCTGGCGACCGGCCTCGGTCAGCACGAGTGTGCATCGCCGTTGGTCATCGGCGGCGGACGTCTTGGTGACGAGTCCTGCGCTCACGACCGCGGCGACCGAGCGACTTGCCGTCGAGTGCTCGACGGCCATGAAGTCGGCGACCTCGCGGATCGAGGCGCCGCCGGAAAGCTGTTGGCACTGCTCGACCGCTCGGAGTACCCGCAGGGTGGACGCGCTGGTCACCGGCCCGGCGCCGGCGAGAAGGCGGTCACGCCAACTCGGTCGCTGCCGCGCTATCGCGATGCGGGTCAGCAGTTCGTCGAGTTGGTCGTATCGTGACGGCGCCACGAAGTATGCATAGCACATACATGTATCAGGGGCGAAATCGTGCACTCGGGCATGATGCTCGGGTGGCTTACCGCTCGCCGTCCCTGGCCGACATCGTCACCACACTGGAGGTGGACCGGCGCGGCGACCGGCATTTCGTCGCGACGCAACTCGACAATCCGGCACACCACATCGTGGGCGGCCATATCGCCGGGCAGGCGCTGATGGCGGCGAGCAGGACCGCGCCGGGCCGGATACCGCACAGCGCGCATGTCTATTACGTGCGCGCCGGTGATGCCCGCTACCCCGTCGACCTCCACGTCGATGTGGCCCGAGACGGCGGCACGCTGTCGACCCGGCAGGTTACGGCCCGGCAGAACGATCAGATCCTTCTCGAGGCGCTGGTGTCGCTGAGCGCACCCGTCGAGTCGCTCGACTATCAGCAGCCCATCCCCGAAGTACCCGAACCGGATTCGCTTCCGCCAGTCCAGGAGCAACTGGCCGGGTTCGCCGACGAACTGGACGGCTACTGGGTGCGGCCGCAGCCGTTCGACCTGCGTTACGTCGACCCGCCGCCACGGCTCGCGGTCGAATCCGAGAACCCGTCGCCGAGGCTGCGAATGTGGTGGCGGCCGAGCGAATCGGTCCCGGCGGACGAGGTGCTGCACAGCTGCTTGCTGGCCTACCTGTCCGGAACCACGATGGTCGAAACGGCGCTCGCCATGCGAAGCGCCACCCCGATCGGCACCTTCAACGCGCTCATCGACCATGCGCTGTGGTTCCACCGGCCTGCCGACCTGTCGGATTGGATTCTGTCCGACCAGTTTTCGCCCAGTGGCATCGCCGGGCGGGGCTTGACGACGTCGACGATGTACAACCGGGCCGGGCAGTTGGTCTGCCTCGCGACGCAGGAACTTTACTTCGGCAGGGCGACCGCCTGAGCGTCGAGCACGTTCAGCCGGTCAGAACTCACAGGATCGTTTCCGGTACTGTTCTCCGCGGCGGACCATACGGAACTCAAGTTCCGCCACGGCCGGGCAGTTCGCTTTCTGCTTGATTGCACGTTGCGTAAGCGGCGAAGTTGCCCGCGCACGTCTGGACGTGGTTGACCTGGACGGGAGGCATGCACGCGGTGGTCGGGGTGTTGAAGCGGTTCTGGATACCGCTACTGCTTGTGGTTGTCGTGGCCGTCGGTGCGTATGTGATCGTTCGTGTTCGCGAGTCCGCGGCGCCTCAACCCCCGAAAACCGCTGAGGGCTCCGGCATTACCGATCCCTTCAACCCGAAATACATCAAGTATGAGGTGACCGGGTCGGGGGGAACCGCGAACCTGAATTATCTCGACGAGAGGGGTCAACCGCATCTCGTCGAAAGCGCTCCGCTGCCATGGTCGTTCACGATTGTGACGACATTGCCTTCGATGTCGGCCAACATCATGGCTCAGGGCGATCGCGGTGTCAGTGACCTCGGGTGTCGGGTGACCGTCGATGGCGAGATACGCGACGAGCGGGCGAGCGACGACACAATCAAACCGTTCGTCTACTGCTTGGTGAAATCGGTATGAGCAACCCGCCCGTGAAATCTCGTCGCCCATTCCTCAGCCGGATGGTTCGGATCTTCTCGTTGCCGATCATCCTGTTCTGGGTGCTCCTCGTGGTGGTGCTCGGCACTGCGGTGCCATCTCTGGGCGAAGTCGCGGCAACACGGTCGGTACCGCTGAGCCCCACCGACGCGCCGTCATATCAGGCAATGCTCAATATCGGCAAGGTGTTTCAGCAGTACGATTCGGACTCCACGGCGATGGTGGTGCTGGAGGGCGAGGACAAGCTCGGCGATGCCGCGCACAAGTTCTACGACGAGATCGTCGCCAAGCTGATCGCCGACCACGAGCACGTGCAGAGCGTTCAGGATTTCTGGAGTGATCCGCTGACCGCGGCAGGCTCGCAGAGTGTGGACGGCAAGTCCGCCTATGTGCAGATCTTCCTCAACGGCTCCCAAGGCACCAGCGCCAGCCACGAGTCGGTGGCCGCCGTTCGTGACATCGTCGCTTCGGTTACCCCGCCGCCCGGTATCAAAGCCCACGTCGCGGGCAACACGGTGCTCAATGCCGACACCAGTGTGGCCGGGCATCAAAGCATGCAGATCATGGAGATAGTGTCCGTCGCCATCATTGTGGCGATGCTCCTGCTCATCTACCGCTCCATCGTGACGATGCTCATCTCCATGGTCGTCATCGGTTTGGGACTATTTGCTGCACAGGGCGTTACGGCCGCCGCCGGCAACTTGGACATCATTGGTCTGACCCCGTACGCGGTGAGCATGGTGACGATGCTGTCGCTGGCCGCAGTCACCGACTACTTGATCTTTCTCCTTGGCCGATATCAAGAGGAGAGATCGAAGGGCCTCGATCAGGAAGACGCGTTCTACGTTGCCTATCACGGCGTCTCACACGTCATCTTGGGTTCTGGGTTGACGATTGCCGGCGCCTGTATGTGCCTCAGCTTCACCACCCTGCCCTACTTCCAGACCATGGCTTTGCCGTGCGCGATCGCAATTCTGGTGATCATCGCCGCGGCACTGACATTGGCGCCTGCGGTACTCACCGTGGCGTCCCGGTTCGGACTCCTCGACGCCAAGCGCGAACTGTCCACGCGCCGTTGGCGCAAAGTCGGTACCGCCACAGTTCGGTGGCCTGTCCCGATCATCTTTGTCACCAGCCTGATCGCCATCATCGGTTTCGTGAGCCTGCTGACCTATGTGCCGCAATACAACGACCAGCGGTTCACCCCCGCCGACATGCCTGCCAACGTTGCCATGTCCGTCGCGGACCGCCATTTCTCCCAGGCCCGCATGAACCCCGAACTGTTGATGCTCGAGGCAGACCATGATCTGCGCACCCCGGCGGACATGCTGGTGATCGAACAGGTCGCCAGGAAGGTCTTTGACATGCGGGGGATCGAACGGGTACAGACCATCACCCGCCCGCTGGGCTCGCCGATCGAGCACAGTTCCATCCCGTTCCTGCTCGGCGCGCAGAACGCCGGCACGCTGCAGGCCGCGAAGTTCAACAATGACAACTCGGCTCAGATGCTCGAGCAGGCCGACGAGCTGAGTGAGACCGTGGCCAACATGGAACGCATGTACGCCATCACCAAGGAGATGACCGAAACCACGCACAGCATGGTCGGCAGGACGCATGAGATGGCCGACACCACCGATGAGTTGCGCGACAGCATCGCCGATTTCGATGATTTCTTCCGCCCGTTGCGCAACTACTTCTACTGGGAGCCACACTGTTTTGACATCCCGGTGTGCCATGCCCTGCGGTCGATCTTCGACTCCCTGGACGGCATCGACACACTCGCCGGCCAGATACAAGGCGTCACCGTGGATATGGACCGGTTGGATCAGCTGCTGCCGCAGATGTTGCCGGTCCTGGAGAACACCATCACGTCGATGAAGACGATGCGCGACTTCATGCTCGCGACACACAGCACGATGGCGGGTACCCAGGCCCAACAACAAGAACTGGCCCGAGGAGCGACCGAAATCGGCCTGTACTTCGATCAGGCCGGCATCGATGATTTCTTCTACCTGCCGCCGGATGTATTCCAAAACCCGGATTTCGAGCGTGGGCTCGAGATGTTCGTATCGCCGGACGGCAAGGCGGTCCGGATGATCATCACCCATGAGGGCGACCCGGCTTCGGTGGAGGGCATCGAGCATGTCCGGGACCTCAAAGCGGTTGTCGCAGACGCCCTCAAGGGCACTCCGCTGGCGAACGCGAAGGTCTCGCTGGCCGGCACCGCATCGCTGTACGCCGATATGCAGAAGGGCGTCGGAACCGACCTGACGATCGCGCTCATCGCGTCGATGATCCTGATCTTCTCGATCATGCTGTTGATCACGCGCAGCGTGGTGGCCGCCCTCGTGATCGTCGGTACCGTAGCCGCATCCTTGGGTACCGCGTGTGGTTTGTCAGTCCTGCTCTGGCAAGACATCTTGGGACTGGGTGTGCAGTGGATCGTGATCCCGTTGTCGATGGTGATCCTGCTGGCAGTGGGTTCGGACTACAACCTCCTGCTGGTCTCGCGCCTCAAAGAAGAGATACATGCCGGACTCAACACGGGGATCATCCGAGGTGTCGGGGCCACCGGACGCGTCGTCACCGCGGCCGGCTTGGTGTTCGCATTCACCATGATGGCGATGATCGTCAGCGACCTGCGCGTGGTCGGCCAACTCGGCATGACGATCGGGATCGGCCTGATCATCGACACATTGATCGTGCGGGCGTTCATGACGCCATCGATCGCTGCGGCGCTGGGCCGGTGGTTCTGGTGGCCGCTGAACACGTTCAAGATCGTCCAACGGCCTGGCCGGGCGGCTTCGTCGCAGTTGGCGCACCAATCCGGCGAACCTGCGTCGTAGCGACCTTAGGCTCGTGGGCGATGACAGAGTCGGAGTCGAGGCTGCGCCAGCGCACCGAGGGGCGGCTGGACCGATCGAGGGATCCCGCGATCCTCGACGCGGCGCTGGCCGCGCTCAAGGAACACGGCTACGACGCCGCCAACATGAACGACATTGCCGCCTGCGCCGGCGTGGGCAAGGCGGCGATCTACCGCCGGTGGTCGTCGAAGGCCGCGTTGATGACCGATGCGCTCGTGTATTGGCGCCCCGACCTGCTCACCGACGACAGCCCCGACACCGGCAGTCTGGAAGGTGATCTGGACGCGCTGATCGAACGCGCGGAGCGCAATGAGGACGCGATGGTCTCTTTCGATCTGATCTTGCGCGTCGCGCTCGAGGCGGTGCACGATCGCGAACTGGCCTCTGCGCTCGATGATCTGATGCTGTTGAGGGGACGGCGCAAGATCTCAGCGATCCTGCAACGGGCAGCCGACCGCGGGGAGATCTCCGCAAGCCGCGACTGGTCGCTGGTGGCTGACGTGACCACCGCGATGAGCCTCATGCGGGTCGTCAACGGTCAGCGCGTCGACTCGACGTTCATACGTCAGGTGATCGAGACCCTTGTCATGCCTGCGGTGCGCTACCTGGATTGAGGGCGACCGCCGAGGCCTAAGCGTCCACAAGGCCAAGGGTTCCCAGCGTGAAGACGCGGACCTGGCCGGCGACCTGGGCATGGCATTGGGACAGTAGGGGTTCGGACAACTCCTCGTGCAGTATCACCTCGATCGGCCCGGCCTGACCGTCGAGCAGAACACGAATCAGGTGCTCGCCGCGTTCGACGTGCAGGGGGTGCAGCGCGTCGATACGGTCATCGCCGTAGCGCTCGCGGGCGAAGTATTGGGCGGCCTGCACGGCATGCGGAAGCGAGGTGCGCCCGCGCAGGAACCGGTTGTCCAGCCGCCCTTCGAGGTACAGGCGCACCAGGCCGGCCGAATCGGTCGAGTCGACCCGCCCGTAGCACAGCCCCTCGGGCAGGACGAGCATGGTGGCGGCGAACCGGTCACCGCCGAGATGCGAACACTCCCAGGTGAATTCGGGGTACTCGGCCGCAATCGCACCGCACGCGCTGCGGCCCCGGACCGCGCAGCACTGGTCGTGTTTGCCATGCGAGCAGATCGCGATCAGCGGATCGGTGGACAACTGCCCATCGCTGCCGTCCAGCGCAAGCTCGAGGAATCCGTCGGGGCCCTCGACCTCTCCGTGGTGCAGCGCCTCGCTGCCGACGCCGGAGTGCGCGATGTACCAGCGCCAGCGGGGAATGTCGGGGCGGCGGCCATGGCGACGGATGGCCGCGATGCGCATGCCCGCCTTCTCGACCCGGCGGACGATGGCGCGGCCGAGTTGGGGATCGATGCAGGTCGGCGACTGCAGGAACGCTGACGGCCCCCAGGCCCCGCTCAACTCGAGCAGCACCCACGACGACCCCGCCGACGCCGTGCCGTACATCGGGTCGTCGCGGGCCAGCGACTGGTCGCTGCACGGGATTCGCTTCGCGGCCGTCATCCGGCGTCGGCCGGGGAGTTCACCGGAACGACGACTCCCTCCCGCAGCAGCCGCCGGATCAGCACGGTCGCGTCGGCGCGGTCGAGACCCGGCAGGCTCGTCGCGTCGACGACGCCTCCGAGGTGCAGGGTCCGGACCGCATCGCCGCATATCTGGGGGAAGGTCATGGTCCGGTCGGGCAGGCGCAGGACGATGCGGTCGCCCGATCGGTCGACGGTCGCGCAGAGCCCGTGCCGCCATTGCACCACCGCGTCAGTGGCGCGCTCGGCCGCCGCGAACGCCGCCAACGGGCGGACGGATACGGGACGGGTCCTGTCGGCGTGACGCCGCGAAAGTCGCGCGGCGGCCCCTGCGCTGAGCGTCGCCGCCTCGTCCCGCAACGCCCCGACCATGTGCGCCATCACCTTGCTCACCGTCGCCATCGTCTCATCGGCGTCCGCGGCGCCCATCGGCAGTGATTCCCGGAACGACGCGCTGCTCGCCAACTGGTCGACGACGGCGCCGGCCACATCGACACCGGTCACCGGCGCCACCCCGATGGTGAGATGGATCGAGGTCATCTCCAGGGCCTGCGCCGAATGCACCCAGCCCCGCGGTAGATAGAGCGCGTCACCTTCGGACAACACAGTGTCGATGACCGGTGCGTCGGCGACCCGCTCCTCGATCTCCGCGCGGTGCTGTGTCCACGGCTGCGATGACAGCGGGTGCTCGAAAACCGGCTCGTGCACGATCCAGCGCTTACTGCCCGATGCCTGCAGGACGAACACGTCGTGCACGTCGTAGTGCGGGTCGAAGCCGCGATTGACCGGCGGGGTGACGTAGGCGTTGGCCTGCGCGGGATGACCGAGCTCGTCGACTGCCTGGCGGACGAAATCGATGAGCGGCGGCCACAACCGATGCAGGCCTTGCAGCACAATCGTTGCGCCGGAGACGAATTGGCTCAGCAGCTTCGCGGAGTCGATCTGATCGGGTATCTCGGCGCCGAAGCCCGCCGGCCCGAGGTAGCAGTCCTTGGGCAGGACGTCACCCTCTCTTGCCAACCGGATGAACGGCGCGCGCACCCCACGCTCGGCGATCAACTCGTCGACCGTGTCGGGCGACAGCAGATCGCTGAAGTCGCGGGGCAACGCGTCGGCCCGGCTGAGCAACGGTTTGCGGCCCCAGTACTCGTCGGCGAACCGACGAGCATCGGTCGCAACGCAGCGCTGAAGCATCGGGCTCAGAATTCAGCAGGCGTCAGGCGGTTCCGTCGGCGCCGCCGTCGTGGCCTTCGGGGTTCGAGCCGCCGTCAGCGGGGCCTTCGCCGCCGGCCGTGCCGTCGGCGCCGCCGTCGTGACCCTCGGGGTTCGAGCCGCCGTCAGCGGGGCCTTCGCCGCCGGCCGTGCCGTCGGCGCCGCCGTCGTGGCCTTCCGGGTTCGAGCCGCCGTCAGCGGGCCCTTCGCCGCCTCCGCCTGAGGTGGTGATGTCGTCGTCGTCGAGTGCCATGTCGATCCCTTCCGTTCGGCTGATACGGCAGCGTGCTGACGGAGTTGCCCCGGACCGCGACGACGAAACACCGCGTCATTATGGTCGAGCGGTGACGATCTCCTACGACGCGGCGCTGCACGAGCGGATCAGGGCGAACCTGTCGGGACACCGGCGTCGCGCCGTGACCGATCCGACCAAGAGGCACGCGGCGGTCGCGGTGGTGCTCGTCGATTCCGAGGTCGGCGAGGATCGGGTGGATCCGGCGAACGTCGACGACTGGATCGACGGGCGCCCGATGCCGGAAGCCGGTCTCGACGGACGCATGGTCGACGTCTCGGGCGGAGCGGCTTTCCTGTTGTGTCGCAGGGCATCCCGGTTGACGTCGCACGCCGCGCAGTGGGCGCTGCCCGGTGGCCGGCTCGACCCGGGTGAAACCGTGATCGACGCGGCGCTGCGCGAGCTGGACGAGGAGGTCGGGGTCAGGCTGCCGGAGTCGACGGTGCTGGGCCTGCTCGACGACTACCCGACGCGATCCGGATACGTCATCACCCCGGTGGTGATCTGGGGTGGTGGACGGCTCGATCCGCAGCCGGCGCCCGAGGAGGTGGTCGCGGTGTACCGGGTCGGGTTACACCAGTTGCAGCGCGACGACTCGCCGCGGTTCATCGAGATCCCCGAGAGCCCGCGACCTGTGGTCCAGGTCCCGCTGGGCAACGACCTGATCCACGCGCCGACGGGCGCGGTGCTCCTGCAACTGCGGTGGTTGTGCCTGGAAGGCCGCCACGATCCGGTCGACGAACTCGAGCAACCGGTCTTCGCGTGGAAGTAGGACGGGCACAATGCACATGCACTCACATGGATTCGGCGGCCGCGGGTATCCCGTGACCAACCGCACGACAGAACGGGGTGGACCTTGAAGTTGGCGTTGAGTGACGAGGACGCTGCGTTCCGCGACGAACTGCGGCGCTTCTACGCCACCGAGATTCCCGAAGACATCCGTGACCGGGGCAAGACCGGGCATCCGAGCTTCCCGGACGACATGGTGACCAGCCAGCGGATCCTCAACGCCAACGGCCTGGCCGTGCCGAACTGGCCGGTCGAGTGGGGTGGTAAGAAGTGGTCTCCGCTGCAGCGGCAGATCTGGCTCGATGAGATGCAACTGGCCGGTGTGCCCGAACCGCTGGCCTTCAACACCAAGATGGTCGGCCCGGTGATCGCCCAGTTCGGCTCGCAAGCGATGAAGGAGCGCTTCCTGCCGGCGACAGCCAACATCGACATCTGGTGGTGTCAGGGCTTTTCCGAACCCGAGGCGGGCTCGGACCTCGCGTCGATACGCACCACCGCGGTGCGCGACGGCGACACCTACGTCGTCAACGGCCAGAAGACGTGGACGACTCTCGGGCAGTACGCCGACTGGATCTTCCTGCTCGCGCGCACCGATCCGAACGCACCCAAGCGGCAGGCCGGTATCTCGTTCCTCCTGGCCGAGATGTCCACACCCGGCATAACGCTTCGCCCGATCGAGCTGATCGACGGCAGCTACGAGGTCAACGAGATCTTCTTCGAAGACGTCCGGATTCCGGCCGACCAACTCGTCGGCGAGGAGAACCAGGGCTGGACCTACGCCAAGTTCCTGCTCGGCAACGAACGCACCGGCATCGCCCGCATCGGGCTGACGAAACTGTGGATGTCCCAGGTCAAAGAGCATGCCGCGCAGCTGCAGGTCAACGGCGCTCCGCTGCTGCACGACCCGCTGTTCGCCGCGCGCGTCGCCGAAATCGAAACCGGGCTGCTGGCGCTGGAGCTCACGCAGATGCGGGTCAGCGGATCGGAGGCCGACGGCAAACCCAACCCGGCCTCGTCGATCCTCAAGCTGCGCGGCAGCCAGCTGCAGCAGGCCGCCACCGAGCTGCTCGTCGAGGTGGCCGGACCGGATGCCCTGCCGTTCGACGCCGGCGCTGACGTCGATACGCCGGCATGGGCGCAGGACGCCGCCCCCCGCTACCTGAACTATCGCAAGACGTCGATCTACGGCGGTACCAACGAGATTCAGCGCAGCATCATCGCTTCGACCATCCTGGGATTGTGAGCCGACCGTGGACTTCGACCTGACCGAGGAACAACAACTGCTCCGCGACGTCACCCGCGACGTGCTCTCGCGCGGCGACGACATCGCCGGTCTCACCAAAGCCGAGCCCGGCTGGCGTCGCGAGGTGTGGGCGCAGCTGGCCGAGGTGGGCATCCTCGGCCTCGGTTTCGACCCCACCGAAGCGGGCCAGATCGAGGCGATGGTGGTGCTGACCGAGATCGGCAGGCAGCTCGCACCCGAACCGGTCGCGCAGGCCGCGCTCGTCCCGGGCGGCCTGATCGCCGAATTGGGCAGCGACCAACAGAAGGAACTCCTCGAGAGTGTCGCGGCGGGTGAGACGCTGCTGGCCTTCGCCCACGCCGAGCCGGGTGCGCGCGTCCCGTCCGCCGAACCCGCTGCTCGCGCACAGCGAAACGGCGACACGTGGACGGTCAGTGGTCGGAAAAACCCTGTGCTGGCGGGCGATTCGGCGGACACCGTGGTCGTCACCGCGGCGCTGCCCGACAGCGGAACCGGCCTCTTCCTCGTCGAGGCGGCCGCGACGAACCGGCAGCCCTATCGCACCTTCGACGGCCGCCGCGGTGCTCAACTGGACTTCGACTCCGCACCCGCCGAACCGCTCGGCGACGGTGGCGACACGGCCGAACACGTCGCCCGCACCGTCATCCGCTATCAGTCGGCGCTGTGCTCGGAGGCGGTCGGCGTCATGGAGGAGGCTTTGCGGCTCACCACCGAGTACCTAACCAGCCGTAAGCAATTCGGTGTTCCGCTGAGCAAGTTCCAGACGTTGACGCAGCGCGCGGCGGACATGTACGTCTCGCTGGAGCTCGCGCGCAGCATGAACTTCTACGCCGCGATGTCGATCGCCGACGGGCGGTTCGATCCGGTGATCGCGGCGCGGACCAAACTGCAGATCGGCCGGTCCGGGCGGCACATCGCACAGGAGGCGATCCAGCTGCACGGCGGCATCGGCATGACCGCCGAGTACCCGGTCGGCCATTACGCCGCGCGGCTCACCGCGATCGACAACACGTTCGGCACGGCCGACGACCAGCTGCGCACGCTGGTCGGCCACGTCGGCGATTACGGCACTGTCTCGCTCTAGTCGAAATCGCATCCTCACTCGAACGCGAGGCGTAACCGGCTCTGGTACGGACGTACCACGACCTAGGGCGACGGTACCTAGACTGCGCTCATGGGTGAACGGACCGTGACCCACGACGGGCTGTTGCGGATCGAGGACTGCCTGGACTCCGACGGCCGGGTCGCGGTGCCTGCAGGCGTGAACCTGATCTCGCTCATCGACCGCAACATCGCCAACGTCGGCGACGCGCCGGCCTACCGCTACCTGGATTACACCGGCAACACCAACGGGCGGGCCACCGAACTCACCTGGACACAACTCGGCGTTCGCCTGCGAACGGTCGCCGCGCACCTGCAACGGGTCGCGCAGCGCGCAGACCGGGTGGCCATCCTGGCGCCGCAGGGCCTCGACTACGTCACCGGATTCTTCGCCGCGATCAAGGCGGGTGCCATCGCGGTTCCGTTGTTCGCACCCGAATTACAGGGCCACGCCCGACGACTCGGCACCGCGCTGCGCGACTCCGAGCCCTCGGTGGTGGTGACGACTGCGGCAGCGGCGGCGAACGTGCACGACTTCCTCGCCGACCTCGACGGCGTTTCCACCCCGCGGGTGGTGGTGCTCGACGAAATCACCGACTCCGGTGACGATTTCGAACCTGTGCCACTGCGTCTCGACGACATTTCGCATCTGCAGTACACCTCGGGTGCGACGCGGCCGCCGGTCGGCGTAGAGATCACCCACCGTGCGGTCGGCACGAACCTCATCCAGATGATCCTGTCCATCGACCTGCTCGACCGAAAAGTGCACGGCGTCAGCTGGCTACCCCTCTTCCACGACATGGGCTTGTCGATGATCGGGTTCCCCGCGGTGTACGGCGGGCATTCGACGCTGATGTCGCCCACCGCGTTCATCCGCCGCCCGCAGCGGTGGATCAAGGCGCTGTCGGACGGTGCGCGCGAGGGCCGGGTGGTCACGGCGGCGCCGAACTTCGCCTACGAGTACGCGGCGCAGCGGGGCCTGCCCGCGCCCGGCGACGACCTCGACCTGAGCAAGGCGGTGCTGATCGTCGGCTCCGAACCCGTCAGCATCGAGGCGATCGACACCTTCAACGCCGCGTTCACACCATACGGGTTGCCGCCCAACGCGTTTCGACCATCCTACGGTATCGCCGAGGCCACGCTGTTCGTCTCGACCATCTCACCCGACGCCCACGCCAAGGCGGTGTATTTCGACCGCAAGCAACTCGCCCACGGCCGCGCCGTGCCGATCGCCGCCGGTGCGCCCGACGCGGTGGCGCACGTGTCCTGCGGGCAGGTGGCCCGCACCCAGTGGGCCGTCATCACCGACCCCGACCCCGACACCGGCGCCGAACTGCCGGACGGCCGGATCGGCGAGATCTGGCTGCACGGCGCCAACATCGGCAGGGGCTACTGGGGCCGGCCCGACGAGACGAGCCGAGCCTTCGACGCCCGGCTCACGTCTCGGTTGTCCTCCGGCAGCCACGCCGAAGGAGTTGCACCGCAAGCGAACTGGTTGCGCACCGGTGATCTGGGCGTTCACCTGGAAGGCGAGCTGTACGTCACCGGCCGGCGTGCCGACCTGATCGTCATCGACGGCAGGCAGCATTACCCGCAGGATGTCGAGGCCACCGCCGAACGGGCCTCGGCGATGGCGCGACCGGGACACGTCACCGCGTTCACGGTGCCCGGACCCGATGGCGAGGCGGCCCCGGTCATCGTCGCCGAACGCGCGACCGGTACGGCACGACTCGATCCAGCGCCGGCGATCGAAGCGATCCGCGATGCCGTGTTGCAGCGACACGGCATCGCAACCGCTGACGTCCGGTTCGTCGCCGCCGGGGCCATTCCGCGCACGACGAGCGGCAAGCTCGCCCGCGGCGCCTGTCGCGCCGAATACATCGGTGGAAAGCTGCGCCGTTAACCGACGCCGAGTTTCTCGCGGACCGTGTCGGTCAGGAAGCGGACGGTCCCCACGGGCCGGAACGCCCGGGCCGCAGCCGTGAGCGCTGCTTGAGCGTCCGCGCTGAGCTCGATGTCGGCGGCGGCCACATTGAACTCGAGTTGTTCGACGCTGGACGCGCCCGGTATGGCGACGACGTTCGGCAGGCCGATCAGCCACGCCAGCGCCACCTGTGCAGGTTTGGCGCCGACGTCAGCGGCGACATCACGCAGCGTCTGCAGCAGCGGTTCAGCGCGGCGCAGGTTCTCCGTGCCGAACAGCGGGTTCATGGCACGGGCGCCGCCGCTTGGGCGGTGGTCCGGTCCGTACTTGCCGCCGAGCAGCCCCTGAGCCAGGGGGCTGTAGGCGATCACGATGCGGTTCTCCCGTTCCGCGAACGGCACCAGATGTTCGAGCGCCTGCGGATGGGCCAGTGAGAAGTGCACCTGATTGCTGATCACCGGCCGGCCCAGCGCCTCGTCGGCCTTGCGCCAGCGGTCCAACGAATAGTTGGACACGCCCGCCGCGCCGATCACGCCGCTGTCGAGCAGCTCGCGCATACCGGGCATGATCACCGAATCGGGCACCACAGGGTTCGACTGATGGATCTGATACAGCGGGATCTTCTGCAGCCCCAACCGCTGCGCGCTGGCGTGCGCGCGCTGTTTCACCACTGCCGGGAACGGGGCGACCGGGAACACCTTGCTGGCGACCGCCACGTCAGCGCGCGCGTCGCCGAGTGCTTCGCCCAGGATGCGCTCGCTCTTGCCGAACCCGTAAATTTCGGCGGTATCGAACAGAGTTACACCCAGGGCGAGCGACCGCTGCACGATTTCGCGGGCTGCGCCACCCGCATACGTGTCGCCGTAACCCCATTCGCGAGAGCCGAATTGCCAGTTCCCGAGGCCGATACGGCTGACCCGCCCCATTCCGTCGACGTCCAAGTACTTCACCCTGCCCACGGTACTGAACGCATCGGATGGGTTTTGCGGCTGAAAGGCCGGGGTATGCGACGCGGGCTGCAGAAGGTCGGCGTGTTTACACCAGTCTCGAAAGGCGTAGCGCATGCTCGAGTTCATCTGCCCCACCTGCGGGCATTTCAGCATTGAAGAAATGGCCTGCGAATCCTGTGGCGGC
The DNA here is from genome assembly GCF_010731795.1 of Mycolicibacterium celeriflavum. Classification (NCBI taxonomy): domain Bacteria; kingdom Bacillati; phylum Actinomycetota; class Actinomycetes; order Mycobacteriales; family Mycobacteriaceae; genus Mycobacterium; species Mycolicibacterium celeriflavum. The sequence continues at coordinate 3,187,450 of NZ_AP022591.1, read as the reverse complement.
CGCGCCGGTGACAACGACTTGGCGATGGCGGGATGACGATGTCCCTTCACCCGTTCGACCTGGTCATGGCTTCGACGAGGATGTACTCGTCGTTGCCGGTGGTCGGCAAGCACCTCGAGCCATTCGCCGGCCTGACCGCGATGGCGATGTACGGGCACCACTACGCGCCCGCTGCGGTGCGGGGCATGGTGACCAGGCGCTTCGGTTCGGCAACGGAGGCCGCACCGGCAGACGTCGCCGACGAGTCGATCGCGTCACAAGGCGGCAGCCGGATTCCGCCCTACCTGCGCTTCCGCGCGCAGCGGCAGAAGTGCCTGTACCGCAGCTCGGTGCGCTACGGCGATCACCGCGCCCAGCTTCTCGACGTCTGGCGGCTGCCCGACCTGCCGCCCGACGCGCCGGTGCTGCTGTTCGTGCCCGGGGGTGCCTGGGTGCAGGGCTCCCGCGTCATGCAGGGCCACACGATGCTTCATCACCTGGTCAAGCAGGGTTGGGTGTGCCTGACGATGGATTACCGGGTGTCACCGGTGTACCGCTGGCCGCGTCACATTGCCGACGTCAACGCAGCGATCGCGTGGGCGCGCGCCAACGTCGGCAAGTACGGCGGAGATCGGAACTTCGTCGCGGTGGCGGGCTGCTCGGCGGGTGGGCACCTCGCCTCGCTCGCGGCCCTCACACCAGGCGACCCGGCGTTCCGCGGTGAGCTGACCGACGGCGCCGACACCTCCGTCGACGCGGTCGTCGGCATTTACGGCCGCTACGACTGGCAGGACCGCTCGACTCCGTCTCGCAAGAATTTCATGAACTTCTTGGAGCGAGTTGTCGTGGGGCGCAGGCAGTCTCGTAATCCGGACATCTTCACCGCTGCTTCTCCGCTGGCGCGCATTCACAAGGATGCGCCGCCGTTCTTCCTCGTCCACGGTGAGCACGACACCATCATCCCGGTCCGTGAGGCGCGGGAGTTCAGCGAGAGGTTACGCGCGATATCGCGTAATGCGGTGGAGTACAGCGAGATACCGCGCGCAGGTCACGCGTTCGACCTCGTCGACTCGTCGCATGCTCGGCGGCTCGCCGTCGAGGTGAGCGGTTTCCTCAGCGATGTTCGCGACCGGCAATTGCGGGGTGAGGCCGCGGCGGCGGTCTAGTTCTGGGCTGCGGTGTGGAGGCCGTCATCGGCGGGTATCCCCAACGCACCACGATGGAGGAGGCCACGATGGCGAAGGATCACGGTTCCAGCGTCAAGAACGACAAACAGTACGAGGGCCTGCGCAAGAAGGGCATGAGCAAATCGCGCGCGGCGGCGATCGCGAACACGCCCGACGCGTCGAAGAAGGGCGGCAAGAACTCCGGCAAGAAGTCCGGCGGGTCCAAGAAGAGCTGACGATGACTTTCGGTCGCTGAGCCGGTCATTACCTGCGAGTGCACACCCGCAGGAGGATTGAAGATGATGACGAACCCCGTCACGACTCAACCGGCCGCCCTACCTCCCGTCGTCGACGACGCGACCTGGCGGGCCGCGCTAGACGACCTGCGCAGGCGTGAGAAGGCAGCGACGCGCGAACTGGACGCCATCGCCGCCCAGCGGCGGCGGTTGCCCATGGTCCGGATGCCCGACTACACGTTGATCGGCGAGCACGGTCCGGTCAGGCTCGCCGACGTGTTCGAGGGGCGCTCCCAGCTGATCGTCTACAACCACATGTGGACCGACGGCGCGGAGTGGCAGTGCGGCGGCTGCACCGGTTTCACCTCCCAGTTCACCCGGCTGGAGTTTCTCGACAATTACGACGCTCGGTTCGTGATCGTCACCAACGGCCCGATCGAAGAGGCGTTGGCCTACCGCACCAAGGTCGGCAACAAGATGACCTGGTACTCGTCGTCGGAGAGTTCGTTCGGCGCCGACGTCGACGCCGCGCCCGGCGAAGGGTTCGCGGTCAACGTGTTCCTGCGGGACGGTGACGCCGTGTACCGGACGTGGCACACCAACGGCCGCGGCACCGAACAACTCAGCCATTCGTTCGCGCTCATCGACGTGCTGCCCTGGGGCCGCCAGGAGGAGTGGCAGGATTCGCCAGAGGGCTGGCCGCAGCGGCCGACGTACTCGGGCTGGCTTGACTCGCCCGACATCGCGCGCGTGTACGGGTCTGACGCCGAGTAGCTGGCCGTCGCTCGAAGCTACCGCCGAGATTGCGGTCAAGGTCGTGCTCGCCGCCTCCGATTCAAGCGCGCATCCGCAACCATGAGTGCAATCTCGCGCGTAGGTCCACGGACCGACACCGACCGAGGGTCGCGCCGCGGTGGCATCCTGGCTCCATGGAGCCGGTATGGGCCTGATTTTCCGACTGGTCGAGCTGCTGATCCTGCTCGTCCCACTGGCCGGCGTGCTGTACGGCGGATGGCGGGCGTTCTCGGCGGCCCGGGCCCGGCAGGACGAACGCCGCGAACCCCGCGCCGCGCCGGAACCGCAGCGTGCGACCACCGCAGTCCACTGGCAGGCGATCGCCCGGGCGGTCAAGGAGCACGACCGTACGGACACCCGCTGGCTGGAGTACGAGCTCGACCTGGCCAAGCTGCTCGACTTCCCGCTGATGACCGACATGCGCGACCCGCTGACCGAGCGGTTCCACCGCACCAAGCTGCGCGCCGACCTGCTGCGGCCGGCGAAGGCCGAGGACCTCGTCGACGGCGGTGCGGCGGCTCGTGAATACGTCGACGCGGTCACCGACTACGTCACCGCCTTCGACGCCGCGGAGAACGAGGCGGTCCGGCGTCGGCGCAGCGATTTCTCGACGCAGGAGCAGCAGCGCCTCGCCCGCGCCCAGAACATGCTGCTCGTCGCCACCGACACCGCGGCCACCCCGCAGGAACGCGAACGCGCCTACGAGCTGGCGCGTCGCGAACTCGACGGGTTGATCGTGCTGCCCGAGCGTGCCCGGGCCGCCATCGAGCAGGGAATCGCCGGCGAACTCGACGGATAATCAGCGCAGCAGGAATTCGAGCAGCACCGCGGTCATGTCCGGAATGGCCCGTCGCGCAATGACTTCGTAGCCGTGAGTGCTCAGGGTCGGCAGGCACAACAGCCCGGCCCGCGCCACCAGCCCGCTGGCCTTGGCGTGTGAAGCGTCGGACTCGAAGGCGCCCAGCACCGCCGGTTGCGGCGACAGCCCGAGGTCGGTCGCGATGGCGAGCAACCGGTCGGCGACCGGCTTGTCGTACACGCCCTCGGCGTCGCTGTACGCGACGATGGGCCCTCGAGAGCAACGGGTGTCGTACTCGGCTTCGGCCGGGCCGACTTCCAGTGCGATCGTCAGGTCACCGGGAAGGGTGCGGCTCGCATAGGATCCGCCGATGCCGCCGACCTCCTCGCTGGTGGTGAAGACGAAATAGGCGTCGCCGTTGGGGCGTCGGTCGCCTTCGGCCATCCGGCGCGCGGTGTCCAGAAGCGCAGTCACCGCCGCGCGGTCGTCCATGAAATAGCAACCGAGATAGTCGGCACCGACGTCGATCAGAGTGCGCTTGCTTCGGTGCACGCATGCGCGCGTGCCCGGCAGCACGCCTGCGGCGGACAGTTCGTCGGGGGAGTGGCCGGTGAACACGTACACGTGCAGCCAATCGAGTGCCTTGTCGCCCTGGTCCGGTTTGGTCTCCCAGATCTGCTGGCTTTCTTTGGTGGTGTGCTCGGAGCCCAGGGTCAACACGCCGATCATCGTTTCGTTGCTCCCGAGCACCGCCACCGGGCCGAGTCCGAAATTGCCCGGATACATCGTTCCCAGCGGTGTCATGTGCAGGGTGCCGTCGCTGTCGATGCGCTTGACGAGCATCGACAACTCGTCCATGTGCGCCATCAGGCGAATGGCAGGCGCCTCGCTGTTGGCACCGTGGATCAGGCCCACCAGGTTGCCCGCCTCATCGGCCCATATCTCGTCGACGTGCGGACCCAACTCGCGGCGGCAGATCTCCCGCACGGCGTCTTCCTGTCCGCACGGCCCGTACGCGTAAAGCAATTCCTGGAGCAAGGCGCGGTTCAGCGCATCGCCGGTCGCCATAGATCTTGATATTGCCCGCGACGCCGTCGGGCTAATCTTCGCGGCGACCCCGGGGCGCCTGAGACTAGGCGACAGGCGGATGCGGATACGGCGGCGGCACCGGCACGCACAACCCGGTGCTGGTGTCCAGGGCCTTGCCGTCGACACAGAAGGACGCACACCCGTAGATGACGCCGGTCTGGCCCGGCGGACAGCAGCAGTTGCCGGGTTGAGCCGAGGCAAGGACGGGCGACACCGGCGCCGCGGACAGCGCGGCCACGAAAAGCCCTGCGATCAGTGACCGTCGCAAAGTCATGAGCGCAGTCTAGGGGCGCGGCTCAGGTCCCACAGAAGGTTCGGTACTTCCCGAAGTCCTCCGGAGCGGGCTCGGCGTACCGCTCCAGCCCCGGGCGTTCGTCGTAGGGTGCGGTCACCGCCTCCAGCAGCCGGTGCAGCGGCTCGAGGTCGCCTTCGGCGGCGGTGCCCCCGATCGGGCCGGTCGCGGCGATCAGCGCCTCCTCGACCAGATGATTGCGTGGAATGTAGACGGGGTTGACGCGGTCCATCACCGCCGCGTCCGGCTTCAACGCGCGCCACCGCGCCAGCCAGTCGTCGAACGCGGCGAGGTCGAGGAACAGGCCGCGGGCGGGTTCGTCGTCCCCGCGGGCGGCCTGACCCAGGTGCCGGAAGAACGACGTGAAGTCGACGTGGCTCTCGCGCAGTTGCGCGATCAGGTCGTTCATCAGCGGCACCGCGATCTCGTCCGGTGTGGTGGCCGCGAGGCCGAGCTTGGCGCACATGCCCGCCGAGAGCGCCTCCTGGAAACGGGGCGCAAAGCCGCCGAGGCTGCCTTCAGCGACGGCGATCGCCTGCTGTTGATCGTCGGCGAACAGCGGCAGCAGCGTTTCGGCCAGCCTGGCCAAGTTCCACGCGGCGATCGCCGGTTGATTGCCGTAGGCGTAGCGACCCCACGAGTCGATCGAGCTGAACACCGTCTCGGGGTCGTAGGCCTCCATGAATGCGCACGGGCCGTAGTCGATGGTCTCCCCGGAGATCGTCATGTTGTCGGTATTAATCACGCCGTGCACGAAACCGACCAGCATCCACTTCGCGACCAGCGCCGCCTGCACCGCCACAACGGCTTCGAACAGCGCGACATAGCGGTTGCCCGCGTCGGCGGCCGCCGGATGGTGCCGTTCGATTGCGTGGTCGGCGAGGCGGCGCACCAGGTCGATATCGCCGGTGTTCGCGGCGTACTGGAACGTGCCGACACGAAGGTGGCTGCGGGCGACCCGAGCCAGCACCGCGCCGGGCAGCGGCGTCTCGCGCTGCACCTGGCGACCGGTCGCGACGACGGCCAGCGAGCGGGTGGTCGGTATCCCCATCGCGTGCATCGCCTCGCTGACGATGTACTCGCGCAGCATCGGGCCCACCGCCGCGAGCCCGTCGCCGCCGCGGGCGAACGGCGTCGCGCCGGACCCCTTCAGGTGCAGGTCGCGCAGCTCTCCGGAGGTTGTCGTGAGCTCGCCGAGCAGCAGGGCGCGTCCGTCACCCAACTGCGGGACATAACCGCCGAACTGGTGCCCGGCATACGCCTGCGCGACCGGCGTGGCGCTGCTGGGCACCAGCGTGCCGACCAGCAGCCGCAGCCCCTCGGGCCCGCGCAACCACGCAGCGTCGAAACCCAGTTCGGCGGCCAACGACTCGTTGAGCACAAGCAACCGCGGGTCGGGCGCCGCCTCGGCCTGCCAACGCACCGCCAACTCCGGCAGCTCGCTGGCGTAGTGGTCGGCGAAGGCCGTGAACTGGCCGGGGCTCGAGGGTGCGATGCTCACCCCTTCCACAGTACGAGCGGATTCGCCGCGGTCTGTATGGTGATGCTCCCGGGGAAACAGCGCGGATCGGCGACCATTGGTCATCGAGAACCTGCCGCGCCGCGGGAATCAATGTCTGATGAGGAGCAGCCCGGTGACGCTGAACACCATCGCGCTCGAGCTCGTCCCGCCGAACGTCGAGCGGGGCCGCGAGCAGGCGCTGGCCGATGCGCACAAGATGCTGCGATGCTCCGCCGAGACGGGTCTCGAGGGCCGCATCAGGCACGTGATGATCCCCGGCATGATCGAAGAGGACACCGACCGGCCCATCGAGATGAAGCCGAAACTGGACGTGCTCGATTTCTGGTCGATCATCACGCCCGAGCTTGCCGGGGTGAACGGCTTGTGCACTCAGGTCACCGCGTTCATGGACGAGCCGACGCTGCGGCGACGGCTGACCGAGCTGTCCCGTGCCGGGTTCGACGGCATCGCGTTCGTCGGGGTGCCGCGCACGATGAACGACGGCGAAGGCTCGGGTGTCGCACCGGTGGATGCGCTGTCGATCTACGACGACCTGGTGCCGAACCGCGGGGCGATCCTCATTCCGACCCGCGACGGCGAGCAGGGCCGGTTCACCTTCAAGTGCGAGCGCGGCGCCACCTACGGCATGACCCAGTTGTTGTACTCGGATGCGATCGTGGGCTTCCTGCGCGACTTCGCCGCGAACACCGATCACCGGCCCGAGATCCTGCTGTCGTTCGGCTTCGTGCCGAAGATGGAGAGCAAAGTCGGGTTGATCAACTGGCTGATTCAGGATCCGGGCAATGCCGCGGTCGCCGAGGAGCAGGAGTTCGTCAAACGGCTGGCCGCCACGGAGCCGGCGGAAAAGCGCAAGCTGATGCTCGACCTGTACAAGCGCGTCATCGACGGCGTCGGCGAGCTCGGCTTTCCGCTGAGCATCCACCTCGAGGCGACCTACGGCGTGTCCACGCCCGCGTTCGAGACGTTCGCCGAGATGCTCGAGTACTGGGCGCCCGACAAGGCTTGACGGCGTTTCATCCGCACCGCAGCGGGAATCTGCGGTCACATGCCCAGCCTCGTAGAGCGCGCTGAGCGCGGCGCCGGTCGACTCAGACTGGATCGCGAATCCGCGCTCGCCCTGGCCAAAGCCGCGGTCTCGTCGACGATCGCGTGGGTCCTGGCCACCGAGGTTTTCGGCGGGGCGCATGCGACGTTCGCCGCGTTCTCGGCACTACTGCTCGTCGGTATGACGATCGCCGACTCGGTCGCGATGGCGGTGCGGTACACCGCGGCAATGCTGGTCGGGATCGGGTTGGTCGGCGGCGCGGTGTGGCTGTGGGGAGTGCAGCTGTGGCTGTTTCCCGTGATGCTCATCGTCGCGCTGGCGATCGGGCGTTGGCACCGGCTGGGCAAGCAGGGGACAAATGTCGCGGTGGCGGTGATCTTCGCGTACGGCGCCTTCGTGCTGCCGTCCGGCAACTCCTCGGCCGGCAGCCCCCTGCCGTCGATCGCGGGCATGGTCCTGCTGGGCGCCACGGTGGCGCTTGTGGTGACGCTGGTCATCGCTCCGCCGCTGCGGTATCGCAGCGCCCGCTACGCCGTCGAATCGGTCAGCGGGTCGATGGTCGAGCTGCTGTCGGATATGACCGACGGACTGGTGGACGGCGACGTCAGCATCCAATCGGCGCGCGACTGGCGGTGGCGCGCCGAGGCCCTGCCGAACAAGGCGGCGCAGGCGCGCCACACCCTTGACCATGCCGTGCGCACAACGAAGCTGAACCCGCGCCGACTGCTGGTGCGCTCCGACACCGGGATCGCGGGACACCGGGTGACACTGCACGCGCTCGAGCGGATCGCCGAGGAGCTGCGATGGGTGACCACCGGTTTGGCCCGTGCCGTCGAGCGCGATGAGTCGGGCTCGCAACACGATGAGTTCCTGCGCCGCTACGGCACCCTGCTCGAGGCCGTGCGCGACGCCGTCGCTGCCGCAGGAGCGATGCACACCGTCGCGGACTTCGGCGACGAACCGCTGACCGAGGAGGCCCGCAGGTGCACGTCGGCGTTCGACGACCTGACGGCGCATGTCCGGAACCGCGAGCTCGACCGGCCGACACAGTGGGCCATCTACGGCGGCCTCTACACCGACGCCCAGCGCCTCTGCGAGGAGATTGACTCCGCGCGCGACGCCTATTCTGACCCGAGTGTCCGGACCGTCAGTCGCTGAGTTGCGAGCGCGTCTAGACGCCCTGACGATCCGCGACGCGGCCCGCATCGGCCGACGACTGAAGAACCTTCGCGACAAGCGACCGGAGAACCTGCGCCGGATCGCAGAACAGATCGCCGCCGCAGAGGCGCTGGTGGCCACCCGGCTGGCCGCGAGGCCCGAAATCACCTATCCCGACCTGCCGGTCAGCGAACGCCGCGGCGACATCGCCGAGGCGATCAACGCGCATCAGGTGGTGGTCGTCGCCGGCGAAACCGGTTCGGGCAAGACGACGCAGCTGCCGAAGATCTGCCTCGAACTCGGCCGCGGCGTGCGCGGCACCATCGGGCACACCCAGCCGCGGCGCCTCGCCGCCCGCACCGTCGCAGCGCGCATCGCCGACGAACTGCGCACTCCGTTGGGCGAGACCATCGGCTACACGGTGCGTTTCACCGATCAAGCGAGTGACCGAACGCTGGTGAAGCTGATGACCGACGGGATCCTGCTCGCGGAGATCCAACGTGACCGCCGCCTGCTGCGCTACGACACGCTGATCCTCGACGAGGCCCACGAGCGCAGCCTCAACATCGACTTCCTGCTCGGATACCTGCGCGAACTGCTGCCTCGGCGGCCGGACCTCAAGGTCATCGTCACCTCGGCGACGATCGAGCCGGAACGCTTCGCCGCGCACTTCGCCGGTGCGCCGATCGTCGAGGTGTCGGGGCGCACCTATCCGGTCGAGATCCGGTACCGCCCTTTGGAAGTCGCCGTCGCGCCGGTCGACGACCCGGAAGCCGCCGACCCCGACGATCCCGACCACGAGCTGGTGCGCACGCAGATGCGCGACCAGACCGAAGCGATCGTCGACGCGATCGGTGAACTGGAGCGGGAGCCGCCGGGCGACGTGCTGGTCTTCCTGTCGGGCGAGCGCGAGATCCGCGACACCGCAGAAGCTTTACGTGGGCTGACGAACACGGAAGTGTTGCCGCTCTACGCCCGGTTACCAACGGCCGAGCAGCAGAAGGTGTTTCAACCCAGCCGCGCAATGCGCCGCGTCGTGCTGGCCACCAATGTCGCCGAGACGTCGTTGACGGTGCCCGGCATCGGGTACGTCGTCGACCCGGGCACCGCCCGAATCTCCCGCTACAGCCGCAGGACCAAGGTGCAGCGGTTGCCGATCGAGCCAATCTCACAGGCCTCCGCCGCGCAGCGGGCCGGACGCTCGGGCCGCACGGCGCCAGGTGTGTGTATCCGCCTCTACTCGGAGGAGGACTTCGCGTCGCGGCCGCGCTACACCGACCCGGAGATCCTGCGCACCAACCTGGCCGCGGTGATTCTGCAGATGGCGGCGTTGAATCTCGGTGAGATCGAGACCTTTCCCTTTCTCGACCCGCCGGATCGGCGCAGCGTCCGCGACGGTGTGCAGCTGTTGCAGGAACTCGGCGCGTTCGACGCCCACGGTGCGATCACCGACGTCGGCCGACGGCTCGCGCAGCTGCCGGTCGATCCCCGGCTGGGCCGGATGATCCTGCAGGCCGACATCGAGGGCTGCGTGCGGGAGATCCTGGTGTTGGCCGCGGCGCTGTCGATCCCCGATCCACGGGAACGGCCAGCCGACCGCGAGGAGGCCGCACGGCAGAAGCACGCCCGGTTCGCCGACGACCACTCGGATTTCGTCTCTTACCTCAACCTGTGGCGCTATCTGCGTGAGCAGCGACAGGAGCTGTCCGGCAATGCGTTTCGACGGATGTGCCGCGAGGAGTTCCTGCATTACCTGCGGATCCGCGAGTGGCAGGACCTCACCGGGCAGTTGCGCAGCATCGCCGCGGACTTGGGCATCAGGGAGTCCGACGAGCCCGCCGATCCGGCGCGGGTGCACGCCGCGCTGTTCGCCGGCCTGTTGTCGCACATCGGATTACGCGAGGGTGACGGCCGCGAGTATCAAGGCGCACGCAACGCGAAGTTCGTCCTCGCGCCGGGTTCCGTGCTCACGAAACGTCCGCCGCGCTGGATCGTCGTCGCCGACCTCGTCGAGACCAGCAGGCTCTACGGGCGAATCGGCGCGCGAATCCAACCTGAAGTTGTCGAGCGCATCGCGGGGGATCTCGTGCAGCACACCTACAGTGAGCCGCACTGGGACGCCCAGCGCGGCGCCGTGATGGCCTACGAGCGGGTGACGCTCTACGGGCTGCCGCTGGTGCCGCGCCGCCGCGTGAACTACTCGCAGATCGAACCGGATCTGGCGCGCGAGTTGTTCATCCGGCATGCCCTCGTCGAGGGCGACTGGCAGACCCGCCACCACTTCTTCCGCGACAACGCCCGGCTGCGGGTGGAACTCGAGGAGCTCGAGGAGAAGGCGCGTCGACGCGACCTGCTCGTCGGCGATGACCAGATCTTCGCGTTCTACAACGCCCGGATCCCCGCGGATGTCCTGTCGGCGCGGCACTTTGACGCATGGTGGAAGAAGCAACGCCATGTGTCGCCGGAACTGCTGACCTTCACCCGCGACGACCTCCTGCGAACAGACGATGCGGCCGATGGGCAGCCGGATGCGTGGCAGGCAGGCGACCTGTCGCTGCCGTTGAGCTACCGCTTCGAGCCGGGCGCCGAGGACGACGGGGTCACGGTGCACGTGCCGGTCGAGGTGCTCGCCCGGCTCGGCGGCGACGAGTTCGCCTGGCAGGTACCCGCACTGCGCGAAGAACTGGTCACCGCGCTGATCCGGTCGCTGCCGAAAAACCTGCGCCGCAACTTCGTGCCCGCTCCGGACACGGCGCGCGCGGTGCTGGCCGGCATCGCACCCGGCGCCGAACCGCTGCTCGAGGCCGTGCAGCGCGAACTGCACAGGCGCACCGGTGTTCTGGTGCCGATCGACGCGTTCGACCTCGACAAGCTGCCGTCGCACCTGCGCGTCACATTCGCCGTCGAGAACGCCGACGGCACCGAACTGGCGCGCGGCAAGGACCTCGAGGCGCTCCAGCACCGGCTCGCCGCCCCGGTGCGGCGCGCGGTCGCCGACGCGGTCGCCGGCGACCTGGACCGGACCGGGCTGCGTGCCTGGCCCGAGGACCTGGACGTGTTGCCGCGCAGCGTCGAACGTGTCGTCGGCGGCCACACCGTGCGGGGATACCCTGCTCTGGTCGACGCGGGCGTCGCGGTTGACGTGCACGTGTTTCCGACGGCTGCCGAACAGCAGGCCTCAATGGGGCCGGGTACCCGAAGGCTGTTGCGACTCATGGTGTCGTCTCCGGTGAAAGCCATCGAACGCCGATTACAGCCGCGGACCCGGCTGGTTCTCGGCGCCAATCCGGGCGGCTCGCTGCAGGCGTTGCTCGAAGACTGCGCCGACACGGCGACCGACCTGCTGGCGCCCACACCGGCGTGGACCCGTGACGAGTTTGCCGCGCTGCGCGGCCGCGTCGCCGCCGACCTGGTGGGCAGCACTATGGAAATCGTCACTCGCGTCGAGCAGGTGCTCGCGGCGGCTCACGACGTGGAGGTGGCGCTGCCGTCGGCGCCGACGTCGCCGTCGGACGCGCAGGCCGACGCGATCGCCGACATCCGCGCCCAGCTCGACCGATTGTTGCCCCCAGGCTTCGTGACGGCGACGGGGGCCGCGCACCTGGCAGACCTGCGCCGCTACCTTCTCGCGATCGGCAGGCGGCTCGAGCGGCTGCCGCATGCGCCCGGCGCCGATCGCGACCGGATGCAGCGGGTGCACGCGGTGCAGGACGCCTACGACGAACTGGTGCGCGCTTTGTCGCCCGCTCGCGCGGCGGGCGCCGATGTCCGCGACATCGGGCGGCAGATCGAGGAATTGCGGGTCAGTTTGTGGGCGCAACAGCTCGGCACCCCGCGGCCGGTCAGCGAACAGCGCATCCACCGCGCGATCGACGCGGTCCGGCCCTGACGCCCGACAACGCCTAGTTCGTCGCAACCGCGCGCGACGCCGTCGCATCCGGTAGGCATAGGGCCTATGTATTCCTGTGTTGCCCGTCGCGCGGCGGTCGTGCTGTTCGCCGTCGTTCCCGTGGCGTGTGGCGGCTCGTCGCCGGCCGCACAGAGCGACCCGTCGACGCAGACCGGCCCGCCGCCGGTGATCAAACCCGTTGTGCTGGCAGAGATTCCCCACGACCCCACGGCGTGGACCCAGGGGCTCGAGCTAGACGGGTCGACGTTGTACGAGGGCACCGGCGTCGCCGGCCGCTCGCAGGTTCGCGAACTCGACCCGACCACCGGCGCGCTGCGCCGCGCGGCGCCCGCCCCGAACAATTACTACGGCGAGGGCATCACGGTCGTCGGCGACCGGATCTGGGAGTTGACCTGGCAGAACGGGGTTGCGGTGGAATGGGACAAGACCACCCTCACCCCGCTGCGGGAGGTTCCGGTCGACGGGGAAGGCTGGGGGTTGTGCCTAGATGGTGACCGGGTGGTCCGCAGCGACGGCACCGATCGGCTGCGGTTCCACGACCCGTCGACGTTCGCCGAGACTGGCTCCGTCGCCGTCACCCGCGACGACCAGCCGCTGCGCAACCTCAACGAGTTGGAGTGCGTCGACGGCCGGGTCTGGGCGAACGTCTGGCAGACCGACATGATCGTGCGCATCGATCCGGCGACGGGCAGGGTCGACACCGTGGTCGATGCCGCCGGGCTGTGGCCCGAGCAGAACGCCGGCCGCGAGAAGGTGCTCAACGGCATCGCCCACGTCGACGGCGACGAATACCTGCTGACCGGCAAGTACTGGCCGACGATGTACCGGGTCCGATTGCAGCCGCCGCCATAGCGGGTTTGCGTTCAGCCGCAACGGTCAACGTAGTGCCCATGACCACCGTCGACACCACCAGGGACGCGACCAGGTCCGTCGCGGGACCGCTTGCCGGCCTGTATCGCCGCACCGGCGCCGATCTGCCGTTCAGCGATCCGCTGACTTCGCACGGCACCGAGATGGAGGGCTGGTTCTGGCGGATCACCGACGCCGCGTCGGGACGCGCGCTGGTGGCGTTGTTCAGCGTCAACAAGCATCCCGACGGCGACTGGGCGACGACCGCGGTGGCACTGCACCCGGGCGGCCGGGTGTACAGCGCAGCGCTGGACGACGCGAGCGCCGGGGCCGGCCCGTTTCAACTCGATGCGGGCGACGGGCAGTTCCACGCGACGTACGACCGGCTGCGCGTCGCCTTGCCCGGCGTCCGTGTCGACATGCGGTTCGACGACCCGGTTCGGTGGCCCAAGGCGCTTGCCGGCGGCGGCGTCGCGTCGGTGGTGCCTTTCCTCAGCCAGTACTGGCATCCCTACCGGCTCGGCGGATCTGCCAGCGGCACCGTCGAATTCGACGAAACCCGGTGGGACTTCGACGGGGCCAAGCTCTACACCGAGCGCAACTGGGGAGCAGGGTTCCCGCAGCGGTGGTGGTGGGGTCAGGCGCACGATTTCGGCGACGCGGACGTGTCCGTGGCGTTCTCCGGCGGTCTGCTCGCGCTCGGCCCGCTGAAGCAGGACGTAGCCGGCGTCGTGGTGCGCCTGGGGGAGCGGGTGCTGCGCTTGACACCGCCGACCGCATGGGTCCGCTCGGACATCGGGGACCGCACGTGGCGAGTGCGCGCGTCGTCGCTGCGCTACCAGATCGAATTACAGGGCGACGGTACGCATCTGGAGCCACACACCCTGCCCGTGCCGCTGCCCGCCGAGCGGCGCAACGTCGACACCGACTTCGAGCATCTCGGCGGCCGGTTGCGCTGCGTGGTCAAAGACTTCGGCCGGGTGATCTTCGACGGGGAGTCTCAGATCGCGGGTCTGGAGGTCGGCAGCCTGCCGACTGGCTAGGGTGACCGGGTGCGACACCTGACGGACCGGCGGGCGATGAGCCGCGCACGGGTGGTCGTCGCGGGCCTCGGTGACAGCGGTGTGCTGACCGCGATCAAGCTCGCGCGGCACGCCGACGTCGTCGGCATCTCCGCCAAACCCGGTCTGCTCAGCGGCCAGGAACTCGGCATGCGGCTGAGCCGACCGGACGACTGGGCCCGCTACAACTGGATCACCTTCGACCGGTTCCGCGGCCTCGACCGCGTCCGGACGCTGCACGGCACGCTGACCGGAGTCGACCTGGCCGCTCGAAAGGTGTTCGTACAGCGGGGCGACGGCAGCACCTTGGCCGAACCGTATGACGCCCTGGTCATTTCGACGGGCGTCACCAACGGGTTCTGGCGCCAATCGCGCCTGCAGTCGGCCGACGAGATCGCCGCAGACCTCCGTGCGGCGCATCAGCGCCTGGCCGCAGCCCGTTCGGTGATCGTCATCGGCGGCGGCGCCGCGGCGGTGAGCAGTGCCGCCAACCTGGCCCGCACCCACCCCGACAAGCGCATCGGGCTGTACCTCCCCGGCGACCGCGCACTGGTGCATCACCACCCCCGCGTCTGGGGCAGGGTGAGCCGCCGACTCAGCGAGTTCGGCGTCGAAGTGCACGCCGGTCACCGGGCCATCGTGCCGGACGGCTTCGGGTGCGACGACCTCACCACCGGGCCGGTGCGGTGGAGCACCGGCCAACCCGAAACCGCCGCGGATGCGGTGCTATGGGCGATCGGCCGGGTTCGCCCCAACACGCAGTGGCTGCCACCGGAGTTACTCGACGAGCACGGCTTCGTCCGAGTGACGCCGGAGCTTCGGGTTCCGGGGCAGCGCGGTGTGTTCGCGATCGGTGACGTCGCCGCGACCGATCCGCTGCGCACGTCGGCCCGCAACCGCGCCGACGGCCTGTTGGCCCACAACATTCGCGCCGAATTCGCTGGGAAGCCGTTGCGGTCCTACCGGCCGGCGAGCCGTCGCTGGGGTTCGGTGCTCGGACCGCAACCCGACGGGCTCGAGGTGTTCACGCCCCGTGGTCAGGCAGTCGGCTTTCCCGGCTGGTCGATCGATCGGGTGCTGATGCCCTGGATCGTCTGGCGCGGCATCTACCGCGGTGTGCGCGCTGACTCAGTTTCGCGCAAGCTCTGAGGTGATGCAGTCCAGCAGTGCGGTGTACCGGTCGGCCTCGCGATGCGGTCCGGGCTTGCCGCTGCTGATCACTCCCGCGGCGAGCCCGCGTTGCGGATCGGCCCAGACGGCGATGTTAGTCAGCCCGGTGTGCCCGAACGCCGACGCTGCATTGCGGCCGAACGGCCCGAACCGCTTCGACCCCAGCATGTAACCGGTGCCCCAGCGCAGCGGCGCCAGCCCGACCGCGACATCCGGTCGCAGCCTTCGACATTCGGCGGTCGCCGCGCGTAGCGTCTCGGGCGCCAGCACCCGCACACCGTCGAGTTCGCCGCCGCGGCGCAACAATTCGGCGAACCGTGACAGCTCGAAGGCGGTGGACACGGTGTTCGACGACGGTAGGACGCTGGTGAGGTACTGCGGGCTGTTGGAGAACGGGATGATTTTGTACAACGAGCCGCCGACCGCCAACCGGAACACGGTGGCGGCCGGTTGCGGGAGCTCCTTACCGGTCGCGTGGCTCGGGGCAACCAACGGAACATCTTGTGCCGCAACGCCGTAATTGGTCCACCGGAAGCCGAGCGGCTCGAGGATCTCGGACGCCAGGACATCGCGGATGTTGCGACCCGCTGCGGCGCCGACGATCTCGCGGATCAGCGGACCCCAGGTCAACCCGTGATAAATGTGCACGAGTCCGGGCCGATACAGCGGTTTGAGTTCGCCCAGCTTCTCGCGGGTGTACTCGCTGTCGTCCATGCGGCTCAGGTCCGGGCGCGGCCCGGTGTGGATCGGAATCCCCGCGCTGTGGGTCATCACGTGTCGGATCGTGGTGCGGTGCTTGCCGTGGCTGGTGTAGCTGGGCAGGTATTCGCAGACGCGATCGTCGAGCGAAAAACATCCGCGCTCGACGAGCATGTGCACCACCGTCGACGTGATCGCCTTGGCCGCCGAGTACGCGCAGAACGGTGTTTCGGTCGTGACCGGCACCTTCTCCGCGTCGGGCGGATCGGCGGGACCGTTGCCCCAGCCGTGCCCGATCGCCCGGTTCAGCACGACTCTGCCGTTGCGCCGCAGGCACACCTGGATCGCGGGGTGCATACCGGCTCGGTACCAGTGTCGAGCGGCGTCCCAGATGCGCTCGATCGACGCGGGGTCGACCCCGGAATGGTCCTCTTCGCCAACCGCGGTCACGGCGTCGAGATCGGCGGGCACGCGGATCCTGCCCTCGGCGCGAAGATCAGTCACGCCGCCAGGCTAGCCGGGGCCGCCGCTCAGGATTCCTTTGCCGATGAACGCGCCGAGCGCTCCGAGCAGATCGCCGGGCGCGGGCTGGGGCGGCGGCGCGGCGTTGGTCTTCTCCCACGGTTGGCAGTCGCTTGTGGTGAACGCCGTGTCGGTCGCTTCGATGCGAACCACCTGCGGCTTCTTGGTGAGCGCGTTGTCCGGGACCTCGTCGTTGTTGACCCGCTTCCAGTAGCAGGCGCCTTCGGCGATCGGCCCCGCCGTCGAATAGGTACCGGGCAGGATTTCGGTGCCGACCTTGTAGGTGCCGTCGCGGTCGATGCGCGTTGCGGGCGCAGCCTGCGGCGCCGGTCCGGGCCCCGGTGCCGGCGACGGCCCGGGCGCGGCAGACGGTCCCGGGGCGGCTGGATCCGGGTGGTGGGGTTCGTCCGGTTGGGCCTGCGCGGCACCCGCCCCACCCAGGGCCAGGAGCACCGTCGCAGCGACGGTTGCGGGTCGCGTCAGCTTCATAGGGAGCCAGTCTAAGCGCAAGTTGTCGATGGCAATCAAAAACCCGCCGCCACAGCGGGAGCTGCGGCGGCGGGTCACTTCGAACGGATCCAACTGGAGAATCAGCCGGCCATGAACTCGTCATAGGCCGACGCCAAATCCGGCGGCAGCGCCTGGATGTTGCACGTGCGCTGCACGTCGCCGATCGGCGACAGGATGCCGCGCAGGTCGTAGTACTCCTGCGGGTTCGCGGTGAAGTAGCCGCGAAGAGTGGCCGCCGCCTCAGCACGTGGCTGGCTGAACGCGGTGGTCACGGCCTGGTTGGCACCCGGGTGGCTGTCCAGATAGGACCGGGCCGAACCGGTCACCGAGCTGACGGTGCCGGACACGGCGCTGGCACTGCAGTCCGGCGCGGCCGCCGCCGACGGTGCGGCGATGGTTGCTGCGGCCAAACCCCCTAGCAGGCTGGCAGCACAGGCGCCTGCGATTCGCCGACGCGCGGCGATTCCACGGATTGTCATATTGTTTCTTTCCTTCGAATTGCGATGGTCGCGGATTCCCCCGTCCGCAAATCCAAGGTACCCAAGGCAAACAGATGCAAACGCGGCCGCGCGACCCGAAAATGGCTTACCAGCAGGCGTTACACCGGATCGGCGTGATCTGTACCGCAATTCTGGTCAAATTCGATAAGCGCGCGGCCAGAGCGATGCGCAGATCTTGAAAACCCTCAGAATTCGCCGACCGCCCTTAATTGATCGTGATGTGGATGGTGACCGAATCGTTATCGACCTGGTCGTCGAGATGGCCCCGGCGGGGCTGAATCTAAGGTGGTGTCCATGTCCACCCCGCCCGTGACGCCGACGTGCTACCGGCACCCCGACCGGGTGACGTATGTCCGCTGCGCCCGGTGCAACCGCTACATCTGCCCGGAATGCATGCGCGACGCGTCGGTCGGCCATCAGTGTGTGGACTGCGTGAACTCCGGCGCACGACAGGTCCGGCAAGTGCGCACCCAGTTCGGCGGGGTGCCGGCCGCCAAGCCGACGGTCACCTACGTACTGATCGGCCTGAACGTGGTGATGTTCGCGTTGCAGATCCTGGTCCCGGGCCTGCAGCGGGACTTGGTGCTGCAGTCCTACGCGGTGGCCGACGGCGACCTGTACCGCATGTTGACGTCGGCGTTCCTGCACTACGGTGCGGCGCACATCCTGTTCAACATGTGGGCCCTGTACGTGGTGGGCCCGCCGCTTGAGGCGGCGCTGGGCCGGCTGCGGTACTCGAGCCTGTACCTTCTCAGCGCGCTGGGCGGCTCGGTGCTGGTGTACCTGCTGTCCTCGCCCGTCGCGCAGACCGCGGGGGCCTCGGGTGCGGTGTTCGGGTTGTTCGGCGCGGTGTTCGTGGTCGGCAAGCGGCTGAACATGGACGTGCGGTGGGTGATCGCGCTCATCGCGATCAACCTGGCGTTCACATTCGTCATACCGCTGGTCAGTTCGCAGAACATCAGCTGGCAGGGCCACATCGGCGGGCTGGTCACCGGCGCCGCGATCGCCACGGCGTACGCCTACGCGCCGCGCGGCTCCCGCACCCTGGTTCAGGCCGGCGCCACCGCGGCCACGCTCGTGGTGTTCGCATTGCTGATCTGGTGGCGTACGGCCGTTCTGCTGGCGCCGTTCGGCATGGCCTGAGGGTGAGACGATGGCCGACGATGCGCTCGACGAGCTCTATGCCGCAAAGCCGGAAGAGTTCACCGCGCTGCGCACCAGGCTCGCCGGTGAGGCGAAGAAGAGTGGCGATAGCGATGCCGCCAAACGAGTCTCGGCCGCGCGCAAACCGACGACCGCGGCCTGGGTGGTCAACCGGCTGGCGCTCGGCGACGAGGACGTCAAGAGGCGCCTGAAGGATCTCGGCGAGCGGCTGCGCGATGCCCACGCGGCGATGGACGGCGAACGCATCCGCGAGCTGTCCGCTGAGCAGCGCCGCCTGGTCAACGACCTGACCCGCACCGCGTTCGAGGAGGCGGAGCTCAAGAGCCCGGCCGGTGCGCTGCGTGACGACGTCACCGGCACGCTGCAGGCAGCCGTCGCGGACCCGGACGTCGCCGACCGGCTGGGCCGGTTGGCCAAGGCCGAGGAGTGGTCCGGATTCGGCGAATTCGGCGACACCGCAACCGTTGTCAGCCCGACGGCCAGACGTAAACCGGAGCGCAAATCCGAACCCGAACCCGAACCCGCGACGAAGGCTGAGCCGCGCGACGACAACGACGCGGCGGCCAGCCGGGAACGGCAACAGGCGCGCGCCGCGCTGGCCGCTGCCGAACACGCCAAAGCAGAGGCCGACGATGCGCTGTCCGAGCTGCAGTCCGACCTGGCGACCGCGCGGCTACGACACCAGGATGCGAAGCGGCGGTGGCAGGAAGCCGAACGCGCCCTGGCCGCCGCCGAGGACGCCTACGACAAGGCCAAGCAGGCCAGCCGCGATGCGGCGGCGGTGGTGAAGGAGGCCAAGACGCGGTTGCGGCGCGTTAAGTGACTGCGCGACAGCTGATCTCCATGCTGTCGCTCTCCCTCGCGGGGAACGGGACGCTGACGTACCCGTTGCTCGGGTCGCGGACGTGCTCGAGGTACGGCACGAGGTCGGCCATCGACGTGTTGTCCGCTATGACCAGTGCACCCGGCGACAGGCGGGGCGCCAGCAGCTCGAGTACCGACAGGTAGAGCTCCTTCCAGCCGTCGAGCAGGACGAAATCGACTGGGCCCTCCAGCGTCTGCAGGGTGGTGAGCGCATCACCGGCCAACACGGTGATGACATCGTCGAGCCCGATGTCGGCGAAGGTCTTGGTCGCGGCGGCGACCTTGGCCTCGCTCAGCTCCGTCGTGACGACGCGACCGCTGCCGTTGTCCCGCACAGCGGCCGCCAAGTGGATGGCGGAGATCCCCAGGGACATCCCGAACTCGACGACGGTCGCGGGTCTGCTGGCGCGCACCAGCGCATAGAGCAGGCGACCCGCCTCCGGGGTGACAGGCAGATAGAAGTCGCTCAGCGCATCGGCGCGCTCCTGCGGGCTCGCCTCCGAAAGGCGGGAGAAGGCGCCCCCGTCGCGCAACGCCGCCATCTGGTCGCGGGCCTCGGCGTACATCCGGTCGAGCGCCGAGGCGACTTCGGGGTCGTGCAGTGAGATGCCCATGGCGTCCAACGTATCGGGCGGATCTGAAATGGCCGACGACTTGGCGTGCCAGGATGGCGATAGGGCCATGGGCGCTTCCGGCACGTCGACGCGACGCGTGATTGCGGTGATCACGCTCATGGTGCTTGCCGCGTGGGCGCTGCGTGGTTACGTCCCCGGCGTCGAGCGGACAGTCGACCCGGCAGAACCGCAGCGAAGCAACCCGGCGGCGCTGGCCGCCGTGATCGTGTTGCTGTGTGCGGCAGTGGCGATCATCGGTATCGCGATCGTCGCGCGGATGCGCGACCGACGACCACACCGCGTGCCTGCGGGCGACCTGCCGCGCAGCATAGGAACTTCCGCGCGGCCGACGTGGCGCCTCGCGATCGTCGCGCTCGCGGCCGTGATCGTGTTGCTGCTGCTGGTCGCGCTGCTGTCGCGGGTGCCCGATCCGGGGCCGATCGAACCGCCGCCGAGCACCCCGACGGACGCACCGGTTCCGGATGATCCGGCTGCTCCGCGCCCGGCCGCCGAGGACGACGCCGCCGGCGGGAACGTGGTCAGCTACCTCATCCCGCCGATGCTGATCTTGATGGCGCTGATGGTGGTCAGCATGGCGGTCGCTTCGCGGCGGCGGGCCCGCGTCCCTGTCCCGACCGCCGTCCTCGATGACGTCGACGAACCGGCGAGGCCGGCGGCCACGATGTCGCTTGCCCGGGCCGCCGAGATCGGGCTCGCCGAGATCGGCGATCTCAGCCGAGAACCGCGAGAGGCGATCATTGCGTGCTACGCCGCGATGGAGCGCGAGCTCACCCGGGTGCCCGGTGCGGTGCCCCAGGCATGCGACACCCCCAGTGAGGTACTCGCCCGGGCCGTCGCCAGCGGTGCGTTGCGCTCCGACAGCGCGACCGAACTGGTCGATCTGTTCGAGGAGGCGCGATTCTCACCCCATGTGATGAGCGAGTCACACCGCGACGCCGCCGTGCACGTCCTCAGCCGGGTGCTCGCTGAACTGCCGCAGCGCACCGCGGAGGCGGCGCCATGAAAAAGCTTGTCGCAGCGGCATTTCTGTTGGTGGCCGGTGCCGAACTGATCGCGATAGCAACCCGCGACCGCCAACTGATCCTCATCGTCTCGGGTGGCGCGCTGGCGTTGGCGCTGCTCGGCGTGCGCTGGCAGCTCGCGCGCGAAGACGAGACCAGTTATGAGGCAACACCTTCCGACGACGCCGCGGAGTCGCTGCGCCGCTGGCGGTCACGCACGGAGACGTTGATCAGCCGCGCGGAGGCCACCCGCAAGGATTGGGACCGGCACCTGCGGCCCATGCTCGCCCGGCAGTTCGAGTTGGCCACGGGCCAACGGCGGAACCGGAACCGCGCCGCCTATCACGCCACCGGTGAGATGCTGTTCGGCCCGGAACTGTGGGACTGGGTCAACCCTGAAAACGTCGTGAAAAGCGGTGCGGACCAACCTGGTCCGGGCCGGGCGACGCTCGATGAGATCCTGCAACGGTTGGAGCGGGTATGACGGCAGGATTGCCTGCGGCGACCACCACCGCGAACTGCGAAACGGTGCTCGACGAGATCGGACGGGCGGTAGTCGGTAAACGCGGGGCGCTGACGCTGATCCTCACCACCGTGCTGGCCGGCGGCCACGTGCTCATCGAGGACCTGCCCGGCCTCGGAAAGACGCTGATCGCCCGGTCGTTCGCGGCGGCGCTCGGGCTGGAGTTCAAGCGCGTTCAGTTCACCCCGGACCTGCTGCCTGCGGACCTGCTCGGCTCGACCGTGTACGACATGCAGTCGGGTCGCTTCGAGTTCCGGCCCGGCCCGATCTTCACCAACCTGCTGCTCGCCGACGAGATCAACCGCACGCCTCCCAAGACACAGGCGGCACTGCTCGAGGCGATGGCCGAAATCCAGGTGAGCATCGACGGCGCCACACACAAGCTGCCGTCGCCGTTCATCGTGCTGGCAACCGACAACCCGATCGAGTACGAGGGCACCTATCCGCTGCCGGAAGCTCAGCTCGACCGCTTCACGATCCGGCTCGAACTGCGGTATCTGTCGGAGCAGGAGGAGGCCTCGATGTTGCGTCGCCGCATCGACCGCGGATCGGTGGAGCCCACGGTCGGGCAGGTTGTCGACGCGCACGATGTCGTCGCGATGCGGGAATCTGTGGAGCAGGTCACCGTGCACGACGACGTGCTGCGCTACGTCGTATCGTTGGCCGCCGCCACCCGCCAGCACCCGCAGATCGCGGTGGGCGCCAGCCCGCGGGCCGAGCTCGACCTCGTTGCGCTCGCCCGCGCCCGCGCGCTGCTGCTCGGCCGCGACTACGTCGTCCCCGAGGATGTGAAATCGCTTGCCGTGCCCGCGATCGCGCACCGCATCACCCTGCGTCCGGAGATGTGGGTGCGGCGGGTTCGTGGCAGTGACGTGGTGGACGAGCTGCTACGACGGCTACCCGTGCCGCGGACCGATACGTGATCGAAATCCGCTGCACTGACGTCGAATTGGACTGGCGCGCATCGCCCCTCGCGCGAGCACTGTTGACCTGCGCGGTGGTGTCGATGGCCGCGGCGGTGATCGGGTCGCGCTGGCAACTCGTCGTGTTCGCCGCGCCGCTGATCGGTGTGCTGTGTTCGGTCGGCTGGCAGCGGCGGGTGCCAAAGGTTCAGGTGCACGCGGACCCCGGCATCCACCGGTGCTTCGAAGGGGAACCGGCGCGGATCACGCTGTGGGCGGAGGCCGAGAACGACCCGGTGGCGATGAAAGCCGCTGCGGTAGAGGGAATGACGCTGGAGGTCGCCGAGCGGGAGAGCGTAAGCCGGCAGACCGTGGTGGCGGCCGCGAAACGGTGGGGCCGCTATCCGCTGCGCGCACAGGTGACCGTCTCTGCGCGGGGCGGTCTCGTCGAGGGCACCGCAGTGGTCGACGCCGCAGACGTCTACGTGTTTCCGATGGCCTCGCCGCAGTCGACGGCGACCCCGCGCACGGAACTGCTCGATCGCCTCGGCACCCACCTGACCCGGCACATCGGTCCCGGCGTGGAGTACGCCGATGTCCGGCGGTACGTGCCGGGCGATCAACTCCGGACGGTCAACTGGGCGGTCAGTGCCCGCCGGGGCAGCCTGCACGTCACGGAGCGACTGACCGATCGCGCGGTCGACGTGGTCGTGCTCATCGACAACTATGCGCAACCGGCAGGCCCTGCGACCGAAGCCACCGAACGCACCGCACGCGGTGCGGTGCAGGTGGTGCAGAGCGCGTTGCGCAGTGGTGACCGGGCGGGCGTCGTCGCACTCGGGGATCGGCATCCGCGGTGGCTGAGCGCAGACATCGGCCGCAGGCAGTTCTACCGGGTGCTCGACGCGATGCTCGGGGTCAGTGGTGGTTACGACACCACTTCGGGCACACTTGCGCCGCGCGCCGCGATCCCGCCGGGCGCCATCGTCGTCGCGTTCTCCACGCTGCTCGACACCGAATTCGCGCTGGCGCTGATCGACCTTCGCAAGCGCGGCCACACCGTCATCGCGGTCGACGTGTTGCAGGGCGCTCCGTTCGAGGATGAGTGCGACGGGCTGGTGGCCCGGATGTGGTCGCTGCAGCGGTCGTTCATGTATCGCGATATGGGCACGGTCGGGGTCGACATCGTGGCGTGGCGCGACGAGGACACTCTGGACCAGGCCATGCAACTGGTGCCCCGTCGCCGGCGACCGGTAGGGGGGCGACGGTGAACCGGGCATTGTCGACGGCGTTCGGCTTGGTCATGGTGGCCGCGGCCGCGTTGCAGTCCGACGGTGCGGCGTTGGTCGCATGCGGCCTGGCGGTGATATTGGTTCTGGCGGGCAACGTGTTTCGTGCAGCAGCGACGTTGGCGGTGGTGTCGACGGCCGCGGCGATCGTCCTCGCTTCGGCGCCTCCTGCCCTGGCGGCGCTGTGCGGCCTGTCGGGTGCCGGGTATCTGGTGTTGCGGCACACCGCGGACGTCAGCGCCCCGACGGTGATCGGGACGCTCGGCTTCACGGCCATCGGGCTGGCGGCGGTGGCGGTACCGCTGGAACTGCCGTGGGTGCCATTGCTCGCGCCGCTTGCCGTTCTGACGGCGGTGGTGTTGGCGACGCGGCCGTTCTGGGTGGGCGGGCGGCGATGCTAGACATTCCAGGTTCGCGACCGGCAGATGCCGGCGGTCCTCGCGTACCGCGATCAGCACGATTCGCCACCGTGGTCGATCACCGAGCTCGATGAGCTTGTCCACAGGGGCGATTACCGCCGCTGATTTTTGTCGGCCGGGTGTGGCAGGATCGAAACCATGATCGAACACACGTTCGATGCCGAGTTCGCGGCCGTCGATGACAGCACTGTCGTGGCCGCGATCGCCGACTGCGTCCGCGCGGAGGCGGTGCTGGCCGCGCGCCGGCTGGCGGCCACCGCCGAGCTGACCGCGCGCTACACCGAGCCCGACGCCGAGCGTGAGCATTTGGCGGTCGATGGCTGGCGGATGGCCTCGGCCGAGGTTTCGGCCGCGATGGGGATCGGGGATCGGGCTGCCTCGCGGGAGATGTGTATCGCGATGGCCCTGCGCGAGCGGCTGCCCCGAGTCGCTGCATTGTTCGCCCAGGGCCGGTTGAGCGTTGGGCTGGTCGCGACCATCACCTGGCGCACCCAACTGATCGTGGACTCCGCAATCCAGGCACGGGTCGATGCCGCCATCGCCGCGCGCGCGGCCAAATGGGGTGCGCTGTCGGTCACCAAGCTCGAGGCCGCGATCGACGCGCTGGTCGACGAACACGACCCCGACGCGCGCCGGCGCCTGCGCGAGGCCGCGCGCAGCCGAGACGTCCGGCTCGGTAAGCGCGACGATGTGACCGGAACGGCCTCGCTGTGGGGGCGCTTATCCGCCGCCGACGCCGAGTTAATCGAACGTCGTCTCGCCCAGATGTCGAGCGGGGTGTGCAGCGCGGATCCGCGCACCGTGGGGCAGCGGCGCTCGGATTCCCTGGGTGCCATCGCCGCGTTCGCGGACCGACTGACCTGCCAATGCGGCAGCCCCGACTGCGCCTCTGCCGGCGAGGATCCCCGCGCAGCCAACTTCGTCATCAACGTGCTCGCCGAACCCGCGGCCATAGACGCACAACCGGATCCGCAGATGTCCGGCGATGGCCACCCCAACCCTGCCGAACCCCCTGCCGAACCCGCCGAACCCCCGGGCGAACCGGCCGAACCGGCGGCCGGGCCCGCGAGGCCGAAACCTGCTGCGGGGCTGATCCTCGGCGGCGGACTGATTCCGACCCCGCTGCTGGCCGAACTGATCAACAACGGCGCAAAGGTTCGCTGGGTGCACAAGCCCGATGCGGCACCGGAATCGGGCTACCGGCCATCGCAGAAGACCGCACGCTTTGTCCGGATGCGCGACCTGACGTGTCGATTCCCCGGCTGCGGGCGCCCGGCGCAGTGCTGCGACATCGACCACACCACGCCGTATCCGGCCGGTGCCACGCATCCGTCGAACACCAAGTGCCTGTGCCGAATCCACCACCTACTCAAAACCTTCGGCGGGTGGCTCGATGAACAACGCGCCGACGGAACCGTCACCTGGACCGCCCCGTCGGGCAGAACCTATGTCACCCACCCCGGCAGCCGCTTCTTCTACCCCGGCTGGGACACGACGACCGCCGCCCTGCCAGCGGCACAACGCCCCGCGGGAAACGGCGACAAAGGCGCCATGATGCCGCGCCGACGACGCACCCGCGCCCAAGACCGGATGCGACGAATCGAACACGAACGCGCCCTCAACGCCCTCGAACGCCACCAACGCGCAGCCCCCGTCACCGCCGAACCCAGCAGACCACCACCCGACCACCCGGGCAAGATCAACCTCGACGTCGGCACCGACAACCCCGACGCCGAACCCCCACCGTTCTGACGAACTCGTCGGCCTCTGCGAAGAGGAAGGCGGACCCGATATCGTCTTAGGGCGCTTACCAAACGGTAGGCGAAATGTTCAGCGGCACGCTTACTTTCGGGAGGTCGGCATGCCAAGCGAGGTGCGCAAGGCGATCACCGGCGCATCGATCGGCAACGCGGTCGAGTGGTTCGACTTCGCGATCTACGGCTTCCTGGCGACGTTCATCGCGGCCAACTTCTTCCCGGCGGGCAACGAGACGGCAGCGCTGCTCAACACCTTCGCGATCTTCGCGGCGGCCTTCTTCATGCGGCCGCTGGGCGGGTTCGTTTTCGGCCCGCTCGGTGACAAGCTGGGCAGGCAACGGGTGCTGGCACTGGTGATCCTGCTGATGAGCGCCGCAACGGTACTGATCGGTCTGCTGCCCACATACGCCTCGATCGGCGTGGCCGCCCCGCTGCTGCTGCTCTTCCTGCGCTGCCTGCAGGGCTTCTCGGCTGGCGGCGAATATGGCGGCGGCGCAGTCTATCTCGCCGAGTTCGCCTCCGACCGGCGCCGCGGCCTGACCATCACGTTCATGGCCTGGTCCGGTGTCCTGGGCTTCCTTCTCGGCTCGGTGACCGTGACGTTGCTGCAGGCGCTGCTGCCCGCCGCGGCGATGGAGAGCTATGGCTGGCGCATTCCGTTCCTGATCGCCGGGCCGCTGGGCCTCGTCGGCCTCTACATCCGGCTTCGCCTCGACGACACACCGCAGTTCGCCGAGCTCAGCAGGAGCGACCGGGTCGCCAAGTCGCCGCTGCGCGAAGCGGTGACGACGTCGTGGCGGCCGATCCTGCAGGTGATCGGCCTGTTCATCGTCTTCAACATCGGCTACTACGTGGTGTTCACGTTCCTGCCGACCTATTTCATCAAGACGCTCGACTTCAGCAAGACCGACGCCTTCCTCTCGATCAGCCTGGCCAGCCTGGTCGCGCTGATACTCATACTTCCGCTGGCCGCACTGTCCGACCGGATCGGCCGCCGGCCGATGCTGATCGCCGGTTCGGTGGCGTTCGCGGTGCTCGGCTACCCGCTTTTCCTACTGCTGAATTCCGGATCGCTGGTCGCCGCGATCGCCGCCCATTGCGGCCTCGCGGTCATCGAGTCGATCTATGTCTCGGCCGCGGTGTCGGCGGGCGTCGAACTGTTTGCCACCACCGTGCGCTACAGCGGGTTCTCGATCGGCTACAACATCTGCGTCGCCGGGTTCGGCGGTACGACGCCCTACGTCGTCACCTGGCTGGCTGCCGAGACCGGCAACGACCTGGCGCCCGCGTGGTACCTCGTCGTCGCCGCCGTCGTCTCGCTCGGGGCGGTCCTCACCCTGCGAGAGTTCGCGGGCCGACCGCTTGTCCAAACCAGCGACCAGCAGGTGCCCGCGGCTAGGGTGGGCCTATGAAGCTTCGCGTGATGCCCTACGTCACGGTCGAGATCGACGATCGGCTGCGCCGCCGCGTGCGCTCCGCCGGCGAACGACTGCGCGTCAACGTGCGGGCCTATCTGCTGAGTGCGGCCGACGACGTGGACACGGCCAGCGACAGGGTGCGCGGCCTGTGCGACCGGGCGGTCCATCGCGTCGATTCGGTCGTCGCCAACGTCAACGACAGGATCGGGCCCGACAGCACGGCCCCGACTCTTCGAGTGGTCGCCGGCGGTCGCGAGGCGAGCTAGCCCGCGCGCGTCGTGCGTCCGCCGACCAGGAAGCCACCGACGAGCACCACCAAACCGATGACGGCCACGGGGATTGACCAGGTGCGACGGTCGGAGATCGCCGACTGGCACTGCGCGACGTAATCGGGTGGATCCTCAGTCAGCTCGTCGATCACCGGCAGGTTCTTCAGCTGGTTTGGATCGTTGGTGTTGGCTTCGCGGGCGGCGGAGTCGTCCGCGGCGATGGCGTTGCCACATCCGATCTCCTGGTTGTCGGGCCCGGCGATGGAGACGGGCATCAGCAGTCCGATGACCCCGACGAGGAGTACGACAGCGCCGACCAGCAGGATCAAACGTCGCATGTTCATGATCGGTTTGATGCCCCGATCGTCGGGGCACCAAACCTCGCGGGCGGTCGCCGGCTGCACGGACCGCCCGACCGTATGTTGTGCTTGTCCGATGTGCTCGCCGTGGCCGGAAAGGGGCGGAATGCTTTGGTAGGCCCGCTTTGGTAGGTCCGACGTGTTAGGCCAGGGCCTGGTCGTCGTGCTTGCCCTGCTCGCCGCGGTTTTCTTGGCGATCGGCATCGTGGTTCGACAGCGCGCCACCATGGATGTGCCCGAGGAGCACGGTGTCAGCACCGTGATGGTGATGACGCTGCTGCGTCGACGGCTGTGGTGGGCGGGTACGGCCGCGGCGGTGGCGGGCTACGTCTTTCAAGCGCTCGCCTTGGCCAAGGGTTCGCTGCTGCTGGTACAGCCGATCCTGGTGTCGGCTCTGTTGTTCGCGCTGCCGCTGAGTGCGCGACTGGCCCACCGGCGGGTCACCCGCGCCGAGTGGATGTGGGCATTGGTGCTCACCACGTCGCTGGCGGTTTTCGTGCTGCTGGCCAAGACGCGGCCCGGCGACTACGAGGCGTCTGCCCCGCTGTCGGCCCTCGTCGCCGTCGTCTGTACCGGGGCGGTGATGGTGTGTGTCACCGTCGCCGTCCGCAGCGGCGGTTGGAAGCGGGCGGTGCTCCTGGCGGTCGCGGTGGGCGTGTTGTTCGGCGTCGTCGCGGTGCTGACCAAGATCGTGATGCACCTGCTCACGCACGAGGGCGTGCGAACCGTGCTCACCGCGCCGGGACTGTATCTACTCCTCGTGCTGGGCGTCGTCGCGGTGTTCCTGCAGCAGTCCGCATTTCACGCCGGCTCGTTGCAGACCTCCGTGCCCACCATGCTGGTGCTCGAACCCGTGATCGCCGTCGTGCTGGGCGCGGTGGTGCTCGGCGAGGATCTGACCGTCGACGGCGGAAAGGCCGTCGCGATCACGATCGCGGTCGCTGCAATGGCGGCGGCGACGATCGCGCTCGGCCGGGACGAGGGCGCGCTGGAAGAGGAACTCGAGGCGGCCGCGAAGCGCGGGTCCTAGCAGTCAGGCGCGTTCGACCATCAGTCGACGACGGTGACCGCCGCGACCTTGTCGAGGCCGGAGATGGCGAGCAGGGTGGTGATCGGTCCCTTCGCGGGGACGATCAAGTCCAGCTTGGCGCTCTCCGCGACGGAGAACAGCGCGCGCAGCGCGGCACTGTCGCAGTATGTCACTCGCGTGAGATCGACTGTTACGGCTGAGCTGTCCGCCGCGGCGCGCGACAAGACTTCGCTGAACTCGTCCACGTTCGCCAAGTCGATCTCACCCACCGCGGTGATGACCGGACATGCTTCGGCGCTTCCGGCGTTGAACCGGAACTGGTTGCGGCCCATGCCTTTCAGATCCCCACCGTCGGCGGGGCGCAGCAGCTGTCGACGGCAGCGTGAGCGGTTCGAATCACAGCACCTCCGTGTCCTAGAGGCGCACCCGCCTCCCTGCTTGTCAAACAGTCCGCACCGCTGCCTCTCCTCGACAGACGTCCTTGGCGATAGATGTAATACCACGCGGACGGCGTTAATGCCGCGCAGAACTTCGTCAAAGTCGAATCTCCGGTAACTGAAACGTCATAGCCACGGTTGTGCCTGCCGGCGTGCCGTCGAGATCGACGTGATCGCTGACCGCGCGCATCAACACCAGGCCGCGGCCACGCGTGCCGGGATCGGCGGCCGGCGCCTTCCACGATCCGAAGTCGGTGACCCGCACATGCACGGCGGCGTCGTGCATCTCGGCTTCCACCCGCATGCGCCCGGGCTCACGTCCGCGGTAACCGTGCTCGACGCTGTTGGAGCACGCCTCGTTGACGACGAGGATGAGGTCAGCCGCCGACGCGTCGGAGACACCGTTCGCCGCGAGCCACGCCGCCAGCCGATGCCGCACCTCCGTCAACTTCGGCGCGGTCGCCGTGTCGTCGATGACGAGCGCAGCGCGGGTGGACCGGTAGAGCACGATCGCCACGTCGTCGTCGTAGCCGGCCTCGGGCGCCATTCTGGCCAGCACCGCGTCGGCGACTTCTTCGATCGGCAGTTCCGCGGTATCGGCCACCACGGCGGCCACCCGCTCGATCTGGGCGTCGATCGGTCGGCCGCGGCGTTCGACCAGACCGTCGGTGTAGAGCATCAGCGTCGAGTCCGGAGCCAACGGATGCGTGGCCTGCTGGCGCGGTTGGGGGTGCTTGACCGCCAACGGGACCGAGGACGCCGCGTCCAGCAACTGCGGCGGCGCGGCTTCGGACACCAGCACCGGCGGCACATGGCCGGCGCTGCTGTACTGCACCGTCTCGGTTTCGGTGTCGATGATCGCGACGAACACCGTGGTGCAGAAGGCATCCGGGATGAACTCGGCGACCGAGTCGAGGTGTTCGAGCACGGTCGACGGCTGCGCCCCGGTCAGCAGCAACGCCCGCGTCGACGCGCGCAACTGGCCCATCACCGCGGCGGCCGACAGGCCGCGGCCCACACAGTCGCCGACCACCAGCCCGATCCGGTGTTCACCGACGGGCAGCACGTCGTAGAAGTCACCGCCGATCTCCAGCGGATGCACCGCCGGCTCGTAGCGCACGGCGGACCCCGGCGGCAGGTCGGTCGGCGCCAGCAGCGACCGCTGCAGCGTCAGCGACGTCTCCCGGGCGCTTTCGAACTGCCGGACGTGTTGCATGGCCAGGCTTAGGTGGCCGACCAGCGCCCCGATCAAGCGCCGGTCCTCCGCGCTGACAACCCGCGGGGCCCGGTGCTCGAGGCACAGCACGACGTCGCGCGCAGCGGAGAGGACGGCGACGAAGCCGCGGGTGGTGCCGACGCTGGGCGCCCCGCCGACCGGCGTCACGGTCAGCGGTATCCACCTGCGGGCGTCCTCGAACGTGCGGCGCCAGTCCTCGTCCAGGTCCTCCCAGCCGGCCACCGCTGGTTCGCCCGCGACGCGAACGGTCGGCTGCTCGCCCTCGGTCTTCGGCCACATGATCGCCATCAGCCGGCGCGCATCCAGCGGTATGCGGCACTGGGCCAACGTGATCGCCAGCACCTCGTCGACGTTCTTGGCGACGCTGACCGCGGTCGCCAGCCGCGCAACCGCACGGTCGCGCTCCGCGGCGGCGCGCGGCCCGGTGACGTCGCGGATGGTGCCCACGTACAGACCTCGGCGGGAGTGATGATCCGGGACCGCATTGATGCTGACCGCCACCCACCGGAGGCGCCCGTCGCGGTGCCGGATCCTGATCTCGGCGGTGTCCCTGCCGTCGCGGAGGAGCGCCGTCTTCCGCTCGTCGGCCGCTGCTTCGTCGATCACCCACGGATGAGGCATCGGGTAGGGCAGGCCTTCTTGGCCGTACCCGGTGATCTCGGCGAAGGCGTCGTTGATCTCGACGACGCACCCGTGGTTGTCGGCGACGAAGAAGCCCTCTTGCAACGAATTGACCAAGGCGCCGCGGAACTCGTCGCGATCGGCCAGATCGTCGGCGCGCGCCCGTTCCCGCTCATAGCGGTGGTACAAATCTCCGGGGTCGGTCATGTTCGACGCAGTCGGCCCTCCCCGCTCGCGCTCACCGGAATCCCCGAGCACCTCAGGTCTGTCGATTCGACAGTAGCCTGCGCATCGCAGCCCGATCAGCTGAAGCTTCGATATCCGACCGCACGTCACGGGTTAAGCTCGGCCCATTGCCGTCGTGGTGGCGGCGCTGACCGGAGGACGGCCTTGTCACGTACTGACCCGATTTCCACCTCGATCTCGTACGAGGGCGGTATCGCTGTGCTGAAGGTGGGCGGCGACGTCGACCTCGCCACCGTCCCAGCGTTCCAGGCGGCGATCACCGAGGCACTCACACAGGAGCCGTCGGCGCTGGTGGTGGATCTGTCGGCGGTGGACTTCCTCGCATCCGCGGGGCTGCAGGCGCTGGTCGCGACACACGAGAGTGTCAGCAAGGCCGCCCGCTTCGCGGTGGTGGCAGACGGCCCGGCGACAAGTCGACCGATCCAGCTGACCGGGCTCGATCAGGTGTTCTCGCTGTATTCGACGTTGGACGAGGCCCTCGCCGCGCTGAAGTCCGGTTGAGTCAGGCCGACGCCTTGACCTTCGCGGCGGCGTGCTCGGGCATCGGTTCGTATCGACCGAACGAGCGGGTGAAGGTTCCGGCGCCGTGGGCCAGCGAACGCAGATCGACGGCGTAACGGGTCAACTCGACCTCGGGGATCTCGGCCTTCACCAGCGTGCGGTCTTCGCCGACCTTGTCGGTGCCCAGCACACGGCCCCGCCGCCCCGCCAGATCGCCCATGATCGCGCCGACGAAGTCGTCGGGAACCAGTATCGACACCTCGTCGACGGGTTCGAGCAGGTTCACCTTCGTCGCCGCGGCCGCCTCGCGCAGCGCCAGTCCGCCCGCCATCTGGAAGGCGAAATCCGACGAGTCCACGCTGTGGGCCTTACCGTCGAACAGCGTGACGCGGATGTCGACGACCGGGTAGCCCGGCCCGACCCCCTTCTCCATCTGCGCGCGCACGCCCTTCTCGACGCTCGGAATGAACTGGCGGGGCACCGCGCCGCCGACCACCTTGTCGACGAATTCGAAACCCGAGCCCTCCGGCAGCGGTTCGACCTCGATGTCACAGACCGCGTACTGACCGTGACCGCCGGACTGCTTGACGTGTCTGCCGTGACCTTTGGCCTTGCCCGCGAACGTTTCTCGTAGTGGCACTCGCAGTTCGACGGTGTCGACGGCGACACCGTAGCGTCGCGACAGCGCGTCGAGCACGACGTTGGCGTGCGCCTCACCCATGGTCCACAGCACGATCTGGTGCGTCTCGGGATTCTGTTCGATGCGCAGAGT
This sequence comes from Mycolicibacterium celeriflavum, assembly GCF_010731795.1. Taxonomy (NCBI): domain Bacteria; kingdom Bacillati; phylum Actinomycetota; class Actinomycetes; order Mycobacteriales; family Mycobacteriaceae; genus Mycobacterium; species Mycolicibacterium celeriflavum. The sequence continues at coordinate 3,154,704 of NZ_AP022591.1, read as the reverse complement.
GGGGTCTTCGGCAGCCAACCTCTGCAACCCCACGGAAAGCTTGTCCTCGTCGGTCTTCGCTCGGGGTTGCACCGCGATCGGCAACAGCGGCTCGGGCATGGTCCACGGCCGCAACACCAGCGGATTGGTCTTGTCCGACAGCGTGTCTCCGGTTTCGGCGCGGCTGAGCCGCCCGATCGCGCAGATGTCACCGGCGATCACCGACGGTGCGGGCCGCTGCTGCTTGCCGAGCGGGAAGGACAGCGTGCCGATGCGCTCGTCCTCGTCGTGGTCCACATGCCCGGCCAGCGAGCCGGCCGGTGAACCGGTGAGGGAACCGTTGCCGCCGAAGAACGACGAGAAGTGGCCGGACACATGGACGGTCGCGTCGGGTGAGATGGTCCCGGAGAACACCCGGACCAGGCTGACCCGCCCGACGTAGGGATCGGAGTTGGTCTTGACGACCTCGGCCAGCAGCGGGCCGGCCGGGTCGCACGGCAGCCGGTCGCGTGTTTTGCCCTGCGGCGTGAAGACCTCCGGCAGCTGATGCTCAGGCGGTGACGGGAAGCCCGCGGTGATGATCTCGAGGAGTTCGGCGGTGCCCACCCCGGTGCTGCTGCACACCGGGATGACCGGGAAGAACGACGCCCTCGCGACGGCCTTCTCCAGGTCGTCGATGAGCACCGACTGATCAATCTGTTCACCGCCGAGGTAGCGCTCCATCAGCGTCTCGTCCTCGGACTCCTCGATGATGCCCTCGATCAGCGCGCCGCGGTGCTCCTCGATCGCGTCGGCGTAAGAGTCGTCGGGGTCGTGGGTGGCGGTGCGTTTGCCGTCGGCGTACTCGTAGTGCGTCTGGGACAGCAGTCCGATCAGACCCGTGCACGGTGAGTTCGCGGGCAGATACAGCGGAAGCACCTTGTCGCCGAACACCTGCTGCGCTGCGGCCAACGCGTTGTCGTAGTTCGCGCGGGCGTGGTCGAGTTTGGTGATCACCACCGCGCGCGGCATGCCGACCTGGCTGCACTCCATCCACAGCGACCTGGTGGGTCCGTCGATGCCCTCGTTTGCGGCGATCACGAACAGCGCGCAGTCGGCGGCCCGCAGCCCCGCGCGCAGTTCGCCGACGAAGTCCGCATACCCGGGCGTGTCGATCAGGTTGACCTTGATGCCGTCATGGCGCAGCGACGCGAGCGCAAGGCCCACCGAACGCTGCTGGGAGATCTCGGCCTCGTCGCTGTCGCAGACGGTGGTGCCGTCCTGCACGGTGCCGGCTCTGGTCAGGACACCCGAGGCCAGCAGAAGCGCCTCGACCAGTGTGGTTTTGCCGCCACCCGATGGGCCCACCAGCACCACGTTGCGGATGGCGGCCGGACTGTCCGCGGTTGGAGCGGCTCCGGCGCCCTGGGCATGTGTCGTCTTGTCGGCCATGACGTTCCCTTCCCACCGCCTGTCCGATGGCGGCCGCCCAGCCGCCGCAGTGTGTGTTAGACCACAATTCCGCTAACCGTCAGCGAGCACAAGGGCTGGGCGCAGCTGTTCACGCCTGCCACGACGACAATCGCTCGATGTCGACGGTCACCACCGGACCGGCCAGCTCGAGCCGCTGGTACTGCGGATACTTGCGGCGCAGCAGCGCGTAACCGGTCGCCATTTCCTCGCCGCTGTAATGAATTTCGGCGCGGCCGTCGACGCGCACCCACCACAGCTTGGTCCAGTCGTCGTCGTAGTGATCGACCAGCATGCTCACCTGCGGGTTGGCTTCGATGTTGGCCAGCCTGCGCAGCCGGTGCGTCGACTTCCGCTTGGCGTCCACCGCGGTGTAGACGACGTCGCGGTGCACGGCGAACACCACCGGCACAACGTGCGGCGCCGCCTCCGGACCCACGGTGGCCAGCATCGCCACCGGAGACTCGGCGAACATGGCCTCGGCATCGAATTCGGCCATGCGTTCAGCGTATTCCGGATGCTTGCGGCGGTGGCGTCATCGTTGACTCTGGGCCGGCCGCTGCGGGGCGACGCTGATCGGCGATCGGGTCACCTGGGTCCGCGTCACGTCGAATTCCGGAGCGCGGCTGGCCCTCGTCGACGGGGAGCGTGGCCGGAACGTCGCGGCAGGCGGCGGGGCGTCGGGGGCCGCCGACCTCTGGACCGGCGGCGGTGGCGCAGGCGGTGGCGGCGACTTTCTGGCCGCCGATTCGGTGCGCGCCGGGGCGGCCGTGGTCTGCGCGGTCGGGCTGACCGTGGTGGCCTCCTCGCGGGCGGGCTCGCCGGAGCCGCGGACGATGAGCAGGACACCGGAGACGACCAGTGCGACGGCCGCGACCGCCGCGGCGACCAGCACCGTCAACATGGGCTTGGTTCGATACCAGGGCGGCGGGGCGGGTTCGAAATACCAGGTGCGCTCGTCGAACGCGTCGAACGTCCTGTCCGGTTCGGGCAGTTCGTCGTCGCCCGCCTCATCGGCGTCCGCGACGTCGACGATGTCATCGCACAGGTCGTCGAAGTCCCCCGAGGCTTCGCGTTCCGCCACACAGGAATGCTAACGCCGAAAGACCTGCACAAACGTCCGGTCGGACAAACTGAAGGGAGAAAGCGCGTTCATGTCCGCTGGCCGTTCGCGATAAGGTTCGAGCGCCTCGCATGGATTGATTCACCGCGGCGATCGGGTGCGGTAACCGCAGCGCCACTGCGCCGTTCCCGACCAGTTTCTGAAGAGACCATTGGAAGGTTCGGCAATGAACTTCACAGGCCCGGTGGCCGCAGCGGCCGCATCCGTTCTCCTGCTGGCCGGTTCGACCGCGTGCGCACCGCCGCAGAAGGGCGATGACGGCGTACAGACGGAGTCCGGCGGAAAAGCCGCCGAAGCCACCTCCGCCGAGGATTTCGGTGGAATCGATGGGCTCGTGGCGGCGGCCAAGAAGGAGGGCGAGCTCAATGTCATTGCGCTGCCGCCGGATTGGGCCAACTACGGCGCCATCATCAAGGCCTTCTCCGACAAGTACGGCATCAAGGTGAACTCCGCGCAGCCCGACGCGTCGAGCCAGGATGAGATCAACGCGGCCACCCAGCAGAAGGGTAAGAGCACCGCTCCCGACGTGTTCGACCTCGGCCAGTCCGTTGCGCTGGCCAACACCGCGATGTTCGCGCCGTACAAGGTGGCCAACTTCGACGACATCCCCGCGGCGTTCAAGGACGCGAACGCCACCTGGGTCAACGACTACGGCGGATACATGTCGATCGGATACGACTCGGCCAAGGTGCCGCCGGTGACGGCTATCGACGATCTCCTCAAGCCGGACTACCGCGGCATGGTCGCGCTCAACGGCGACCCCACCCAGGCCGGTGCCGCGTTCTCCGGTGTGCTGATGGTTGCGCTCTCCCAAGGCGGTTCGGTCGACGACATCGCGCCGGGCGTCGAGTTCTTCGCAAAGCTCGCCGACGCCGGCAACTTCCTGCCCGTCGATCCGACGCCGGCCACCATCGAGTCCGGGCAGACACCGGTCGTCATCGATTGGAACTTCACCAACGCCGCCGAAACCAAGAGGTTGCCGTCGTGGCGGGTGCTGGTGCCGCCGGCACACGCGGTCGCGGGTTACTACTACCAGGCGATCAACAAAGATGCGCCGCATCCGGCCGCCGCCCGGTTGTGGCAGGAATTCCTGTACAGCGACGAGGGACAGAATCTGTACGCGCTCGGCGGTGTGCGACCGGTCCGCGCCGACATCATGGCCGCCGACGGCAAATTGGACGCCGCGGCAACGGTCCCGGTCATCGACGGGCCGGTGACCGTGCCTTCTCCGCAGCAGACGAAGGCGGCCACCAAGTACCTGTCCGAGCACTGGGCCGCCGCGATCGGCTGAGGAGCGACGCTGAAGAAACTGCGGGATGCCGTGCCGCTGCTGCCGTTTCTGGCCGTGGTGGTGACGTTCCTGGTCGTCCCGACCGTCACGGTGATCGTCAACGCATTCTTCGCCGACGGCGTGTTCACGCTGACCCGCATCAGCGCGTTGTTCTCCGGCCCGGCGCTCTCGGCGCTGACAAGGAGCCTGGTGTTGTCGGGCAGCACCGCGCTCATCGGCGCGCTGGCCGGCGCCGTGCTGTCGTGGTTGATCGTGTCCAGCCCAGCCACTTCGATGGTGCGCCGCGCGGTGACCGCGCTGTGTAGCGTGCTGGCGCAGTTCGGCGGCGTGGCACTGGCTTTCGCGTTCCTCGCGACGATCGGGCTGAACGGAGTCCTGACGCTGTGGATCGAGCAGCTGCTCGGGTGGAATCTGGCGGCGTCGGGCTGGCTGTACGGTCTCCCCGGACTGATCGTCGTCTACGCCTACTTTCAGATCCCGCTGATGGTGATCGTGTTCGTGCCGGCACTGGAGGGTCTGCGGGAGCAGTGGCGGGAAGCGGCGGTGAGCCTGGGGGCATCGCGTGGCCAGTACTTCCGCGAAGTGGTCGTGCCGTTGCTGATGCCGGCATTCCTGGGGGCCACGCTGCTGTTGTTCGCCAACGCTTTTGCGGCGTACGCGACGGCTGCGGCGTTGGTCAGCCAGGGCAGTCCGATCGTGCCCTTGCTGATCCGGGCGGCGCTCACCAGCGAGGTGGTGTTGGGTCAGGCGGGCTTCGCCTACGCGCTGGCGCTGGAGATGATCGTCGTCGTGGCCGTGGTGATGGTGGCCTACAGCAGGTTGGTGCGACGCACGGCGGGGTGGCTTCGATGAACCTCGGCGCCAAGCTGTTTCGAGCCACGCTGTGGGTGTTGTTCGGATTGTTCTTCCTGTTCCCGCTGTATGCGATGGCCGACTTCTCCACGCGCAACATGATTGCGGACGGACGCACTCTGGCGGCGTGGGCGAACCTCGTGGCCGACGATGCGCTGTACCAGTCCATCGTGGTCTCACTGCTGCTTGCGGTGCTCACCGTGATCGGGGTGTTGGTGATCCTGCTGCCGACGATGATCTGGGTGCGCCTGCGTGCGCGGTGGATGAGTGGAGTGCTGGAATTTTCCTGCCTGCTGCCCTTGACGATTCCGGCGTTGGTCATCGTCGTCGGCCTGCGCAACGTGTACCTCTGGGTCACGTACCTGTTCGGTGAATCCGCATTGACGCTGACGTTCGTCTACCTCGTGTTGGTGTTCCCGTTCGCCTACCGCGCGCTGGACGCGGCGCTGTCGTCGATCGACCTGCCGACGCTCACCGAGGCGGCGCGCTCGCTCGGCGCCGGATGGACGTCGACGATTCTGCGCGTCGTGGTGCCCAACATCTGGTCGGGCATCCTCTCCGCGGCGTTCATCTCGATCGCCGTCGTGCTCGGCGAGTACACGATCGCGTCGCTCAGCGGGTACCAGACGTTGCCGGTGCAGATCGTGGCGATCGGTAAGTCCGACGGCCCGACCTCGGTGGCGGCGTCGTTGGCCGTGCTGCTACTCGCTTTCATTCTGCTGCTTGCCCTTTCGCTCGTGAGCCGCGGGCGTCGGGGCGTGCGGGGAGTCGCGCCATGACCGCCGGAGTGGCCGTCGAACTCAACGACCTGACGCGCGTCTACGGGCCGGTGAAGGCCCTCGACGGACTGACCCTGCACATCGAACCGGGTGAACTGGTCGCGTTACTCGGCCCGTCCGGCTGCGGCAAGACCACCGCGCTGCGCATCCTCGCGGGCCTCGACCGAGCCACCTCGGGGACGGTGTCCGTCGACGGCCGCGACGTGAGCGCGGTGCCGGCGAACAAGCGCGACATGGGCATGGTGTTTCAGGCCTACAGCCTCTTTCCGCACCTCACGGTGCTCGACAACATTGCGTTCGGCCTGAAGATGCGTCGAACGCCCAAGCGTGAGCGGCTATCTCGGGCTGCCGACATGATCGACTTGGTGGGGCTGTCCGAACACACCCACAAATTCGCAAGCGAGTTGTCGGGTGGGCAGCAGCAGCGCGTCGCGCTGGGTCGCGCCCTGGCCATCCAGCCGCGCGTGCTGCTGCTCGACGAGCCGCTTTCGGCACTGGACGCCAAGGTCCGGTCGCAGTTGCGTGACGAGATCCGCCGTGTGCAGTCCGAAGTCGGCACGACGACGCTGTTCGTCACCCACGACCAGGAGGAGGCGCTCGCCGTCGCCGACCGCGTCGCGGTGATGAGCCAGGGCAAGCTCGAACAGGTGGCGGCGCCCGCAGACCTCTACGCCAACCCGGCGACGCCGTTCGTCGCAGACTTCGTCGGGCTGAACAACAAAGTGCCGGCGGTGATCTCCGACGGCCGTGCGCATCTGCTCGACACGTCGGTGCCAACGCTGCCGGGGTCACTGGCCTCCGGAGCGGGGCTGGCGATGGTGCGTCCGGAAGCGGTCACGGTGACCGCGGACCCGGCCGGCACGTCGACGGTGCGCTCGGTGGTGTTCCTCGGTCCGTCATCCCGCGTGTACCTGACGCTGCCCGACGGCGTGAGCGTCAGCGCGCAGATGGTCAGTTCGGCGGCCCGCGCCTTCGCGCCGGGGGACGCCGTGACGGTCGGAGTCCAGGCCGACGGCGTGCTGGTGGTGCCTCCGGGAGCTAGACGTCCTTGACCGGCTCGATGCCCAGGTCGCGGTAGGTCACCAGCGCGGCGAACGGCACGTTGCGATCGGCGAAGCGCTTGGCCGCGATGTCGCCGCGGTCCACCATCGGAATCACCCCGGTGACCACCGCGCCCACCGCGGTCACCCGGTCGAAGGCGATCTCGGTCGAGCCGCCGGTACTGATCACGTCGTCGACGAGCAGTACCCGCGTACCCGCCTGCAAGCGCGTGCCCTCGATCCACTGCTCGCGGCCCCGCTGCTTCTGTTCCTTGCGGACCGAGAACCAGGCCTTGCCCGTCACCATCGCGACGCCGTGCGCCAACGGGTCTGCGCCCATGGTCAGCCCGCCGACCGCGTCGAACTCGATGCCGCGGCGCTCGGCCAACTCCGCGACCGCACGGCTGACGATCGTCAACCGCTCACCGGTGTCGATCGCGTATTTGCCGTCGATGTAGTCGTGGCTGAGCTGGCCGCTGGCCAACTTGAACGGCTCCTCGCGACGTTCGTGACCGCGGGTGGCGATGAGGTCGAACGCCGCTTGCCAGGAGGCCGGTCGCCCGGCGGCTGCAGACATACCCGCGATCGTATTTCAGCCCCGGCGCGCCAGCCGCGTCAGCTCCACGGCGGCCGAACGCAATTCGCCGATGGAGTCGATCGGCGCGCGGTAGCCGATCCGGGTGTAGGCCATGCCCCGGTCGGTCATGATCCGCAGGTCCAGGCCGTAGCGGTCGACGCTCGTGCAGGTCGCCGCGGTGGTGTCCGGATAGCCGCCGAGGACTTTGGCCATCGCGACCAGCGCGTCGCCATGGTCGGCGTTGAGGTGTTCGACGGCGCCGGCCGCCAGTGGCTGCACCGGGTCCGGGCGCGCGGCGGCGTAGGCCTCACCCGTCGCCGAGTCCATGCGGCCGTACCCACCGACCCACCGCACGCGGTGCACCCGCAGCACCCACAGCGTGAAATCGCTGTAGTCGATGTAGTACTTCGCGGCCGCGACGGCCGACAGGTGCGCTTCCCGCGCGGCGGCCAACTCGTCGCCGACGGGTCGGTCCGCCACGCCCGCCAGCGTGATCCGTCCGCTGGCAAGCGGGTCGGTCTCCGAGGCCGGCGCGACGATCGCGATGCTGGCCCGCGGATCCTTGCCGAGGTTGCGGCCGTGCTCGGCGAGGTTGGACACGCACAGCACCGGGGAGCCGTCGAGCAGCCCGTACGTCACGAACGACGCCCACGGGTCGCCGTCGGCGGTCAGCGTCGCGAGTGTTCCGGTGTTGGTGGACGCGGCGATCGTGCGGGCTTCCTCGGCCGCCGACGGCCGGACCGCGTTGACCACCTCCGTCAGCGGCGGAGGAACGGACGGTGCGTCACCGGGGTCGCCGTGATCACGTGTTGCCACGCCGGAACGATACCGAAGCGGCCGCCCGTCGCCGCCTCGAGCCTCAGCCACCGAGCGCGGCGATCAGGTCCTTGATCCGGGTGGTTTCTTCCTCGGTGGCGGGTTCCTCCGCCTCCACGGCTTCGATCAGGTCCTTGCGCAGTCCGACGCCGTTCGCGGCTTCCTTGCTCGACAGCTTGGCGTTGACCCGCGCGACGTAGAGGCGCTGTCCGAGCGTGGCGTTCGGTCCCGTCGCGGCGTTCTCCATCAACTCGTCGTAGCGCTTGCGGACACCGCTGAGCGCGACGATGACCGACGGTGTGGGGCGGCTGCGACCCGCCGCCTCCGTCAGCGAGCCTTGCAGCTTGCGCAGTCCGGCGAGGATGACACCTGCGCGCTCCGAGAACTCCGGATCGCCATGGCCGGGAAGTGCTTCGATGGCGGCGTCGTACATGTGCATGGCCGCATCGGCCATCCCGACAATTACCGGAGCTTCACCGTCGTTCGGCGTCGAATCAGCCACAACACTCGCTTCGTTCGGGGATCAAGATCGCAAGACGTCGAAACCGTAGCTTGTCTGGAACGCCGATTCAACCGCTCCACGCGCCCAGGGCACGGAGCTACGGCGATTCGATTCTTAGCGTCGTGGGTAGGTTGGAGACCGTATGGATCAACGCAGCGGTGTCCGAGCTTCCGACGCATCCGCCGACCACGACCCGGCGGAGGGCAGTCACGTCGAGGATGGTGTCGTCGAGCACCCCACCGCCGAAGACTTCGGCCACGCCCGGGTGCTGCCCGAGGATCGCACGTGGTTCAAGCGCGCCGTCTTCTACGAAGTGCTGGTGCGCGCGTTCTACGACTCGAACTCCGACGGCATCGGCGACCTGTGCGGGCTGACAGAACAACTCGACTACGTGAAGTGGCTTGGGGTGGACTGCCTTTGGCTGCCCCCGTTTTACGATTCGCCGCTGCGCGACGGCGGCTACGACATCCGGGACTTCTACAAGGTGCTGCCCGAATTCGGCACCGTCGACGACTTCGTCGATCTGCTCGACGCAGCGCACCGCCGGGGCATCCGGGTCATCACCGATCTCGTCATGAACCACACGTCCGACTCGCACGCATGGTTTCAGGAGTCACGTAGGGACCCGGACGGGCCGTACGGCGACTTCTACGTGTGGAGCGACACCAGCGACAAGTACAAAGACGCCCGGATCATCTTCGTCGACACCGAGGAATCGAACTGGACCTTCGACCCGGTGCGGCGGCAGTTCTACTGGCACCGGTTCTTCAGCCATCAGCCCGACCTCAACTACGACAACCCCGCCGTGCAGGAGGCGATGCTCGACGTCCTGCGGTTCTGGCTCGACATCGGCATCGACGGCTTCCGGTTGGACGCGGTGCCGTACCTGTTCGAGCGAGAGGGCACCAACTGCGAGAACCTGCCCGAGACGCATGCGTTCCTCAAGCACTGCCGCAAGGTGATCGACGACGAGTACCCGGGCCGCGTGCTGTTGGCCGAGGCGAACCAGTGGCCCGCCGACGTGGTCGAGTACTTCGGCGACCCGGACACCGGCGGCGACGAATGCCACATGGCGTTCCACTTCCCTTTGATGCCGCGGATCTTCATGGCGGTCCGCCGCGAATCGCGGTTCCCGATCTCCGAGATCCTGGCGCATACGCCCGACATCCCGGAGATGGCGCAGTGGGGCATCTTCCTTCGCAACCACGACGAGTTGACGTTGGAGATGGTCACCGACGAAGAGCGCGACTACATGTACTCCGAGTACGCCAAGGATCCGCGGATGAAGGCCAACGTCGGGATCCGGCGACGGCTGGCACCGCTTCTGGACAACGACCGCAATCAGATGGAGTTGTTCACCGCGCTGCTGCTGTCGCTGCCCGGTTCGCCGGTGCTGTACTACGGCGACGAGATCGGGATGGGCGACATCATCTGGCTCGGCGACCGCGACGCGGTGCGGACCCCGATGCAGTGGACGCCCGACCGCAACGCCGGCTTCTCGACCGCGACGCCCGGCCGGGTGTATCTGCCGCCGAACCAGGATGCGATCTACGGTTATCAAGCGGTCAACGTCGAAGCCCAGCGCGACATCTCGAACTCGCTGCTCAACTGGACCCGCACCATGCTCGCCGTGCGCAGCCGCCACGACGCGTTCGCCATCGGCAGCTTCCACGAATTGGGCGGCTCGAACCCGTCCGTGCTCACCTACGTCCGCGAGATCGAGAAGGAAAGCGGCGAGAAGGACACCGTGCTGTGCGTCAACAACCTGTCCCGTTTCCCGCAACCCATCGAGTTGAATCTGCAGGCCTACAACGGGTACACGCCGGTAGAGATGACCGGGTACGTTGAGTTCCCCCGCATCGGCCAGCTGCCCTACCTGCTGACCCTGCCCGGCCACGGGTTCTACTGGTTCTCGCTGAAGGCGCCCAGCCCCGAGCTTGGAGAACAGTGATGTCCCTGCCCTTCGACGAATGGCTACCCCACCAGCGGTGGTATGCCGGCCGCAGCCGCGAGTTGGCCTCGGTTCAGGAGGCCGCACGCGTTTCCTTGCGCGACGATCTGGACCTCATGCTGCTCGACGTGTCCTACACCGACGGCTCGAGTGAGCGGTATCAGTTACTGGTGCGGTGGGATACCGGGCCGATCGAGGAGTTCCTCGACGTCGCGACGATCGGTGCCGAGGGCGACCGCACCGCCTACGACGCGCTCTACGAGCCGGCCGCCGCGCAGTACCTGCTGTCGCTCATCGACTCGTCGGCGACCGTGGGCTCCGGCGAGAACACCGTGCGCTTCGTCAAGGAGCCCGGGGTCGAGTTACCGCTGGAAGCCGCACCGCGGGTGTCCGCGGCCGAACAGAGCAACACCAGCGTGGTGTTCGAGGAGGAGGCGATCCTCAAGCTGTTCCGCCGCATCACGCCCGGGACGAACCCCGACATCGAGTTGAACCGCGTGCTGGCGCGCGCCGGCAACCCGCATGTGGCGCGGCTGCTGGGTTCTTTCGAGACGACCTGGGACGGCGAACCGTGCGCGCTGGGCATGCTCACGGAGTTCGCGGCGACCTCGGCCGAGGGCTGGGACATGGCGACCGCCAGCACCCGCGACCTGTTCGCCGAAGGGGACCTGTACGCCGACGAGGTGGGCGGCGACTTCGCCGGGGAGTCCTACCGGCTCGGCGAGGCGGTCGCGTCGGTGCATGCGACGCTGGCCGACGAACTGGGCACCGAGACCACGGTGTTCCCGGCCGACACCGCGCTGGAGCGGCTGGCGTCGGCGGCCAGGTCGGTGCCCGCCCTCGAGCAGTACGCGCCGCTGATCGAGGAGCGATACCGCAAGCTTTCCGAGGAGACCGTAAAGGTTCAGCGCATCCACGGCGACCTGCATCTCGGCCAGGTGCTGCGCATTCCGGAGGGTTGGCTGCTGATCGACTTCGAAGGCGAGCCAGGCCAGCCGCTCGAGGAACGCCGTCGCCCCGACTCACCGCTGCGCGATGTGGCCGGGCTGCTGAGGTCCTTCGAGTACGCCGCCTATCAACGCCTGATGGAACAGTCCTCCGACGAGGACCACGACCGTCAGCTCGGGGCGCGGGCACGCGAGTGGGTGGACCGCAACGCCGCGTCGTTCTGCGAGGGCTACGCCGAGGTGTCCGGCGCGGATCCGCGCGACTCCGGGCAGCTGCTGGCGGCCTATGAGCTGGACAAGGCGGTCTACGAGGCCGCTTACGAGGCGCGCTTCCGGCCGAGTTGGTTGCCGATCCCGCTGAAGTCGATCGCCCGGATCGTCGGCTGACCCGGCCCGCGGCCGCGTTTAGCGACGGGGCAGGCGGGCAACCGAACTACTGTGAGCGCAAATCCGGACCCAGGTTCTTCACCCAACGACGACGGCGGTGTCGGCGACACGCTGAGCCCGACGGAGGCGTTCGACTCCGACGACGTGCGCAATGACGACGGCGACGAAACCGTCGACCCGCCGGAGGAGTGGCGGGAGGCCGACAAGGTCAACGCCGATGGTGAGGTCGACGAGACCCTCGACGAGAAACTCGCTGCCGAGGAGCCCGACGTGGCCCAGCGGCCGACCGACGAGGGCGTGCAGATGGACCGCATCAATCCGGACGACCACGGCTCCGACGAGGGCCAGGTCAGTGGGACGCCGGAAGACGGGGATTCGTTCTTTCCGGTCGTCGAATGAGTTGGTCCCTCGGTTAGCCGCTCTGCGCCTGCAGCACCACCACTGACCGGGCCTCGACCGTGATGGCGGTACCGGCGTTGAGCGGCTTGGGCTCCGACTCGTCGGCCGGGTCCTTCCCGGTGTTGATCACCGGCGTCCACGCCGGACCGAACTGTTCACTCGGGAGCGTGAACTCGATGGCCTCGTGGTGGGCGTTGAAGCACAGCACGAACGAGTCGTCGACCACGCGCTGCCCACGGACGTCGCGGTCGGGGATTCCGTTGCCGTTGAGGTAGACCGCGATCGTCTTGGCGAAGCCGCTTTCCCAGTCTTCGTCGCTCATCTCCGAACCGTCGGGTGCGAACCAGGAGATATCTGGCAGCCGCTCACCGCCGCGCTGCCGCACGGGACGGCCGGAGAAGAACCGGCGCCGACGGAATATCGGGTGCGCGGCGCGTAGGGCCGACACCGTGCGGGTGAAGTCCATCAGGTCGGCATCCGCGGTGGCCCAGTCGATCCAGGACAGCTCGTTGTCCTGGCAGTAGACGTTGTTGTTGCCCTGCTGTGTGCGGCCGAGTTCGTCGCCGTGCGCGATCATCGGCACGCCCTGCGACAGCAGCAGCGTGGTGAGGAAGTTGCGTTGCTGGCGGGCCCGCAGCGCGTTGACCTGCGGGTCGTCGGTGGGCCCCTCGGCGCCGCAGTTCCACGACCGGTTGTGGCTCTCGCCGTCGCGGTTGTCCTCGCCGTTGGCCTCGTTGTGTTTCTCGTTGTAGGACACCAGGTCCCGCAGCGTGAAGCCGTCGTGCGCGACGACGAAGTTGATGGAGGCGACCGGACGGCGGCCGGTGTGCTCGTAGAGGTCCGACGAACCGGTGAGCCGAGACGCGAACTCGTCGATGGTCGCGGATTCGCCGCGCCAGTAGTCGCGGACGGTGTCGCGGTATTTGCCGTTCCACTCCGTCCATTGCGGCGGGAAGCCGCCGACCTGATAGCCGCCGGGGCCGACGTCCCACGGCTCGGCGATCAGCTTGACCTGGCTGACGGTTGGATCCTGTTGCACGAGTTCGAAGAACGTGGAGAGCTTGTCCACGTCGTAGAACTCGCGGGCCAGCGTTGAGGCCAGGTCAAACCGGAAGCCGTCGACGTGCATCTCGGTGACCCAGTACCGCAGCGAATCCATGATCAACTGCAGTGAATGCGGGTGGCCGACGTTGAGGCTGTTGCCCGTGCCGGTGTAATCCATGTAGTAGCGCTTGTCGTCGTCGACGAGCCGGTAGTACGCGGAGTTGTCGATACCGCGGAACGACAGCGTCGGGCCCAGGTGATTGCCCTCGGCGGTGTGGTTGTAGACCACGTCGAGGATCACCTCGATGTCGGCTTCGTGCAGCGCGCGCACCATCGCCTTGAACTCCTGCACCTGACCGCCCGGATTGGGGTTCGAGCTGTACTTGGAATCCGGTGCGAGGAAGGCGATGGTGTTGTAACCCCAGTAGTTGGACAGGCCCTTGTCGACCAAGGTCGAGTCGTTGGCGAAATGGTGCACCGGCATCAACTCGATCGCGGTCACGCCCAGCGACTTGAGGTGCTCGATGATGACCGGGTGGCCCACCGCGGCGTAGGTGCCACGGATCTGTTCGGGGATGTCGGGATGCGTTTGGGTCAGGCCCTTTACGTGAGCCTCGTAGATGATCGAATCGGCGTACTCGTGGCCCGGCGGGCGGTCCACGCCCCAGTCGAAGTACGGGTTGATCACCACGCACTTCGGCATGTTCGGCGCCGAGTCGTCGTCGTTGCGGCTGTCGGGGTCACCGAAGTTGTAGCTGAACAGCGACTGGCCCCAATCGAATTGGCCGTCGATGGCCTTCGCGTACGGGTCGATCAGCAGCTTGTTCGGGTTGCACCTATGCCCTGCGACCGGCTCATAAGGCCCGTGCACCCGGTACCCGTAGCGCTGGCCGGGCTCGATGTTCGGGATGAAGCCGTGCCACACGAACGCGTCGACCTCGGGCAGCGTCACCCGGGTCTCGGTGCCCTGTGCGTCGAACAGGCACAGCTCGACCTTCTCGGCGGCTTCGCTGAACACCGCGAAGTTGGTGCCGAAGCCGTCGTAGGTGGCACCGAGTGGATAGGGCTTGCCCGGCCAGATCTCCACGGGAGCGGCTTGCGGGGTGGCGGCTTGGGTCAATGCACACTCCAGACGACGAACGAACAGACCATCCGAACCATACGGGTGTGCCCGGTGAGGCAACATCGCAACCACATCGCACCGAAGTCCGCCAGCGCAGGGAGATCATGTGTCCAGCCGTCCCGACCTGCCCACTTATCGGACGTTGTTGACCGACGTCGATGCTGGTGTGGCCACTGTCACGCTCAACCGGCCGCGGCAACGCAACGCGGTCGGCGACGGCATGCGCGAAGAACTGGCCGACGCCTATCAAAGGCTCGACCGTGACGACCGGATCCGCGTCGTCGTGCTCACCGGGACCCCGCCCGCTTTCTGCGCGGGTGCCGACCTCGGGTCCGGCGAGGACACCTTCGCCGCGCCCGGTGTGGGCTTCAGCGCCGCGGGCATCGACGTTCCCGCATGGACGTTGGGCAAACCCGTCATCGCGGCGGTCAACGGGCACGCCATCGGGCTCGGACTCACCCTGGCCTTGCAGTGCGACATCCGTTTCTTCGCGGCGGATGCGCGCTACGGCGTGGTGCAGGTGCGGCGCGGCGTCGTCGGAGACGCCTCTTCACATTGGGTGCTGCCGCGGGTGGTCGGCATCGCGCGGGCCGCCGAAATACTCTTGACCGGTGCGGTTTTCGACGGCCACCGAGCTGTCGAGCTGGGTGTGGCCAACAGGGTGCTGCCGGCCGAGGAGGTATTGCCTGCGGCATTGGAGGTCGCCCACGACATCGCGACGAATACCGCGCCGATGTCGGTGGCGGCCAGCAAGCGGTTGCTGTGGGACTCGTTCGACCTCGACCGCGCTGCGGTGGGCGCACGCGAGACGGCGATTCACCTCGCGCTCATGGGCCATGACGACGCGAGGGAAGGCGTGCGTGCCTACCTGCAGGGGCGGGCGCCGTCGTGGACGGGCAGGCCGGTGGATCCGACGGCCGGCTAGGCGATTTCGACGCCCGCCTCGCGTAAGTCGGCGAGTGCCTTGGCGGTCGACTCGGGCGCGACACCGGCCGTCAGGTCGAGCAGCACCCGGGTGGAGAAGCCGTTGGCCGCGGCGTCGGCGGCGGTCGCCTTGACGCAGTGGTCGGTCGCGAGGCCGACCACGTCCACCTCGTCGACCCCGCGGTTGCGCAGCCAGTCGGCCAGCGACGTGCCGTCGTCGTCGGTGCCTTCGAACCCGCTGTAGGCGGCCGAGTATTCACCCTTGGTGAAGACGGCCTCGACCGCGTCGGGTCGGAATTGCGGATGGAAGTCGACGCCGGCCGAGCCGACCACACAATGCCGCGGCCAGGACGTCACGAAATCCGGGTTGTCGGAGAAGTGGTCGCCGGGATCGACGTGAAAGTCCTTGGTGGCCACGATATGTGCGTAGTCGGTCTGGCCCGCGAGCAACTCGCTGATGGCCCGTGCGACGTCGCCGCCGCCGGTGACGGCCAGCGAACCGCCCTCGCAGAAGTCGTTCTGCACGTCGACGATGATGAGCGCCTTCATCCTTCCGACGCTACCCCCCGAACAGCAGGTACAGCCCGGTGAAGGTGTAGCCCACCATGACCAGCATCATCGCGAGTTGTCCGGTCAGCTGATAGCCGGACGGCAGTATCCGCAGCGCTCTGTCGTGCGCCGCGACCACCCCGGCGATGTGGCCGGCGACGACGAACCCGACCTTGAGGGTCGAGAGCACCGTGGGATGTTGGGACAGGAAATAGCTCACCTCGGCGTTGCCGAGTCCGAGGAGGTTCCAGCCGCGGCCCAGCGGATCGGCCAGCAAGATGATGGTCTGTTGTCCACGCTCGATGAGGTACGTCAGGTAGTGGGCGAACACATATCCGATGACGATCGGGATCAGCGAATGCGCCATCAGGCCGGGCAGTCGGCGGCGGCGGTCGCGGTCGACACCGCCGGTGGCGATCGACGCGAGCCAGAACGTGCAGGCGACGATCGCCGCGAACGAGAACAGGCCTGCGGTTCTGATCAGGGTTGCCGTCAGCCCTGACGAGGAGTTGTCGTCGACGAAGGTTCGCCAGGCCGGCATCGCCGAAAAGCTGTCGAACGCAGTCGATCCCAATAGGACGGCGACGGCCGCGACGGTGCCCGGTCGCACCGGCAGCGACACAAGGTGGTCGAACGGATTGCCGATCGCGACCCGGCCGGTGTCGGGATCCCGGCGGAACGGCGACACGCGTGACGCCACCACGCTGTACACCTCGAACGGATCGGCCCGCGCACACCACCGCTCACCACAAAGCAGCGCGCCGGCCAGGGTGACCCCGAGGTAGATCAGCAGCCAGATCCGGATGGCGGCAACGGAACCCGGGTTGGGGCTGGCCAGTTCCAGCCAGACGAACGCGAACAGGCCGAAGACCGCCGGCCAGTAGCCCAGCCACGCCGGGTAGATCAGGCCCAGCGAACGACCGCCCAACAGGCGAAGAACCGCCCGCACCGGCGATATCGCCCGCCACACGGGGCCGATGATCAGCGACACCGCCACCAGGCCGACCCACAGCAAGACGTAGAACACGCCGGGTAGCGGATTCCTCTCGTCTTGGGGGCCCGCCACCGCGGCGATGCCCACCCACACCGCGAACGCCAACCCGGCGAGCGCGACGATCCAGCGGGTCACCGGCGCGTCCACCGCCGTCGACACCCAACGGGGAAGGGGCCGTACGGAATTGGCCGGATCGAACCGCGGCTTCCGCCAAGCGAGCGCGACCACCGCGAACGTGAACGTCAACGCCCACGCCGCACCGATCAGCGCATAGGTGAAAGGAATCGGCAGATCGGTCGAACCACCGAGACCGTGGGCCAGTACGGAAACCGACGGCCCCGGCATCACTGCTGGACTTGGACGGTGGCGACGACCCGGTTCAGCTCATGCAGTTCGATGTCGACGTTGCCGGGCACATCCACGGTGAACTGGAACTGTTGACCGGGCTTCGGCGCCACCTTGAACGTGTGCTCAGGCACCGAGTGCACGTGTAGCTCGTCTGCCGCGTCGCTGTTGACCCGCAGCACAATCGGCTCATTCACCTTGCCCTGCACCTGTGCGTTGGTGGGGGTGACGTTGCCGCCCTCGATCGTGATGTCGATGGTGAGCCGATCAGGCGGCCGCTGCTGATCGGGCATGTCGGACGGACTCACCGTCGACTGCGCCGGACTGCCTGCTTCGGTGTCGGTGCTCTGGGAGCCGCCGCACCCGGCGGTCAGGAGCGCGACAGCGGCCACGATGCCGATTGCGGATCGTCGGCTGAGGGTGGGAATCACGGTGTCCCTTCGTCGGTCGGTCGGGTTTCGCGTTTGCGACGGTTCTTCACCGCGATATACACCACCACCCCGGCGACGACGATCGCCGGGGCGAAAGCGGGCACCGCAAGCCACACCGGGTGGTCGGCCAGAATCAGGACATCTGGGCCGTCCGGTTGGCCGATCATGCTTGGGCGGTCGGCTGTAGTTCTGCTTCCCTGCCCGACGGTTCGCTGTTGTTGATCCGGCCGCCGCCCCAGGTGACGCCCGCGACCATCGCGAGGCTGCAGACCAGCACGATCAGGCAGCCGATCAGCCACAGCGACTGGGGAATGTCCGGGCTGCGCTCACGCTGCAGAATCGTGATCTCGGAGACGAAGGGACGTGTCATCGACGCCTCGGCGGGCACCTCTTCGGCGCCGATCCCCGGATCGCCCGCCAGGTAGATCGGCACCGCGGCCAGCGTGCGGCCGTCGTGCACGCGCAGCAACGTCTTCCACGTACCGGACACCGGCATCGGTTCGGTGGATCGGTAGTGGCCCGGCCCCACCTGTTCGAGGTGGTCGATGAAGATGCCGCGGTCATTGGGCAGTTCACCCTGCCACCCGAGCACGGAAACCCAGTTCGGATCGTCGCTCACCAGGTTCGCGGGCGTGATCTGCACGTCCGCGGTCACGTACCGCTCACCCTCGGCGTTCGGGACCTCGGTGAGAGTGATTGCCGCCGAGGCACTTTCGGGGACGTCATAGCGAAGTCCGTTGGCCGTTGCACCGCCGATGGCCAACACCGTCAGCACGACGAGGCCGACCCCGACGGCGCGGCGGGGTAGCCGCTGCGAGGTCAACACCATGCCGACCATCGCGCCGCAGGCGCCGACGAGCACCGCGACCGGAACCGCCATGGCCAATGCTTCCGGCCAGAGGCTGGTGGGCCACGGCAGGTGATAGACGGCGTTGATCCAAAGCGATTCCAGCCACAGCCCCACGGTGCCGATACCGAGGCCGGCGACCAGACCGAACACGACGGGCCGCTTCAACAGAGGGGTCAGTGCCAGGAGTTCGACGACCAGTGCCGCCCCGAGGTAGAGCGGGAACCAGTTGATCGGCGCATCGAGGACGGGGCCGACCACCAGCGCTACCAGGCCGCGCAGCCCGATCGCGATGATCGCCGCGAGCAGGGCCGCGCCTCGGCCCATGTATATGCGGGCGGCCACCAGCGCCAGCGCCGCGGCGGCGGCGATCAGCATGGGCTGGAACACCTGCCGGAACTGCGGTACCCCGAAGTCGAATTCGATCTGGTAGACGGACGCGCCGATGAGCACGCCGGCGAACGCCAGGTACTGCACGAACTTGAGGCCGATGCCGTCGGGTGGGGTGTCGTCCGTCCGGACGCGCTGGCCTTCTTTCTCCAGGTACAGCGCGGCCAACGTGGAAAAGCCGGCACCACCGATCATCATCAGGTGCGTCGGGCCCCACAGCGTGACGTCCTGGCCGAAGATGCGGTGCCAGATGTCGTCGAGCGGGAAACCCATCAGTGCGTAGAGCCCGCAGCCGGCCATCACGACCCCGCCGACCGGGGCGTACCAGTCGTCGGTGATGCGAACGGCGGCCGGACCGGGCTTTTCATAGGGCAGCACCATCGCGGTGCAGCCCGCGACGAAGATGCCGAACAGGCCGATCAGGATGAAGTAGTGCGCCGGATTGGCCAGTGCGCCGTCGTCACGGCCGTTGCCGATGTGCAGGCTGACGTCCCAGATGAAGCCGAACAAGGCGCAGATGATCGACGCGATGAACAACGCGATGGGCAGCGCCACCCAAGACGGGCGCTTGAAACGCCGTCCGGACCAGTCGCCGAGGCGTGCCAACCAGGTGATCTTGTGGTTGCGGTGCATCCAGCCGATCCACAACAGCAATGCCGCGACCACCGCGCCGGCGACCGAGAGGCCGATCACTTCGTTGAGCGCGGCACCCCCGCCCTCGTCCTGCGCGATAAACGAAATTTCCGTACTTCCCGTCATCTGCCCACCTGCTGACTGTCGGAGGAAACTTCTTACTCGTCGGTAATGTTGCCAGAAGCCGCCGACCCGAAACCAGGGGTATCAGGTGGCGACTACGCGAATTGTCTCAAGCGATGTGTCTGCCGCGTCGGGAATGTTCATGCCCGCTTTCAATCCGGTTCGTAGGTAGTCGAGCACCGCTTCATTCAGCAGTTCGCCGGGGACGACCGCCGGGATGCCCGGCGGATAGGGGGTGATCTGCTCCGCGCAGACGCGCCCGCTCGCCTTCTCGATCGGCACCTCCTCGACCCGCCCGAAGAACGCGTCACGAGGCAGGTCGACGGTCTCCAGTTCGATCTCCTCGGGTGACGGCAGGTGCATCGGCGGAGGCGGATCGAAGTCGTTGGCCTGCTTGCGCCACGCCCACAGCGCGTCGAGCAACCGTTCCGCGCTGGCCTTGTTGTCGGCGAACGACATGGTCGCCAGGATGCGCCGGTGGTCGCTCATGCCGAGGTCGAGTTGCTTGTGTTCGCGCAGCCAGTCGTGTGCCTGGTAACCGGACGTGCCGGTGGCGGAGACGTCGATCAGGACCTGCAAGGGGTCGAGGTCGTGGGACGCCTCATTGCCGAGCAGTTCGTCCTCCATCACCGCGACGTCGGGAATGAGGTCGATGTCCTGGCGCAGCTGACGCGCCAGTCCCAGTGCGTCGCCGAGCAGTTCGCGGCCGCATTCGACCATCTGCCGGCGCCAGCCGTCCATCGCGGAATAGATCAACACGTTCGGGCTGGTCGTCATCAGCAGGTCGGCGCACGCCGAGAGGCGGTCCTGGTCGACGAGGTCGCCCTGCAGATGAAAGACCGAACCCTGCTCGAAACCGGCGCCCATCTTGTGCACGCTCACCACGCAGACGTCGGCCCCAGCGTCCATCGCCCAGGTCGGCAGGTCTTCATGGAACGGCAGGTGTGCGCCCCAGGCCTCGTCGACGATCAGCGGCTTGCCGCGTTCGTGGCAGACTTCGGCGATTTCGGAGAGGTCCGTGCAGGTGCCGTACGCGCTGGGGCTGACGACGAGGGCTCCGGCGGAGTCGGGATGACGGTCCCAGGCATCGCGGAAGTCCTGCGCAGACGGCGGATGGCTGAAGTGTCGCTCGGCGTCCCAGCGCGGGGTGACCCAGTGCGGTTGGACGCCGGAGAAGATGAGGCCGGCGACGATGGACTTGTGGCTGTCGCGGGGGACGAGCAGACCGCCATCCCCGCCGGCGACGGCCATCATCGCGGCCTTCACTGACAGTGAGCTGCCGCAGGTGGAGAACCAGGCGACCTCGGCGCCGACCGCTTCGGCCATCAGGTCCTCGGCGCGCTGGAGGTATTTGTTGCTGCTGCGACGGTCGTCGAGTCCGCCGTTGGCGAGCAGGTCGTCGGCGAACGCCTCACGGCCGAGCACCTCGAGGACGCGGTCATCGATGCCGCGACCTTGCCGGTGCCCCGGCGGGGTGAAGCCGTAGCGGTTGCGCTTTCGATAGTCGACAAGCGCGTCGAGCAGCGGTGCTTCTGATTGGTCCATGTGGCTCACGGCTTGAGGACCACCTTCACCATGCCGTCCTCCTTTTTCTGGAAGGTCTCATAAGCCTCGGGTGCGGCATCGAGGGGGAGCCGGTGGGTCGCGAACTGCTCGAGGCGCAATGGGTCCTCGGCGGTCAGCAGCGGCATGATGTCGGGCACCCACTTCTTGACGTTGGCCTGGCCCATCCGCAGCTGAATCTGCTTGTCGAACAACGTCATCATGTTGATCGGATCCGCGGCGCCGCCGTAGACGCCGGAAAGAGAGATGGTGCCGCCACGGCGGACCAGGGAGATGGCGGAATTCAGGGCAGCGAGCCGGTCGACGCCGGCATTCTTCATCACGACGCGCCCGATCGGCGAGGGCAAGAATCCGCTTGCGGTCTGCATGGTTTCGGCGACGGGTGAACCGTGGGCTTCCATTCCGACGGCGTCGATGACGGAGTCGGCGCCGCGGCCGTCGGTCTGGCTCTTGACGACCTCGTCGGCGTTGTCGGTTCGGAGGTCGATGAGCTCGTCGCAATAGGCGCGGGCGCGTGAGATCCGTTCGTCGACCAGATCGACGCCGATCACCTTGCAGCCCTTGCGATGCGCCGCGATACGGCACGCCATCGAGCCGATCGGTCCCAGGCCGAGGACGACGAGCGTGCCGCCGTCGGGCACGGCTGCGTACTCGACGGCCTGCCAGGCGGTGGGCAGCACGTCGGAGAGGTAGACGTAGCGGTCGTCGGGCCCGTCTTCGGGCACTTTGATGTGGGTGTACTGGGCCTGCGGGACGCGCAGGTATTCCGCCTGCCCGCCGGCGACTTCGCCGTAGAGCTTGGAGTAACCGAACAATGCGGCACCGGTGCCTTGGTCGCGGTTCTGCGTGGTCTCGCACTGGCTCTGCAGCCCGTGGTCGCACATGAAGCAGTGCCCGCAGGAGATGTTGAACGGGATCACGACGCGGTCGCCGGGTTGCAGACCGTCGACCTCGCGCCCGACTTCCTCCACGATGCCCATCGCTTCGTGGCCGAGGATGTCGCCGGGAGTCA
This sequence comes from Mycolicibacterium celeriflavum, assembly GCF_010731795.1. Taxonomy (NCBI): domain Bacteria; kingdom Bacillati; phylum Actinomycetota; class Actinomycetes; order Mycobacteriales; family Mycobacteriaceae; genus Mycobacterium; species Mycolicibacterium celeriflavum. Next base: position 3,132,634 of record NZ_AP022591.1, on the reverse strand, counting down.
TGAAGGCGCCGAGCACCTCGTAGAGATGCAAGTCCGAGCCACAGATGTTGGTGCTGGTGACCCGGATGATCGCGTCGGTCGGTTCCTTGATCGCCGGGTCGGGCACGTTGTCGACGGACACCTTCCGTCGGCCCTGCCACGTCACTGCTCGCATGGGTGCCTCCTGATTATCTGGATGAAGGCGTGCCCACTGCGGAGGGTGTCTAATCCTGCGGGTACTGAGGTGTTGCGATCGCTTCGGAGTTCCGGACGGCGCGCGCGGTTGCCGCGCGGTCCGGGGCTCGGTCGCCGCGCGGTCCGGCGCGCGGCGGTCTACACGCCGCGACCTACGCACTGGGCCGGTCCGACCATGCGCCGGCTGCTGGTGAATCCTTTTGAGCATCAAAGGGTTTGAGACTTGACGTGGTGTTGGGGTCGGCCGCGGTGGCCGGTTCAGTTGGTGGAGGGTGGTGGTTGTGGTTCGAAGGGGTCGTACCACCACCAGTCGGCGCGTTCACCGATCGGTCCGCGACATGGTGGGACCGCCGGTGGAGGTTGGGTCGGGGGCCGGGCCAGTGATGCGTCTGCCAGCGGTCGGCCGGTGGGATCGGTGACGGTCAGGTCGCGTGCGGGTCCGGTGATGGTGATGCCGCCGCGATGATGCAGCCGATGGTGATAGGGACACACCAGCACCAGGTTGTCCAACTCGGTCGCGCCGCCGTCTTCCCAATGCACGATGTGGTGCGCATGCAGACCGCGGGTGGCCTCGCAGCCGGGAACCACGCAGGTGCGGTCGCGGTGCTCGAGCGCGCGGCGCAGCCGGCGGCTGATCTGGCGCGTCGTGCGCCCGGCGCCGATGAGCTGGCCGTCGCGTTCGAACCAGGCCTCACACGTGGCATCACACAACAGGTATTGGCGATCAGCATCCGACAGCAGCGGACCCAGATGCAGCCCGGCGACACGGTCCTTGACATCCAGATGCACCACCACGGTGGTGTGCTGCCCGTGCGGGCGCCGCGCGACCTCGGCGTCCCACCCGGCTTCGACCAACCGCATAAACGCATCCGCGGTGTCCGGGAACGGGGGCTGCTGCTCACATACCGGACCGGTGGCGTCGTGCTCACGTTTGTATTCGGTGATCAACGCGTCTAGATGCGACTGCAACGCCGCGTCGAACACCGCCCCATCGGTGTGGGGCAGCTTGATCCGGTAATAATTGAACTGCTCGTCGGTGTGCTTGCTGATCGAACGCGCCGGCTCAGGCTCAGGTACGGGGTCGGGCTCGGGGCGCGGCTCGAGGCGGATCGCGGTGCGCAACTGGTTGACCGTGGCCACCGACGCCAGCTGCGCGTAGTGCTCATCAGAACCTCTGCCCCCTCGCTTGGCGATGATGCCGACCTGATCCAGCGACAACCGGCCCTCCCGTAGACCCTGGGTACAAACAGGGAATTCCTGGAACCGATGCGCGATCGCGGCGACCGTCTTGGCCGTCGCCTCGGACATGCCCAGCTTCCAAGCCACCAGCGCCTTGACCGAGCGCGTCCCAGTGATCCCCCACAACCGGTCTTGCTCGAGCTCGGCGACGATCTCCACGATGCGCCCATCAATGGCATTGCGCTGACCCGCCAACTCCGCCAACTCTTCGAACAACACCTCCAGACGCTCGAGGCGGCTCAAATCCACCTCCACGCCGGAAGGAGCGAACGAAACCATGACCACATCATCGCAGCGGGGTATGACAAATCCGGGCCAGCCGATGGCGCGAAGGTGTGCCCCCGTGTCAGACGGTGGCGTTGGTGGTGATCGCCTCGGAGTTCAGCACGCTGAGGTGCTGCCAGTAGATCCAGTCGGCGATCGCGGCACGCTGGTCGGCGACTTCTGTCGCGGTGTGCGCCTTGTGCAGCGCGAGTTCCTGGGCGTGGTCGGCATAGGTGACGAAATGCTGCAATTGGACTTGACTGCGCTCCGGGGTATTGCTGAGCAAGGGACGGAAGACCTCGAACCACAGCAGCGCGCGGTTGTCATCGGGTGGGGTGGCGTCGGCGGGTGGCGGGGGAAGTACCTCGGTGAGTCCGCTGGGGGCGATGGCCGCCAATTTTGTTGCTGCCTCTGGTGATATGACTTGGAGTCGGTGGCGGCCTTCCATCCGCCCGTTCTCGGGAATGTCGTCGGGGCGCAGGACGATCTTCGGTGCGCCCGCATCGAATCCTTTGAACTGGTCTTCGGTGGCGATAACGGCGCGCAGGTCGGTGTTGTGTTGCTGCGACCAACCATGAAGTGCGAGAATGGGATACGTCGTCCAGCTGCCACGAACATTGGCAGGGATGCTCTCGTCGGCGGTGGCCATCGTGACCCGTTCGGGCAGGTTCACGCCTTCGGGGATGTAGCCGAGACCGTAATTGTTGGCGACGACGATGGTTCCGTCTTTCGCCAGCCCGGTGACCCAGAAGAAGCCCATGTCGGTGTTGCCGACGTTGAGGGCTGCGGCGATACGGTGGGCCAACTGGGCGGGATCGCTGCCGGACCTCCGTAGGGTGGCTGCGGCGACCGCCTCGCGTTGGGCGCGGGCAGCCGAAACCGGAACGGGCGCAGGGGCGCCGACGGTTCCCGAACCCGCGGCTGCGGCGGCCGGGGGAATGCCAGGGCCAGCCGGAACGGCGGGGGCGACAGGTGCCGCGGGTGGAGGTGTCGCGGGCGGACCGAGTTGGACGGGCGGCGCCGGAGCTGGGGCGGCCGCGGTTGGCGGCGGCGCGACGGGTGCCGGGCCGCCACTGGTCGTCGAGGCGGCGGCAGACGGGGCTTGGCTGGGCTGCGTTGCTGCGGGTGCGTCGGAAAGTGGGGGAGGAGCAGCTGGTTGCCCGGCGGGCATCGGAGCGGATGGTTGAAGCGGCGGAATAGGCGCTTGCGCAGCTCGGGTTGCCGCCTCGGCAAATGACCGCTGAAGGTCGGTCACCTGCGGTTGATTCGGTGCCGCCGCAGCATGATTCATGGTGCTGGGTGTGCTTGGCGTGGTAGAAGTCGATGGTGTCGAGGGAGCGGATGGTGTCGACGGCGCAGAGGTACCGGACGATAGAGGAGTCGCTGGGACGCTAATGCGTGGAGGTGCCGATGCGCCGGAACCGCCAGGGGCGCCAGCTATGCCAGGTCCGGCCGAAGGGGCTAGGGGCGCAGCGGGTATCGCAGGTGCAGGCGAACTGGCCTCCTCACCGACTCCCCCTCGAGAGGGGTCGACGTGTTGACCGGGCAGTGTAGGCGTTGAATTCGACTCGCCGAAAGCGTCGGTTTCTTCACCGGTTCCGCTTCTAGCGGGCTCAACGTCACCATTGGCTTCAATCGGCGGATTATGCGGCGTCGCGCCCGCGTTCCCTAGCTCGCCAGTTCCGCTTTTGCTGGGAGAGACGATGTTACTGACGGGACTTACGTCCGTGTTGGCCTCTTCTTGAGGCCCGAACACTGCAACATCGCCCTCTGGAAGTTGAGGATCAGCATGAACTTCTGCCGAAACACCGGAGATGCTGATGGCAGCCATTGCGACCACCGACAGGTTCTCGTTGCGAGCGGCGGCAACGCCCTCCAAAAGGAAAGTCCTCTTCGCATCATCGGGTATGTCGGGATGGGTCCTTACCCAGTCGAGGATCTTGTTGGCAATCTCTACGTTGCTCGCTATTTGATTCTTCGCGGTGATTGTCGCTGTGAAGCTGTCGTGAAAAAGCTTGGCGGCATGGTCCAGATTTCTTGTTAACGTTTCCATGCTAGAGATTCGTTCATGTAGCGCCTGGTTGGCAGCGCTCCCGGCAGCACCCGACCAAATGCCGGCTCCGTTGAACAATTGTGCGCGCTCTTGTTTCGCCAATTCGAGCACGGAAGCAACAGAGTTCGAAATGGTTTCGAACGCATCGGCAGAAGTTCGAAGTACGTCCTCGTCAACTTCAGGCCACGCGGGGGGAGCGGTCAAATCGTATGGATCGGGCGGTCTGCCTATACCCATCCCCTTAGGCTCCAGACGCTTTGCAAGCCTCGAAGATTGCCGAGCCAGCGTTGGCTGAAGCGCCAGATAGATATGAATCAGCCGGGGTATAGCTGGGAAGCGCGGCCGCGTATGCCCGGCGATACTGCGCAGCCAAACTTGCGAAATCTTGAATGTACGGATTATCGCTACGCCGTCCAAGCTCCTCAACATCGTCAGCGAACTTAGCCATTACAGGAACTACTGCGTCGACTGTCGCGCGTTCCTCGGGTGTCCAGCCGCTTGCCGGGGTTGCAGCATTCAACGCCTGCCATTCGCGTGTGCTCGAAGCGAAATCGTTCAGGAGGCGGTCCCACTCATGGCAGGTCGGATCCGGCTCAGGCATGAACTTCTTCGGATTCGCTGGATCCATCAGGGAAGAAAATCTCTTCGGCGGGTTCGGCTTTGGCACCAACGGAGACCTCGCGTCGGCTGAGCCGTTGTCGATTGCGGTGCAGATATGAACGAGTGCGATAGAGGTAGCCGCCACCGTGCCGACCAGATGATTGTCCGAGGGCACATACGTCGGGACCGCTGCAGAATACGCTCGCGCGTATGCGATGAATTGTTCGTACAGCTCACGCAAGACACGGTGGGTGGTCAGCTTCGCTAACGTGACCGTTTGGTCCGCCGCGGCCAGCATCGCCCGGCGAACCTCCTCGTACTGCTGTCGCAGGTCGGGCGCCCAAGCTGATGCAGGGATAGCGATATCTCGCTTATCCCAGCCCTTCTTCTCAATTTCAACGAGAGTGTTATTGATCGGTGTCCAGGCAGCGCAAGTCGGGTCCTCGGTGATGATGTTGGCTGGGCCCCTATCGTCAGCGCTTGCTAGGCCATAGGTCTCGCCCGATGGTGTCGGGTCTCCGTCGTCCCCCTCATCTGAAGTCACCGAAATCGTCACTGCTGCAGTCACTCCGATGACAGCCAGGAGAGCTACTCCGGCAAGCGCCCACTTCCAGCCATTGCCCCGCTTCTTCGGAGGTGGGCCCGGCGACCACTGCTGCTGCGGCCACGGCGGCTGATGCGGCGGACCCCATTGGCCCGGATTCCCTTGCGGGGGCCCATAATCCCCTGGCGGCGGGCCTCCTGGCGGCGGACCTCCTGGTGGCGGCGGATAGCTCACAGGGTGATCTCCGGTCCCCCCTCAGCGGAACGCATCGGGCTCGGTGCGAGCGCACCATCCGGCACACGCTCTGCACGATCGGCCGGTTCTGCCTCATCCCGCACAGGGCCGGAAGTCGTTTCGGGCGTGGCCTCCTCGTCGCCCGTGCGGACCGCGTCCGACAACTGACCGGCCTGCTGCATTGCCTGTTGCGTGCCCTGCGTCATTGCTTGCGGAATCGCCCCGGCCATGCCGGCCATCTGTATCGGTGCCTGCGCCGCCTGCTGCGGCACCTGCATCGGCTGTTGCGCCACACCTTGGACTGGCGAAGCCGCTGGCATGGCCCCGCCCGGAGCAACGCCTGTTGCGCCTAGCGCTGCACCCGAAACGCCACCCCCTGAGGCACCGTCGCCGCCCGTACGCGCGGCCTCGTCGAGCAATTCGAGGCGCTTGAGAATCTCCTCGGCGAGTTGGCTGTCTACCGCGTCGTATGTGTTCGCGGCGTTGACCACGTTCACCGCGTACTTGGTCAACTCTTCCTTGGTGACCGGCATCTGTGCGAGCACCGGATCCACGACCTCGGCCACCTTCGCCGCAATCGCCGCGGACAACGCGTCGGCTCCCGTCGGCCTGTACACAGTCGGCGGCTCGGGGATGTCGGCGGCGATTCCCCGCAACCGTCCACCCGCTTCGCGCACCAAGCCCGTATCGACCCGCAGGACTTCAGTCATCGTCACCCCGCACCATGCTCAGCGTTGGGCGAGTCCCCTCCGGCATCACGGAGCAAATGCTACCGGACCAGCAATATCAGCCTCGTCAGCAGTTTGACGCCCCTACCATGCAAAAGCGACCCGCTGGACTAGCGTTGCCCTGTGGCCGAACCCGATCCGAAGGCGCTCGACGACCTGTTCAACCGCATCCTTCGCACGGAAGACGACGCACTTCGGGAAACCCGTGAATCCGCCGACGCGGCCGGGATGCCCGCCATCGAGGTTTCCGCGCAACACGGCAAGCTCCTCTACTTGCTGACCACCCTGTCGTCGGCCACCCGTGTATTGGAGATCGGCACACTTGCCGGCTACAGCACCATCAACCTCGCCCGCGGCGTCGGACCCGACGGTCACGTCGTCACCCTCGAATTCGAACCCAAGCACGCCGCGATCGCGCGGGAGAACTTCATCCGGGCGGGCGTGCAAGACCGCATCGAGATCATCGTCGGAGCGGCACTCGACACCCTGCCCACCCTCGCCGAGCGCGGGGACACCTTCGACCTCACTTTCATCGACGCCGACAAAGAGAACAACGTCGCCTATGTCGAGTGGGCTATCAAGCTGGGTAACCCGGGCTCGATCATCGTGGTGGACAACATTGCTCGCTTCGGACGCGTTCTCGACCCGGCCCCCGACGATCGCCAAGCACAAGCCGTCCGCGAGATGCTCGAGATGATGGGCAACCACCCGCAATTGGAGTCCGCCGCGATCCAAACCGTCGGCACCAAAGGTTGGGACGGCTTCGCCGTCGCTCGTATCACCGCGTAGCCCACGGAATTGTGTTATCCAGAGCCCGAAGGGCTCTCCGGCTGTCGGGGGCTCGCGACGGAGGAGGTTCTCGTGTCGTCAAAGGCTTTCTCGATCGCCGTGTTCACGGGCTGCACCGCGCTGGTCCTGTCGCCAGTGGCCCACGCGGATCGCGTTGAACCACCGCCGCTGTACGGGTTCTACGACGTGTTTATCGACTTCTCGAAGCAGACGTTCAACGGTATGCCGACGCCGATGAATCCGATAACCGTGCCTGTCCCGTTCACCACCCACTGCGATTTGAACGGTTGTGTCGTGCGTTGGGACAACAAGGACGACCACGCCCGTAATCCGGGTGCCCCCTTGGTTTACGAGTACAGATGGAATAACGACCGTTGGGAAACCAGCGGCGAGTATCCGTACTTCTGCGATCGGAACGATCCCAGCAGCGCCGTGCAGGCCCTACGGTCGGACTACCTCATCCCCAACCCTGACGGCAGCTTCTTCGGCGAGCGGACTCTCGTCACCAAAGGAGCCGGTTGCCCCGGTGAAGGCCCAGGCACGCATTGGGTGCCGATCAGGCTGACGCCCATCGACCCGCCGCCGCCCAGCTGATCTAGTTGCAGACCGCGCCGACCGCCGCCGAGTGCACCAGCTTGGTGTACTTCGCCAGGACACCCGTCGTGTACACCGGAGGCAACGGCTCGAAGCCGGCCTTGCGCGCCTCGAATTCCTTTGGGTCGACCAGCACATCCAACGTGCCGTTGCCGACGTCGAGGCGGATACGGTCGCCGTCGCGCAGGAACGCGATGGGGCCGGCGTCGACGGCTTCGGGTGCCACATGTCCGACGCACAGCCCGGTGGTGCCGCCGGAGAATCGCCCGTCGGTCATCAGCAGCACATCCTTGCCGAGCCCGGCGCCCTTGATGGCGCCGGTGATCGCCAGCATCTCGCGCATCCCGGGACCGCCCTTGGGCCCCTCGTAGCGGATCACGACGACGTCGCCGGCTTGGATCGTGCCGTCTTCCAACGCGTCCAGCGCGGCGCGCTCGCGCTCGAAAACCCTTGCGGTGCCTTCGAACACATCCGAATCGAAGCCCGCCGACTTGACCACCGCCCCTTCGGGGGCCAGCGAACCGTGCAGGATCGTGATGCCGCCGGTTGGGTGGATCGGATCGGACAGGGCGCGCAGCACTTTGCCGTCCGGGTCGGGTGGCGCGATGTGCGCGAGATTCTCGGCCATCGTCTGACCGGTGACCGTCAGGCAATCCCCATGCAGGAGACCAGCATCCAGCAAGGCTTTCATGACCACCGGCACGCCGCCGATGCGGTCGACGTCGAACATCACATGCTTGCCGAACGGCTTGACGTCGGCGAGGTGCGGCACCTTCTGCCCGATCCGCGTGAAATCGTCGAGGGTCAACTTGACGTTCGCCTCGTAGGCGATCGCCAGCAGATGCAGCACCGCGTTGGTCGACCCGCCGAACGCCATCACGACGGCGATCGCGTTCTCGAACGCCTCCTTGGTCATGATGTCGCGCGCGGTGATACCGCGACGCAGAAGATCGACGACCGCCGCGCCGCTGCGGCGGGCGAACCCGTCACGTCGGCGATCCGTGGCCGGCGGCGCAGCCGAACCGGGCAGCGACATGCCGAGCGCTTCGGCGGCCGAGGCCATCGTGTTCGCGGTGTACATGCCGCCACAGGCGCCTTCGCCGGGACAGATCGCGCGCTCGATGGCATCGACGTCCGCCCGGGACATCAGGCCGCGCGCGCACGCGCCGACCGCCTCGAACGCGTCGATGATCGTCACGTCCATTTCGGTGCCGTCGGACAGCTTGGCCTTGCCCGGCAGAATCGACCCGGCGTAGAGGAACACGCTGGCGAGGTCGAGGCGTGCGGCGGCCATCAGCATGCCGGGCAGCGACTTGTCGCACCCCGCCAGCAGCACCGAGCCGTCCAGCCGCTCGGCCATCATCACCGTCTCGACGCTGTCGGCGATGACCTCACGCGACACCAGCGAGAAGTGCATGCCTTCGTGGCCCATCGATATGCCGTCGGACACCGAGATGGTGCCGAACTCCATCGGGAACCCGCCGGCCGCGTGCACGCCGTCTTTGACCGCCTTGGCGAGACGGTCGAGCGAAAGGTTGCACGGCGTGATCTCGTTCCACGACGACCCGACACCGATCTGCGGCTTGGCGAAGTCGGCGTCCTCCATGCCTACCGCGCGCAACATCCCGCGGGCGGCGGCCTTCTCGAGTCCGTCGGTGACGTCGCGACTGCGGGGCTTGATGTCGGGCTCCGCCCGACGGCCGGCTTCGGGGTCCGGAGTCTGTGAGGGCATCAAACAAGTATGCCTTCGGCGTTTCACCCGGCCAAACCAATATCTATACCCCGGCGGGGTATGCGGTAGTCTGGGGTCATGACGTCGTTGATCGCTCGCCTCACCACTGTCCTGACCGCCCTCGCCGCCGCGCTGCTGCTGGCATCCTGCAGCAGTCCCGCTTCCGACGGTCACACCGAACACCAGCAGCCCGAAGAGCCCGTGATCAGCGGGGAACCGGCCGGCTTCAACGCCGACGACGTCGCCTTCGCGACGAACATGATCCCGCACCACAAGCAGGCCGTCGAGCTCTCGGCGTTGGTGCCCGAGCGCTCCACGAATCCGGAGGTGAAAGCCCTCGCCGAGCAGATCTCCGCCGCGCAGGCGCCCGAGATCCGGGCGATGGAGGTGCTGCTCGTGCAGTGGAACGAAAACCCCGACTCCGACACCGGGCACGGTGGACACGGCGGGCATGGCGCGATGCAGGGCATGGTCGACGACGCCACCATGGCCAAACTCAAGTCTCTGTCCGGTCCCGAGTTCGACACGCTGTGGCTCCAGTCGATGATCGGCCACCACCAGGGGGCGATCGAGATGGCCCAAGCAGAGCTTGCGAACGGTGAGAACGTCGACGCCAAGCGCCTGGCGCAGACGATGGTCGACACCCAGCAGGCCGAGATCGACCAGATGAACCGAATGTTGAAGGGCTGAAATGACTGCAGTACATGGTTATTCAGAACAGAAGGAAAACTACGCCAAGCGGCTGCGTCGCATCGAGGGCCAGGTCCGCGGTATCGCGAAGATGATCGAGGACGACAAGTACTGCATCGACGTGCTCACCCAGATCAGTGCGGTCAACAGCGCGCTGCAGTCGGTCGCGCTCGGACTGCTGGACGAACACCTCGGGCACTGCGTGTCCCAAGCCGTGGCGGAGGGCGGTGAGGAGGCCGACGTGAAGCTGGCCGAGGCGTCGGCGGCCATCGCGCGCCTGGTGCGGTCCTAGCCGCCCAGCGCGTCGTCGATGCGCCTGACCTTCGCCGTGAGCTGATCGGTGTGGCCGGGGCGGATGTCGGCTTTGAGGACGAGGCTCACCCGGGGCGATGCTGCGGCGACTGCGTCGACGGCCCGCTTCACCACATCCATCACCTCGTCCCAGTCGCCCTCGAGGTTGGTGAACATCGCGTTGGTTTCGTTCGGCAGTCCCGACGAGCGGACCACCTTCACCGCTTCGGCAACGGCGTCGCCGACACTCTCATCTGCGCCCATCGGGCTCACACTGAAGGCCACAATCATTCGACCAGCCTGCCACCGGTAACACTGGGAGTCCGACGACGATGAACAATGCAGGTCAAGGGTGTGGATTGAGCGCTGCCCAGGTTTCGGGGCGGCCCGCACGGCGGTCGGCGCTCCGCGCGCTATGCCACACTGGTTGGAGTTCTGCGACTGGGAGGTTATGTATGCGCAGGCCAAAGCGCAGCCGAGTGCTCACTGCCATCCTGGCGGCGGGTTTCGTCGGCGGGATGGTGCTCAGCAGCCCGTCAGCCCTGGCTCAACCTGGTGTTCCGCCGCCGCCGCCGGCGCCCGTCAACCCGGCAGTAGCGCCAGCCCCGCCACCGCCGCCACCGGGAGTACCGCCGCCACCGCCTGCGAATCCGTTGGCGGCCCCCGCGCCGGCCCCGCCCGCCCCGCCGGCCGAGGCTCCGCCGCCGCCGCCGTCATCGAACCCGTTCTTCGGGCCCCCCGATCCGCTGGCTCAGCAGCATCCGATCCCGGAGGGCACCCCCGCCGGGCAGAACCCCACGCCCTATGTCGGGGCGCCGGTGTTCGCACCGCCGTCATTCAATCCGACCGACGGCTCGATCGTCGGCGCTGCCAAGCCGATCTACATCAACTTCCAACGGCCGATCGCCAACCGTGCATTGGCCGAACAAGCCATCCACATCTCGTCGAACCCGCCGGTGCCTGGCCGCTTCTACTGGACCACCGACACCCAGGTGCGGTGGCGTCCGCAGGACTTCTGGCCCGCGGGCACCGTGGTGAACATCGACGCGTCCGGCACCAAGTCGAGCTTCACGGTGCCCGAGCAACTCGTCGCGACCATCGACAACAAGTCGTTGCAGATGGAGGTCCACCGCAACGGCGAGCTAGTGGAGACCTTCCCGGTGTCGATGGGCAAGAAGGGCCATGACACCCCCAACGGCACCTACTACGTGCTGGAGAAGTTCCCGGAGATCGTGATGGATTCGTCCACCTACGGTGTGCCGGTGGATTCGCCCGACGGCTACAAGCTGAAGGTGAAGGACGCAGTCCGCATCGACAACCTCGGCACGTTCGTGCACAGCGCGCCGTGGTCGGTGGGCTCGCAGGGCGAGGAAAACGTCAGCCACGGCTGCATCAACCTCAGTCCAGCCAACGCGAAGTGGTTCTTCGACAATTTCGGCAGCGGTGATGCGGTTGTCATCAAGAACTCCACCGGCTCCTACAACAAGCCCGACGGCGCGTCGGACTGGCAGATGTTCTGAGCGGTTTCGGTGCGCTACTGATCGCTGCGCGACTGGTAGCGCACCGAAATCCCTAGTTCCAGATGCGTACGCGCCGTTCGGGTTCTAGGTAGAGCGCGTCGCCTTCGGTCACGCCGAACGCCTCGTAGAACGCGTCCATGTTGCGGATGACGCCGTTGCACCGGAACTCCGGCGGTGAATGCGGGTCGATCGCGAGTCGTCGGATGGCCTCGGCGTCACGGGATTTCGCCCGCCACACCTGAGCCCAGCCATAGAAAACCCGTTGTTCGCCCGTCAATCCGTCGATGACGGGCGCCTCGCGGCCACCGAGTGACAGCCGGTAGGCCAGCAGGGCGATCGACAGCCCACCGAGGTCGCCGATGTTCTCCCCAACGGTGAACGCGCCGTTCACGTGGTGCCCGTTGCTCAACGCACGCGGCACGTACTCTTCGTACTGCTCGATCAACTTCTTTGTGCGGGCCCCGAACTCGGTGCGGTCCTCGTCGGTCCACCAGTCGACCAAGTTGCCGTCGCCGTCGTACTTGGCGCCCTGATCGTCGAAGCCGTGCCCGATCTCGTGGCCGATCACCGCGCCTATGCCGCCGTAGTTCGCGGCGTCGTCGGCGTCGGCGTCGAAGAACGGCGGCTGCAGAATCGCTGCGGGGAAGACGATCTCGTTCATGCCGGGGTTGTAGTAGGCATTCACGGTCTGCGGCGTCATGAACCACTCGTCGCGGTCGACGGGTCCGCCGAGCTTGGCCATCTCGCGGTCGTACTCGAAGGCGTAGCCGCGCCGGTAGTTCCCGTAAAGATCGTCGCGCTCGATCACCAAATCCGAATAGTCGCGCCACTTCACGGGATAACCGATCTTCGGCGTGAACTTGTCGAGCTTGGCCAACGCCTTCTCCCGCGTGGCCGGCGTCATCCAGTCCAACGAATTGATGCTGACGCGGTACGCCTCGCGGATGTTGGCGACGAGTTCGTCCATCCGCGCCTTGGCGCGTGGCGGGAAATGCCGCTCGACGTAGAGCTTGCCGACCGCGTCGCCCATCAGGTTTTCCACCACCGACACCGCGCGCTTCCACCGGTCGCGGATCTGCTCGGTGCCCGACAGTCGACGGCCGTAGAACGCGAAGTCCTCGGCGATCAGGTCGTCGGTCAGCAGGAACGCGCGGGCGTGAATGACCCGCCACCGCAGCCAGCGTTTCCAGTCCTCTAGATCCTCGCCTGACCACGCCGCCGCGAATGCGGTGAGGTAATCAGGTTGGCGGACAACGACTTCCGCTGCCGCCTCCGGAGACGTGCCCAGCTCGGCGATCCAACCGGTCCAGTCGAATCCGGGCGCTTCGGCGGGCAGGTCGGCGAAGGCGCGCAGGTTGTAGGTGAGGTCGGCGTCGCGACGCTTGACGACGTCCCAGTGCGCGGCGGCCAGCTTGGTCTCCAGCGCGACGATGCCTGCCGCGGTCTCGTCGTGATCGCCCTCGCCGTAGACCAACCCGAACATCGCCGCGATGTGCTGCGGATAGGCGGCGAGAATCTCGGCGTGCTGCTCATCGCGGTAGTAGGACTCGTCCGGCAGTCCCAGACCGGACTGGTTGAAGTGAAGCAGGTACCGCGTGGAGTTTTTGGAGTCGGTGTCGACGTAGACGCCGGTGCCGCCGCCGATGCCGGTGCGCTGCAACGCACCCAGCACCCGGGCCAGCGCCTCGGGGCTGTCGGCAGCGTCGATCGCAGCCAACTCCTCCAGCAGCGGTTGCACACCGCGCGCGGCGACGGTCCGCTCGTCCATGAAGCTGGCGTACAGGTCGCCGATGCGCTGTTCGTCGGTGCCCGACGCGGCACCCGATGCCGCCGCCGTGGTGATCAGGTCGCGGACGTGCTCCTCGGCGCGGTCGTACAGAGATCGGAACGCACCGTCGGTGGCACGGTCGCCGGGCATCTCGTACTCGGTCAACCACCGGCCGTTGACGTGGCCGAAGAGGTCGTCTTGGGGGCGGGCCTGGGTGTCGACGTGGCTCAGGTCGATGCCCGATCGGATTGCTTCTACAGTCACCCCACCAGGGTGCCAGAGCCTTGCCGGTACCCTCACGCGCATGCCCGATGACCAGCCCACCGCAGCCGAAGACGGTCCCGTCTTCACCAGCTTCGGCATCGCGTCGGCGGTGCTGGGGGTGATCGCAGTCATCGCGGTGGCGCTGGCTGCGCTGATCTGGGTGCAGCACCGTGCCGACACCGACGAACTGAGGTATCGGGCCCGCGTCATGCAGGCCGCGGCCGACTGGACCAGCGTGCTGATCAACATGAACAAGGACACCGTGGAGTCCGACCTGGTCAAGCTGCACGAGAACACCGTCGGCCAGCTCAACGCCGACTTCGACGCGGCGGTCGAGCCCTATCGCGAACTCGTGCAGAAACTGCAGACGCAGACCACCGGTCAGATCGACTCGGTGGCCGTCGAGTCGCTCCGCCATCCGCAGCCCGGACCCGACGGGGCGCGACCGCCGAACTCCCAGCCCGCGGTGACGGAGTTCGCGTCGCGCACCGACACCGTTCTGGTGGTCGCGACATCGATCAGCGAGAACGCCGGTGAGCAGAAGCCGCAGACCGTGCGTTGGACATTGCGGCTGGACGTGTCCGACGTGGACGGCAAGCTGATGATCTCGCGGTTGGAGCCGATCCGATGAGGAACGCCTGGCGGGTCGCCGCATTCGACGTCGCCGCTCCGCTTGCCGCGATAGCGGCGCTGGTGTACATCGGCATCGCGCTGGCCTGGCCGCTGTGGTGGGTTGCGGTGTGCTCGGTGCTGTGCCTGCTGATCGTCGAGGGCGTCGTGGTCAACGGAGTGTTGGCGCGCCGCGATGCGGTGACCGTCGGCACCGACGACGACGGTCCGGGGCTACGACTGGGAGTGACCGCGATCGCGACGGGGGCGCTGGCGGCCGCGGTGCTGGTCGGCTACCTGGAATGGACGGTGCCCGACCGCACGCTGCGCAACGACAGCACTGAGGTGGTGGGCATCGCCAGCAGTGTCGCCGAAGCGTCGGCGACGTTCACCCCGCAGAGCCCCACGGCGTCGATCGACCGGGCGGCGGCGATGATGTCGCCGGAACGAGCCGAAGCGTTCAAGAACGAATTCTCCTCGGTGGCAGAGGATTTGACGAGCCGAAACGTATCCGCGCAGGCGAGCACCGTGTCCGCGGGCATCGAGGCGATCGGGCCGAACGTCGCCAGCGTCGCGGTGATCCTGCACGCCACGCAGAACTCGCCGGGCAAGCCGACCGACACCGCAGTGCTGGCGTTGCGGGTCGCGCTGTCGAAAAAAGACGGCCGCTGGATGGTCGACGACGTGTCGCCGATCCACTCCCGCTAACCGAGAAGGCGGGCGTGATCGACCTTGATGCAGCGGTCCATCACGACCCGCAACCCCGCGGCGGCGCCGTCGCGGGCGACTTGCTCGTCCCACAGGCCAAGTTGTAGCCACAGCACCTTGGCGCCGACCGCGACGGTGTCGGCGAGGACGCCGGGCAGGTGTTCGCGGCGGCGGAACACGTCCACGAGATCGGGCGCGACGGGAAGGTCTGCCAACGACGGATAGACCGGTGTGCCCTCGATCTCGTCGACCGTCGGATTCACCAGGTACAACTCGTAATCGCTGGCCGCCTTGAGGTACGTCCAGATCTCATGGCTGGCGCGGTCGGGATTGGGCGATGCGCCGACGATCGCCACCGTGCGGGTTTCCCGCAGAATCTCCTCGAGGTCCATTCCCGGCGTATACCCAGCGACCGACCGGCGTCAGCTGTCGGGCCGGTTCGACCGCATCCGGGCGAACCGTTCGGACAGCCGCTTCATGCGCACCATCAACGCCGCCGATGGGCTGGTCTTGCCGCTGACGAAGGCCGCGAAGTCGGCGGCGTGCACCCCGATTCGCGACGCGAATTCCTGCGGGCCGAGCCCGGAGTGCTCCAGTAGCGCGCGGATGTGGCGGGCCACCTCCTGGCGCTCGTTGGCTTCCAGGTGTTCGCGGGTCCGGGTGAGGACCTCGGCGAGGGCCTTGGACACTCCGTACGGCCGCGCCGTCTCGAGGACCTCCTCGACCTGGCGGGCGGTACGGCCGAACGGATCCCGCTTGATCGCCGCGACGATGCGCTGCCAGACGGCGAGGTCGTCGGTCTCCAGCGCCGCGCGGATCGCAGAGGTAGGCCAGAACTCGACGGGCCGCTCGTCGGCCGTCGGCTTCGGCGCGGGCGGTGCCGGGCGCTGTTCGGGGGGGACACCCCCGCGGCGGCGGGTATCCCGGATGTCGGGAGTCACCGTCACCTCGCCTCCTCCAGCATCGCGACCGCAACCGACAGGCAACGCTCTCTGACCTTGGCCCACTCCGCCTCCGCCTCGGGGCCCGACATCCGGGTGTCGTGCTCGTCGGAAGGCGTCGGGTCGGCCAGTCGGCGCACCAGCTGGGTCGCCACCCATTGTTTCCTCGACTGCCGACCACAGTAGTACCGGTCCATCGCGGTCAGCACTTCTGCCGCGGTGTGCGTCTCCATGCACTCGACGAGA
This sequence comes from Mycolicibacterium celeriflavum, assembly GCF_010731795.1. NCBI lineage: Bacteria > Bacillati > Actinomycetota > Actinomycetes > Mycobacteriales > Mycobacteriaceae > Mycobacterium > Mycolicibacterium celeriflavum. The sequence goes on along the minus strand of NZ_AP022591.1, from coordinate 3,116,646 downwards.
TCAACGAATTCCGCGTAGTCGCGGGTGGTGTTCCGGCACATGAGCAGGTAGCTCTTGAGCCGCAACGTCTCCGCGCCCGTCGGGATCTGCAGCCGGTCACCGGTCGGCAGCTGGACATTGGTGGTCTCCATCGGACTGCGCCGCTCCATCGGCGCACCCTCGCAGTCCGACGCGGTCGCCAGCGCGTCGAGGGCGACCGACAATCGGCCGCCCCACATCGTCACCGGATGTACTGGCGGCGCGGCGGTGGCCAGTGCGGTGCCGCCGCCGTTTCGGCTGTTGCGGTGGCCGCCGTTGAGCCGCTCGGCGCTGCGCATCTTCGTGGCGGGGCCGGCCGCGCCGCAGCCACTGAAGGCCAGCGGATCGGTGACCGTGACAGCTTGCGGCACAAGAGTTTTCAACTTGGCCGCCGACTTGACAACCATGCGCAGCTCGGAGCCGGTCGGGCCCAGCGACGACAGATCGTCGGGGATGATGATCAAGTCGGGGGTGTCCACCTTGGGCAGCGGCTTCTCGAAGTCCACCGACGGCAGGATGCGAACCAGCCAGCGCGGCAGCCACCAGTTCCACTCGTCGAACATCGCCATCAGCGCGGGCACCAGGACCAGCCGCACCACGGTCGCATCGACCGCGATCGCCACCGCACACGCCACGCCCAACTGCGCCACCAGCGGCATACCCGCGAACGCGAAACCGATGAACACCGCGATCATGATCAGCGCCGCGCTGGTGATCGTTCTGGCGCTGGTGCTCACGCCGTAGGCCACCGCGTCGCGGGTGTTGCGCGTCAGCAGGAACCGTTCCCGGATGCGGGTCAACAGGAAGATCTCGTAATCCATGGACAGGCCGAACGTCATCGCCAGCACCAGGGGAGGAATGGTGCTGTCCAGCGACGAGATCTGCTCGAAGCCCAGGTCCTCCAGCCACCCCCACTGGAACACGACGACGAGGCTGCCGTAGGCGGCCGCCACCGACAACACGGTCATCAGGACGCCCTTGATCGCCAGCACCACCGACCGGATCGCGATGAGCAGCATGAGGAACGCGATCAACGCCACGAAGACGAACACCAGCGGCTGAGTGGCAGACACCCGGTCGTCGAAGTCCTTGATCAACGCCGTCGGGCCGCCGACGTCGACCTGCACGTTCTCCACGCCGGAAGCCTTCGGCAATTCGGCACGCATCCAGTCGACCGTCTCGCGCGCACCCATGTCCTCGGGGTCGACCGACAGCACCGCCGACAGCAACGCCTGCCGGCCGTCCTCGCCGAACGAGGGCGGGCTGACCGAAACCACGTTGGGGCCCTGTGCGATGCGCTGGCGGAGCGCGTCGAGCATCGGTTCCTTGGCCGGCGCCGACGCGGCGTCGCCCTCCGGGAACGTCACCAACACCCGAACCGGGCCGAGCGCACCGGGGCCTAGCGCCTCGGCCGCCGCGTTGACCCCGCCGCGGATCTCGTGGGTCGGCTCGAACTGACGCTGCATGCTGTTGCCGAGCATCATCGAGAACGCCGGCGCGGCCAGCGCCACCAGCAGCGCCGCGGCGGCCAGCGCCGACAGCCACGGTCGGCGCATCACCCACCCGGTCCACCGGGTCCAGAACCGCGACTGGGTGCTTTCCGATCGCCTCGACCAGTGCAGATACGACGAGCGTTTGGCCGCCGCCCGGCCGAACGTCGCCAGCACAGCAGGCGTGAGGGTGGTGGAGGTGAGCACCGCCACCGAGACGGCGAGGATGGCGCCGGTCGCCATCGACACCAGCACCGGAGTCTGGATCAGGTAGATCCCGGTCACCGAGGCGATCACGGTCACCCCGGACAGCACCACCGCCAGGCCGGACGTTGCCATCGCGGCGTCGGCGGCCTGTTCCGGGTCGCGGCCGGCGCGCAGTTCCTCACGGAACCGCATGAGGATGAACAGCGAGTAGTCGATGGCCAGCGCGATGCCGAACATCGACACGGTCGACGTCACGAACACCGACATCGACGTGACCATCGACACCAGATAGACGATGCCCATGGTCACCGCGACCGTGCAGACGCCGAGCACCAGTGGCACGGCCGCCGCCGCCAGCGACCCGAACACCGCGAGCAGGACGATCAGGACGATCGGAAGGTTCCACCGCTCGGCCTGGGCGATGTCGTGTTTGGTGGCCTGGGTGGCCGCCGCGCCCAGCGCGCCCTGGCCGATGACGTACAGCTTGACCTTGCCGTCGCGGAACTCGCCGGGATCCTCGCCGTCGATGCCGACCTTTTGGCGCAGTCGTTTGGCGACGTCGACCGCGCCGGTGTTGTTGAAGTCCAGCTGCAGAGTGATGACGTACGGGCGATCGGGTTGGGGCGGCGGCTGTTGCCGATTGGGCACGACCTTGACGCTGGGCACCTCGGCGGCGAGGCGTTCGAGGTGGGCGACGGCCGCGTTCATGTCCTCGAACGAGGCGTCGGCGCGCGGCGCGGCGACCAGAGCCAGGGGGGAGGCGCCCTGATCGGGGAAATGCTCTTCTAGTTGCCGCTGAACCCGCAGCGACTGCGAACCCTCGACCTCGAAGCCGCCACCCGTGAGGTGGCTGGACTGGTTGAGCGCGAGCCAGATCGCCGGGGCCAGGAGAAGCAGCCATACGGCGAACACCGCCCAGCGATATCTGCGCAGGTTGCCACTCAAGCGCATCATGAACTGCTGGATTGGAAACCCCCGCTTTCTCCCCGGCGTTTCGTAGCCGAAGCGTACAACAGTGTGCGGTAAGGTGCCGCGTCCTTCAGTGGTCCCCGAGCAATCTGCCAGCAACGCCTCGAGCTGCTCTAATCCACTTCTCGCGAACGGATCGCGGGCCGTTACCGCGATGGTTCGTCAGCTGGGACGCCCCGCGCGTCCTGCCCGCGGAATTGGCGGGCGCAGCGGGCCGGATGGCAGGATGTTAGGCGGCCGTTTTCGGCGTCGGGGACTGATTGCCGTCCATCGCGAGAGTGTTTGCGGGTTGTTCGAAATGTGGACACCGTCCGCAAATCGTAAGGAGTTGTCCATGAAAACGACCACCGGGGTGATGCGTCGAGGGCTTTTCGGTGTTCTTGCTGCCTCCGCCGCCGGCGGTGCCGTGGTGGCCGCGCTCGTGACGCCGGCGACACCGTCGGCGACCGCCGCGCAGGACCCGTGCGCGGCCAGCGAGCTTGCCAGGACGATCGGTGAAGTGGCCACGTCGACCGGCGAGTATCTCGAAGAGCACCCGCAGACGAACCAGGCTCTGACGACGATCAGCAAGCAGCAGGCGGGGCCGCAGTCCCTGGCCGAGGTGAAGACGTACTTCGATGCCAACCCGGAAGTGGCCGAGGACATGCAGCAGTTGCAGCAGCCGCTGGCGAGCCTGTCCGGCAAGTGCAAACTGCCGTTCACGCTGCCTCAGGTGGCGGGTCTGTTGCAGGCCGCGCAGCAGGGTGGCGGCCTGCAGGCGAGTTTGCCGGCACAGACGCCCGCCGCCCAGAACGCGGGCCTTCCCGGCGCGGTTCCCACGGCACACATGCCCGCGGCGGCGCCGGTCTCGCAGGGCACCGCGTCCACGCCGGGATCGGCCGTCGCCGGTCTGCCCTGACCCGAGCCGGCGCGCAGCACCCCGCAACGGGTCAACTGAGCTGCGGATTCGGAGTTTTTCAGGATTGGTTGACTGCAAGGCGAGAAAGTCTGCCGACATTCTGCTTAGCTTTTCAGCGTTGGTCCTAGCTGGTCTTCGTCAGTAACCGCCCAGGTTACGGCCACTCCACTTCCGATGAAGGAGCTCAACCATGGTTCTCTCGGCCCGTAGTGCGCGACGTGCGGTAGCTGGCGCGGTCGGCACCGGCGCGATCGCCGGTGCGATGTTCCTCGGTGCCATGCCAACGGCTTCGGCCCAGCCCGCGCCGCCGAACTGCACGGCGGCCGATCTCGCCGGAGTGGCGTCCGGAGTCTCGGCAGCGACTTCCGCGTATCTTTTCAGCCATCCGGATGTGAACTGGTTCTTCACCAGCCTCGAGGGCCTGCCGCGCGACGAGGTCCGGGGCAAGGTGCAGGACTACCTGAACTCCAACCCTCAGGTGAGGGCCGAGTTGACCGGGATTCGCCAGCCTCTGGTTGACATCAAGAACCGCTGCGGCGACACCAACGGCGACGGCCTCGCGGACAGCTAGCCCTGTTCGCGCCCTACTCATCGCGCCCGCTGCTGACGGTGTCAGCGGCGGGTCATGACCAGGATGGCGGCGCGCCAACCCAGTAGCAGCACTGCGGTCGAAATCGTGGCCACCACAATGAAACTCGGTGCGATGCCGGCCGACGTCAGCTTGCGCAGCAGCATCCCCACCACGACGGTGCACACCCACACCGCGATCCCCGTCGGGAGCAGCGCGTAGGGTCGCCGCCACCCGCGGGACAGCGCCCACCCGGCCCCCGCGCCCGCCAGGAACGGCCACGCGGTCGCAGCGACGCCGGCCAGGTCGACGCCCTCGGCGTGGCTGCGTCTGCCGATGGCGGCGAACACGATCAGGCAGCACACGTCGGTTGCCAGCGCCGCCAGCGCGGGCCGGGTGTGCTCCCGGCTATCGATCGGCATAGGTCACCACATCCAATTCCAGTGGCATGGCAGCCTTTTCGTCGCGCGCAGTGAACTCGGGCGCAAGCGCCGCCGCATCCCCGTCAAAGAGGGCGTCGATGGCGTCGTCGTCGGCGAGGCGCGCATCGAGCCGGAACTCGTCGAAGACAAACGGCAATCCGTTGGAGCCGAGCGGATCTGGTGAGCTCATCACATGGAAGTGCAGGTGCGGAGCGCTGGAGTTGCCGGTGTTGCCGACGTGTCCGATCACCTGGCCCGCCGTCAGGCGGTCGCCCGGTTTGACTGCCACAGTGCCGGTTTTGAGGTGGGCGTACAGCGCATAGTTCCCGTCGCCGAGGTCCTGTACGACGTGGTTGCCGGCGTACTGCTCCAACGGCAACCCGGTGGGGTTCCGGCCGGGGACCTGCTCAGGTAGGCCGTCGAGCACCGAGACCACCACGCCGTCGCCGACGGCGTGGATATCGGCCCCGAAGTAGGCGAAACTCTCCAGCTTCGACGGGTCGCCGGTGACCAGCCGGCCGTTCCGATCGAGTTGGACGTAGTCGATCGCGAATCGTTCTGCGGCCCATAGGCGCCCGTTGATGGGGTTGAGGGCGGTGCGGTGCGCACTGGTGCCGCAGCATCCGCCGCCGTCGATCCAGTTCGGTCCCGCCAGCGGCGAAGTGATGACGACGGGTTCGCGGAGTTGCACGTCGACCGGCGCGATGTCGACGGTCTGGGTGCCGGGGAACAGCGGCACCTGTGGCTCCGGGTTCGACACCTTGACCGCATGCCTGAGCCGGGTCGGCATCGGCGCGTCGCGCTCCAGCGCCAGGTCGAACCACACGACCGCCGTCTGCGCCGGACCGAGTGTCGTTGTCGGCGCCGGTGTTCCGAGTAACCGAGTCCACTGCGTCAACTGGTCGCCGGACAGGTCCAAGAGCGCAACGTCGCGATCCAGCACCGTGACCGACGTCAGTGTCACCTCGTTCGGCAACACGTTCGTCAGGCTGATCTCGTACACCAGGTGGGTCTTGCCGTCGGTGGCGGGAACCGGCACGGGTTGGGTGATCGCCTCGCCGACGAGTGGGGTGGCCACCGACGGCGCGGGCCTGCGGGTCGGCCCGGGTGGCGGCGACTCCTGCGTCGAGGATTGGGCCGACCCCGTCGGCGACGTCGCGGACGGCTGTTCGGGTGCCGGCGAACATCCGGCGAGCAGCGCCGCGACGCCGAGAACCGCTACGGCTGCTTGTCGCATGCGTCGGGGTCGACGTCGGTCTCGGTGCGGAACATGAAGAAGAACACCACCCATCCGATCGCCGCGATGAAGATCCAGCTGATCAACCGGTAGATGAGCATCGCCGAGATCGCCGACGCCAACGTCATTCCGCTCGACACCAGGCCGGGCACCAGCACCGCCTCGACCACCAGCAACCCGCCGGGCATCAACGGGATCGACCCGACCGCGCGGGCAGCGACGTACGCCACGATCACGCCGAGCAGTGAGGGCCGTCCGCCCGCGGCGTAGCAGGCGAACAGCAGCGTGCCCACACCGGTCACCAGCGTGAACATCGACCACACGAACGCGACACTGAGCTGGCTTCGGCTCAGCTTCACCGACTCGAGTTGCGCCAGCGTCGCACGCCACCTCGTCAGCCCGTTGTCGGCCGGTTTGGCGCGCAGGTAGTTCACCCATGACAGCACCCGCACGCCGACGCCGTCGAGCAGATCCGGCCGGGACGCCACCGCCTGCGCCAGCACGATCAGCATGATGAAGCCGGCCAGCGTGAAGATCAGCGAGAACGGGTTGTGTTTGGCGCCGAGGAAGAACGCGCTGCCCAACCCGAGCAGCGCCAGGCTGGTTACCTGCAGCGCCCCCGACATCACCAGCTGCCAGGAGGCGATGACCGGCGTCGCACCCCAGAGTCGCTGCTGGCGGTAGATGAACGTCGCCGACAACACCGGCCCGCCCGGTAGCGTCGTGCTCAGCGAGTTGCCCGCATAGAACGCCGCCTGCGAACGCCACTGCCGCACAGGAACTTCCGCCGATCGCAGCAACTTGCGCTGAATGTCGCCGAAGAAGTGCATGGACGCCAGCGCGGTGCCGACCGCCGCCAGCACCCACCACCACTGCGCCGTGTAGAGGCTGTGCCACGCCTTGGCGAGCTGATCCCACACCAGGCCGAGTTCGACGGTCAGCACGACGACCACGACAGCGAAGACAGCCCACCGCAGCCACCAGTACCTGCTTCGCGTGGAGTGCCCCTGGCTGCGGGCTGCACTCGCAGGCGCGTCGTGGGCCACGGGGTAAGGGTAGTGCGTGGCGTGGCCGATTCCGCAGATCCGGCCCAGGATGCTGCGGGCGTTACGCTATCGGGATGCCCGAGGGCACTTCTTTCGATGACGAGGCGGTTTCGCCACTCGTTCGCAAGGCCGCTGCGTGGTCGTGGCGATTGCTGATGATTCTCGCCGCCATCGTCGCGTTGCTGTGGCTGTTCAAGCGACTGGAGATCATCGTCGTCCCGGTGGCGTTGGCGACGATCCTGGCGGCCCTGCTGATGCCGGCCGTCGACTTTCTCGACCGGCGCGGCGCGCCGCGCGGCGGTGCCGTTGCGCTGATGTTGCTCGGCGGCTTCGCCGTTGTCGGAGGAATTCTGGCCTTCGTCGTCAGCCAGTTCATCGAGGGCGCACCGGCGTTGGTCGAGCAGGTGAGCCGCAGCATCGACGGTGTCCGCGACTGGCTGATCGACGGCCCACTGCACCTGAGCCGGGAACAGATCGACAACGCGGGCAACGCCGCGATCGAGGCTTTGCAGAACAACCAGGAAAGGGTGACGACCGGCGCGCTGTCGACGGCAGGCACGGTGACCGAGATCGTGACCGGTGCGGTGCTGGTGTTGTTCACGCTGATCTTCCTGCTGCAAGGCGGGCGCAACATCTACGCGTTCGTCACCCGGATCTTCCCGGCGAACGTGCGCGAGCGCGTCCGCGACGCCGGGCGGGCCGGCTTTCACTCTCTGATCGGTTACGTGCGGGCGACGTTCCTGGTCGCGCTCGTCGACGCCGTCGGAATCGGCACCGGCCTGGCGATCATGGGCGTGCCGTTGGCGTTGCCGTTGGCGTCGCTCGTGTTCTTGGGCGCATTCATTCCGCTCGTCGGTGCGGTGATCGCCGGCGCCCTCGCTGTGGTCGTCGCGTTGATCGCCAAAGGCATCATCTACGCGCTGATCACCCTCGCCCTCGTCATCGCGGTCCAGCAGTTGGAAGGCCACGTCCTGCAGCCGCTGGTGATGGGTCGTGCGGTGTCGATTCACCCGCTGGCGATCGTCCTGGTCATCGCGGGCGGTGGCGTCTTGGCGGGCATCGTCGGAGCACTTCTGGCCGTGCCGGTGCTCGCATTCCTCAACAGCTCGATCCGCGTGCTCACCGCGAGCGACCCGGCCGCGGAGGAAGCCGCGCAGGAGGCCGGGGACGGGCCGTTGGTCCGAGCCGAGACCGACGACGTCGAGGAGCGGTAGCCGGCGGGGCTACAGCCTGCCTTCGCGGCGCAGCAAGTCCTGCGCGCTCAGCCCACCGCCGCGGCGCTGACGTTCCTCGTCCTCGCGGGTGTTGAGCTTTTCGGTCGCCGCCTCGGCGTCGTCCGATTGCTTGCCCGGGGTCGGGATGGCCGTTGTCGCGTCAGGGTCCGCCCCTGGTGTCGGAATGGCGGTGGTCGGCTCGTTGTCCGGCGCCGGAGGCGCTTCGGGCCGACGTTGTCGCCTGCCTTCCTGCGGGTTCCCCGCGGGCATCGCCCTGGTGGGCTCGGCCGACGGTCGTTGCGGTGCCGACGGGGCGGGCGGGGCGGCCGGGGCGGGTGGCGTGCCGGTCCCACGCAACTCGCCGAGCCACGACTCGATCTCACGTTCCTCCCGCGCAGGCCGTGACGGCGGGGCGGGCGGCGGCGCCGGCGGACGGGCAGCCTGCCGGGTCGCGGCGGCGGCGTTGGTCACCGCGTTACGCACGGCGTTCTTGGCCATCGACAACCGCGTGGTCGGCGGTTCGTCAGAAGGCGGCGCCGGAGGTTTGGCGGCGCTCGGAATGCGCGTCGTGCCCGCTACCGATGGAGCGTTCGCCCGCGGCGGTGCCGCGACGCGGGTGGCGCCGGGGCGCGACGACCCCTCGACGGCGGGATGCGTCGGATCGTGCGGCGGGCGGGGCCTGTCGAACGGGCGACGCGGCGCGGGCGCACCCGCACCGACCAACGCCTCGGGATCGGCGGAGTCGCGCACCGCGGGCCGCCTCCGCTCGTCGGGCAGTTCGGTCTCACCCAGCCCCATCCGCTCCTGGATGCGCTTCATCCACCGCGGCGCCCACCAGCAGTCGTCGCCGAGCAGCTTCATCACGGCCGGGACCAGGAACATCCGCACGATCGTGGCGTCCAGCAGCAGCGCGATCAGCAGGCCGAAGGCCAGATACTTCATCATCACCAGGTCGGAGAACACGAACGCGCCCGCCACGACCGCCAGCACCAGCGCGGCACCCGTGATCAACCGACCGGTGGTCGCGGTGCCGATCCGGATCGCCTCGGCGGTGGACATGCCGCGTTCCCGCGCTTCCACCATGCGCGAGACCAGGAACACCTCGTAGTCGGTCGACAGCCCCCAGATCACCGCGATGATCAACCCGATCATCGGCGCCATCAGCGGTTGCGGCGTGTAGTTCATCAGGCCGGAGCCGTGCCCGTCGACGAACATCCACGTCAGCACGCCCATCGTCGAACCGAGGGTGAGCGCGCTCATCACCGCGGCCTTGATCGGCAGCACCACCGACCCGAACGCCAGGAACATCAGGATGGTCGTGGTGACGATCAGCACGGCCACCATCAGCGGAAGCTTGTCGAACAAGCTGTGAATGCTGTCCTGTTCCAGTGCCGGGGTACCACCCACCGAGATCGACAGCCCGCGCGGCGGCGTGATGGACCGGAGTTCCTCGATCTTCTTGGCGGCGTCGTTGCGGTTCTCCAGACCGTTCTGGATGACGCGGATCGACGGGTCCTTCGTGCCGCTCTCCTGATGGGGACGCGCCTGCCACATTTTGGCGGGGTCGTCGTCGGCTTCGATGAACCCCGGTATCGCCATCGCCTCGCTGCGGATCTCGGCGACCTGCTGGTCGGTGACCGGATCACCGTTGTTGTTCTCGATTACGATGGTCAGCGGTTCGGTGCGGAACCCGGGGAACGTTTTGTCGAAGGCCTCTTGAGCCGAGCGGACCGGGTTGTTCGGCGGTAGGTACTTCTCGCTGATGCCGCCGAGTGACAACTGACCCAACGGGATGATCAACAGGATCATCGCGATCACGATCGGCGCGGCGAACGCGATCGGGCGTTTCATCACGCGGTTGACCAGCTTGCCCCAGAAGCCCTTCTCGACCTCGGCGCGGGTCTTGGTCTTCTGGGTCTTCTCGGCAAGCCAGTCGAGCCACAGGACCGTCGGCTTGCGCACGGTGGGGCTGAACCGGGCCAGCGCCAGCACCGTGATGGTGCCCGCGACGAATATCAAAATGCCCAGCAGCAACCAGAAGATCGCCGAGCCGACCGTGTCCTTCACCGCGAACAGTCCGTAGGTGAGCCACGCGAACGAACCGATGTAGCCGAGCACCAGGCCGATCAGCGCGAGACCCGCGCCGTCGTCGTGCGTGCGGCGGATCTGCGCGCGGGCGAGGTGGCCGACCGGGATCGCGGCGAACGGGACCAGCACACCGAGGACGACTGATGGGACGGCCAGCGGATTGCGGCGGCCGTTGGGTGAATACGACCCGATCGTGTCCGGCTTGGCGAAGCGCACCAGCGTGCGTACACCGAGGGAGTCGACGTTACGTCCCAGGATCGCGAGCGCGGCCGCCAACACCGTGACCGACAGGACCGCCGCCAGCATCACCGAGGCGATGATCGCGTAGGTGATGGACTTCAGGAAGCCCTGCGGGAACAGCAGCAGCGGCACCGACGACGCCACCAGGATCACCGCGGAGAACATGATGGTCCGGCCCGACGTCATCACGGTGCGCCGGACCGCGGCCTCGGTGTCGTAGCCCTCCGCGATCTCCTCGCGGAAGCGGCTGACCATGAACAGCCCGTAATCGACGGCGATACCGAGACCCATCAGGGTCACCACCGGCTGGGCGAAGAAGTGCACCGGCATGAACTCGGCGAACAACCGCATGATGCCCAGTGCGCCGGCGATCGTCAGGCCGCCGATGATGGCCGGCAGGGAGGCCGCGATGACACCGCCGAACACGAAGAACAGCACCACCGCGACCAGCGGGATGGCCGCGACCTCGGCGCGCCGCTGGTCCTCGCCGATGGTGCCCGTCAACTCGCTGGCCAGCGGCTGCAGGCCGGCGAGTTGGATGTTGCCGTCATTGACCTCGAGCAGTTGGTCTTCGACGGCCTGATAGTTCTTGAGGATCTCGTCGTCGTTGTCGCCCTTGAGCGGGATGCTGACGAACGTGCGGGACAGGTCCGCGGTCTTCATCTGCTGCACGGTCTGCGATTCGGCGTCGGGAGCGCGCAGCCAGCCGACCCAGCTCACGATCCTGTCGCTGTTGTCCTCGACCAGCTTGTTGAGCTCGTCGACGGTCTGCTTCATCCAGGCCGGGTCGTTGACCTTCTTGCCGTCAGGGGGCCTCAGGATCGCGACGATGTGGCTGGTGCGGTCGCGGCCGTACGCCTCGTCGGCGACCACCGACGCGTGCACCGACTGGCTGCCGTCGTCGTAGAAGCCGCTCTGGGTGACGTGGCTGCCGAGGCTGATGCCGTAGATACCGCCACCGAGGCAGAGCGCGACCATGACGCCGATGACGATGTACCGGAATCGGTACACCGTTCGACCCCACCAGGCGAACACTTGAGCTCCTAACTAAGTCAGCGGCGACCCGCGCAGTTCAGTTGTTGACACGCGAGGTCAGTAGCGAGGACAGCGGCCGGAACGGCTGCAACCATGCCCCCTGCTCAGGCAGCGAATCCAGGCCGATTCGCGGTAGCGGTTCCCGGAAAACACCTTCGATGTCCTCCAGGTCGACGAACTCCAAGGTATCCGACGCTAGCGCCCAGCTTGCATGTTCGCGAAATCCGAGCACCTGGACCGGGATGCCGTCGCGGGCGATCTCCTCCAGCGGTTGTTTGAAGGCCTGGCCGTCGGCCGAAGCTACCAGCACCCCGGCCAGACCCTCGCTACGGCGCAGCGCGATGTGGTTCAGCATGTCGGTGTCGACATCGCTGTCCTCGTTCAGTTTCGGTTTCGCGAATACCGCGAAGCCGACGTTACGCAACGCCTCCACCCACGGCCGGACGACGTCGGCGCTGCCCGGGGCGATGTTGGTGAAGACGGTGGCCTCGGGCTCCAGCGTGACAGTCCGGCCGGCGCCAGCGAGCTGGGAAGACAGCTCCGCCGTCCGCGTCAGCAGCCAGCGGCCCAGCGCGTCGAACCGTGGCCGGTGTGCGGCCGTCGGCCTGCCGCCGAGGATCGAGCCGAGACCCATGTCGAGGTTGGGCGCGTCCCAGACCAGCAGCACCCGGGCGACCGCGTCGGCCGCCGGTGGCGTGGCGGCTTCGGGTGGTGCCACCTCTTCTATATGCCCGATGTCTTCTGTGAGGCTCATACTCTCTCCCACAGCAGTTCTGCGACGGCGCTGCCGGCGTGCTGCGCCTTGCCCTCGTACTTGGTGACCGGCCGCTCGACGGAGATCGGAAGAGAATCCGTCGGGCTGATGCGACGCAGCCGCGGCTCGGCGTCGCCGACTTCGGTGATGTGTTCGGCGTAACCGGCGTGGTCCGTCGCGGCGTGCAGCACGCCACCGGGTCGCAGCCGGTCGGCGATCAACGCGACGGTGGCCGGTTGCAACAGCCGCCGCTTGTGGTGGCGGGCCTTGGGCCACGGGTCGGGGAAGAACACCCGCACACCGGTCAGCGAGTCGGGTCCGAACATGTGCTGCAGCACGTCGACGCCGTCGCCGCGGACCAGCCGGATGTTCGTCACATGTTCGCGGTCGATGCCGCTCAGCAATTGGGCCAGCCCGCGCCGATACACCTCCACCGCGACCACGTCGAGGTGAGGTTCCGCCTTGGCCATCGCCAGCGTCGAGGTGCCGGCCCCGCAGCCGATCTCCAGCACGACGGGCGCCGACCGGCCGAACCACGCCTCGGTGTCCAGTTGCGGAACCGGTCGGCCGCCGTCGCGCGCATGCATGCCGATCTCGGGCCACAGGCGTTCCCACGTCGCCTGCTGGGCGGCCGAGAGCGCGGTGCGCCTGGTGCGGAAGCTGGTGACCCGGGGATAGCGGTGCTCGTCGGCGACATCGGGGCTCGGAGCCGAGGCGTCGGCGACATCGGGCCTCGGAGCCGAGGCGTCGGCGACATCGGGCCTCGGAGCCGAGGCGTCGGCGACATCGGGCCCGGGCAGATGCATCCGTCCATGGTGGCTCATCCAGACTGGAGTACCCGCATCGTGGTACAGATTGATACCCAACAGTTGCCTTCGGCTGGTACGGCGGTCTGTCCCCAAGCTGTGTCGCGGCCATTCACACCGTGACGACCGAGGTGTCACGATCGTCAGACGGGGACACGGTGTGATGTGGCGCCCCACGGACGGAAGAAGGTCGCCAGATTTTCGTCGACGCCCTGATGCGATTCGCTGAAGAGAGCCGCGATCCGCGGCTGCCACCGATCATCCGGCGCCTCACCGCGCCGACGCGGGTTGCGGTGCGCGGCCGCGACGGGGTCGGGTGCGCGACCATGGCCGCTGCATTGACCGGCGCCGGCGTGCCGGTTTCGTCCGAGGGCGCCGACGTCGAGGTCGTGGTGATCGCCGAAGCGCTCAAACCCGAGGATCGGGCGTTGATATCGCGGGACCGGCCAGCGGTCGTCGTGCTGAACAAGGCCGATCTGACCGGCTTCGGCGCGGACGGGCCAGTGGCGCTGGCATACCGCCGGGCCGCCCACATCCGCGCGCTGACCGGCGTTCCGACGGCGCCGATGATCGCGCTGCTCGCCGACGTGGATCTGAACGGCGATCTCGTCGGCGCGCTGCAGACACTGCGCACCCAACCCGCCGATCTGACGTCGACCGACGCGTTCGTCGAAGCGCCGCACCCGCTGTCGCGCGAGGTGCGCGAGGCCCTGCTCGGTGCGCTCGACCGGTTCGGTATCGCGCACGCGGTGCTGGCACTCGATAGCGGGGCGACCGCTGAGTCGCTACCTGGCCACCTGCGTCGGCTCAGCCAACTGGATCGCGTCGTCGAACACATCCACGCGGCGGGTGCGCCGCTGCGGTACCGGCGTCTTCGGGCCGCGGTGGGCGAATTGCGCGCAGTGGCAGCGCAATCCGGTGATCGCCGACTGGCCGAAATGCTGGTGAACGACGAGGCGACACTCGCGGTGATGACGGCGGCGGTCGATGTCGTCGAGGCTGTGGGCATGACCGTCGACCGCGGCGACGACCCGGCCGCCCACCTGCGCCGCGCCGTGCGGTGGCGCCGATACGGCTGCGGCCCAGTCGACGCGCTGCACCGCGCCTGCGCGGCCGACATCAGCCGCGGTTCGTTGCGCCTGCTCGGACGGTCGCGGTGACGTCGGGCGCGACGAGTACCGATCCGCTCGCCTCAGCCGACGCGGTGGTCGCCGCCGTCGAACCGGGGTTGGCCCCGCCCGAGGTGCGAGCGCGAGACGTCGTGCTCGTGACCGGGCCCTGGCTGGCGGGCACCACCAGCGTCGCGGCGGCGCTGCGGGAGCGGCTGCCCGAGCACACCTTCGTCGAGGCGGACGAACTGGCCCGGACCGACGCGCCCATCGCGGTGGTGTTCGTGGTGTCGGCGGTGTCGCCGTTGACCGAATCCGACTGTGAGCTCATGGATCTGGTCACCCCGCATACCGATCTGGTGGTCGGCGTGGTGGCGAAGATCGACACCCACCGCAACTGGCGCGACGTGCTCGCCGCCAACCGGTCCGTGCTGGCCGGGTGGTCGCCCCGGTACGCGCACGTGCCGTGGGTGGGTACGGCAGCGGCGCCGGATCTGGGCGAGCCACGCGTCGATGAACTCGTCGGCCTGCTGCGGCAACGGCTGGCCGATCCCGAACTTTTACGGCGAAACCGCCTGCGGGCGTGGGAAACTCGGCTCGACTCGGCGATCGATAGATGTCGCTCCGACGGCGACGGCGCGGACCGGCGGGCCAGGGTGCGGGCCCTGCAGCAGGCCCGCGACGACATCGTGCGGGACCGTCGGCAGTCGAAGTCCGAGCACGCCATCGCGCTGCGCACTCAGCTTCAGCAGGCCCGCGTCCAGCTGGGCTACTTCGCGCGCAACCGGTGCACGTCGGTGCGGGCCGAACTCGCCGAGGACGCGGCGCAGTTGACCCGCGGCCGACTCGGCGGCTTCGAGTCGCAGGTGCGTGAGCGGGCCGGTGAGGTCTTCGCGGAGGTCGAGGAGGGCATCACCGCTCACCTCGCCGACATGGCGGCCCAACTCGACCTGACCGCCCCGCCGGTTCCCGCTCCGCCGTCCGTCCCCGAGCTCACAGGGCCGCCGCTGAAGTCGCGACGGTTGGAGACACAGCTGACGATGATCCTCGGCGCAGGCTTCGGGCTGGGCGTGGCGCTCGCGGTGACGCGGTTGTTCACCGGACTGGCGCCCGGGCTCACCATCGCCGGCCTGGTCGCAGGAGGGCTGGTGGGGCTGGCGTTGACCGTGTGGGTGGTGGGCATCCGCGGACTGCTGCACGACCGGGCCGTGCTGGACCGCTGGGTCAACGACGTCACCGCCAAGGTGAAGTCCGCACTCGAGGAGCGGGTGGCGACGCGGGTGCTGGCCACCGAAAGCGCGCTGACATCGGAGTCGACCGCCCGCGACGAGCGCGAGGCCGTCGCCGCCGAGGGACAGATGGCCGAGATCGACGCCGAACTGCGCGAACATGCGCTGCAGACCGCCCGCGCCGCGGTGGTTCGCGACAAGCGCCTGCCGTCGTTGCAGCGGGCGCTCGACGCGGTACGGACCGAACTGGACCAAACCCCGCGGAAAACGGCCTTCTGAATCGTTCCTGTGAGTGATCGGACATATCCCGATTCCCCGCGGGTATCTCACCCGCGATAACCTCGGTATAGGAAACCGCAACGCTGCCCATTCCTGTCTGGGTGGCGCATACGGAGCTTTGGGTCCTGGCAGCGACAGACACAGGAGATTTTCATGACCGCAGCGACCATCCCAGGTCTGGACACCGCACCGACGAAGCACAAGGGTCTGCTCGCTTGGGTTCAAGAGGTCGCCGAACTGACGCAGCCCGACCGCGTGGTGTTCGCCGACGGATCCGACGAGGAGAACGCCAGGCTGTGCGAGCAACTGGTGGCGGCCGGCACCTTCACACGTCTCGACGACGAGAAGAAGCCGAACTCGTACCTCGCGCTGTCTGACCCGTCGGACGTCGCACGCGTGGAGTCGCGGACCTTCATCTGCACCGAGAAGGAAATCGACGCCGGCCCCACCAACAACTGGATGGCGCCCGCCGAGATGCGCCAGACCATGACCGACCTGTACCGCGGCTGTATGCGCGGCCGCACCATGTACGTGGTGCCGTTCTGCATGGGCCCGCTTGGCGCCGAGGACCCCAAGCTCGGCGTGGAGATCACCGACTCCGAGTACGTGGTCGTGTCGATGCGCACGATGACGCGGATGGGCAAGGCCGCGCTGGACAAGATGGGCACCGACGGGTTCTTCGTCAAGGCGCTGCACTCGATCGGCGCGCCGCTGGAGCCCGGCCAGAAGGATGTGCCGTGGCCCTGCAACGACACCAAATACATCAGCCACTTCCCGGAGACCCGCGAGATCTGGAGCTTTGGCTCCGGCTACGGCGGCAACGCGCTGCTTGGCAAGAAGTGCTACTCGCTGCGCATCGCCTCGGCGATGGCGCACGACGAGGGCTGGCTCGCCGAGCACATGCTGATCCTCAAGCTGATCTCGCCGGAGAACAAGGCGTACTTCGTCGCCGCGGCGTTCCCGTCGGCATGCGGTAAGACCAACCTCGCGATGCTGCAGCCCACGATTCCGGGTTGGCGCGCCGAGACCATCGGCGACGACATCGCCTGGATGCGGTTCGGCAAGGACGGCCGCCTCTACGCCGTCAACCCCGAGTTCGGCTTCTTCGGCGTCGCGCCGGGCACCAACTGGTCGTCGAACCCGAACGCGATGAAGACGATCGAGGCCGGCAACACGGTTTTCACCAACGTCGCGCTGACCGACGACAACGACGTCTGGTGGGAGGGCCTCGAGGGCGATCCGCAGCACCTGATCGACTGGAAGGGCCGCGACTGGACGCCCGACTCGGAAGAGAAGGCCGCGCACCCGAACTCGCGCTACTGCACCCCGATGTCGCAGTGCCCGACGCTGGCCCCAGAGTGGGACGACCCGCAGGGCGTGCCGATTTCGGCGATCCTGTTCGGCGCGCGCCGCAAGACGACGGTGCCGCTGGTGACGCAGGCCCGCGACTGGCAGCACGGCGTGTTCATCGGCGCCACGATGGGCTCCGAGCAGACCGCCGCCGCCGAGGGCAAGGTCGGCACCGTGCGCCGCGACCCGATGGCGATGTTGCCGTTCCTCGGCTACAACGTCGGTGACTACTTCGCGCACTGGATCGACATCGGCAAGCAGTCCGACGAGTCGAAGATGCCGAAGATCTTCTTCGTCAACTGGTTCCGTCGCGGCGACGACGGCCGCTTCCTGTGGCCGGGCTTCGGTGAGAACAGCCGCGTGATGAAGTGGATCATCGACCGGATCGAGCAGAAGGCCGGTGGCCGCACCACGCCGATCGGCACCGTGCCCACCGCCGAGGATCTCGACCTGTCGGGCCTCGACGTCGATCCGGCCGACGTGGACGCCGCGCTCAAGGTCAATGTCGACGAGTGGCGTCAGGAGATCCCCCTGATCGAGGAGTGGTTCGAATTCGTCGGCGAGAAGCTGCCGACCGGCATCAAGGACGAATTCGACGCGCTCAAGCACCGGTTGGACGCCGAAGCCGAGTAAGTCACCTTCTCCTGCGCGTGGGCCCACGCGCAAGCTGGGGATGTGCGTGCCTGCACACGGCGCGCCGCTGAATTACGCCACTTTGCGCACGCTCGCTACGCGCGAACGTGCGTCGGCTCCGACCTGAAATCAGTTCGTTCTCGAGGTTCCCGAGTTTCGCGACCAGGGTTTCCACCCCTCTTGACACCTGTCAATTAGGTGCGTCGTAAAGTCGGGCCATGCAGATCCGCGAACACGCCGAGGCCACCCCCGACAAGCCAGCTGTCGTCATACATCCGGCGGGAATCGTGGTGACCTTCGGCGAGCTCGAAGCGCGCGCCAATCGACTGGCTCACCACTTCCGGCAGGCCGGGCTCGTCGAGGGCGACACGGTGGCCATACTGATGGAGAACAACGAGCATTTCCACGCCGTGATGTGGGCGGCGCGACGCAGCGGTCTGTACTACGTGCCCATCAACACGCACCTGACCGCGGCCGAGGCGGCCTACATCGTCGACAACAGCAATGCGAAGGGGATCGTCGGCTCGGCCGCGCTGCGAAAAACGCTGGAGGGCCTCGCCGATGAGCTGCCCCGCGGCCTGCCAGAGCTGCTGATCATCGCCGACGGAGCCGATCGGTCGGCGACAGGAGCCTCCAGCGATCTCGACGGCTGGCAGCATTACCCGGAATGCGTTGCCCAACACCCCGATACGCCGATCGCCGACGAGATCGAAGGTGACCTCCTTCAGTACTCGTCGGGCACCACCGGCCGCCCCAAGGGCATCAAGCGCACGCTTCCGCATCTGTCGCCCGCGGAGGCGCCGGGCCTGATGACCATGCTCGTTGCCGTGTGGATGCAGCCGGATTCGGTGTATCTGAGCCCCGCGCCGCTCTACCACACGGCGCCGTCGGTGTGGTCGATGACCGTGCAGGCCGCCGGCTACACGACCGTGGTGATGGAGAAGTTCGATCCCGAAAGCGCGCTGGACGCCATCCAACGGTACGGCGTCACGCACGGTCAGTTCGTCCCTGCAATGTTTACCCGGATGCTGAAACTGCCGGAGGCGGTGCGTGATTCGTACGACGTGTCCAGCCTCAAGCGGGTCATCCACGCCGCGGCGCCGTGCCCCGTCGAGATCAAAAAGCAGATGATCGACTGGTGGGGGCCGATCATCGACGAGTATTACGCGTCCTCGGAGGCACACGGCTCGACGCTGATCAGCGCGGAGGACTGGCTGGCGCACCCCGGTTCGGTGGGCAAGCCGATGACGGGCAGCCTGCACATCCTCGACGAGGACGGAAACGAGCTACCGCCCGGTGAGCCCGGCGAGATCTACTTCGAGGGCGGAAACACGTTCGAGTACCTCAACGACCCGGAGAAGACCGCGAAGTCGCGCGACGAGCGCGGCTGGACGACAGTCGGCGACATCGGTTACGTCGACGAGGACGGCTATCTGTACCTGACCGACCGCAGGCATCACATGATCATCTCCGGCGGCGTCAACATCTATCCGCAGGAAGCCGAGAACATGTTGATCACCCACCCGAAGGTGTTGGACGCCGCGGTATTCGGCCTTCCCGATGACGAGATGGGCCAACGCGTCAAAGGTGTGGTGCAGACCGTCGACCCGGCCGACGCCACCGAGGAGTTCGCCGACGAGTTGCTCGCGTGGCTGCGGGATCGGTTGGCGCATTACAAGTGTCCGCGGTCGATCGACTTCGAGGCGCAGCTGCCGCGCACCGACACCGGCAAGCTGTACAAGCAGGAGCTGATCAAGAAGTACTCGTGACGCACATCGAGCTCGCGGGCGGTGTGGCCGTCGCGACCGGATCGCCAACGGCCGAAGCCACTCTCACGCTGTCCGAAGACGACACCGACGACCGGCGGGTCGTCACCGTGCCCTCGGTGTCCGACGCGCTAAACGAATTACGACAGCGATGCGCGCGCTGGCCGCACGCGGCGGGCATCTGCGACGACGTGCTGCGCGCCATCGACCCGACCGCGCCGGCGTTCACCGGTGTCATCACCGAATCACTGGCGTACTCGACGCTGCAGTCAGGCCCGGAGTTCGCGCGTTGGCTCGCCGAGCGCGGACCGGCGAAACTGCCCCACATCCCAGACCCCGTCGAGGCCGAACGCGTCGGGGACACGCTGCAGGTCCGGTTCAACCGGCCCCAGCGGCACAACGCGTTTTCCACCGACGCCCGCGCCGCGCTGTTGGAAGCGTTGGAGGTCGCGCGCCTCGACCCCTCGATCACCGAGGTGATCCTGTCCGGCAACGGCCCGTCGTTCTGCAGTGGCGGCGACCTGGCCGAGTTCGGCAGCTTCGCCGATCCGGCCAGCGCGCACTTCGCCCGGACCCGCCACAGCCCGGCGCTGGTGCTCGACGAACTGACCGCGCGGCTGGGGGAGCGGTGCCGCGCCGAGGTGCACGGTCAGGTGTTGGGCAGCGGTCTCGAAATGGCCGCCTTCTGCGGACATGTCCGATCCGGCGCCGACGCGGTCTTCGGGCTGCCCGAACTGAGCCTCGGCCTGATTCCCGGCGCCGGCGGGACGGTTAGCGTCACGCGTCGGATCGGCAGGTGGCGCACGGCATATCTGGTGTTGTCCGGCCGAACGATCGACCCGCCCACGGCCCTGCGGTGGGGTTTGATCGACGAGATCGTGTGATTTCGGTGTAGTTGGTCGCGCATGCCGCGACGAACTACACCGAAATCCCGCTAACCCGAACGGCGTAACGTCACCCGGTAGGTGTACTGCTCGGGCAGGAAATGGCTGACCGACAGCTCGACGGGCCGACCGCCGGCATCCGAATACAACCGGTCCACCCGCAACATCGGATGCCCCGGCTCGCAGCCGACCGCGTCGGCGACCACCGTGTCGGCCGGGGCGACCGTGATCGACTGTGCGGCTTCGGCAATCGGCGCGCTGAGGTGCGGCTCGAGCAACCCGATCACCGTTTGCGTGCCCACCGCTCCGTCGGCCAACTGCGGCGAATCCAACACCGCCGCAGCGACCGTCGGCGCCAGATGCACCGTTGTCAGCACGAACGGCACCCCCGGATCGGCGCCGTGCAACCGCCGGAACACCACCGTGAACACGAAATCGTCATCGAGGCGAAGCCGACTGGCCGCGTCGACGTCGACACGCCTGCGCAATCCGCTGAGCACATGCATCGTGGTGTCGTCTGACAGGCTCATCAGGTCTTCGATCGAGCCGAGTTGACGCAGGTAGCGTCGACCCGAGTCGCTGGCGTACGTGCCGCGGCCCGGCACCCGGTACACCATGCCCTCGGCAACCAGGTCCTGAAACGCCCGGCGCACCGTCTGCCGAGACAGGCCATGGGAGGCAACGAGTTCCGATTCAGTCGGCAGCCTAACCCCGTCGCGGTAGCGGCCGGCGGCGATCTCGTCGCGAAGCTGCTCGCGCAGGGTCTGATACGCCGGCGGGACTCGCAAGCTAGATTCCGCCCCTGGCCACCAACTGCGCGGCGATGACGTTGCGTTGGATCTCGTTGGTGCCTTCGCCGACGATCATCAGTGGCGCATCGCGGAAGTAGCGCTCGACGTCGTACTCCGTCGAGTAGCCGTAGCCGCCGTGGATGCGCACCGCGTCGAGTGCGATCTCCATCGCGACCTCGGAGGCGAACAGCTTCGCCATGCCCGCCTCCATGTCGCAGCGCTCCCCGCTGTCGTAACGTTCGGCGGCATACCGCGTCAGTTGGCGCGCGGCGGTCAACTTCGTTGCCATGTCGGCCAGGTAGTTGCCGATCGACTGGTGTTTCCAGATCGGCTGACCGAAGCTCTCACGCTCCTGGGCATAGCGCAGTGCGTCCTCCAGCGCAGCCGTCGCCACTCCGAGCGCCCGCGAAGCCACCTGAATACGGCCTGTCTCAAGGCCTTTCATCATCTCCGCGTAGCCCTTGCCCGGTTCACCGCCGAGGATCGCCGAGGCGGGCACGCGGCAGTCCTCGAAAACCAACTCGCACGACTCGACGCCCTTGTACCCGAGCTTTGGTAGGTCACGCGACACCGACAGTCCCGTCATACCCTGATCGACGAGCACCACCGAAATGCCCTTGTGCCGCGGGGTGGCGGCCGGATCGGTCTTGCACAGCAGCGCGATCAGCCCCGACCGTCGGGCATTGGAAATCCACGTCTTCGAGCCGTTGATCGTCAGCCCGCCGCCCTCGGACGGCAGCGCAGTCGTCGACATGTTCTGCAGGTCCGAACCGCCGCCGGGCTCGGTCAGCGCCATCGTGGCGCGCATTTCACCGGTGGCCATTGCCGGCAGGTAATGCCGCTTCTGGTCCTCGGTGCCGAAGAGCGTGAGCAGTTTGGCGACGACGGTGTGCCCGCCCATCGCCCCCGCCAGGCTCATCCAGCCGCGCGACAGCTCCTGGGTCACCTCGACGTAGCACGGCATCGACACCGGCGAACCGCCGTATTCGTCGGGTATCGCCAGACCGTAGATTCCGATCTGCTTCATCTGCTCGATCCACGCCTCGGGGTATTCGTTGGCGTGTTCGACGTCGCGCACCCGGGGCTTGACCTCGCGGTCGACGAATGCCCGCACGGTGGCGACCAGCATGGTCTCTTCGTCGTTCATGTACGGCCATATTGACACTTTGTGCGGCCGAATGCCAGAGTGGGCATCCGTGAGCGGTCCGTACTTTGACGACCTGCAGGTCGGACAGGTCTTCGACACCGCACCCTCAATGACATTGACGACCGGCGCGGCGGCCGTTCACCAGTCGATTGTCGGGGATCGCCTGCGCCTGGCGCTGGATGGTGAGCTGGCGATGGCCGTGACCGGAGCGACCGGTCCGCTGGCGCATCCGGCGCTGGTGTGCGATGTGGCGATCGGCCAGACCACGCTGGTCACCCAACGGGTCAAGGCCAACTTGTTCTACCGCGGGTTGGTGTTTCACCGTTTCCCGGTCATCGGCGACACCCTGTTCACGCGCACCGAGGTGGTGGGGTTGAAACAGAATTCGGTCCGACCGGGGCGTGCGCGGACCGGGTTGGCGGCGTTGCGGATGACCACCGTCGACGACCTCGGTCGCCTGGTGCTGGACTTCCACCGCTGCGCGATGCTGCCGCTGCGCGACGGGGCCGCCGATACCGGCCACACCGACGACTTGTCGACGATCGGCGCCGAGAGCCTACCCACGCCGGACCCGACGTCGGACTGGAACGCCGAGGCCTACCGTGCCAAAGTCCAGGGTCCGGGCTTCGACGCCGGCCTGACGGGAACCGCCCTGCACAGCACCGCCGACGTGGTCAGCAGCGCGCCTGAACTCGCCCGGCTGACGCTCAACATCGCAGCGACACACCACGATTGGCGGGTCAACGGTCAGCGGCTGGTCTACGGAGGGCACACCATCGGGCTGGCGCTGGCCCAGGCCACCCGACTATTGCCCAACCTCGTGACCGTGTTGGGCTGGCAGTCCTGTGACCACACCGGGCCGGTGTACGAAGGGGACACGCTCTACAGCGAACTGCACGTCGAGGGGGCGGCGCCGCTGCCGGAGGGCCGCGGAGGCGTGCTGACGTTGCGATCTCTGGTGTATGAGGTCGGCGAACCGGACCGCCAGGTGCTCGACTGGCGGTTCAGCGCACTGCAGTTCTGAGCGCGAGCCCACCCCCGGGTGTGAGCGCTTGCGAAGTCAGCCGACAATGGGGATGTGACGTCGACGTCGTTGACTGTCCCGACCGCCGTGCTCGAGCGGGCGCGGCAGGTCGCCGACGCCTACGAGACGTTCACCGGCATCAAGGTCGACGCAGCAGAGTTGATCGGTGGACGCGCCGCGCTCCTGGGTCTGACACCGAACGGGCGGGTCTCGGCGGGCGGCGCGACGCGCCTCATGTCGAGCCGCGACGGCTGGTGTGCGCTCACGCTGTCCCGCCCCGACGACATCGACGCCGTGCCCGCGCTGCTGGGGGCCGACGGGGTGGACGACCCATGGCCGGCCGTGCAGAGCTGGGTCGCCGATCGCGACTGCGCCGACGTGGCCGAGCGTGCCCGGCTGCTCGGGCTGCCCGTAGCCGCGCTGGCCGAGACACCCGCCGAGTCGCCGCGGGTGTATCCGTTCGGCGCGGCCACCGCGACGCGTGGCCCGGCCGGCCTGTTGGTCGCGGACCTGTCCGCGATGTGGGCGGGTCCACTGTGCGCACAGCTGCTTTCGCTTGCGGGCGCGACGGTGGTCAAGGTCGAGAGTGCGGCACGACCCGACGGCGCCCGCAGCGGACCGCAACCGTTCTTCGACTGGATGAACGCCGGAAAGCTTTCGTATGTCGTCGATTTCGACGAGCCCGCCGGATTACGGGCGCTGCTCGCCGCCGCCGACGTGGTGATCGAGTCGTCACGGCCCTCCGCATTGGCACGCCGCGGCCTGGCGCCGACCGACGTACCGCCCCGCGACGGCCGGGTGTGGCTTCGGGTCACCGGGCACGGCGCCGACGGCGACCGCGCGAACTGGGTCGCATTCGGCGACGACGCCGCCGTGTCGGGCGGCCTGGTCTGCGGAGGCACCGAAGATCCGGTCTTCTGCGGCGACGCGATCGCCGACCCGCTGACCGGCCTGGAGGCGGCCTTGGCAGTGGTGCAGTCGTTGCGCAGCGGCGGCGGCGAGTTGATCGAGATGTCGATGGCCGCCGTCGCCGCCACCTACGCACAATTGCCGCTCGAGGACCAAACACGTTGTGGGAAGACGCCGCAACCGTCCACACCAGCGGCCCCGCTCGGCGCGGACAACGACGAAGTAGAACAGCTGATCACCCAGCGACGGTTCGCTCCTTGCTGATTCAGCGGGCAACGCTGCTCGACGGCACCGTCGTCGACATCCGAGTCGAGGAACAGATCGCAGCCGTCGATCAGACCCTGGGACCACTTCCCGGCGAGCAGATTTACGACGCCGACCGTCGAACCGTCATCCCGGGATTGCACGACCATCACGTGCATCTGCGGTCCGCCGCCGCGGCGCTGATGTCGGTGCGGGTCGGTCCCGCCGAGGTGCGCGACCGCGCCGACCTTGCCCGTGTGCTGGCCACCGCGGCCATCGGCGCCGACGGCTGGATCAGGGCGGTCGGCTACCACGAGGCGGTCGCCGGCCCGCTCGACCGCGCCGTGCTCGACGAGCTGTCCCCACCGGTGCCGGTGCGGGTACAGCACCGCAGCGGCGTGCTGTGGACGTTGAACTCGATGGGGTTGGCGCACGTCGGAATGGCCGAGCATCCCGACGGGCGGCTGCGCAGCGCCGACCGGTCGTGGTCGGATACGTTGCAGCGCAACGAAAGCGGGCTGGACGAGGTAAGTAGGCGGCTCAGCCGTTTCGGCGTCACCGGTGTCACGGACGCCACGCCGGACCTCGACGTCGCCGACATCGTGAAGCTCATGGAGGCGCATCGGCACGGTGAGTTGCGCCAGCGCGTCCATTGTCTGGCCCCCGGCAAGCGGATCCTGCACGACACCGATCTCGACCTCGACGAGCTGATCGGGTGGATCACCGAACGGCGCGCCGACGACGCACCCGTCGCGGTGCACTGCGTGACAGCAGCGCAACTGGTCCTCACGCTGGCCGCCCTGGACGCAGTCGGAGCGCATCTGAACGACCGCATCGAACACGCCGCCGTGGTTCCCGACGCCACCATCGCATCCCTCGCGGAAAGCGGGGTGACCGTGGTGACGCAGCCGAACTTCGTCGCCGAACGTGGCGACCAATATCTCGAAGACGTGCCCCCCGCCGAGCATCATGAGCTGTGGCGGGTCAACTCATTGCTCCGCGCCGGGATCCCGGTCGCGCTGTCGACGGACATGCCGTTCGGCGACGACGACCCGTGGGCAGCGATGCGTGCCGCCGATCGACGCGTGACCGCCGGCGGTGCGGTGCTGAACGCCGGCGAACGCATCGCGGCGCGAACGGCATTGGACATGTTTCTCGGTCACGCCCACCGGCCTACCGAGCCCCGCGCCGTCGCGGCGGGTCAGCCGGGGGATCTGGTCGTGCTCGCCGCGCCACCCGCCGAAGTGCTCGGCGAACTGGATGCGGACCTGGTCGCCGCGACCGTGGTCGAGGGTGAGGTGGTGTTCGAGCGCGGCTGACTCAGGCCGCCGCGGGAGCCAGCGTCCGCCGCAGCATCGCGCACTGGCTGTCGAAAAACTGCTGCGACACCGAGGCTTTCGGCACAATGCCGTCGAACCCGTGGAAGGCCCCCTCGACGACCTCGACGTCACAGGGCACCCCGGCGGCCTTCAGATGTTCGGCGTAGGCGAGGTCCTCGTCGTGGAAGAGGTCCAGGTCTCCGACCCCGATCCACGCCGGCGGCAGGCCGGCCAGGTCCTCCCGCCGCGCGGGCACTGCGACGGCGGGGTCGGCGTCGCCCAGATAGGCCGACCAGCCGAACTTGTTGCTCGACTGGTTCCACAGGCGATGGCCGGGATTGTCCAGCCCGCGTCGGTCCACGGTGCGGTCATCGAGCATCGGATACACCAGCAGTTGGGCAGCCGGCGCCACCTCGCCGCGATCGCGGGCGAGCAACGCCAACGAAGCGGCCAATCCGCCGCCCGCACTGGCGCCGCCGATGGCGATGCGGCCGGGATCCACCGACGGCAGCGCCGCCAACCAGGTCAACGCCGAATAGCAGTCCTCCAGCGGCGTCGGGTAAGCATGCTCGGGCGCCAGTCGGTAGTCGACGGACGCGACGGTGACGCCGAGACGGCGGGCGAATCGGCGGCACAGTTGGTCGTCCTGGCCCGGGTGTCCGATGAGGAAACCTCCGCCGTGGATCCACAGCAGCGCGGGGACCGTCCCGCTGGTGCCCGTCGGCCGGTACAGCCGAACGCCGACACCCGACGGCAAGGTCAGCGCCTCGACGTCGCGGGGTACCCGCCGCCACATCCGCCGGGTGACCATCCGCACGATCGGCAACGTCACGGGCGTGATCACCTGCTTGGGGACGAGCCGGGCGGCGCGGCGCAAATCGGGATGGAAGCGGCTGGACGGCATTCGACAAGTATTACCAGGGCCGCGCCGAGCTGGGCAGGTGAATTGGCCGGTGGGCCGTCTTGGGGTGGCGCTCCCATTGTTTGCACAGTTATAGCTGTATAAACTCACTGCTGCGGCAAGATAGATCCGTCGAGGTCAAGGAGGCGTCATGCGCGTCGTGGTGGACCGCGATCGATGCGAGGGCAATGCGATGTGCGTGAAGTACGCGCCCGAGGTGTTCGAACTCGACGATGATGACTACGCAGTGGCCATCGTCGATCCGGTGCCGGTCGAACTGGAGGCGCAGGCCGAGAAGGCCGTCGCTGAGTGTCCGCGCGCGGCGCTGTCGCGAGAGGACTAGGGGCTTTCGGGCCAGCGCTCCGGGGACTACGTTGTTATTACAACATGGAGTTGTATAAATACCAGGGAGTGCAACTGTCGCGACAGGAGCGATGATGGCGTTACGGCATGATGACGTGCTGGCAGCACTGCGGGATGCAGGGACGCCCCTGAGTGTCGTCGACGTCGCGCAACGATTGTCGATCCACCCCAACACCGCGCGATTTCATCTTGAAGCGCTGGTCAAACGTGGACGGGCCGAAACGATCAAACCCAGCCGTACCAAGCCGGGCCGCCCGCCTCGGATGTTCCGTGCTGCAACGGGTATGGACCCCGACGGCCCCCGCGACTACCGAATGCTGGCGACCGTTCTGGCCGACGCGTTCGCGCGCCAACGGGACCCGCAGGGCCGGGCGGTCGCTGCCGGGCGCACGTGGGCGAAGGAGAAAGCCATCGCGCACGACGCCTACGATGCCCCGAAGGCGGATCAGGCTCTGGACCGGCTCACCGGGCTGCTCGCCGAGCTGGGGTTCGCGCCCGAAAGACGTTCCGGAGATGGCGATTTCGGCGAGATCGGGTTGCGGAACTGCCCATTCCTGGAGCTGGCGGACAGCCGGCGAGACGTG
Source organism: Mycolicibacterium celeriflavum (assembly GCF_010731795.1). Taxonomy (NCBI): domain Bacteria; kingdom Bacillati; phylum Actinomycetota; class Actinomycetes; order Mycobacteriales; family Mycobacteriaceae; genus Mycobacterium; species Mycolicibacterium celeriflavum. The sequence continues at coordinate 3,089,123 of NZ_AP022591.1, read as the reverse complement.
ATATGTCCGGTGCATCTCGGTCTCATGCAAGGCGCGCTGGAGGCCTGGGACGCGCCGCTCACCGTGGACGCGCTGATTCCGTTCGCAGAACCCGGGCTGTGTGTCGCTGATCTGGCACCGAAGAGGAGAGTTTCATGACCGTCGCACATGCAATCGCAACGGCGGCTACTTTCGTCTGGTTGGGCATGGTGGTCGCGATCTCGTTCATCGAAGCGCCGCTGAAGTTCCGGGCGCCCGGGGTTTCCATACAAATCGGACTGGGCATCGGCCGGTTGGTATTTCGCGCGCTCAACACAATCGAGGTCGCGCTGGCCGTCATCCTGCTGATCGCCATTCTGCTCGACGGTTTCTCGACGACCGCCGTCGTCGCGATCGTCGTCGCCGTCGTCGTGCTGGCTGTGCAACTGGTGGCGGTTCGGCCGGCACTGAACCGGCGTTCCGACGCCGTACTGTCGACGCCGCCGGCCGAGAACCCGTCGGGCCACGGTCGCTCACGCGCCCACTACGGCTATGTCGGGCTGGAGACGGTGAAAGTCATCGCGCTGATCGTCGGCGGAGTCGCCCTGCTGGTCTGACTATTTCAGCAGCGGGTCACGCGGCAGGCCAAGAATTCGCTCCGCGATGGTGTTGCGGGTGATCTCCGAAGTACCGCCCGCGATGGTCATCGCCCGGTTGCCGAGATAGGACTGCGTCAATGTCGGGGTCTGCCCGACGACCGCCGCCGAACCAGCCAATTCCATGGCCAGCTCCGTCATCCGCTGACCCGACTCGGCCACCAGCAGCTTGGTGACGTTGCCCTCCGGTCCCGGGTCCGACCCTGCGATGGCCCGCGTCACCCGGCGCAGGTTCAGCAGCCGCAGCGTGTGCGTCTCGGCGATGACCTCACCGGTTCGCCGCACGAAATACGCCGCGGTTTCGGCGGGTGCGTTGTCGAGCAGCTTGACCAGATCCTCTGCGGTGAAGCCGGTCGCTCCGCCCGAGCCGCCGCCGATCGAGATGCGTTCGTTGCCCAACGTCGCGCGGGCCACCAGCCAACCCTTGTTCACATCGCCGACCACATCGGCGTCCGGGACGAACACGTCATCGAAGAACACCTCGTTGAAGTGCGCGTGACCCGTCAGTCCGCGAAGCGGGTTCACCGTCACACCAGGGGCGTTCATGTCGATCGCCATCATCGTCACGCCCGCGTGCTTGGGCGCGTCGGGATCGGTGCGGACCGTCGCAAGACCCCACTGACACAGGTGCGCCAGGCTGGTCCACACCTTCTGGCCGGTCACCCGCCAGCCACCGTCGACCTTCTTCGCCGACGTCCGCACGGCGGCGGCGTCAGATCCGGCACCGGGCTCGGAGAACAGCTGACACCACATCACCTGCCCCCGCAGCACCGGCTCGACCCACCGCTCCCGCTGATCGTCGGTGCCCGCCTGAGCGATGGTCAGCGTCACCCAGCCGGTGATCCCCATGTCGGGGCGCTCGACGCCGCCGAACTCCTCCTCGATCACCAGCTGTTCGAGCACGTCTGCCGCCCGCCCCCACGGCTTCGGCCAGTGCGGCACAAGATAACCCGAGTCGACGAGGAAGTCGCGCCGCTGCTCGTCGGGCAGGGAGCGCAGCTTGGCGACGGCCTCGCGCGCCTGTTCGCGGAACCGCTCCGCCTCGGGCGGCAACGTGAACGTGGCGCCGTGCGCCTGACCGCTGCGCTGGGCCTCCACGATGTCGAGGAGGGGGTCGCCCGCCTCGGCCATCAAAGCGGCGAGGGTGCGGGCGCGACGCAGGTAGAGGTGGGCGTCGTGCTCCCAGGTGAAGCCGATTCCGCCGTGTAGCTGAATGTTGGTCTGGGCGTTGAAGACCTGCGTGCGGATCGCGTGCGATGCGGCGACCGCGGCGGCGAACCATGCGCTGTCGAGATCGTCGGCGCGGGCGGCGTCCCACGTGGCGGCGGCGGTCTCCTCCGCATTGACGAGCATGTTGGCGGCGTGGTGCTTGACCGCCTGGAAGGTGCCGATCGTGCGGCCGAACTGCTCCCGCACCTTGGCGTACTCGACGGCCATCTCCAAGGTCGCCCAGCTGACCCCGACGGCCTCGGCGGATGCCAGAATCCGAAACACCGTGCGCGCCTTGCGCGCCGCGCCCCGCATGATGTGGTCCTCTGCGACCGGTACTCCGCGCAACGCCACCGCTCCGACGCTGCGCGAGGTGTCCATGGACTCCAGTGCGGTCACCGTCACACCGTCGGCTGATTCTTTTTGGCTGGCGTCGACCACCACGACATCGTCTCCGGCCACCACGACCAGCACGTTCGAGTCCGGCGCACCCAACACCGCCGGGCAGTCACCGGTGAGGGTCAGATCCGATCCGACGGTCACGCTGCCCGACAGCGCGAGGGCCCCGACGACGCTGCCATCGGCGAGGCCCGGGAGATGTTGCGCCCGAACCGGATCCGGCGCACACCGGTCGATCACCACGGCAGCGGCCACGCTGGGCAGGAACGGGCCGGGGCAGAGTTCGTGGCCCTGGGCCTCCAGCACGACCGCCAGTTCCGCGAGCCCGACTCCGGACCCGCCGTACTCCTCGGCGATGGCCAGTCCCGGCCATCCCAGATCAGCCGCCGCCGACCAGATCTCCGCCGGATGTGCGGACCCGTCCTCGAGGGTGGCGCGGGCGGCCGCCCGGCTTTTGACCCGCTTGAGCTGGCCAAACACGGAATCGGCCAGGTCGATGTGCTCTTCGGTGATGGCTAGCGCTGACTTGCTCACGGTTGAAGTCCTCATCTGGTTGACGGTCGTCGCCTCAAGCTAGCCCGAACACGCAGGTCACGGTATAGGTGATGGCCGTCACAATCTGGGCGCGAAATGTCATGCGTAGACACTTCCCGAATGTTGTCGTTTGCGCCCGGGGCGCGGGGGTACGCTCGCGCAATGCCCGAACGACCGGAGCCCCGGTACCCCGGACCGACCTTCTGGACCCGTGCGCGATGGTTCCTCAACGCCGGCCCGTCGGACTACATGATGGCGATGAGTGTCGCTTCGGCGTCGTTGCCGGTCATCGGTAAACACCTTGAGCCACTTGGCGCTGCGACCGCGATGGGGGTGTGGGGTTACCGCCATCTGCCCGACTTCCTGAACGCGACGGCGAAGTCCTGGTTGAGTCCGGGCAACGCAGAACTCAAGCGGTCTGAGCGCAACAGCACCAACACCATCACCGAGGCCGCGCTGCGCGGCGTCGTCAACGCCAAGGACCTCGCAATCGACTGGCCCGCACCGCAATCGGTGCCGCCGCTGTGGAACATCCGCGAACATCGGCGCAGCGTGTACCGCACGTCGGTGCAGTACGGTCCGCGGGCGTCACAATTGCTCGACGTGTGGCGGCCCGAGGAACTGCCGTCCCAGCCCGCACCCGTGCTGCTCTTCGTGCCCGGCGGCGCCTGGGTCCACGGCAGCAGACTGCTGCAGGGCTACGCCCTGATGAGCCACCTCGCCCAGCAGGGCTGGGTGTGCCTGTCCATCGACTACCGCGTGGCCCCTCATCACCCGTGGCCGGCGCACATCACCGACGTCAAGACCGCGATCGCGTGGGCGCGGGCCAACGTAGACAAGTTCGGCGGCGACCGTCATTTCGTGGCGGTCGCGGGCACTTCGGCGGGCGGACACCTGGCCGCGCTCGCCGGCCTCACACCCAATGATCCGGAACTGCAGGCCGAACTGCCGGAGGGCTCCGACACGTCTGTCGACGCGGTCATTCCCATCTACGGTCGCTACGACTGGGAGGATCGCTCCACGGTCGAGCGGGTGCGGTTCGTCGACTTCCTCGAGCGCGTGGTGGTAAAGCGCAAACTGGCCGACCACCCTGACGTCTTCCGCAAGGCGTCGCCGATCGCCCGTGTCCACCGGAACGCCCCGCCGTTCCTGGTCGTGCACGGCAGCGGCGACAGCGTCATCCCGGTCGCCCAGGCCCGCGCGTTCGTCGAGCGGATGCGTGCGGTATCCCGGTCGGTGGTCAGCTACATCGAGCTGCCGGGCGCGGGTCATGCGTTCGACATGACCGACGGGGCCCGGACCGGCTCGGTGGCGACGGCAATCGGCCTGTTCCTCAACCAGATACACCGAAACCGGTCGCTGATCGGCGCCAAAGAGGTTATATAGGCACCTCCGGAGTGGGGGTGACGAGGTGAAGAGGCTCAGCGGCTGGGACGCCGTGCTGCTTTACAGCGAGACGCCGTCCGTACACATGCACACGCTCAAGCTGGCGGTCATCGACCTGTCCGAACTGGGCGACCGGCAATTCGGCATCGAGGAGTTCCGTCGCGTCATCCACGGACGGCTCTACAAGCTCGACCCGTTCCGCTACGAACTGGTCGACATCCCGTTCAAGATCCACCACCCGATGTGGCGGGAGAACTGCGAGGTCGACCTCGAGTACCACGTGCGTCCGTACCGCGTGGACAGTCCCGGCGGCCGCCGGCAACTCGACGATGCGGTCGGCCGGATCGCCAGCACACCGCTGGATCGCAGCAGGCCGCTGTGGGAGATGTACTTCATCGAGGGCCTCGCCAACGGCCGAATTGCGGTGTTGGGCAAGATCCACCACGCTCTGGCCGACGGGGTGGCGTCGGCGAATCTGCTGGCCCGGGGGATGGACCCGCAGACCGGACCGCAGGCCGAGCGCGATTCTTATGCCACCGACCCGCCACCGGGCCGGGCGGAGTTGGTGCGGACCGCGTTCGCCGATCACATGCGACAGATCGGCCGGTTGCCCGGGGTCGTGCGCTACACGGCGCAGGGCATCCAGCGGGTACGCAAGAGCTCGAAGAAGTTCTCGGCCGAGCTCACCAGGCCGTTCACGCCGCCGCCGTCGTTCATGAACCACCGGGTCGACGCGCAGCGCAAGTTCGCCACCGCCACCCTGGCGCTCGCCGACGTCAAGGAGACGGCGAAGCGCCTGGGCGTCACGATCAACGACATGGTGCTCGCGATCTCCGCCGGCGCGTTGCGCGGACTGTCACTGAAGTACGACGGCCAGGCCGACCACCCGCTGTTGGCCTCAGTGCCGGTGAGTTTCGACTTCTCGCCGGATCGCATCTCGGGCAACTACTTCACCGGCGTCATGATGGTGGTGCCGATCCAGCTCGACGACCCGCTGGAGCGGGTGCGCGCCGTACACGAGGCCGCGACCGACGCCAAGGACACCCACCACCTGATGGGGCCGGAACTGGTGAGCCGGTGGTCGGCGTATTTTCCGCCCGCTCCGGCCGAGCGGCTGTTTCACTGGCTGGCCGAAAAGGACGGCCAGAACAAGATATTGAACCTGCCGATCTCCAACGTGCCCGGCCCGCGTGAACCCGGTCGCGTCGGCGGCGCGCTGGTCACCGAGATCTACTCCGTCGGTCCGCTCACCACCGGCAGTGGGTTGAACATCACGGTGTGGAGCTACGTCGACCAGCTCAACATCTCCGTGCTGTCCGACGGCGCCACGCTGGAAGACCCGCACGAATTGACCGACGCGATGATCGAGGCGTTCATCGAGATTCGCCGCGCTGCAGGGCTTTCCGACGAGCTGACGGTGATCGAAAGCGCTATGGCGCAGTAGCGGCGACCGGCTGCTCGGTCTTCTTCGCGTGCACCCACGACAGAAACTTCTCGACCGCCTGCGCGGTGTAGTGCGCCCGCGGTGACCCGTAGTAGAAGTCGAACGCGTGCTGGGCGTGCGGAATCTCGGCGTAGGCGACCGTCGACGTCGACACCTTCTGCAGCGCCTCGGCGAACTCGCGGCCCTCCCGGACGGGAATGATCGAGTCGTCCTGGCCATGCAGCACGAAAAACGGTGGCGCATCGGGACGTAACCGCATGATCGACGAAGCGTCGACGAAAACCTGCTTGTGCTCGGTGATGCGCTTCTTGACCACGAACTTCTGCAGGAACGCGATGAACTCCTTGCGCCCGGAGCCCTTCGCCGACACCCAGTCGTAGCGGCCGTAGATCGGCACGGCGGCGACGACGGAGGTGTCGGCGTCCTCGAACCCGGGTTGCCACTGCGGATCATCGTGTGTCAGCGCGGCGAGCGAGGACAGGTGACCGCCCGCCGAGCCGCCGGTGATCGCGACGAAGTCGGGGTCACCGCCGTAGTCGGCGATGTTCTCCTTGATCCACGCGAGCGCCCGTTTCACGTCGACGATGTGCGCGGGCCAGGTGTGCCGCGGGCTGACCCGGTAGTCGATCGAGACGCACACCCACCCGCGGTCGGCCATGTGGGCCAGCAGCGGATAGGCCTGAGGCCGCCGCATGCCGATGGCCCACGCCCCGCCGGGCACCTGAAGCAGCACCGGGGCCTTGCCGTCGCGGGGCAGGTCGTTGCTGCGCCAGATGTCGGCGCGGTTGACGCGGCGGTGTGGCCCGTACTGGATGGTGTTGGCCTTCTCGACGTACCGGCGCCTGATCAAGTCGTGGGGCCAGAAGCCGATCTGCGCCCGCCGCCGGGCCGGCTGCGACCGGTTCCCGACGCGCTCGTAGTCCTCGCCAAGCGCCTCGCGCAGCGGCTCTTCAAAGTACGGCTGCGACTTGACGTTGCGGTAGTGGATCAGCCCCAGCAGCGCCCACGCGATTGCGGTCAGTACCAACGCGATTCGGCCCCGAGCGCCTCGGAAGTCACCGCGCAGGCCGCGGCGCAGCGCGTCGAGCATCGAGACCGCCATGTACACCGGCGACATCTCGGTGGTGGGCCAGCCGAAGGCGAACACCGGCAGGGTGATGTAGCCCTCGCGGCCGAGCGGTTGAACTCCGTTGGCGGCGTTGGCAAGTTCGGCCACTGCGCGAAGCAGCGGATAGCGGCGTTTAGTCATCAAACCCCGTCATAGCCCGGGCGACGGCCGGCAAAACATCGGCGCTAGCCCAGCGCTAGCCCAGCACCGGTAGGCGGCGCTCGGTGGCCAGTTCGTCGAGCGCGCGTTGCATCACGTGGCGCACATGAGCATCGACCTCGTCGATGTCGGGGTCTTCGCCGAACTCGGCCACGATGTCGATCGGTTCAAGCACCTGCATGACGATTTTCGACGGCAGCGGGATATTGGGCGGCACGACCAGCGACAGCCCGAACGGGAAGCCGAAGGAGATCGGCACGATCTTCGCGCGGGCCAGGCGCGCGATCGGCCCGAGGCGCTTGGCCAACCAGGTCCCGCGCGACAGGAAGATCTGGGTCTCCTGGCCGCCGATGCCGACGGTCGGGACGATCGGCACACCGGCGTTCAGCGCGGCTTTCACATAACCGGTGCGGCCGCCGAAGTCGATCACGTTCTCCGAGAACGTCGGGCGGTACACGTCGTAGTCGCCGCCGGGGAAGACCACGACCAGACCGCCCGAGCGTAGGGCCTCGTCGGCGTTGCGGTGGTTGGCGCTGATGTAGCCGATCTTGCGGAAGAACTCGCCCGTCGGGCCGGCCATCAGCATGTCGTGGCTGAGGGTGTAGAGCGGGCGGTCGTAGCCGTGGTGCGCGTAGAAGTCCGCGGCCAGGATCGGTACGTCCATCGGCATCATGCCGCCGGAGTGGTTGGACACCACAAGCGCCCCGCCTGCCGGCAGGTTCTCCAGGCCGCGCACCTCAGATCGGAAGTAGCGCTTGAGGAAAGGCCGGGTGACGGACATGAAGCGTTCGGTCAGCTTCGGATCCCATTTGGTGAGCTGCGACGGCTCTGTGTCGGGGGTGGCCATCGGATCTCCTCCGGATCGAAAACTGAAACGTGTTCTAGTTTAGCCGACCGGCGCTGTCCAGGCCAAACGGCGCTTGTTTGCCTCCTTGCGGCTACGGCTACCTTATTCGTCATGGACGGCCGCGACCTCCTTGCGGACCGCTACGAGCTGCGAGGCGTACTCGGTCGCGGCGGGATGGCTGAGGTCCACGACGGGTGGGACACCCGGTTGCAGCGGCCGGTGGCGATCAAGCTGCTGTACCAGGCGTTCAACGCCGACGCCAACATGCGGCGCCGGTTCGAGGACGAGGCTCGTGCCGCCGCGGGACTGAACCATCCCAACATCGTCGCGGTGCACGACTGTGGCGAGCACGACGGCACCCCGTTCATCGTGATGGAGCGCCTGCCCGGGCGGACGCTGCACGACGACATCGCGATGGGGCCGATGCCGCCGGAGCGGGTCCGCGCGATGCTGCACGACGTGCTCGGCGCGCTCGGCTGCGCGCACGCGGCGGGCATAGTGCATCGCGACATCAAGCCCGGCAACGTGCTGATCGCCCCGAACAGCGGCGCGATGAAGGTGGCCGACTTCGGGATCGCCAAGACGGCGGGCGCCGCGCTCACGGCGACCGGCCAGCTGGTCGGGACGATGGCCTACATGAGCCCGGAGCGGGTCGCAGGAGCGCCGGCGTCGGCGGCCGACGACCTGTACGCGGTTGGCGTGATGGGCTACGAGGCGCTGACGGGGCAGCGGCCGTTCCCTCAGGAGAATCCGGCCGCGCTGCTGCATGCCATCCTCGACACGCCGCCTCCGCCGATCAGCGCGATACGCCCGGATATCGATCCGGTACTGGCCGCGACGATCGACCGGGCCATGGGCCGCGACGTGAGCCAGCGGTTCGGCAGCGCGGAGCACATGCGCGCCGCGCTGACGGGCGCTCCCTCCGCGCTGTTGCTGGGACCCGCGCCGGCGTCCGCGCCGCGACCGGCGACGAAGGTCATGGCTCAACCACTCGCGCCGTCCGCCAACTATTACGTCGCTCCGGCGCCACGGCGGCGGCCGATGAGCCGGGAACGCAAGCTTCTGCTGGCGGCCGCCGGGTTCGTCGCGTTCGTCGTCTCCGGCCTCGCGCTGGCGCTGGACCCGTCATCGAGCACACAGTCGCCACAACCGATCAACACCAGCACGCCCGTGCAACCACCGCCGCCTCCGACCGCGACACCGCCTCCGCCGCCGACGGCCGCGTCACCGGTCTTCGAGGAGCCGAAGAAGAAGGACGAGAAGAAAGGCGAGCAGGGCCGCGGCAACGGTCGCGGCAACGGCAACGGCAATGGCAAGAAGGACGACTGACGGGGTCACGCACCCCGCTACCGGCCCGTTTGTGAACCTGGCGACGGAAACTGCTGAAAAGCGTCGTCAGATTCACACTGGAGCGCGCAACCGACTGCCTGCCTAGGCCGTTACGATCAGCCGCGTGAGTGACAACACTGAACCAGTCGTCCTGGTCGAACAGCGCGACCGCATCCTGATCATCACCATCAACCGGCCGCAGGCCAGGAACGCGGTGAACGCCGACGTCAGCCGCGGCCTGGCCGACGCCATGGACCGACTCGACGCCGAGGCCGGCCTGTCTGTGGGCATCCTCACCGGAGCCGGCGGCTCGTTCAGCGCGGGCATGGACCTCAAGGCGTTCGCGCGCGGCGAGAACGTCGCGATCGAGGGTCGCGGCATGGGCTTCACCGAGCGGCCGCCCGCCAAGCCCCTGATCGCCGCCGTCGAGGGCTACTGCCTGGCCGGTGGCTGCGAGTTGGCGCTGGCCACCGACCTGATCGTGGCGTCGAAGGAGTCGGCGTTCGGCATTCCCGAGGTCAAGCGTGGCCTGGTGGCCGGCGGCGGCGGCCTGCTGCGGCTGCCGCAGCGGATTCCGTACGCGGTGGCGATGGAGCTCGCCCTGACGGGTGAGAGCCTGTCCGCCGAACGCGCACATGAGCTCGGCCTGGTCAACGTGCTCGCCGAGCCGGGCCAGGCGCTCGAGGCGGCGATCGCCTTCGCGGAGAAGATCACCGCGAACGGGCCGCTGGCGGTGGCGGCGACCAAGCGGATCATCGTTGAATCCCGCGACTGGAACTCCCAGGAGATGTGGAAGAAGCAGGTCGAGATCTTCGGGCCCGTCTTCATGTCGAACGACGCCAAGGAAGGCGCGATCGCGTTCGCCGAGAAGCGAGCGCCGAAGTGGACGGGAACGTAGCGGGGTTTCTGCAGCCGTCGCCCGGGGCAACCGTTAGGCGTGGAAACGTTGACCCGGGCGCGGCACGCGCGGAAGCGCATCTTCAGAGCACAGCGGCGACTGTGGTTGGTGCAGGCCGCGCTGTGGCCGACATTGGCGCTCGCCGGTATCGGCGCGGTTGCCGCGCTGGTCGTTCGGTACCGCGGACGCGCCGACGGACCCGCGGCAGCGGTGCCCTCGCCAACCGACGGCCTCCCTCACCTCTAAGGAGACAGCGCATGGCGCAAGACCTGCCGATTGCCGACTACGACCAGCTGCCCATTACCGAGTTGCGGCACCGCATCCGGGCGCTCGACGAGCCGGCGCTACGCGCGGTGTTCGAGCACGAGACCGAGCACGGCAACCGGATCCCGGTGCTCGAGGTGCTGCATGCGCGGCTCAATGAGCTGACCCACGGCGCGGAGCCGTCGCCGGGCGACCCGGCCAACGCCCCCGGGGTCAGTGCAACGCCGGGCGGTTCGTCCGTGCAGGAATCGACGGCGGCGGAGGCCAACACCCCACTGCGGCACGGCGTCGCGAATCAGACTCCGGCGCGCGGCAAGCCCTGAGGGTGGCGCCGTCGGCCCGGTGTTGACCTGAACGGCCGTTGAGGTCGCAGGATTGTTCGCATGACATCTTCGCCGACGGACCTGGACGTAAGCCTCGACATCGCGGCCTACCTCGGCCGCATCGGATTGACCGGATCGACGCAACCGACGCTCGATACCCTGCGCGGGCTGATCGCCGCGCACAACCGGTCGATTCCCTTCGAGAACCTCGATCCCCTACTCGGCATCCCGGTCGCCGACCTCAGCGTGGGCCCGCTCGCCGACAAGCTCGTGAACCGCCGGCGCGGCGGGTACTGCTATGAGCAGAACGGCCTGATGGGGTACGCGCTGGCCGAGTTGGGCTACGGCGTGCAACGGCTTGCTGGCCGGGTGGTGTGGATGAACCCCTCCGGCGCACTGCCGGCGCAGACCCACGAGGCCCTCTCCGTCCGCGTTCCCGGAGACGACGAACCGTGGTTGGTGGACGTCGGGTTCGGCGGGCAGACTCTCTCATCGCCGATCCGGCTGGAGGTCGGACCCGTGCAGAGCACCCGTCATGAGCCCTACCGGCTGCGTCACCATGTCGACGGTTACCTGCTGGAAGCCGAGATCCGCGGCGAGTGGCAGCCGCTGTACACCTTCGACACCCGGCCGCAGCCGCAGATCGATCTCGAAGTCGGAAGCTGGTATGTGTCAACCCATCCCGAGTCCGGCTTCGTCACCGGCCTGTCGGCGGCACTGATCACCGACGACGCCCGGTGGAACCTGCGGGGACGCAACCTGGCAATCCACAGCGGCGGAAGCACAGAACGAGTTCGGTTCGACACCGCCGCCGACGTCCTCACCACGCTGACCGACCGCTTCGGGATAGATCTGCACGACCTCGGCGAGCACCGCGACATCGAGGCCCGCATCCACGAAGTCCTCGACCGCTGAACGCAACAGAAATTGTCATGTCATTCCGCGCGCGGTGCGACCATATTCGGCGAACCACTGGAATGGATGAGGGGCAACTGATTTGGCGACCGTCTACTACACCGCGTCCAGCATGGACGGCTACATCGTCGACGACCACGGCAGCCTGGACTGGCTGACCAGCCGCGACATCGATCCGAGCGGACCCTTCAACTACGAGGAGTTCATCGCCACGATCGGCGCTGTGGTGATGGGCTCGACAACCTACGAATGGATCGTGCGTAACCATCCGGGCGACTGGATGTACGAGCAACCGTCCTGGGTGATGACGCGACGACAGCACATCGTCGAGCGCGGGCACCCGGTGCGGACCTTTGCCGGCGACGTCGCCGACCTACACCCCGAATTGGTCGCGGCCGCAGCCGGAAAGGATGTCTGGGTCGTCGGCGGAGGTGACATCGCCGGGCAGTTCGTGTCGGCGGGCCTGATCGACGAGATGGTCGTGAGCTACGCGCCGTGTTCGCTCGGCGCGGGCTCACCGGTGTTGCCGGTGCGTTCGGAATGGACTCTGGTCGAGGCGGCGGTCAACAGGGAGTTCGTCTGCGCCCGGTGGCGAACGGCCTAGCGCCGGTCCGGAACACCATAGCGACGAATGAATTCCCTTGATCTGATGAGGAATTCGAGCTGCTCTGCGACGTCGCGCAGCGGGTCCACCGTGCGGGTGGATCGGCACAGCACCACCGCCCCCTCCAGCGCGGCGATGCACGTGATCGCGAGTGAGGCCGCGTCGGTCTGGTCGAAACCGTCGGAGACGAACGCGCGCGTCAGCGCATCGCGCCAGTGGCCGAAGATGCTGCCGGCGACGGTCGTCAACCGGGGCTCGTCGTCGGCCGACCCGATCGCCGCCGCCACCACCGGACAGCCCGCGACGAAATCGCTTTCCACGAGCAGCTCGTTCCAGAACGCCACGAACTTGCGCACCAGATACATGCCGCCCTTGGTCGCGGCCTCGTCGATGACCTCGGTGATCGCCTCACCGGCGTATTGAAGGGCCTCGGTCAGTATCTGGTTACGGCCCGCCGGAAAGTGGTAGTAGACCGAGCCGCGCGGTGCGCCGCTGCGGGCCAGCACCTCGTCGATGGTGAGGCCGGCAGCACCGCGTTCCCGCAGCACCTCGGCCGCGCTGATCAACATCTTGGTGCGGGTCGAAACCCGCTTGCTGGTGGTCTTGGTCGGAGCGGCTGACAGGACTACCTCCAGGGGAGTGGTCAGGCTGCGCGTGTGCGACGCATCAGCGCCGGACGCCAACCGTGGGCACGTGGGCTGAACCGGAAGACCGGCCGACGGCGGTCATGCACGTGATGCGTGAAGCGGTGGGCCGGCGAAGTTGACCTCAATGACCCACATCGGGCGCCTCCCTGTTTATGACAAACAGCATAAAACCAGCAACACAACGAGGCAATGGTTGTATTCCACATCACAATCGACAGGAGCGTGCGCAGGTAGCGGACGGGCGCTGGGTGCCCGTGCGCAAAGTCAAGACCGTTGATTATGGCCTACGGCATAATTTCGCCCGCCTCTCGCTCTCCACGCGAAGTGCAGGTCAGCGCCTGACCGGACGGCTACGCTCGGCCTCGACGCCGAGAGTGAAAGGCGCTCGTCATGAGCCACTATCGAAGCAACGTGCGCGATCTCGAGTTCAACCTCTTCGAGGTACTCGACCTCGACAAGGCGCTGGCGACCGGCGAGTTCGGTGACCTCGACGGCGAGTCGGTGCGGCAGATGCTCGACGAGGCCGCCCGCCTGGCCGAGGGTCCGGTCGCCGAGTCCTTCGCCGAGTCCGATCGGCATCCGCCGACTTTCGACCCGGCCACCCACGAGGTGACCCTGCCCGAAGTGTTCAAGAAGTCGTTCCGGGCTTGGCATCAGGGCGAGTGGTTCCGCGTCGGAATGGCCGAGGAGATCGGCGGAGTGCCCGCCCCGGCAGTCGTGGAGTGGGCGATCAACGAGTTGCCGCTGGGCGCCCAACCGGCGGTGTTCATCTACCACGCCGGATCGACGATGGCCCACATCCTCAACGGCATCGGCAACGAGCAACAGCGCCACTGGGCGGAGTTGATGGTGGATCGCAACTGGGCCGCGACGATGGTGCTCACCGAACCCGATGCGGGATCGGACGTCGGCGCCGGCCGCACCAAGGCCGTCCAGCAGCCCGACGGGACCTGGCATCTCGACGGGGTGAAGCGGTTCATCACCAACGGCGACACCGACGACCTGTTCGAGAACATCATGCATCTGGTGCTGGCCCGGCCTGAGGGCGCCGGGCCGGGCACCAAGGGGCTGAGCCTGTTCGTCGTGCCGAAGTACCACTTCGACCCCGACAGCGGTGAAATCGGCGAACGCAACGGAGTCTTCGTCACCGGCCTCGAACACAAGATGGGGCTGAAGGTGTCGGCAACGTGCGAGCTGACGTTCGGCCAACACGGCGTGCCGGCGGTGGGCTGGCTGGTCAACGACACCCACAACGGCATCGCCCAGATGTTCAAAGTCATCGAATACGCCCGAATGATGGTGGGCACCAAGGCGATTGCCACCCTCTCGACCGGCTACCTCAACGCGCTGGACTACGCGAAGACCCGGGTGCAGGGCGCCGACATGACCCAGATGACCGACAAGAACGCCCCGCGGGTGACGATCGTGCACCACCCCGATGTGCGACGGGCGCTGCTGACGCAGAAGTCCTATGCCGAAGGGCTGCGGGCGCTCTACCTCTACACGGCAGCCCACCAGGACAGCGTCGTCGCGCAGATCGTCTCCGGTGCCGACGCCGAGATGGCCGACCGCGTCAACGATCTGCTGCTGCCGATCGTCAAAGGCGTGGGATCCGAGCGCGCATACCAGTGTCTGACCGAATCGCTGCAGACGCTGGGCGGTTCGGGCTTCCTTCAGGACTATCCGATCGAGCAGTACATCCGCGATGCCAAGATCGACTCGCTCTACGAGGGCACCACCGCGATCCAGGCGCAGGACTTCTTCTTTCGCAAGATCGCCCGTGACCAAGGCACGGCATTGACGCACGTGTCCGACCAGATCCAGCGGTTCATCGCCAGCGACACCGCGCGTGCCGAGCTCGCCGAGGGCCGCGCCCTGCTGGCCGCTGCGCTGCAGGACGTGCAGGCCATGACGGCCACGCTGACCGGGTACCTGATCTCCGCGCAGGAGAACCCGCGCGAGTTGTACCGCGTCGGTCTGGAGTCGGTGCCGTTCCTGCTCGCGGTCGGCGACCTGTTCATCGGCTGGTTGCTGTTGCGCCAGGCCGAGATCGCGCTGGCGGCCATGGACGGCGACGTATCCGACAGCGACCGCGCGTACTACACCGGCAAGGTCGCCGCCGCAAACTTCTTCGCCAAGAACATGTTGCCGCCGTTGAGCGCCCGGCGTCGCATCGTCGAGAAGGTCGGCCTCGAGGTGATGGATCTACCCGAAGCCGCGTTCTGAAGCGTCAGTCCTCGGGGGTGTAGCCGAACGGCAGCAGCACGCTCTTGTGCTCGACGTAGGCCTCGATGCCCTCGGGGCCGTTCTCACGGCCGATACCTGAGTTCTTGTAGCCGCCGAACGGCGCGCCCGGATCGAACGCGTACATGTTGACCGCGTAGGTGCCGGTGCGGATCTTCGAGGCGATTTCGAGGGCCTTCTTGTTGTCGGTGGTCCACACGCTGCCGGCCAGCCCGTAGACCGAGTCGTTGGCGATGCGGATCGCGTCCTCTTCGGTCTCGTAGGGGATCACCGCCAGCACGGGCCCGAAGATCTCCTCCTGGGCGATCGTCATCGAGTTGTCGACGTCGGCGAACACCGTCGGCTGTACGAACCAACCGCTGTCCAGCCCCTCGGGGCGCCCGCCGCCAGTGACCAGCCGTGCGCCCTCGTCGACGCCCTTCTTGATGTAGCCCTCGACGCGTTCGCGCTGCTTCTCGCTGATCAGCGGGCCGATCGCGGCGTTCGGGTCGTCGGGCAGCCCGACCGGCATCGCCGAGATGAAGTTGGCGATCTTCTCGACGACCTCGTCATAGCGCGACCGCGGCGCGAGGATGCGGGTCTGTGCGACGCAGGCCTGGCCGCTGTTCATCACGCCGGAGAAGCCGAGCATCGGCAGCGTCGAGTCGAGATCGGCGTCCTCGAGGATGATGGCCGCCGACTTGCCGCCCAGCTCCAGCGTGCAGGGCTTGAGCCGCTCGGCGGCGATCTTGGCGACCTCCTTGCCGACCGCCGAGCTGCCGGTGAACGTGTACTTGTCGATTTCGGGGTTGGCGGTCAACGCGCGGCCGGTCTCCGCGGCGCCGGGGACGATCGACAGCACACCCTCGGGAAGGCCCGCCTCGGCGAACATCTCGGCCATCGCGAACACCGACAGCGGCGTCTCGGCGGCGGGCTTGAGCACGATGGTGCAGCCGGCGATCAGCGCAGGCCCGAGCTTGTTGGCCGCCAGGAAGAACGGCACGTTCCAGGCGGTGATGGCGCCGACGACGCCGATCGGCTCCCGCACGACCAGCGTCTGGCCGTAGATGCCGTCGCGGATCTCTTTCCAGGCGAACTTGTCCGCGGCGCCCGCGTAGTACTGGAACGCCGACATCGCGGCGCCGTACTGCATCATGTCGACGATCGTCTGCGGCTGGCCGGTCTCGGCGGCCAGCAGGAACTTCAGCTCGTCGCCGCGCTCCTCCATCAGTTTGGTGGCGGCGCCGATCACGGCCGCGCGCTCCTGCGGCGACATCTGCGGCCACGGGCCCTCGTCGAACGCCTTACGGGCGGCTGCGCAGGCGGCGTCGACGTCGGCCTCCTTGGCCAGCGGCACCTTGCCGACGAGCTCGCCGGTCGCCGGCGAATGCACCTCGATGACCTCAAACGACGACGGCTCTACCCACTTGCCGCCGATGAACAGCTTGTCCCATTCGGTCCGAAACGTGGTGCTCTGTGTCATGCCCGTCACACTACCTACGAAGCGGCGAAAGTAGAACCTGTTCCAGTCGGCGGCCGCAGGACCAGCACCAGATTGCTCACCAGGAACTCTCGGAGCACCGGGACGTTCGTCAGCGACCACGCCCATCGCGGGTGGTAGCGGGGGAAAGCAGCGACCAGGGCTCCGGTGCTCGCCGCCCACTGCAACCCGTCGGCTGCCGACACCGCGAACAGTGACGAGCCGTAGTTGTTCTTCGCCGGATGGCCGTGCTTGCGGGTGTATCTGCGCGCCGCGCGGGCGCCGCCGAGGTAGTGCCACAGCCCGGTCTCGTGGCCGCCGAACGGGCCCAGCCACACGGTGTACGACAGCACCACCAACCCGCCCGGCCTGGTGACCCGCAGCATCTCCCGCCCCATCCGCCATGGCTGCGGCACGTGCTCGGCGACGTTCGACGACAGGCAGATGTCGACGCTGGCGTCAGCGAACGGCAACGCCATCCCGGACGCCCGCACATACGTGGCCGCCGTCGTCGTGGCGGGACCGCCGTGCATCTCGGCCGGATCGGGTTCCACGCCGATATACCGAAATCCCTTGTCGCGGAAAGTCTCCGAAAAGTAGCCTGGCCCGCCGCCGACGTCGAGCACAGTACGGCCTTCCGGTGACGAGCCGTCGACGCCGTGCCACAGGTCGGCCACCATCGTGGCGGTGTCCTCGGCGAGCGCGCCGTAGAACCGGGCCGGGTCACGCTGCTCGAACCGGAATTCGCTCAGCAGGCGCAGCGACCGCGACAGCGTCGCGCGGCGAGCGAACAGGTCCGTGACCACAGCGCGACCCTACGCAGCCATTAGGCTGGGGCGGATGTCTGCCCGTCCCCTCAAATCGGTGTTGCTGCTCTGCTGGCGCGACACCGGCCACCCGCAGGGCGGCGGCAGCGAGGCCTACCTGCAGCGCATCGGCGCCCAGTTGGTCGCTTCGGGCGTCGAGGTCACGCTGCGCACCGCCCGCTATCCGGGGGCGCCGCGACGCGAGGTCGTCGACGGGGTACGGGTCAGCCGTGGCGGCGGGCGCTACACCGTCTACATCTGGGCGGGGTTGGCGATGGTGTTGGCCCGCATCGGGCTCGGGCCGCTGCGGCGCGTGAAGCCCGACGTGGTGATCGACACGCAGAACGGCATCCCGTTCATGGCCCGTCTCGCCTACGGGCGTCGCGTCGCTGTGCTCGTGCACCACTGCCACCGCGAGCAGTGGCCGGTCGCAGGCGCGGTCATCGGTCGGATCGGTTGGTTCGTCGAATCGAAGCTGTCGCCGCGGACGCACCGGCGCAACCAGTACGTCACGGTGTCGCTGCCGTCGGCGCGCGATCTGGCGACGTTGGGCGTGCGTCCCAGTCAGATCGCGGTGGTGCGCAACGGGCTCGACGAGGCGCCGGCCTCGACGTTGACCGTTGCGCGCGCGTCGACGCCCCGGGTCGCGGTGTTGTCACGATTGGTGCCGCACAAGCAGATTGAGGACGCACTCGAAGCCGTCGCGGCGCTGCGGCCCCGCATTGCAGGTCTGACGCTCGACATCGTCGGCGGCGGTTGGTGGGAGCAGCGACTCGTCGAGCACGCCGCGCTGCTCGGTATCTCCGACGCGGTGACGTTTCACGGACACATCGACGACGAGGCGAAACATCATGTGCTGCAGCGGTCCTGGGTGCATGTGTTGCCTTCGCGCAAAGAGGGTTGGGCGTTGGCGGTCATCGAGGCCGGTCAGCATTCGGTACCCACGATCGGCTACCGGTCCTCAGGCGGGTTGACCGATTCGATCGTCGACGGGGTGACCGGCCTCTTGGTCGACGACTTCGACGGGCTGGTCGACGGCCTGGATGAGCTGCTGTCCGATCGGGTGCTGCGCGAGCAACTCGGAACCAAAGCGCATGTGCGCTGCGGTGAATTCTCCTGGCAGCAGAGCGCCGCCGCCATGCGCACGGTGCTCGAAGCGGTGCACCGCGGCCAGTACGTCAGCGGCGTCGTGTAGGTAGAGGCGGCGTGTCGATCTCGCACTTCAGGCGCGGCGCACCGCGGATACGACGGTCCAGGGTGATGACGGTCGCGTCCAGCGTCTCGGCTAGTGCGACATATGCCGCGTCGTAGCTGGACAGATTCTCCCGGAGTTCCCAGATTCGATCGGCAAGCAAGTCGTAGGGCCAATACTCGATCGCCAGGTCGAGAAGGTCGGTGTGCGCTTGTACGGCTTGGTCGGGCGTGATCGTTCCGGCGAGTTCTTGTCGTCGCATGACGTTGGCACACTCGAACGGCAGAAAGGTCGGGGCGTAGAGATCTCCTTCGCTGATCTTGGCGGTGGCCCATCGACCGTCATCGCCGGAGTCCAGTAGAGCGGCCAGGATCGTGGAGGCATCGCAGACGACGCGCAATCTCAACGCTTCTCCGCATCTTTGTCGGCGAGGATCGTCGCCGCGTCGAGTCGGCTTCCGGTTGCAGCAACGCGCGCTCGTGCCCGGGCAAGAGTGTCCTGCACCGTCGGTTTGGCGGCGGTTTCGACAAGCATTCCGCGCAGGTATTCCTGAAGCGACTTCCCGGACCTGGCCGCCCGAACAGCCAACTCATCGCGCACGTCGTCGGGGATGTCACGGATAGTGATGGCAACCATCCCTGCAGTTTAGCTGCATTGCTGTCAATATGCAGGCGCCCTCGTCGACGAGGGCATCTCGGTTGAATCAACGAGACTTCAACGGCCCTGACGGCCTCTAACCGCCGTGACGAGTGCGACGCCGCCACCGACGAGGAGCAGCGCCAGCCACGCGATGTGAGCGGCCAGCACGACGCCGCGCCCGTCGGCCGGTGGCGACGAGCCACCGACCCGGTACAGCGTGAGGTCGTCGTCGGTATACGCCACGGGTAGCGGCAAATGCGTTGTCGGAAAGCCGGATTCGACGCCGCTTGATTCCACAACGACCCATCCGACGCCGGCATCGGCCAACGCGTCGCGATCGGCGCCCTCGACAAGGATTTCCTGCACCTCGCGCGCCCGTTGCCCCTCCCCGTGGATGATCTGGCCGCCGATCTCGAGGTCGCCGGTGCTCAGCACCTCCGCGCGAACCCAGCGCGGCAACGGGTCGAGCACGGGCGCGTCACCCGCCCAGTCGAACAGCCGCATGCTGCCAACCGGCAGAACGGCGACGGGGCGCGGATCGGTGTTGATCATCGCGGCCACCTTCGCCCAGCCCGGCGGGTACTGCACCGGCGCAACCTTGCCGCCCACCCCCCATGCCATGTCCGGCAGCGTCGCGATGAGCGCCGCGCAGCACACCAGCGCGGCCACCGCGCCCGGCGACCAACGGCGCGCGGTGAGCACCGCCGCCGCCCCGGCCAGCGCGTAACCGGGCACCGCCAACGCCACCCACTTCTGCGCGTCGCGTACCACCCCGAGTCCCGGCAGCGCGCGGATCGCGGCCTCGACGACGGCGAGCCCCGGCCCGGTGGCCATCAGCGCGGGCACCACCACCGCGACCGCGGCCAGGGCCAGCAGCGGCACCGACGCAGGTCGACGCAGCACGACCGGCAGACCCAACGCCACCACGCCGAGCAACACCGCGGTGCCGACGACTGCGAAAAGCGTTGTGCGCGAGGCGGGCACCGCTTCTCCGTTCCAGATGCCGCCCAGCCCGGCCAGGGTGACCAGGGTCCCGAGGCCCGGCTCCGCCCGCGCCGCGAACGCAGCGACACCCTCGGCCTGCGACGACTCCAACGACTGCGCCACCGTCGCCGCGACCAGCCAGGGCAGCGCCGCGACGACCGCCACCGCCAGCCCAAGCCCCGCGCACCGCCACCGCGACCATCCGTCGCCGGGCGCGAAGACGCAGACCAGCGCGACGGTCGCGGCCAGCATCAGCCCGGTCGGCGTCAGCCCGGCCAGCGCAATCCAGAACACCAGACCTGCCCCCGCCGACCACGACGGCCGAGCCCGCATCCCGAGCATCGCGGCGGCCACCCACGGCAGGCATCCGTAGCCGACGAGAAGGCTCCAGTGGCCCTGCAGAAGGCGTTCGGCGACATACGGGTTCCACACCGCGATCGTCGTCGCCACGCACTGACCGGCCACCCCCGACTCGGGCACCACCGCGGCGGCCAGGCGGGCCGCGCCCCAGCCCGCCAGCCACAATCCGGCGATCAGCAGCGATTTGACCACCACTGCGCCGTCGACGACCGACGACGCGACTGCCACAAAGAAGTCCTGCGGCAGCGCCCGCGGTGCCGCCTCGGACAACCCCAGCGCGGCGTCGGACAGATAGGAACGCGGCGTCGACACCGCGTCACGCAACAGTAGGTACCCAGGTGCGAGCAGGGGCGCCGTCACGGCGAGGACGAGCACCAGCGCATAAGCCGGCGCGACCAGCGACTGCGCCCGCAACGGCGCGGCCAAACGCGTGATCAGACCGGTCTGTCCGGGGGCAGGTCGGGTGGTCTGGACGTCGGTATCTTCTCGGTCTTGGCTTCCGCGCCGGGCACCTTGATGCCCTGAGTGTCGAAGAACCCGTGGTCGGCCTCGTCAAGCCCGGGATCGATCAGCGCCGACTCCGCGCGCAGGCTGAACGAGCCGAGCAGCGCGCCGCCGACCAGTAGCACCAGGCCCATCGCGGTGAACGTGATCGGCAGGATGCGGCCCCACAGCGCGACCCGGTCGCGCTCGTCGCTGGCGCTGGCGACCTGGGATTCGACGGTCTCCTCGTTGTACGAGACCTTGTAGTCGACGAACGTCACCTCGGGCTTGAGCGGCTCGCGGGCGTAGTAGTGGTAGCCGTGCTCGTCCTTCTTGACGATGGTCCCGGACACCGGATCGACCCAGAAGGTGCGCTGCGCGGCGTAGTACCGCGACATCGTGATCGGCTCGTCGGGCTCACCGGGCACACCCCACATCGCCGCGCGCGCAGTGACCTCGCTGTCGGCGTCGTCTTCGTAGAGCGAGGCGTACTTCACCGGCTCGACCAGCTTGCCGTCCGCGTCGTAGCCGACGTTCTGGCTGAACCGGTAGGTCTTCATGCCGTTGACGTCTTCTTCGCCCTCGTAGTTGGCGTCGAACGCCTTCTGCGCGATCGGGTCGAACACCGAGTAGGTCTTCTTCTCCGTGTCGAAGGGGAACCGGTAGGCCAGCCCCTCGTGCGGCAGCGCGATGTTGGTCGGCGGCTTGTCATCGTTGATGGCGCGCGGCTTCTGCACCGCGCCGCCCGGGTTGCTCTCGCTGGACACCGCTTCGGCCGTACTGCGGTTGACGGTCACGGTGTCGACCAGCGCCAGCAGCAGCCCGGTGTCCTGTTGTTTGTCGGTTCGGCGCAGCGTGCTGCCGACCTGCAGCGTCACCACGTCGGCGTTCGACGGGGACTCCACCGAGATCTGCTCCTGCATCGCCATCGGCACGTCGCGGTCGATGACGAATTTGGCCGCGTTGAGCGATGCCGGGTCGAACGCCGTCCCGGTGCCGTCGCTGATCAGCGTGGCATCGAGGTCCAGCGGGATCTTGGCGATCTTGCTGTGGGTGTAGGTGGACAGCAACAGCGCGGCGATCAGTAGGGCGGCACCCAGCCCCAGGATCCCGCACGCCGCAATACGCAGCGCCACTGCGCGGTTCAAACCGTGCCTCCCATATCCCGCTCCTCGCGTCCGCGGCTTCACCCGGTGGTACGCCCGCAAAAACCCGTTTGACCCTAACAGCACAATTTAAGGTCGTCGTTTAGTCCGAGCGCATCTACCCGCGGCCCCGGACTACCCGTATTCAGCGGGTTTCGATCGTCCCGGCACACTGATTGCCGTGGGCAGCATCGGAAACGTGGAGGAAGTCGGCGGCACTCGCGGATTCCTGCCTGCCGTCGAAGGCATGCGGGCCTGCGCGGCGGTCGGCGTCGTCGTCACCCACGTGGCCTTTCAGACCGGCCACACCGGCGGCATCAGCGGCCGGCTGTTCGGCCGCTTCGACCTCGCGGTCGCGGTGTTCTTCGCGCTGTCGGGCTTCCTGCTGTGGCGCGGGCATGCCGCGGCCGCGCGCGGGCTGCGGCCGATTCCGCCGACCGGCCATTACCTGCGCTCGCGGATCGTCCGCATCATGCCCGGCTACCTGGTTGCGGTGGTGGTGATCCTGTCGCTGCTGCCCGATGCGAAGGCCGACCTGACCGTGTGGCTGGCCAACCTCACCCTCACCCAGATCTACGTGCCGCTCACCTTGACCTCGGGGCTGACGCAGATGTGGAGCCTGTCGGTCGAGGTGGCGTTCTATCTCGCGCTACCGCTGCTCGCGCTGCTGGTGCGACGGGTGCCGGTGCGCGCCCGGATTTCCGTCATCGGGGTCGCAGCGGTCGCCAGCCTCGGATGGGCGGTGCTGCCGATCGCCACGTCCGCCGGCGTCAACCACCTGAACTGGCCGCCCGCCTTCTTCTCCTGGTTCGCCGCGGGCATGCTGCTCGCCGAGTTGACGGTGGCGCCGGTCGGATGGCCGCACCGCCTAGCGCGGCGGCGGGTGCTGATGGCGGTCATTGCGGTGGCCGCCTTTCTGGTCGCGGCGTCACCGATCGCGGGCCCCGAGGGGCTCACCCCGGGCACGGTCAGCCAGTTCACCGTCAAGATCGCGATGGGCACGGTGGTCGCCGCCGCGCTGGTGGCCCCGCTGGTGCTCGACCGCCCCGACACCTCGCACCGACTTCTCGGCAACACGACGATGGTGACGTTGGGCCGGTGGTCCTACGGGCTGTTCATCTGGCACCTTGCCGCGCTGGCGATGGTGTTCCCGGTGATCGGCGAGTTCGCGTTCAACGGGCACATGCCGGTGGTGCTGGTGCTGACGGTGGTGTTCGGGTTCGCGATCGCCGCGGTCAGCTACGCGCTGGTGGAGTCGCCGTGCCGGACGGCGTTGCGGCGGTGGGAGTTTCGTCACGAACGCCCGGTACCGGCGCTGGACTCGTCGGTCAGCGGCGCGCCTGAGCCCGTCGCGCGCTAGCTGGTTTGCGCGGCCCGCCGCGCGATGACCTCCTCGCGCACCGCGGAGCGACGCGCCTTGCCCGCATCATCGCGCAACGGCACATCGGTGAACTCGACCGTGCGTGGCACCTTGTGGCGCTCGAGGCGCTCCGAGAGGAACGCGATGACGGTCGCCTCGTCGAGATCACCATCGGCCTGCACGAGCGCATGCGGCACCTGGCCGAGGTCCGCGAAGTCGGGGTCGGGAACACCCACGACCAGACACGACAGCACTGCCGGGTGTTCGGCCAGCGCCGACTCGATCTCGGCGGGGTAGACGTTGCGGCCGCCGACGGTGAACATGTCGACGCGACGGTCGTTGAGATAGAGGAAGCCGTCTTCGTCGAAATAGCCCAGATCGCCCAACGAGTCCCAGCCGTCGCGGGACTTCGCGGTCGCGCCGACATAGCGGTAGGTCGGCGCGCTACCCGGCGACGGGCGCATGTAGATCTCGCCGGCGACCCCCGGCGGACACTCGTTGCCGTCGTCGTCGAGCACCTTCATCTCCCCGGCAACGACGACGCCGACCGAACCCGGGTGCGTCAGCCACTGGTCGCCGGAGATGAACGTCAGCGCCTGTAACTCGGTGCCGCCGTACAACTCCCAGACTGCGGCCGGACCCAGGATGTCGATCCACGCCTGCTTGACGGTCGGCGGGCAGACCGAGGCCACATGCCAGAACCGCCGGATCGACGACAGGTCGTAGGCGTCGGGGTTCGCCCGGTAGATCGGCAGCAGCCGCTGCATGATCGTGGGCACCGTCGTCAGGAACGTCACCCGGTGCTCGGCCACAAGACGCAGGAACTCGTGCGGTTCGAACCTCGGCATCAGCACCAGGTGATGGCCCTGCACCAGGCCGATCGCGAACGTGGTGAAACCGGTGTTGTGGCTCAGCGGCACCGACAGCAAGTTGACGTCGCCCTCCTGCGCGCCGAGCGGGTACCCGGCGGCCGGCGGGAATCGGCCGTCGCCACCGGATTCGATCAGCTTCGGCCTGCCGGTGCTCCCGCCGGAGGCCATCGCCTTGAACACCGGCGACACCGCCTCGGGCAGCGGCGCATCCGACAGCCCATCGTCGGGTACGTAACCCGTTGGCACGCTGGGTGTCTGGCCGGTCGGGTCGTCACGGCCCACCAGCAGCGCCCGCGGCTTGAGCTCGAGTAACGCGGCGAGTTCGGCGTCGGGCAGCCGCGGCGAGAGCGGCTGCGGAACGGCGCCGAGCTTCCACGTCGCGAGCACCGCCTGCACCCACGCGATCGAGTTCGGCAGCACCACGGTGACGTAATCACCTTGCCGGACACCGAGTTCGGCGTAGGCGCGGGCGAGCCTGTTGGTCGACTTGTCGAGCTCACCCCGCGTGATCGTGACGCCCTCGCAGGTCGCCGCCGGTGCGTCGGGTGCGGCCGCGGCGAGAAGCGACACCTGGGTCCCGATCGGTGGGATCGGTCCGGTCATCTCAGTAGCCGCCCCGGGTCTCGAAGATCCGGCGCGGGTTGTCGACGAGCATCGTGGTCAGGTGCTCGTCGGTCACACCCCGCTGCTTGAGTGCGGGGATCACGTCGTTGTGGATGTGCAGATAGTGCCAGTTCGGCATGGTCGCCGGGACAAGCGCTTCCGGTAACCAGTCGATGAAACAGGACGCGTCATGCGACAGCACCATCTTGTCGGCATGCCCGCGCTCGCACATCTTCGCGACGGTGTCCACCCGGTCTTCGAATCCGAGGAACACGTCCACACCGAACCGGTCCATCCCGATGTAGGAGCCGTTGCCGATGAGCTCTTCCAGGTAGTCGAGATCGGTGGTGTCGCCCGAGTGACCGATCACCACGCGCGAGAGGTCGACGCCCTCCTCGGTGAAGATGGCTTGCTGATCCAGGCCGCGCTTCGTCGCGGCATGGGTGTGGGTCGAAATGGGTACGCCGGTTTCCCGGTGGGCTTGCGCGACCGCCCGCAGGACCCGCTCGACACCCGGGGTCACACCGGGTTCGTCGGTGGCGCATTTGAGGATCGCCGCCTTGACACCGGTTCCTGCGATACCGGTGGTGATGTCACGCACGAACATCTCGACCATCGGCTCGCCGAGCGGGGTGTCCGGCCCGCTGAAGTGGAAGAACATCGGCACGTCGTTGTAGGTGTACACGCCGGTCGCCACGACGATGTTGATGTCCGTCTGCGCGGCGATGCGCTCGATGCGCGGGATGTAGCGCCCCATTCCGATCACCGTGAGGTCGACGATGCTGTCGACGCCGCGCGACTTGAGCTCGTTGAGGCGGACGACGGCGTCGGCCTCGCGTTTGCCCTCGTCGCCCCAGACTTCGGGATAGTTGGCCGAGATGTCGGGGGACTGGATGAAGACGTGCTCGTGCATGAGCGTGACGCCCAGATCTCCGGTCGATCGCCCCGCGGGCGGTGTTCAGCTGCGGCACTCGGCCGATGCTACGAGATAGCGATCGGTCAATCGGGTACTTGAGAACTGTTCATACAGAAAGGCCACAACCGCATGGCGGCATCGTCCACTGTCCACGCCGCGCCGTCGGCGTGGGCGCCGCTGTCCTCGCCGATCTACCGTGCGCTGTGGATCGCGCAGTTCGTGTCGAACCTCGGTACCTGGATGCAGACGGTCGGCGCGCAGTGGATGCTGGTCGCCGATCCCGGCGCGGCTGTGCTGGTGCCGCTGGTGCAGACGGCGACGGCGTTGCCGGTGATGCTGCTCGCCCTGCCCTCCGGTGTGCTGGCCGACCTCGTCGACCGGCGACGGCTGCTGATCGCCACCCAGTCGGCGATGGCGGCCGGCGTCTCGCTGCTGGCGGCGTTGACGGGCGTCGGTCTGGCCACCCCGGCGGTGTTGCTGATCCTGCTGTTCCTGATCGGCTGCGGTCAGGCGCTGACCGCACCGGCGTGGCAGGCGATCCAGCCCGAACTCGTTCCCCGCGAACAGATCCCGGCCGCTGCTGCGCTGACCAGCCTGGCCATGAACGGCGCCCGGGCGATCGGGCCGGCGATCGCGGGCGCGCTGGTGTCGCTGTCGGGGCCCACGCTGGTTTTCGCGTTGAACGCGGTCTCGTTCGTCGGCATCGTCGGGGCGCTGGTGGTCTGGCGCCGCCCGGCCGCGCAACGGTTGCTGCCGACCGAGAGACCGTTGTCAGCGCTGAGCGCCGGTGGGCGATTCATCCGGAGTTCACCGGTGGTGCGGCGCATCCTGTTGCGCGCGCTGCTGTTCATCGCGCCGGCCAGCGCACTGTGGGGTTTGCTCGCCGTCATCGCCAGCCGGCAACTGAGCCTGTCGTCGGCGGGATACGGCGTGCTGTTGGGCGCGCTGGGGGTCGGAGCGGTGTGCGGTGCGACGTTTTTGTCGCGGCTGCAGACGGCGTTCGGGCGCAACGCGCTTCTCACCGGCGGCGCGGTCGGTTTCGCGATCGCCACCGTGGTGCTGGCACTGGTGCCGGTGTTGGCGGTGGTCGTCGTCGCGATGCTGCTCGGCGGGCTGTGCTGGCTGCTCACCTTGTCGACGCTCAATGCGTCTATGCAGCTGAGCCTTCCGGCCTGGGTGCGGGCGCGCGGGCTGTCGGTCTACCAGTTGGTTTTCATGGGCGGGCAGGCGATCGGCTCGCTGGTATGGGGCCTGGTGGCCGGCGCCACCACCAGTGTGACGGCGCTGTTGATCAGTGCGGGGCTGCTGGCTGCCTGCGCGGTGTCGGTGCTGTGGTGGCCGCTGCACCGGGGCACCGGCGATCTGGACGTGGAACCGTCAGCGCACTGGCCGGAGCCGGCGCTGGTGTTCGAACCCGCACCACCCGATGGACCGGTTGTGGTGCTGAAGAGCTATCGCGTCGCGGCGGAGAACGAGGAGGCCTTCGTCGCGGCGATGGAAAGGGTGAGGCGCTCGCGACAGCGCACCGGTGCGGTGCAGTGGCGGCTGTTCCGCAGCGGCGAATCGCCCAACACGTTCGTCGAGGCGTTCGTCGTGCGGTCGTGGGATGAGCATCTGCACCAGCACATGACCCGTCAGACCCGGCAGGACCTGCTCGTCGAGCAGGCGGTCGACAAGTTCGTCATCGGCGAGTCCACGCTCGTGCACCTGATCGCCGTCAACTGACCCGCTTGTCCGCGCTCACCGGCACGGTCGAGGCGGCGACGGCGGCGACCGACACCAACGCCAGCAGCTGCACCCCCCACGAATGTCCGACGTAGCCGTCGACCGATCGCCACGGGTTCTGGCTCAGTACCGCGCCGGCCAGAATCAGTCCACCGGCCGATATGCCGACAGTAGTTGCTTCGCAAAGCTTTTCGCGGTCGCGAAGTAGGCGGCGAACGCCCAACGCGACGCCGACCACCACGACACCCGCCAGCCCGGAGATCGCCGCTCCGACAGCAAGCGCGGCGGCCAACGCGATCGCGTGCGGCCGCCACACCGGCACGGCGTCAAGGGGTGGCTGGCGTCTGCGCACCGGGAGGAACGCCAGCAGCGCGAGTATCGGCAGCAGCGCCAACCCGCCGATCAGGCCGACGCGGTAGGGCCCGTTCGACGGGAAGGTCAGCGTGACCGGCCCCGACGTTCCCGGGGGCAGCACCCAACCCTGCTGCCAGCCGTTCACGGTGATCGGCGTCAGTGCGGTCCCGTCGCTGTCGTGTGCGACCCACCCGGGGTTGATGCTTTCGGGCACGACGAGCACCCGCGACGCCGGAGACGGCGCGACGCTCACCTCCCGCCGGTCCGCGCCCCATGCACCGGTCCGAGCGGGTGTCGTTGGCGCCGGGCGTATCTCGCGGGCCAGCGGTCCGGACAGTTGCGCACCGTCGACGATGAACGCGGCACCCGGGCTGATCACCAGCTCCTGCTGACCAGAGGGCAGCAGAATCGGTTCGCGTCGGCACGGTTGCGCCTCGACGGGCGCGCCGTCGAGCAGGGCGCCGACGGTCGTGGTGAGCGAGGTCTGAATGAACTGGCCGGCGACACCGATGACCGGCCCACGCCCGCAGGGCAGTTCGATTGTGCGGTCCCGATTTCGCGCCGCATCGGCGGCCGCGATCGGCGCGCCCCGGATGTCCAGCGCTGTCACCTCGGCCAGCCCCGGCGGCTTGAGTTGGTCGAAGCCGAGCGCCGTGCGGTCGATGACATCGTCCCACACGAGGATGGACACCGTGACGGTGTCGGTGACCCGCGGCTCGAGGTTCAGGGCCTGCGCGCCCGCGTCCCCGGCCACCCGCCGGATCTGCGGCCCGTCACCGAGGTCGATGGCCAGCAGCGTCGGATGTGCGGGCAGCTCAGAGGAACTGGGTGTCACCTGCAGCCCGGCGACCTCGCTGCGCCGGGGCAGTTTGAGCGTCAGCGTCGGTGGCGTCTGGTGCTGCACGACGCGTTGCGGGGCGGTCCACGCGGTGCCGGGGTCGCCGTCGGCCGCCGCGTAGGCCGAGCCCAGTATGTCGATCGGATCGGCGTCGCCCAATGCGCGGGCGGCGCCCGGCGCTGCGACCAGGTCCGCCAGCTTGGGCCCCTGGCGGGCCCGCACCCACACCTTCGGGGTCACCGCGATCGGCGTCGGCACCGTCAGAGTCCTGCTGAGGTTCACCGGCTCCTCGGGCGACAGCGCCATCGCGGCGGCGCACCTGATACCCGTCGGGCTTTCCGCACAGCCCGATCGGCCGAGCAACTCCGAGCCCAGGTCCCATTGCGCCACAGTGGAATCCGGCGGAGGTCCGGGCACCGCGACGGTGTGGCGCAGGCTGACGGGATGGGCGAAGCCGTTCGCGTCGTACTGGGTGACGGCGATGTCGGTGAGGCCGAATTGCACGCCGGGCGACCCGTCGTCGGTGGCGACCGCGGTGATCCGCACCCACGGCGACTCCCCGTAGGGCAGCGCCGTGGTCAACGGTTTACCGGCCTCGTCGAAACGCAGGGTGCTGGTTCCGTTGACGGTCGAGATCTCGATGCGGCGGATCTGCGCGCCGACCGCCGTGGCGCTGGGCGTGACGGTGATCGTCGCGTTGGTCACCGGATGTTCGAAGTCGACCTGTAGCCACTGCCCGATCGCCGACTGCAGCGCGTTGGACACCCAACTCGTTGACGGGTCGGCGTCGATCGCCGCGGCCGCACCCGCGGCGGGTGCGACGTTGGGCAGCGCGGTGGAATCGGCCGCCGAACTCGACACCGTGACCCGGCCGCCGCTCCACTGCCCGTAGACGAGATCGGCTCCGGGAGAAGGGTAGTCGATGACCCTGTTGTGGGTGTGCCGGGCATCGTCGGGCGTGCGGATCGCCGACGAGTGGTCGTCGACGCGGCCATAGTCCGTTTCCCGCGCGAGCGGGGTGTCGGTGACGGTGACGACCGGAGTGGACAGGCCGGCCGCGCGGGCGTCCTGTGTGAGCAGCATGGGGCCCAGCGGCGGCTGACCGAGCAGTCGTCGGCGTTCGTCGAGTCGGAGCAGGGCTTCGGGCGCACCGTCGACGCGCGCCATCCTCTCGGTGTCGACAAGGTACGGCGTCACCGGCGTTTCGGCGTGCACGCGGTAGATCTCGACGGCGGGGTAGCGGGGGCGCAGGCCGCTGTCGGCGACGAAACCGGCCAGGGTGCCGGCCCCCACCGGATCGCCGAACTGGGCGACCTTCTCCAGGCCGGGCGAGCCGTCGATGGCCCGGTGCACCAGCAGCGGCCGCGCCGAGCGCGACGACTCCGGGTCGAGGTCGTTGCGCACGACCACATACGAAATGCCCTGTCGGGCAAGGGTATCGGCCAGTCCCGCGGACGGGCGGCCCGTCGCGAAAAGCCGCTGCACGGAGTCCAGCGCGCGGATGGTCTGCGGCGGCGTCAGCGGAATCGAGTCGCGCACGCCCCACGGGCTGTCGCCGAGCACCTGGAGTGGTTCGTCGTGGCTGTTGCCCCACACCTGGGTGGCGAACGGCGCGCCGGGCGCAACGAGGACGCGGCCGTCGGTGTTGTGTTCGTCGAGCCAGTCGGCGGTGTCGTGCCAGTACTGCGGGATGGCGTCGAAAGCGCCCGGCGGAGTGAGCCGTCCGGTCCACGCGAGCGAGGTTCCGGCGGCCAGCGCGACCAGCACCACGATCCCGACGGCGACCCGCTTGTCGCGTTCGGGGTGGGCCAGCGCGCTCGTCCACTCCAAGCGCGGCGCACTGCCCGGCAGCGGGATCCGGCCGAGCAGGTGCGCCAACCCCAACGCCAGCGGCAGGCGCAGCAGCGGTTCGAGCTTGTGCAGATTGCGCAACGGCGTTCCGGACGCGTCCAGGAACGCCTGAACCTCCAGTGCCACCGGCGATCCCAGTCCGCCGGAATAGCCGATCGCCAGCAGCGTGACACCGGTCAGCAGGATGGTGATCAGCCGACCGCGGGCCGGCATCGTGCGCATCGCCAACCCGGCGAGCCCGGCGGCCGCGACCAGGGTGGTGGCCAACACCGCGACCGAACCGGTAACCAGCGACGCGCCAGCCGTCGCGTTCGGTGCGACGAACGGCGTCCACGCGTCGGTGCCGCGCAGCATCTCCGTTAGCGACATCCACCGCGTAGTGACGCCGGAGGATTCGATGAAGTCGAGGAACGGCGGACTGACCCGGCCCAACAGCACCAGCGCGACCACCCACCACAGCACCGCCAGCGCGATACCCGCCGCCCACCATGCGGCGAACCGCCACCACAGTCGGGTGGGGCGGTGACATGCCAACCAGATGACCGCGCACAGGCAGCCGGTGAGTGTGGCCACCGCGTTGACCGCACCCATCAACGCGATCGCCACCGCCGACCTCGCGGCCAGCACCCGCACCCTCGGATCGCCGCGCAGCGCGAGGATCATCGGGAGCAGCACCCACGGCGCCAGCATCATCGGCAGCGTCTCCGAGGAGATCGCTCCGAGCGTGGTCAGCACCCGCGGTGACAGCGCATAGGCAACCGCAGCGATCACCCGTGACGTCGGACTGCCGATGTTCAAAGCTTCGGCCACCCGCAGCACGCCCCAGAACCCGACGACCAGCAGCAGCGCCCACCACAACCGCTGAGTCACCCATCCGGGCAGCCCGACGACGTCACCGATCAGAAAGAACGCGCCGTGCGGAAACAGATAGCCGTACGCCTGGTTCTGGGCCTGCCCGAACGGCAGCTCGCTGTTCCAGAGGTTGAACGCGCGGGTGAGAAACCGCAGAGGATTCGCGGTCAGGTCGAGCTTGGTGTCGGGCGAAATCTGGCCGGGTGACTGGGCGAAAGTCAGGACCAGCGCCGCGGCAGCGGCCACCCACAGCCAACGCCGCGGGAGCGGCGCGGTCTCAGCTGCGGTCGCCGTACTCGACCCTGTTGAGCACCGAGGACGCCGGATCGCCCGCTTGCAGAGGAGGCCTGTTGTCCTGCTGCACCATCAGCGTCACGCCGAATACGGCTGCCGCGCCCAGCAGCAGGCCGACCACGATGCTGGCGGCGGCGGGCACGAGGAACCGATCCATGGGGGCAAAAGTAGCACGCGGCCGATGTCCGCAGATGAACATGTGTTCCGGCGGTCGAGCGGACCCGGCTCGCCGACCAGGAGATAGAACTGAGCGTCCAGTGCCGTTAGTGTCGAGGCCCATGGCCTTGACATCGAGGAAGACATCGCGGATCAGGACGCTCTGCGCACTGGTGGCACTGACCGGGCTCGTGGTGGCCTGTTCGCCCGGCGAGCAACCCGCCGACCCGTCCGCCATCTCCGAGGCGCCACTGACGAAGGCGGCCAGTGCCGTGCCGAACGCCCCGGCTCGGCTGCCCGACGCGCCGGCGGCACCCGCGTGCGGAGCCGGCGAGCAGTTGCTCTCGGCGATGTCGACCCGCGACAAGCTCGCGCAATTGCTGATGGTCGGTGTCACCGGCGCGGCCGACGCCCGCGCGGTCGTCGACAGCCACCATGTCGGCGGCATCATGATCGGCAGCTGGACGGACCTGTCGATGCTCTCCGACGGATCGTTGGCCGACATCGCAGGTGCGGCGAACCCGCTGCCGCTGGCGGTCAGCGTCGACGAGGAGGGCGGCCGGGTGTCGCGGCTGGCCCCGCTGATCGGTTCCCAGCCGTCCCCGCGGGTGCTGGCGCAGACCAACACCCCCGAGCAGGTGTACGACATCGCGTTCAAGCGTGGGCAGCAGATGCGCGGGATGGGTATCACCATCGACTTCGCCCCCGTGGTCGACGTCACCGGCGCCCCCGACGCCACGGTGATCGGCGACCGGTCGTTCGGTTCGGACCCGACCGTCGTCACCGATTTCGCCGGCGCCTACGCTCGCGGGCTGCGCGATGCGGGGGTGCTCCCGGTGCTCAAGCACTTCCCGGGCCACGGCTCGGGCTCTGGCGACTCGCACACCGGCAGCGTCTCCACGCCGGATCTCGCCGAGCTGCAGAAGACCGACCTGGTGCCGTATCGGACGCTGACCACGCAGGCACCCGTCGGCGTGATGGTCGGGCACATGCAGGTGCCCGGGCTGACCGGAAGCGACCCGGCGAGCCTGAGCCCGGCGGCGTACGCGCTGCTGCGGTCCGGCAATTACGGCGGCCCGCCGTTCAACGGTCCGGTGTTCACCGACGACCTGTCATCCATGCAGGCCATCTCCGACCGATTCGGGGTGGCCGAGGCTGCCCTGCGCGCCCTGCAGGCCGGCGCCGACAACGCGTTGTGGGTCACGACCGGTGAGGTGCCCGCAGTGCTCGACCGGCTGGAGAAGGCCGTGGCGGCCGGCGAGCTGTCGATATCCAGCGTCGACGCATCGGTGCTGCGGTTGGCTGCCATGAAGGGGCCCAACCCGCGCTGTTGACACCTGGCGTCCACCGATTGCTTACCCTTGTGTAATGGCCGGTGGGACCAAGCGGTTACCGCGCGCCGTGCGCGAGCAGCAGATGCTTGACGCCGCGGTGCAGATCTTCTCGGTCAACGGGTATCACGAGACGTCGATGGACGCGATCGCCGCCGAAGCACAGATCTCCAAGCCGATGCTGTACTTGTATTACGGCTCCAAGGAGGAGTTGTTCGCGGCATGCCTGGATCGTGAGCTGGCCCGGTTCGTCGACGACGTGCGCAGCCGGATCGACTTCAAGCAGAGCCCGAAAGACCTTCTGCGCACCGCGGTTCTGGCGTTCCTGAACTACATCGACGCCAACCGGGCGTCGTGGATGGTGCTCTATAGTCAGGCCACCAGTTCTCAGGCGTTCGCCCACACAGTGCGTGAGGGCCGCGAACGCATCATCGATCTGGTGAGCAGGTTGCTGCGGGCGGGTACGCGACACCCCGAGCCCGACACGGACTTCGACATGATGGCCGTCGCGCTGGTCGGTGCGGGCGAGGCGGTGGCCAGCCGGGTCAGCACGGGCGACGCCGGCGTCGACGAGGCCGCCGAGCTGATGATCAACCTGTTCTGGCGTGGCCTGAAAGGCGCCCCGTCCGAGCATACCGTCGAGACTGCGGGCAGATCGCCGAACTAGGCGAAATCGCGATCTGTGCGCAGTCTCGGCGAGGAAGTTACAGCGACCGGACCGTGCCGAACAGGTGCGGGTCGCGCTTCTTCATGTCGCGCAGCGTCAGATCCCAGCCGTCGGAGACGCGGTCGACGTAGAGTCCGGCGCTGGCGGGCAGCACCACCGGCTTGGCGAACTTCACCGAGTACTTCACCGCGCCCGGCAGCTGCCCTTCGATGTTGGCGAGAACCGCTGCGGCGCTGAACATCCCGTGCGCGATCACCGTCGGAAAGCCGAACAGCTTGGCCGCGACGGGATTGGTGTGGATCGGGTTGTGGTCGCCGCCCACCGAGGCGTAGTGCCGAATCTGGCCGGGCGTGATGCGTAGCACCGCGTTCGGCGGGCCCAGCTTGGGTGGCTTCTGCGGTGGGGGCTTCGGCTCGTCGGACAAGCTCGTGCGCTGCTGGTGCAGGAACGTCGTCACCTGGTGCCAAGCCTGCTCGTTGCCGACGTTGACCTCGGTCACGAGATCGACCAGCAGGCCGCGCCGGTGCTCGCGCAGGTTCTCCGCGTGCACCGTCACCGACACGGTGTCGGTTACCGCGATCGGGCGGTACTGCGTGATGTGGTTCTCGATGTGCACCGATCCCATTGCGGCGAACGGAAAGTCGAAGCCGGTGACCAACGACATCAGCGTCGGAAACGTCAGCGCGAACGGATACGTCAGCGGAACGGTGTCGCCGAACTGCAGACCGGTCACCTCCGCGTATGCCGCCACGTTCTCGGGGTCGATGCTCAGGTCGTCGACGCGCAGCGTGCGGTCGGGCAGCGTGTCGCCGCGCGGCACGAAGGGCAGCGCGCCCGCCGCGGCGCGCACCAGGTTCATCAGGCCCGACGGTTGCGTCTCGCTCGGCACGTCAGGCTCCCAGCCATGCCTGGCCGCACACCCGCACCGTGTTGCCGGAGACGGCGTTGGACGCGGGACTTGCGAAGTAGGCGATGGTCTCGGCGACGTCGACCGGTTGGCCGCCCTGATACAGCGAGTTCAGTCGTCGCCCGACTTCGCGGGTGGCCAGTGGGATCGCCTCGGTCATCTTGGTTTCGATGAATCCGGGGGCCACCGCGTTGACCGTGACGCCCTTGTCCGCGTAGGCCTGCGCCAGGCTGTCGGTCAATCCGATCATGCCGGCCTTGGTGGTCGCGTAGTTGGTCTGCCCGCGGTTGCCCGCGATCCCCGCCATGGACGACAGCCCGACGATCCGGCCGCCCTCACCGATCGAGCCGTTGCCGACCAGCCCTTCGGCGAGGGCAAGCGGCGCAACGAGATTCACCGCGACGACGGAGTCCCAGCGCGCCTCGTCCATGTTCGCGAGCAGCTTGTCGCGGGTGATACCGGCGTTGTTGACCAGGATGTCGGCGCGTCCGCCGTGGTTCTCCTTCAGGTGTTCGGTGATGCGGTCGACCGCGTCGGGGGCCGTCACATCGAGCGCGAGCGCGGTGCCGCCGACCTTGGTGGCCGTCACGCCGAGGCTGTCGGAAGCACCCTCTGGGCCTTTCATATCGATGCACACCACCTTGGCGCCGTCGCGGGAGAACACGTCGGCGATCGTCGCGCCGATCCCCCGGGCGGCGCCGGTCACGATCGCGACCTTGCCGTCCAGCGGCCGGTCCCAGTCCGCCGGCGGCGCCGAGTCGTCCGCACCGATCCGGAACACCTGCCCGTCAACGTAGGCCGACTTGCCCGACAGCAGGAAGCGCATCGTCGACTCCAGGCCCGTCGCCGCGGGTTTGGCATCGGCGGACAGGTACACCAGGTTCACCGTCGCGCCGCGGCGCAACTCCTTGCCCAGCGACCGGGTGAAGCCCTCGAGCGCGCGCTGTGCGATGCGCTCGTGTTCGTTGCCCGCCTGCTCGGGGGTGGTGCCGGCGACGACGATGCGGCCGGACGGCCCGAGATTGCGGAGCAGCGGGGTGAAGAACTTGTACAGGCCCTTGAGCCCGGCCGGTTCGGTGATGCCGGTGGCGTCGTACACCAGCCCGCCGAACGAGTCCGCCCAGCGGCCACCGAGGTTGTTGGAGACGACGTCGTAGTCCTCGGCAAGCGCGGTGCGCAGCGGTTCGACCAGGCGGCCCTCCCCGCCGATGAGCAGCGTGCCCGCAAGCGGCGGATCGCCGGGCTTGTAGCGGCGCAGCGTCTCGGGCTGGGGGATGCCGAGTTGCTTGGCGAGGAACGATCCGGGCGTCGAATGGACGATTTGCGTGTACAGATCGGAAGCCATGGGGACGAACTTACTCCTGAGTAAGAAGGGTGGGTACTATGGGGTTCATGGCTAGTGATACCCGCCGACGCGTCGCCATTCTCGGCGGCAACAGAATTCCGTTCGCCCGCTCCGACGGCGCCTACGCCAGCGCGTCGAACCAGGACATGTTCACCGCCGCGCTGGGCGGCCTCATCGACCGCTTCAACCTGTCCGGCGAGACCCTCGGCGCCGTGATCGGCGGCGCGGTGCTCAAGCACAGCCGCGACTTCAACCTGATCCGCGAGTGCGTGCTGGGCAGCGCGTTGTCGTCCTATACGCCGGCCTTCGACATCCAGCAGGCGTGCGGGACCGGTCTCCAGGCGACCGTCTGCGCCGCCGACGGCATCGCCGCGGGCCGCTACGAGGTGGCGGCAGCAGGCGGTGTCGACACCGCCTCCGATGCGCCGATCGCACTCGGCGACGACCTTCGTCGCACGCTGCTGGGGCTGCGCCGGGCGAAGTCGAACCTGGACCGGCTGAAACTGGTCGGCAAACTGCCCGCGTCATTGGGCATCCAGATCCCGGTCAACAGCGAGCCGCGCACGGGGATGTCGATGGGCGAACACGCCGCCGTCACCGCTAAGGAGATGGGGATCAAGCGCACCGACCAGGACGAACTGGCCGCCGCCAGCCACCGGAACATGTCCGCCGCCTACGACCGCGGCTTCTTCGACGACCTGGTCACGCCGTTCCTCGGCGTGTACCGCGACAACAACCTGCGGGCGGACTCGTCGGCCGAGAAACTCGCCAAGCTCAAGCCGGTGTTCGGGGTCCGCAACGGTGACGCGACGATGACCGCAGGCAACTCCACCCCGCTGACCGACGGCGCCTCGGTGTCCCTGCTGGCCACCGGGGAGTGGGCTGCCGCCCACGGCGTCGAACCGCTCGCATACTTCGTCGACGCGGAGACCGCGGCGGTGGACTACGTCAACGGCAAGGACGGGCTGCTGATGGCGCCGACGTATGCGGTGCCGCGGCTGCTCGCCCGAAACGGGTTGAGCCTGCAGGACTTCGATTTCTATGAGGTGCACGAGGCGTTCGCGTCGGTGGTGCTCGCACATCTGCAGGCGTGGGAGTCCGAGGAGTACTGCAAGGAGCGGCTCGGCCTCGACGCCGCGCTCGGCTCGATCGACCGGTCGAAGCTCAACGTCAACGGGTCGTCACTGGCCGCGGGGCATCCGTTCGCCGCGACCGGCGGGCGCATCGTCGCGCAGTTGGCCAAGCAGCTCGCCGAGAAGAAGAAGCAGACCGGTCAACCGGTCCGCGGGCTGATCTCGATCTGCGCGGCCGGCGGGCAGGGCGTCGCAGCGATCCTCGAGGCGTAGAAAGCCGGAAAAAAGTTGTGTCGACGGTTGTAACGCCCCTCGCAGGCATGTCGATAGACAGATAGCTCCGTACTGCCGTCTGACCCCCCGACCCGACGGCAGTACGGGGCTCTCAACTTTTGCCGCGGATGCTTCGATGGTGGGCATGCAGATCAGCATGTCCCTCGTGGGACTCCTCGCCGACGCCGAAGGCCAGTCCCCGCTCGACGCCACTCTCGACAAGCTCGCCGCGCTGCGTGACGAAGGATTCCGCCGGGTCTGGATGGCGCAGCTGCCTTACGACCCCGACCTGTTGACCATCCTGGCCGTCGCCTTCCGCGAGATCGACACCATCGAGGTGGCCTCGGGAGTAGTGCCGATCCAGATCCAGCATCCGACTCAGCTGGCCCAGCGCGCACTGACCCTCAACACGATCGCCGGCGGGCGGTTCAGCCTGGGCATCGGGTTGAGCCACCGCATGGTGACCGAAGGCGTGTGGGGCATCTCGTACAACAAGCCCGTGCGCCAGATGCGCGAGTACCTCGACGCGTTGCTGCCGCTGCTGGCCGGTGAGCCCGCCGACACCGCGGGCGAATTCTGGACCACCCACGGTTCACTCAAGGTGCCGGGCGCCCCGACGCCGGAGGTGTACCTCGCTGCCCTGGGACCGCAGATGCTGCGCCTGGCGGGCCGCCGCAGCGCCGGGACGATGACCTGGATGACCGGACCCAAGACGCTGGCCGATCACGTCGTCCCGACGCTGCGCACCGCGGCCGCCGAAGCCGGCCGGCCGGAGGCGTCGGTGCGGGTGGTGGCGTCGCTGCCGGTGAGCGTCACCGACGACGTCACAGGCGCCCGGGCACGAGCCGCCCAGGAGTTCGCGGTCTACGGGCAGTTGCCGTCGTACCGCGCGATGCTGGACCGCGAAGGTCACGCCGGCCCGGAGGACGCAGCCATCATCGGCGACGAGGAAACCGTGTCGCAGCGGCTCGACGAACTGGCCGCATCCGGCGTCGACGAGTTCGTCGCGAGCGTGTTCGACCCCGATGCCGAGACCCGGGCGCGCACCCGCGCACTGCTGCGATCGAAGGACAACTGATCGCCCAAATTTCCTCTGGTGTGATCTAGAACACGGGCGTACGATCGATCGCACGACGGGTTCGGGAGTGGCTATTCCGAAGAGTCGGCAAGGGTTGAAAGCCGACCGCGCGAGACTGACGTGACGCACCTATTTGCCCTCCCGAACCCGCCTTTTATCGCGAGATTGCATCCAAGCAGAGAAAGTTCGAGTAGGTCCCTGCGTGACTGCAATCTCGACGCTGAATACGACGCGAAAACGCCCCCGGGAAGAGTCCGGGGGCGTTTCGTGAAGCGGTCTCAGGGCTCTAGAAAGCCGCCTCGTCGAGTTCCATCACCTCGTTGTCGAGGTTCTCGATGATCTGGCGCGTGCTGGTGAGCAGCGGCAGGAAGTTCTTCGCGAAGAACGACGCCACCGCGACCTTGCCCTCGTAGAAGGCGCGCTCGTCACCGCTGGCTCCGGCGTCGAGCTTGTCGATCGCCACCGCGGCGTGCTGCTGCAGCAGCCAGCCGATGACCAGGTCGCCCACGCTCATCAGGAAGCGCACCGAGCCTAGGCCGACCTTGTACAGCTCGGCCGGATTCTCCTGCGCGGCCATCAGGTAGCCGGTGAGCGTGGCGGCCATGCCCTGGACGTCCTCCAGCGCGGTGGCCAGCAGCGCGCGTTCGGCCTTGAGCCGGCCGTTGCCCGACTCGCTCTTGACGAACTGCTCGATCTGGCCGGCCACGTACGCCAGCGCCTGGCCCTTGTCCCGCACGATCTTGCGGAAGAAGAAGTCCTGCGCCTGGATGGCGGTGGTGCCCTCGTAGAGCGAGTCGATCTTGGCGTCGCGGATGTACTGCTCGATCGGATAGTCCTGCAGGAAGCCCGAACCACCGAAGGTCTGCAGGCTCTCGGTCAGCTTGGCGTACGCCTGCTCGGAGCCGACACCCTTGACGACGGGCAGCATCAGGTCGTTGACCTTGACCGCCAGCTCGGCGTCGACGTCGTGCAGCGCCTTGGCGACCGCAGAATCCTGGAACGTCGCGGTGAACAGGTACAGCGCACGCAGACCCTCCGCGTAGGACTTCTGGGTCATCAGCGACCGGCGGACGTCGGGGTGGTGCGTGATGGTCACCCGCGGCGCGGTCTTGTCGGTCATCTGCGTCATGTCCGCGCCCTGCACACGCTCCTTGGCGTACTCGAGCGCGTTGAGGTAGCCGGTGGACAGCGTGGCAATCGCCTTGGTGCCCACCATCATCCGGGCCTGCTCGATGACCTCGAACATCTGCGCGATGCCCTCGTGGACCTCGCCGACGAGCCAGCCCTTGGCCGGAACGCCGTGCTGGCCGAAGGTCAGCTCACAGGTGGCGGAGACCTTGAGGCCCATCTTGTGCTCGACGTTGGTGACGAACACGCCGTTGCGCTCACCGGGCTCGCCGGTCTCGGGGTCGAACAGGAACTTCGGCACGAAGAACAGCGACAGACCCTTGGTGCCCGGTCCTGCGCCCTCGGGGCGCGCCAACACCAGGTGGAAGATGTTCTCGAACAGATCATCGGAGTCGGCCGAGGTGATGAAGCGCTTCACGCCATCGATGTGCCAGGAGCCGTCGTCCTGCTGGACCGCCTTGGTGCGGCCCGCGCCGACGTCGGAGCCGGCATCGGGTTCGGTGAGGACCATCGTGGCGCCCCACCCGCGCTCGGAGGCCAGCACGGCCCACTTCTTCTGCTCCTCGGTGCCGAGGTTGTACATGATCTGGGCCATGCCCGGGCCCATCGCATACATGTATGCGGCCGGGTTGGCGCCGAGGATGTGCTCGATGAGGGCCCACTGCAGCGCGCGGGGCATCGGCATGCCGCCGAGTTCCTCGTCGAGGCCGATCTTGTCCCAGCCACCGTCGAACAGGGCCCGCATCGATTTCTTGAACGGCTCGGGCAGCGTCACGGAGTGCGTGCTCGGATCGAACACCGGCGGGTTGCGGTCGCCTTCGGAGAACGACTCGGCAATCGGGCCCTCAGCCAACCGGGCGACCTCGCCGAGCATCTCGCGGGCGGTGTCGATGTCCAGGTCGGCGTAGTCACCCTCGCCGAGCGCCTTGTCAACGCCGAAGACCTCGAACAGGTTGAATACCTGGTCACGAACGTTGCTCTTATAGTGGCTCACAGTTCCTCCTCGGTGAGATAGCCACTCACGGTTGGGTACTTCTGGCTAAGTTACCCACCAGTAACTGCCCCGAACTATACCCATCAGTAACTTCAACTCAAACCACCGCGGAACAATTTCCGGAGGCTAACTAACCGCCCGGTTGGTCGGGCCGTCGAATCCGCAGTTGACAGGCCTTCGACCGGCCTCTTCGACATGCTGTGAGAATCGTCACCCGGCGCACCGATATGGTGTTGCGATGCTTCGCGTGGCGGTGTGGGGGACGGGGAACATGGGGGCCAGCGCGATCCGCTCGACGGTGGCGTTTCCCGGTCTGCAGCTGGCGGGCGTCATCACGTCGTCACCGGAGAAGGCCGGGCGCGACGCCGCGTCGTTCGCCGGTATCGAGGCGCCGACCGGCGTCAGCGCCGGCACCGACGTCGACGCCGCGCTGGCGGACTGCGACGCCGTCGCCTACATGGCCTCGGGCGACATCCGCCCCGACGAGGCCGTCGGCGACATCGAACGCTGCCTACGCGCGGGCAGTCACGTGGTGACCCCGTCGCTGTACTCGCTCTACGACCCGCGTTCGGCGCCGCCGGACTGGATCGACCGGCTCACCCGGGCCGCGGAGGAGGGCAACTCCTCGCTGCTGGTCAGCGGCGTCGACCCTGGCTGGGGCAACGACGCGCTCGCGGTTCTTGCGGCCGGATTGTGTACGAGGATCAAGACGATCCACTGCCAGGAGATCTTCGACTACTCCACCTACAACCAACCGTTCGCCGTCAAGGTGTCGTGCGGGTTTGGCGGGTCCATGGACGAGACCCCGATGATGCTGCTGCCGACCATCCCCACGATGGTGTGGGGCGGCAACATCCGGCTCGTCGGGCGGGCTCTCGGCATGGAGATCGACGAGATCACCGAGGAGGTCGAGCGGCGCCCACTCGAGGAGTCGGTAGACACCGTGATGGGCCGGTTCGAGAAGGGCACGCAGGGCGCGTTCTGGCTCAAGGTCATCGGAAAATCGGGTGGCCGCGAACGCATCGTGATCGACCACATCACCCGCATCGACGCGTCGTGCGCGCCCGACTGGCCCTATCCCGATCAAGGTGTCGGCGACCATCGGGTGATCGTCGACGGCGATCCGCAGCTGACGATCACGACCCGCGCCGACGTGCCCGGCGGCACCCGCGCCGACGGCGGCAACACCACCGCGGCCAACCGGTTGCTCGGCGCGCTCGACTGGCTGTCGAACCAGAAGCCCGGCATCTATGACGGGCTCGACGTGCCGCTGCAGACCGCCCTGCCGCCCGAGGTGCAAGCCCAGCGGTGGGCCTGATCTTGTGCTTCGCCGAGACTGCTCACAGATCGCAATTTCCGCCAGATCGGCGATCTGCCCGCAGTCTCGGCGGGATCAGTCGGCCGCCGGTTCGGACTCCGTCGCGGTTTCCGCCTCCTCCTGCGGCGGCGATTCCGCATCGGGCAACTGACCCACGAGATACTCGGCGAGCCCGCCGATGCTCGGATAGTCGAACACCGCGGTCGCGTTGATCGTGAACGCGCCGCCGAACTGACTGTGCAACCGGTTGCGGAGTTCGATCGCCATCAGGGAATCCGTACCCAGGTCCAGGAATCGACTGGTTGCGGCGGGCGGTTGCGCCAGTCGCAGGAAGTTCTGCACTTCGCGCTGCAGGAATTCGGTGACGAAATCGGCGCGCTGCGGCACGGGAATCTCCTGCAGTTGCCGGAGCAACTCGCTGTCGCCGGTCACCTCGCCCTCGGGACGGGGCAACACCAGA
The DNA here is from genome assembly GCF_010731795.1 of Mycolicibacterium celeriflavum. Lineage (NCBI taxonomy): Bacteria > Bacillati > Actinomycetota > Actinomycetes > Mycobacteriales > Mycobacteriaceae > Mycobacterium > Mycolicibacterium celeriflavum. The sequence continues at coordinate 3,046,736 of NZ_AP022591.1, read as the reverse complement.
TCCAGAATCGGTGGACGTGACGCGCCCAACAACTTCGCGGCGCGCTGCCAGTTGGCTTTGATGACGGTGGCCTGCCCGGTGCCGTTGGCGACGACCTCGCGCAGAGCGCTGAGCGCCGCCGAGGGGTCGAGCGGAATCAGGCCCTGCGCACTGAGATTGGCGCTCGCTGCTTCCGAAGAGGCCATGCCGCCTTGGGCCCAGGGCCCGAAGTTGATCCCAGTGGCGGGCAGGCCTTGCGCCCTCCTCAGCGCGACCAAGCCGTCGAGCAGCGCATTGGCGGTCGCGTAGTTGGCCTGGCCAGGCGAGCCGAACACGCTGGACACCGAGGAGGACACGATGAAGAAGTCCAGATCGTCCTTCGTCAGCCGGTCCAGGTGGCAGGCGCCGAACGCCTTGGGCACCAACGTCGTTCGGAACCGTTCCAGGCTCTGCTGCGTCAGCAGCGCATCGTCGAGCACACCTGCCAGATGCGCCACCCCGGCGAGCGGCGGCAACTGTCCGCGGATCCGCTCGAGCAGCTCCGCGACCTCGGACTCGTCGCCGACATCGGCCGCGAAAACGTGGACGCGGCACTTGTAGCGCTCGGTGATCTCGTCGATCGCCCGTTGTGCGTGCGCGTCGGGTTCACGCCGGCTGGTCAGCACGATGTGACCGGCACCGAGTTGGGCGAGATATGCCGCGGTGTGCAGACCGATCGCACCCAGGCCACCGGTGATCAGATAGCTCCGATCGGCTCTGGGCTGCAGCTGATTTGGGATCTGCAGCACGATCTTTCCGATGTGCCGCGCCTGCTGCATGCGGCGGAACGCCGCCCTCGCCTCGGTGATCGGGTAGATCTCGGCGGGCAGCGGAGTCCACTCGCGACTGGCCATCCCGTCCGACACTTCGGTCAACAAACGCTTGACGTGGTCGGGGTTGTGCAGCGCGGTGGCATCGAGCGCTACGATCTCGTAGGCGATATCGGGACGGGCCGCAGACATCTGCTCCGGTGTCCAGATGTCGCGCTTGGCGATCTCGGCGAAACGGCCATTCTGGGCGGTGGCCCGCACCGTCGCTTCGACGAACCCTTCGTTGGTCAGGCTGTTGAGCACCACGTCAACGCCCGCGCCGTCGGTATCCGCCAGTATCTGGTCGGCGAAATCCGTGGTGCGCGAGTCGTAGACGTACTTCACACCCATCTTGCGCAGCGTCGCGCGCTTGTACGTGCTGGCGGTGGCGAAGACGACGGCGCCGTGCTGCTGCGCCATCTGCACGGCGTACAGCCCGACGCCGCCACTGGCGGCGTGGATGAGCACGCGGTCACCGGGCTGCAACTGCGCCCAGTCGAACGCGAGCCGAACCGTCAGCGCCGCGGCGGGAATGGTCGCCGCCGCCACCGCGCCCAGCCCCTCTGGCAACGGCGCCACCAACTGGAGCGGAACATTGAAGCGGCTGCAGAATGCGCCCTGCATGAAGCCGTAGACGCGCTGGCCGACCTCGACGCCGGTGACCCCGCTGCCCAACTGCGTGACGATGCCGGCGAAGTCCCCGCCGATCGGTCCGGGGTCTCCCGGGTAGAGCCCGAGCACGTTGAGCACATCGCGGAAGTTGAGCCCCGCGGCCTCCACCCGGACCTGCACGTAGCCCTCGCCCGGCGGCGGCACGTCGGCTTCGGTCAAACGCAGGTTGTCGATCGCGCCGCGCTCGGTGGGCGCGAGGACGTAGTCCGATGAGCGCGGCACCGTGAGATGCCCGCTGCGCGCCCAGGGCAACAACCTCGAAGCCAGCAGTTTTCCTTGTCGCAGAGCGAGTTCCGGCTCGTCGACCGATGCGGCCAGCAGGCTCGCCAGTACATGCACGGCCTCTTGTGATCCGTCGCTGTCGAACAGTTTGCAACGCAGCGCCGGTTCCTCGTTGATCACGGTGCGCCCGAATCCCCACAGCGCGGCCTGCACCGGGTCGACCGGCTCGCCGGATTCGGTGGCCACGGCCCGCTCGGTGCTGATCCACAGCCCGCCGGGCAGTTTGAGGCCACCTTGTGTGGCGTGCACAACGCTGAGCAGGTTTGCGAGCTCGGTCTCGATCCGTTCGCGCAGGCCTGCGCTCGACTCCTCTGCTCCCGGCCCCGCGCTACGCCAGACGACGCCGGAGAACGGCAGACCGCGCTCGTGAGCCTGCGTCAACAGCTGCCCCACCAGCTCCGGATCGGTGTCCCGGTCGAACGGGATGCAGCCGGGCACGTTGGCGGCCAGGTCGTCGAACCCGGCAATCAGCCAGGTGCCGTCGACGTTTGCGGCGCCGTCGGTCTCGCTGATCGATGCAGCCGACGCCAGCTCGTGCCAGCCGAGCGTGTAGAGCAGCCGGGTGGCATCCCCGCCGAGGCCGCGCAGCAGCGCCTCGCGTGGCGCACGCTTGACCGTGAACTCGCGAATTCCGCCCAGCGCGCGGCCATCTCGATCGACGAATTCCAAATCGAAGACCTGGGTTTCGTTGTCGACGTCGCTGGCGTGCCACTTCGCGCGGCAATAGAACCTGCGCGGAATCTTCTCTCGCAGCGTCACCTTCCCGTACCGCAACGGCAGGAACAGATCGTTCACGCCACGTTCGAGCGCAAGGTGAGACGGGAACGCCGGGAAGGTGACCCCGGTGCACAGGTCCATCAGCACCGGGTGCATCGGCTCGGATCCCAGTTGTTCGGCCAGCTTCTCGCCGACGAGGAGGTCGCCGATCGCCTCACCCTCACCGACCCACAGCGCCTTCAGGGAACCGGACCAGGTCGCCCCCCACACCAGTTCGGCGTCGGCAAAGGCTTCGAACAAATCCTGCGGGCGCATGCGGTTCAGCCGCTCGACCACTTCGTCGATCGGATCCGCACTCTCAGATACCGGCTCGTCGGCGACGGCCGAGTCCCCGCTCAGGACAGTGCCGTCTGCGTTCAACGACCATTCGGCGCCGCGTTCACCGTAGGGCCGGCTGTGCACCTGGAACCGCCACTCACCGTCGTCCTCCAGCGGATGCAACGACAGCTGCACCTCGCGAGAACTCTTGTCGGGCAGGATGATCGGCTCGTAGAAGAAGACGTCCTTGACGGCCGCCGGGGCGCCCACCGCGGCCAATGCCATCGCCGCATACGTCGCCCCGGGAACGACGACCGTGCCATAGATGACGTGGTCGGAAAGCCACGGCAGCGACTTGACGGACAGCCTGCTGGTGTAGACCGAGTCGCCGGAGGCCAGATCCTTCGCGCTGCCGAGCAATCCCGACACCGCGGGACCGTCTACGGAGATGCCGCCCGTCCTGGGCCAGAAGCGGCGCCGCTGGAACGGATAGGTCGGCAGTTCGAATCGGCGCCTCGGCACACGATGCACCGCAGCGAAATCGGGGCGGTGGCCGCCGACGTAGGCCGAGGCCAACGCGTCGGCGATCTGGCGCCGGTCACCGACACCTTTGCGCAGCGAGACGACCGCGCGAGGGGCCGCCAAGTGCTCCGGCCAGACCTGCACCGCGGCCCCGGTGAGCACCGGTTGCGGCCCGATTTCCATCAACACCGAGCACCCCAGCGCCGCCACCGTGCGCACACTCTCGGCGAATTGCACCGGCTGGCGGGAATGACGGCGCCAGTACTGGGCATCGAGCGGCGTCTGGGCCGTGAGCACGGTGCCGGTGCGGTTACAGACCAGCGGCAGCGTCGGGGCAGCGAACTGCAACTGCGCTGCGTATGACTCGAATTCATCGAGCACCGGGTCCAGAAGTTCGGAGTGGAAGGCGTGGCTGGTTTCCAGCCAGGTGCACCGGATTCCCTCGGCACCGAACTTGGTGACGATCTGCTCCAGATCCTCACCAGGGCCCGACAGCACAGTGTTGGGCCCGTTGTAGGCCCCGACCGACACTCGAGGAAACTCGCCGGCGACCTCCTCGACCTGCTTGGCGTCGGTGAACACCGCCACCATCCGCCCACCTTCGGGCAGGCTGCCGAACAGCCGGCCGCGCTCGGCCATCAGCCGCACCCCGTCCTCGAGGCTGAACACCCCGGCCACGCATGCCGCTGCGTACTGGCCCACGCTGTGGCCCAGCACCACGTCGGGCTCGATGCCCCACGACTGCCACAGCCGGGCCAGGCCCATCTCCACGGCGAAGAGCGCCGGCTGCGCAAAAGACGTGTGCCGCAGCGCTTCTCCATCGCGCCTGTCGGTGGCGAACAGCACCTCCAGCAGCGGTCGCGGCAGCATACCGTCAACCGCGTCCGCGCAACGTTGCACCGTTTCGGCGAAAACCGGTTCGGCGTCGAATAACTCACGCGCCATCCCCGGATACTGGCTGCCCTGCCCGGTGAACAACCATGCCGTCGTCGGTCGATCGGTGCACTCGCCACGCAGCACACCCGGTCGCTGCCGGTCCTGGGCCAACTCGGCCAAGCCTTCGCGGGCGCTCTCGAACGAATCCACGACCAGCGCGGCTCGATGCTCGAAATGCGAACGGCCCTTGCCGGCGGTGAGGCATACACCGGACAGGTCGGCGTCCGGGTACTTCTCGAACCAGGCGCCGTACCGCTGCGCCAACTCCACCAGTGCTTCCGGTGACCGCGCCGACAGCGTCAGCACATTGACAGGTTGCTCATCGGTGTCCGAAGCGCAAGCCTCTGAACCGCCCGTCGCTTCTACGTGGGTTGCCACCGCTGATGGCGGCGCTTCCTCGATCAGCAGATGCGCGTTGGTGCCGGTGAAGCCGAAGGAACTCACGCCGGCGCGCCGCGGCCTGCCGTTGGCGTGCCAGGGCGTCGCCTTGTCGACGACCCGCACCGGCAGCGAGTCCCACGGAATGTGGGGCGAAGGGTTGTCGAAGTGCAGGCTCTGCGGCAGCAGTTCGTTCTGCAGCGCCAACACGACCTTGATCAGACCTGCTGCCCCTGAAGCTGATTCGAGGTGACCGATGTTGGTCTTCACCGATCCCATCAGCAACGGCCGGTCGAAGTCACGCGAGGCGCCATAGGCGGCTGCGGCGGCCTGGACTTCGATCGGATCACCCAGCGGGGTGCCCGTTCCATGCGCTTCGAGGTAATCGACCTCACCGCCCGCCAGACCGGCACGAGCCAGCACAGTCCCGATAAGGCGTTGTTGTGCACCACCATTGGGTACCGTCAGCCCGCTGGATGCGCCGTCCTGGTTGACTGCACTGCTGGAGATGACCGCTTGGACTCGATCGCCATCACGGACCGCGTCGCTCAGTCGCTTGAGCACCAACATGCCGCAGCCCTCGCTGCGCACATAGCCGTCGGCGGAGGCGTCGAAGGTCTTGCACCGCCCGGCGGGGGAGAGCATCCTGGCGCGCGAAGCGGCGATCACGGTCACCGGGCTCAGCAGGACGTTCACCCCGCCGGCCAGTGCCATATCGCAGTCACCGACGTGCAATGCCTGGCAGGCCTGATGCACGGCCACCAACGCCGAACTACATGCGGTGTCGACCGCGACTGCCGGTCCCTCGAGTCCGAGGGCGAAGGCGACGCGACCGGAAACCGCATTGAGTGCATTGCCGGTGATGAAGTACGGCTCTATCTTGTCCACCGACTCTGAGGACAGCAGGTGTGCGTACTCGTTGGCCGCGACTCCCATGAAGATGCCGGTTCGACTGCCACGCAATGCGGATGGCGCATATCCAGCCCGTTCGAGACCCTCCCACGCCGCCTCCAGTGTCAGCCGCTGCTGCGGCTCGATCCACACGGCCTCGCGCGGTGAGATGCCGAAGAATTCAGGGTCGAATCCGTCGATCTGGTCGAGGAATCCACCACTGCGCGTGTAGATCTTGCCCGGCGCCTCCGGATCCGGGTCGTAGAACTCGTCGATGTCGTAGCGGTCCTCGGGGACCTCCCCGATCGCATCGACACCGCCGGACAGCACTTCCCAGAAGGCTTCCGGATCCGGCGCGCCCGGGAAACGGCACGACACCGCGACGATGGCAATCGGTTCGTCCGTACGTGTCAGCGCCGACACGCGTTGCGGCGCTGGTTCGGTCTGCTCGCGCAGGCCCAGCACGTCGCCGAGCAGGTACTCGGCCACGTCGGACAGGCAGGGGTGGTCCATCACCAGCGTGATGGGAATCTCCCGGCCCACTCCCTGTTCGATGCGGCGCCGCAGCTCGACGCCCATCAGCGAATCCATTCCGAGGTCGAAAAAGCCCGCGTCCTCGCGGATCTGCGCGGCATCTACGCGCGTCACCTCTGCTACCGCGTCGCGCAGATAATCGGTCAGAAGCTTCTTGCGCTGCTGCACCGGCGCATTGGTGAGCTGCTCGACCAGTTGGGTCTTGCCCGACGGCAGGACAGTCGGCGCCGCCTGTTGGGTGGGTGCCTCGCGCTCCAACTCCGCCAGGAATGCCCGCCTGCCCGCCTGCTGGTAGAGCGGCAGGAAGCGACCCCAGTCGATGCGGGCCACAACTCCTTGTGCAGAAGACGTCGAGACGACATCGGCCAGACCCGCCAACGCGTCGGTGGGGGACAACGTCTTCACTCCGCGTTGATCCAGTCGTGCGCGGGATTCCGCGTCGGCCATGCCGACCGACCAGGGACCGAAGTTGACGCTGATCCCCGGAACACCCTGTTCACGCAGACGGCATGCGAGGCCGTCGAGGAAGGCGTTCGCCGCACCGTACGCGGTCTGACCGTACCCACCCCACACCGACGCGATCGACGAGGTGTTGATGAAGAAGTCGAGGCGAAGGTCGGCCGCTGCTTCGCTCAAATGCCAAGCACCCCAAACCTTTCCAGCGAAGACGCGGTCAACTTCGGAATCGTCGGAGTTGCTCAGCGCAGCGGTACTGATCTCTCCCGCTGCATGGACGATGCCCGCGAGCGGCGGCAACTCGGCCTGCACGGTGGTCAACAGGCGTGCGACGTCGTGCGCATCGGCGACATCGGTGGCCATGACCCGGGTTTCGCAGCCATTCAGTTCACTCAGTATGTCGATGCGACGTCGGACCGCATCGCTGGGCGCGCGCCGACTGGTCAGCACCAGGTGCTTGGCGCCGTGCGCGGCCAGGTATCCGGCGACCTCCAGTCCGATCGAACCGAGCCCGCCGGTCACCAGATACGTTGCGCCATCGCGCAGTTGCAGCGGCGCACCGCTCGGCTCGCCCGCCCGCCGAACCAGCCGAGGAACGTAGACCGCTTGGTCGCGTATCGCAAATTGGTCTTCACTGGCGGCCGAGCCGTTCGACGTCGTGATGCGACTGATGAGCGCAGACCACTCATCGGCACGAATTTCCCTGCCGTGCGGCATGTCCGCGAGCCCGCCCCACACTTGGGGGAGCTCCAGTGCTGCGGCGCGACCGAATCCCCACAGGCAGCTCTGATCCGGAGCCACGGAGTCCGAGTCAACGACCCGCTGCGCGCCCGTGGTCACCAGCCAGATGGGCGTGCGCAGTTCGGTGGCGACCGCGGCGTGCAAGAGCCGCCGTGTTCCGCCCAGGATTCGGTGTTGCATCCGCAGCAGTGACTGCATCGACGGTGTGGTCTCGAAGTCGATGGCCGCGACATGCACGATACGGAGCGTCGGATCGTCTGCTGCCGCAGCGCGTAATACCTCTGCGAGGCGTTCCTCATCGGCGTCGGATACCGGTAACCCGACGATCTGGTACCGGTGGCCGCTCGCGGTCAGCGCATCGACCAAAGGCTGGATCGCCTCGGAGTCGTCGCCGACGAGTACGCAGGTGGATCCGGCATCCGCGACCAGGGTTGGCGCAGCGGATTTCTCCCAGCGGAACTCGTAGCGGTCATTGGCGATGGATTGCGTCGTTCGTTGTCGGTTGTGTTGCGCCGCAAGCTTGGTCAGCACAGAGAGAGCTTGCTGGTCATCGCCTGAGCCGTTGAGCAGACCCGCGAGTTCCTCGATCCGGCCGTCCTCGAGAAGCCGGATGACGTCGGTGCGCGGTGCGTCGAGGTTCTGCTGTTGGTTGGGGCGCTCCCGATTGTCTCGATACCAATATTCGCGATGCTCGAACGGATAACTGGGCAGGTCGATCTTTCGCGCGTGCGCCTGCCGCAATGCGCCGAAGTCGGGCAGGTGGCCCAGGACATAGGCGTCGGCGACCGCTTCGGTGATCTGCCTGTGGTCGGCGGTGTTTCGGCGCAGCGAAGCGATCACCCGCGGCGCGGTGGCAGGGTCTGGCCATGCCCCCAGGGCCGCGGCGGTGAGCACCGGCCGCGGACCGATTTCGAGCAACACCCTGCAGTTCAGGTCGGCAAGGGTGCGTACGCTCTTGGCGAACTCCACCGGTTGTCGTGCGTGACGGCGCCAGTAGGCGCTGTCCAGCTTCACACTCCTGCCGAGCGCGACGCCGGTGCGGTTGTCAATCAAAATCCGTTGCGGCGTGCGGAATTCGAACTGCTGCGCATATGCCTCGAAGTCGTCGAGGATCGGATCCAGCAGCGACGAGTGGAACGCATGGCTGGTGTCCAGCCAGTCGCAACGGACGCCATCGGCCGCCAGTTGCGCCGCCACCTCTTCCAGATCCCGTGCGGGACCGGACAATACGGTGTTCGTACCGTTGTAGGCGGCGACCGACAGGCTGGGAAACTCATCAGCGCGGCTCTCGACACGATCGGCGGGGGCAGACACCGCGATCATCCGACCGCCCGCGGGCAAGCTGCCGAAGAGGCGTCCGCGTTCGGCCATCAGCAGCGCGCCATCCTCGAGACCGAGGACCCCTGCGACACAGGCCGCCGAATACTGACCGACGCTGTGGCCCAGCACTACGTCCGGTTCGAAACCCCACGACTGCCAGAGCGCGGCCAAGCCCATCTCCACCGCGAACAACGCGGGCTGTGCATAGGAGGTCTGCCGCAGCGTCCCCTCGCTCGCCGGGCTGTCCATCTCGAAGATCACGTCCAGCAGCGGCTTTTCGAGAATATCCGCCACCGCGGCCGCACACCGTTTGACCGTCTCGGCGAACACCGGCTCGGTGTCGAACAACTCCAGCGCCATGCCGGGGTACTGGCTGCCCTGGCCGGTGAACAGCCACGCCGTCTTGGGTGCCTCGTACGACTCTCCGCGGACCAGGCCCGGGGCCGGGCGGTCTTCCGCCAGCGCGGCGAGTAGCTCGATGGCGGATTCTCTCGAATTGGCTACCACGGCGGCCCGGTGCTCCAGATGCGCTCGACCGGCGCCGGCGGTGAAGCACACGTCCGCCAGGGTGGCCTCCGGGTGTGCGGTCAACCAATCGCGGTATCGGCCGGCGAGCTGCACCAGAGCGTCCGGCGTCCGCGCAGAGAGCGGAAGGAGACTGAATTCCCGGTTTGCGGTCTGGGCGACGGGGCGTACAGCGGGCCGCGTTGCGTGCTCCGGCGCTTCCTCGATGATGACGTGAGCGTTCGTCCCCGCGAATCCGAATGAGCTGACGCCGGCGATACGGGGCACGCCGTTGCGTTCCCAAGGGGTGGCCTGTTTGACAACCTCCACGGGAAGCCGGTCCCAGAGGATGTGTGGCGACGGATTCTGGAAGTGCAGATGTTGCGGCAGCAACTCGTTCTCGAGCGACAGGATGACCTTGATGACGCCCGCGACACCTGCTGCCGCCTCCAGGTGACCGATGTTCGTCTTCACCGAGCCCATCAACAGCGGCTGGCCGGCCTCGCGTCCGGCGCCGAGCACCGCACCTGCGGCCTGGGCCTCGATCGGGTCACCCAGTGAAGTCCCGGTGCCGTGTGCCTCCAGATAGCCGACGTCGCTGGGTTGCAGGGCGGCGCCCTTCAGGGCATCGGCGATGACCCGTTGTTGCGCAACGCCATTGGGCACCGTCAAGCCACCCGACGCGCCATCCTGATTGACCGCGCTTCCGCGGATCACGGCCCGAACACGGTCACCGTCGCGGATCGCGTCCTCGAGTCGCTTGATGACGATGACGCCGCAACCCTCGCCCCGCACGTAGCCGTCGGCGGCCGCGTCGAACGTCTTGCACCGGCCGTCGGGCGCGAGCATGTGGGCGTTGGAGAACGTGATCATGGTCGCCGGTGTGAGCAGCAGGTTCACGCCGCCGACCAGGGCGAGGTCACATTCGCCCAAGCGCAGTGCTTGGCCCGCCTGGTGCATGGCCACCAGCGACGAACTGCACGCCGTGTCGACGGCGACCGCGGGGCCCTGCAGTCCCAGCCGGTAGCTGATCCGGCCGGCCGCCGCCGCATGCGACGTGCCGATGGCCATGTAGGCCTCGATCTCCGGGTAGGTCATCTCATCGGATGCCATTCCCAGGTAGTCGTGGGTTGACATTCCCACGAACACCCCGGTGTTGGTGTTGGCCACAGCGGTCGGCGCCGTCCCGGAATGCTCCAACGCGTGCCACGCGGTCTCCAGCAACAGCCGATGTTGCGGATCCATCAACCTGACCTCGCGTGTCGACATGCCGAAGAACGGCGCGTCGAACCCCGTCACGTCGTCGGCGAAACCGGCGCGACGCGTCACGACCTTGCCGGGCGCATCGGGATCGGGGTCGAAGAACTCGTCGACATCCCAGCGGTCCGCCGGCACCTCCGACACCGCGTCGCGGCCTTCGCGCAGCACGTCCCAGAACTGGTCGGCGTCCCGGGCGCCCGGGAAACGTGCTGCGTAGCCGATGACTGCTAGACGCGGGCTTGGCTCGATCGGATGTACGGCGGATTCCATGCCGTTGTCCTCCCCAATGCGTCGGCGGTCAGACGGTGGCCGGAGGGGCAGCGTCTCGCGCCTGAAGTGCAACTCTCCCGGAGACTATGGCATCTATGCGTGTGGCATGGGGGTGTTGGGATTCCGAGGTTGGTCAACGCCCGGCGACCGCGGCGGAAGCGGGGGTATGTTGATGCCGCACGGCTGATGTTCAGGTCCGTCGGCCGAGCGGGAGGACGACGTTTTGCGGATCGGCAAGATCACGGTTGGCGCACTTGAGGAATGGTCGCTGAAGCCGGGCACCGTCACTTCCTGGCATCCGACGGCGGCCGCTGCGGAAAAAGCGCGACACGCGCCCGTCAGTGCGGTGCCGATCAGTTACATGCAACGTCAACATCTTCGCAATTTCTCCGAACGGGCCGCGGCAGGGCTGAACTTCTCCCGGCAGATCATCGCGAGCTGCGATGTGTCCGGCCAGTGCGATATCGCAGCGATGGACCACGCCGTCAATGCCTATTTACGCCGACACGACACCTTTCGCAGTTGGTTCGAACCGGCCGGCGATGGCGAGTTCATTCGGCACGCCATCGTCGATCCGGCTGACATCGAATTCATGCCGATCAACCACGGCAACATGACGGTCGACGAGATACACGCACATGTGGTGGGCATACCGCCTCCATTGGAGTGGGGCTGCTTCACTTTCGGAATAATCCAGAACGAGGACTACTTCACTTTCTTCGCCGCTATGGATCATGTCCACGGGGACGCGACATTGATCGGCACAACAATGCTGGAAGCGAACGGAATGTATTCGGCGATGAGCGAAGGCGGAGATTCGCTCACGCTTCCCGATGCCGGTAGCTTCGACGATTTCTGTGTCCGCGAGCGCGAGCGCACATCGGCGTTGACCGTGGATTCGCCTGAGGTTCGGGCATGGATCGAATTCGCCGAAGACAACGACGGCGGCTTCCCCGAATTCCCGCTGCCGCTGGGTAATCCGCTGGAGTCGACCACCAGCGACATGACGTCGGAAGTCCTGATGAACCCCGCGCAGACGGAGCGCTTCGAATCGGCCTGCACGGCGGCAGGCGCGCGCTTCATCGGCGGCTTGTTCGCCTGCCTCGCCCAGGTGGAACACGAGCTGACGGGTGCTCTCACCTATTACGGGCTCACGCCGCGGGATTCGCGCACCGCCACCGACAATTTCATGACGCAGGGTTGGTTCACGGGGTTGATTCCGATCACCGTGCCGATAGGCGCGGCGTCATTCGGGGACGCCGCGTGGGCGGCGCAGGATTCTTTCGACTCGAATCTGAATATGGCCAAAGTGCCGTATTACCGAGTGCTGGAGTTGGCGCCATCGCTGAGGTGGCCGCAACCGAATTTCCCCGTGTCGAATTTCTTTCATGGTGGCGCCGCGCCGCTCAACGCTGTGCTGGCAGCGGCCGACATGGGGCTTGCGAACAACATCGGAATCTATCCGGACGGCCGTTTCTCGTATCAGCTCACCATCTACATATTCCGCTATGGCGAAGGCACGGTGATGGCAATCATGCATCCCGATAATCCGGTCGCCAGAAAGTCGGTTGCCCGCTATATGAACACGATGAAGTCCGTTTCCGAACTGGTCGCCGACAGCGGGCACTGGGGGCGTGTCGCCTAGGTGAAGCGGCGGGGGTGAGGACGATATGCGGCGGTTAGCCGATCTCGTAGTGCGGTGGCCTTGGGTGGTCATCGGGGTTTGGCTCGCGATGGCTCTGGCCCTACCGCTGGCATTCCCGTCCCTGGACGAGATGTCGGAGAAGCATCCGCTCGTCATCCTGCCCAGCGATGCACCCTCGAGCGTCACCGCCAAGAAGATGGCCGAGGCTTTCCAAGAGTCAGGTTCGGACAATCTCCTGGTCATTGCGTTCATCAACGAAGCCGGGCTGGTGCCCGCCGACGAAGCCACCTACCGCAAGGTGGTGGATGCGCTGCGCGACGACGTGACCGATGTCGTGGCGGTGCAGGATTTCTTCAGCACGCCTCAACTGCGCCCGTTCCTGACGAGCGAGGACAAGACGACGTGGGTGCTGCCGGTCAACCTCGAAGGTGAGTTGGGCACACCGCGGGGCTTCGACTCATTCAACCGGGTGTCCGACGTCGTCGAACAAAACGTCGGCGAGAACGAGGGACCACTGCGGGTCTACATCACCGGCCCCGCGGCGACCGTCGCGGACCTCACCGTCGCCGGCCAGCAGGACCGCCTGCCCATCGAGGCCGCGATCGCCGTCCTGGTGCTGCTGGTGTTGCTACTGGTTTACCGCAGCGCGGTCACGATGTTGCTGCCGTTGGTGACGATCGGATCGTCGCTGATCATCGCGCAAGCCGTGGTCGCCGGCTACTCCCAGCTGACCGGCTCGGGCGTCTCGAACCAGTCCATCGTCTTCCTCAGCGCGATCATGGCCGGCGCCGGGACGGATTACGCGGTCTTTCTCATCAGCCGCTATCACGACTATCTGCGGGGAGGAGCCGATTTCGACCGGGCAGTCAAGGCCGCGCTGATCTCGATCGGAAAGGTCATCACCGCGTCTGCGGCCACGGTGGGACTCACCTTCCTGCTCATGAGCTTCACCCAGATGGGCGTGTTCCGAACGATCGGGGTGTCGTCGGCGATCGGAATCGGCGTGGCGTTCCTTGCCGCAGTGACCCTGCTGCCGGCGATCCTGGCGCTGGCCGGGCCGCGGGGTTGGGTCAAGCCGCGACGCGAGTTGACCTCGCGGTTCTGGCGCCGCTCCGGCATCCGGATCGTGCGACGACCCGTGCCGCACCTGGTCGCCAGCCTGCTCGTGTTGATACTCCTGGCCAGCTTCGCGGGGTTCGCGCGGTTCAACTATGACGATCGCAAGGCCGTGGCGGCCTCGGCGCCGAGTTCGATCGGGTACGCCGCGCTGGAACGCCATTTCCCCGTCAGCCAGTCCATCCCCCAATACCTCCTCGTCCAGTCTCCGCATGACCTACGCACACCGCGGGCCCTCGCGGACTTGGAGCAGATGGCATCGCGCATCGCCCAGTTGCCGGACGTCTCTCTGGTCAGCGGCGTCACGAGACCGCTGGGCGAGGTGCCCAGAGAGTTCCGCGCCACCTTCCAGGCGGGCATTGTCGGTGACCGGCTGGCCGCCGGTTCCGCCCAGATCGCCGGGCGCACCGACGACCTCGACGAACTGGCAACCGGGGCCAACACGCTGGCCGATTCGCTCAGCGACATGCGCGCACAGGTCAATGAGATCGCGCCCAGTGTTCAAAGCCTGCTCGAGACGGTCTCGTCGATGAAAACCGAGTACAGCGGCGACCGGCTGGTGCGGTACGTCGAAGTCGCCGCCGAACTCATCGACAGCCTCAACAAGCTGGGCACCGCCACGGGCATGAGATTCGGCGCCGTCGAGGACATGTTCGCCTGGATGGGACCCGTCTTGTTTGCGTTGAACGGCAATGCGGTCTGCGATGCGAATCCCTCCTGCAGCGCCACCCGTGCCCAGTTTCAGCGGGTTGTCGACGCGCGTCATGACGGAAGTCGAGACCGGATCAACCAGCTGGCCGCCGAGTTGGAAAGTGTCGAGAACAGGCAGACCCTCAACGCCACGATGAAGAAGCTGAACAGTGCGCTCACCGTCGTTGGCGAGGCGGTCAGTGAGATGGGGCTGGACAAACCCGGGGGCCTCGAAGCGGGTTTGGCCGACCTGCAGCAAGGCGCCGACCGCCTGGCCGGCGGAAGCCATCAAGTAGCCGCTGGAGTCGACGAACTCGTCCAGCAGGTCAAACTGATGGCCAACGGTCTCGACCAGGCATCGGCCTTTCTGTTGACGATGCGACACGACGCGGCCGACCCTGCGATGGCGGGGTTCAACATCCCGCCCGAGGTGCTCAACACCGTGGAATTCAAGAAAGCCACCGAGGCCTTCGTCTCGCCGGACGGCCACTCGGTGCGCTACCTGGTGCAGACCAAACTCAACCCGTTCAGCTCCGAGGCCATGGATCAGGTCACGGCGATCAACGACGTCGCGCGGGGTGCTCAGCCCAACACCGCACTCGCCGACGCCTCGATATCGATGGGCGGGTTTCCCGCTGCCCTGCGGGACACCCGCGACTATTACGAGCAAGACATCCGATTCATCATCCTCATGGCGCTCATCGTGGTGTTGGCGACATTGGTCGTGCTACTGCGTTCGATCGTCGCTCCCCTTTATCTCGTCGGTTCGGTGGTGCTCTCCTACTTCGCGGCCATCGGTATCGGCGTTCTGACGTTCCAAGTGATACTCGGCGAGGAATTGCATTGGAGCGTGCCTCCGCTGGCCTTCGTGGTGCTGGTCGCCGTGGGCGCCGACTACAACATGCTGTTTGTTTCGCGGATGCGCGACGAATCCCCGCACAGCGTGCGGTACGGCGTCATCCGCACGTTGAGTTCGACGGGCGGTGTGATCACGGCGGCGGGCCTGATCTTCGCCGCCTCGATGGCCGGTCTCCTGTTCTCCAGCATCGGCACCGTGGTCCAAGGCGGTTTCGTGATCGGCGTGGGCATCCTGCTGGACACGTTCGTGGTACGCACCATCACGGTGCCGGCCGTCGCCGCGCTGGTCGGGCGGGCGAACTGGTGGCCGTCCCGCCTCGAGCCGCGACCGCCCGTGTCGCGGGAGCCGGCCGAAATCACCTAGAAACCGGAGGACATGCTGAACCAGCTCGCCCCCACGTCGGAGTCATCGATTCTGTCGATGCTGCATGGACGCGCCAGCCTGCGACCCGACGACATCGCGTTCACGTTCACCGAGTACGCCCACGACTCGGTGGTCGCCGAAAACCTCACCTGGTCGCAGTTGGCACGTCGAACGATGAACGTGGCACACGAGATCCGACGCCATGGGTCGCCCGGGGACAGGGCGGTGATTCTGGCCCCGCAGGGCCTGGAGTACATCCTGGCGTTCCTGGGGTCCATGCAGGCCGGACTCGTGGCGGTGCCGCTTCCGTTGCCCCATCCCGGCTCGGGCCATGACCGGGTGACCGCGGTGCTTGCCGACACCGAGCCCTCGGTTGTCTGCACGACGTCAGCGTCCGCGGCCGACGTCGCTGATTTCGTGGCTCGGTCACCTTGGGACACACCGCCGGAGATCGTCGAGATCGATGCGCTGAGTCTGGACGTCGAGCACCCGACAAGCCTTGCGCCGACCGAATGGCCGAGCATCGCGTACCTGCAGTACAGCTCTGGCTCGACCCGCACGCCGACCGGGGTCATGCTCTCGCACCGCAATCTCACCGCGAACTTCGAGCAGCTGATGAAGTGCTTTTTCGCCATCTCCCCATTGCCGCCGGACGCCACGATCGTGTCGTGGCTGCCCTTCTATCACGACATGGGTCTGGTGCTGGGAGTCTGCGCGCCGATTTTGTGCGGACGTCGCGCCGAGCTGATGAGCCCACTTGCCTTCCTGGAGAAGCCGTCCCGGTGGATGCTGGCGTTGGCCGAGAATCCGCACGCGTTGTCCTCAGCGCCGAACTTCGCGTTCGATCTGGCCGCCCGCAAGACCACCGACCGCGACCTGGCCGGGCTCGACCTCGGTGGGGTGGTGGGCGTGTTCAGCGGCGCCGAACGAGTGGAGCCGGCCACGCTGCATCGCTTCGTGGATCGGTTCGCGCACTTCAATTTGCGGGACCACATGATGCGTCCCGCCTACGGCATGGCGGAGGCGACGGTCTTCGTGGCGTCGGGCACCTGGAGCGAAACGTCGCCGGCCGCGTACTTCGATGCCGAAGAACTGGGTGCCGGTCGCGTTCGACCGTGCGCTCCCGGAAAGGGCACCGCACTCGTCAAATATTCGGTGCCGCAGGCACCTACGCTGCGGATCGTCGACAGCACGACACACCGCGAGTGCGCGTCGGACGTCATCGGCGAGATCTGGGTGCACGGCGAGAATGTGGCCGACGGGTATTGGCGCAAGCCGCCGGAGGAGCAGAGTTGCTTCGGCGCAACGCTTGTCGAACCGTCGCCCGGTACGCCGGATGGGCCGTGGTTGAAAACCGGGGATCTCGGCTTCATCTACGAAGGCGAGTTGTTCATCGTCGGCCGCATCAAAGACCTGCTGATCATCCGCGGCCGCAATCACTATCCCGAGGACATCGAAGCGACCGTCCAAGAGGTCACCCGTGGTCGGGTTGCGGCGGTATCGGTTCCGGTGAACGGCACGGAAAACCTGGTCACCATCATCGAGCTCAGGAAGCCGGCCGACGCCGAAGCGCTGCGCCGGTTCAGTGCGGTGAAAAGCGATGTCACCGCCGCGATATCCAATTCACACGGCCTCAATGTCGCGGACCTCGTGCTGGTGGCTCCCGGCGCGATCCCCACGACGACGAGCGGCAAGATCCGCCGCGCGGCATGTGCCGAGCAGTATCGGGCAGACCAATTCATTCGATTGGACGCCTGAGGGAGCCGGCGGACCGGAGTAAGGTTCGAAAGCAGTGCAGCCGAAGTGGGCGGGGGCGTATCAGACAGTCATGAAACGACTTCTCGCATTCGGCGTTGCAGTGACGACCATCGGCGCGACAGGCTGCTTCGGACTCGGCATCGCGACGGCCGACGAACCACCGGTCGTACCGCCGACCCCTGGCGGCCCAACCGACGTTCCGCTGCCAGAGGGCACCCCGGGCAAGGGTTACGCGCTGGGCGGCGCTCGCGTCCTGGGCATCCCCTACGACGAGTACATCAATCGCACCGGCGCGGACTGGTTTCCCGGCCTGGACCGGCAGATCGTCGACTATCCCTCCGGGCAGGTGCAGGGGCACACCCTGGAACGGCTGTTCCCGGGCATCGGCAAGCTCGACGACGAAATCATGCCCGGAATGGGCCTCGACGGCCCCAGCGTCGCCGAATCGGTCGACGTCGGAGCGCCGAACGTCATCAATGCGATCAAACAGGGCGGCCCCGGCACCGTGCTCGGGTTGTCCGAGGGTGCGATGGTGCTCAACGAGGTCCAGGCGCGACTCGCGTACGACCCCGCCGCCCCGCCTCCGGATCAGTTGAGCTTCGCGATGTACGGCGACCCGGTGGCTCGGCACGCATTCGGTGAGAGCTTTCTGACCCGGTCATTCCCGGTCGGGACCCTGACGCCGTTCCTCGACTATCGGGTCCCGCCACCGGTCGAGAGCCAGTACGACACCTACCAATTCGTCACCGCATACGACAGCATCGCCGACTGGCCGGACCGGCCGGACAACTGGATCTCTGTGCTCAATGCGCTCGCGGGTCTCGCGTCCGGTCACACCTCGGTTGCGTTCACCAAACCGAGCATGGTGCCGCCCGGAAACATCCGGACCACCGTGAACTCCCGGGGTGCGAAGACGACGACGTATCTGATTCCCGAAGAACACCTCCCGCTGGTACTGCCCTTCAAGTACCTCGGCGTGCCCGAGGAGACGCTGATCAAGCTCGATGGCGTGCTGAAGCCGTATGTGGACGCCGGATATTCACGCGCGGACAACCCGCTGACGGCACCGATCACGGTGGCTCCGGGCAACGGCTACGACCCCGCGGCCGTCACCGCACCGGCGACGCAGGCGGCCTTCGGCGGCGCCGCCGATCCGATATCGCAGATGCTCGCCGGGTTCCAGTACGTGCTGAAGGAGCAGCCGGGCGGATAGCCGAGGCCCGACCGCGCTACAGGCCGGCGAGTCCCACCCCGAGCAGCACACAGCCCACCGTGGCCAACAGCAGGGAAACCCCGCGACGGCCTTGCGCACGCACCCAGTCGTACAGTGCCGACAGCGACGCGCGCGTGCGGTCCGGGGCCGCCAGATAACAGAGCAACGGGATCTCCACGAGCGCGAACGCCACCACGTTGAACAGAATCAGGGCGCCGAACTGGGCGGTGGCAGCGGCGCCGGAGGCGACGATGAGCGCCAGCGCGGCCAGATAGTCGACCGACGGCAATGCGATGCCCAGCCCCGCGACACCCGCCGTCCACAGCGAGCCGCTCTTGAGCAGTTGCCGCGCCCGGGTCGCCAGTGGCGCCAGCATCCGGTTCGTGCGGCCGGGCGCCCCGTCGTCACGGCCACCCCAAAGCAGGCCGGTGGCCACCAGCGCAGCGTTGACCAGCACCACCGCGCCGACCACGATCTGGACCTTCGGCAACGTCGAGGAATGGCCCGAACCGAGAGCCGGTCGCAGCACGAACAACACGATCGCGCCCACCGAGATCCCCATCACGAAACCGCCTATGAGGAAGGTGAGCAGCTGCAGGACGGGCTGCGGCCGGTTGATCATCAGGACCGTCATGCCGATCCGGAACGGCTCCAGGCTGACCGCAACGGCCATCATCAGGAGCGTGATCCACATGTCGAGGTCAGGCTACCGCTCAGCGGGAACGGCGTACCCGGACATGGCCGCCGCGTACGGCCGCGTGTGAAGATGGACGAGATATGAGCGCGACCGATTTCAGCCCGGCGACGCTGCGCGAAGCGTTCGGGCACTTCCCGTCCGGCGTCATCGCGATCGCGGCGGAGGTGGACGGCACCCGCGTCGGATTGGCGGCGAGCACCTTCGTGCCGGTGTCGCTGGATCCGCCGTTGGTGTCGTTCTGCGTGCAGAACACCTCGGAGACATGGCCCAAACTCAAGGATCTCCCGAGCCTCGGGATCAGCGTGCTCGGCGAGGCGCACGACGCGGCCGCGCGCACACTCGCCGCCAAGACCGGCGACCGGTTCGCCGGCCTACAGACGGTGTCGCGCGAGTCGGGGGCAGTGTTCATCGACGGCACCCCGGTGTGGCTGGAGAGCGCGATCGAGCAGCTGGTCACCGCCGGCGACCACACGATCGTGATTCTGCGGGTCTGCGACATCACCGTCCACGCCGACGTGGCGCCGATCGTGTTCCACCGCAGTACGTTTCGCCGCCTCGGCGGAGAGTGATTTCGGTGCGCTACCTGTCGCTGAGCGTTCTGTCCTGTTTCGGGACATCGCTGACAGGTGTATGTCTCGGGACATCGCTGACACCTGAGTAAGGGCCTGGCCAGGATGGTTCATGGCCCAGAAGGTGACGGCGATGGACATTCTTGTTGCGACGGCATTTGGACAGATCCGCAACGTGTCGCAGTTCTGCCGCGATCAGCAGATCAGCCGGCAGACGTTCTAAGTGGCGCCGCCGCTTCGGTGAGGACGGTCTGGACGGGCTCGAGGAGCGCTCGCGCCGGCCCATATCCTCGCCGGGTCAGACCGCGGCCGAGGTCGAAGAAGCGGTGCTGCGCAAACGCAAACAGCTGCTCGAAGCTGGTCTTGATCACGGTCCACAGTCGATCGTGTGGACCCTGCAACGCGAAAAGCACCCACAGGTGCCGTCGCGGGCGACGGTGTGGCGGATTCTGACCCGCCATGGGGTGATCGTCGCTCAGCCCCAGAAGCGGCCCAAATCGGCGACAAAACGGTTTTGCTTCACCCGGCCCAACGACTGCTGGCAGTCCGACTGGACACAATGGATGCTCGCCGATGGCACCGCTGTGGCTATCGCTGGCACCCTGGACGACCATTCCCGGTACCTGCCCGCGCTGGCGGCCGACATCGGGCACGGCACCGCCGAGTTGGTGTGGTCGACGATGTTGGCCGGTATCACCGAATGCGGTGTCCCAGCAATGTCATTGACCGATAACGGGATCGTCTACACCGGCCGACGCAAAGGATATGAGGCGTCGTTCGAGGCCAACCTTCGCGCTCTGGGGACACGCACCATCAACTCAACCCCGTTTCATCCGCAGACCTGCGGCAAGATCGAACGGTTCTGGCAGACGCTGAAGAAATGGCTACGCGCGCGCCCTGCTCCGGCCACCATCGACGAGCTCAACGAGCTGCTCAACCAGTTCCGCGAGTTCTACAACTACCACCGCCCCCACCGCGCCCTGCGCGGGGCCACACCGGCCCAAGCGTTCAACGCCACCGCCAAAGCCCACCCCGCCCAACACGCGCTGCCAGCACCGGTCTTCGTCAGCCGCCACAGCGTTGATGAACAGTCCGGCAACCTCCACGTCAAGCCTTACCGCATCGGAATCGGTCTGCGCTGGGCCGGACACAGCTGCGACGTCATCCGACAAGGCGATCACATCGCCATCTTCAGCGGCACCACCCTGATCCGAGAACTCACCGCCGACCCCACCCGCTACCACCAGCGGTGCGCACCCAACACACGGACCTACCGCACCCGCGAACCAAAACCGTCATCATGAGTGTCAGCGATGTCCCGAGACATATCTGTCAGCGATGTCCCGAGACACCACATGTCGCTGAGCGATCGATTGCGCACCG
Source organism: Mycolicibacterium celeriflavum (assembly GCF_010731795.1). Taxonomy (NCBI): domain Bacteria; kingdom Bacillati; phylum Actinomycetota; class Actinomycetes; order Mycobacteriales; family Mycobacteriaceae; genus Mycobacterium; species Mycolicibacterium celeriflavum. The sequence continues at coordinate 3,025,815 of NZ_AP022591.1, read as the reverse complement.
AAATCGCCGATTGTCAGGGACGCGTGCTGAGCTCCTCGCGGTAGCCGGCCACGCGGCGCTCCAGCTCGTCGGCGTCGGCGGCGCGGCCTTCCTTGCGCGCCAACTCGGCGCGGGCGGAAAGCTCGCGGATCGCGGTCCGAATGTCGTTGATGCTGTGTGGTCTCTGATCCGGCTTGTGAGCAGTCACTGTGCCGCCTTTCGTCGTTGATTGGCCGCTGACTGCAGACTACCCACGACTAACCGGCTCCTACCGTCGCCGGAAGATCTTGTCGCCGAGCCATACCACGGGGTCGTACTTGCGGTCGGCGACCCGCTCCTTCATCGGGATCAGCGCATTGTCGGTGATCTTGATGTGCTCCGGGCAGACCTCGGTGCAGCACTTGTTGATATTGCAGTAGCCCAGGCCGTGCACGTCCTGCGCGTCTTCGGCACGCCGTTCGTGCACATCGAGGGGGTGCATGTCCAATTCGGCCTGGCGCATCAGGTAGCGCGGACCGGCGTACGCCTCCTTGTTCTCCTCGTGATCACGAATCACGTGGCAGACGTTCTGGCACAGGAAGCATTCGATGCACTTGCGGAACTCCTGCGACCGGTTCACGTCCTCCTGTGCCATCCGGTACTCGCCGGGCTGAAGATTCTTCGGCGGCGTGAAAGACGGTATCTCGCGCGCCTTCTCGTAGTTGAACGACACGTCGGTGACCAGGTCCCGGATCACCGGGAAGGTGCGCAGCGGCGTCACGGTGATGACGTCGGTCTCGTCGAACGTCGACATCCGGGTCATGCACAACAACCGCGGCCTGCCGTTGATCTCGGCCGAACAGGAGCCGCATTTGCCCGCCTTGCAGTTCCACCGCACCGCCAGGTCGCCAGCTTGAGTCTGCTGAAGGCGGTGGATGATGTCGAGCACCACCTCGCCCTCGTTGACCTCGACCGAGAAGTCCTGCAGCGCGCCCCCGTCGTCGTCGCCGCGCCAGACGCGCATCTTTGCCTGGTAGCTCATGCGCCTCTCCTAGACGAGTGGTTGGCGAGTTCTTCGGAAGTGAAGTACTTCTCCAGCTCTTCGATGTCGATCAGCTCCAGGAGGTCGTCGCGCATCGGCACCTGGTCCTGGCGGGTGATGTCGATCTCCGGGACGATGGTGTCGGCCCCCGCGCCCTGGACGGCGCGGCACACCAGCAGCGTCTTGCGCCACGACGACTCCATCGACGGGTAGTCGTCGCGGGTGTGGCCGCCGCGGCTCTCGGTGCGCTCCAGCGCAGCCTTGGCGATGCACTCGCTGACCAGGATCATGTTGCGCAGGTCGATCGCCAGGTGCCAGCCCGGGTTGAACTCGCGACCACCCTCGATCTGGACGTGCTTGTAGCGTTCGCGCAGCTCGGTGAGCTTGTCGAGCGCCTCCTGCACCTCCTCGGCCTTACGGATGATGCCGACCAGGGAGTTCATCGTGTCCTGCAGGTCGAGCTGCAGCGTGTATGGATTTTCGGCCGCGTCTGGATTGGTAGCCCGCTCGAGCGGTTCCAGCGCCAGCTTGGTGGCCTGCGAAAGCGCGTCGTCGGACACCGTCGGCCGGTCCGACAGCGCCCGAACGTAGTCCGAGGCGCCCAGCCCTGCCCGCCTGCCGAACACCAGCAGGTCGGACAGCGAGTTGCCGCCCAGCCGGTTGGAACCGTGCATGCCACCCGCGCACTCGCCGGCGGCGAACAGGCCGGGCGTCTTGGCGGCGGCTGTGTCGGGATCGACCTCGATGCCGCCCATCACGTAGTGACAGGTGGGCCCGACCTCCATCGGCTCCTTGGTGATGTCGACCTCGGCGAGCTCCATGAACTGGTGGTACATCGACGGCAGCCGGCGCTTGATCTCCTCGGCGGGCAGCCGCGAGGCGATGTCGAGGTAGACGCCGCCGTGCGGGGTGCCGCGCTCGGCCTTCACCTCCGAGTTGATCGCGCGGGCGACCTCGTCGCGGGGCAGCAGGTCAGGGGTGCGCCGAGCCGAGTCGTTGTCCTTGAGCCACTGGTCGGCCTCGTCGATCGACTCGGCGTACTGCCCTTTGAAGACCTGCGGGATGTAGTCGAACATGAACCGCTTGCCCTCGGAGTTCTTCAGCACCCCGCCGTCGCCGCGCACGCCCTCGGTGACCAGGATGCCCTTCACGCTGGGCGGCCAGACCATGCCCGTCGGATGGAACTGGACGAACTCCATGTTGATCAGAGTCGCGCCCGCCCGCAGCGCCAGCGCGTGCCCGTCGCCGGTGTACTCCCAGGAGTTCGAGGTCACCTTGTAGGACTTCCCGATTCCGCCGGTGGCAAGCACCACCGCGGGCGTCTCGAACAGGATGAACTTGCCGGTCTCACGGAAGTAACCGAACGCCCCGGAGATCCGGTCACCGTCTTTCAACAGTTCGGTGATCGTGCACTCGTGAAACACCCGGATGCGGGCTTCGTAGTCGCCGAACTCGGCCTTGTCCTCCTGCTGCAGCGAGACGATCTTCTGTTGCAGCGTGCGAATGATCTCCAGCCCGGTGCGGTCACCGACGTGCGCCAGCCGCGCATAGGTGTGGCCGCCGAAGTTTCGCTGGCTGATCCGGCCGTCCTTGGTGCGGTCGAACAGCGCGCCGTAGGTCTCGAGCTCCCACACCCGGTCCGGCGCTTCTTTGGCGTGCAGTTCGGCCATCCGCCAGTTGTTCAGGAACTTCCCGCCGCGCATGGTGTCCTTGAAGTGGACCTGCCAGTTGTCCTTCGGGTTCGCGTTGCCCATCGCCGCGGCGCAGCCACCTTCGGCCATCACCGTGTGCGCCTTGCCGAACAGCGACTTGGTGATCACCGCAACCTTCAAGCCGCGCTCGCGCGCCTCGATGACTGCACGCAGTCCTGCGCCGCCGGCACCGATCACGACCACGTCGTAGGAGTGCCGTTCTAGTTCCGCCATTAAATAAACCTCACTACCGATTGAATGAAGCGCTCAGCCAATGAATCTCAGGTCAGAGATGGTTCCGCTGGCCACCAGCATGATGTAGAAGTCGGTGAGCATCAGCGTGCCGAGCGTGATCCAGGCGTAGGTCTTGTGCCTGGTGTTGAGCCTGCTGACCTGTGTCCACAGCCAGTACCGGACCGGGTGCTTGGAGAAGTGCTTGAGGCGCCCACCGACGACGTGGCGGCAGGAGTGGCACGAAACCGTATACGTCCACAGCAGGATCACGTTTGTCACGAGAATGACGTTGCCCAAACCGAATCCGAAGCCCGAGGGCGAATGGAACGCCACGATCGCGTCGTAGGTGTTGATCACCGAGATCAGCACGGCGATGTAGAAGAAGTAGCGGTGTGTGTTCTGGATGATCAGCGGGAACCGCGTCTCGCCGGTGTAGGTCGCATGGGGTTCGGCCACTGCGCACGCGGTGGGCGACTGCCACACCGACCGGTAGTAGGCCCCGCGGTAGTAGTAGCAGGTGAGCCGGAACAGCAGCAGGAACGGCAGGGACACCGCCGCGTACGGCAGCCACCAGACGTCCGGCAGGAACTGACCGAAGTGGCTGGCTTCGGGGATGCAGCCGGATTGCTCTGCCTCGGACCACTTCACGACGCAGGGCGAGTAGAACGGCGTCAGATAGTGGTACTCGGCAACGTAGTAGTTGTTCTGCAGGAACGCCCGCACCGTCGCGTAGATCACGAAAGCGGCGAAGCCGAGATTCACGATCAGCGGTGACTGCCACCAGCGGTCGGTGCGCAGGGTGCGCTGCGGAATCTGGGCACGGCTCGCTGAGAAGACGCCGGTCGCCTTGCGGTCGGCGGTGGGTGCGCTCACTGTTGCCTTTCGGTGTCGAGTTGTCCCGGGTGCTGGCGGACCTCCGCGTCAGCGGACGCCGCCGAGTCCCTCGTCATCGACACCGCGCCAGAAATCGGTGTCGTACTGGGTGTCCGGGATCGGGATGCGGTCGCCGGCGTGGTGGTGAACCACGCCGCGGGCCAGCTCCAGCTCTTCGGCGTCGATGTCGAGACGGTCGATGTCGTTGAGGATGCGTTCGGCGTCATTGACGATGCGACGCGTCGCCGGGGAATCCCCGTACCTCGACGCCAACGATGTCACGCACCGCCGCAGGCTTCCGATTAGCTCATGCAGCTCGGCAAGTTCGGTAGTGCTGGACAATTGACCTCCTTGGGCTGAAGGGTGTCAGGCATCACAGTACGACACCCGATGCTAGCTACATCATGCAGTCCACCGTGAGACAGATCACTTCAAACCGAAGGAGACGGCTCGATGCCCGACCAGGTACTCAAAGAGCGCGCCGAGGCGCTGCTGGCGTTGCACCAGCCCGGAAACCCGGTCATTCTGCCGACCGTCTGGGACGCCTGGTCGGCGCGGCTCGCGGTCGGCGAGGGGTTTGCTGCGCTCACCGTCGGCAGTCATCCGATGGCCGACTCGGTCGGCAAACCCGACCAGGAAGGCATGGCGTTCGACGACGTGGTCACCCGCGTCAAGCAGATCACCGCGGCCGTCGATGTGCCCGTGTCGGTCGATCTCGAATCCGGCTACGCCCAATCCCCGGGACGCCTGATCGACGGACTGCTGGAGGCGGGCGCTGTCGGGTTGAACATCGAGGACACCGTGCACAGCGAGAACGGCAGGTTGCGCTCGGCCACCGAGCACGCGGAGTTGGTCGGCGCGCTGCGGGAGGCGGCCGACGGCACCGGTGTGCACGTGGTGATCAATGCCCGCACGGACCTGTTCCTGCGCAAGGACGGCGACGACGCCGACCGCGTCGACCGCGCGGTCGCCAGGCTGACCGAGGCAGCTGCCGCGGGCGCCGACGTGCTCTACCCGGTGGGCCGTCATGATCCGGACACCTTGCGCCGCTTGACATCCGAGTTGCCGCTACCGGTGAACGCGATCGGTGTGCCCGATCAGGACGACCCCGCGTCGTTCGGCCCGTTGGGGGTGGCACGCGTCAGTTTCGGGCCGTTCCTGCAGGCCGCGCTGTCGACGCGGGCCAAGGAGCTGTTGCAGCGTTGGGCTTAGGGGGCGGCCGTGGCTGACGACGATCGGAACTGGGAGGACCAGGAGCCGCTGATCATCGCGGCGGGCGTGGCGGCGGTGGTGCTGGTGGCGATCCTGATCTACGCGGTGATCCGTACCGCGGACGCTGCCCGGGTGCCGGAAACCATTCCGCCACCTGCGCCGTCGTCGACGCCGTCGGTGTACACCACCTCGCCGACGACGACCAGCAGCTACACCACACCGAGCGTGCAGACCACGGAAGTCCCGGCGCCACAGACGTCCCCGACCACGACCCCCACCACGACGACCACGACGACCACCACGACGACCACGTCGGATCCGTATGAAACGACGACGTCGGATTCCTACGAAACGACGTACGAAACGACATATGAGACGACGACGGAGACGCCCGGCGGCTGAGACGACGAAAGCCGGTGGAACCGCGGCGGTTCCACCGGCTTCGGCGTCGTGAGCGCTACTTGCTTTCGATCGCGATGCGCTGGGACTCGGCGCCCTTGTGGGCACCGGCCACCCGAACCGTCAGCACACCGGCGTCGTACGACGCCGAGATGGCCTCGCCGGTGACGTGGGCCGGCAGCTTGAACGACCGGCGGAACGACCCGTACCGCACCTCGCGGACGTATCGGGCATCGTGTGCCGGATCTCCTGTGGCGCGCTCGTCGCGACGCTCGCCGTGGATGACCAGGTGACCGCGGTCGACCTCGACGTTGACGTCCTTCTCGACATCGACGCCGGGCAGTTCCACGCGCACCAGCGCGTCGTCGCCGTCCCGGACGATCTCCGCGGCGGGGGTGAACGCGCCCGCAAACCAGTCGTCGGCGGTGGCCGGACCGAAGAAGTCGCGTACCCACCGGTCGATGTCCCACGCGGGACGAGTCCGTAATGCCAGAGTGCTCATGTACATCCTCCTCGCAGTTGACCGGCACCGTACCGGTCATTCACTGAATTGAACTTGAGTGACCTACGCTCATGTTCCCGGCCCGCTTTCGCTGTGAGCGAAGCCACAGCGCAGACCTCCAAAACCCGTCTCACATCGGCCGACGAACCCTGTGAGCACACCGTGATCGGCGCTTCACACGAGGCGACATTGCGGCAATATCGGCTGCTTAACGTCGGCGTCATGCGGTCAACGAGAAACGTGGTGGTTGTCGGCCACGGCATGGTCGGTCACCGGTTCGTCGAGGCGCTTCGCTCGCGCGACGCCGACGGTGACTGGCGTGTGACCGTCCTCGCCGAGGAGGCCGACGCCGCCTACGACCGCGTCGGGCTCACCGGCTACACCGACCACTGGGACCGCAACCTGCTCGCGCTACCGGGTAATGACTACGTCGGCGACGATCTGGTCGACCTGCGGTTGGCCACGCGAGTGACCGGGATCGACCGGACCGCGAAGGAGGTGCTGACCGCCGACGGTCAGCGGGTGCCTTACGACGCTTTGGTGCTGGCGACCGGATCGTATGCGTTCGTCCCGCCGGTACCCGGCCGCGACCTGCCGGTCTGCCACGTCTACCGGACCCTCGATGACCTGGACGCCATCCGGGCCGGTGCGAACGCCGCTCGCGATTCCAAAACGCCGGTCGGCGTGGTGATCGGCGGCGGCCTGCTCGGCCTGGAGGCGGCGAATGCGTTGCGCACGTTCGGGTTGAAGACTCACGTCGTCGAGATGGCGCCGCATCTGATGGCCGCGCAGCTCGACGAGGCGGGCGGTGCGCTGCTGAGCCGGATGATCAAAAGCCTGCGCATCGAGGTGCACACCGGCGTCGGCACCGAGAGCATCGTGCCGGTGCAGCGCAATGAGCCGCTGCGCAAATCCGACCGGGACGATTCGGTGCGGTTGTCGCTCAACGACGGCAGCCATATCGACACCGGCGTGGTCGTGTTCGCCGCCGGGGTACGTCCGCGCGACGAACTGGCCCGCGAAGCCGGCCTGGATGTCGCCCAGCGCGGCGGGGTGCTCACCGACGTAGCCTGTGTCACAAGCGATCCCGACATCTACGCCATCGGCGAGGTGGCCGCGATCGAGGGCCGCTGTTACGGGCTGGTCGGCCCCGGCTACACCAGCGCGGAAGTGGTGGCGGACCGGCTGCTCGGTGGTGCCGCGGAGTTCGGTGAAGCCGATATGTCGACCAAGCTCAAGCTGCTCGGCGTCGATGTGGCCAGCTTCGGTGACGCCCAGGGCCGCACGCCCAACTGCCTGGAGGTCGTGGTCAACGACCCGGTCAAGCAGACCTACGCCAAGCTGGTGCTCTCCGATGACGCGAAGACCCTGCTGGGCGGAATTTTGGTGGGTGACGCCTCGGCCTACGGTGTGCTGCGTCCGATGGTCGCCAGCGAGCTGCCCGGCGACCCGCTGTCCTTGATCGCACCGGTCTCCGATGGCAGCGCGCCGAGTCTGGGAGTCGGCGCGCTACCGGATATCGCGCAGATCTGCTCGTGCAACAACGTCACCAAGGGTGATCTCAAAGAAGCGATCGGCGGGGGATGCACCGATGTGCCCGGCCTGAAGAAGTGCACGCTGGCGGGCACGTCGTGCGGCTCGTGCGTGCCGCTGCTCAAGCAACTGCTCGAGGCCGAGGGTGTCGAACAGTCCAAGGCGCTGTGCGAGCACTTCAGCCAGTCACGCGCAGAGCTGTTCGAGATCGTCAGTGCCACCGAGATCCGCACCTTCTCCGGGCTGATCGAGCGATTCGGCACCGGAAAGGGTTGCGACATCTGCAAACCCGTCGTCGCGTCGATCCTCGCGTCGACCAGTTCGGAGCACATCCTCGACGGCGAGCAGGCCTCGCTGCAGGACTCCAACGATCACTTCCTGGCCAACATCCAGAAGAACGGCAGCTATTCGGTGGTGCCGCGGTCGCCCGGTGGGGAGATCACCCCCGAGCAGCTGATCCTGATCGGTGAGATCGCCAGGGACTTCGACCTTTACACCAAGATCACCGGCGGCCAGCGCATCGACATGTTCGGCGCGCGGGTCGATCAACTGCCGGAGATCTGGCGCCGGCTGGTCGAGGGTGGCATGGAATCCGGTCACGCCTACGGCAAGGCGCTGCGCACGGTGAAGAGCTGTGTGGGCAGCACCTGGTGCCGCTACGGTCAACAGGATTCGGTCGACATGGCGGTCACCATCGAGAAGCGCTACCGCGGTCTGCGCGCGCCACACAAGATCAAGATGGCCGTCTCCGGCTGTGCCCGCGAATGCGCGGAGGCGCAGAGCAAGGACGTCGGCGTCATCGCTACCGAACAGGGCTGGAACCTCTACGTCTGCGGGAACGGCGGCATGACGCCCCGGCACGCACAGCTGCTGGCCGGCGACCTCGACGACGAGACGCTGATCCGCTACATCGACCGGTTCCTGATGTTCTACATTCGAACCGCCGACCGGCTGCAGCGCACGGCGCCGTGGCTGGAGGCGCTCGACGGCGGCCTGGAGCATTTGCGCGACGTGGTCTGCAACGACTCGCTCGGCCTGGCCGGCGAATTCGAAGACGCCATGGAGCGCCACGTCGCCGGCTATGCCTGCGAATGGAAGGGCGTGCTGGAGGACCCGCAGAAATTGTCGCGGTTCGTGTCGTTCGTGAACGCCCCGGATGTCGAAGATCCCACTGTCGAGTTCACCGAGAGTTCGGGACGTAAGGTCCCGCTCGCGATGCCGAAGGTGCCGCAAAGATGACCGTGCTCAACGATACCCAGGTATGGACGTCCGCCTGTCGCTACGACTTCCTGATCCCCAACCGCGGCGTCGGCGTGCTACTGGCTGACGGTAGTCAGGCGGCGCTGTTCCGTCTCGACGACGGATCACTGCACGCGGTCGGCAACGTCGATCCGTTCTCCGGGGCGGCGGTGATGTCGCGCGGCATCGTGGGTGACCGCGGTGGCCGCCCGACCGTGCAGTCGCCGATCAAGAAGCAGGCGTTCGCGCTCGACGACGGTGTGTGCCTCGACGACCCCGACGTCTTGCTGCCGGTCTACCCGACGCGGCTCACCGCCGACGGTCACATCGAAATCGGCGGCTAGCTCTCCTGCCGAAAGAACTTTAGGCCGCCAACGGCAGCCGGGCGCGGCGGAACCGGTTGGCGATCAACCGCACCATCGCGGGATGGGTACCCAGCGGGGCGGCCACCGCGTCGGCCCCGCTGTCGCGCAGCCGGTCCTGAAAAAGACCTTCGGCCAGAAGGTATGAAGCGACCACCACCACCCGCCGCGCTCCGGTGCGGCGCAAACGCGCCACCGCGTCGGCCACTCGCGGCTCGCCGGTGGCGGCATACGCAAGCTCGACCCGGTCGCCGATCACCGCCGACAGCAGCGCCGACATGCGCCGTAGATCCGAGCGCGCACCCGCGTCGGAGGTACCCGCGGCCGCGAGCACCACGGAATCGCCGGGCCGCCATCCGCATTCGATCAGCCGATCGGTCAGCACGTGGGTCAGCGCGGGGCTGGGACCCAGCGCCTCGGCTACTGTCACGCCGGGATGTCCGCTGGCCGCGACGTGCGCGGGAATGTCGGTGTTGACGTGATATCCGCGGGACAGGAACGCCGGCACCAGGATCGTGCGATCGGGCAGGCGTCCCAGCACCTCGCTGGGCGTCGGGCCGAGCACGTCGACGAACGCGACGTGGACGCGGGCGCCCAGCGCGGTCGACACCCGGTCAGCCAGGTTCCCGATCAGCGCCACCCCGCTCTGTTTGCGGGTGCCGTGAGCCACCAGCAGAAGGCTCATGGGCTGACCGCCAGACTCTCCTCGACGGCCAGCCGGTAGCCCCGCTTGACGACCGTCGACACGATGTTCTTGTCGCCCAACGCCGTTCGCAGCCGCAACACGGCGGTTTCAACGGCGTGGGTGTCGGTGCCGTTGCCGGGCAGCGCCCGCAGCAGGTCGGTGCGTGACACCACCGCGCCGGGCCGGTGGGCCAGCGCGCGGATCGTGGCCATCCCGGCCGGCGACACCGGCTTGACGATCCCATCGACCAGCACGCACGTGCCACGGATCTCGAGCAGATGTCCGGCCACCCGAACCGTCCGCGAGCACAACAGCGGCAGCTCGTCGGTGATGTGACGGACCAACGCCCCCAACCGCATTCGGTCCGGCGCCGACGTCGGGACCCCGAGCCGCGTCAACGGCTGGGCGGTCACGGGCCCGACGCACATCGCGTGCACGTCACCGCGAAACGCCGCGAGCACTCGGCTCTCCAGCCCCATTTCCCTGGCCCGCAGCAGAACCGACGCGACCGCGGGCGCAGAGGTGAAGCTGACCGCGTCGAACTTCTCGTCGGCGATGCCGGCCACCAGTTGGTCGAAGTCTCCGTTGTGCGGCGCCGGATGCCAGCGGTACACCAGGATCGGCACGACCTCGGCACCGGCCGCACGCAACTCGTCGAGGAACTCGGGGAACGGGTCCCACTCGTCGGTGGCGCCGTGCAACTGGACCGCGACGCGCTGACCGGCGATCCCGCCCTCGACGAGGTAATGCACCAACTCGCGCGACGACTCCGAGTCCGGCGACCACTCCTCGGGCAGGCCGGCCGCGCGCAGGGCACCCGTCGCCTTGGGCCCACGGGAGAGCACGCGCGCCTTGGCGAGCGCGGCGATCAGGTCGTTGGCGATGCCCCAGCCGTCGGCGGCCGCGACCCAGCCCCGGAAGCCGATGCCGGTGGTGGCGATCACGATGTCCGGTGGCGCGTCGATCAGGGCTCGAGTGTGCGCGCGCAACACGTCGTCGTCGGGCAGTGGCACCATCTGGATCGCCGGCGCGCTGGTCACCGTCGCACCGCGGCGGCGCAGCAGCGCGCTCAACTCGTCGGCACGCCGAGCGGAAGTCACCGCCACCCGGAATCCGGTGAGCGGCGCCCAGTCGGGCTCAGTCATGGGACATGTGTATGCAGCGCATGTTTCCGAGCGATTACTTGACCGTTGCGGAGTCGTGTCGGCGGCTCCGGGCACTCAGAAAACAGACGCCAACCTGGACTTTTCTGCTCGTGACCTTCGCCTCATCCAACACTCGACCCAGGCGTGGGTCTCACCAGACGTCGCCGTCGCGCCAGTCGCAGGTGATCTCGGCGCTGGTGTCCAACACCATGCCGTCCGGCAGGCTCACCGGCAGCACGAACAACGCGTTGTCGTCGTCGGGAGTGCGGGTCAACCCGGCCGGCGCGAGCACCGAGGTCGGTCCCTGCCACGGCAGCCAGCCGCGGGCGGTGTAGATGTGTCTGCCCGCCTCGGAGGCGCTGAGCGCGCCGAGCTGATACGCCCCGCGCAGCACCTGCTCCACGGCATCCATCACGGCTCGCGCCAGGCCCTGTCCGCGCCAGTCCTCGCGCACCGCGACCGCTTCGACGTAGCCGCAGCGCAGCGCGGTCCTGCGATACAGCAGCCGCCGCTGCACCACCGCCGCATGGGCGATCAGCGCGCCGTGGTCGAAGATCATCGCGTGCATGCCGCCCAGGGAGTGCTCCCAGTCGACGTCGGTGAAATCCCCGTCGAACGCCTCGATCACCATGCTTTTGGCGTCTTCGCGCGTCTCGGGGTCGAGGTCGGACGTGTGGATCAGCCGCGCGGTGTGGATGCGCACGACGGGAACAAGGGACTCCTGAACATGCACACTGCTTTTCTACCAGCGCGGCGCGCTCGCTGTCGGTCTAGCAGTCCGCGAATGGCCGGCGCGGCCGCGACCAGTGCATCCGCACCGTTTGCCCGGGCCGCACCTGAGCCACCTTGTCGATGTCCTCGTCGGCGACGACACCGATCACCGGGTAGCCGCCGGTAACCGGATGGTCCGGCCCCAGGATGACCGGAAAACCGTTCGGCGGTACCTGAATTGCGCCGCGGGTGGCCCCCTCGCTGGGGAGTTGCCGATCCGGCCGGCGGTACTCCAGCGGCATCCCGACCAGTCGCATGCCCACCCGGTCGCTCTTGTTGGTCGTCAGCCAGTTGGTGCGGATCAACACGTCCGGGTCGACGAACCAGTCGTCGCGCGGGCCGGGCACCACCATCAACTCGAGCGCGTCGTCCTCGATGGCCGCGACCGGCGCCTGATCGAGTTCGGGGAACTCCTCGGTGTGCTCGCCGACCGGCAGCACATCGCCTGGCTGCAGCGGCTGCGGTCCGATCGCTGACATCACATCGTATGAGCGCGACCCCAGCACCGGCTCGACGTCGATACCGCCGCGCACGGCCAAATAGGTCCGCAGGCCGGAGTGCGGTGCGCCGAGCGTGATCACCTCACCGTCGCGGGCAAAGTGGATGCTGTTGGTGCCGAACGGTATTCCGTCGACGGCTGGATCGGTGTCGGCGCCGGTGACGGCGATGGCGATGTCGCCACCGCGCACCCGCGCCGCCAGCCCGCCGAACGTCACCTCGATGGTGGCCCGGTCGCCGGGGTTGGCCACCAGCCTGTTGGCCAGCGTGTGCGACCGGCGATCGGCGGCACCCGATCGGCCGACGCCCATGTGCGCCAGCCCTGGGCGGCCCATGTCCTCGATCAGCGCCAGCGGCCCGGACCGAAGGATCTCCAGCGTGGTCATGGCCCCTCCTACCCAGTCCTATCCAAGCGCCCGGAACTGCACCCACATGCCCGACGTCAGAAGCGCCGGCTTCTCGCGGCCGACGTCCCAGAGCACCGCAGACGTGCGGCCGATCAACTGCCAGCCGCCCGGGGACTCGCGCGGATAGATGCCGCTGAACTCTCCTGCCAGACCGACGGCGCCGGCCGGCACCTTGGTCCGCGGCTCGGACCTCCGCGGCACCTCCAGTCGCGGATCACCGCCGACGAGATAGGCGAAACCCGGTGCGAACCCGCCGAACCCGACCCGCCACAGCCTGCCGGTGTGCGCGGATACCACCTGCTCGGGTGTCAGGCCCGTCAGCCGGGCCACCTCGTCGAGATCCGGGCCGTCGTAGACGACGTCGATCGTGACGTCGGGGCGGCGGTCTGCCGGCGGTGTCAACTCCGCGGCGAAGTCAGCATCGACACGCAGGCCGCCCAGGCGTTGCCGCGTCGGCGCCTGGTACCGGGGCCCGGCGAGCTTGATCAACACCGTGCGCGAAGCCGGCACGATGTCGAGCACGCCGGGCAGGTCGGCCTGCCGGATCGCGTCGGTCCACGCCAATACTGCGGCGGTGCTGTCGAACTCGAGGAGCAGCGCCCGGTCCCCGTAGTCGCGGATGGGAATGGCGCCGGCGCCCCGTACGCCACGGTCCATTTCGGCTGTCACGCTCATAGCACCGAACTTACCCGCGAGTAGCTACCAAATCCCGTGCTCTGTGAGCCTTGCCAGAGGAGTTTTAACGAAGCCTCAGGAGGCGGGCTGATAGGACGGTTCGCGGCGCTTGATGAACGCGATGACGCGGTAGGTCACCGGGAGTACGAGCACCTCCACCGCGGTCTTGTAGACCCACCCCAGGGCCACGTACGTGAGGAAGTCGCGCCAGGTGTCGATCCCGATCGCGGCCGCGGCGATGCTGCAGAACACCAGGGTGTCGGCGAACTCGCCGATGACCGTCGACCCGATCAACCGGGCCCACAGATGCTTCTCGCCGACCCGGGACTTGACCTTCACCACGACCCAGGCGTTGAGCGTCTGCCCGACGATGAAACCGGCCAGGCCCGCGATGATCAACTGCGTGAACGGCTTCACCACGGCCTCGAACGCCGCCTGGTTGGTGTAGAAGTCGGCGGCCGGTAGCACGGCGGTCAGCCAGAACGTGAACGCCGCGAGTGCCTCCATCATGAACGCGATGTAGATCGCGCGCCGGGTGGCCGCGAAGCCGTACACCTCCGACAGCACGTCGCCGATCACGTACGTCAGCGGGAACACGATGAAGCCGCCGTCGGTGATCAGCGACCAGTCGCCGATGATCGGGCCGAATGCGATGCCCTTGGTCGCCGCCACGTTCGAGATCAGCACCAGGCCGGTGAACACGGCGACGAGCGTCGGATAGTAGGCCGATCCCGTGGTGGCGAAGCCGCGGTGTTCGGTCTGCTGGGTGTCGGGGGTGACCGTCACCGCGCCATCTTCTCAGCTCAGTGCCTGGGCGATGAGCGACGGCAGTCGGTCGGCCACCACCGGGTACGACAGCGGTGAGGCGAACGCGATGGCCCCGGCGAGTTCCTTGCCCGTGAAGATGTTGGCCTCACCGCGCTTCGCAACGGCCGGGTCGGCCAGCAGCGCGGCCTGTTCCTCGTCGCTCTCGGTGGCCCAGATCAGCACGTCCGCCGTATCGGGATTCTCCACGACGCGCAGACCCATTTGGGTGAGGAACTCGGCGCGCCAATCGGGGCTCAGGGCCTGCGGCTCACCGTCGTCCAGCCGACCGTGCAGCAGTGCCGCACTCCTGCCGGCCCAGGCGGTGTTGTTCTCACCCACCGCGGTGAACTTCTGGTCGACGCTCGCGATCAGGGCTTGCATCTCGTCGTGCTTGAAGACCGCCTGGCCGACCGTGCCGGCTTGGTCCTTCCACGGCTCGAAGAACGCGGCGTGCCCGGACTGCGCGACCGTCGGCGCGATCTCGGACAGCTTCGTATAGGTGTCGGAGTCCAGTCCCGCGTTGACGGCGACAATCAGATCGGGCTTCAACGACGCGATCTGGGCGACCTGGATGCCGTCGGCGAGGCTGAGCACAGTGGGCTGGGCGCCACCGAGTTTCGGCTGCGCCCATGGCCATACCCCGAACGGTTGGGCACCGAACCAGTCGGTGACCGCGATCGGCACCACCCCGACCGCCAGCAGGTCGTCCTGCTCGGTCAGCCCCGCGCTGACCACCCGGGCGGGTGGTGCCGGGATCTTGGTCTCGCCGAAGACATGCTTGACGGTCACCGAGCCGTCCTCGGCGACGGTGCCGGGCTTGTCCGAACCGCAACCGGCGACGACGAGCGCCGCGCCCGCGGTCACCGTCAGAAAACCTCGCCGAGTCAGCCGTGTGGCCACTCGGCGAGCCTAGCCAGACGTCAGGAGTGCGCCAACTTCTTGTTCACCAGCCGGGTCAGCCAGCCGGGAGAGAACCGCGACCCCGCGCTGAGCACCTTGGTCTGCGATCCGACCGGGAAGTGCACCTGGTGAATGGCCCGGCGCAACCATGACGGGTCGGTGGCCTTGACGATCGCGTCGGCGATGTCCTGAGCCGTCAGCCGAATGCCGAGCGAATCGGTGGTGCCGGTCTTGATGCTCTTGGTCATCGCGGTCTGCACGTACAGCGGCCACATCGAGATGACCCGGATGCCGTACCGGCTCCACTCGATATCGAGCGCCTCGGTGATCCCGCGGACGAAGAACTTCGTGGCGCTGTAGTTGGCCAGCTCGGCCTGACCGTAGATCGCCGAAGCGGAGGAGAGGTTGACGACGACGGAGTTCGGCGTCGCCTTGAGATAGGGGAACGCCGCGTACAGACCGTTGACGACACCCTTGGCATTGATGTCGATCTCCTTGAGGTGGCCGCGGATGTCCATCTCCTCGAATCGGCCCGCACGCAGGATGCCGGCGTTGTTGATCATGACGTCGAGGCGGCCGCCGGCGGCTTCGACGAACTCGCGCACGCGCTGTGCCATCTCGTCGGGATCGGTGACGTCGAGGTGCCCGACGACAGCCGTGGCGCCCAGCGCGTCGACCTCGTCGGCCAGGCTCTTGAGACCGACCTCGTCGATGTCGTAGCCGCCGACGACGAACCCGTTGCGGGCGAACGTCAGCGCGGTGGCGCGGCCGATACCGGCGGCGGCCCCGGTGATGAAGACGGACTTGCGGGTTGCCCAGTGTTGCGTCATCAGATCTTCATACCCCTTTCGACGACGTCGACGTCGACCGTGATGCGGACTTCGTCACCGAGGTCGACGGTGCCGGCGGTGACGACCTCGGCGTACAGACCTGCGCAGGGAAGCGCACCGGACCCGGGCACCTCGACCCGGTTGTGCTCGAGCAGGTACCGGACGGCTCCCGGAAGACGTTCGGAGCGGCCATGTTTCAGGGTCGGCACGGCGCAACGCGGCGTCGGCAGCGTGCCACGCAACACGACGTCCCCGAGCTGGATCTGCGCACCGACCCAGTCGTTCTCCATGAAGGGCAACGCCCCGTCCTTGGTCTCGACGACGATGTTCGGCCGGTACCGGATGGCCTCCGCGCGGTCGACGCCGACAGCGTCGAGCGTGGCGGTGCTGATCAGGTGCACGGGAGAATGGTCGACGAAGGCGCCGCCGGGCGCGCCCTTGGCCAGTTCCATCAGCACGGGATCGATCTCGGCGTCGGTGCCGTGGGTGAGCACGTCGACGGGATCGGACCGTTCGAGCAAGGCGCCGGCCGCTCGCTCGTCGGCGAGGTGCACCGTGCGGCCGAGCAGACCTGACAGCGGCGCTGCCGCCTCGGCGATGGGCACCGTGCGGCCGTCGGGCATCCTCACCGTGACGCCGTCGGGTCCGGTCGCCGACGAACACTGCAGCAGGGCGCTCCAAAGCCTGGGGTGTTTGGCGGTGGCGACGTGCCCGGTGGCGTCGTCGATGACCGCATACCGCCGGTCTCCGGACACGCCCAGCGGACTGAGCTCGATGGAGTCGCACTGCTCCCCGAGCATCGACTTCACGGGATAGCGCCTCAGCGCGGCGACACGTCCGACCCTGTCCATCAACCCGTCTCGGTCTCGTCTCACGCACCGACCGTACAGGCCGGCGCTACGGCTCCTCGCGAGAACCGTCGAAGTGCACGCTGACGCGCTGAAAGCCTTTGGCGCGTTCGGCTTTCGCCCTGCGCGTGTAGGTGCGGCGGTCGGCGGGGGTGAGGTCGACGTCGTCGGTGAACGGCGTCATCAGCGCCCGGGGATACAGCTTGTCGACCCGCACGACGTTGGCCTCCGCGCACATCACCAGCGTCACCGAAATGAGGTACAGAAACGCCAGCAGGCCCAGCACGAGGGCGAACACGCTGTTGGTTACGCTCGAAGACCGAACGATTTGCGCAACGAAGGTGGCGCCGAACCACTGCAGCAGTTGCCAGATCACCGCTGCGGCCAGCGCGCCGGGCAGCACCTGCCGGTAGGTGAGTTGTCGTGTGCTCGTGACCCGGAACACCACCAGACAGATCGCGGCGTTGATCGCCACGGTGGCGACGATGATTCCGGCTTTGCCGAACCAGCCAAGGGAGGCGGTGGCATGGCCGGCCGCGGACAGGACGGTCGCAGCGATCGCTGCCGACCCGAGCACCAACAGCAACAACAGGCTGCGCAGCCGGGACCGGATCGGGTCGGGCCGGTTGTTGCGCGGTACGGCCCACACCGAGTCCATTGCGTTCTGCAGGGCCTGGCCGACCTTCATGCCGCCGTAGAGGGCACCCGCGACGCCGACGAACACCGCCACGGCGCCGCCGCTGAGCTCTTCCGGACGCTGCAGTTGGTTGCCGATGACCGGGAACTGGCTGACTGTCGCCTCCACCACCCGCTGCTGCAACTCGGGACGGCCGACCAGCACGACGCCGAGCACGGTCGTCATCAACAGCAACAACGGAAACAGCGAGACGAACGCGTAGTAGGTGATCAGCGCGGCCAGATAGCCGCCCTGGTCATCGACGTATTTGTAGATGACCGCGATGAGGAAGCCGATGCGACGGTGACGTCGCTGCAGCCTGTCCAGCCAGCCGACCATTTTCGGACCCCCTCACCCGGGCCTCGCTGATGCGCTGGTCGATACCCGTTTACCGGCCAGGCAAATCTGACGTCTTGCCGTCCTCGGCGCGGCGCGCCCGCGCCCGGCGCTTGCCTTCGTGCATCGCGGCCACCCGCGCCACGGGAATGGTCCGGCCGTGCTCGATCAGATCCGGTGGCAGCGTCTGCGGTGCCGGCATCATCTCGGCCCACGGGTCGCGGTCGCCGAGCACGCCGAGCGCCGTGTGCACGGAGAAGTCGGCCGGTGTGATGCGGTCCAGATCCGACCAGTGCACCGGGAACGACACCGGGGTGCCGGGGCGCAGTCGGGGGCTGTAGGCGGCGACGACGGTCGCGCCGCCGGCACGGGTGGAGTCGATGAACACCTTGCCTTCGCGGTCCTCGACGATGAAAGCCGTTGTCGCGCGGGCGGGATCGAGTTGCTCCGCGCGCGTCGCGAGCGCGCGGGTGGCCGCGGCGACGTCGTCGACCGGGGCGCTGTCGTCGACGGGCACGAACACGTGCAGCCCCTTGGCACCGCTGGTCTTCACCACGCCCGTCAGGCCGCAGTCCGAAAGCGCCTGGCGCACAAGAGCAGCCGTAGCCACCACCGCGTCGAATGCGCTGCCGGGTGGCGGGTCGAGGTCGAGCACCAGATGCGTCGGGCGGTAGATGTTGTCGGCCAGCCCCAGCGTCGGGTGGTATTCGACCGCGCGCTGGTTGGCCAGCCACAGCAGGGTCCGCCGATCGTCGCACAGGGCGTAGCGCACCTCGCGATGCGAGGACTCGGCCCACATCGACACGGTCTTCACCCAGTCCGGCGTGTACTTCGGAACGTTCTTCTGCATGAACGGCGCCTGGCCGCGCAGCACCCGCAACACGGTCAGCGGACGCCCCGCCAGACCCGGCAGGATCCGATCGGCCACCGCGTCGAGGTAGTCGACGAGATCGCGCTTGGTCGCCCCGGCATCTTCGCTCAACGGCTGGTCGAGGTTTGTCAGCCGAACCCCGGCGCGCTCCTCGGCGACGCTCATAGGCCCACCTTAGGCAGCGTCACACGCTGAGCCGGCGGTAGCGCTGCAGGCGCCGCACACCCGAGACGGACGGTGTGCCGTCGCGCGGGCGCAGCGCGGCCTGGACGCGACCGCGGACGTCATCGGCATCGATGTGCGTGCCGATCGCCACGAGGCTGTTGGTCCGCGCCGACGACGGTGCGGCCGCGATGTGCACCGACGTGCCGACCACGTTGACGACGTAGCTGCGGACGCGGTCGC
The DNA here is from genome assembly GCF_010731795.1 of Mycolicibacterium celeriflavum. Classification (NCBI taxonomy): domain Bacteria; kingdom Bacillati; phylum Actinomycetota; class Actinomycetes; order Mycobacteriales; family Mycobacteriaceae; genus Mycobacterium; species Mycolicibacterium celeriflavum. The sequence continues at coordinate 3,006,916 of NZ_AP022591.1, read as the reverse complement.
GGTAGCGCACCGCGACGATGCCCTTGAGCCGGTACACACCGTCGGGTGGCTGCTCGAGCACGTCGAACAGTGCGTCGGGGTCGACGCATCCGTCGGTGGTCACGGTGACGGAGTCGGCGTGCACGTGCGGATGCTCGTCGGGTTCGGCGTCGACCAGCAGTTCGCGCAGCGACAACTGGCCGTCCTCGGTGGCCGCCTCGGACACGTCGTACAGCAGCGCCGGGTCGACGCGTCCCGCGATGGCGCCGACCAGGTGGACGTCCGGATTGCGCTCGCGCACCCGGTCCGCGATGCGGGCCAGCACGCCGTCGCGGTCGTCGTGCGGGACTTGGTCGAGTTTGTTCACCACCACCAGCGAGGCCGCGCCGTACCGGGCCGGCGGGGTGGCGTGTGGGTCGACGGTGTCGAAATGTGCCTTGGCGTCGATGACGTCGACGATGCCTCCAGGCCGGATGCGGTCCACGCCGCTGAACCGGATGATGCGGGAGATCGCGATCGGGTCGGCCAGGCCACTCGCCTCGACGATGATCGCGTCCAGTGCCAGCTTCGGGTCGGCGAGCTTGGCCAGCGCGTCGTCGAGTCCGCCGTCGTCAGGCAGGCAGCAGATGCAACCACCCGCGATCGAGGCCGGTTCGTCCACCTGGCCGCTCACCAGTGCGGCGTCCACGTTGAGCTCGCCGAAGTCGTTGATCACCACGCCGATGCGGGCGCCGGGCGCGCGCAGCACATGGTTGAGCAGGGTCGTCTTGCCCGCGCCGAGGTAGCCGGTGAGCGCAATGACTGGAACCGTCGGCTGCAGGACGCGGGCCACCACGGCACACATGATGTCAGCGATTCGCCCACAGCCGTGTTTCGGACACCACCAGATGTGGAACCTAAGCCCCCGAGAGGAGGCCCGAATGACGGACCATGACAAGGCCGGCCAGGCGCGCGAAAGCTTGATCGACTCGGTGAAGGGCAAGGCCAAGGAGCTGTTCGGCGCGGTCACCGGAAACGACTCGCTGACCGCGCAAGGGCAGCTTCAGCAGGCCGAGGCCGAGCAGCGCAAAGAGGCCAACAAAGAGCGGGCGGTCGCCGACGCCGAAGCCCGGGAGGCCCGGGCCGATGTGGCCGAGGCCAGCCGCGAAGGCGCCGAGGAACGCAGGTCGCTGAACGCCGAAGCGGACGCCGACAAGGCGGCGGTGGACAACCAGGAAGCCGCGCAGAAGCGCGCCGCCGAGCAGGCCGCCCATCAGCGACTCGCCGAAGAGCGCAACGAGGCCGACCGGGAGGCGGAGCGCAAGGAGCGCGAAGCGAAAGCCGAACAACGCGCCGAGATCCACGACGCCGACAGCCAACTCGCCGACGCGCTCGAAGAACATCGCGAAGCCGCCGCGGAGTCGGCCAGCGCGCACGCGGAAGCCGCCCGCATCCGGCGGCAGGCCGACAATCTCAACAACGACGCCTGACCAGGGCACGAAGGAGCTAACCATGAGCCTCACCGCTATCCCGAGGGCGGTGCTGAGACTTCAGTACCAGGTGGCCCGCATGCCACTGCAGCTGATCGACGAAAGGTTCGTCGCGCGGATGGACTCCGAGGCGCCCGCCCGGCTGTTCTACGAACGCTCCCTGGGCATGTTGGACACGGCGGTCGGCGCCGCGCTCGGCGATCCCGCACTTCGTAAGCGGGGCGCCACACTCATCGAGCGCAGTGACGCGCTGCGCCGCGCGGCCGAACTGGATGCGGCCGCCGACGAGAACGCCAAGCAGGCCGAGGCCGAGTTGGAGGTGACGCGCGAGAAGGCGCTGCAGGACAAGCAGGATGCGTTCGAGGAGACCGGACGCGAAGCCCGCGAGGCCCGCAAGCAGGCGCAGCAGCGTAAGCGCTCGGCCATCGAGGAGGCCGAGAAGCGCATCGCCGCGGACAGGAAGCAGGCCGACCAGATCGGTGCCCAACGCAAGAGGAACGTCGATACCGCGAAGCGCCGCGAAGAGGCGCAGATCGACGCGGCCGAGCGCAGCGTCGCCACGAACGCAGCCGCCAAGCTCAACGACGCTGCGGACAAGCGCGTCGACGCCGCGGTGACGCAGGCGCAGGCGGACAAAATCGAGGACCTCGCCGAGACGGAGAAGGAGACGCGGCAAGCCGACCGCTGACCCGGCGCGCCCTATGGATTGCCGTCGGCGCGCGTCATCTCCTGCAATGCCCGCAGGAACGTTCGGCGCTCGGCGGCCGACAACACCGACAGCCACCGCTCCTCTCCGCGCTGAATCTCTGCTTGCACCGCATCTTTGCGGGCGCGGCCCGCTTCGGTGATGGCCAGTAGCCGCGCACGCCGGTCGGCAGGATCGGGCCGCCGCTCGATATAGCCCTTGGCCTGCAACTCGTCGAGCGTGGGGATGATCCGGGTCTTGTCGGCGCCGATCGCCTCGGCGAGCGCGGCCTGAGTGCGCACCGGCGACTCGTCGAGCGCCACCAGCACGCTGTAGCCCCACATCGACACGTCGTGTGACGCCAGAATCGGGGTTTCGAGGGCGATCAGCCGGCGCAGCAGCGGGGCGAGCATCGCCGCGAGGTCCGGTCGTCTCGACTTCGGAGGCATGAGCGGATATTAAGCATTGACTGATGATAAGTAGACGCATATCGTAAGCACATGCATACTAATTATGACCTTCGACCGCTCCACCGGCTCGCGGTCACCGTGTCCGTCGACATCGTCGCGGACGTCACCCGTGCCGACCTCGCTTCGCCGACCCCGTGTGCCGGCTGGGACCTCCGCGATCTGCTGACACATATGACCGTGCAGCACAACGGGTTCGCCGCCGCCGCGCGCGGTTCGGGTGCAGACCTCGCGGTATGGGACCCTGCGACCGTCGCCGACGCGGTCCGAGCGGACCCCGCTGGCGCCTACGCCGCGGCGGCCGCCGACGTGCTCGAGGCGTTCTCCGCCGGCGGCGTGCCGGATGCGACGTTCGCGCTGCCCGAGTTCGGCCAGGACGCCGCCATTCCGGCATGGATGGCGATAGCCTTCCACTTCGTCGACTACGTCATGCACGGTTGGGACGTCGCCCGCAGCGTCGGTGTGCCGTTCGTGCTGCCGGCCGAGGTGATCGAGGCTGTCGTTCCGCTGGCGTTGGCGGTTCCGGACGGCGACATCCGCGAGGTGGACAATTCGCCGTTCGCCCACGCCGTCACTGGGGAAGAGGGGGCGAGTGACCTCGATCGGGTGCTGCGCCACCTCGGCCGCTCACCCGACTGGCGGCCGGAGGGCGTCACCGTGGGTCGATGAGATCGCGCAGCCTCTCCGCCGGACAGACGGATGCGCCGGCGGGGCTCACGCGCCCGGCGAGCGCGCGATCCGACGTCGCGACGCGAACGTCGGCCGGCCGGGTGTCGGCGTTCACCAGCCGCACAATCTCGTCGTCGGCAGAGTTGGCCGCCGGCCGCGGCGCATGCGCGACGGTGATGATCGACGAGACGATCGGTGGCTTCGGCGGACGTTCGAACACCACTGTGACGTCGTCACCGGAGGGTTGCCACCGTTCCAGTCGCTCGACGAGGTTGACCATCGCGCGGTGCCGGTCGCGCCACCAGCCGTCGGGGCGCGACCCGATCACGTTCATCCCGTCGACGATCCATCGCATCCGTCGGGCCGGGCGTCAGTCGAGGAGCGTCGGCGGTTCAGTGAGCGCAGTGGCCGGTCTGCTTGGCCGCCGGATGCCGACGGCCAAGCAGGTAACCGAGCCAACGAATGTCGAGTAGCACGTGTGTCGCCTTCCGCTATGCGGTCTTCTTGGTCAACAGCGGCAACAGGCGACGCCGTTGGTGGATGCTGTCGGCGAAGTGGTGAAGCGCGTCCGGCACCGACTCGGCCACCGGGAAGCTCACTACGGAACCGCGCAGCACGCGATGCACACCATCGCTGGCGATGACCGACCACTCCACACCGGCGTGGAAGCAGCACTCATCGACTTCGTACATCAGGGAAACAATCTGTCCTGTACATGAACTCACGCCGCTGAGGTCGAGAACGAACGGCTTCTCGGCGAGCACGAACCGGTGAGCGAACGCGGTGATCCGCTCGATGTTCGTATCGTCGATGACCCCGTCCACAGCCACGACCGTCGCCAACTGACGACAGACCGCGTGAAGCTGGGCGCCGGCGCAGTCGAATGTCGGATTGCCGTACATTTTTCCGGGCATCCCTGCCTCCTGCAGCACCTCAACTTGACCTTGGAGCCCAACCTAAGCGGCCAACTTAAGGCAACCGGGAGCGGCGGCTAATACTTTGGTAAGAAGCCGCATTCGCACCGGCCAGCAAATCCCTCAGCCGCGGCGCATCCACTGGGGACCCGAGTAGTTCTCCCAGGGGCTGTAGTCGGCCAGCAGCTCTTCCTGTGGTGGACGCTGATTTTCGGGCACATGCTGCAGGTTGATCCGGATGCGGTACCAGATGGAACTGGGTCCCCGCATGCCGTCGACGAGAACATCTGCGGGCTCTAGTTTTTCGGCTACCGACGGGTAACGTCGCCGCCATTGTTCGAGTACGACCATCGCCTCGTCCTTGGTCTTGGTGCGGGCGATCTCGATCAGCGGCTTCGACGATTTGCGGCCCGCGCCGCCGCGGATATTCCCACCGCCCGACCGTGTGGCCCCGCGCGGCGCCTTCTCCGCCGGGCCGAGCCGGTCGGCTAGGTCCAGCAGCGCGTCCAGCGACCCCGCCGAATCGTCGATGCCCTCCCACGGATCGCCGTATTCGGCGAATCGCTGCGGCACCGACGCGATCGTGAACGCCTCCGGTCGGCAGCCGGGCACCTCACTCCAGCTCAGTGGCGTGGACACCCGGGCGTCCGGGGTCGCGCGCACCGAGTAGGCCGAGGCGACGGTCCGGTCGAAGGCGTTCTGGTTGAAATCGACGAACACGCCCTCGCGTTCCTCCTTCCACCAGCGGGCGGTCGCGATGTCGGGCGCGCGGCGTTCCACTTCACGGGCGATCGCCTGCGCGGCGAGCCGGACGAACTTGAACGGCCACCTCCGCTGAATCCGGGCGTAGATGTGAAATCCCCGTGACCCCGAGGTCTTCGGCCACGCCGTCAATCCGTGGTCCTCGAGAACCTCCCGGGCGACCATCGCCACGTCGATGATCTGTGGCCACGCCACCCCCGGCATCGGATCGAGGTCGACGCGCAGCTCGTCGGGATGGGCCACATCGTCCGACCGCACCGGATGGGGGTTGAGGTCGACGCAGCCGAGGTTCACCGCCCAGACCAGGCCTGCCGGATCGCGGATCACCGCTTCGGCCGCCGAGGTCCCGGACGCGTACTTCAACTCGGCGACGTCGACGAAATCCGGCCGCTTCTGTGGTGCCCGTTTCTGGAACACCGCCTCCTCGGTGATGCCCTTGACGAACCGCTTGAGGATCATCGGTCGGTCCTGCACGCCGCGCAGGGCGCCGTCGGCGACGCTGATGTAGTAGTGCATCAGGTCGGACTTGGTCACCCCGATCTCGGGGAACACGACCTTGTCGGGGTTGGTGATGGGCACCGCTAGACCGTCGACCTCCTGGGACTGGGCAAGCTGTCGCCGAGAGGCCATATCGTCATGCTAGTTTCCCGGCCGAAGTGCGACGCCGGTCACATATTGTGGGTCCATGGCCAGACTCACCGATCTCCCGTTGCAAGCAGTCGCCAAGGCTCAACAGCTCGTCGAACGCGGGTCGGCCGAGCTGCACTACGCCAGCAAGATGTTCGGCGCAGGCGCGTTCAAGATCGAACCACCGCATAACATCGCCGCGATGCTCGCCGACATTCGGCGCTGGGGCGAGTTCGGGATGATGCCGGCGCTCAACGCCCGTCGCACCCCCAACCGCACCGCGGTCATCGACGACTTCGGCGAGATGACCTTCAAAGAGCTCGACGACGCCGCGCACTCACTGGCCCACGGCCTGCTGGAGAAGGGCGTCAAGGGCGGTGACGGGGTTGCGATCCTGGCCCGCAACCACCGGTGGTTCCTCGTCGCGTTCTACGGCGCGGCGCGCACCGGCGCACGCGTCATCCTGCTCAACAGCGAGTTCTCGGGTCCGCAGGTCAAGGAGGTGTCCGACCGCGAAGGCGCCGAGCTGATCATCTACGACGACGAGTACTGCGAGGCGGTGTCCAAGGCCGACCCGCCGCTGGGCAAGCTGCGCGCGCTCGGGGTGAACCCCGACAAAGACGAGCCCTCGAAGAGCACCGATGAGACGCTTGAGGACTTCGTCAACCGTCACACGGGTAAGCCGGCGCCGAAGGCGACCAAGCACTCGTCGGTGATCATCCTGACCAGCGGTACGACGGGAACTCCCAAGGGCGCCAACAGAAGTACGCCGCCGACCCTGGCCCCGATCGGTGGTGTGCTCTCGCACGTGCCGTTCAAGGGCGGCGAGGTCACGTCCCTGCCCGCGCCGATGTTCCATGCGCTGGGCTTCCTACACCTGACGATCGCGATGATGTTGGGTACGACGTTGGTGCTGCGCCGACGTTTCAAGCCGGCGACCGTGCTCGAGGACATCGAGAAGCACAAGGTGACCGCCGTGGTGGTGGTGCCGGTGATGCTGTCGCGGATGCTCGATGCGCTCGACGGTCTGGAGCGGAAGCCGGATCTGTCGTCGCTGCGGATCGTGTTCGTGTCGGGATCGCAGTTGGGTGCCGAGATGGCGCAGCGGGCACTCAAGATGCTCGGACCCGTCGTCTACAACTTGTACGGGTCCACCGAGATCGCGTTCGCCGCCATCGCGCGGCCCCAGGATCTGGAGAAGAACCCCGCCACGGTCGGCCCGGTGGTGAAGGGTGTGAAGGTCAAGATCCTCGACGACAACGGCAAGGAACTGCCGCGGGGCGAGGTGGGACGCATCTTCGTCGGCACGTTCTTCCCGTTCGAGGGCTACACCGGCGGCGGCCACAAGGAGGTCGTCGACGGGCTGATGTCGTCCGGCGACGTCGGCTATCTCGACGAGGACGGCCTGCTCTACGTCAGCGGCCGCGACGACGAGATGATCGTGTCCGGCGGCGAGAACGTGTTCCCGGCCGAGGTCGAGGACCTGATCAGCGGTCACCCGGAGGTCGTCGAGGCCACAGCGCTCGGCGTGGAGGACAAGGAGTGGGGCCATCGGCTGCGGGCCTTTGTGGTCAAGGCCGACGGCGCCTCGATCGGCGAGGACGACATCAAGCATTACGTCCGCGAACACCTGGCCCGGTACAAGGTGCCGCGCGAAGTGGTCTTCATCGACGAGCTGCCGCGCAACCCGACCGGCAAGATCCTCAAGCGCGAGCTCCGGGAAATGGAAGTGGAGTAGGCGCCGTTAGTCGGCCATCGCGGCCGCGCCGGGAATCGACAGGCACACCAGCATCAGCAGCAGCAGGAACCAGCCGGCACCCTGCCACTGCACCCATTGGCCCTGTGCCTTCCACTCGCGGTAGGTCTTGACGAACGCGCCCAACCCGCCGAGCAACAGGATCGCCGGCACGGTCGACGCGCCGACCACCGAGGTCTTCGACACGACTGCGTAGATCACGAACGCGAGGGCCGCCACCGCGACCACCACGGCCACGTAGATGGCGGCGGCGCGGAATGCGCCCGGGCGGTCCCAGCGCTTCTCGACGTCGTTGGTCATGACAGCCGGGTTGCCTTCGGCCGGGTTGTTAAACGTGCGGCCGGCGCCGCCGCTACGGGTCGCGCGGCAGCCCCAGCAGGCGTTCGGCGATGATGTTGAGCTGCACTTCGGTGGTGCCGCCGTAGATCGTGGTGGCCCGGCTGCCGAGCAGGTACTCCGACCACACGCCCGGCAACTCTTTCGGGTCGGCGACAGCGCCGTCGGTGCCGAACGTCGACACCGCGAATTCCGCATAGCCCTGACCGGTCTTCATCGACAGCAGCTTGGAGATCGCCGCGGCCGGCATCGGATCGCCACCGGCGAGCGTCAGCAGCGTCGACCGCATGTTGAGGATCTTGGCGGCATGGCCCTCGGCGATGAGCCTGCCCGCGTGGTTCTGCTCGATCTGGTCGAACTGGCCGTCCTGGAGGAACTCGACGAAGCCGTTGAGGGTGGCCAGGAACGGCGGCTCGCTGCTGCCGATGGACACCCGTTCGTTGGTGAGCGTGTTACGGCTGACCTCCCAGCCCCGGTTCACCTCGCCCAGCACCAGCTCGTCGGGGACGAACACGTCGTCGATGAACACGGTGTTGAACATCGCGTTGCCGGTGAGCTCGCGCAACGGCTTGACCTCGATGCCGTCACTGGCCATGTCGAGCAGGAAGTACGTGATGCCATTGTGTTTCGGGGCGTTCGGGTCGGTGCGCGCCAGCAGCGCGCCCCATTGCGAGTACTGCGCGCCGGTGGTCCAGATCTTCTGTCCGGTGATGCGCCAGCCGCCGTCGACCTTGGTCGCCTTGGTGGTCAGGCTGGCCAGGTCCGAACCCGCGCCCGGCTCGGAAAACAGCTGGCACCAGATCATTTCGCCGCGGAACGTCGGCGGCAGGAAGCGCTGTTGCTGTTGGTCGGTGCCGAACGCGACGATCGAAGGGATGATCCAGGCCGCGATGCCCATCTGCGGGCGTTTGACCCGGCCGGCCTCGAACTCCTGGGCGATGATGATCTGCTCGACGGGACCCGCCGCACGGCCCCACGGCTTGGGCAGATGCGGCTGCACCCAGCCCCCCTCGGCGATCGCGACGGTGCGCTCCTCGCGTGGAAGGTCCTTCAGCGCAGTGACTTCCGAGCGGATCTCGTCGCGAAGCTTCTCGGTCTCCGGGTCGAGGTCGATGTTGAGCTTGCGCATTCCGGTGCTGGTCGCGACGTCGACGACGTGCTGCGGGTAGTCGGCGTGCCGTCCGAAACCGGCCGCCAGCACCAGCGCACGGCGGTAGTAGACGTTGGCGTCGTGCTCCCAGGTGAAGCCGATACCGCCGTGCACCTGGATGCAGTCCTGGGCGCAGTGCTGGGCGGCCTCGGGCGCCAGGGTGGCCGCGACCGCCGCTGCGAACTCGAAAGCGCTTTCGGTTGAGCTGGTTTCGCTGTCTTTACCGCTTTTCGCGTGCGCGGTGAACTCGTCGATGGCCCGGGCCGCGTCCCAGACGGCGGCGGTGGCCCGCTCGGTGTCGGCGATCATGCCGGCGCACTTGTGCTTGATGGCTTGGAACTGGCCGATGGGCCTGCCGAACTGCTCGCGGATCTTGGCGTACTCGGCCGCGGTGTCGGTCGCCCACCGGGCCACTCCGATGCATTCTGCGGACAGCAATGTCGCGATCAGCGCGCGGGCGAGCGGGCGGCTCAGGTTGCTCAGCACCCGGTCGTCGCCGACCTCGACGGCGTTCGCGCGGACGTGGGCGATCGGGCGCAGCGGGTCCAGGCTCTTGACCGGTTCGATCTCGAGTTCCGCGGCGTTGAGGACCACCCATTTGTATCCGCTGGTGCCCTCTTCCAGCCCAGCGACGGGCAGCACCAGCACGGAGGCCTGCTCGGCGGCGGGTACGGCGCGCACCTCGCCGCGGATGACCAGCCCGGCGGCATCGTCGTCACCGTGCCGCGTGGCGGTCAGGCCGGACTCGATGGCGTAGGCCGCGATCGTCGCACCGGAGGCCAGGTCGTTCAGGAGCACAGCCTCGGGGTCGTGCGCGGCGATCAGCGCGCTGGCGATAGCCGACGGCACGAACGGCCCCGGCATCGCGCCGTAGCCGAACTCCGCGATGACGATCGCCAACTCGAGGATGCCGAAGCCTTGTCCGCCAACGTCTTCCGACAGGTGAACGCCCTGCAGGCCCTGCTCGGCGGCACTCTTCCAGTAGGGCGGCGGATTCGGGATCGGCGTCTCCAGCGCTTCATGCAGCACTTCCGACGGCGCCACCCGCGCGACGAAGGACCGGACCGAGTCGGCCAGGTCGTTGTGCTCAGGGTTGATGGCGATGGGCATACCTACACCTCACTGTGACGGGGTTTCCCTATTAACCGGTCGGTTGGGAAACACGATACCGTTCACGACATTGGCGAGCTCACGGCCGTCCCGCAGCCGGCGGCAGTTGTCCAGCGCGAACTCCAGGTACCGCCGCATCGTGTCGGCGGTGTACCAGCTGACGTGCGGAGTCAGCACGACGTTGTCGAGTTTCACCAGCGGGTTGTCGGCCGCGACCGGCTCGGTTTCGAAGACGTCGAGGCCCGCGCCGGCCAGGTGGCCCGCGCGCAACGCCTCCATCAGCGCCGCCTCGTCGACGACGGCGCCGCGGCTGGTGTTGACCAGCACGGCGTCGGACTTCATCAGCGTCAGCGCCGCACGGTCGAGCATGCCCGCGGTGTGCTCGGTCAGCGGAAGATGCAGGGAGACGATGTCACTGGCCGCCAGCAGGTCGGGCAGCTTGCGCCAGCCGGGATGACCGTCGTCACGGGTACCGGTGTGCAGGATCTGTTCGGGCGGGGTGCCCATCGCCAGCACGATCCGCTCCACCCGTTTGGCGATGTTGCCGTAGCCGATCAATCCGACGGTGCAGCCGCCGATGTCACGCACGGTCTCGCCCAGGCTCGGGTCGGACGGCCAACCCCGGCCCGCGCGGGTGGCGCTGTCCAGTTCGGTCAGCCGGCGCAGGGTGGCCAGCATCAGCAGCACGGTCCCCTCGGCGACCGACGGGGCGTTCGCGCCGGGCATGTTCGCTACCGCGATCCCGTGGCCGGCCGCGAAGTCCACGTCGACGGTGTTGACCCCGGCGCCCATCTTGTGCACCAGCAGGCAGCGACCGGCCATGGCGAGGTCTTCGCCGGAGATCGGCCGCAGGACGTGCCAGATCACCTCGGCCTCGGGCAGCTCCCGGTAGAAGGTGACGTCGTCGTCCTCTGCGCAATAGCGGATATCGAGCCAATCAGCCTCCGGCGCAACAAAAGCGAGCACCTTCGGACCGGGGTCGAAATGGGCGAGGACTCTCAACGCCACCGCTTGGCGATCCACTTGGCGATGGTATCGGCTTGCTCACTGCGCGCCCCGGGGGTGGTGAAGTAGTGGTCGGTGTCGATCGAGCATTGCGCCTTGTCGGCGCTGGCCAGTGCGTCGAAGATGTGCTGCGCGTCCGACGGGTACACGCCGGTGTCCTGCTCGGCGTTGACGACCAGCGCGGGGCTGGTGATCCGGTTGAGGTGTGGTTCGGCGCGCGTCTGTGCACAGCGCAGGCTCCACATGCCGATCCAGTTGCGCAGCGTGCACGCCGCTGCGATGCCGCGCGCGGATCGGTTGGCCTGCACCGGCACTCCGGCGTAGCACATGTTCGGGGGTCGCTTCGTCGGTTCCAGGGTGGGGTCCACCATGCGCGGGTCGGCCCACGTGCGCAGCACCGTGAACGGGCGGTCGGAGAAACCCGCAGCCTGCACGCGCTCGAGCTCCGCTTCGGCCCAGTCGGTGATCGCATCGTTGCGCGCGACCTGCGCGGCTCGATACCGAGCGACGAAATCGGCGGAATACGGCGGGCCGTTGCTCTTGTCGAACAGATCGAGCTCGGGATCGCTTGTGACCGGGTCGGTTTCGTCGACGACGGCGGCATCCATCCACGCGGTGAGCACGTCGGGGCGGCCCGGGTGTGCGGCGGTCGCGACGTAGCCGTCGGCGGGCGGCAGGTCGGTGAGCCCGGCCGCCGGGCGCATCCCGGCTAGCGGTGTCACATGCGGATCCACGGCCTGTGCCTGGTATGCCGCCATCAACGACCCGCCGCCGGAGTTGCCAAGCAGAACAACGGTTTCCACGCCCTGAACCTCGCGCAGCCAGCGCACGCCGACACCGATGTCGACGAGCGCGTGGTCGAGCAGGAAGCTGCTCTCGAACCCGCGATACCGCGTGTTCCAGCCCAGAAATCCGATGCCGCGGGTGGCCATGTAGTCGGCGAGATAGTGTTCGGAGAAGTCGATCTGGTAGTGCGTGGCGATCATCGCGACCTTCGGTTTGCGGCCCACTCCGCGGTGATAGAGACCTTGGCACGGGTGTCCGCCGGCGCCGGCGCGTCGGGCAGTGGGCGAGTCGAGACCGATGAACTCGCGCGTGACGCCCGGCGTTCCGGCGCTCGAGGACGTTCTGCTCATGCGGGCCTCGGCACCGACCCAAAAGCCATGGTGGTGAACATGTTCAACCGTCCCGGTGACGGACGGGAACGGCGCGGGACGCGCGGGGCGATCGTCATGGCAGTGCCGGTCCGTTCGTCATTGCTCGAGCTTGAACCTGATGCTAAGTTCAGTTTGCGTTTCTGGCCAGAGATTCGCCCGAGGAGGCGCCAGATGATCAGGCCCGACAATCCGAACTCCGAATTCGAACTCGGCGGCATCAACCATGTGGCGCTGGTGTGCTCGGATATGGCGAAGACCGTCGACTTCTACAGCAACGTCCTCGGCATGCCATTGATCAAGTCGCTCGACCTGCCGGGCGGCATGGGCCAGCACTTCTTCTTCGATGCGGGCAACGGCGACTGCGTCGCGTTCTTCTGGTTCGCCGACGCGCCCGACCGGGTCCCCGGCATCTCCTCGCCCGACGCCATCCCGGGTATCGGTGACATCGTCAGCGCGGTCAGCACCATGAATCACCTGGCTTTTCACGTGCCCGCCGAGAAGTTCGACGAGTACCGGCAGCGCCTCAAGGACAAGGGCGTGCGGGTCGGTCCGGTGCTCAACCACGACGAGAGCGAGGCACAGGTCTCGCCCACCGTGCATCCCGGCGTCTACGTCCGATCGTTCTACTTTCACGACCCCGACGGCGTCACGCTCGAATTCGCCTGCTGGACGAAGGAATTCACCGACAGCGACGCACAGGCGACGCCTAAGACGGCCGCCGACCGCCGCCCGAGGGTCACCGGCTAGCCCCTCGCGGAGCGGTGTCTCTCACACAGACACCACTTCATTTGTGAAACGTGGGCGGAAATCCGGCCCGATTTCCGCCCAGCTTTCACACGAGGCGGCGCGGGGTCAGGTCTCAGCTGGTCGACAGGCTTGACAACACGTCGAGGGTCGCCGCCAGCCGGTCGACGAGCTGGTCGCTCTCGAGTGCGAGGTCGCCGGACAGCCATGCGCTGAGGGTCTGGCCGACGCCGCCGACCGCGAAATGCGCGGTTGCTCTGGTGAGTTCACTGTCCTGCGCGCCGAGCGTGCCGGCGTGCTGCAGCAGCAGCATCGCGAACAGGACCGTGGACTCGGCGCGCTTGCGCACGATCACCGTGTTGGACAATTCGACGCTGAACAGCAGGCGACCGACCCGGGCGTCGGCGGCGATCGCGCGCACCACGTTGGCCATGCCCGCCCGCGACTGCTCCTGCGGCGGCGCGGACGCGACCGCGGCCTGGGTGGTGGCGGCGATGTCGGCGACCACGCTGTCGAATACCGAGGCGACGAAGTCGTCCTTGTCGGTGAAGCTCTCGTAGAAGTAGCGGACCCCCAGACCCGCGGTGCCGCAGATCGCCCGCACCGTCAACTCGGCGGGGTCGTTCCCGCCGGCCCCGAGCAGGTCGAGGCCCGCGTCGAGAAGGCGGCGACGGCGCTGGGCGAGGCGCTCGGCCGCGTCGACGCCGCGGTAGGGGCGGACCTGTGCCATGTCGCCATCTTGACACCCGCGCCGAGCAGGAGCAATATCAGGAAACAACCATTCTCACATTTGTGCGATTTAGGGGTGCTGATGGTCTCCGAGCCGATCGACCACGTCGGACGCGCGGTCAACGATGCGCCCCTGTCCGGGCGCCCGTTGCGGCGAGACGTCGGACCCGATGACGCGATGCTGGGCATCGGGCTGCTGTCCGGGGCCGCGAACGTGATCATGGAACTCGCGCGGCCCGGGGTCGGATACGGCGTGAAGGACAGCCGTGTCGAAAGCGGTCGCGCGGACCGGCATCCGATCAAGCGGGCGCGAACCACGTTCACCTACCTGGCCGTGGCGCTCGCGGGCAGCGAGGAACAGAAGGCCGTGTACCGCCGCGCCGTCAACCGGTCGCACGCCGAGGTGTACTCGCTGCCGGACAGCCCGGTCGAATACAACGCCTTCAACAAGGACCTCCAGCTGTGGGTGGCCGCGTGCCTGTACAAGGGTTTCGTCGACGTGTTCCGGATTTTCGTCGGCGAGATGGACGATGAATCCGCGGACCGCCACTACCGCGACGCCGCCGCGCTCGGCACGACGCTGCAGGTGCCGGCCGAGATGTGGCCCGCGGACCGCAAGGCGTTCGACGAGTACTGGCAGGAGTCGCTGGACAAGGTGCACATCGACGCCGCGGTGCGCGAGTACCTCTGGCCGATTGCGGCGGGCCGGCTCGGCGATGTGAAGGCGCCGGCGTGGCTGCAGCGGCGGACCGACGCCGTCAACCTCTTCATCACGACCGGTTTTCTGCCCCAGCGCTTCCGCGACGAGATGGGGCTGTCGTGGGATGCGGCCAAACAGCGCCGGTTCAACCGCGTGATGTGGGCGCTGGGCCGAGTCAACAACGTGATGCCGCGCTTCGTCCGGCAGTTCCCGTTCAATGTGCTGCTCAAGGATCTGGACTGGCGCGTCCGCACGGGACGCCCGCTGGTGTAGCGAGCCCGCTGTCGGAATCGCGGCGTACAAAGAGGTACATGCGTACCGATGACGACACCTGGGACATCACCACCAGCGTCGGCTCGACCGCGTTGTTCGTCGCCGCCGCCCGTGCGCTGGAGGCGCAGAAGCCCGACCCCGTCGCGGTCGATGAGTTCGCCGAGGTCTTCTGTCGCGCGGTAGGGGGCGAGTGGGCCGATCTGCTCGACGGCGGCGCACCCGAACACCCGTTGATGACCGAGTTCGGCGCCGACTTCGTCAACTTCCAGGCGGTGCGCACCAGATACTTCGACGACTATTTCCGCGCCGCGGCCGCAGCGGGCGTTCGGCAGATCGTTCTTCTGGCCGCCGGCCTGGACTCGCGCGGGTACCGACTCGACTGGCCCGACGACACCGTGCTGTTCGAGTTGGACCAGCCGCAGGTGCTCGAGTTCAAGCGGCAGGCGCTGGCTGGACACCGGCCGCGGGCCGAACGCCGGGAGATCGCGGTCGACCTGCGCAACGACTGGCCGCAAGCCCTGCGCGACCACGGGTTCGACCCTGCCAAGCCGTCCGCCTGGATCGCCGAGGGCCTGCTGATCTATCTGCCCGCCGCCGCTCAACGCCAGCTGTTCACCGGGATCGACGCCATGGCCGCACCCGGTAGTCACGCCGCCGTGGAGGAAGCGGCGCCGATGGACGCCGCGGCGTTCGAGGCCAAAAAGGCCGAGGAGCAGGCCGCGGGCGGGGACGACACCTTCTTCAACCTGGTCTACAACGAACAGCACGAACCCGCCGCGGACTGGTTCGGCGCCCGCGGGTGGCGCGCCGAAACCACACCGCTGACGGACTGGCTGCGCAGCAACGACCGGCCGGTGCCGGCGGACGATTCCGAGGCCGCCACGATGGTCAGCACGATCAGCCTGGTCAGCGCCGTCAAAACCGGGTAACGGCTCACCGGCTGAGGCAAAAGAGGTGCGTCTGTACAAGTTAGCTTAGTCAATGCTAACTTCGGGCACGAAAGTTAGCCTGCGATAACCACGGGGAGATCACGGCGCGTGCCGCTACCAACCGATTTTGCTGCGACTTCGCGCGTCGATCACGACGTGGTGAGTCGGTTCGCCACGTGTTGCCGAGCCCTGGGGCTCTCCGTGCACGACCGCCGCCGTCCGTCCGATCCCGCCGCCGCCCGGGCCGGCTTCGCCGAACTCACCCGCATCGCGCGCGAACAGTGCGATGCCTGGACGGGGCTCGCAGCGGCGGGTGACACCAGCGCGAGGGTCGTCGAAGCCATCTGGCGGACCGTTGCCACGGCGGGGGTGCTGCAGCGTCACGTGCAACTCGCCGAGGGTGATCTGGCGTTCACCTACGACACCGGGCTCTACCTACAGTTCTCGGCTTCGGCGCCCGACGACTTCCAGCTGGCCTACGCCGTCACGCTGTGCGACGCCGGCGACTATCCCGCGGCCGACGAACTGGTGGAGCCGCTGATCGCCAGGCGCCCCGGCTGGCTCCAGGCGCGGTGGGTACGGGTCGCGATGTACTACCGGGCCGAGCGCTGGACCGACGTGGTGCGGCTGCTCACCCCGATCGTCAACGACAAGAAGCTCGACGAGACGTATGCGCACGCCGTGCGCGTGACGCTCGGCATCTCACTGGCCCGCCTCGGCATGTTCGCCCCGGCGCTGTCGTATTTGGAGGACCCGGCGGGGCCGGTCGATGTCGCGACCACGGACGGCACGCTCGTCAAGGCGCTGTGCCTGCGCGCGCAGGGCGAAGAGCTCGACGCCGCCGATGTGCTCGCCGAGCTCTACGCCGCCAACCCCGAGAACGAGCAGGTCGAGATCGCGCTGTCGGACACCTCCTACGGCATCGTGACCACCACGGCCGCGCGCATCGAGGGCCGCTCCGATCCGTGGGATCCCGCCACCGAACCGACCGAGGCCGACTTCGTCGACCCGGGCGCCAAGGAGCGCAAGGCGCACCTGCTGGTCGAAGCCGAGGCCGAGCTCGCCGAGTTCATCGGCCTCGAAGAGGTCAAGTACCAGGTCGCCCGCCTGAAGAGTTCGGTCGCGATGGCGATCCGCCGCCAGGAGCGCGGGCTGACGGTCGCCCAGCGCACCAACCACCTGGTGTTCGCGGGCCCGCCCGGTACCGGTAAGACCACGATCGCGCGCGTCGTCGCCAAAATCTATTGCGGGCTGGGCATTCTCAAGAAGGAAACCGTCCGCGAGGTGCACCGCGCCGACCTGATCGGCCAGCACATCGGCGAGACCGAGGCCAAGACCAACGCGATCATCGACAGCGCGCTCGACGGCGTGCTGTTCCTCGACGAGGCCTATGCGCTGGTGTCGACCGGCGCCAAGAACGACTTCGGTCTGGTCGCCATCGACACGCTGCTGGCGCGCATGGAGAACGACCGCGAGCGGTTGGTCGTCATCGTGGCCGGTTACCGCAAGGACCTCGACGCGTTCCTCGACACCAACGAGGGTCTGCGGTCCCGCTTCACCCGCAGCATCGAATTCCCGTCGTATTCACCGCACGAACTGGTCGAGATCGCGATGCGGATGGCCGAGAAGCGCGACAGCGTTTTCGAGCCGGCGGCGCTTGCCCACATGGAATCGTTGTTCGGCCAATTGGCTGCGGCCACAACGCCGGACGCCGCCGGGATCGAGCGGCGGAACCTGGACATCGCCGGTAACGGCCGGTTCGTCCGCAACCTGGTCGAGCGTTCCGAGGAGGAGCGCGAGTACCGACTCGACCATTCCGATTCCGAAGACTTCACCGACGACGAGCTGATGACCATCACCGACGAAGACGTCACCCAGTCCGCCATTCCGCTGCTGCGCGGCCTCGGCCTGGCGGTGCCCGAATGAGTACTCCCGACAATTCGGATCGCCGCGCGTTCGCCTCGCGGACACCGGCAAACGAGAACCCCGACCGGGTGGTGTACCGCCGCGGGTTCGTCACCCGCCATCAGGTCACCGGATGGCGATTCATCATGCGGCGCATCGCATCCGGCGTCGCACTGCACGACACCCGCATGCTCGTCGATCCGCTGCGCACCCAGACCCGCTCGGTGCTCGTCGGCGCGCTGGTGCTGATCACCGGGCTGGCAGCGTGTTTCGTGTTCTCGCTGATCCGGCCCGGCGGGGCGGCGGGCAACGACGCGATCTTGGCCGACCGCACCACCTCGGCGCTCTACGTCCGCCTCGGTGAGCAGCTGCACCCGGTGCTGAACCTGACGTCCGCGCGCCTGATCACGGGTCGCCCGGACAACCCTTCGCAGGTCAAGACAAGCGAGATCGACCAGTTCCCGCGCGGCAATCTGATCGGCATCCCCGGCGCACCCGAACGCATGGTGCAGAACACCACCCGCGACGCCGACTGGACGGTGTGCGACGGGGTTTCGGGGCCTGGCGTCGGTGTCACGATGATCGCTGGCCCGCTGGCCGACGGCGGCGAGCGCGCCGCGCCGCTGCCCAGCGACCAAGCGATTCTGGTTTCCAACCCGAGCGGCCCCAACGCCGGCACCTGGTTGCTGTGGGACGGCCGTCGCAGCCCGATCGACATGAACGACCGCGCGGTCACCAGCGCGCTGGGCTTCGGTACCGAGCCCGCCGTCGCCCGTCCGATCGCGCCGGGGCTGTTCAATGCGGTACCCGAAGCCCCCGCGCTGAGCCCGCCGGCGGTCCCGGGCGCAGGCGAACCGCCGCGATACCCGCTGCCGGCGCCCGCTCCGGTCGGCGCGGTGGTGGCTGCCTTCGCCGCCGACAACACGCTGCGCCATTACGCGGTTCTCAGCGAAGGGCTGCAACCGATTTCACCGGTCATCGCCGCGATCATGCGCAACGCGAACTCGTTCGGGCTCGACCGGCCGCCGAGGTTGGGCGCCGACGACATCGCGCGTCTGCCCGTCGCGAACGTCATCGACACCGACGCCTATCCGAGTGAACCGCTCACGCTCGTCGACGCCGCGGACGCGCCGTTGACATGCGCTCGGTGGACGCGGCCCGCCGACGCCACCAGCGCGACGCTGGACCTCCGTTCCGGCGTAACACTTCCGGTGTCCGACGACCTACACGCCGTCCCACTGGTCGGAGCGGGTTCGGGCACCACCGCGAACCGGGTGGTGCTGACGCCTGGTCGCGGCTACCTGGTCCAGACCGTCGGCCAGGACGGTGGCGGTGCGTCGACCCCACCCGTTGGCGGCGCGTCCTTCTGGCTCAGCGACGTCGGGGTCCGCTACGGCCTCGACGAGAACGGTGACCAGAAAACCATCTCCGCGCTCGGGCTGACTTCGCCTGCGGTCCCGATTCCATGGTCGATGCTGAGCCAGTTCGCGCCAGGTCCGACGTTGTCGCGCGCTGACGCGCTGCTGGCCCATGACGCGCTCGCCGCCGACCCCCGCCCCGCCGTCGTGAGGGAGAGTCCGTGAGCCGGCTCATTTTCGAGGCGCGTCGCCGCATCCCGGTGCCGACGACGCGCAAGGGCACCATCACCATCGAGCCGCCGCCTGAGCTGCCGCGGGTCGTTCCGCCGTCGCTGCTGCGCCGAGTGCTGCCGTACCTGATCGTCATCCTGATCGTGGGCATGATCGTGGCGCTGGTGGCCACCGGCATGCGGCTGATGTCCCCGACGACGCTGTTCTTCCCGTTCGTCCTGCTGCTGGCCGCCACCGCGCTCTACCGCGGCACCGACAACAAGATGCGCACCGAAGAGGTCGACGCCGAGCGTGCCGACTACCTGCGCTACCTGTCGGTGGTTCGCGACAACGTGCGCGCGCATGCCGCCGAACAGCGCGCCGCGCTCGAGTGGTCGCACCCGGATCCTGGCTTGCTCATCGACGTGCCCGGCACGCGCAGGCAGTGGGAGCGCGATCCGCACGACCCCGACTTCCTGGTGGTGCGCACCGGATTGCACGACGCCCCGCTCAACGCCACGCTTCGAGTGAAGGACACCGCGGACGAGGTCGACCTCGAACCGGTGTCGCACAGCGCTTTACGGGGCCTGCTCGACGTGCAGCGCACGGTGCGCGCGGTGCCGACGGGCATCGACCTGGGCAAGGTCTCGCGCATCACGGTGCTCGGCGAGTCGGACGACGTCCGCGCGGCACTGCGCGCATGGATCACCCAGGCGGTCACCTGGCACGACCCGGCGGTGCTGGGTGTCGCGCTGCTCGCGCCGGACATCGAGAGCGACGAATGGTCGTGGCTGAAGTGGCTGCCGCACAACGACATTCCCGGATCCGTGGACGGGGCCGGACCGGCCCGCTATCTGGCCTCCGATGTCAATGAACTGCGCTCGCTGCTCGCGCCTGCGCTCGACGATCGGCCGCCGTTCGGCGACCCCGACGAAACGGGGGCCAAGCACCTGCTCATCGTCATCGACGATCCCGACGTGGATCCCGCGGCGCTGGTCCCGCGGGGCGGACTGGCCGGTGTGACGCTGGTGCAGCGGACCGCCGAACCGCCGCACCGCGAGCAGTACCCCGACCCGGAGCGGCCGATCCTGCAGGTGAGCGACGGGAAGCTGCGGCGTTGGCAGACCGGCGGGTGGCAGCCGTACGTCGACGCCGCCGACCGGCTCGACGTCGCCACCGCACGGCACATCGCACGCCGGCTGTCGAGGTGGGACTCGAACCCGAGCCATGCGCGGACCGCGAGCGCGGGCGTCGCCACCTTCTCGACACTGCTCGGCATTCCGGATGCCGCGGCGCTGGACGTGGCGAGCCTGTGGGCACCGCGGGCGCGCGCCGACGAACTGCGAGTCCCCATCGGTGTGACCGCGACGGGCGAGCCGCTCCTCTTCGACCTCAAGGACGAGGCGGAGGGCGGCATGGGCCCGCACGGCCTGATGATCGGCATGACGGGCTCGGGCAAGTCGCAGACGTTGATGTCGATCTTGCTGTCGCTGTTGACGACGCACTCCGCAGATCGGCTGATCGTCATCTACGCCGACTTCAAGGGCGAGGCCGGGGCGGACATCTTCCGTGACTTCCCGCAGGTCGTCGCGGTCATCTCGAACATGGCCGAGAAGCGTTCGCTGGCCGACCGATTCGCCGACACACTGCGCGGCGAGGTGGCTCGCCGTGAGCAACTGCTGATGGAGGCCGGCCGGCGGGTGCAGGGCAGTGCTTTCAACTCGGTGCTCGAGTACGAGGCCGCCATCGCGGCGGGCCACGACCTGCCGCCGATGCCGACGCTGCTCGTCGTCGCCGACGAGTTCTCGCTGATGCTGTCGGACCACCCGGAGTATGCCGACCTGTTCGACTACGTCGCGCGCAAGGGCCGCTCGTTCCGCATCCACATCCTGTTCGCGTCGCAGACGCTGGACGTGGGCCGGATCAAGGACATCGACAAGAACACCTCCTACCGCATCGGGCTCAAGGTGGCCAGCCCGGCGGTCAGCCGCCAGATCATCGGTGTCGAGGACGCCTTCCACATCGAGGCCGGCCCCGACCACAAGGGTGAGGGTTTTCTGGTGCCGACGCCCGGCGCGATGCCGGTCAAGTTCCGCAGCACCTACGTCGACGGCATCTACGACCCGCCGCGGATCGAGAGATCCGTTGTCGTGCAAGCGGTCCCGGTCCCGCAACACTTCACCGCGGGTCACGTGGAAGCCCCCGCCGACACCATCGTGGTGTCCGATCCGGCCGCCCACGAGGAGCGTCCGCCGCGCAAGCTGGTCGCCACTATCGGCGATCAGCTCGCGAACTACGGTCCGAAGGCGCCGCGGCTGTGGTTGCCGCCGCTGGACGAGCCGATTCCGCTCGACGAGTTGCTCGCCCGCGCCGACGTCGCAGAACGCGAGTGGCGCTGGCCGCTCGGCGAGATCGACCGCCCGTTCGCGATGCGCCGCGACCCACTGATCTTCAACGCCAGGTCCGCTGCGGCCAACATGTTGATCCACGGCGGCCCGAAATCGGGTAAGACCACGGCGCTGCAGACGTTCATCCTGTCCGCGGCGGCGCTGCACTCACCGCGCGACGTGTCGTTCTACTGCCTGGACTACGGCGGCGGCCAGCTGCGCCCGCTGGCGGACCTGGCGCACGTCGGCAGCGTCGCCTCGCCGCTGGAACCCGAGCGCATCCGGCGCACGTTCGGCGAGCTCGAACAGCTGCTGCGCGGCCGCCAGGCACGTGGCCACTCGGGTAACGGTCAGCGCGACGAGTACGGCGAAGTGTTTCTGGTCATCGACAACCTGTATGCGTTCAGCCGCGACAACACCGACACCTTCAACACCCGGAACCCGTTGCTGGCGAAGGTGACCGAGCTGGTCAACACCGGGATGTCCTACGGCATCCACGTCGTGGTCACCACGCCGAACTGGCTCGAGGTGCCGCTGGCGATGCGCGACGGCCTGGGTCTGCGCCTCGAGTTGAAGCTGTCCGACGCGCGCGACAGCAACGTGCGGATCACCGGTGCGCTGCGCCGACCCGCCGAAGCGGTGCCCGCCGACCAGCCGGGCCGCGGCCTGACGATGGCCGCCGAGCACTTCCTTTTCGCCGAGCCGTCGCTGCGCGACATCGGGGTGATCAACGCCCGCCATCAGGGTGTGACCGCGCCGCCGGTGCGGCTGCTGCCGCACGACCTGGCGCCGGCCGTGGTGGCGCCGTTGTATCCGGCACCGGAGCGCGTCGTCATCGGCCAGCGCGAGGAGGACCTCGCGGCCGTGTCGATGGCCTTCGACCAGAGCCCGCTGCTGATGGTGTTCGGCGATGCCAAGTCCGGCAAGACGACGCTGCTGCGTCATGTGATCCGCACCGTGCGGGAGCACTCCACGCCGGACCGCGTCGCGTTCACGGTGATTGACCGTCGCCTGCATCTGGTCGACGAACCGTTGTTCCCCGACAACGAGTACACGCCGAACATCGACCGGATCACCCCGGCGATGCTCGGGCTGAGCGCACTGCTGGAGAGGCGCCGCCCGCCGGCCGGCATGTCCCCGCAGGAACTGAGCAAGTGGACCTACCAGTCCGGCGAGGACGGCCACACCCACTACCTGATCATCGACGACGTCGACCAGATCCCGGACGCCCCCGCGGTCAGCGGACCGTTCGTCGGGCAGCGGCCGTGGACCGGGATCATCGGCTTGCTCTCGCAGGCAAGTGAACTGGGCCTGCGCGTGATCGTGACCGCGCGGGCCACGGGTTCGGCGCACGCCTTGATGACGGCACCGTTGCTGCGCCGGCTCAACGAGTTGCAGGCGGCCATCCTCATGCTGTCGGGCAACCCGCAGGACAGCGGCAAGATCCGGGGCCATCGGTTCCGCCGTATGCCTGCAGGGCGCGCGATGTTGCTGGACGATGGCGATGGCCCGACGTTCCTGCAACTCGTCAACCCGTTCGCCGACGCGGTCGCAGAAAGCACCGGCAACAACGGCACTAGTGGAAGGGAGTTCAACTGATGACTCTTCGCGTCGTTCCCGAGGGTCTGGCCGCGGCGGGTTCCGCCGTCGAGGCGTTGACGGCCCGATTGGCGGCAGCGCACGCCGCCGCCGCGCCATTGGTGAGCACGGTGGTGCCACCGGCCGTCGACGCGGTGTCGCTGCAGACCGCGGCGGGCCTGAGCGCGCATGGCACACAACACAACACGATGGCCGCGCTGGGCGTCGAGGAGTTGGGCCGCTCCGGCGTCGGCGTCGGGCAGTCCGGCATAAGCTACGCGACCGGTGACGCCATGGCCGCTTCGACATACCTGGTCGCCGGTAGCTGATCATGACGGCTCCGATCTGGATGGCGCTGCCTCCGGAGGTGCACTCGACGATGCTGAGCAGCGGACCCGGGCCGGGTTCGCTGTTGGCGGCCGCGGGTGCATGGCGGTCGCTGGCCGCTGAATACTCCTCCGCCGCAGCGGAGTTGACCGCCGTGCTGGGGGCGGTGCAGGGTGGCGCCTGGGAAGGGCCGAGCGCCGAGCAGTATGTCGCTGCGCACGTGCCGTATCTCGCGTGGTTGGCCCAGGCCAGCGCGAACAGCGCGGCGTCGGCTGTTCAACACGAGGCCGCAGCCGCGGCGTATACGACGGCGTTGGCGATGATGCCGACGTTGCCCGAGTTGGCGCTCAACCACACCACGCACGCCGTGTTGACGGCCACGAACTTCCTCGGTATCAACACGATCCCGATCGCGTTGAACGAAGCCGACTACGTGCGGATGTGGATCCAGGCCGCGACGACGATGAGCACTTACCAGGCGGTGTCGGGCGCGGCGGTGGCAGCCACGCCCATGACCACACCGGCGCCGATGCTGCTGGCTCCCGGTGTGGGAGAGGCCGGTTCGGCCGCCGCCGATGCACAGCAGGCGTCGGCGATGGCCACTGCCGTCGACTCCGGTTCGGCACGGAATCTCGCCGACTCCATCGCGCGCTTTCTGCAAGAGCTTCAGAAGTTCTTCGAGGATTTGTTCGATGCTATCGACGACTTCATGGGCAGCTTTCTCGCGTGGCTCTTCAATCCGGGGTCGGGAGTCGTGCTGTTGTTCGTCCTCTACCAGGCGATCACTCAGCCGCTCGGATGGACCACGTGGTCGCTGATCTTCAGTGCTCCGATATTGCTGCCGATAATGATCGGCCTCATCGTCCAGGCACTGAACCCCCCGCCAATGCCCGCACCCGCACCCGCGCCCGCGCCTGCCGTCGCGCCCGTCCCGGCGCAGCCGGTCCCGGTGACGCGGGCTGAGAGCATGCCGCCGGTCACCGCGGTGGCGCCGACCGTTCCTACTGGAACTGCTGCTCCGGCAACGTCGGTCAGTGCCGGCGCCGCCCCCGCGGGCGCTGCGCCTGCCCCGGCAGTGCCGGCCGTGGTGCCGTACGCGGTCGCAGGCCCCGGCCCGGACGACGGCGTCTCCCCGACGTTCCGGGACGGCATCGGCGCCAAGGCACCCGCGTCCGACATCCCAGCATCCGCGGCGGCCGCCGCCGCGGCATCGGCGTTGGCGAAACGCAAGGCTCGCCGCAAACGCGCCCAGCCCATCCACCAACGCCAGTACGCCGACGCCTACATGGATTACGAGCCGGAAGACGACACCCCGCCGCCCGAACCGGTACGGCGCCCCCATGTGAGCGCATCGGAAAAGGGCGCAGGCGCAGTGGGTTTCACCGGTGCAGCGACCAAATCCGACACCGAGCAGGCGGCCGGGCTGACCGAGCTGGCCGGCGACCCGTTCGGCGGGGGACCGAAAGAACCCATGCTGCCCAGTGACTGGGACCACAAGGGGGGAGAGCGCGACTGAACAGAGCTGAGCGAAACCCGAACCGTCGAACCACGAACCGAAAGGAAAAACCATGAGCCTCTTGGACGCTCACATCCCACAACTCGTCGCCTCCGAGGCCGCATTCTCGGCGAAGGCCGCCCTGATGCGCAGCACCATGGCGCAGGCCGAACAGGCCGCGCAGTCGTCGCAGGCGTTCCACATGGGCGAGTCGTCGGCCGCCTTCCAGGCGTCGCACGCCCGCTTCATCGAGGTCTCCGCGAAGATCAACTCGCTGCTCGACATCGCCCAGGTGAATCTCGGCGACGCCGCGGGCACCTATGTGGCGCAGGACGCCGCAGCGGCCAGCACCTACACCGGTATCTGAACTCCGAACTGACCTAGAGGGAGAACCTGATGTCTCAGATCATGTACAACTACCCGGCAATGCTGGCCCACGCGGGCGAGATGTCCGGCTACGCGGGCGCTCTGCATGCGGTCGGCGCCGACATCGCCAGCGAGCAGGCGGCATTGGCCGGCGCGTGGCAGGGCGATACCGGCATGACGTACCAGGCATGGCAGGCGCAGTGGAACGCCAGCCTCGAGGAACTGGTGCGCGCGTACCGCGCGATGGCCGCCACGCACGAACAGAACACCATGACGATGAGCGCCCGCGACCAGGCCGAAGGCGCCAAATGGGGTGCCTGATCGGCGGTGGCAGTTAACGCAGTCGAGCTGACCGCGGAGCAGGCCTGGTTCGTCGCCGATGCGTCGGGCGCAGGGAACTATCCCTGGGTGCTGGCCATCACCCCGCCGTACAGCGATCACGCTGACCGAGCGACATTCGAGTCCAGGCTGTCCGCCGAACTGGTGGAGCTGGGCGTGATGACCGCGGACCGGATCATCGATCCCAATGTCCGGCAATGGGTTACGACGACATGCCGGCCTCGGCGGTGGCTCGAACTCAGATTCGTCCGCGGCGCCGACAGCATGCTGCGCGGGCACGTCGCGCGTCGTGGCGAGCACACCGTCGTCGCGCTCCGCGCCGGCGGCCTCGTCACGCTAACCGCGCTGGACGTGGACCACCCGCAGGCGCTGGTGCCCATCCTGACGACCGGGTTGTCGGGCCGGCCGCCGGCCAGCTTCGACGAGTTCGCCATCCCGGCGCGGATCGGGGCGCGCGCCGACGAGCAACTGCGAAACGGCGCGACGCTCGACGACGTCGTCGAGTTCCTCGGCATCCCGCCGAGCGCGCGCGCCGTCGTGGAAGCCGCTTACGCGCCGGACCGCAGCTATGTGGAGATCGTCGCGGGAGACCACCGCGACGGTCACCGCGTCAGCACCGACGTCGGCGTCAGCGTCGTCGACACCCGGGAAGGCAGAGTCCTCGTCCACCCGTCGAAAGCGTTCGACGGCGAATGGGTGTCGACGTTCACCCCCGGCACGCCGCTGGCGATCGCGACCGCGGTCGAGCGGCTCACGGCAACGCTGCCCGACGGGGGGTGGTTCCCCGAGCAGCAACTCACCCGAGACTTCGATTCAACCCAAAGAACGGAACCGCAATGGCAGACCATCCGATGACCGGCACCACCTCCCTGGCAACCAGGCCGCCGGGGAGGACCGAGGGGTCGGCGCCGTCGATGCCGGTTGTTCGGGTCGCCGTGCTCGCCGCGGGCGAGGCCGGCGGCCGAGTCACGGACATGGCGTTGCCGACCGAACTCCCTCTGCGCGAGATCCTGCCTGCGGTACGCCGGATGGCAATGCCGGCCGACGAGGAATACGACGACGCCGCACCGGTCGTGCTGTCGCTCGCCCCGGTCGGCGGCGCGCCGTTCAGCCTCGACGCGACCCTGAACACCGTCGGGGTCGTCGACGGCGACCTTCTCGCGCTGCAGCCGCTACCCGCCGGGCCCGCGGCACCGCGAATCGTCGAGGACATCGGCGATGCGACGGTCATCTTCTCGGCTGCTCGCGAAAAGCCCTGGGGGGCAGCGCACATCGCTCGCGGTGCGGGGGCGGCCGTCGTCGCGCTGATCCTGGTCGCCACGACGTTCGCCGCCGTGCACAGCGAGGTCGTCGGCGGTTTCGCCGGCCTCATGGCGGCCAGCGGCATCGCGGTGCTCACGGTGTTGGCCGCGCTGATCACCTGGGGCCGGGCACCTCGGCTCGGCACGGCGCTGGCCGTGACGGCGTTGGCGCCGATCGCCGTGGCCCTCGCGCTCGCGGTGCCCGGCGAGTTCGGGCCGTCACACGTGCTGCTGGCCGCCGCGGGCGTGACGGCCTGGTCGATCATGAGCATCGTCGTCGCCCAACGCGCCATCGCGGTTTTCACGGCGGCGACCGTCGTCGGCGCCGGCGCCCTGATCACCGCGGGCGCCGCCATGATCTGGGCCCTGGACCACGTCGTCATCGGAGCCGTGCTGGTGGTGCTGGCGCTGGTGGTCACGGTCCAAGCCGCCCAACTCTCCGCGTTGTGGTCGCGGCTGCCGATGCCGGTGATCCCCGCCCCCGGTGACCCGACGCCCTCGGCGCTGTCGCTCAAGGTGCTCGCGGACCTGCCGCGTCGGGTCCGGATCAGCGACTCCCACCAGAGCGGCTTCATCGCCGGCGGGGTGCTGCTGTCCACCGCGGGAGCGTTGACACTGGCTGCCCCACAAGGTGTTTCGAGCTGGGCGTGGTATGTCGTGGCCGCGGTCGCGCTGGGTTCGGTGCTGCGGGCACGGGTGTGGGATTCCGCGCCGTGCAAGGCGTGGCTGCTGAGTGTGCCGTTCCTGCTGGCGATCTCGTTCCTCGTCGTGTTCGGTGTCGACGAGCGCTACACCGCCGCGTGGTGGGCGCTGGCGGCGCTCGCGGGCTTGACGGCGGTGTGGGTGATCGCCGCATTGTTCCCGCGGGTGGCATCGCCCGACACCTACTCGCTGCCCATGCGTCGCGTGGTCGGCTTCCTGGGGTCTGCCGTCGACGCATCGCTCATCCCGGTGCTGGCGTACCTGGTCGGACTGTTCGCCTGGGTGCTGAATCGATGAGGCGTCGGTGATGCGCGACGGACTGCGCACCGTATTCGCCGCCACGGCGGTGGGGCTGACCGTCCTGAGCATGAGTTGTCCGATGGCACAGGCGATCACACCGCCGCAAGTGGATCCGGCGGTGCCACCACCGTCGGGTGCGCCCGGGCCGGTGCAACCGATGACGCAGCGCGGTCCGTGCGTCAGCGCGGGTGTGCTGCCGGGCACCGATCCCGGTGCGCCCGGCCCGAACCGCAAGCTGCTCAACCTCGAGGGCGCCTGGGAGTACAGCCGCGGGGACGGACAAGTCGTGGCCGTCATCGACACCGGCGTCCGGCCGGGCCCGCGGCTGCCGAACGTCGATCCAGGCGGCGACTTCGTCGCGGCCACCGACGGGCTGACCGACTGCGACGGGCACGGAACGCTGGTGGCCGGGCTGATCGCCGGCCAACCGGGGCCCGACGGGTTCTCGGGCGTGGCGCCCGGGGCCCGCGTGCTGTCGATCCGATCCACCTCGGCGCGGTTCTCACCGACCGAGTCGGCGGAGAACCAGGCCGTGGCGCGCGTCGCGCTCGAGGTCGCGACGCTGGCCCGCGCGGTCGTTCGCGCCGCGGATCTGGGTGCGCGGGTGATCAACATCTCCGCGGTCACCTGTCTGCCCGCCACCGAGACCGTCGACCAGAGTCAGCTCGGCGCGGCCCTGCGGTACGCCGCCGTCGAGAAGGACGCGGTGATCGTCGCCGCGGCGGGGAACAACAAAGCGGGCCTCAACCCGGGGTCGGCGTGCCCGTCGAACCCGTTGTCGGATCCGGGCCGGCCGGAGGACCCCCGCAACTGGTCGGGCGTCACGTCGGTGTCGATCCCGTCGTCCTGGCAGCCGTTCGTGCTCTCGGTCGGGGCGCTGACACCGGAGGGTAGGCCGACGGACTTCACGATGGCCGGTCCGTGGGTGGACATAGCGGCGCCGGGGCAGGACGTCGCGTCGGTGGGCAACGGTGACGGCGGCGGGCTCGCGAACGCCTTGCCCGACAGCCAGGGTCGGCTGTTCCCGCTCAACGGTTCGAGCTTCGCGGCGGCCTATGTGTCCGGTGTCGCGGCGTTGGTGCGCAGCCGGTTCCCGCAGTTGACCGCCGAACAGGTCAGGGACCGGCTCACCGCGGGCGCGCAGGGGGCGGCCCGTGCGCCGTCGAACCTGACCGGATTCGGCCTCGTCGACCCCGTCGCCTCCCTGACCTGGGATGTGACCGCGGCCATCGACGACGACGCCGACCCCGAACCCCAACCGGTCGCCGCGCCGCCGGAGCCGCCGACGCCCGATTCCACCCCGAAGGTCGTCGCGTTCGCGGGGACAGGGGCGTTGGCGTTGATCGCGGTCGTGACGGCGGCCATGGCGGTGCACCGGCGAAGGAAACTCGACAATCAACCGGAGGCATCGTGACCGTTCGAATTGCGTTGGCGTCGTTGGCCGTGGTGTTGGCGGCCATGGCGTACCCGTGGGAGTCCACCACTGACTGGTGGATCCTCGGTATCGCGGCCGCCGTCGTGGTGGTGGTGTTTGCCTGGTGGCGTGGGCAGTTCGTGACGACCATGATCGGCCGCCGACTGGCCGTGTGGCGACGCAACCACTCGAAGCCGAAGGCGCAGAGGACGGATCAGGCAACCGTGGTGGTGCGCGTCGACGGCCCGCAAGGCGCCGAGGTGTCGCTGCCGCTGGTGGCCGGATACGTCGAGCGGTTCGGTGTCCGCAGCGAGAAAGTTCGGGTCACCAACCGCGATCACGATGGTGTTCGTACCACCTGGATCAGCCTGACCCTGGACGCCAAGGCGAATCTGGTTGCACTGCAGGCACGTTCCCCGGAACTTCCGCTGCGCGACACCGCTGAGATCGCCGGTCGGCGACTCACCGATCATCTCCGGGAGGCCGGTCTCGACGCCGCGATCGTCGACGAGACAGCCGCGCCGCTGGGTGCAGCAGGACGCGAGAAGTGGTCGGGCGTAGTCGATGACCACGGTTTCGTCTCTGTTCACGGCATTCCGGTCGATGAGCGGTTGGGTGAGCGCCTCGCCGAGGTGTGGTCGCAGTCCGGTGAAACCTGGACCGCCATCGAGTTCAGCGGCACCGCGGCGCAACCGGTCGTCGCGGCGGCGTGCGCCTTCCGGACCGCCGACGTGGAGCGTAAGGCGTCCTTGTCCGGGTTGACTGCCCATCGTGGACTTCAACGGCCGTTGCTGACGGCGTTAGACCCGAAAGCCGTTGGACGTCTGGGTATTCCGAGTAAGCCGGTATCGCGTGAACTGCTGGAGCGGATCGCCTGGCCGGCGGGGAGCCGGCCGGAGTTCAGCCGAACATGAACGCCTGCATGAAGCGGGTCATCCGGCGCAGGTAGTCGGGTTGGCTGACGTGCAGGATGTGATTGCCGGGGAACCAGTGGAACGCGCAGCGGTCCCAGTGCTCCCATAGCATCTCGGCCTGTTCCGGCGGCGCCAACCGGTCACCGAGACCGGTGATGATCAACCTACGGTCCTTCGGCACCAGCGGCGCGTAGTTCAGCGGAGACGAGAACCGGGTCGCTGCGCTGCTGAGCTCGGCATCGGTGCCCGACAACAAGTTACGCAACGCCACCACCTTGTTGGCGGGGAACCATTCGTCGACGGTCTGATCGGGCGCCACCACCGGCACGTTGGGGATGACGGCCTGGATGCGATCGTCGATGCCCGCGATCAGCGCCGCCGTGTACCCGCCGAGCGACATTCCGGTCAACGCGATGCGATCGACGCCGGTGAACTCGAGATAGTCGACGATCGAGCGGAAGTCATGCACGGACTGCGCCATGGCTTCGGCGAAACCGGCGAATCCGTTGGCGAAGAACCCGTAACCGCTGAACGGCGAACCCTTCTCGGCGCGGGGACCGTGAAAGGGCATGGTGTAGAGCAGCACGTCGTAGCCCGACCGGAAGAACCAGGGTAGGGAGAAGAACAGGCCGTTGAACAGATACGGCGAGCCCATGAAGCCGTGGATCAGACACAGCGTGGGGTGCGGACCGTCGTCGTGCCGCCAGTGTTGTGCGTGGACGACGTTGTTGCGCTCAAATCCCCGGCACTGGCTGCGCAACGCCGGGTTGATCGCCTCGAAGCTGCTGTTGAACCGGATGTTCTCGACGCGGCCCTTCGCTATCCATTCCGCGAGCGGATTTGCGGTGCGCGAAGCGACCCGGGGCAGCGATTTCGGTGCCGGGAACGACTGCGCGGGATCTCTCGCCGCGGCCAGTTCGGCGTAGAACTGCAACTGTTCGCGCTCGGCGCGCGACTGCGATCGGCGTAGGCCGCCCGCCAGGGTCGGCAGCATCGTGGTCGCGAGCAGAGAGGCGATCGCGGTGCGCAGTGCGATGTCGGCGACGGCCGACGTGTCGACGATGAGCCGCTGGCGCAGCGTGAGATCGGCACGGCGGGGAAGTCCGCGGGTGGTGGCGTCCGCGCCGGGTACGTCGGGAACCGGGATGGGTGGATCCACCGGGTTGGCGTCCGATTGGCTCACGTCCGCATGGTAACCGGCGCCGGCGGTGCCAGACTGGCGACATGTGGAACGCCGAGGCGTATCTGGCCTTTGCCGACCAGCGCGGGCGCCCGTTCTTCGACCTGCTGGCACGGGTCGACGCCGACGCGCCGCGGCGGGTGGCGGACCTTGGTTGTGGGCCGGGCAATCTCACGGCCAGCCTGGGGCAGCGCTGGCCGCACGCCGAGGTCGAAGCGCTGGACAACTCACCGGAAATGGTGACGTCCGCGAGAGAGCGGGGGATCGACGCGCACGTCGGTGATCTCCGCGACTGGGTGCCGAAACCCGACACCGACGTCGTGATCAGCAACGCCACCCTGCAGTGGGTGCCAGACCACTCGGAGTTGCTTGCCGGGTGGGCCGAGGAACTGCCCGCCGGGGCATGGCTCGCGTTCCAGGTGCCGGGCAACTTCGATGCGCCGTCACATCGCGCGGTACGTGAACTCGCAGATCGCGGCCGGTGGGCAGAACCCTTGCGGGACTTCCCGTTCCGAGAGGGCCAAGTGTCCGATGCAGCCGGTTACGCGGAGCTGCTCACCGAGGCTGGTTGTACGGTCGACGCCTGGGAGACAACCTACATACACGTGTTGACCGGCGAGAATCCGGTGTTGGACTGGATCACTGGCACCGCCCTACGGCCGGTACGGAGTCGGCTCACCGATCCGCAGTGGGATGCGTTCCGCGCGGAACTGATTCCGCTGCTGGACGCCTCGTACCCGGTGCGGCCGGATGGGACGACGTTCTTCCCGTTTCGCCGCATCTTCGTGGTAGCGCAGATCAAATGAATCAGGTCGGCGAGGGCTTCCGCCGGATCTGCGCGTTATCCCCAAGTTCGAATTCATCCACAGGCTTGGTCGGCTCGGGTGGCCGGGCCACCGGAGCGACGTAATGTCGCTCATATGTTCGATCAGCTTGTGGGGGCGGCCGGGGGTACTCGTGGTGCCGCGGCGGTGGGGGCGTGGGCGCGGGTGGAAAACGCCGCCTGCGCGCGCCGGCTGCTCGCCAGCGCTGAGGTGCTCGAGCGGCTGCTGTCGGAGGCTGGGGCGGTGGATCGGGAACAGTGGTGCATCGACAACTGGTCGATGGCCGCCGCGGAGGTCGCGGCCGCCCAAGGGGTGTCGTTGGGGGTGGCCTCGCATCAACTGTTGATTGCCGATGAGTTGCGGCACCGGTTGCCGCGGGTGGGCGAGGTGTTCGCGACGGGGGCGATCTCGTATCGGATGGTCGCCGCGGTGGCCGCGCGTACCCGGCTGGTGCGCGACCCGGACGCGATGGCCAAGGTCGACACCGAGCTGGCCGCCCAGATCGGCGGGTGGGGGTCGTTGTCGGTGGAGAAGTTGCAGAACGCGATCGACTACTGGGTGGATCGCTACGACCCGGCCGCGGTGCGGCGCAGCGAATCGCATGCCCGCGGCCGCTACGTCGATATCTATGACCCCGACGACGGATCGGGCACCGCCTCGATTCAGGGGTCGTTGCTGGCCACCGACGCGGACGCCTTGGATCAGCGCCTGGATGCGATGGCCGCCGCGGTCTGCGACGCTGATCCCCGCACTGTCGAGCAGCGCCGTTCGGATGCGCTGGGCGCGTGGGGCCGCGGCGCTGATCGGCTGCAGTGTGCGTGCGGGCGTGCGGACTGTGCGGCCGCTGCGGCGACGGCGAGTGCGGTGGTGGTTCATGTGGTGGCTGGCGAGGAGTCCTTGACCGATGACACCGCGGCGCAGTTGGACGGGGAGGCGCCGCGCCCGCAGGGCGAACCGATGAGCCCGGCCGCCACCGACCCGGGGTATCTGATGGGCCGGGGAATGTTGCCCGCGCCGCTGCTGGCGGCGAAACTGGCCGGCACCGCCAAACTGAAACCGGTCGTTCATCCCGGCGACAGTCCGCCCGAACGGCGCTATACCCCGTCGGCGGTGTTGGCGTGGTTCGTGCGCTGTCGGGATTTGACGTGCCGGTTCCCCGGCTGCGACGAGCCCGCCGATCGTTGCGATCTGGACCATACGATCCCGTATCCGCATGGGCCGACCCAGGCGTCGAATCTGAAGTGCTTGTGCCGAAAACATCACTTGCTGAAAACGTTTGGTGGCTGGCGCGATGAACAGCATCCGGATGGCACCGTCGTCTGGACCTCACGGCACGGACAGCGGGTCACCACCTGTCCCGGCTCGAAGGTGCTGTTCCCCTCACTGTGCCGGCCCACCGCACCGGTCGACCCCGCACGCGTCGCCGCGGCACAAGCAACGGCTGATGCGAACACCCGCGGGTTGATGATGCCGCGCCGCAAGCAAACCCGCGCCGAAAGCCGCGCCCGAGCCATCGACGAGGAACGCCGCCACAACGAGGTGTATGTGGCGGAGCGGAACAAGCCGCCGCCCTTTTAAGGGTGGTACGGCACTCCCACGGCGCGGAACACGTACTCCGGCGGTGCGTCGAACGACAGCGATCGCCGGGGCAGTCGCATCAGCACATCCTCCGGGATCGCCACTTTGTAGTGCATCGAAAGTTGGCCGCTGAAGCGCGAATCGATTCCAGCGATGTCGACGTCGATCTGCATGCCGGTAGCCGAGAGTTCGGCGGTGACGGTGCCCGACTGCGCGGCGTCCCACCGTTGGTCGATGGTGCGGGACGCCAACTTCGGAACCGTCGACAGTGTGCCGAGAACCCGCTCGTTTGTCAGCGCCAACGAGCCGACGTAGCTGGTGACGTTGGCGTTCGCGCGCCGGCCCGGGATCTTGCCGCTGAACCGTCGGGTCACCGCGATGTACTCGGCGAGGAAAATGACGCCTTCGGCTTGCACCTCGGTCCGCATGTCGTCGGGCAGACCGCCGATTCGGAGCAGCTTACGCAGGAACACGGCCATGGGCTGTCACCCTAACGGCACAGTGATTCACGTGGTAGAGGTGAAGCGGTGGCATCACACAAGCGCTGGCTGGCGGTAACGGCTGTCGGCGCGATCGTGGTGTACGCCCTGCTGTGGGTGGGACATGCACAGCAGTGGACGTGGCTGACTGCCGCCGACTCCACCGCGCTCGACTCGTTCTATCGTCGTGGCGAAGAAAATCCGGGCTGGGTGCTCGGATGGGACGTCCTCTGCACCATCCTGGGGCCTAACGCCTTCCGGTTGATCACCGTGGTGTTGATCATCGTGGCGCTGGCGCGGCGCAATGTCCGGATCGCGATGTTCCTTCTGATCAGCGTGGAACTCTCCGGTCTCGTCACCGAAGCGGCGAAGGCGGCGGCCGATCGCGCGCGCCCGGACACCGCGTTCGTCTTCGCGCTCGGCACATCGTTTCCCTCGGGGCACGCGCTCGGCGTGCTGGTCGCCGTGCTCGCGCTGTTGACTGTGGGACTGCCCGTCGTGCGCGCTCCCGCGCGAGGTTTGCTGATCGCGTTCGGTGCAGTCATCGTCGTCGTGATCGGGCTCGGCCGTGTCGTGCTCAACGTGCATCATCCGTCCGACGTGGTGGCCGGATGGGCCTTGGGCTACGCGTATTTCGTGATCTGCCTGCTGGCGGTACCGCCGTCGCGACCAATCACGGAAGCGGACGAAACACCGGAAGTGCCCGGTACCGCACGCTGAAACTGCCCGTCGTGCATTCGGTTCCGACTTCACCGTCGAGGGCCAGCATCGTGGGGCCGTCCACCGCCGTGAACTCGAACTCCGGGACCCGCATCTCGTGATAGAACGGGCTGCGCTCGAGTCGGCCCAGAGCGGCGTCGACGAGGATGCGCAGCCTGCCGAACCGGCGGCCGGTCTCGAGAATCCGGATGTCCATCAGGCCGTCGTCCATGCGGGTCCGCCGCGACGGCGCGAATCCTGATGGCAGATAAGCCGAATTGCCGAGGAAGAACAGGAACGTCTGCAACGTCTTGTTGTCGTAGCGGATGCGTACCGGTTTCTCGTGGCGCAGGGTGTGAAACATTGCGTACAGGCCGGCCAGCGGCTTACCGATCTTGTGTTCGTACTTCTCCCGGGTCCGCACGAACGCCGGGTAAGCGCCGATACTGGCGGTGTTGACCACCATCTGATTCTCGTTCATGCAGACCAGATCGACGCACGCGACGCTGCCCTGCCGAATCGCCTCGATGGTCTTGTCCACTGTCTCGCAACCGATGTCCTTGGCGAAGTGGTTGAACGTGCCACCCGGGAAGACGGCCAGCGGAATGCCCGCTTCGAGAGCCGCCGCCGCGGCGCACGACACCGTGCCGTCCCCGCCGCCGATCGCGAGGACCTCTGCGCGCCGCGCCGCCGAACGCAGCACATCGTCGATGTCGTCATCATCGGTGAGCTCGATGATGTCCGTGCGGGGCAACGCGTTTCGCACTTCCTCGATGATGCGTGCGCCTGTGCCGC
The DNA here is from genome assembly GCF_010731795.1 of Mycolicibacterium celeriflavum. NCBI lineage: Bacteria > Bacillati > Actinomycetota > Actinomycetes > Mycobacteriales > Mycobacteriaceae > Mycobacterium > Mycolicibacterium celeriflavum. The sequence continues at coordinate 2,971,304 of NZ_AP022591.1, read as the reverse complement.
TGCCGGATGTCGGGTTGACGACCAGCACCACGCCGGCTCCGTCCGGGCGCGGCGGGGTCTCCACCCGGAGCGGATCGGCGGTCGGGATCCTCGGCGGGACCACCGCGGGCACTATCCGTCCGCCAAGCACCGCGATGCCGGCGCCGATGCCGAATCCGGCCAGCACGTCACCGGGATAGTGCGCACCGGTGGCGATCCTCGACATGCCGACCAGTCCCGCCAGCAGCGCGAGTCCGAGGCCGAGCGGCGGGCTCTCCAGGCCGACCCCGACGGCGAACGCCGCCGCGCTGGCCGAATGCCCGGACGGCAGCGAGTTGGACGTCGGCGTCCGACGGGCCTGGCGCGCCAACGGCACCAGCAGGCGGTTGGGCCGCTGTCGCCGCCACACCCGCTTGGCGCCCTGGTTGGTGATCAGGCTGGTGACCGCCAGGGTGATGACGCCGCGGATCGCGCCGCGCTTTGCCGACGCGCTCCCGGACGCCGCCAGCAACGCCGCAATGGCGAACCACAGCTTCGAGTGATCGGCCGCCCGGGTCAGGCGCGGCATCACCGCGTCGAGCAACGGACTCGGCGACTCTGCGATCGCTTCGAACACCTCGCGGTCGAGCGTGCCGAGGCCCCGGCCGATCTGCCGGATACCACGGTGGCGACTCCTGGACAGCAGGTTCATCCCCCCAACGTATCCACACCCGGCAACAACTAACCCTGGCGACGCCAAGCGTGGCTTACCCGACGGACACAGCGCTGGGCCATAGCATGACCGGGTGCGCCGACTGCTGACCCTGCTGTGCGCGGTCGCGATGACTCTGGCGACGTCACCCGTCGGCCAAGCGCAGACAGCGCCGTGGTTCGCCCAGTCGGTTGGCTCGGCCACCCAGGTGATCTCGGTTGTGGGCACCGGCGGTTCGAAGGCGAAAATGGAGGTCTACCAGCGGTCTGCGGCCGGTTGGCAACCGGTCGCGGTGGGCATCCCGGCCTGGATAGGGGCGAATGGCATGTCGCCGCAGACCCATGACGGCGAAATGAAAACGCCCATGGGCGTATTCACACTCGACTTTGCGTTCGGCACCGCACCCAACCCAGGCGGGGGCCTGCCGTATGTCCAGGTCGGACCCGACCACTGGTGGGACGGCGACATGAAAAGCCCCACCTACAACACCATGCAGGTCTGCAAGAAGGCCCAGTGTCCGTTCGACACCGATCCGGCCAGCGGCACCGAGAATCTCGACATCCCGCAGTACGTGCACGCGGTCGTGATGGGCGTCAACAAGGCACGGGTGCCCGGAAACGGCGGCGCATTCTTTCTGCACGCCACCGACGGCGGCCCGACCGCAGGATGCGTGGCGATCGCCGACGACAAACTGGTCGAGATCATGCGGTGGCTACGCCCGGGGGCGTTGATCGCGGTCGCTCAGTGAATCAAATGTTCAGCGCGCGACCGGGTTTGACCTTGAAATTAAGTGCCTCGAGCGACATCGACGCGTCGTAGGTGCGGTCGTATCCGGTTTCACTGATCCGCCATCCGTCGCTGGTCCGCCGGTAGCGGTCGTGGTAGAAACCCGCGCCGATCAACATGAAGTTGAAGTCGGGCGCGATCACCCGGTCCTGCAGATACCAGGTACCCGTCGCCTCGTCACCGTCGACGGTGATCTCGGGATGCGTGACGCGGTGTTCGGTGATGATCTCGGGTCCCAGCGAGTCGCGCATGAACTTCACCAGTTCGTCGCGGTTGGTGAAGTGATGCTCCTCGCCGATCGACTCGCCGTACTTGCCGACCACATCCTCGGTGAGGGTTTCGGCGAACTGGTCCCAATGCTTGGTGTCGAGGGCACGCAGGTACCGGAACTTCACTTGCTGGATCTCGTCGATGTCACCCATGGCGGACATTGCAGCACACACGGGTGTGGGCGGGCTAGCGCGCGGATGTCAGATTGCGGGTGGCCGGGCCTTCGAGCAGCGTGCCGTCCGGCGCGAAGCGCGATCCGTGCAGTGGGCACTCCCACGACTCGTCGGCATCGTTCCAGTTGACGATGCCGCCCAGGTGTGGGCACACCGGCGACACCCGGTACTCGTGGCCGTCGACCACGCTGCGGGCCTCGAGGTCCCACGGCGGGCCGCTGACCACGCCGCCCTCGTCGGGCGTGCGGTTGGCGATTCGGGTGACCGGTGTGATCCACCCGCGCGCCAGATACAGAGCGACCTGCGCGTTGGTCTGCAGCGCCTTTGGGATGCCGGACAATTCGTGCGGACTCCAACTGGCGAACGCCTCCGCCCAGTCCATCCGACCGCCGAGGATGCGACTCGACAACGCCAGCGCCGCAGCGGTCCCGTTGGTCATGCCCCACTTGTCGAAACCTGTTGCCACGAAGATCTTGTCGTTGCCCGGCAGGATCGGGCCGACGTAGGGCAGTTCGTCGATCGGCGAATAGTCCTGCGCGGACCAGTAATGCGTTTGCATCGCACCGGGGTAGTGCAGCTTCGTCCACTGGTCGAGTTCCTGCACCGAGGACGCCGGGCTCTTCTGGTGACCGACCGGATGTCCTGCGCCACCGGCGATCAGGAAGTCGCCGTCGGGGGTCGGCGCGTACCGGAGCGACCGGGTGGGGGAGTCGGCGGAGATGTACATCCCCCGGGTGATGTTGACCGGCACCTTGTAGGCCATGCAGTAAGAGCGTTGCGGCTTGAGACGGGCGAAGAAGCCGCCGCGATCGAGGATCGGAATACCCGTCGCGAGAACGGTTTGGTTGGTACGGACCTCGAATTCCTCACCGGCGCTGGTGCGGACGGTCAAGATCAGTCCGTCGCCCTCGGTCGAGACCTTCTGCACCCGAACGCCTTGCGCCAACCGGCCGCCGCGCTCCTCGAGTTCGACGACCAGGCTGTCCAGCAACGGCATCGGGTCGAACTGCGCCTGGTCGGCCAATCGGACCGCGCCGTGGAAGGGGAACGGCACGTCGGCCTCGTCCACCCACTGCGCATCGAGTCCCGCGGTCTCGCACGCCTGCAATTCCTGGCGCACCGATGAGACGCCCTTGTCCGACTGCGCATAGGTGTAGGCGTCCTCGCGCTGTACGGAAAGCCCGTGCGCCTCGCAGTGCTGGATCAGCCACTCCTGGCCCTCGCGATTGCCCTGGACGTACTGGCCGGCCGTCTTGGGACCGTGCTTGTCGACGATCTTCGACAGCTTGGTGCTCTGCAGCAGGCTGATCTTCGCGGTGGTGTTGCCGGTGGCGCCCGCGCCGACCCGTTGCGCTTCCAGCACCAGGACGTCTTTGCCCGCCCGCGCTAACAGCACCGCGGTGATGAGCCCGGTTATCCCTGCGCCCACCACCACGATGTCGGCCGACCGATCCGATTCGTCCAGCGGGTCGGGCGGTGTCGGCTGCTCGACGCGGTTTGCCAGCCACAGAGATGTCATGGCCTTGCAGATACCCGTTTGGGGCAGCCCAAAACGGCGGCGGCCGAACGGGGTTCGCACGGAGTGTCTGACGGGTTCCGCGTGGTCGGACGGCTATCGTGTGGTCCGTTATGAGCGACCCGTTGGGGTTGTCGATCGGGACGACGAACTTGGTCGCGGTGCGCATCGACAATCAAGCCAATCAACCTGTGACTCGACGCCCGGTGTTCACCCTGCCGGACGGCGTCGTGATGACCGGTCTGGTCGAGCGCGTCGGCGACTCGGTGCCGCTGGTCGCCCCGGACGGATCGCTGCATTCGGCCGATCGGCTGCTGGTCGAGGCGCTTGCCGAACTGGTCGACAGCACCGGTGGCAAGCCGTCGGACGATGTCACCGTCGCGGTTCCCGCGCACTGGGGACCCGCGGCGCTGCAGACGTTGCGCAATGCGATGCGCGGGCACCCGATGCTCGGCGCTGACGGCACGCCCGCGCGACTGGTTTCCGATGCCGCCGCGTCGCTGAGGGCGCTGCAGGCCAATCCCGGTCTCCCGGCGCAGGGTGTGGTGGTCCTGCTGGACTTCGGTGGCGGCGGAACCAGCATCACGCTGGCGGACGCGGGCGCGGAGTTGGAACCGATCGACGAGACGGTCCGGCACGCGGAGTTCTCCGGGGATTGGCTGGATCAGGCCGTGCTCAGCCACATCGTCGACGAGCTCGCGGCGTCGGGGCGGGTCGATCCTGCGAGTACGGCCGCGGTGGGATCGCTGACCCGCCTGCGAGAGGAGTGCCGCCACGCCAAGGAACGGCTGTCGGCGGAGGAAGCGACCGACGTCGACGCAGAGCTGCCCGGCCACCGGGCGGCGGTCCGGTTGACTCGAAGTGAGCTGGAGGCGATGATCGCCACACCACTCGCCGGCGTTCTGCAGGTGTTGGATAAAACGTTGCAGCGCAAGGCAATTGACCGCGTTGATGTTGGGGCTGTCGTCGCGGTCGGCGGCGGCGCCAACATTCCGCTGATCCGGCGGCGGCTCGCCGAGCACTTCGGCATGGCGGTGATCACGACACCGCAACCTTCGGTCGCCGCCGCGGTGGGCGCCGCGCTGATCGGGGCGTATACGTCGGCCGCCGAAGCGCAGACCGGGCTGGCGCCGGTGCTGCCCGCGGAGGTGGACTCGCCGGGGTCGGCGACGTTCCGGGCGCTGGCGTGGTCGCAGGACGACGACGCGGCAGGCGAACTCGTGCCGTACACCGGGGTGGAACCGTACGAGACTCCCTACGACACCGGGTCGATGCGGCCGCCGGTGCGGTATGTGGCCGCGACCGGGCCGATCGAGGAACCGCGCGTCTGGCAGCGGTTGCCGGGGATGGTCTTCGGCCTCGCCGCGGCGGTCGCGGTCGTGGCCGTCGGCGGTGTCGCGATCGCGTTGACGAGCGCGACGGGCAACACCGGTGTGACCGAGGCGCCGCGCACCTCGCCGGTTCCGCCGCCGGCCGCGCCGCCCCCTGCGACCAGCGAGGCACCGCCGCCGCCGCCGGTGGAGTCCGTCACGGTCACCAGCGCGCCGCCGCCACCGCCGGTCACCAGTGAGGCGCCGCCCCCGCCGGTGACCACGGTCGTCACCACGACGGAACCGACCACCACAACCACAACCACAACGACCACGACAACAACCACGACCACGACAACCACCACGACAACCACGACCACGACGACGACCCCACCCACGACGACTCCACCCACGACGACCACCCCGACGACGACGCCGATGACAACCACCTATCTGACGGTGCCGTTCGTGCCCGTTCCGATCCCGATCCAGGTCCCACAGAATCCGTACCAGCCGGTCCCGTAGGTCCAGGTGTCGGATAATCCGGTGATGAACCGGGCGGGTTGGGCAGCGGCGGCGATGGCAATTGCGGGGATAGCGGTGTCACCGACCGCAGCGGGCACGCCGGCCGAGGGCGACATCGAGCGCACCGATCTGGCGAAGGGCACCACCGACACGCCGATCGCGATCGTCGCGGTGGGGCAGCCGACGACCCTGTATGTGCAGAACCTCGTGCTGTCCCCGGCGTCGAGCAGCGGTTGGCACACCCACCCCGGCCCCGAGCACTCGGTGATCAACGCCGGCGCGGTGAACCTGCAAACCGCGACCGGTTGCGCGCCGGTTGCCTTCACCGCGGGACAGGCCATCTTCATCCCGGCCGGCGTTCCGCATGTGGTGTCCAACAAGGGCTTTGAGCACGCGGAAGCGACGGTCACTTACACGCTGCCGGCCGACCGGCCAATTCGGGATGATGCCCCGGCCGCCTGCCCGTAGGGCTCAACGCCCGTAGGAGTAGTCCGGTTCGTGGAACCGGTTGATGATCGGAATCCGCTCGATGATGCGGTCGCGCAGGCGCGGCTGCGGCGGGGGCACATAGGCGGGCGCCGGCGGAGGCGGTGCGTAGACGGGTGCCGGTGGTGTGTAGGCCGGAGCGGGCGGTGTGTAGGCCGGAGCGGGCGGTGTGGCCGCCGGCTCTGGTGGCACATAGGCCGGTGGTTCGTAGGCCGGCTCCGCGGCGGGTGCGGCCGGCGGTGGAGGCGCGGCCACGGCGATGGTCTGCGCGACCACTGGGATTGCCTCGGCAGGCGTCGTCACCTTCTTCAGGGCCGGGGGCGCCTCTTCGGTGACGGCAACGGATTCGCCGTCGGCGCTGGCGGCCGCGGGTGCGGGATCGTCGTCACGGGTGAGGCTGAGGCCGACCGCCGCCGAGATCGACACCACGAACGTCACCACCGCGGCGACGAGCACCGAGGTCAGCGCACCCACCGTCTTGGGCTGGTCGGAGCCTGTCGCGTCCAGAGCATTCACCGCACGCGCCGACGCCAACGCCGCGCCGCGTGCCATCGCGACGTCGGCCTCGGCCGCGGAGAACACCGGTGATTCCGTGACGTCGCCGAGCGTCGAGGTGATCAGATCGAGGTCCGGAGCCGAACCGACCACGAAGACCGCCGACGGCTGCCATTCATTGAGCTCGAGCATCGCGATCACGCTGCTCGGCAACTCGACGACGTCGGCGCCGTCGAGAGGTCGGGCGATGCGGTCGACGGTCACGCCGTCGCCGGTGACCATCGCGACCACCGCGGCGTCGGGTTCCACGATGCACACCGCGACGTCGTCGTAGTCGGCGAGGTCGGCGATGCCCGCCGCGAGCACGTCGCCCGCCTCCAGTTCGGAGATCGCGATCGCATTGCCGTAGCCGCGGGCTGTGAGCGCCGTGAGCACACCGGACGCGACCTCTTCGGCCTCGTTGGTCCAGGTGACGCCGATCGCATGGATGGGGCTGTCGACGACGTCGGCAAGCACCACGTTGAGCAGATCGTCGGGATCGACCTCGGCGTCGAAGTCGAACGACCCGCGGTCGACTGTGGCGCCCTCGCCGGTCGTGCCCTCGACGAGCACCCACCGAACCGTGCTGGACGTCATCGACAGGCCGAGCACGAGGTCCATATCTGTGTCCCCGTTCTTGCGGTGAATCAGGTTCCGAGGTTACCTCCCGACCGACGCGGTGCCGAACGAGAGCGTCGAGCAGCAGTTAGCGTTCGAGCGCGGCCGAACCTGCTCGGCGGGTCCGCAGAATTGCGGTCAAGGTAACGATTTGATATACAACCCCCCGTGGGACGGCACTCCGTAGCCAAGAAGCGGCGCACGCCACCGATGGGCGTGGCTGCAGCCATCGCCCCGGCAGCGCTCTTCTTCGCGGTGGGCGGAGACGTCCACTTCTCCGCTCGCCCGGCGCCCGAAAGCGAACCCGTCGTCGTCGAGGACGCGACGCCGTGTTGCGTGGAGATCGTGGCGGCGGCACCGACGCGGCTTGCGGCTCCGTCGGCCGGCCAGGTTCCTTTGACCGCGATGCCCGACGCCATGGTGGCAGCGGCCCGGTACCGCACCGTCGACCGTTCGCTTCCGACCGGGATCGCGCCCGAACGCGGGCTTCAGGTGAAGACGATCCTGGCGTCGCGGGCCATCAGCGACGCGTTCCCCGAGATCAGCAACATCGGCGGGGTGCGACCGGATTCGCTTCGATGGCACCCCAACGGTCTGGCGCTCGATGTGATGATCCCGAATCCCGGTAGTGCGGAAGGGATCGCGCTCGGCAACGAAATCGTCTGGTACGCACTGCGGAACGCGAAGCGTTTCGGATTACAGGACGCGATCTGGCGCGGCGTTTATTACACCCCCGACGGTGCTCAGAGTGGCGGCTACGGCCACTTCGACCATGTGCACATCACCACCCACGGCGGCGGCTACCCCGACGGTGACGAGGTCTACCTGCGCTGAGGTGACCTGAAGTCGGTCTCAGTGGTGTCCGCCGTCATGTTCCCGGCTGTCCACGGGACCGCTCGCCGGGTTGGACGCATCCGGTGCGGTGGGGGCGGGCACACAGGTGGGTTTGCCGTCGACGACGGATTCGCTTCCGGTGCATGCTGGTTCCGCGACCGACTCCAGATGCGTATCGGTCAGTGCGATCACGGCGGGAGCCGCGAACAGCGCAACACCGAGGACGACTGCACCGGCAAGTCTGCGGGCGGGCCTTGGCAGATCGAACATGTCATACCTCCCTGATCGAGCGTCTCGACAAGAAGCACGCGAGGCAAAGTCGAGACTATTGCCGGCACCGGCGAAGGCGCGGCGGATTGTGCAGAAAACTGACTCATCAGTTCGTTCGCCAAACGTTTGAATTGCGTCGAGCAGAACGCCATACAGGCACACCGTGGGTCACTAGGGTCGGCAGTGCAACCTTCGAGAAAGAGGTAAGGCCATGGCAGACACACTCTCCGAGGGACAGAAGCTCGAGAGGGGCGGATCGCTCACCTCCAACAACGGGGCGTACACGTTGACGTTGCAAGACGACGGCAACCTCGTGCTGGCGGCACGGGGGGAAGCGGTGTGGGCCACAGGCACCAACGGCCAGAACGTGGTACGCGCCGAAGTCCAGACCGACGGCAACTTCGTGCTCTACACGTCCGATAAGCCGGTGTGGCACACCGACACCAAGGGCAAGAAGGACGTCAAGCTCGTCCTGCAGGACGACCGCAACCTGGTGCTGTACGCCGCCGACGGGCCGGCCTGGTCGACGAAGACCGACACCAAGGAAGCGCCACCCGCCGCGCCTGAAGCCGCGCCCGACGAGGTAGCCCCCGCGGCGGTCGAGGAGCCGGCTCCGGCACCCGAGCCCAAAGCGGCACCCGCACCTCCTCCGCCACCACCACCGCCGCCGCCGCCCGCGCCGCGGACCTACACGGTCGTCTCCGGCGACACATTGTGGGCCATCGCGGAGCGTTTCTACGGCGATGGCAACAAGTATCAAGTGATCGCGGACGCCAGCGGGATTTCGAATCCTGATCTGATCCATCCCGGCCAGGTGCTGACGATTCCCTGACTGAACGCAACGCAACGGTGGGCTGGACCGAAAGATGCCGTGGGCGGCCGCCGCGTGGAGCCGGTGACGGGAATCGAACCCGCGTTCTCAGCTTGGGAAGCTGATGTTCTGCCATTGAACTACACCGGCTTGTTTGAGCACGAAGGCTAGCATCCGAGCGGCTACGCTCGTCGGGTGCTGCTCTCCGACCGCGACATCCGCGCCGAGATCGCCGCCGAGCGACTGAGTCTCGACCCGTTCGACGACACCTTGGTCCAGCCGTCGAGCATCGACGTGCGCCTCGACAGCTTGTTCCGCGTCTTCAACAACACGCGCTACACCCACATCGATCCGGCCAAGCAGCAGGACGAGCTCACCAGCCTCGTGCAGCCCGAACCCGGCGAGCCGTTCGTGCTGCATCCCGGCGAGTTCGTGCTGGGCTCGACGCTGGAGCTGTGCACGCTGCCCGACGACCTGGCCGGCCGGCTGGAAGGCAAGTCCTCGCTGGGCCGCCTCGGGCTGCTGACGCACTCCACCGCGGGTTTCATCGACCCGGGATTCTCCGGCCACATCACACTCGAGCTGTCCAACGTCGCCAACCTCCCGATCACGCTGTGGCCGGGCATGAAGATCGGTCAGCTGTGCCTGCTGCGACTGACCAGCCCCGCCGAGCATCCCTACGGCAGCGCCAAGGCCGGGTCGAAGTACCAGGGCCAGCGGGGCCCGACGCCGTCGCGGTCGTATCAGAACTTCATCAAGTCCAGCTGACCCCGGCGCACGGTGAGCACGCGGTAACCACCCAGAAACACGAAACAAATAGGAAACACGCGCGCCCCGCGACGGAAACCTGAAGCCGAAATGCTCTTTCCCGACCGGGAGGAGCCCCATGGACGCGATCGATCCGGCCGCGACGGCCTGGCTGCTGGCGGCGACGGCGATGGTGCTGTTGATGACGCCTGGGCTGGCGATCTTCTACGGCGGCATGGTCCGCACAACCGGCGTGCTCAACATGATCATGATGTGCTTCATCTCGATCCCGTTGTGCACGGTTGCGTGGTTGCTTGCCGGCTACAGCGTCGCGTTCTCCGACGACGCCGGCAGCGGGTTGATCGGCAACCTGACCCACTTCGGGATGCTCGGCATCGATCCGACCACCTTGCGCGGCGAAGTCCCCGAACTGCTGTTCGCCACCTTCCAGCTCACCTTCGCGATCGTCACCGCCGCCCTTATCAGCGGCGCAATCGCCGACCGGGCCCGGTTCGCGGCCTGGATGGTGTTCGTTCCGATGTGGACGGTCGCGGTGTACGCGGTTGTCGCGCACTGGGTATGGGGGCCGGGCGGCTGGCTCTTCGAGTTCGGCGTGCTCGACTACGCCGGCGGCCTGGTCGTCGAAATCGTCTCCGGCGCTTCCGCTTTGGCGCTCGCCCTGGTGCTCGGGCCGCGGATCGGCTTCAAGAAGGACGCCATGCGCCCGCACAACCTGCCGTTCGTGTTGCTCGGTGCCGGGCTGCTGTGGTTCGGCTGGTTCGGGTTCAACGCCGGGTCGGCGCTGGCCGCCAACGGCACCGCGGCCGCCGTGTTCCTCAACACGCTGGTGGCCGGCTGCCTCGGCATGCTCGGCTGGATCACCGTCGAACGGATCCGCGACGGCAAGCCGACCACCTTCGGTGCCGCCTCGGGTGTGGTCGCCGGCCTGGTCGCGATCACTCCCTCGTGCGGGACGGTCAACACCCTCGGCGCCTTCATCGTGGGGGCGGCCGCAGGAGTGGTCTGCTCGTTCGCGGTCGGACTGAAGTTCCGCTGGGGTTATGACGACTCGCTCGACGTGGTCGGCGTGCACTTCGTCGGCGGTGTCGTCGGTGTGCTGCTGATCGGCCTGATCGCCACCGAGGTGATGACCGCTGGTCCGTCGGGCCTGTTCTACGGTGGCGGGCTGACGCAACTCGGCAAGCAGTCACTGGCGGTCGTGGTCGTCGCCGCTTACGCGTTCACCGCCTCCTACCTGATCGCCAAGATGATCGATCGCTTGATGGGCTTCCGGGTCAGCCCCGAGGACGAGACCACCGGTGTCGACTTCACCCAGCACGCCGAGACCGCCTACGCGGAGGGTGTGCACGGCCACGTGCCGACGAGGCGCCCGGGGTTTGGCGGGCTCGGGGCGCTGGACACACCCGGAACACCACAACCGGCGGAAACCGCCGACGAGAGTTGAACCGCCGGGCGCTTTCGGTCGTTGACACGAGTAGGGTCTAGATACCGGCGTCGGCCGTACCCGTGCCGTTCACAAGTCGGCCCGGCTGATCGTCCTAGCAAATACGGGTTCGGGTGTAACGCCCGTGCTGCTCAGGACGATTAAGCACTAGTCGGCGGCTTGTGCGGAGCGAGGCACCGGTCGCCGATCCAGGCAACATAGCAAATACTCATGGAGGGGCAGTGGACATCGTACTGGGTGTGTCGATGACACCTGCGACGGTCCGCATCGTGCTGGTCGAAGGCGAGAAAGCCGACGGGGCGACCGTCGATCACGACGTCTTCGACGTGAGCGAAGCTGAGGGTTCGGCAACGCCGGGCGCGGCCGCCCAGGTGGTGGATGCGGTGCTCGGCACCAAGGAGAGCGCCGAGGCGGGCGGCCACGATCTCAAGGCCATCGGTGTCACGTGGAGCGACCACGCCGAAGCGGCGCAACTGCGCGAGCTGCTTGCTGCCCGCGGCATCGACGACGTCATGCTGGTCTCCGACGGCCACGCCGCCGCCGCCCTCGCGCAGGCTGTCGGCCGCGCGGTCGGCTACGGCACCACCGCGCTGCTGTTCATCGACCGCGACACCGCCACGCTCTCGGTCGTGCAGACCGACGACGGGTCGGTGGTCAAGGTGCTGGGCCGGACCCTGCACAGCCAGGACGCGATGGCCGTGCTCGCCGACATGGCCGCCGCCGTCGACGCCCAGGACACGCGGCCCCAGGGCATGTTCGTCGTCGGTTCGGGCGTCGACGTCAGCTCGGTGAAGAGCCATCTCGAGCACCTGGTGAGCCTGCCGGTGCATGCTCCCGACGAGCCCGAGATGGCGTTGGCCCGCGGCGCGGCGCTGGCGGCGGCCAACGCGCCCGCGTTCGAAGCCTCGACCGTCGGTCTCGCCTACTCGCAGGACCCCGATGGCACCACGGCGGGTTCGGTGTACGCCGGGCTGGCTGGCGCGGAGACGCAGCTCGCCCCCGCCGGCGACGACGGCGCCTACCTCGACGCCGACGAGCCGAAAACCGACCTGTCGCCGACCTCCAACGACGACCGCAAGCCGTTCCTGCTCGTCGGCAGCGCCTTGACGTCGATCTTCGTCGTCGGCGTTGTGGCGCTGGTGATCTCACTGGCGGTCAGCATCCGCCCGACCGCCGACGAGCGACCCAGTCCCGGCCAGAGCGCGATCGTGCCGAGCTCCGTCGCACCCGCGCCGCCGCCTCCGCCGGTGGAGCAGGCGAAGCCGGTCCAGGCGCCACCACCACCGGCTGAGACCATCAAGGCGCCGGTGCCCGTCGTCCAGGAGCAGCCTGCGCCGCAGTCTCCGCGGACCGTCTACGTCGAGGCGCCTGCCCCGGCGCCGCAAGCCCCCGCCCCCGCGCCCGCGCCGGCGGCCCCGCCGCCTGCTCCGGCCGCCCCCCCGGCCCCGGCGCCGGTGGCGCCCGCGCCGGTTCCGGCCTACCTGCCGCCGGCAGTGGCGCCGCCGCCGTACTACTACCCCCGGCCACAGAATCCGTGGAATCCACCGCGGTCGCCGTGGACCCCGCCGAAGTCGTCGCCGTGGACACCGCCGTGGCAGGACGAACCGGAGGAGCCGGAGTGGCCGGACCTCGAGACGCCGCCGTGGCAGAACGGGTCCGGCAACGGTTCGGGCAGCAATCCCGGTTCGGGCAGTTACCCCGGTTCCGGGTCCGGCGGTAACTCCGGCAGCGGCTCCGGTCGGTACCCAGGAAGGGGATCCGGTGACGACGGGCCCCGCCGCTCGGGCGGCTCGTCCGGTGGTGGCGGGTCGAACTGCTTCCTGATCTTCTGCGGATAGGCACACTCGTAACCTGACGTTGGCCTGCCGCTCAGTGTCGCGTCGCGGTTAGCTCATCCCGGCCGCATATCAAGGCCGTATGCGGTGCACCGTCTTCGGTACCGGTTATCTCGGAGCCACCCACGCGGCCGGCATGGCCGAGTTGGGCCACGAGGTGATCGGCGTCGACGTCGATGCGGGCAAGGTCGCCAAACTCGCCTCCGGAGAGATCCCGTTCTACGAGCCCGGCCTGCGAGACATGTTGAGGGACAACCTCGCCGCCGGTCGGCTGACGTTCACCACCGACTACGAAGCCGCGGCCGAGTTCGCCGATGTGCACTTCCTCGGCGTCGGCACGCCGCAGAAGAAAGGCGAGTACGGCGCCGACCTGCGCCACGTGCACGCGGTGATCGACACGCTGGTGCCGCGGCTGCGAGGGTCGGCCGTCATCGTCGGCAAGTCGACGGTGCCGGTGGGCACCGCCGCCGAACTCGGCGACCGGGCGCGCGCACTCGCGCCGGAGGGGGTCGACGTCGAGATCGCCTGGAACCCGGAGTTCCTTCGCGAGGGCTTCGCCGTGCACGACACTCTGCATCCCGACCGCATCCTGCTTGGGGTGCAACGGAACTCGACGTCGGCCGAGGCGGCGATCCGCGAGTTGTACGCGCCGCTGCTGGCCCAGCAGGTGCCGCTGCTGGTCACCGATCTGCAGACCGCTGAGTTGGCCAAGGCGTCCGCGAACGCTTTCCTGGCCACCAAGATCTCGTTCATCAACGCGATCTCCGAGGTCTGCGAGGCCGTCGACGCCGATGTCACGCTGCTCGCCGACGCGCTGGGTTACGACTCGCGGATCGGCCGCCGGTTCTTGAACGCGGGCCTGGGTTTCGGCGGGGGTTGCCTACCCAAGGACATCCGCGCGTTCATGGCGCGTGCCGGCGAGCTGGGTGCCAACCACGCACTGACGTTCCTGCGCGAGGTGGACAGCATCAACATGCGTCGGCGCACCCGGATGGTCGAATTGACGACCGCCGCCTGCGGCGGTTCGTTGCTCGGCGCGAACATCGCCGTGCTCGGCGCCGCGTTCAAGCCGGAGTCAGACGACGTGCGTGACTCGCCCGCGCTCAACGTCGCGGGCATGCTGCAACTCAACGGCGCCACCGTCAGCGTGTACGACCCTAAGGCGATGGAGAACTCACGGCGGGTGTTTCCGACGCTGACCTACTCCACATCGGTCACCGAAGCCTGTGCACGCGCCGACGCCGTGCTGGTGCTCACCGAATGGCGCGAGTTCGTCGAGTTGGACCCTGCCGACCTGGCCGACATCGTGCACGCGAAAGTGGTTGTCGACGGCCGCAATTGCCTCGATGTTGACCGCTGGACCCAAGCCGGCTGGCAGGTGCACTGCCTCGGTAGGGGGGCGGTCTCGCCCGGTCGGTAGGCTGGGCCCACCTGACCGAACGCCAATCGGGTCAAGGAGGGCCACGTGGAACCGATTCGTCCGGCACGGCGGGCCGGACCCATCCGTCACCGGATCCGATGGCTCGCCGTACACGGATTCGTGCGCGGCGCCTCGAAGCTGCTCGCCCGCCGTGGGGATGTGCAGGGCAGGCTGATCGCCGACCCGGCGGTGCGCGTCGACCCGGTGGCGTTCACCGAGGAACTGCGCGCGCGAGGGCCGGTGGTCAAGGGCGCCGTCATGCACATCACCGTCGACCACACGATCGCCAGCGACCTGCTGCGGTCCGACGACTACCACGTGATGCCGATCGGATCGAACCTGCCCAAGCCGCTGCAATGGGTCGCGAACCGCACCAAGACCGGCCTGCTGTATCCGCTGGAACCGCCGTCGATGCTGTCGGTGGAACCGCCCGAGCACACCCGCTACCGCAAGTTGGTGTCCTCGGTGTTCACCACCAGAGCCGTTGCCGCACTGAGGGACCGGGTGCAGACCACCGCCGATTCGTTGCTCGACGACCTCGCAGGCGCCGGAACCGTCGACGTGGTCGACCGGTACTGCTCGCAGCTGCCGGTCGCCGTGATCGGTGACATCCTCGGTGTTCCCGACGAGGCCAGGCCTCGCATCCTGCAGTTCGGCGAGCTCGGTGCGCCGAGTCTCGACATCGGTCTGACCTGGACGCAGTACCGCAACGTCTACCGGGGCGTCGAAGGCTTCAACGACTGGCTTTCCGAGCATCTCGAAGAGCTGCGCCGCCATCCGGGCGACGATCTGATGAGCCAGCTGATCGTGGCGTCCGACGAAGGCGCCCGGCTCAACCAGCGTGAGTTGATGGCAACCGCGGGACTGGTGCTGGCGGCCGGCTTCGAAACGACGGTCAACCTGCTGGGCAACGGAATTCGGATGCTGCTCGACCACCCGTGGCACCTGGACACGCTGTCGGAGCGTCCGGAGTTGTGGCCCACCGCCGTCGAGGAGATCCTGCGGCTCGACCCCCCGGTGCAACTCACCGCACGGGTGGCGAAGAAGGACGCCGAGATCGCGGGCATGAGGGTCCGGCCCGGCGACGGCGTGATCCTCTACATCGCCGGCGCCAACCGCGACCCCAACGTGTTCGACGACCCGCATCGCTTCGACCTCGAACGCGAGAACGCCGGCAGGCATCTGTCGTTCTCCGGTGGCAGGCACTTCTGCCTGGGAGCGGCGTTGGCGCGCGCCGAGGGCGAGGTCGGGCTGAGGACGTTCTTCGAGCGCTTCCCCGATGCGCGGCTGGCCGGTGCCGGCAGCAGGCGCGAGACCCGGGTGCTGCGCGGGTGGGCGTCGCTGCCGATTGCGCTGGGAACTGCTCGCGCACGGATTAGTTCGGCGTCCTGACGCGATCGGGCGGTTTCCGCATCGAGTATTGAGTACGTTCGGAACGTGGATTTCCGAGCCGCGCTGCTCGACCAGACCCGGGCCTTCGGGGAACTGATCCGCGGTGCAGACCCGTCAACGCCCGTGCCGACTTGCCCCGAGTGGACGCTCAAACAACTGTTCCGTCATGTCGGGCGCGGAAATCGTTGGGCCGCACAGATCATCGCCGAACGCCGGATGGCTCCGCTCGATCCGCGCGAAGTGCGCAGCGGCAGGCCGCCCGACGACCCCGACGGTGCGGCCGACTGGCTCAACCAGGGGGCGCGGCTGATCGTCGACGCGGTCGACCGGGCGGGCCCCGCCACTCGGGTGTGGACCTTCCGCGGTCCGCGCCCGGCGGGCTGGTGGATTCGTCGACGGCTGCACGAGGTGACCGTCCACCACGCGGATGCGGCGCTGGCGCTCGGCGTCGACTACGACCCGCCGCCCGACCTCGCCGCCGATGCGATCAGCGAATGGGTCGAGCTGATGGCGGGCAATACGACGCAACCCGCGCTCGACCGCGGCAGGACCATCCACATGCACGCCGCCGACGACGGGCTCGGACCCACCGGCGAGTGGACCATCGTCCATGACGAGGAAGGCGTCTGGTGGTCGCACAACCACACGAAGGCCGACGCCGCCCTGCGCGGCACCGCCACTGACCTGCTGCTGGCGATCACCCGCCGGCGCGAAGCCGCCGAACTCGGCGTCGAAGTGCTGGGCGATGCCGCTGTCTGGGACCAGTGGCTGGAGCGGACGTCGTTCTGACGGCGTACCTTCTCGGCCATGACCAATGCGACACGCTAAAGCGCTAACGGCTGTTGCGCTCAACGGGGTTTGCACCGCCAGCAGACTCGGAAGCGTGACTACTGGGCTGGCGGGAGGCGGCGGAACCTGTGTGGCCTCGGTTGGACCCGCTATCTGTTGCAGCTGCCCGGCAGGAGGAGCAGGAAATTCGTTCGGTGGAGGATCCTCGCAGTGTCCTTCGCCTGTTTAAAGGTCGTCCACCCATAGACCGCCGTTATTAACACAGCAGCCCTCGTCCGCAGATAACAGGGTGCCCTTGTCGATTTTGCCCTCGATGTAGAGATCTTCCGCGACGTTATCTGTAACGGGTTTCGGGTGTGCGTTGGGTTTGGGCTTGCAGACTGGCCACCGTGTCGCGGGTTAACCGTTCGGGCACCGCGGACCGCCCAGTTCAAGCCCATCAGCGTGATCTTCCCCTACCTGTCGGCGCACCTGTCCGCCTCGACATCGAGATCTTGCTATTCACAGCATATTTCAACTGTGGCGAGACACTGCGCCTCACCGTCGCCGGTGCCGATATCTACCGCTGGCCCGTACAGCACCTCGTCAACGGGCACGATCTTCTCAACAACACAGCTGCGCATGTGCTGCACACGGGCGCCGACTATCCATCTGTTCTCAATTTGCCGATCCTGACCGGTGCAGCAAGAAATGCAAGCCGAAGATGGGCGCGCTGATCTTCTTCGCAGGTGTTTTCATCGTTGCGTTCCACCCGTATTGGCGCAGCGCCGCCGTCATCATCTCGCTGTTCGGCTGGTTCGTACTGCTCTGGGATGAACCCAACGGTCGAAAGTCTCTGCCGGCCCTCCTGCTAACCGCGCACCTAGGCTGAGCCAAGCCGCCAGGAACCGGCGGAGGGCAGCTGTCCACTCACGAAGCTTGATCGCCGGTTACATGTAGGCCACAAGACCCGTTTTAGGGCAACGTCTTATACATGACACTGACGCAAAGGTCAGGTTAAACAACGCAATCCGCGTGAGACGTTACAGATAAGCGGTGGGTACGCACGCTTCATAACGGACCCAATCGAGCCCCGTGCGTTTGGCGCATGCCAGTGGCGGGGTCTTCGAGTGTGCTTGTTGTGATTCCCAAGATGAGCCTGGACGCTAGTACCGCGGCGGCGCCGAATGTTGCTAGGGATGGCATGAGTACCAACTACTTTCGGGCTGTGGCTATAGCGACTGACAGCTCGAGAACCAGTTCGTCGTCGTGGACGAAGTCTTGCCAGCGCGCGACGACGTCGTCTTCGAGTCTTCGTCGGTGGCCGTCATCCGTCCCTAAGACGAGGCCCGCTATAGGTGTGACTTCGAGGTATTGCCAAAGGAATTCGGCCGGTGGCGGGAGTCGCAACGCCTTCGTCACGGTCTTGACGGTCACGTCTTGGAAGTGAGCGCCGTCCAACAGCCGGCGAAGTTCAGTTTCGCTCACTGAGAAGACCGCCCGAAGGAAACCGGGGAGATCAGGATTGATGTGGCGGCCAAGAGCGTCAGCCATGATCTCGAACAGTCGCGGCATCGCTCCGGGCACGTTGACGGCGACGCGGCCACCCGGCGACAGCACCCGCCACATCTCGCTCACTGCCGCGGCTCGGTCGGGAAAGAACATCAGCCCGAGCTGACACAACGCCAAGTCGTAGGACTCATCGGCAAGCGGGAGAGCTTCGGCGCTTCCCTGCCGCCACTCAATTACGGCACCGGACGGTGCGGCGCTTGCGCGGGCAACCTCCAGCATTTCAGGGGTGAGATCCACTCCGACGACTTTCCCGGTGGGTCCCACCCGCTCGGCGGCCAGACGGGTGACGACGCCGGTTCCGCACGCGATGTCGACGACATATTCACCCGACTCGGGTGCGGCCGCCTCGATGAGATCGTCGGCCAACGGCGCGGGAATGAGCGGGACGAAATTTGTCGCGTAATTATCAGCTTCGGTTCGCCGGAGGTCACGGTAATCAACTTGTTGAGACATGGTGAGACGGTACGAACGGCAACGCTCTCGCCGCGTCGACCGAATCGACCATTTCGCTGCGATGCCAGTGGTCAGTTCTGACCACTCGTCCCTCAGACGAGGTGTTGCTCGTAGGCGTAAGCGGTGGCCGCCGACCGGGACGACAAGCCGAGCTTCGTGAAGATGTTCTGCAGATGGCGCGCGACGGTGTGCTCGCTGAGCACGAGGCTCGCACCGATCTCTCGGTTGGTCTTGCCGGCAGCGACAAGCCGTAACACCTCGCATTCGCGTGCGGTCAGCATGCCCTTCGGCCCCTGCGGGCTCCCGACGAGTTCGGCCAAGCGTCGCATGTCTGGCTTGGCGCCGAGCCGGTGAAAGCCGTCACGTGCCGCGTCGAATTCCATTGCCGCGAAGTCGAAGTCGCCAAGCGCCCGGCACGCCAGCCCGCACTGGACCCGAGTTCGAGCGGCTTCGTAAGGCATTGCCAGGTCCCGCCACCCGGCTGATGCGCGGTGCAAGGCGGCAAGCGCCCCAGCGGCGTCGCCCTCGGCCAGCAGCGTCGACCCGTCGGCGTGAGCGGCGACCGCGCGCAGGAACGGAGCGTTGATGGTTTCCGCGAGCCCGGAGAGTTCGTCGGCGCTCGTCCGCGCTGCCGCGACGTCGCCGCTCGTGAGCATGATCTCAACGTGAGCCGCCAATGCGGCCGGCCGGCCGAAGGGATCTGAGCTTTCGTCCACCGCGCGGCGGATGGCGGTCGTCGCTGCGTCGAGTTTTCCCTCGGCCATTCGGAGTAAGGCCAAGCCGGGCAACGGCTCTCGTCCAGATTGGTGGGCCTGCCGGTATGCGGCCTCAGCGTCGTCGAACTCCCCGCGCAGCCGGTGCAGCTCCGCTTGCTGGTAGGCGGCCAGCCCGAAAGTAGGGTGTGGCGTCGGGTGTGACAGGTGTGCGCAGGCCTGACGGGCAGCGGTCGTCGCCTTGGACCACTCGCCGTGGATCTGCAAGATTTGCGCGCGATGCACGAGGCATTGGCCGCGGTAGGGGACGAGGCCAGGCTGGGCGTCACACCACTCGCTCAATGCCACGGTCCACTCGGTTGCTCGCCGCAGGTCGAACGCGCCCATGCACGTCTCGATGACGGCGCAGTAGACGATGCCGGCCGGGATGGGCGACACTTCGCCCGCGGTGACGCTCACCATCGCTTCGTCGAGCAGCGCGACGCCCCGCGCCGTCTCACCGCCGGTGACCGACGCCTGACCTTGCCCCAACCGAGCGAGGGCCGCCAGGTCCGGGTCGGCGAACCGTGCAGCGATCCTGCCGGCCTCGGCGAACATCGCAAAAGATTCGGCCGAGTCCCCACTCGTCCACAACTGAAGGCCCGCGGATACGAGTAGGTAACCGCGGGCGGCGCAGTCCAGCTTGCCGTCCTCCACGAGCCGGCCTACCCGCGCCAGCCATCCGCCGCCGCGTGCGCCGTTGCCTGCAAGCAGCTGTGTGAGCGCCAGCCAGAACCCGCACTCTGCGGCGCGGCCGGGGTCGTCGCGCGCCAAGTGTGCGGAGTAGGCCTGTTCCCAGGCTCGAGTGCTTTCCTCGTCCCTTCCCAGCAGGTAGGTGGAAATGGCGAGGCGTTCGAGATCGTTCGCATCGAGATCGCGCTGCGCGCTGGCCTGGATCAGGGTGTCGTAGACCTCGGGCCACGCCCGGTGTTCAAAGGCGTCCTGCGC
Organism: Mycolicibacterium celeriflavum; assembly: GCF_010731795.1. Taxonomy (NCBI): domain Bacteria; kingdom Bacillati; phylum Actinomycetota; class Actinomycetes; order Mycobacteriales; family Mycobacteriaceae; genus Mycobacterium; species Mycolicibacterium celeriflavum. Next base: position 2,951,149 of record NZ_AP022591.1, on the reverse strand, counting down.
CCTGTCGGTGGCCGCCATCATCTCAGTCTGGCGCATTGTGAGGCGACACAGGTGCCGATCGTCGGCCGGTAGGCGTCGCCAGCACCGCGGCGATGCCCGTCGTCAGCGGGACCGACATGGCCAGCGCGATACCACCGACCGCCGAGCGGGCGATCTCGATGGCCACACTCTCGCTGGTCAGCACGTCGCCGAGGGCTCGGTTGGCGACGCTGAACAGCAGCAGCAAGGGCAGCGCACTGCCCGCATAGGCCAGCACCAGGGTGTAAACCGTGCTCGCGATGTGGTCACGACCCACCCGCATGGCGCCCACGAAGATCGCCCGCCGCGAGGCCCCCTCGAGTTCGGCCAGCTCGAACACGGTAGACGCCTGCGTGACCGTGACGTCGTTGAGCACGCCGAGTGACCCGATGATGAACCCGGCCAGCAGCAGCCCGGTGATCGATACGTTGCCGAGGTAGGTGGCGACCGCGTTGTTCTCCTCCTCGGACAGGCCGGTGAGGTGAGTCAATTCAATTGCGGCCCAGGATAATACCGCTGCGAGGAGCAGAGATGTCAACGTGCCGAGCAGCGCCGCGCTGGTGCGCAGGCTCACGCCGTGCGCCAGGTAGATGACCGCGTAGAGGATCAGCGCCGACGCCACCAACGCGACGGGAATGGCTGCGGCACCGTCCCGTAAGGCCGGCAGCATGAAGACGACGAGAACCGCGAAAGCGACCACGATGCCGACCAACGCACGCAACCCGCGCCATCCGGCGACCGCGACGACCACCACCGCGAACGCCGCGGCCAGCCCGGTCAACGGCCAGGCCCGTTCGTAGTCATAGAAGGAGTACGTCGTCGTGCCGGTCGGGTCGACCTGGCGGGTGATGCGGATCTGGTCACCGACCGCGAGCTGGGGTTGCCCCGCTCCGCCGCTGAATTGCAGCAGTGTGTGGGCGCCCTCGTTCGGGCCGGAGTCGATCGCGACGAACGAGTGCACGCAGTTGGCCGCGTCGCCCTCGACCGGTACCGGTTCGGTCGTCAGCACCGCTCCCACGGCCGGCCCGCCGCAGACAGCTTTACTGCTGGACACCACGTGGCCCGATTCGGTGGTGACCGCGCCGCCTTCGGCGTTCTGGAACGGCAGCGGGATGTCGGTCTTCTGCTGGCTCGGCCACAGCCAGGTCGCACCGACCAGGACGGCCAACCCGATCACGATCAACAGGCCGACGACGATTTTCGCGGCCATCGGCCCCAGCGGCGCTGGACCCTGCAGAGAATGCGAGTGTCCGTGCGAGTGCGTCACGGACTACAGCGTAGAGAAGGCCGCTACTGTCGGTAGCTGACGAGGAAGTTACCCAGCCGCTCGATGGCGTTGGCCAGATCGCGGGACCACGGAAGCGTCACGATGCGCAGGTGATCCGGTGTCGGCCAGTTGAAGCCGGTGCCCTGTGTGACGAGGATCTTCTCTTGCAGCAGCAGATCCAGCACCAGCTGCTCGTCGTCGACGATGTCGTAGACCTCGGGGTCCAGGCGGGGGAAAGCGTAAAGCGCCCCTTGGGGTTTCACGCATGAGACGCCGGGTATCTCGTTGAGCATCTGCCAGGCCACGTCGCGCTGTTCGCGCAGCCGGCCGCCCGGCAGCACCAGGTCCTCGATGCTTTGATGTCCGCCGAGGGCGACCTGAATCGCGTGCTGCGCAGGAACATTCGGGCACAACCGCATGTTCGCGAGCAAGCTGATGCCCTCGATGAAGCTGCCGGCGTTCTCTTTGGGTCCGGTGATCACCAGCCAACCGGACCGATAACCGGCCACCCGGTAGGCCTTCGACAACCCGTTGAAGGTCAGGGTCAGCACGTCGGGGGCCACCGAAGCCATCGCGATGTGCTCGGCGTCGTCGTAGAGGATCTTGTCGTAGATCTCGTCGGCGAGCAGCAGTAGTTGGTGCTCACGCGCCAATTCGGCGATCTGCTCGAGGGTTTCGCGGCGGTATACCGCGCCGGTCGGGTTGTTCGGATTGATCACGACGATCGCCTTCGTGCGGTCGGTGATCTTGGATTCCAGATCGGCGATGTCGGGCATCCAGCCCTGCGTCTCGTCGCACAGATAGTGCACCGGGGTGCCACCGGCCAACGAGGTGCACGCGGTCCACAGCGGATAGTCCGGCGCCGGGATCAACACCTGGTCGCCATTGTCGAGCAGCGCCTGCAGCGTCATCTGGATCAGCTCTGAAGCGCCATTGCCGAGATAGACGTCGTCGACGTCGAATTTCGGGAATCCCTCGACGAGTTCGTAGCGGGTGAACACCGCGCGCCGGGCCGGCATGATGCCCTTGGAGTCGGAGTATCCCTGCGCATACGGCAGCGCCTGGATGATGTCGCGCATGATCACGTCGGGCGCCTCGAAGCCGAACGGCGCCGGGTTGCCGATGTTGAGCTTGAGAATGCGGTGGCCCTCGGCTTCGAGGCGCGAAGCGTGCTCGTGCACCGGACCGCGGATCTCGTACAGAACGTCCTGCAGCTTGGAAGACTGCGTGAACGTGCGCTGCCGCGGGCTGTGCCCCGTGGCATGGATCGGCACCTGGTGGGTGGTCACGCCCTCCATAGTCTCACTGCTGTCCAGCGATTAACGAAAAACGCTGTTCATGGGGTCAGCGCTTGCCCGGCGGGCGGGCGCCCCTGGCGATGCCGAGACCCTTCACCGGTGGCGGCGCCGCTTTGTCTCCATTGTCGGCGTCGGAAGGCTCAGTGGCAGCGCCGGATTCGTCGCCGTCTGTCGACTCCGATTGTGCCGCAGCGGGTTTCGGTGCAGCGGCCGGTTGTGCTGCCGGGGCTGCCTTCTTGGCGCCGGGACGACGGGCACCTGGCGCGATGCCCAGGCCCTTGACTTCGGGCTCGGGCTTTCCGTCCAAGCCTCGATCCGAGTCCGCGGTGTCGGTCTTGGAGCCGGGCACCGCCTTGTCCGGGTCGACGTTCGGCGGCTGGGTGACGGTGGCTTCCCCCGCGTGGGGGGTCTTGGCGGCCTTCTTCGCCCCCGGCCTCTTGGCGCCCGCCGCGATACCCAGGCCCTTCACCTCGGGCTCCGGCTTGGCCGTTGCCTCGGGTGCCTCAGCCTCGGGTGCCTCAGCGGTCGGCGTCGCCGCGGCCTTCTTGGCGCCGGGGCGCTTGGCCCCGGCCGCGAGACCCAGCCCCTTCGCAGGTGCCGCCGCGGCAGCAGGCTTGTCCGCGGCGGGGGCGGCCTTCTTCGCTCCCGGTCGCTTGGCGGCGCCCGCGATGCCGAGGCCGGTGACCGGCTTGGTTTCAGTGGCCGTGGAGGCTTGGGGTGCCACGGGCTCCGGCTCGGCCTCTGTCTCCGCCTGGGCCGGCGCCTCCTTGACCGCCGGCGCCCGCGCGGCCAGCTCGGCGGCGCGTTCCTCGGCCTCCTTGGCCGCGGTGCCCTTCTCGGGCAGCGCGATCGCGGTCTTGTCGAGAGAGCCCAACAGCAGCTGAGCGACGTCGAGAACCTCGGCCTTCTCCACGTTGCGCGAAGCGGCGACGTCGTCGACACCGTCGGTGATCATCACGCGGCAGAACGGGCAGCCGGTCGCGATCGTCGAGGCCGTGTCCATCGCCTCTTCGGTGCGTTCCACGTTGACGCGCTTGCCGATGTGCTCTTCCATCCACATCCGCGCGCCGCCGGCGCCGCAGCACAGGCCTCGGTCGGCGTGCCGGGGCATCTCGGTCAGCTTCGCCCCCGACGCGCCGATCAGCTCACGCGGCGCCGAGTACTCCTTGTTGTGCCGACCCAGGTAGCACGGGTCGTGGTAGGTGATGTCCATCCCACCGTCGGCAGGAGTGACGGGAATCAGCTTCTTGTCGCGGACCAGCCGGTTCAACAGCTGCGTGTGGTGCAGCACCGTGAAGTTGCCGCCGACCTGCGGGTATTCGCGACCGAGCGTGTTGAAGCAGTGGGGGCAGGTGACCACGATCTTGCGGTCCACCCGCTCGACGCCCTCGAACAGGTCGTTGAGCGTCTCGACGTTCTGCGCGGCCAGCTGCTGGAACAGGAACTCGTTGCCCGAGCGGCGGGCCGAGTCGCCGTTGCAGGTTTCGCCCTCGCCGAGCACCAGGTACTTCACGCCCGCGGCGGCGAGCAGCTCCGCGACGGCCTTGGTGGTCTTCTTTGCGCGGTCCTCGTAGGCGCCGGCGCACCCGACCCAGAACAGGTACTCGAAGCCGTCGAACGACTCGACGTCCTTGCCGTACACCGGCACGTCGAAGTCGACCTCGTCGATCCAGTTCGTGCGGTCCTTGGCGTTCTGGCCCCACGGGTTGCCCTTGGTCTCCAGGTTCTTGAACAGCACGCCGAGCTCGCCGGGGAACTCCGACTCCATCATCACCTGGTAGCGACGCATATCGACGATGTGGTCGATGTGCTCGATGTCGACCGGGCACTGCTCGACGCACGCACCGCACGTCGTGCAGGACCACAGCACGTCGGGATCGATGACGCCGCCCTGCTCCTCGGTGCCGACCAGCGGCCGGGTGGCCTGCTCGGGGCCCGAGCCCATGATCCGCTCGAAACCGGACTCCGGGACGTGCTCGTGCGAATGCTCCTCGGAGTGCTTCTCGCCGCGCACTTCCTCACCGAGACCGCCCTCTGGGGTGTTCTCGAGCGGGGACTCCTTGTCGCCGAGGACGTAGGGCGCCTTGGCGAACAGGTGATCGCGCAGGTTCATGATCACGAGCTTGGGCGACAGCGGCTTGCCGGTGTTCCACGCCGGGCACTGCGACTGGCAGCGGCCGCACTCGGTGCACGTGGTCATGTCGAGGTAGGCCTTCCACGTGAAGTCCTCGATCTTGCCGCGGCCCAGCACCGCATCCTCGGGCGGATCCTCGAAGTCGATCTCCTTGCCCTCGTATTCGACGGGCAGCAGCGGGCCCAAGCCGTCGGGCAGCCGCTTGAACGTGACGTTGATCGGGGCCAAACCGATATGCAGGTGCTTGGAGTGCAGCACGATCAGCAGGAACACCAGCATCACCGCGATGTGCAGCAGCAGCGCGATGGTTTCGATCCACTCGTTGGCGGTGTGGCCCAGTGGGTTCAGCACCCACCCCATCAACTGGGAGAAGAACGCGCCGTTGCCGTACGGCAGGGCATCGGTGTTGACCGCGGCGCCACGCACCAGCGCGTAGGTCCAGATGACGTTGAAGATCATGAACAGGATCAGCCAGGCGCCGCCGGTGTGCGATCCGTAGAAGCGGGAGTCGCGCCCGTGCTCCTTGGGCTCGGTGCGCAGCCGGATGATCGCGAAGACGATGATGCCGGCCAGCACGGCGACGGCGAAGAAGTCCTGCAGGAATCCCAGCGCGTCCCAGCGGCCGATGAACGGGATGTGGAAGTCGTGGTCGAAGAGCAGGCCGTACGCCTCGAGATAGACCGACGCGAGGATGAAGAAGCCCCACATCGTGAAGAAGTGTGCGATGCCGGGAATCGACCACTTCAGCAGCCGGGTTTGCCCGAACACCTCTTTGAACTGCGTGGTGATGCGTGTGGAGAGGTTGTCTTTGCGGTTGTTCTCCGCGCTGGTCGGCGCCCCGGAGCGGATCAGATTCGTCAGCCAGAGCACGCGTTTCGCGGCGAAGACCAGTACCAGTGCCGTGAGCCCGAGGCCGACGACGAGTCTGATCAGCATCTGGGTATCCACCGCGCGCCTCCCGTTTCTAAGTTACCCAAGGGTAACTTAATGCATGTTACCCGCGAGTAACTTTAGCTCAGGGCCTGCTCAAGTCCGGGGCTCATAGTTGCACCTTGCGGGGATGCGCCGCTACGAAGGTTGACCTAACTAAGGGCCGTTGCTCGGATCGGGGTCGACGGGAGCGGGGTCGTCGCCGGATCCCTCGTCGCTTGGTGAGGGGTTCTCGGGCGTCGATCCGGCGTCCGATTCGCCGTCGCCCGGGCCCGGGTCGATGGGCGGAGGTGTCGAAGGGGGTGTGGACGTCGGCGGGGGCTCCGGCGGAGGTGTCGAAGGGGGTGTGGACGCCGGTGGGGGCTCCGGCGGAGGTGTCGAAGGGGGTGTGGTCGTCGGCGGCGCGGTCGTGGGCGGCGCGGTGGTTGGTGGAGTCGTCGGCGGCGCGGTCGTGGGCGGCGTGGCGACCGGCGCCGGCGCCTGCGTCACGGGGGCGTGGCGGGGAGTCTGCCGCTGGGGCGGGGTGGATCGCTGCGCGGGTTGGACGACGACGGTGGTGGCTTGCGGGGCCTGCGGCGCCGGGGGTGCAGGAGTGGGAGCCGGCGCGGAAGGCGCGCGGGGCGGCGCGACCGTCGTCGCCGCCTCGACCGGGGTGGTGGTGTCGTCACGTAGCTGCATGACCCCGAACAGGGCCGTGGTGACCACCGCGGCCGCCGCGGCGAGGCCGAACAGGATGAGCGGAGACCGCCGCGGTGCCGCCGCTTCGTCCTCCTGCCACTCCTCGCGCTGGAAGTGAAGTTCGGGGCGGAACGCGGCCGGGGAGTCGGTCAGTTCCGCATCGTCCTGGTCGTCCTGCGACCAGGCCAGCGCGCCGAACGTGCTCGATGGTGCTCCGGCGTCGAACAGCGCGGTCGCGACTTCGGCGGCAGGCGCCAGCGTCGTCGCGATTTCTACGACCCCGCTGCGCTGGGCGATCAGCGCTGCGCCCGCGGCGGCGGTCAGGTGTGGTTGCGGGGTGGTCACCACCGGCGCGCGCAGGTGTGCGGACAACCTCTGGGTGATCAGCGGGATGCGTGCGCCGCCGCCGATCGTTGCCACGGCCGCCACGGCTGCCTGCGGAACCCCGTAGCGATCCAGCGTATCGTCAAGTGCGGCAAGGAAATTCGTCAGCGATCCCGCCATGAGCCGTTCGAGCTCGGTACGGGTGACGCGGATGTCGGCGTGGTGGCCGGGCAGGTCGACCGCGACGGCCGTCGCGGTCTGCGCCGACAGCCGTTCCTTGGCGTCGCGGCATTCGTCGCGCAGCCGTGCCAGTGACCCCACCATCGCCGTGCCGGACGGGTCGGCGTCGGTGGTGATCGAGGCCATCACATGGGTCAGCAGTGCCTGATCGACGAGGTCGCCGGAGAAGTCGGCGAACCGGACGGTCTCGCCGACCACCGCATGGTTCGCCGAGGCGTTGACGATCGTGATGCTGGCGCCGCTGCCGCCGAAGTCGCAGAGCACCACCACGCCGCGCGACGGTAGGCCGGGGTCGGCGTTCAGCGCCGTCAACGCGGCGGTCGCGTCGGAGACCACCGGCACCTCGTCATGGAGGACGCGGCGCAGGGTGTCGGCGACCGACGGCCGCCAGTGCGCCGGGACGGCCACCGTCGGGCGGGCCGCGCCATCAGGTGGTGCGAGCGCGCGCAGCGCCTCGGCGAGCAACTGCTCGGGACGGTGCGCGGTGCCGTCGGGCGCGACGAGCGGCACCGGATCGCCGATGCGGTCGACGAAACCGGTGAGCCGCTGCCCGTGCAGTGTCACCTCGGAGGGCCGGACCGCCGCGGCGTGCCCGTCGCGCGTCGCGACGAGGTTTGTCGCGCCGACCGACAGCCCCAGCGGCGCGGTGGGAGTTGCCTGGTCGTTGAACATGGCACGACGCTATTGCGCTGGCCGGAGCGACGAATCCGGTGCGACACCCGTCGTCGAAAGGTCCGGTTAGGGGATTTCGGTTAGGGGATGGCGCGGCGTTAGGGACCTCAGGCCTGTGGCGCCAACATCGCCCGCAGCATCGACAGCATCTCCGAGCGGGATTCCGCACCGAGTCGTCGCCGGATCCGCGCGACGTGGTGCTCAACGGTCTTCGCCGAGATGAACAGTTGCGCGCCGATGTCGCGGTAGGGCATGCCGAGCAGCAACAGTTCGGCGACCTCACGTTCGCGGTCGGACAGTCGCGACGACGCGGGCCGCGAGGCGCCCGCCCGCGGGGCTTCGGGGGCAGCAGGGTGTTCGACACCCGGGGCCTCGTCGACCGCGACGGTCTGTTTCAGATCACGGGCAAGCTGCAGCATCGCGCCGGACACGCGGCCATCGGGGGTCTGCAGCGCGGCCTGACCGGCAAGGCGGGTGGCGTCCCAGGTCAGTCCCGCCTGAGCCAGCAACCGGGCCGCCGTGGTGACATCGTCGACGTCGACGTGGTTGGCCAGCACCCGCAACCAGGCCCGCCCGGCGGTGGCCAGCGTCTTGGCGAACGCACTGTGGGCGGCCGCGGTGGTCAGCGCCTGGCCGTGCGGGGCGACCGCGTCCGGCGCGTTGGCCAGGATTCCGGCGTGCACGCCCGCCCAGTGCAGCGGCGCGGACCACAACACCGGATCGCCGAGCGAGCCGAGCAGCGCGAACGCCTCGTCGATGGCGTGCTGTAGCCGGTCGACCTGATGCATCCGGGAGGCGGCCACCCACAGCTCGCCGAGCGGCAGCAGCGAGAAAAGGTCCGTCGAGTACTCGGCGAGCACCTCCACCGCGGCGTACCAGTGCTTCTGCATGGCGCCCGGGTCGCCGCTGCGGCGGGCGATGGCGGTCTGCAGCGCCGCCGCCCACAACGCGTCGCGGCGGTGCAGCGGGGAACTGGCGTCGGCGTCGGCGCACACGGTTGCGACGTCGGAGGTGGCTGCGGGTAGTTGACCGTCCTGCATGCGCACCCAGCCCAGCAGCAGCCGGTGCCTGCGGCTGACGAAGAGTGCGGCCTCGGGGCCGTCCTCCAGTCCCGCGCGCACGGCGCGGGCGATCACGCTGCGGGCCCGCACCGGATCGCCGCCGTGCAGCGCGGCGAGCGTCACCAGCGCCGCCGGGGTGTCCGGGGCGACGCCCGCCGCCGGTTGGTCCGCGGTGATGGCCTGGCCCAGCCGGGCGACCGCGGAGGGGTACGGCGCCTCCAGCGACATCAGCAGCCCGTCGGCGAGGCTGCGCGCGGCCCGCGCCGTCGACGTCGGGGGACCGGTGGTCTCGGCCGACAGCGCCGCACGAGCGGCGGGCAGGTCGCCGGCGGCCAGCGACACCACCGCGCCCGCCGCGCTGACGAACGCGTCCGGATAGGGGCCCAGCCAGCGGAACAGATCGGCGGCCTGCGCTGCGCTGCCGTCGTGGACGGCGATGCTGGCGGCGATCCGCACCGAGGCGGCCCTTTCGGCGGCGTCTTCGGAGCCGAGCAGTTCGTCGGTGAGCCGGCCCGCGGTGGCGCAGTCACCGGTCATCGCTAGCGCGTCGGCCAGCTGCGAGCTCAGCGTGGTCGCTCCGGCATCGGCGGCGGCACGGTAAAGCCTTGCCGCCCTGGCTGGTTGGCCATTGCTGCGGGACGCGAGTTCGGCCAGAGCGGTGGCGAGCCGATCATCGCGCAACCCGTGCTCAGCCAGCTGAAGCGCCAACTCAGCTGACAGCGTCGATGATTCGAGCTGTGACACCAGCAGCGACACCTCGATGTCGTGATGGCGTGCGGCGCCGAGGATCTGGGCGATGCATCGATGTAGCGCCCGCAGGAAGGCGCGACTGTGGGACGGCTCGATCAGCCCCGTGGCGCGGGCGCGGTCCACCACGGCGTGGGCATCTTCGGCGCTCATCTGCAACGCGGCCGCGACGTCGTCCGGGCCGAGGTCTCTGCTCAGCGATGTCATCAGCAGCGTGTCGAGCGTGGCGCCGTCGACCCGGCGCAGCCGCTCGATCAACGCGTACTTCGCGGCCTGCAGGATCGCGGTGGCCGGTGGCTCACCGTCCGGAGCGGCGGCGGCCGCGATCGCCGGCTGCAGCAGGAACGGAAGGCCGGCCGTGGCGACGAGCAATGACCGGACGAGGTCGGATGCCGGTGGGCCGCCGAGCTTTTCGGCGGTGAGATGCGCAACCTCCGCGGGCGGCAGCGGGCCCAGCGCGACGATCGGGTTCTCGCGTTCGACCGCCGTCGTCAGCGCGCGCAGTGCAGGACGGTGCACGAGTGGTTCGACGCCGATGACGACGGTCGAGGCGGGGTCGGCGACTCTGCCCGCGAGGTGCTCGAGTTCCTGGTCGTCGAGCAGGTGGGCGTCGTCGATCACCACGGCAACCCCCGGGTCGTCGCCGGCACGCGGGGGTCGGGTCAGCACCGCCGCGCCCGCGGACCGCAGCGCAGTCCGGACCGCGGCCAACACCGAACTCTTGCCTGTGCCGATTCCTCCGGACACGAGGAGCTTGACGGGTTCGGTCGGCGCTGCGGTCAGCCGGGCGACCGCTTCACGCGCGGCTGGCGGGATGTCGGTCCGCGGGTCCGACGCGGTCATGGTCTACGGCTCGTCCGGAATCGGCACGTCCGGAATCGGCTCGACCGTCGTGGTGACCGGTGGTTCGGTCGTCGTCGGTGGCTCAGTAGTCGTCGGCCGTGTCGTCGTGGCCCGTGTCGTCGTGGTGGTGGTCGGCGCGGTCGTGGTGGTCGTGGTCGTCGTCGTGGTGGTCGTTGCCGTGGTGGTCGGCGACGTGGTCGTGGTCGTCGGTGGCGGAGGCGGCGGCACCACGGTGGTGCTGGGCCGGCCGTCCGATCCTGTGACCGTGATCGTCTGTGGCGCTGCCGAAGTCGTCTGCTGTGGCGACGGGCCGGTCTCGACGGTGGTCGCGGTCTCGGTAACCGGTCCGGTTTCGCCGCTGGTGCTCGTCAGCGTGACCGCGAGGCCACCGACGGCCAGCAGAGCGGCCGCGGCGGCCGCGCCGAACAGCACCGTGGGCCGTCGGTACCACGGCAGCGGTGCCGGTTCGGGTTCGTATCCCTCTTCCTCGTGGGCGAATTCCATCGCCGGGCGAGCACCGGTCATGCCCGGTTCGAACGTGTAATCGTCACCGGCATACGGCACCGGCTCGCCTGCCGGCGATTCGTCCTGCGACCAGGCCAGCGCCCGGAACGTCGCCGAGGCCGGCCCGTCGTCGGCCGCCCCTGCGGCCGCCACTCCCGCCGCCCCGGCGGCCCACGCGGCGGCGGCCATGGTCGCCGGCGCCATCCCGGTCGGGGCATCCGCCGCAGGAGCCATCCCGGTCGCAGCGTCAGCGGCGTCGGCGACCAGCGCGGCGCCCGCGGCGACGTTGAGTTGGGACTGCGGCGTGGTGATCACCGGTGCGCGCAGCCGTGTCGACAGCTGCTGAGTGACCAGCGGGATGTTCGCCCCGCCGCCGACGGTGGCGACCGCCGACACGTTGGCCAATGCAATGTTGTTGCGCTGCAACGTTTCCTCGACGGCGTTGAGTACGCCGGCGAGCGGTTCGTCGATCAGTCGCTCCAGCTCGGTACGGGTCACCCGGATGTCGGAGTTGAAGCCGGGCAGTTCGGCGTGCACGACCGCGGCGGTCTCGGCCGACAGCCGTTCCTTGGCCAGCCGGGCCTCGTTGCGCAGCCGGGCCAGCGAGCTGACCGCCGCGGTGCCCGCCGGATCGGCGTTGTTGGCCGCCGCGATACCGGCCACGACGTGGTTGAGCAGTACCTGGTCGATCTGGTCGCCGGAGAAGTCGGGGTAGCGGACCGTCTCGCCGATCGAAGCGAAGTCGGCGCCCGCGTCGGCCAGGCTGATGCTGGTCCCGCTGCCCCCGAAGTCGCACAACACGACGACGCCGTTCGACGGCAGCCCCGGCGCGGCCTGCAGCGCGGCGAGCGCGGCGGCCGAGTCCGCGACCAGCGGTGGCGCCGCCCCGCCGGGAGCGAGGCCGGGGGCGGCTCGCAGCGCGCCCCGCAACGCGTCGACAGTGGCCGGCCCCCAGTGCGCAGGCACCGCGATCACGATGGGGGCACCGCCGCCGACCGTGCGCCCCATCGCGTCAAGCGCCTCGGCCAGGACCCGCTCGCCGCGGTGCGGTGAGCCGTCGGCAGCGACCAACGGCACCGGATCGCCGACCCGTTCGACGAAACCGCTCAGCACCATGCCGGGTTGGTTCAGGTTCGGGTTCTCGCCCGGTATGCCGACCTCCGGGGCGCGGTCGTCGAACACGGTGAGGATCGACCGGCGCATGACCGGGGGGCGGCCGATTCGGGCCGCCACCAAATTGGTCGATCCGATCGACAACCCGAGTGAGTCGCTCATCTCCACCTCTGCATTAAGCCGTCCATCACGATAGCGGCTCATTTCCCTCGATCATGGGAGCTGCCCCTAGTGCGGCGAAATCCCCTAACGGTGCGTCCCCTAATGGTCCGGCCACACAGGTGGGTTTCGCACCGATCACCAGCGCCGTGGCCGTCGATAGCATCGGGTTCAGCGCCTTGTTGAGCGCAGCCGCATATCTAGCTACGTATATCTGTTTGAGGGAGGGAGGGTGTTTCATGGCCAACGAGCTACTCGATTTCGTGATGTCGGTGGTGCGCGATCCTGACGCCGCCGCGCGGTTCGCCGCCGATCCGGATCAAGCCATTCTCGACGCCAATCTGACCAACGTGACCAGTGCTGATGTCAACGCCCTGATCCCAGTGGTCTCCGAGTCGCTGTCAGCGCTTCCGACGACGGTACCGACGGCCGGGCTGGACGGCGGCGTCGCCGAAGCGGCGGGCAACGTGTGGGCCAGCGGCGCGGCCACGGCCGCCTTCGACGCGTTCGGAGACCATGTGCCGGCCGAGACGTTCGACGACGTGCACACCGCTGTTATCGCCGATCCGGGCACCGGCCTCGCCGATCCGGGCGTCCCGGACGTCCCGGCTGCCGGCGACACATCGCTGCAGTTCGACCAGCCGGTGATGGAGGAAACCGACGTCGACGATGTGCCGACGGTCGAGGACTTCAGCGACGCGGTGGTCGACGTCCAGCAGCTGGATGTCGATGCAGGCGGTTTCGACATCTTCGACTGACCATTCAGCGACGAAAGTGCGCGGTCCCGTTCCGGGGCCGCGCATTTTTGCGATTGGCTGGGGTGGAAGCGCCGCGTGCCTGCCTCGATTGTGCGTCCTGCTACGCCTGCCTCGGCGTGTCGCGTCGGAAACCGCACAACCGGATGGCATCCGTCTCCGCTGTCCCCTGGTCACCCCCTAATCCCCTAACGCAGCCCCCATCGCAATCCCGGGACGGTCGTCCGCAGGGAGGGGTTGCGACCCCGTTTCTGCGCAGTCGCGGTGCCCATAACGTGGTCTTCAGTTCGCCGGACAGCCCGGTGACAAGACCAAGAACCGAACACTCGAAAGGACCCGACAATGAACCTCATCGACTGGTTTCTGAACCTGTTCCGCGATCCGGTTTCCGCTGCGGCGTTCGTGGCCGACCCCGACCGCGAATTGCAGCAGGCCGGCTTCGGCAACGTCTCCGCCGCCCAGGTGCAGGCCGTGGCGGCCACCGTGGCGCCGGCTGCGGTGGTGCATGGTGGGGGTGATCCGGTGCTGGGTTTGCAGCAGGCGGTGGCCCAGACTCACGGGATCGCGTTCGCTCCGCAGCGCCAGACCGATCTGTGGTCGAACAACGACACCCTGAGCCACAACGACACCCGGTTTTTGAGCCCGGAGACCACCACCGTCAGTCATGCCGGTGAGGATCAGCAGCAGGGCATCGGCAATGTCGGGTTGGAGTTCGGTGACATCACCTTCGGTGACAAGACCACCAACACCGCCACCGACGGCGGTGTGGTCAACACCGGCACCGCCGGGGACATCGACGCCACCAACGTCGAGGGTGACGGCAACGTGGTCGGTGATGACAACGAGAACGTCAACACCGGTGACATCGAGGATTCCAACGTCAACATCGGCGAGGACAACGAGATCGACGACAGCGGCGATCAAAGCGCCGGCGGGGACATCATCTCCGACAACGAGGGCCCGGTGATCAATGACGTCGACATGAGCGGCGGTGCCGGTGGCGGCGCGGTCGGTGGCGATGGTGGCGGCGGGCTGATCGGGGTCGGCAACGACGGCGGCAACGCCGCGGGCGGTGCCGGTGGTGCCGGTGGCGGCATCGTGATCAACGACAGCGACACGAGCACCACCAACGTCGATGGCAACCAGACCACCGTCGGAGACATCGACGGCGGGGTGTCCGGCGGCATCTCCGGGGGCTCGAGTGTGGAGGACAACTCGGTGGACAACTCGGTGGACAATTCCGTCGACAACTCCGGGCAGGACAACTCGGTCGACAACTCCGGTCAGGTCAACACCGATGTCGATGTCGACACCACCGTCGACGCCGGCCTGTTCTGACCCACAACCACACAGCGCAACTGGCGGGGATCAAACCATGATCCCCGCCAGTTGGCACGTCTACCGTTGACTGACCGGCCCATCCGGTCTCCGACACGAGGACTTCATGACGCAACCCAGCGACGCACCCAAGGCCAAACAGGTGAAGGTCATCGTCGAATTGATCGACCACACCAGCAAGATCGCCGATGCCAACGATCGAGGCGACCTGGTCGAGCGGTTGGCCAAGGCCAAGGTTCGCATCACCGACCCGCAGATTCGGGTGGTGATCGCCGGTCAGCTCAAGCAGGGGAAGAGCCAGCTGCTGAACTCGCTGCTGAACGTCCCCGTCTCGCGGGTGGGCGACGACGAGAGCACGGTGCTGGCGACGGTGGTGACCTACGGCGAGACCGCAGCCGCGAAGCTGATCGTCGCGCGCGGCGAAGGCGAGGAACCCGAAGCCATCGATATCCCGATGGCCGACATCAAGAACGATCTGCGGCGGGCGCCGCAAGCCGGCGGCCGTGAGGTGATCCGCGTCGAGGTCACCGCGGCCAGCCCCCTGCTCAAGAACGGCTTGGCGTTCGTGGACACCCCGGGTGTGGGTGGGCACGGCCAGCCGCACCTGTCGGCGACGCTGGGTCTGCTGCCCGACGCCGACGCGCTGCTGATGTGCAGCGACACCAGCCAAGAGTTCACCGAACCCGAGATGACGTTCATGCGCCAGGCGTTCGAAATCTGCCCTCTCGCAGCAATTGTCGCCACCAAGACCGACCTCTACCCGCACTGGCGCCAGATCGTGCAGGCCAACAACGCCCACCTGCAGCGCGCCGGCCTGTCCGTCCCGATGATCCCGGCGTCGTCGCTGCTGCGCGCCCATGCGATCCAGCTCAACGACAAGGAGCTCAACGAGGAGTCGAACTTCCCGGCCATCGTGAAGTTCCTCAGCGAGCAGGTGCTGTCGCGGCAGAACGACCGCATCCGCGATCACGTCGTCAGCGAAATCCATTCCGCGGCCGAGCATCTGACTCTGAAGGTGAAGGCCGAGCTGTCGGCGCTGAACGACCCGGGCACCCGCGACCGGCTCAAGGAGGACCTCGAGCGGCGCAAGCAGGAGGCCCAGGACGCGCTGCAGCAGACGGCGCTGTGGCAGCAGGTGCTCAACGACGGAATCGCAGACCTGACCGCCGATGTCGACCATGACCTGCGCGGTCGGTTCCGGGTCATCAGCCAGCACATCGAGAAGGTCATCGACTCGTGCGACCCGACCCAGCACTGGGCCGAGATCGGTGCGGAACTCGAGAACGCGGTCGCCACCGCGGTGGGCGACAACTTCGTCTGGGCCTATCAGCGCGCCGAGGTGCTGGCCGCCGAGGTCGCCCGCACGTTCGTCGAAGCGGGGCTCGATGCGGTGAACATGCCGGAGCTCGACCCCAGCCGGATGGGCGCCAGCCTCGGGGAGATGAAGTCGCTGGGCCGGTTGGAGGCCAAGCAGTTGACCAAGGGCCGCAAGCTGACCATGGGCATGCAGGGTTCGTACGGTGGTGTGCTGATGTTCGGCATGATGACGTCGTTCGCGGGATTGGGCATGTTCAACCCGATCTCGCTCGGCGCGGGTCTGCTGATGGGACGCACGGCGTACAAGGAGAACGTCGAGAACCGGATGCTGCGGGTGCGCAACGAGGCCAAGACCAACACCCGACGGTTCATCGACGACACGCAGTTCGCGGTCAGCAAGGAATCGCGGGACCGGCTCAAGGCCATCCAGCGGCAGTTGCGCGATCACTATCGCGGCATCGCGAACCAGACGACCAGATCGCTCAACGAATCGCTGCAGGCGACGTTGGCGGCAGCGCAGGTCGAGCAGGCCGAACGTAACGGCCGGATCAAAGAACTCGAGCGCCAACTCAACATCCTCAACCAGGTCACCGAGCACGCGGTCAAGCTGCTGCCCGCCCAATCCGAGCCCCAACCCGTGGCAACCACCTAACCGCGCCGGTATCTAAGCTGGAGCCTTGGCCATCGCCGAGCGGGAGGACGCCGAGGTAGCGCGAGATGAGCACTAGCGATCAGGTGCGCGCGATCCTCGCCGGGACCATGCAGGCCTACCGGGCCGACCCCGCTTACCGCCAACGTCCTGACGTGCACAACGAGTTGGAGCGCATCGGCGGTCGGCTCAACCAGCCGATCCGCATCGCGCTGGCGGGCACGCTCAAGGCCGGCAAGTCGACGTTGGTGAATGCCCTTGTGGGCGAAGACATTGCGCCCACAGACGCCACCGAGGCAACCCGGATCGTGACATGGTTCCGGCACGGACCCACACCAAAGGTGACCGCCAATCACCGTGGCGGCAGGCGGTCCAACGTGCCGATCGGCCGGGACCCGAACGAGGGCGGACTGACCTTCGACTTCGCCAGCCTCGACCCCGAGGACATCATCGATCTCGACGTCGAGTGGCCGGCCGCCGAGTTGATCGACACCACGATCATCGACACCCCGGGCACCTCGTCGTTGTCCCGTGACGTCTCCGAGCGCACGCTGCGACTGCTTGTGCCCGACGACGGGGTGCCACGGGTCGACGCGGTGGTCTTCCTGTTGCGCACGCTCAACGCCGCCGACATCGCGCTGCTCAAACAGATCGGCGAACTGGTCGGCGGCTCGGCCGGGGCGCTCGGCGTGATCGGGGTCGCGTCCCGCGCCGACGAGATCGGAGCCGGCCGGATCGACGCGATGCTGTCTGCCAAGGATGTCGCGACGCGATTCACCGTCGAGATGGAGCGGACCGGAACGTGTCAGGCGGTGGTCCCGGTGTCGGGCCTGCTGGCGTTGACGGCACGGACTCTGCGGCAGAGCGAGTTCGTCGCGCTGGAGAAACTCGCCGGGGTGGACGCCGCCGAACTGACCAAGGCGATGCTGTCGGTGGACCGCTTCGTCCGCGAGGACAGCTCGCTGCCCGTGGACGCGGCGACGCGGGCGGCGCTGCTGGACCGGTTCGGCATGTTCGGGATCCGGATCTCGATCGCGGTGTTGCGCGCCGGTGTCAGCGATTCGGTGGCGCTGGCCGACGAGTTGTTGGAGCGCAGCGGGCTGGTGGCGTTGCGAGAGGTCATCGACCAGCAGTTCGCGCAGCGGTCCGATCTGCTCAAGGCGCACACGGCATTGCTGTCGCTGCGGCAGTTCGTGCAGCACTACCCGATCTACGCGACGCCGTACATCCTCGCCGATATCGATCCGCTGCTGGCCGACACGCACGCTTTCGAAGAGCTGCGACTGCTTAGCCAGTTACGTTCTCGACCAACGACTTTGAACGACGATGAGATGGCGTCGCTGCGCCGGATCATCGGCGGGTCCGGTACCGACGCGGCCAGCAGGCTGGGCCTGCAACCGGACAATCCGTACGATGGGCCGCGCGCGGCCTTCGCGGCGGCCCAGCGCTGGCGCAGGCGGGCCGAGCACCCGTTGAACGACCCGTTCACCACCCGCGCGTGCCGGGCGGCGGTGCGCAGCGCCGAAGCGCTCGTCGCCGCCTATGCGGCCCGCGGGCGCGCCTGAGTCGCAGTCGACGCTCGCTAGGGGAGTATCCGCTCTTCGAACAGATCGGCGCCTCGGGAGGTTCCGCCGGTCGCCTCGAATCCCGCCGCGACGCGTTTGGCGCCGTCCGTCATGGTTTGCGCCTGCAGCACTTTCGTCCGCAGCCGCGGTGCCGACAGCTTCTTCGCGGGCAGCCGGGTGCCGCACCGGGCCACCTCGACGCGTCTCGCAACCTCGAACTGGTCTCGCCCGAATGGCACGACGCAGACGGGTACGCCGTGCAGAAGCGC
This sequence comes from Mycolicibacterium celeriflavum, assembly GCF_010731795.1. NCBI lineage: Bacteria > Bacillati > Actinomycetota > Actinomycetes > Mycobacteriales > Mycobacteriaceae > Mycobacterium > Mycolicibacterium celeriflavum. Next base: position 2,933,268 of record NZ_AP022591.1, on the reverse strand, counting down.
CTTCTGCGTCGCGCCCATCCCGCCGTGGGTGATTGCGCACACCGAACGGGCCAGCACGGCTTCGTGGGGCACCATTCCGCACACCGTCGCGTTGGGCGATGTCGTCAAGCCTTCCAACGGGCCGGCTGGGACGGTGGCGATCACGTGCACCGGTTCATCGGCCAACGCGGCCAACGACATCGAGACGAGTTCGGCGTCGGCCTGCGGCTCGGAAGACGTCGTCACCAGAACGAGCGGCCGGTCGATGTCGGCCAGCCAGTCAGAAGCGGTACCGCAGCCGGGATCCAGGGTGCAGGGTCCGATCATGTGGACGGCATCGCCCCAATCGGTCTGCTCGTACTGGAACGGCTTACCGGTGGCCACCAGCATCAGCGGCGCCCGACGAAGGTACTCGTCGGCCGTGGCCACCGCCGGCAGGCCGACGTTCGCGCGGATGGTGTTGACCGACGGCAGCATTGTCCGTTCGATCGATCGGCCGACGACGGCTTGTACCAACGCATCGCGGGCTCGGCCGAGCGCTCCTTGCATCGGTTTGAGGCCCAACCCGAACGGCGGCACTCCGGGCGACCGCATCGGAGGCGTATACGGCGAGAAGCAGGCCCACGGAATATCACCGGCCTCGGCTACCGACCGCGCTCCCCAGCAGTTCACGTCGATCAGCAGCGCATCCGGCGCGAGATCGGCAATTGCTGCGGCGAGGTCGGTGACTTCATGTGTGGCGCGTCGGCCCAAGGCCGCGACGCCGATCTGCAAGGCGCGACGAGCATCGGTCGTATTCCCGTCGCCGAGGGGGATGCACTCGATGTGTGGGTTGATCGCGGCGGCATCGAAACCCAGGCGTGTTGCCATGTCGACCGCGCTGGACAGAGTGCGAAGGTGGATGGTGTGGCCGCGGCGTGACAACTCCGACAGCAAAGCGCTGATCGGCAGCATGTGTCCCAAAGCGGGGGAGGTGTACGCCAGGATTCTCGCCATGTGTCATACGATCCCGGCTTGCACAGTCGACTCATCCGCGAGCCGGTGTGCTTCGTCCAATCTGCCTCGCGCATCAAGGCTTTCGCAGAGCTCGAGATATCGGGCCGCCAGTTCCGCATAGGCAGCCGAGCGATCTTCGGCGCGGGCCAGCAACGCGCGACACTTCAGCCACCACAAGTCGAGAGCGGGTATGCCGGGACGCTCATCCTGCCATTGCTGGACGATTCGATGTGCCTCTGCGAGGTCGTCGACGGTTCCGCGCTCGGTCAGGAGCTCGACCAGGGCTTCATTCGCGACCACACCGAAGACCGGCGAGCAGCCGCTGCTTTGTGACCGCAGAGCTCGAAGTTCGCCGATCGCCTCGTCTTTCGCTCCGCGACGGGCGGCGTCGCGTGCGAGATCGCATATAACCGTGGTCAAGCCGACCACTCCAACTCGATATTTCATGGTGTTGGTCCGCGCGCGTCGGAGCACATCTACCGCTTCCTCACGATTCTCCTCGCCCGCCCGCAGCAACACCGTGCCGTAGGCCCACTGCGCGATGATGATGCCGCAAGCATCGCCGAATGCCTCGGCGCGGCTGAGTACATCCCGGGTGCTGTCCACCAGATCGGCTGCCTCGCGCAAGCCCAAGGCCACCAGCAGCGCCCAGTAGACCTGCACCGCAGAATAGTTGACAGCGGGAAGCGAGCGCGCTTGCCGAGCTCCTTCCTCAAGATGCCGTCGACCGACCTCGGGGTTACCCAGACATACCTCGATGACCCCGCGAAGTATCACGGCTGGAGCCACTTCGACCGGCGGCACATCCGGTATCACGTCAGTGATTGCGTTGACCGCCCGCAGCGCCGCTTCGAAGTCACAATTTGCGAAATGGGCATAGCCCAGCGAGTTCAGGATGATCGCGCGCGTCTCTGCATCGATGTCGAGACTTGCTGCCAGCGCGTCCAGGTGCGGCAGCATCGCTGCGGCGTCGCGGATACGGAAACCGTTGACCGTCAATGAAAAGATGCGTCCGGCCGTACCCAGAGCGAGCGATTTGTGGTCGCCAGCCGCTATCGCCAGCTCACGGAACTCTTCGAATAGCTCATCAGTGTCTGACGCGTCGCCGACGTACAGCAGTGTCGACATCAACATCGTCCTGGGTGCGACGCGCATGGCGATGACGTCGAGATGGTCGTCGGGCAACTGATCGGCAACACGCCGCGCGCTGTCCCATTCCGCGCGCGCGGCGCGCACATCCCGCGGCCGAAGCCACTCCGCTGCCCGCATGTGCCACCGGTAGGCATCGGAAAGCTCGCCCGCTGCCTCCAGGTGGGTCGCGATCAATGCCGCGTTCTCCTCGGTGGCACTGGGGTCGCGTGCTTCGATGGCGGTTGCCAGGCGACGGTGTGCTCGGGACCGGGTGCCGCTCAGCTGCGAGTCGTAGGCGACCGTGCGGACCAGCGGGTGGTGGAAGCAATAGCGTTGGCGCGGTACGAATTCCGTCTGGTCGATCAGCTCGGCAGACACCAGTTCGGCCAAATCCGGTGTCAGGGCACCGGGCCGCAGCACGCGAAGGGTATCGACGTCGAACCGGGTACCGATCACGGCGGCCGAATTCAGAATCGCCTTTGCGTCGGCGGACAAGCGGTCGATACGAGCCGCGAGCACGGCCTGAACCGTTGCAGGAACCGTTATTTCGCCGATATTCGCGACCAGCCGATAGCTGCCGCGGCTTCCGGACAGCACGCTGCGACCGGCGAGATCGCGAACGATTTCCTCGATGAAGAACGGATATCCGGCCGCCGCTTCGGCGATTCGATCGGCGACGCCAACCAGCGACGGATCGGTGCCCAGAAGCTGGCCCAGCAACTCCAGCGCTTTCGGATTCGTCAGCGGTTCGAGTGTCAGCGTGTGCTGCGATTGCCGGTGTAACGCTCCATGGAACTCGGGTCGGTAAGTCGTCACGAAGATCGACGTGGTCTGCGCGAGCGTGGCGGCGAAATCAGCGAGGACCGCGTCGCTGGGTTCGTCGATCCAATGTGCGTCGTCGAGTACGAACACGAATCTGGTCGGATGCGCCCGCACGGCCCGGCCCATCATCTCCACGAGCCGCCGTCGTCGACCGTCGACGCCGACGTTCACCGCGGGAGCGCTGGGGTCCGCGATACCCATGGCGTCGAACAGGATCTGCGCATCGGTCGAGTAGGGCTCCAGCCCGGCACAGGCGGCCAGCGTCTGCTGGCGGGCGTCGTCGTCGCTTTGCGCCTGGACGTCGAACATGGCGCGCAGCAACCGTGTCACTGCACGGAACGCGAGCTGTGTGGTGTGTGCTTCGCAGCGGGCGACCACCACTCGGGCGCCGTCGTCGGCCGCTATCGCGCTGAATTCCCGGATGAGCCGGCTCTTTCCCAAGCCTGGCGCGCCGACGATCCCGACCAGCGACCCTCGTCGCGCCGCGAGGAGGGTCCGCAATCGATCCATCTCGGCGTCGCGGCCGAGCATCATTGCCTCGTTGCGTCCCAATACAATTCGGTCGGATTCGACGGCGAGGAGTTCACGGGCCTGTACACGTGTGTCGCTACCCTTGACCGCGAACTTACGAATAGGGCCGAGTCGCGCTGCGTCTTCGACGAGCCGAGCGGTCGACATCGAGCACAAGGCTACCCCCGACGCAGCGGCCGCCTCCATTCGTTGGGCCATCCCGACGGGATGACCGATCGCCGTGTAACTGCCGGGGCCCGAGCCGATTTCACCGGCGATGACTTCACCGGAGTTCAGGCCGACACGCAAGTACAGTGCGACGCCATCCCGGTTGCGCACTTCCTCTGCGAGCTCTCGGGCTGCCGACTGGATTTCCAGCGCTGCGATGCAAGCCCGCAGTGCGTGATCTTCGAGAGCCCTTGGAGCGCCGAACAATGCCATCAAGCCGTCGCCGGTGAACTTGTCGACGGTTCCCTGGTAGCGCTGCACCACCGCCCCAGCGCGGTTGAACAGCTCATGCATGATCTCCTGCAGTCGCTCGGCATCCAGCCGCGCCGCGAGTTGCATCGAGCCGACTACGTCGGCGAACAGCACCGTTACGTGCTTGTGTTCACCGTCGGGCTGCTGTGGAGAAACCCGGACTCCGCAGGCGTCGCAGAAGCGCGCTCCGGCGCGGAGATCATGGCCACATGACCCACACCGGTCGGCGATTTCACTGGGCGGACCGGCCATCCCCCTATATCTCCTGCGCCGTCAATTTCCGCGTTGATCATCGCAGATCGGCCAGCGAAGCGGCCGATAACCGACAACCTGGTCGAACGGGACGCCAACCTCTATGCGCCGCGCGCACGGTCGGTGTACACGACTCGCGAGAAACCGTGCATCAAGCGTGCGCTCGACGGCGGCTACGGCCCTGGCGGCGGCGCCGTCACGGTTTCGGTGACGGTTTCGGTGCTGGTCTCCGTGCTGGTGCTGACGCTGGTCGTCGGCGGCACGGTCGTCGTCGTTGTCGTAGTCGTGGTGGTCGGCTCGGTGGTCGTCGTGATCGGCGGCGCAGTGGTGGTGGGAGTGACGGTCTCCGTGACGGTTTCCGGTGTCGCGGAGGTGGTGGCCGTCGCCGTGCGTGACGTCGTGGTCAGCGGAGTCAACGAGGTCGGTTCGGTGGTGTTGTCGTCGCTGATCAGATTGGCGAGCCCCCACACGATCAGGGCGACGATCAATGCGCCGAGCGCGCCGAAGGCGACCAGGGCCGCGGGCTTGCGGTACCAGGGAACCGGACCCTGGGGCGGTTGGCCGTAGCCACCGTCGTCGCCGTAGTCGATGTAGGCGGTGGGGTCGTTGTCGGGGTAGTTCGGGTCGTCGGGAGGTCCGTTTCGCGCCACGGGCCGATAGTAGGCGTTCAGGGGTACGGATCGAAGGTCCGCGTCACACTTAGCGGAGTTGCGGGATGACTTCGCCGGCGAAGAACTCCAGGTGTTCCAGATCGGACATATCGAGAACCTGCAGGTACACGCGCTGCATCCGGGCCTCGGAGAATGTGCTGAGTTTGTCGGCGATCTCTGCAGGGGTGCCGACCGTCGCGGAGTTGCTGCGCAGCTCGTCGACCTCACGGCCGATCGCCGCCGCTCGTCGGGCGATCTCGGCGTCGTCGCGGCCCGCACACAGCACGAACGCCGCGGAATACGTCATCGAATCGGCGGACCGGCCGGCCTCCGAGACCGCCGCGGCGACCCGCTCGAACTGGGTCTTGGCCGTTTCCAGCGGCACGAACGGGACGTTGAACTCGGCGGCGAACTTCGCGGCCAACGCCGGCGTCCGCTTGGCGCCCTGCCCGCCGACGATGATCGGCGGGTGCGGCGTCTGTGCGGGCTTGGGCAATCCGGGAGACTCGACGACCGTGTAGTGGTCGCCCGAGTAGTCGAATGTCTGGCCCCGCGGCGTCGTCCACAGGCCGGTGATGATCTCGAGTTGTTCGGTGAGCCGGTCGAAGCGTTCCCGCAGTGACGGGAACGGGATCGCATACGCCTGATGTTCGGCCTCGAACCAGCCGGCACCGATACCGAATTCCACCCGGCCACCGCTCATCTCGTCGACCTGCGCGACCGAGACCGCCAGGGGCCCCGGATACCGGAACGTCGCCGAGGTGACCATCGTGCCGAGCCGGATCGTCGACGTCTCGCGGGCGATGCCTGCCAGCGTGACCCAGGAGTCCGTGGGGCCCGGTTGGCCGTCGCCGCTCATCGCGAGGTAGTGGTCGGATCGAAAGAACGCCGAATAGCCGAGTTTCTCGGCGGCCCGGGCGACCGCGAGTTGGTCGCCGTAGGTGGCGCCTTGTTGAGGTTCGACGAAGACGCGGAAATCCAGCGATGAACTCACGGCCGCCAGCTTAAGCGGCGGGCTGGCGCTACAGCCCGCGGCGGTTGGCCCGGACTGCGGCGACGGTCTGGGCGTCGCCGTCGAAGTCGACCCGAACGGCGTCGCGGCCGGAGATGAACAGCAGCAGTTCCTGCGGTTCACCGGTGAGGGTCACCGCGGAACCCTTTCCGACGGTGGCGAGCACCTTGCCCTGCGGGGTCTTCAGCGTCATCCGCGCGGGCGCCTTGGCGAGCGTCATCCTCGCCATCAGGGGCAGTGAGCGGCTCAGTGCCTTGATGGTGTCGTCATCGAGTGGTCTTGGTTCCCAATCGGATTGGGCGCGGCGGACATCTTCGTGGTGAATGAACATCTCGCCCATGTTGGCCACCGGGTCGAGCAGCTTGAATGGTGAGAACAGCGGTGGGCCTGAGGCGACCTTGGCCAGCAGCTCGTCCCACTCGGTGCTCGACGCGGTCTGCCGTTGCACCTTGTCGGTGTAACCGGCCAGCGCGGGAATCGCGATGCCGGGGGTGGCGTCGAGCCTGCGCTCGCGGACCACCAGGTGGGCGGCGAGGTCGCGGGTCGTCCAGTCGCCGCACAGGGTCGGCGCATCCGGGCCGACGGTGCGCATGGTTTCGACGAGTGCGGCGCGTTCGCGTTGGGCGGCGGTCATGCGTTTCACCTTAAGGACGGGCGGCCCTCACACGCTCCACTTGACCATCTCGCGGTCGGGATGGGCCTCGTGCCACGCCTCGATCGCGGCGTCCCACGCGTCGCCGTCCAGGGAAGTGAGCGCGGCCGGGAAGATCCCGTCCTCCTCTTTGCGGGTGTGCTCCCACAGTTCTTCCATCGCGTCGCGGATCGCGGCCTGATCATCCGGACGGGTCAGATCCACCGTGGCAAGTAAGTCGTTCAGTTCGCGGTGTTCGCGGATCAGCGGATCGATATGCTCGGCGAACAACTCTTCGCGCGCCATCACCTTGAACAGCCCGTTTTCTTCGCCACGCCAGTGTGATTTCAACTCCGACGCCATCTCGGCAAGCAAGCGGCGTGCCGAATCGAGATCGCCGCGGTCGATCGCCCGGACCGCTCCAGCGCCGAGGTTCAGCACGCGGGCATGTTCAGCGATGTAGTCACGGATCAGCGGCATGTCCCGGCAACCGCAGTACTGACACACGGTTTCGACGCTACTCGGGAAGCACCCGGTGCGACCGGCCCCGCCCTTGACAAGGGAAGTTCTTCGGCAGCACTTGGTCAAGTTCGCCTCGTAATGCGTCTACCGACGGACAATGCACCGTATCGACCAGCCTCGAGCGTGCGAAGAGGTGATGTGAAGACTGCGCCGTCCGCATGCCAACGATGCGGCGCGAAGCCGCGCGATCAAGCGCGGTTCTGTGATGCCTGCGGCGCCGCGCTGTCGGGACCAGATCATCTGACCGAGTACAAGCAAGTCACGATTCTGTTCGCCGACGTGGTGCGGTCGATGGACATCGCAGAAGCGCTCGGTGCCGAACGCTTGCGCGAGCTGATGACCGACCTCATCCAGCGGTCCGGTGTGGTGGTGCAGCGGTACGGCGGCACGATGAACCAGTTCACCGGCGATGGGTTCATGGCGCTGTTCGGCGCGCCCCACGCGATGGAGGATCACGCTCTGCGCGCCTGTCTCGCCGCGTTGGACGTGCAGGCACAGGCCCGCGCGCTGGCGGCCGAGGTCTACCCGCGCGACCGTATCGCCCTGCAACTGCGGATCGGCCTGAACTCGGGCGAGGTGGTCGTCGGCGACATCGACTCAGGACCGATGAAATACACCGTGTCGGGTCAGCAGGTCGGCATGGCACAGCGGATGGAGTCCGTCGCCGAACCCGGTGGGGTGATGCTCAGCGAGTCGACTGCCCGGCTTGTTGAGGACCAGACCGCCCTGGGTGAGTCGCGGTCGGTGAACATCAAAGGCGTCGCCGACCCGGTGACCGCGCGTCCGCTGCTGGCCGTCGACACCCAACACCAAAGGGCCGCGAAGAGTGAATCTCGTCTTGTCGGGCGCGACCGCGAAATGGCGGCGGTTCGGGAAGCGCTGCATGCCGCCATGGGTGGGCGCGGGGGTGTCGTCACGGTTGTGGGGCCACCGGGCATCGGCAAGAGCCGATTGATCCGGGAGTCGACGACCATCGCGAAAACCCTGGGCGCGGAAGTCTTTTACACCTACTGCGAATCGCACACCCGCGACGTCTCATTCCATGTCATCGCGCGGACTCTGCGCGCCGCAATGGGCCTCACCGGCCTGTCGTCCGAGCAGGCGCGGGCTCAGCTGCGCAGCAGGCTCGCGGATCACGACGAGCAGGACATCTCGCTGCTCGACGACCTGCTCGGTATCCGAGACCCCGACGCAGCGCTGGTCGAGGTCGGTCCCGACGCCCGCCGCCGCCGCATCGTCGAGATTCTCAACACGGGCGCCGTCGCCCGGCGGACACCCGCGGTGTACGTCGTCGAAGACGTGCACTGGATCGATGCTGTCAGCGAGGGTTTGCTTGCCGAGCTGGCGGCCGCACTGCCCCGAACACGGTCATCGATGTTGGTGACCTACCGTCCGGAGTACCGGGGCGCGCTGGCAGCGGTTGCGAACATGGGAACCATAACGCTTGTTCCACTTGACGATTCGCAAAGCTCAGAGTTGACCGTCGAACTTCTCGGAGGCGATCCGTCGGTCCGCGCCCTGGCCGGCTTGGTCACCGACCGAGCCGCCGGAGTCCCGTTCTTCGCCGAGGAAATCGTCCGAGACTTCGCCGAGCGCGGCGTCCTGCAAGGGGCCGGCGGCGCGTACCGGTGCGTCACAGCGGTCGAGGACATCCACGTGCCCGCCACGCTGCAGGCCGCCATCGGTGCGCGTATAGACCGGCTCGACGAGCCTGCGAAGCGGACCCTGCACGCGGCGGCTGTGATCGGTGCACGGTTCAGCGCGGACCTGCTCGGGAAGCTGACGCCGGCCGCCGCGACGGCGGGACTGATCGATGGCGAACTGATCGTCGCGGTCTCGGCGGGGCCACCTGCTGAGTACGCCTTTCGTCATCCGCTGATCCAGCAGGTCGCTTACCATTCGCAGTTGCGATCTGAGCGGGAGAAGCTGCACCGCCGGCTGGCGACGGTGATCGACCCGATCGACGAGAACGCCGCGCTGATTGCCACACACTGGGAGGCCGCCGGTGACTTCCGCGAAGCGTTTGAGTGGCACATGCGGGCCGGATCGTGGTTCGACAATCGGGATCACCGCGCGGCGCTGACGAGTTGGCAGCGTGCCCGTGCCGTCGCCGACCGCTTGCCAGGCGACGATCCGGCGCGGCTGTCGATGCGGATTGCACCTCGAACGTTGATCTGCGCGACGACATTTCGTGTGGGCGGTGGACCGGCGGACACCGGGTTCGACGAGCTGCAGCGGCTCACGTCGGAAGCCGGCGACAAGACTTCGCTCGCGATCGGCATGGCCGGGCACCTCACGACCCTGGCGTTCATGTCGCATCATCGCGAAGCGTCGCGGATGGCCTCTGAATTGGTCACGTTGGTCGAGGCGATCGGCGATGACGTGATGACAGTGGGGCTGCTTCCGGCGGCGGCTCAGGTGAAATACGAATCGGGCGAAGTGGCTGAATGTCTGAGATTTGCCGAGCGGGTGATCGAGCTGGCCCGTGGTGACGAGAAGATGGGCAACATCATCATCGCGAGCCCGCTCGGATGGGCCCACGCCTTGCGGGGCACCGCGAAGATGTGTCTTGGCCGGACGGGCTGGCTCGCCGACCTCGACCGTGCGCTCGAGATCGCCGTGCGGTTCGACATCGGAACCATGTGCAACGGCGCGCTGTACAAGCACGTGTTGGCGTTTCAATGCGAATCGGTTGTCCCTGACCAGACGGATGTGGACCGAACGGCGGAATGGCTCGAGGCCGCCGACACGTCCGATGACACCACCGCCATCACGCTCGTGAGGCTGATTCGCGGCATCACGCTGATCCACGCCGCGCCGCAGTATCGCGAGGACGGAGTGAATCTGCTGGTCGAGGTATACGACCGCCTGTCGAGGTTGTCGAGCGCGCTGCGGCGCTTCGCCGATATCGAGCTCGCAGCCCACCGGGCCCGCAGCGGTGATCTCGATGGGGCAATCGCGTTGGCGCAGTCCACCGTTGACGAACAGTTCGAAACGGGTGAGATGATTTCGCGCGGCGCAGCGACCACGGTTCTGGTCGAGGCGCTGCTACGACGCGGGCTGGCAGATGACCTCGCCGCCGCCCAGCAGGCGATTGACAGGCTGGCGGCGGTACCGACCGACCCCGGTTATCTCATGCACGAGCTGCCCCTATTGCGTCTGAACGCGATGACTGCGCGAGCTCGCGGCGACGAGCCGGGCCACCGGCGGTTCCTGGCTCGCTTCCGAATGAGAGCCCAAGAAGCGGAATTCGAGGCGAGCGTCACACATCTGGCGTTGAGTTTGAGAGCCCCATCAGGTCGGCTAGGCCCGCGGCGTACGACGCGGGGGTGATCGGCGTGACTCGGCAGGTGTCTCGCGGCGATCGCGCGCTCGACGTGCCGCGGTGGCTTGTAGGAGTTCGGGAAATCCCACCGCATCCTCTGTCAAACCACGCCGTAGCCGAGACGTTTCGCCGCGCTGGCGATGCGGCCGGCTAGATCGGGATGAGCCAGGGGCAGCGATATTCTCGGTCGGGCCGGCATCGCAGATGTGGCCGGTGTAAACAGTGCTAGGCATGGGTCGCCAGCGAATCGGCTGTTGTAGCGCAGGCCGTCGAGGTCGGGGAATGCCTCTGTGATGTGCCGCGCCCACTGCTGAGTCACGGTATGCGGGGCTGTCGAGATGGCGAACGTGCCGCCGGCGCGTGTGGCCCACGCTCCCTGGCTGTCAGCGGCGAGGTCGAGGACCATGAGTGGGCGGGTGAATGACAAGCCGGTTAGGTATGGGCGGCGGCGTTCACGGTCAATGGTCCGGTCCACTTGGTAGGCCTCGCCGAGTGCAGCACACGGGGTTGAGGCTCCGTACCAAACGCCATGCTGCAGATGTTCACCTTTGGGGAGGGGATGAGGGTCGAACCGCAGCACCGGCCCGAAAGTGCGCAATGCGTTCCACGCCAGTATGTGCTCGCCCTCAGTGCGATGGACGCGCCACCAGATCTCGTTGACGTCGATCGCGCGCATCTCGTCATCGTCGATCCCGAGCGAACGCAGTCCGTGCGGTGGCGGAGGGCCCGGCAGCGTGGGGTCGACGGTCAAGTCGCCGCCCATTCGCCGATCTCGATCAGTCCGAGTACGGGCTCGACGGATTCACCGTGCAACAGCCACTCCCGCACCGACTTTGGTTGACCATCGATTCGTAAATCGAGCTGCGGGGTCATGAGAAAGCTAGCTACCGCAGTGGGGTGCAGCTCCCTGGCGAGCAGAGCCGGCAGCACCTCGTCAAGGCCGCGGACCTGCTTGAGCTTGCGTGGCTCGTCGCGGCCGCGGTCGACGATCTCGAACTGAATCGCGGGGTACACCCACGTGCCGCCGTCGCTGATCGCCCATAGCGTGCGGGCGAGGCGGCGCTGTCGCACGCGGGAATCGTTGACGCTCAGTCCTTCTTTGACCTCGGCGGCGGTATAGGCAGTGCTGTAGAGCCTGGCCATGTGGGCGGTCACATCGGCTGCGATCTCTGCGTACGCTTGCGGGTCGTCCGTGAAGCCGACGTCGTCGAGTAGCCGGGCCTCGTCGGCGGTGAGTGTGGCCGCCCACGGCCGATGCGCGGGGAGCGTCTTGAGTGCCGCGATCAGGTCGGAACGGTGCAGGTTGAAGCGGTCTAGCAGGAGTTGGTCGAGCTCATCTGTGGTCATTGTGGGAACCTTCGCGGTTGCTTAACGGTGGCTAACGGCAGTATATCACCGTTAATGGACTATGACCTGCCATCGCGTACAGGCCTGGCCTGGCACGATCCATGCGCCCTCCGCGGCACGCCACGTCCGGGAACAAATCGCCCGACACCCCCGTTGATGCCATCGACAGTTGAGTGAGTCAGGCTCAGGTCTGAGTTGACAGGGTAGGGTGTGTCGGCGCAGTCTTGAGTGCGGTGCACTCAGACCCTTAGCAGGACTATTCAGGGAGGAACAACTATGGCTCGTGCGGTCGGAATCGACCTCGGGACCACCAACTCCGTCGTCGCGGTACTGGAGGGTGGCGATCCCGTTGTCGTCGCCAACTCCGAGGGCTCCCGCACCACGCCGTCCGTCGTCGCGTTCGCGCGCAACGGTGAGGTGCTGGTCGGCCAGCCCGCCAAGAACCAGGCGGTGACCAACGTCGACCGGACCATCCGTTCGGTCAAGCGGCACATGGGCACCGACTGGTCCGTGGAGATCGACGGCAAGAAGTACACCGCGCAGGAGATCAGCGCCCGGACGTTGCAGAAGCTCAAGCGCGACGCCGAAAGCTACCTCGGCGAGGACATCACCGACGCGGTCATCACCGTGCCCGCCTACTTCAACGACGCCCAGCGCCAGGCCACCAAGGAAGCCGGCCAGATCGCCGGCCTCAACGTGCTGCGCATCGTCAACGAGCCCACCGCGGCCGCGCTGGCCTACGGCCTGGACAAGGGCGAGAAGGAACAGACGATCCTGGTCTTCGACCTCGGCGGCGGCACGTTCGACGTCTCGCTGCTCGAGATCGGCGAGGGCGTGGTCGAGGTCCGTGCCACCAGCGGTGACAACCACCTCGGCGGCGACGACTGGGACGACCGGATCGTCGATTGGCTGGTCGACAAGTTCAAGGGCACCTCGGGCATCGACCTGACCAAGGACAAGATGGCCATGCAGCGCCTGCGGGAGGCCGCCGAGAAGGCGAAGATCGAGCTGAGCTCGAGCCAGGGCACCTCGATCAACCTGCCCTACATCACCGTTGACGCGGACAAGAACCCGCTGTTCCTCGACGAGCAGCTGACGCGCGCCGAGTTCCAGCGCATCACCCAGGATCTGCTGGACCGCACCCGCCAGCCGTTCCAGCAGGTGGTCAAGGACGCCGGTATCTCGGTGTCCGACATCGACCATGTGGTGCTGGTCGGCGGCTCGACACGGATGCCGGCGGTCTCCGATCTGGTCAAGGAGATGACCGGTGGCAAGGAGCCGAACAAGGGCGTCAACCCGGACGAGGTTGTCGCGGTCGGCGCTGCGCTGCAGGCCGGTGTGCTCAAGGGTGAGGTGAAAGACGTTCTGCTGCTTGACGTCACGCCGCTGTCCCTCGGCATCGAAACCAAGGGTGGCGTGATGACGAAGCTGATCGAGCGCAACACCACCATTCCGACCAAGCGGTCGGAGACCTTCACCACTGCCGACGACAACCAGCCGTCGGTGCAGATCCAGGTCTATCAGGGTGAGCGCGAGATCGCCGCGCACAACAAGCTGCTCGGCAGCTTCGAGCTGACCGGTATCCCGCCGGCGCCGCGTGGCGTGCCGCAGATCGAGGTCACGTTCGACATCGACGCCAACGGCATCGTGCACGTGACCGCGAAGGACAAGGGCACCGGCAAGGAGAACACGATCCGCATCCAGGAGGGCTCCGGCCTGTCCAAGGAAGAGATCGACCGGATGGTCAAGGATGCCGAGGCGCACGCCGAGGAGGACCGCAAGCGTCGCGAAGAGGCCGACGTTCGCAACCAGGCCGAGTCGCTGGTCTACCAGACGGAGAAGTTCGTCAAGGAACAGCGTGAGGCCGAAGGCGGCTCGAAGGTCCCCGAGGACACGCTGAGCAAGGTGGACGCGGCCATCGCCGACGCCAAGAAGGCGCTCGAAGGCACCGACATCGCCGAGATCAAATCGGCGATGGAGAAGCTGGGTGTCGAGTCGCAGGGCTTGGGCCAGGCCATCTACGAGGCCACCCAGGCCGAGCAGGCGGCAGGCGGCGGGGCGGATGCCGGTGCGCCGGCAGACGACAACGTCGTGGACGCCGAAGTTGTCGATGACGAGTCCGACAAGGGTGGGGAGAACAAGTGACAGGAAACGATCCGCACGAGCCGGTGACCGTCACCGACAAACGGCGCATCGATCCGGTCACCGGTGAAGTGAGAGAAGCAGGTTCCGAGCCGGCCCCCAGTGGGCCGGCGCCGGACCAGCCCTCGCCGCAGAACGCAGGTGCAGAGGCCGACAAGGCCTCCGAATTGCTCGCCGATCTGCAGCGGGTGCAGGCCGATTTCACCAACTACCGTAAGCGGGCGCTGCGCGATCAGCAGTTGGCGGCCGACCGGGCGAAGGCCTCGGTCATTACGCAGCTGCTGCCGATCCTCGATGACCTCGAGCGTGCCCGCAGCCACGGTGACCTGGAGAGCGGTCCGCTCAAGGCGGTGGCCGACAAGCTGGTCAGTGCGCTAGAGGGACAGGGTCTTTCGGCATTCGGCGCCGAAGGCGACGAGTTCGACCCGGAACTGCACGAGGCCGTGCAGCACGAGGGCGACGGCACTCACCCCGTGCTGGGCACCGTGATGCGGCGCGGATACAAGGTGGGCGAACAGGTCGTGCGCCACGCCATGGTCGGCGTGGTCGACACGGTGCCCGACGCGCCCGAAGCGCAGGCCTCGGCCGATAACGGCGGCGACGCGGCGCCAGAACCAGCAGAATCAGACCAGGAGTGACACCGGTAAGGAGGTGACGCGGTATGGCCCAACGTGAGTGGGTCGAAAAAGACTTCTACAAGGAGCTCGGCGTCTCCTCCGACGCCAGCGACCAGGAGATCAAGCGGGCGGCGCGAAAGCTGCTCGCGGAGAATCATCCCGACCGCAACCCGGGCAATTCGTCGGCCGAGGAACGGTACAAGGCCGTGTCCGAGGCCAAGGAGGTGCTCACCGATCCGGCCAAGCGCAAGGAGTACGACGAGACCCGGCGGTTGTTCGCCAACGGCGGATTCGGCCGCGGCCGGTTCGGAGGCGGCGGTGGCTTCGGTGGCTTCGGCGGCTCGGACGGCGGCGTCGAGTTCAACCTGAACGACCTGTTCGACGCGGCCGGTCAGACCGGTGGCGCGAACATCGGCGACCTCTTCGGCGGCCTCTTCGGCCGCGGCGCCCAGCAACCGCGGCCCAGCAGGCCGCGCCGCGGCAACGACCTCGAGACCGAGGCCGAGCTGTCGTTCCTGGAGGCCACCAAGGGCGTGGCGATGCCGTTGCGGCTCACCAGTCCTGCGCCGTGCACGAACTGTCATGGCAGCGGGGCGCGCCCGGGCACCAGCCCGAAAGTCTGCCCGAGCTGTAACGGCTCCGGCGTGATCAACCGCAACCAGGGTGCGTTCGGATTCTCCGAGCCGTGCACCGAATGCCGTGGTAGCGGGTCGATCATCGAGCACCCCTGCCAGGAGTGCAAGGGCACCGGCGTGACCACCCGTACCCGCACCATCAACGTGCGGATCCCGCCCGGCGTCGAGGACGGCCAGCGGATCCGGTTGGCGGGCCAGGGCGAAGCGGGTCTGCGCGGCGCGCCCTCGGGCGACCTGTACGTCACCGTCCACGTGCGCCCGGACCGGGTGTTCGGCCGTGACGGCGACGACCTCACCGTGACGGTTCCCGTCAGCTTCCATGAATTGGCCCTGGGGACAACACTTTCGGTGCCGACGCTGGAGGGCAAGGTCGGTGTGCGAGTGCCCAAGGGCACGTCGGACGGCCGCATTCTGCGCGTGCGCGGACGCGGTGTGCCGAAACGCTCCGGCGGCCACGGCGACCTGTTGGTGACGGTCAAGGTGGCGGTGCCGCCGAACCTCGAAGGGGAGGCGGTCGAGGCGCTGGAGGCCTACGCGAAAGCGGAGCGGGCCAGCGGCTTCGATCCGCGGGCCGGATGGGCGGGTGCGTGATGTGCCGCGCACGCGAGGAGCACTAGATGAAAGAGAAACGGTCCAAGCAGGAGGCCCGCACCTTCCTGATCTCCGTCGCCGCCGAGTTGGCGGGCATGCACGCGCAAACCCTGCGCACCTATGACCGGCTCGGCCTGGTGCGCCCGCAGCGGACCTCGGGTGGCGGCAGGCGTTACTCGCAGCACGATGTCGAGTTGCTCCGCGAGGTGCAGCGGTTGAGCCAGGACGAAGGTGTCAACCTGGCCGGCATCAAGCGCATCATCGAGCTGACCAATCAGGTCGAGGCGTTGCAGGCCCGGGTGCGGGAGCTGAGCGAGGAAGTGGAGGCGCTGCGCGCCCAGCCACGCCCCAAGAGCACGGCGCTGGTCGTCTGGCAGCCGCGAAACAAACGCTAGCGCACGGTGATCGAGAACCGAGCGGTCTCCGGCTTGCCGGGGGCCGCTTTTCGGTATCCGCCCCGCCGCAGCGCGTCGGTCGGGGCGGCCATCGGCTCGATGGCGATCAGGTCATCGTTGGTGGGCGCGAAGAGTTGCGCTGCGGGATAGCCGCTTTCGAACGTCACGTCGATGCGGTGGTCACCGCCGGTGAGCGTGAACACCGCGCCCGCGGGCACCCGGTCGAAGCCGTCGTCGTATGCCGTGATCTTCAACTGCTGCTCGGTCCTGGCCGGCCACGGTGCCTGGGCTCCGGTCGGAATGCCGTTGTCGTCGACCGGCAGGTGGCGCAGCGTCGGGGTGCTCAGCGCCCATTCCTCGCGGGCCACGCCGGGGATTCTCAGGTACGGGTGGTAGCCGAAGCACAGCGGTACGGGTGCCGACGTGGTGGGGGCGACGGTCGTCTCGATGGTGAGTGTCCGGTCGTCGAGAGTCACGTGTTGTGTCAGCAGGTGCGGGAATGGGAACGCCGCGAGCAGTTGTGGGTCGCCCCCGTAGTCGAGCACCGCGGTCAGGCTGTTCTCCGTTTGCGCGCTGACCCGCCAGCCGGGGTAGCCGGCGAGTACGCCGTGGATCGGCGCTCCGTGCTCGTCGGTTCGCACGCCGCCTGTGCCGGGGGTCAGGCTGACTATGGTGCCGTCGACCTCATAGGTGTTGGCGCTCAACCGGTTCGCCCACGGGTACAGGATCGGGATGCCCATGGTCTTGCCGTCGTTGACGTAGGCGGTCAGGCCGCGACGCTGGCTGAGGAACTCGTCGCCGCCGTCGGCCAGCGAGGTGCCCACCATGCCCGCGGACGGCACGAACGATGCGGTCAGCGCGGACGACGGGTCGCGAAGCGTGACGGTTTCGAAGTCGGCCATGACACGAAGCTACCGCCGAGACTGCACTGACGGTTGTCGTGCGCGGCCTCGCGCGTGTTCAGGAATGCAGCGGATCGTGTTGAATTCGTTCGGCCGGTGCCCCTTTGGCGATCAACGCGGCCTTCGTCACCGTCACCATCTCCGGTCCACCGCAGATCAGGATCTGCCGATCACCCCAGCTGCCGTAGCGGGTCACCACGTCGGCCAGCCTGCCGGTCTGCCGCACATGCAGGCCGCGCGGCGGGTGCACATCGGGGTAGTCGCGCGCCCACGGCGGGTCGACGTTGAACTCCGACACCGGGGTGACCGACAGCCACGGGTTCTGCGAAGCGATCTGCCACAGGGTGCGCAGGTCGTAGAGGTCGCACGGAAAGCGGCCGCCGAAGAACAGATGGACTCGCGGGTTGACCCCCCAGCGGGTGAGATCCATGATCAGCGTCCGCAGCGGCGCCAGGCCGGTGCTGCCCGCGACCATCAACACATCGCCGCCGTCGCGGTTGATGTGCAGGCCGCCGTGCGGGTGGGACAGCCGCCACCGGTCGCCGGGCGTGGTCTCGCCGACGATGGCGGTGCTCACCATGCCGCCGGACACCGAGCGGATGTGGAACTCGATGGCGCCGGCAGGGTCGGTCGGGATCGACGGGCTCAGGTAGCGCCACCGGCGCGGCCACTGCGGAACCTGCACCGTGACGTACTGACCCGGGTGGTAGAACAGCGGGCGGTCCAACTGCAACCGGACGACGGAGACGTCGCGGGTGGCGCGGATGTGCTCGATCACCGTGCCGTCGCAGAACGGCGGGCCCTGCTCGGCGTCGGCGGCGCCCCGCATCATCCCGATCATCAGTGCCACGGCGTCACGCGCAGCCTCGGCGAGCGTGTCGTCCCAGCACTCGGCCAGATGACTGCGGAAGCTGCTGTAGAGCGCGTTCTGCATGCTGTCGTAATGATGTTGTGCCACACCGTATTTGCGGTGATCTCGGCCGAGCTGGGCGAGGAACGCCACCGGCTCCTGGGCTCGCTGGGAGGCGAGCTCACCCAGCACCCAGGTGACCGCTTGGGCGAACCGGTTGCGCTGCGCTTCCATGTCCGGCGGAAACAGGTCGCGCACCGAGGTGTCGATGGCGAACCAGTGTGTGTAGAAGCGGCGAACCAGCTCACCGGAGCCGAGCGCGGGATCGACCGCGTCGCGCAGCACGCGCAGCGCGTCACGGTCGTCGAGTCCCACGCGGCCCCAGTGTAAGTGTCAGGCTGAGCTGGTCCTCCGCTGTCGAAGCGCCGCGATCACGATCAGCACGGCCCCGAACGCCGTCCAGCAGGTGAGCACGATGACGGGCATCGTGGCGCCGGCCCCGTCGAAGAACGCGGCGGACCGCAGCAGCGTGGCGTTGGCGCCCTGGGGCAGCAACTGTCCGAACTGTCCCCAACCGCTCGGCAGCAGTTCAGGTGCGGTGTTCAGGCCGGACAGCGGGTTGCCGATGAGCAGCGCGCTCACCGCGCCCAATGCCAGGCCGACCCGGCCGAACAACGACCCAAGGCCCAGCAGGGTCAAGCCGGTGGCCAGGATGCCCAGCGTCAGCGCGCCGGTGACGCCCCAGAAATTCGCGTCGATCGAGCCCAGCACCCAGCGCAGCAGCCCGGCGATCGACACGCCGGCCACGCCCGCGAACACCACCGCGGCGGTGAACCGGGTCCACACCTCCCGCTTGAGCGCGAACAGCAGCGCGATCGCGGGCAGCAGACCGGCCAGCGTGATGGGCAGCGCCGACGCGGCCAACCCCGCTCCGCGCGGATCGTCAGCGGTCGGCGGCGCCAAGTCCTCGACCTGCAACTGCGCCCCGGTCTTCTGGGCGATGCCGTTGCCGATCTGGGTCAGCATCTGGGCGATCATCGGGCTGCCGCCGGTGGCGATCATCAGCGTGGGCCCGTCGGGCCCGAGCGCGATGCCGCCGTAGACGTCGCGGTTGCGGATGGCCTCGCGCAGCGCCTGTGCGCCTGGGTAATAGGTGAACACGAACGCGCCCGGCGCTTGCCGCTCCATCGTCGCGGCGACCTGGCCGCTCGCCGCCTGCGGTCCGGCCGCGCCGATCGGCACGTCGTGCGGTGCGGTGCGTGCCGCGGGCAGTGCGAAAGCGAGCGCGACGATCGCGATCACAACGGTGAGCACGACCACCACGCCGGTCGCACGGATCGCGGCCGGCGGCTCGTGGCCGCCCGATGCCTGGTGGTTGGGCCTCGCAGCCGTTTCGGTAGTCATGGCCAAAACCCTTTTCATTCGTCGTTGAATTACTGGTGCTGGCAGCGTAACTCCACACCGCCACTATTTCAACATCTATTGAAATGATAGCCTGGCTGTATGCCATCACCTGCGAAAACGCGCCGCGGACGCCGCCTGGGGGAACCGGTGTCTCGGGATGCCGTGCTGGCCGCCGCGCGCAAGCGGTTCGGCGCCGAGGGGTACGAGAGGACGACCCTTCGGGCGATCGCCCGCGATGCGCACGTCGATCCATCGATGGTGCTGTACCTGTTCGGCTCCAAGGCCGACCTGTTCCGGGAGGCGCTGAGCCTGATCGTCGACCCGCAGGTGTTGGCGGGGGCCATCGCCGGCGGGCCCGACGACGACCCTGACATCGGCACCCGGCTGATTCGGACGTATCTGCACATCTGGCAGTCGCCGGAATCGGGCCCGACGATGGTCGCGATGCTGCAGTCGGCCACGTCGAACCCCGACGCCCACGAGGCGTTCCGTGGGTTCATGCAGAACTACGTCTTGACCGCGGTGTCCGGGGAGCTAGGTGGCGGGGAGCAGGCCCGGTTGCGCGCGCTGTTGGCCGCGGGCCAACTCGTGGGGACCGCGGTGCTGCGCTTCGTCATGAAGATCGAGCCGTTGGCATCGCTGCCGGACGACGATCTGGTGGGGTTGCTGGCGCCGACGGTCACGAGGTACCTGACCGCCGATGCCGCCGAACTCGGACTGCCGGCTCTATAGCCCGTGAATTCCCTTGTACAGCACGAGAACTCCGACGACGACGAGGATTGCTGCGACCAGCGCCGCGTGCTGTCGCTCCATCCAGTCCTTGAGGTGGATCAGCGGTTCGCGGAGGCGATCGCCCGACACCGTATAGGCCAGAATCGGGAGCGCGACAGTGCAACCGGCGATCGCCACGAACCAGATGACGCCGATCCAGAGGCCGCCCGGATCGTCGATGCCCGCCGTGCCGATGGCCAAACCCGCTGCCGCGCAGATGAACAAGACCTTGGGGTTGACGACCGTGAGGATAACGGCGGTGGCGCCGGCGCGCAGCGGCGTCAGCTTGGCCAGGCCTTGCATCCAGCGTGGCGCGTGCGCCGACGTCTTGCGGGTGAACCAGCGGTAGAGGCCGAACACGATCAGTGCCGCGCCCACCACGATGCGCAACCACGACGCCCATCCCGGCGGCCTGTCCTCCCGGCCGCCCAGCAGCCCGGACACCTGCAGGAAAACGACGGTCAGCACGGTGAGCCCGATCAGCCAGCCCGCGAGGAAGGCCAGGCCGGTCGGGCGTGGCCGCGGCGTGTGCAGCACGAGCACCGCCGGGATGATCGACAGCGGCGACAGCGCGATCACCAGCGCCAGCGGAATCAGTTCGGTGAGCACTATGCGGCTCGCGTCGGGTGGTAGTGGCAGGCCTTCCAGTCGCTGCCCTCGCGGACGAAGTCGATATCGAAGGTCTTGGCGCTGGGCCGGTTTTCGGCCGCGAACCGGACGGTCGCGACGGCCGAGGATGCGGGGTGGCCGGCCACCGTCACCGAGTCGACCGAGATCCGGGTGGGGCCGTCCGCCCTGCGGCTCGCGTACCACTCTGACCGGAAACCGTCGGCGTTGCGCATGGCGGCGCAGACGTGCGCGGCGAACGACGCGAAATCCGAGCGGTTGTACGAGCCGTTCATCCCGTCGAGGACGGCGCGGACCTGGTCGGCATCGCTGGCGGCGTGCGCGGGCGCGGTCAGCACGGGCGAACTGGAGACGCCTACCGCGACGGCCGCGAGCATGGCGGCGAGTCGACGCATGGGACAAGCGTCGCCGATACCGGTGTGAAAGCTGTGACTTGTGAGCGGCGTGTTGCGATCTGCGGAGGCCGGGCGATGTTTGGAGTCGGTGAAATTGGCTAGACTTGAGCGGAACAGACTCAAGATTGACGACGTTGAACCATGCGACAAGCATTTCCGATAGCTCATGAACCCAAGAAAGGCGACGTGTCGTGGACTCGTTCAACCCGACGACCAAGACCCAGGCGGCGTTGACCGCGGCGTTGCAGGCGGCGACCAGCGCAGGCAACCCGCAGATCACGCCGGCCCACCTGTTGATGGCCCTGCTGACTCAAAACGATGGCATTGCCGCGCCGCTTCTGGAGGCCGTCGGCGTCGAACCTGCGACCATCCGCGCCGAGACCCAGCGGCTCCTGGACCGGTTGCCCAGCGCGTCCGGCTCCAACGCGCAGCCGCAGCTGTCGCCTCCGGCCCTGGCCGCGATCACCGCTGCCCAGCACCTGGCGACGGAGTTGGACGACGAGTACGTCTCGACCGAACACCTGATGGTCGGTTTGGCGACCGGTGACTCGGATGTCGCCAAGCTGCTCACCGGCCACGGCGCATCCCCGCAGGCGCTTCGCGAAGCCTTCGTCAAGGTGCGCGGCAGCGCCCGCGTCACCAGCCCGGATCCCGAAGGCACCTATCAGGCGCTGGAGAAGTACTCCACCGATCTGACCGCCCGCGCCAAGGAAGGCAAGCTCGACCCGGTCATCGGACGCGACAATGAGATCCGTCGCGTCGTTCAGGTGCTGTCCCGTCGCACCAAGAACAACCCGGTGCTCATCGGTGAGCCCGGCGTCGGCAAGACCGCGATCGTCGAGGGCCTGGCCCAGCGCATAGTCGCCGGCGACGTGCCCGAGAGCCTGCGCGACAAGACCGTCATCAGCCTGGACCTGGGCTCGATGGTCGCCGGGTCGAAGTACCGCGGCGAATTCGAGGAGCGGCTCAAGGCCGTGCTCGACGACATCAAGAACTCCGCCGGCCAGATCATCACGTTCATCGACGAGCTGCACACCATCGTCGGCGCCGGCGCGACCGGCGAGTCCTCGATGGACGCGGGCAACATGATCAAGCCGATGCTCGCCCGCGGCGAGCTGCGCCTGGTCGGCGCGACCACGCTCGACGAGTACCGCAAGCACATCGAGAAGGACGCCGCGCTGGAGCGCCGCTTCCAGCAGGTGTTCGTCGGCGAGCCGTCGGTCGAGGACACCGTCGGCATCCTGCGCGGACTGAAGGACCGCTACGAGGTACACCACGGCGTGCGGATCACCGACTCGGCGCTGGTGTCGGCGGCCACGCTGTCCGACCGCTACATCACCAGCCGGTTCCTCCCCGACAAGGCCATCGACCTCGTCGACGAGGCCGCATCGCGGTTACGGATGGAGATCGACTCGCGGCCCGTCGAGATCGACGAGGTCGAGCGGCTGGTGCGTCGGCTCGAGATCGAGGAGATGGCGCTCTCCAAGGAAGAGGACGCCGCCTCAAAGGAGCGGCTGGAGAAGCTGCGCGCCGAGTTGGCCGACCACAAGGAGAAGTTGGCCGAGCTGACGACCCGCTGGCAGAACGAGAAGGGCGCCATCGACATCGTCCGCGAGCTCAAGGAGCAGCTCGAGGTGTTGCGCGGCGAGGCAGACCGAGCCGAACGCGACGGCAACCTCGAGAAGGCCGCCGAACTGCGCTACGGCCGTATCCCGGAGGTCGAGAAGAAGCTCGACGCGGCGCTGCCACAGGCCGAGGCGCGCGAGGACCTCATGCTCAAGGAGGAGGTCGGGCCCGACGACATCGCCGACGTGGTGTCGGCGTGGACCGGCATTCCGGCGGGCCGGATGCTCGAGGGCGAGACCGCCAAGCTGCTGCGGATGGAAGACGAGCTCGGCAAACGCGTCGTCGGCCAGCGCAAGGCCGTGCAGGCTGTTTCTGACGCGGTGCGCCGCAGCCGCGCCGGTGTCGCCGACCCGAATCGGCCGACCGGCTCGTTCATGTTCCTCGGCCCTACCGGTGTCGGTAAGACCGAGCTGGCGAAGGCGTTGGCGGAGTTCCTGTTCGACGACGAACGCGCGATGGTCCGCATCGACATGAGCGAGTACGGCGAGAAGCACTCGGTGGCCCGCCTCGTCGGTGCGCCTCCCGGCTACATCGGCTACGACCAGGGCGGTCAGCTGACCGAGGCGGTGCGACGGCGTCCGTACACGGTGATCCTGTTCGACGAGATCGAAAAGGCCCACCCGGACGTGTTCGACGTGCTGCTGCAGGTGCTCGACGAGGGCAGGCTGACCGACGGGCAGGGCCGCACCGTGGACTTCCGCAACACCATCCTGATCCTGACGTCCAACCTCGGTGCCGGCGGCAGCGAGGAACAGGTGATGGCCGCGGTGCGCGGGGCGTTCAAGCCCGAGTTCATCAACCGGCTCGACGACGTGATCGTGTTCGACGGGCTCAACCCCGAGGAGCTGGTCCACATCGTCGACATCCAGCTCGAGCAGCTGGCCAAGCGGTTGGCGCAGCGGCGGCTCACCCTCGAGGTGTCGCTGCCGGCCAAGAAGTGGCTGGCGCAGCGCGGCTTCGACCCGCAGTACGGCGCCCGGCCGCTGCGCCGGCTGATTCAGCAGGCCATCGGTGATCAGCTCGCCAAGATGCTGCTCGCCGGTGAGGTGCACGACGGCGACGTGGTGCCGGTCAACGTCAGCCCCGACGGGGACTCGCTGGTCCTGGGCTGAGCCCCCATCGAGACTGCGGCGGCTGGGGCCACACCGAAGGCAGGGGACAGTTTCACGGGTGAGATGGTCTCGTGATCAGGATGAGTTCGGGATTAAGGACTACCTGCAAGTAGGCTAGGGCGCAATGGTTCCGCTTTGGTTCACGCTGTCCGCACTCTGCTTCGTGGGTGCGGCGGTGTTGCTGTACGTCGACGTCGACCGTCGACGCGGGCTGGGACGCCGGCGCAAGTCCTGGGCGAAGTCGCACGGCTTCGACTACGAAAACGAATCGCACGACATCGTCAACCGCTGGAAGCGCGGCGTGATGTCGACCGTCGGCGACGTCACCGCCAAGAACGTCGTGCTGGGCCAGATCCGCGGCGAGGCGGTGTTCATCTTCGACCTCGAGGACGTGGCGACGGTGATCGCGCTGCACCGTAAGGTCGGCACCAACGTCGTCGTGGACCTGCGGCTCAAGGGCATCAAAGAGCCGCGGGAGAACGACATCTGGCTGCTCGGCGCGATCGGGCCGCGGATGGTCTACTCCACCAACCTCGACGCCGCGCGGCGCGCGTGCGACCGGCGGATGGTGACGTTCGCCCACACCGCCCCGGACTGCGCCGAGATCATGTGGAACGAAGAGCACTGGACGCTGGTGTCCATGCCCGTCACCAGCACGCGGGCGCAGTGGGACGAGGGGTTGCGCACCGTCCGTCAGTTCAACGACCTGCTGAGGGTGCTGCCGCCGACTCCGCAGGCCATGGCGAGCCCGGGCAGCCAGGCCGCACTGGCCCGGCGCAGCGGGTCGCCGAGCCGACCGCTCACCCCCGCCGCCGGCCGCGCCGAACCGGCCCCCGACCGCGCCGAGGCACCTGCGCGTCCCGAAGCCGCTCGTTATCCCCAGCAGCCGCCCGCTCGCCCCAATGCGGCCCGGCGGCAACCGCCGTCGCGCAACGGACGGCAGTCGCCGCACTATCAGCGGTAAGTAATGTTTAGAGCATGTCTCGTCCCGTCGCACTGATCACCGGGCCGACGTCCGGCATCGGCGCCGGATTCGCGCGCAGGTACGCGCGCGACGGTCATGACCTGGTCCTCGTCGCGCGCGATGGAGCGCGACTCGAGCGCCTGGCCGCCGAACTGCGGGACGAAACCGGCGCGGACGTCGAGGTCCTCGCCGCCGATCTCGCCGAGGCCGGCGACCGGGCCAAGGTCGCCGACCGGCTGACCGCCGGCGTGCAGGTGTTGGTCAACAACGCGGGGTTCGGCACCTCCGGCGAGTTCTGGACTGCCGACCTCGCGCTGCTGCAGTCGCAGTTGGACGTCAACGTCACCGCTGTCATGGAGCTGACGCACGCCGCGCTACCGCCGATGCTGGCCGCACACCGGGGCACGGTGATCAACGTCGCCAGCGTCGCCGGCCTGCTGCCCGGCCGGGGGTCGACCTATTCGGCGTCCAAGGCGTGGGTGATCGCGTTCTCCGAGGGGCTGGCCAACGGTTTGGGCGGTACCGGCGTCGGCGTGCACGCGCTGTGCCCGGGGTTCGTCCGCACGGAGTTTCACCGACGCGCCGGCATCGACATGAGCGGCACCCCGTCGTGGTTCTGGCTCGACGTCGATGACGTGGTGCGCGAGACGATCGCCGGTGCCGCCAGGAACAAGGTCGTGATCGTGCCGGGCCTGCAGTACAAGGCATTGACCGTCGGCGGGCGGTTCGTGCCGCGAAACCTGGTGCGAGCGATGACGAAAGTCGTCGGCCGTGGCCGCAGCAGGACGTAGAGCTTGTCTTACGTGCGCGCGCTGATCGCAGCGCTGGCAGCGATCGTCGTCGTCGCGGCCTCGGCGTGTTCCACTGACGACCGGTTGGAGCGACCCTACTCGGCGCAGACTGCGACCATCGGCGAATCGCTTGCGACGCTGGGCTGGAACATGTCGGTGTCGAACCTGCGCTTCGACGGTGATTACGTCCTGTTCGACGTCGACGCGTCGCCGTCGGAACCCGGTGGCGCGCACACCAAGCCCGAAGACATCCGGTTCGGCCTCTACGGGGCCCTCGCACACCCGATCGAGGCCAACGCGATCGGCGGCTGCCGCGACGTGACGAACCTTGAGGTGCAACCACTTTCGGCGCCGACACCCGACCGCCTCACCGGCACGGTGTGCATCGGGCCGGCGCGCGACCAGGTGCAGGTCCGAGGCGTGTACGCCTACTCGCCGAGCGACCGCACGCCGGGCACCACCGTCGCGCACCCCGCGGCGTTCCCCGTCGGGCTGCCCGCCGTCAGGGACAACGACACCGGGCTGTCCCTCAAGACCACGAGCCTCGACGCGTTTCGCGCCGACGGCGCCATGCTCGACCCGACGGCGCTCGGTGACCCGAACGCGTTCACCGGCAAGGGCTACATGCTGATCGGCCTCGAGATCAGCGGCCTGGCAGAGCAGTACCGCGACGCCTCCGAGCGGCGCGGCGGGCCGTCGATGGTGTTGGTGTCGCCGTCGCTGCCCCCGCCGGGGCTCAGCCACGCCTGCGACATCTACGGCGATTCGGTGCTGGTGCTACCCGACGCCTCCCGCGACGCGGTCCAGGTTCGTGCGTCGCTGTGCACCCAGGGGGAGATCAACAAAGCCCTGCTGTATGCGACGGTCTCGCTGGTCGGCACGCATGCCGCGCTGTGGACCGAGGATGCCTGAGCCGCCCGGGCAGGATGTCGCCGCCGCCGCGGCTCCGGGACCGACGGAGTGGGGTGAGGGCCCCGGCGTCGGTCCGTGGACCGGCCCGCCGCCTGACGACCCGCGCTACGACCCCGTGCTGCTGCGGGACGGCGACACCCGCAATGTCGTTGATGCGTACCGGTATTGGACTCGGGACGCGATCATCGCCGACATCGACACCCGCAGACACCCGCTGCACATCGCGATCGAGAACTTCGGCAGTGACGCCAACATCGGCGCGGTGGTGCGCACGGCCAACGCGTTCGCCGTCTACACCGTGCACATCGTCGGCAGGCGGCGGTGGAACCGCCGCGGCGCGATGGTGACCGACCGTTATCAGCGGCTACGCCATCACGACACCACCGCGGACCTGCTCGCGTTCGCCGCAGACGCGGGGTTGACCGTCGTCGCCGTCGACAACATTCCCGGCGCCTCGCGCATCGAACACACCGCCCTGCCCAGGGAATGCCTGATGGTTTTCGGTCAGGAAGGCCCCGGCATCACCGAGGACGCCAAAGCCGGTGCGGCGTCAGTGGTCTCGATCGCACAGTTCGGCTCGACCCGCAGCATCAACGCCGGCGTCGCCGCCGGTATCGCGATGCACGCCTGGATCGCCCAGCACGCCGACCTCGGCTTGGCCTGGTAGCGGTTCACTGCGCAGCAGGAGCCACACCGCCAGGGCTGACGCCAGCATCAGCACCGCCC
Source organism: Mycolicibacterium celeriflavum (assembly GCF_010731795.1). NCBI lineage: Bacteria > Bacillati > Actinomycetota > Actinomycetes > Mycobacteriales > Mycobacteriaceae > Mycobacterium > Mycolicibacterium celeriflavum. Next base: position 2,906,151 of record NZ_AP022591.1, on the reverse strand, counting down.
CACCCCCGCGGCGATGGTGGCTGCGGCCAACGAATCACGGGCATGCGTCGCCGATTCCGACGGGACACCGACGCCTGGTAGGGCAGGATCAAGAGCATGGATCAGCTCTGGGCCAACCGCGCAGGTAGCGCCGAATCCGCGATGGTCAAACGTCATCTGAAGAAGCTGTGGTGGCTGCCCGGTACCCAGTTGGGCGTGGTGGCCTGGCCCGCGGCGCGAAAGCACCGACTGTTCGGCACCTGGCACTACTGGTGGCAGGCGCATCTGCTGGACAACCTCGTCGACGCGCAGGTGCGCGACCCGCAACCCGAGCGGCAGAAGATGATCGCCCGCCAGATCCGCTCGCACCGGTTGCGCAACAACCTGCGGTGGATCAACGACTACTACGACGACATGGCGTGGCTGGCGCTGGCGCTGGAACGCGCAGGCCGGCTCGCGGGGGTGGAGCGGCCCAAGGCGCTGGAGAAGCTGGCCGATCAGTTCGTCAACGCCTGGGTGCCCGAGGACGGCGGCGGCATCCCGTGGCGCAAGCAGGACCAGTTCTTCAACGCCCCGGCCAACGGCCCGGCGGCGATCTTCCTGGCCCGCTACGACGACCGGTTGCGTCGGGCCCAGCAGATGTCGGACTGGATCGACGAGACCCTGATCGACCCGGACAGCCACCTGGTGTTCGACGGGATCAAGGGTGGCTCGCTGGTGCGGGCCCAGTACACGTACTGCCAGGGCGTGGTGCTGGGCCTGGAGACCGAACTGGCTGCGCGCACCGATGACCCCGACCACGCCCGGCGGGTGCACCGGCTGGTCGCCGCGGTTGCCGAGAACATGGCACCCGACGGCGTCATCAAAGGCGCCGGCGGCGGCGACGGCGGCCTGTTCAACGGCATCCTGGCGCGCTATCTCGCGCTGGTCGCGACCACGCTGCCGCAGCACGGCGACGACGACGCCGCGGCCCGCGACACCGCCCGCTCAATGGTGCTCGGCTCCGCGGAGGCGGCGTGGCAGAACCGCCAGACCGTCGACGGGCTGCCCCTGTTCGGCGCGTTCTGGGAGCGCACCGCCGAAATCCCCACCGCCGCAGGCAGTCAGGCGCAGTTCGTCGAGGGTGCGGTCAACGCCTCCGAGGTGCCCGAACGCGACATGTCGGTGCAGCTGTCGGGATGGATGCTGATGGAAGCCGCCCACACCGTGACCGAGGAGTGAGCACCTCACACTCGGTGCCGCGGATCGTCCGGCTGCTACCGACACGGTTCAGCGGCGACGCCAAGGCGGTCAAAACCGAAGAGAACACCGCGGCCGCCCTGCTGCTGCTCTTCACCATCGCCGCGCTCGTCTGGGCGAATTCCCCGTGGGCGCACGGCTATTGGGCTTTTCTCGACACTCACGTCGGGCTCGCCTTCGCCGAGCACCGCTTCGAGATGACCGTCAAACACCTGATCAACGACGGCCTGATGGCGTTCTTCTTCTTCATCGTCGGGCTCGAGGTGAAGCACGAGTTCGCCATCGGGGAGCTCACCGACCGGGCCCGGGCGGCTGTGCCGGTGGTGGCGGCGATCGCCGGCCTGGCGGTGCCCGCCGCGATCTTCCTGATGTTCAACCCTTCCGGCGAGAACGCGCAGGCGTGGGGTGTGGTGATCTCCACCGACACCGCGTTCCTGATCGGCGCGCTGGCGATCATCAAACCGAAGTTCCCGGCCCGGCTGCGGACCTTCCTGCTGACCTTGGCCGTCGTCGACGACGTCGGCGCGCTCGGGGTGATCGCGCTGTTCTACTCCGACCGCATCAACGTTGCGCCGCTTGCGGTCTCGATCGGAATCATCGTGGCGCTCGCGCTGGTGCGATTCCTGCCCGCGGCGCGCGGGCCCGCCTACGCCGCGCTCGGCGTCTCGCTGTGGGTGGGGCTGTTCATGGCCGGTGTGCACCCGACGCTGGCCGGCGTCGCGGTGGCGCTGCTGATTCCGGTGTTCTCCCCGGAACGCAGCCAGGTCGAGGAGGTCGTCGCGCGCATTCGCGCGTTCCGCCAGTCACCGAACTCGCGCTACGCCCGCGAGGTGACCCGTGGTCTGCGGGATTCGATCTCGATCAACGAACGCCTGCAGACCGACGTGCGACCCTATGTGGCGTTCGTGGTGCTGCCGCTGTTCGCGTTGGTCAACGCCGGGGTGGTGTTGGATGCGGCCGGCGTGACGGCTGCGCTTCGCTCGCCGCTGACGTGGGGCATCGTCGCCGGTCTGGTGGTCGGCAAGTTCGTCGGCATCACCACCGCGACGTGGGTGATGCAACGCAGCGGCGTCGGCGAACTGGCGCCCGGCCTGACGTTGCGCCGCATCGCCGGCGGCGCCGCGCTGTCGGGAATCGGTTTCACGATCTCGCTTTTCATCGTCGACATCGCGATCGACGACCCGCAGCGCCAGGAGCAGGCGATCATCGGCGTGCTGATCGCCTCGGTGGTCGCATTCCTGCTCGGCTGGGCGATCTTCCGGATCACTGACTGGCTCAGCCCGCCGGACCCGGTCGGGCTGAAACTGCTGCGGCCCGTCGACCCGGATCGTGACCACATCAAGGGCGATCCCGACGCCCCGCTGACGCTTGTGGAGTACGGCGACTTCGAGTGCCCGTTCTGCAGCCGGGCCACCGGCGCGATCGACGAAGTGCGCGACCACTTCGGCGCCGAACTGCGCTATGTGTGGCGCCACCTACCGCTGGAACGCGCCCACCCCCGCGCCTTCGACGCCGCGCGGGCGAGCGAGGCGGCCGCGGCGCAGGGCAGGTTCTGGGAGATGGCGCGGGAACTGTTCGGCCACCAGGACGACCTGGAGTGGTCGGACATGTACCGCTATGCCGTGGCGGCGGGCTGCGACATCGAGCGGTTCGACCAGGACGTGCGCGTGCACGCGTCGAAGGCTTTGCACCACGTGCAGGACGACGCGCAGGACGCGGAGCTGATGGACCTGAACTCGACGCCGACGTTCTTCGTCAACGGCAAGCGGCACAGGGGCCCGTGGGACGCCGCCAGCCTGATCCGCGCGCTCGAGCGCGGTCGATCCGGCCGTTAGCCCGGCTGCTCGCCGGAGTCGAGCGGGGGCGCCGCGATCCCGGCCCGCTTGGCGGCCCGGCGCCGCTTGAACCACTCGATGAACATCGGCAGCACGGAGACCACCACGATCGCGACGACGATCGGCTCGAGCAGCTTCTGGATGATCTCGAACCGGCCGAGCCAGTAGCCCAGCAGCGTCAGCCCGACGGCCCATACGACCGCGCCGATCACGTTGAACATCGTGAAGGCCCCGTAGTTCATCCGGGCAGCGCCGGCGGTCAGCGGGGCGAGCGTGCGCACGATCGGCACGAACCGGGCAATGACGATCGCGAACGGCCCGCGCTGTTCGAAGAACAGGTGCGCTTCTTCGAGGTACTTCTGTTTCAGGAACCGCGCATCCGGCTTGAACATCGCGGTGCCGATGTTGCGGCCGATCCAGTAGCCGACCTGGCCGCCCAGGATGGCGGCGATCGGAATGAACACCAGCAGCTGCCACAGCTGGAAGTTGATGACCTCGCCGCCGCCTTCGGCCAGCGCGGCCGTACCGGCGGCGAGCATGCCCGCCACGAACAGCAGCGAGTCGCCGGGCAGAATCGGGAACAACACCCCTGACTCGACGAAGATGACCACCAGCAGCCCGACCAGCGCCCACGTGCCGAAGTAGCCGAGCAGCGTCATCGGGTCGAGGAAGTCCGGCATGAGCGCCAGCTGGTCGGTCGCCGCAAGGGCCGAGATCGTCACAGTGCCCCAAGATACCGGCCACCGGGTGCCTGGCCCGAAACGGCGAAGCGCGACGCGGCCGATATGCCGTCGATAATGTTCCGGTCATGCCGACTCACAAGGCGGTTCTCGTCGAATCCGTAGGCGCCCCCCTGACCCTCGCCGAGGTGGAAACCACGTCGCCGCCCCCCGATCACGTGCGAATCGACGTCGCCGCATGTGGGGTATGCGGCACCGATCACGGCTTTGTGGCCGGCGCATTCCCGAACCTGCAGTGGCCGATCACGCTGGGCCACGAGATCGCGGGCACGGTCGCCGAGCTGGGCAGAGGTGTGCAGGACGGGGACTTTGCCGTGGGCGACCGGGTGGCCGTCGGATGGTTCGGCGGCAACTGCAACCGATGTGTGCCGTGTCGCAAGGGGCGGTTCATGCAGTGCGAGCGCATGCAGGTGCCGAGCTGGCACTATCCCGGTGGCTACGCCGAATCGGTGACCGCTCCGGTCACGGCGCTGGCCCGCATTCCCGAGGGTCTGTCGTTCGCCGAGGCCGCTCCCATGGGGTGCGCCGGTGTGACCACTTTCAACGGCCTGCGCCAAACGCGGGCCAAGGCCGGCGATCTCGTGGCCGTGCTCGGAATCGGAGGTCTCGGGCACCTGGGCGTGCAGTTCGCCCGCGCGATGGGCTTCGAGACCGTGGCGATCGCGCGGGGTGCGGACAAGGAGGCCGACGCCCGAGAGCTGGGTGCTCACCACTACATCGACTCCCGGGCCGTCGATGTCGCGTCGGCGCTGAAGGGACTCGGCGGTGCCGCGGTGGTGCTCGCGACGGCGGCCAATTCGCAGGCGATGGCCGACACCGTCGGGGGACTCGGGCCACAGGGGGAGCTCGTCATCATCGGTGTGACCGCCGATCCCCTGCCGATCGCGCCGATCCAGCTGATCAACGAAGGGCTCAGCGTGAGCGGGCATCCGTCGGGCACGTCGCGAGACGTCGAGGAGACGATGCGGTTCGCCGTGCAGAGTGGGGTGCGGGCGCGAATCGAGGAGCGGCCGCTGGCAGAGGCCGCCGAGGCCTACGCCGCGATGGAGGAGGGTCGGGCCCGGTACCGCATGGTCTTGACCATGTGAGGTGGGCCGTTCGGTGGGATAATCACCGAAACCGCCGAGAGGACCGCTCATGGCCATCGCAACGCCCGAGATGTACGCGGAAATGCTCGGCCGGGCCAAGGAGCACGGGTTCGCGTTTCCGGCCATCAACTGCACGTCGTCGGAGTCCGTCAACGCCGCGATCAAGGGCTTCGCCGACGCGGGCAGCGACGGTATCATCCAATTCTCCACCGGCGGAGCCGAATTCGCGTCCGGCCTAGGTGTCAAGGACATGGTCACCGGCGCGGTCGCACTGGCCGAGTTCGCCCACGTCGTCGCCGCGAAGTACCCGGTCACGGTGGCGTTGCACACCGATCACTGTCCGAAGGACAAGCTCGACACCTATGTCCGTCCGCTGCTGGCGATCTCGCAGCAACGCGTTGCTGAAGGCGGGCAGCCGCTGTTCCAGTCGCACATGTGGGACGGGTCGGCGGTGCCGATCGACGAGAACCTCGAGATCGCCCGTGAACTGCTCAAGGTCGCCGCCGCGGCGAAGATCATCCTGGAGATCGAGATCGGCGTGGTCGGCGGCGAGGAAGACGGCGTGGCGCACGAGATCAACGACAAGCTCTACACCACCGCAGACGATTTCGAGAAGACGGTCGAGGTGCTCGGCGCGGGCGAACACGGCAGGTACCTGTTGGCGGCGACGTTCGGCAACGTGCACGGCGTGTACAAGCCCGGCAACGTCAAACTGCGCCCGGAGGTGCTCGCAGAGGGACAGAAGGTCGCGGCCGCCAAACTCGGGTTGCCCTCGGACGCAAAGCCTTTCGACTTCGTCTTCCACGGCGGTTCGGGTTCGCTGAAGACCGAGATCGAGGATTCGCTGCGGTACGGCGTCGTGAAGATGAACGTCGACACCGACACCCAGTACGCATTCACCCGGCCCGTCGCGGCGCACATGTTCACCAACTACGACGGCGTGCTGAAAATCGACGGGGAGGTCGGAGACAAGAAGGCCTACGACCCGCGCAGCTATCTGAAGAAGGCGGAGGCGTCGATGACCGAACGCGTCATCGAGGCGTGCCGGGATCTGCACAGCGCCGGCCGTTCGGTCACCGCCGACGGGTGAAATCCGCTATTGCGGCGCCTGGCAGATCTTCCACTGGTCGTCGCGGAACTCCAGGTCGAAGCTGCGGGTCGACCGGACCGCAGGTGCATAAGCCATGAAAGCGGTGACGTTCGCCTCGGCGTGATCGCCGTTGATCACCACCTGGTCGATGCTTGCGACCACCGGATACTGCTTGGCCTTGCTCACCCGCTCGTGGATCTCCGCCCAGGTCCTGTCGTCGTACTTGACGTAGCTGTCCCGTTTGCTTCCACAGGTGATGCCGCGCAGCTTCGCCAGATCACCGCTCTGAATCGCCGTGTCGAACTCCTCGATGGCGGCGCGGACCATCTCCTCCTGCGACACCTTGGGCTGCGAGTCCCGGGTCAGCAGCACGGTGCCGAGCACCGCGATCGCGACCAGCGCGGCGATCACCAGCACCACGGCCACCACCCAGCCCCAGCTGCGGCGCTGCGCAGGTGGCTTGGGCGCTTCGCCACGCGGGGGAATGACTTGTGGGGCAACTGGTTTCTGCTGTCCGGTTGCTTCGGATGGGGAGGAGAACACCTCCGTGGCCGGATCGGCCGGGGTGTCGATCCGCTGCGTCGTGCCGGCGTCGAAACCGGACGGCGCGGTGAATCGGCGCTCGCCCTCCTGAGTCTCCGCAGCGGCCCCGGACTGTGGTTGGGCCGCCATCACCTCGGTCGCGGGCTCGTGGTCGCCGTGCTGCTCGATCACCTCGGTCACCGATTCCCGATCGTGCGGCGCTTCGTCGGGCGTCGAATCGGCCGGCTCGGGCGCTTCGGAGTTCTCGGAGGCTTCAACGTCGGAAGCGTCCGGCGCGGCCGATACGTCTTCCGGCTGGTCAGGCCCTGATGGGTTCGACATGCCTGCTGCGGTCCTCCCTTACGACGCTACGGCGGGAAGCTTAGTCACTGGTCCGGCCCGTCGCTCGGACCCGTGCGCCCATCGGCCCCGGCGGCGCACACGGCACAATGAGGCCATGACACGGATGGGTGATCTTCTGGGGCCGGATCCGGTGCTGCTGCCCGGCGACAGCGACGCCGAAGCCGAGCTCGCCGCGGGCGAGAAGCCGGCGATCGTGGCGGCCGCACATCCGTCGGCCTCGGTCGCATGGGCGACGCTGGCCGAGGAGGCGCTGGCCGACGACAGGGCCATCACGGCGTACGCCTACGCGCGCACTGGTTACCACCGCGGGTTGGACCAGTTGCGGCGCAACGGGTGGAAGGGTTTCGGTCCGGTCCCGTTCCGTCACGAGCCGAACCGCGGATTCCTGCGCTGTGTGGCTGCACTGGCGCGCGCGGCCGACGCGATCGGAGAGACCGACGAGAACCAGCGCTGCCTCGATCTGCTCGACGACTGCGACCCGTCGGCGCGGGCCGAACTCGGGCTTGCCTGACTACTCCGCTTCGCACCTGCAGTCGGTGCCGCCGTCGGGCGGTTCCACCTGAACCGTCGAATGGTCCAGTCCCCGCGCGGTGAGCACCGCACGCGCGTCGTCGAGCACCGACGCCGAGTCCCGGTCGCTGGTCAGGTGCGCGGTGACCATGTCCTTGCCCGGCACCAACGTCCACACGTGCAGGTCGTGCACTTCGGTCACGCCTTCGACGGCGCACAGCGCGGTGCGTAGCTCCTCGACGTCGATGTGGGCGGGCGACGACTCCGACAGGATGCGCAACGCCGCGCGCGCCAGCGAGATCGCCCGTGGTAGCACCCACAGCGCCACGAACACGGCGACCACGACGTCGGCGTACGGCCAGCCCGTCGTGACCGTGACGATGCCCGCGATCAGCACTCCGATGCTGCCGACGGTGTCGGCGACGACCTCCATGTAGGTGCCGCGCACGGCCAGGCTGTTCTGCGAGTGCGCCCGCAACAGCAACACGACGACCGCGTTGGCCACCAGACCCGCCAACGCGACGACGATCATCGGCACGCCGGGCACCTCCGGCGCGTCGCCCAGCCGCTCGAATGCCTCCGAGAGGATGAACACCGCCATCCCCAGCAACAGCACCGCGTTGGCCACGGCGGTGAAGACCTCGGCGCGATGCCAGCCGTAGGTGCGGGCGGGCGAGGCGCTGCCATGGCGGGCAAGCAGCACCGCGGTCAGGCCCATGAACATCGCGACCAGGTCGGTGAGCATGTGGCCGGCGTCGGCCAGCAGCGCGATGGAATTGATCAGCAGCGCGGTGACCAGCTCGAGCACGAAGAATGCGGTCAGGATCGCCGCGGCGATGACCATCCGGCTGACGCGGGTGTCGCGCTGACTGTGATCGTGGCCGGCCCCCATGCCTGCAATGTATGCGGAAGTACGCATATGATGCAAGGTCTCGGCGCCTTCGTGCGTCGGGGCCCACGCTTTAGAACCAGGCCGACCAGAACCTCGTCAACGAATTGCCTGCTCCGACCAGCTGGCGCGGCACGCCGGAGATGTCGAAGAACCACAGCACGAGGTCCCAGAACCACTGGTTGAGCCCCGGCGTCAGCAGCAGGAGCAGCAGGATGAAGAACCCCCACTGCTTTGCGGGTTGCAGCGCCCGCTGCGTGTCGGGGCTCAGGTGGGGCTCCAGCGCGCCGTAGCCGTCCAGGCCGGGGATCGGCAGCATGTTGAGCACGAACGCCGTCACCTGGAGGAACCCGAGGAAGGCCACACCGGCCCAGAACACCGAACGCCCTGAGTCGCGCAGCAGCGCGGTCAGAGCCAACAGCAGCACCGCGAACGCCAGGTTGGTGCCCGGGCCCGCGAGGCTCACCAGAGACTTCTGGCGCTTCGTCATGAACGACGTGCGCACCCAAACCGCGCCGCCGGGCAGCCCGATTCCGCCGATCGCGATGATCAGCACCGGAAGCCCGATCGACAGCAGCGGATTCGAGTACTTCAGCGGGTTCAGCGTCAGATAGCCGCGGACCGGGACGTCGTGGTCACCGAACTTCCACGCGGTGTATGCATGCGCGAACTCGTGCAGGCACAGCGTGACCACCCAGCCGGCGATGACGAAGACGAACACGCCGACGTAGGCGAGCGGTTCAACCGTGTCCGCAGCCAGCCACGCCAGCACGCCGCCGACCACCGTTGTCGCGACGATCGCCAGGAAGATCGGGCTCGGCCGCACCGACTGGTGCAGCGGGCGGATGGTCACCTCACGAAACCTACCGCTTCCTCGAAACCGACGTAATGGCGGAAAAATGCGGGTGGATTCCGCCATTGCGTCGGTCTCGCCGAGTCGTTGAGCGACCCGCAGCCCTCGGCGAGGGACTACCCGACCCGCAGCCACCCTTCGGTGTGCCGGTAGAACGTCGAACGCTTGACCGGGCGGGCCGCAGGCGCGCCGTCGCGGACGACGCGGGCGCCGATGGTGCCGAGCTGGGCGGCGCGGCCTGCGACCCAGCGCCGCGGGCGTGCGCCGACAACAGTCGCACGCAGGCCGGGCATGGCGCCCGTCGGCTCGATTCGCACCGCGGGCACCGTGCCGTCGAAGAGCACGGTGTCGTCGACGACGGCCTCGCCGTGCAGCGGCTGGCCGGCCGGCTCGCCCCGCCACTCGGCGGCGCCGACCACCACCGTGCCGGCGTCGTCGCGGATGAGCGGAACCCGGGCGGCGCTGCCGCGCAGGGCCCGTCGCGCCTGCCACGGGCGCCGTACGTGCGCGACCTCGACGCCGAGCCGGTCGGTGCGCATCAGCCGGGTCAGCACCGTCGCCAGGTCAGCGTCGGAGCCGACGACGATCAGGCGTCGGCAGGGCGCATCGGGGTCATCGGCGACGGGCAGAGCCCGCAGCGCACGAGGCAGTCGCCGGCCGCCGAACAGCAACACTGCGACGTCAGTGGCGCTCAACACGGCTCCTCACAAGCGGCTGGGATAAGGTAGCTCACCGGCTGCACAGTGTTGATGCAGATTAACGGGAGACCAAGCCATGCCGGCAATCGTGCTCATCGGCGCGCAATGGGGCGACGAGGGCAAAGGAAAGGCCACCGATCTACTCGGGGGGCGCGTCCAGTGGGTCGTGCGGTACCAGGGCGGCAACAACGCCGGCCACACCGTCGTACTGCCCACGGGTGAGAACTTCGCCCTACACCTGATCCCGTCGGGGATCCTCACGCCCGGCGTCACCAACGTCATCGGCAACGGTGTGGTGGTCGATCCCGGTGTGCTGCTCGCCGAGCTGCAGGGGCTGGTCGATCGCGGCGTCGACACCGAGCGGCTGCTGATCTCGGCGGACGCGCACCTGCTGATGCCGTATCACGTCGCGATCGACAAGGTCGTGGAGCGCTACGCCGGCAGCAAGAAGATCGGCACCACCGGCCGCGGCATCGGCCCCTGCTACCAAGACAAGATCGCGCGCATCGGGATCCGGATGGCCGACGTGCTCGAGCCGGTTCTGCTGGCCGAAAAGATCGACGCTGCACTGGAATTCAAGAACCAGGTGCTGGTCAAGATCTACAACCGCAAGGCGCTCGACGCCGCGGAGGTGGTCGACAACCTGCTCGACCAGGCCGAGGGCTTCAAACACCGCATCGCCGACACCCGCTACCTGCTCAACACAGCGCTGGAGAAGGGCGAGACGGTGCTGCTGGAGGGCTCCCAAGGCACCCTGCTCGACGTCGACCACGGTACGTATCCCTTTGTGACGTCGTCGAATCCGACGGCGGGCGGCGCCGCGGTGGGGTCCGGCATCGGGCCGACGCGGATCACCACGGTGCTCGGCATCCTCAAGGCTTACACGACCCGGGTCGGCTCGGGTCCGTTCCCGACCGAACTGTTCGACGCCAACGGTGAGTACCTGTCCAAGACCGGCGGCGAATTCGGCGTGACCACGGGCAGGCGGCGACGGTGCGGATGGTTCGACGCGGTCATCGCCCGGTATGCCACCCGGGTCAACGGCATCACCGACTACTTCCTCACCAAGCTCGACGTGCTCTCCAGCCTCGAGACCGTGCCCGTCTGCGTCGGATACCGCGTGCACGGCAAGCGTCTCGACGACATGCCGATGACGCAGTCCGACATCGCGCACGCCGAACCCGTCTACGAGGAACTGCCCGGTTGGTGGGAGGACATCTCCGGTGCTCGCGCATTCGAGGATCTGCCCGCCAAGGCCCGCGATTACGTGCTGCGGGTGGAAGAGCTTGCTGGCGCGCATGTCTCGTGCATCGGCGTGGGCCCCGGCCGGGATCAGACCATCGTGCGACGCGACATCCTGGCGCATCCGTGACCGATCCCCACCTCGTCGACCCCGACTACGACAAACACGGCGGATTCCCGAACTTTCAACGCGCCCAACCCGGTCCGGGTTTCGGCCGGTTCCTGGCCGCGATGCGCCGGGCGCAGGACCTGGCCGTGTCAGCCGACCCCGACAGCGACACCTGGGACGAGGCCGCGGATCGGGCCGAGGCCCTGGTGGCGCTGCTCGATCCGTTCGAAGCGGCCGAGGGCGTCGGCCCGGCCAACCGGGTGCCGTCGCTTCCCGGCGCGGGCAGCCTGCTGATGCCGCCGTACCGGCAGGTGAGGCTCGACCCGAACGGGGTTGACCTCAAGGTGCAATTCAGCCGATATCACGTCGGCGGCAACTACGCCGTACACGGCGGGGTGCTGCCGTTGCTGTTCGACTCCGTGTTCGGCATGGTGATCCACGCCGTCGGGCGGCCGATCAGCCGCACCGGCTTCCTGCATGTCGACTACCGCAAGGTGACCCCCATCGACACCGAGCTGACGGCGCGCGGCTGGTTGCGTGAGGCCGACGGGCGTAAGGCCTTCGTGAACGCCGAGTTGCGAGATCCCGACGACAATTTGCTCGCCGAGGCGAACGGGTTGATGATCCAGTTGCGCCCCGGCCAGCCGTAATCCTTTGCGCCGAGACTGCGGACAGATCACGTTTCGGCCGACATCCGCGATCTGTACGCAGGCTCGGGCGCCTCAGTGACACCATGACCGCGTGGCGACCCATCCCGCCGATCGACATCTGCGACGGCTGACGACCCCGCGCGCGGCGGCGCTGGCGGGGGTGTTGTTCGCGCTGCTGTTCGGCACCGCGCTGGTGCTCGTCCGCACCGCGGTGCCCGCCGGCGCCGAGCCGGGGTCGCAGTGGATCGCCGGGGCCAGCGGCCAGCTTCGGCTGTCGGGGATCTTGACCCCGTTCGCGGGCATCGCGTTCCTGTGGTTCATCGGCGTGATCCGGGACGGGTTCGGGCGCTACGAGGACAAGTTCTTCTCGTCGGTGTTCATCGGCAGCGGTCTGCTCTTCCTGGCGATGACGTTCGCGATGTCGGCGGTGGCCGCCGGGCTGGTCGCCAGCAGGGCGGATCAGGCCGACGTCATGGCCCGCGATCAGGTGGCGGACTTCGGTATCGCGATGCTCGACGTCCTCGGCACCACATACGGGCTGCGGATGGCGGCGGTGTTCATGATCTCGCTGGCCACCATCTGGCTGCGGACCAACCTGATGCCACGCTGGCTGGTCATTGTCACGTATGTCACGGCTCTCGTGCTCTTGGTGGCGGCGGACGTCAGTACGTGGCTGGTCTTGGCCTTCCCCATCTGGGTGCTGGTGGTCAGCGTGCTGCTGCTGGTGCGCGCCGGCGTGCTCGACCTCGACCGCGACGACTAGTCGATCAACCGCAAAGCCTGTGAGGGGCAGAGCTTCACGGCGTCGCGGGCGTGATCGAGTTCATCGTCGGGCACCTCATCCACCAGCACCACCACGATCCCGTCGTCGTCCTGGTCGAAGATCGCGCCCGCGCTCATCACGCAGTTGCCCGCCTGGATGCACACGTCACGGTCGGCCTGCACCCTCATTGCGTCACCTCCAGTCGACTGACAACGACTTCAGACCGTAGATGAAATGAAATGACCGGAACTGCACATCGGCGAAGTCCTCGGCCAACCGTAGCGCTGGGAAGCGTTGCAACACAGCGGGAAACGCCACCCGCATCTCCATCCGGGCCAGCGGCGCGCCGAGGCAGTGGTGCACGCCGTGGCCGAACGCCAGGTGCCCGGCTGCGCCGCGGCCGATGTCCAGAACGTCTGGGGCGTCGAGGAAGTCGGGATCGCGGTTGGCCGACGGCAGCGATGCAAACACCAGTTTCCCGGCCGGGATACCGACACCCGCGATCTCGACGTCGGTGGTGGTGATCCGCGGGATGGCGGTGTGCACGATGGACAACCAGCGCAGCAGCTCCTCGATCGCGGGGGCGACCGCGTCGGGATTGTCGCGCACCTGCGCCAGCTGTTCGGGATGTCGCAGCAGCGCGAGGGTGCCGAGGCCCAGCATGTTCGACGTGGTCTCGTGGCCCGCCAGCAGCAACAGCCCGGCGATGCCGACGAGCTCGTCGTCGGTGAGCTCGGTACCGTGCTCGCGCACCAGCATTCCGAGGATGTCGTCGCCCGGCGCCCGGCGCGCGCGTTCGACGAGCGACCGCATGTACGCGCGGCCGGCCCGCTGCAACTGCAGCCGCTCGTCGATCGGCAGTGAAAGGTCGAGCTGGCGAGCGCTGCGGTGCTGGAAGTCGGCGCGGTCCTCGTAGGGCACCCCGAGCAGCTCGCAGATCACCAGCGACGGGACCGGCAGCGCGAAATGCTCGACGAGATCGGCGGGCGCCCCGGCACTTTCCATCAGGTCCAGCTGAGCGTCGACGATCTCCACGATGCGCGCCTCGAGCCGCTTCATTCGGCGGATCGTGAACTCCGGGGTGAGCATCCGCCGCAGCCGCTGGTGTTCGGGTGGGTCCAGCCCGAGCAGGTTGCCCGCCCGGGAACGGGCCAGCTCGTCGTCGGAAAGCGTTGGCGCGCCAGGAAGGACGAAGCCCGGTGGCCGGCCGTTGGAGAACCGCTCGTGATCCGAGAGCACCTCTTTGACGTCGTCGTGCCGGGTGATCAGGTAGACCGTCATACCGAACGCATTGGTCACGGTGCGCACACCCGTGGTCTCGCGGATCTGACCCAGCGCCGGCGTCGGTGAGAAGGCGTCGCGACGCATGTGCAGCGGCGGCAATTCGGGCGCTTGCGTCATGACACGACGTTACAGGCGCCACGCCGTCGCCGAGATCGACGTTGTGGTCGTTTTCACTCGCGCTGACCGACCGAAACGTCGGTTTCGGCGAACCGGACAGGCAGCGCCGGCCACCAGATGCGTGGTCCGATGAGCGTGAACAGCGCCGGGATGATGACCGTGCGCACGACGAATGTGTCGAGCAGGATGCCGAGGCCGACGATGATGCCGACCTGCGTCAGCACGATCAGCGGCAGCACCCCGAGCACGCAGAACACCGCGGCCAGCACGATGCCCGCGCTGGTGATCACCGCGCCGGTGGCTGACACCGCGCGGACGATCCCGTCGCGCGTGCCGTGTTCGGGGGTCTCCTCGCGGGCCCGGGTGACCAAGAAGATCGTGTAGTCCACGCCGAGCGCCACCAGGAACAGGAACGCGAACAGCGGCGCGGTGTTGTCCAGCGCGGGGAAACCGAACAGGTGAACGCTGGCCCAGCCGCCCAGGCCCAGTGCGGCCAGCGCGCTCAACACGGTCACCGCCACCAGGATCAGCGGTGCCAGCGCGGCGCGCAGCAACACGTACAGCACCGCCAGCACCACGACCAGGATGGCCGGTATCACCACCATCCGGTCGCGGGAGGCGGCGGCGCTGGCATCGCGGGCGGTCGCGTCGGATCCGCCGACCAGCGCGCCGGGGTCGACACTGCGCACTGAGTTGCGAAGGGCGTCAATGGTTTCGAAGGCATTCTCGGAAGCCGGCTCGGCGTCGAGCACCACCGACCACTGGGTCAGCCCGCCGGGACTCTGTCCGGCCGGGTTCGCGGAGACCACACCGGCGGTTTGTGTGATCGCGCGCTGCACCGCGGCGGCGCGGTCCGTCGACGCGATGACGCGGGTCGGGTCGGTCAGGCCGCTGGGGAAGTGGTCGGCCAGCGTCTCGTATGCGCTGACCGATTCGGCCTGCACCCGGAACTGCTCGGTCTGCGACAGCCCGACCGGTGTGCTCAATATCCCGAGGGACAACACCGCCAGGCCGGCCACGGTCACCGCGGCGACGCGGCCGGGCCTGCGGGCCACCGCCTCTGCGATGCGGTGCCAAACGCCGCTGTCGGTGAGCGGTTCGGCCCCGACCGCGGGGACGAACGGCCAGAACAGCCGCTTGCCGAACAGGCTCAGCAGCGGCGGCAGGACCAACATCACGAACACCGCGGCCACGACCAGGCCGGCCGCCGCCTGAACGCCGAGGCTGCGCACGCTCGGCGACGAGGCGAACACGAGCGTGAGCAGGGCCAGCACCACGGTGGCATTGCTGGCGACGATCGCCGGACCGGCCCGGCGCACCGCGGTGCCCAGCGCGTCGCGGTGGTTCGCCGTGCGGCCCAGTTCCTCCCGGTACCGCGAGATGAGCAGCAGCGCGTAGTTGGTGCCCGCGCCGAACACCAGCACGCTGGTGATGCCCGACGTCGAACCGTCTGGGCTCATGCCGAACGCTTGGGCGACCGCGCTGCCCAGCACCGCCGCCGCCCGGTCGGCGAAGCCGATCACTGCCAGCGGCACCAGCCACAGCACGGGGGAGCGGTAGGTGATGATCAGCAGCAGCGCCACCACGGCCGCGGTGACGGCCAACAGCGTGAAGTTGGCTCCGGAGAAGGAGTCGGCGATGTCGGCGCCGAACGCCGGGCCGCCGGTGACCTCGCTGCGCAGGTCTGCGGGCAGGCCGTCGGAGGCCGCCGCACGCAGTTTCTCGACCTCATCGGTGAGTGCGAACCCGGTGAGGTCGGCGTCCATCGGCACCACCGCCAGCGCGGCCACGCCGTCGGCCGACACCTGGGCCGCGGGCCAGCGCTGCTTGACGGCGGCGACGTCGTCCGGACTCAGCGGCGCGCCGTCGTCGCGGGTGATCACGACTATCGCCGGAACCCGGTCGCCGCCGGGGAATTGCGCCCGCAGCGCGTCGACGCGCGCCGACTCCGCAGAGTCGGGTACGGGAACCGGGGACCGGGCGCTCGAGTCGTCGCTGCCGACGAGCGCCATCAGGGCACCGGAGACCAGCACGACGAGTATCGCGAGTACCCAGGAGATGCGCCGGGACATGACTACGAATATTTCAGATACTTAACGAACAGGCAAACGGCTTATGCTTTCGGGCGTGCCGGAGGACCGCGACGCACTGGAGGCGACGATCGCCGCCGATGTGCGCGCGATCAACGCCGAATCCGACGGGATCGGCAGGCTGTTCGCGAGCCGACACGACGTCGCCGCCAACGACTTTCGCGCTCTGTTGTATGTGATGGTCGCAGAGACGCAGGGGTCGCCGTTGACGGCCGGGGACCTGCGCAAGCGGATGGGCATGTCGGCCGCGGCGATCACCTACCTCGTCGAGCGGATGATCGCGTCCGGCCATTTCCGGCGGGAGTCCGACCCCCTGGACCGCCGCAAGGTGATCCTTCGGGTGGCCGATCACGGAATGAACGTCGCGCGAGGGTTTTTCACCCCGCTGGCCGAACGCACGCACGACGCGCTGGTCGGACTGTCCGATGCCGAGCTGACCGCGGCGCACCGTACGTTCACCGCGCTCATCGCCGCCATGCGCCAGTTCCGCGGACAGCTCGACCAGTCTGGTATCTCGGGTTGAGCCGACGTCTGGCAGGCTGGATGCGCGATGAGTGACACCCCTGACAACCAGACGCCGCTCGACGCCGGTGAGGCGGCGACCGGACCGGAACCTGCCGCGGGGACGTCCGGTCCGTCCTCTGTCATGCTGCTCGGCTCGGGCGAACTGAGCCGGGAGTTGGCGCTGGCGTTCCAGCGGCTCGGCGCCGAGGTCATCGCGGTCGACCGCTACGCCGACGCCCCCGCACACGGGGTGGCCGACCGCCCGATCGTCGCCAAGATGAACGACGCCGAAGTGCTATCCGCGCTGATCGAGAAGGAAAACCC
The DNA here is from genome assembly GCF_010731795.1 of Mycolicibacterium celeriflavum. Classification (NCBI taxonomy): domain Bacteria; kingdom Bacillati; phylum Actinomycetota; class Actinomycetes; order Mycobacteriales; family Mycobacteriaceae; genus Mycobacterium; species Mycolicibacterium celeriflavum. Next base: position 2,889,262 of record NZ_AP022591.1, on the reverse strand, counting down.
GCGTTACCTGGTGGCCGAGGCGGGCCTGATCGCGGCCGATGCGCTGATCGCGGTCGCCGAACGCGGCGAGGTCGAGGTGTTCCCGACCCCACGCAGCACCCGGCTGTCGCTGGATCGGGAAGGGCTGCGCAGGTTGGCCGCCGACGAGCTCGGGTTGCCCACCGCGCCGTTCTGGTTCGCGGGTTCGACCGAGGAACTGACCGCGATCGCGCAGCACTCCGGCTTTCCGTTGGTGGTCAAGCCGATCGCCTCGGCGCCCGGCGAAGGCGAGTCTGTGCTGGTCCGCCCCGAGGACGTCGAACCCGCCTGGCAGCGCGCCGTGGCCGCCGGCCGGATGCCGCACAGCCGGGTGATGGTCGAGTCGGTGGTGGAGGTCGACTTCGAGGTCACGCTGCTGACGATCCGCACCGTCGGGCCGACGGGCCCCGCGGTGCACTTCTGCGAGCCGATCGGGCACCGCCAGGCCGACGGCGACGTCCTCGAGTCGTGGCAGCCGCAGCGGTTGGCGCCGGCCGCGCTGGACGCCGCGAAGTCGATCGGCGCGCGGATCGTGAACTCGCTGGGCGGCCGCGGCGTGTTCGGCGTCGAGCTGCTGGTCAGCGGTGACGAGGTCTATTTCGACAACGTGCGCCCGCGACCGCATGACAGCGGCCTGGTCACGCTGCGCTCGCAACGACTCTCCGAGTTCGAGCTGCACGCCCGCGCGATCCTGGGACTGCCCGTCGACACCATCATGATCTCGCCGGCCGCCGCGGAGGTCACCTACGCCGGGGCGGAGGCGAATCCCGTGATCGGCGGCGACCCGTCGGTGGTGCTCGCCGAGGCGCTCACCGTCGCCGAGAGCGACGTGCGGCTGTTCAACCGTCCCGACGAGACAGAGGCCAGGCGGCGACTGGCGGTGGCGCTGGCCACCGCACCCGATCCGATCGTCGCCCGCGACCGCGCTCGGCGCGTCACCGCCGCGCTGCGCAGGCTCTGGTAGGCAGTGACGGACCCAGAGCCCGAACCCGGGCCGGAACCCCGTGACCGCTCGACCGCGGCGCCGTTCCTGATCGCGCTCACCCTCTTTGTGCTCGTGGTGATCGCAATCGGCCTGCTGAATCTGTTCGAGGACGACGAGCCGCCCGCCGATCAGCAGGTGGCCCGGGCCGTGGTGGCGCAGAACGACGCGCTGCAGCGGCGCAACTACTCCGACTTCAGCAGCTACACGTGTCCCGCGCACGTCGGCACTGAGACAGAAGTGCTTGCAGCGCAGAGCAACTCGGTCGACACACGCGGTGAGAGGTTCGTCGACGACGTCACCGACGTGAAGATCGACGGGAACCGCGCCACCGCCACGGTGACGTATCACTTCGACAAGGCGCCGGACGACGAGAAAGTGGTCGAGATGACGTTCGTGCGCGACGGCGACGCCTGGAAGGTCTGTTCCCCCGGGCCCAGATAGCTGTGGGACACTCAACGATCGTGAGTTATGCCGGAGACATCACGCCCGAAGAGGCATGGTCACTGCTGGCCGGCACCCCCGACGCCGTGCTGGTGGACTGCCGCACCGACGCCGAGTGGCGCTTCGTCGGCGTGCCCGACCTGTCCTCGCTGCAGCGTGATGTCCTGTTCATCGAATGGAATCGCGTCGACGGCACGCACAACGAGTCGTTCGTCGAAGAGCTGAAGTCCGCGGGAATCACCCCTGGCGAAAGGCCCGTGGTGTTCCTGTGTCGGTCCGGTAACCGGTCGATCGGCGCCGCCGAGGCCGCCACCGAGGCGGGCATCGCGCCGTCGTACAACGTGCTCGACGGCTTCGAGGGCAACCTCGACGAGAATCGTCATCGCGGGCGCACCGGGTGGAAGGCCGTCGGCCTGCCCTGGAAGCAGACATGACATCTGGCCCGGAGGAGCCCGTGCCGTCCGTCCGAACACCCGCGGAACTGCCCGACGGCGTCAGCCAGGCCACCATCGGCGTGCGCGGCGGGCTGTTGCGGTCGGAGTTCGAAGAGACCGCCGAGGGGCTGTTCCTCACCTCGGGCTACGTCTACGCATCCGCCGCCGAGGCGGAAAGGGCGTTCACCGGTGAAAGTGACCGCTACGTCTACTCCCGATATGGCAACCCGACGGTCTCGATGTTCGAGGAGCGCTTGCGGCTTATCGAAGGCGCACCTGCCTGTTTCGCGACCGCGTCCGGGATGGCGGCGGTGTTCACATCGCTGGGTGCGCTGCTGGCGGCGGGCGACCGGCTGGTCGCGGCGCGCAGCCTGTTCGGGTCGTGCTTCGTGGTGTGCAACGAGATCCTGCCGCGCTGGGGTGTGGAGACGGTGTTCGTCGACGGCGACGACCTGTCGCAGTGGGAAGAGGCACTCTCGGTGCCGACGGCGGCGGTATTCTTCGAGACCCCGTCCAACCCGATGCAGCAACTGGTGGACATCGCGGCGGTCTGCGACCTCGCCCATGCCGCGGGCGCAAAAGTCGTGCTGGACAACGTGTTCGCCACGCCGATCCTGCAGCAGGGCTTCCCGCTGGGCGCCGACGTCGTCGTGTACTCGGGCACCAAGCACATCGACGGGCAGGGGCGGGTGCTCGGCGGCGCGATCCTGGGCGACAAGACCTACATCGACGAGCCGGTCCAGAAGCTGATGCGCCACACCGGGCCCGCGCTGAGCCCGTTCAATGCGTGGACGCTGCTCAAAGGCCTGGAGACGATGGCGGTTCGAGTGGACTACCAGAACGCGTCGGCGCAGCGGATCGCGGAGTTCCTGGAGAACCATCCCGCGGTGAGCTGGGTGCGCTACCCGTTCCTGGACTCGCATCCCCAGTACGACCTGGCCAAGCGCCAGATGACCGGGGGCGGAACGGTGGTCACATTCGAGCTCGGTGGCGGCACCAAGGACCGCGCGTTCGAGTTCCTCGACAAGCTGCGCATCATCGACATCTCGAACAACCTGGGCGACGCCAAGTCTTTGGTCACCCACCCGGCGACCACCACGCACCGCGCGATGGGTCCGGAGGGCCGCGCGGCCGTCGGGCTCGGCGACGGTGTGGTGCGAATCTCGGTGGGGCTGGAGGGAAGTGACGATCTGCTCACCGACCTGGACCAGGCGCTCGGGTAGGTGTCCAGGCGCAGCGATGCGAAGAAGGCGCGCCGGCGCAAGCGTCAGGTCGCCCGCAATGAGCGGTGGGTGCCCGACGGTGTGATGCACGCGCTGACCGACCAGACCGCGACGGCGGCCGTGCTGGAGGCCTTCGACGCGCGAATCACCGAGCGGGGCTGGGTGTTCGACGACGAGCTCTCCGATGAGGAGTCGGCGTTGTGGTTCTACCCGCCGTCGCACGCCGACGTGCCCGATGAGGACCTCGTCAACGTGACGACGATCGTGCTGACCGCCGACGACGTCGCGGACGTCGTACATGTCGTGTTCGTCGGCACCGCCGACGACTACCAGTTCGACTTCGAGGAACTCTTCGACAGCGTGGAGGTCATCGAGGCCTACCGGCTCGGCGACCCGCCGCCGCGGTTCGACAACTAGCCCTCGCCGCAGAAAGTCAGTCCTCGACGACGCCCTGCGCGGTGCGGGCCCGGTCCTCGTAGTTCTTGCGCGCGGCGGTGTCGAACTCGAGGAACACGTTGTCGAGCCCGAGCTTGCGATTCATCCAGCGCCGCCCGCGCGGGCCCAACATCTGCGAGGCCTGGGCGGTGAAGCGCAGCAACGGTGGGACCGCAACATGCGTCTTCGGCTTCTCGAGGGTCTTCACGATGGCCGCGGCGATCTCCTCCGGCTCGACCGGCTTGGTGCCGATCGTTTCCTTGGTGCCCGAGATCAGCTCGGTGCGGGTGAACGGCGGCATGACCACCGACACGTCGACGCCGTACGGCGCGACCTCGTCGGCCAGCGCCGCAGTCAATCCGACCACACCGAACTTGGCGCCCACATAGACCACCTGACCCGGCACCGGGATCAGCCCGGACAGCGAGGCGATGTTGATGATGTGGCCGCTGCGCCGCGCGATCATCTCCGGCAGCACCAACTGGCAGCCGGTGATCACGCCGTACAGGTTCACCTCGAGCGTCGACCGGATCGACTGCTCGGACTCCTCGAGGAACGGGCCGATCGGCATAACGCCGGCATTGTTGATCAACACGTCGATGCGGCCGCCGCCGTCGACCCGGGCCTTGTCGAGGAACGTCTCGAACGACTGCCGGTCGGTGACATCGAGCGGGTAGCCCGACACCGAGCCGAGCTTGGTCAGCCCAGCGACGGCCGACTCCTGCAGTGCCACATCACGATCGCCGATGACCACGCGCGCACCGCGCGCCAGCAGCGCCTTCGCGGTCGCGTAACCGATGCCGCGGGCGGCGCCGGTGATCGCGATGGTCCTACCCATGATGTTGTCCATGCGGCGGAACTTTACACCTGTCAAGTTTGGCTCGGAAGTGGGCTGAGCGCGCATTAATCATCGACGTGTCAGTGGTTTATGGCAATATCGAACATATGTTCGACAGCGTTGACGAGGCGGGGTTGGTGGCCACGATTGAGGAGGCCACCCGCGCTGAGGCCGCTGCCGGGGCGCTTCGGAGTGCGGCGGTGGGGGAATTGACCGCGCGCCGGTTGCGCGAGGCTGCCGATGATCCGCGGGAGTGGTGGCTGTGTGATCCGTGGGACAGCACGGCTGCCGAGATCGCTGCGGCGATGTCGATCAGTCACCGTAAGGCCTCGGGGCAGATGCGGATTGCCGAGACGCTGCGCGATCACCTACCCGCAGTGGCCGCGCTGTTTCGGGAGGGTCGGCTTTCCAGTCGGGTGGTCGCGGCGATCACCTGGCGCACCCGGCTGATCACTGAGGACGAGGTGTGGGCGCGCATCGATGCGGCGGTGGCCGAGAGGGCACTGAAGTGGGGGCCTCTGTCGGATGACCGGCTCGATGACGCGGTGGATGCGTTGGTGCAGCGGTTCGATCCGGAGGCGGTGATCATCGCCCGCCAGAATGCGCGGACCCGCGACTTCGTCGTCGGCGGTTACGAGGACGAGGCCGGGACCACCTCGGTGTGGGCCCGGCTGTTGGCCCACGATGCGCAGGTGTGGAAGAAGCGGGTCGCGGCGATGGTCGCAGGGGTATGTGACGACGATCCGCGCACGGCCGCCGAGCGGCGCGCAGATGCGTTCGCCGCGATCGGCAACGGCAACGACGTCCTGCCGTGTGCGTGCGGATCACCGCAGTGCCCGGCGGCTGGCAATCCGGCGCCCAAGTCGTCGGTGGTGATCAACGTGATCGCCGACCAGACCGCCATCGACGCGGCCAAGGAATTGAACGCCGTGCCACACGCTCCCGCGGCCGCGCAATCGCCGTCAGAAGAGCGCCGGGACAGCGGGACGGCTTTGTTGCCCGACAACACGCCGCTACCGACCCCGATGCTGGCGGAGTTGTTGCGCGACGGCGCCAAACTACGGCCGCTGAGGCTGCCGGCCGCCGAGCCTGAGCCGCGGTACCGGCCCAGCGCCAGGTTGGCGGCGTTCGTGCGGGCGCGGGATTTGACCTGCAGATTTCCCGGCTGCGCGGTGCCCGCGGTGTTGTGCGATATCGACCATGTGATCCCGTATCCGCTGGGAGTCACGCACGCGGCCAATCTGATCTGTTTATGCCGTAAACACCACCATTTGAAGACTTTCTGGGTGGGGGACTGGGCGCTGCTGTTGTTTTCCGATGGCACCGTTGTGTGGACGGCGCCGACGGGCCGCACTTACACGACCCATCCGGGGTGTCGAAGTTTCTTCCCCGATTGGGACACCACCGCCACCGACCTCCCGCCGCCCAAGCACGCACTACCGTCTGGTGCGGAACGCGGCGCGATGATGCCCACCCGCGCCGCCAACCGCGCCGCACGCATCAACACCGAACGCGCACAAGGTAATTCGGGACCACCGCCGTTTTGAGTGGCGTCAGGGCGTCGACTCCAGTTCACGCCACTGTTTGAGCACGCGTTTCGCAAGCCGCAGCGTCAACGCCGGTGAGATCCGTTCCAGATACCAAATCATCTTCCACCAGCCGGGCACCACGACGATCACGTCATTCCGTAGGACGGCCCGCAGGGCGCGGTCGGCGAACTTTTCGGGCGCCATCGGCCGCAGCTGCTCCCAGGATTTGAGGATGTCGTCGCTGCTGGCGGTGGGAAGGTTGAGGCGTCCGTACTCGCCGCCGGTGAGGATCGGTGTCCGGATCACGCCCGGACACAGCACCGAGACCCGCACATTGTGACGCTCGGCCTCCACCCGCAGCGTCCGCGAGAGCGCGACCACGGCATGTTTGGTGGCGGCGTAACTCGCCTGGCTGCCGTTCGTCATCAAGCCGGCCATGGAGGCGGTGTTGACGATGTGGCCGGAGCGTTGACGGATCATGATTGGATAGACCGCTTGAATGCCGTGCACCACGCCGCGCAGGTTTACGTCGATGACGTCGTTCCAGTCGTCGAGTGTGTACGAGTCGATCTCGCCGCCCACCCCGATGCCGGCATTGTTGAACAGGAAGTCGATCCGCCCGGATTGCTGCACCGCGTCGGCGACGACGCGCTCGAACGCCGGATAGTCGCGCACGTCGAGCTCGACCGCATGCGCCTTTGCGCCACCGCTGTTGAGCCGTTGTGCCAACTCCTGTGCCGGACCGATCTGGCGATCGGCGATCCACATCTCCGCGCCACCGTCAGCGAGCTTGGTCGCCAGCGCCGCACCGATGCCGGACGCCCCTCCGGTGATGAAAGCCACCTTGCCCGACACGCTCGGCTCCGACGTCATTGCGGAAGGATAAGCGCGTGAGCGAGTCCGCCGCAGTCCATCAACTCCGCTTCGTGTCGGTCAGTCAGGACGATCCGCTGGCCGCGCCGCTTCTCGCCGAACTCGCGGTCGAGTACGCCCGCCGCTACGGCAGCACCGAACAACGGGTGATGACCTGGCTGCGCAGCCACCCCGCCGACGAGTTCGAGGCCCCGCACGGCGGTCTGCTCATCGGTATGCGCGCCGGACGACCCGTGACCGGCGGTGCGTTCCGCCGATTCGATGCCGACACCGCCGAACTCAAGCGGATCTGGACCGACAGCGACCACCGCCGGCGTGGCTACGCCAAGGCGCTGCTGGGTGAACTCGAGCGGGAGATCGCCGTCCGCGGCTATGCCCGCGTCTACCTGACGACCGGTGACCGCCAGCCGGAGGCCGAGGCGCTGTATCTGTCCGCGGGCTACGCCCGCCTCGCCGAGCCGCTGCCCGCCGAGGGCGACGGGTATCCCATCGCGTTCGCCAAGGACCTGCGCCCCGGCCGATAAGCTGGGTCGAGGTGTCGCAGACACCGGGGGTGATTGTGGCGTTATCGCAGACGATGGTCGGCTGGCTGCTGGTTGCGGCCGGACTGCTGACTGTCCTGATCGGGGTGGCGTCGAGGGTGTTCATCGGCCGACGGCGCGAGAGCAGAGCCGTCCGCGGCATGGTGCACACGTTCCGGCGAACCGGGGTGGCGCGGGTGCTGTTCGGCCGATTCGAAAGCGACGTGCTCGACGACGACGAGCTCGACGCCATGATCCTGATGCCGACGATCGTGGTCGCCTGCGGCCTGTGCCTGACCGCGGTCTTCCTGCTCGGCTACCAGAAAATCGTCTAGCCGCGCCCGGCCGCCGCGGCCTCCGCTGCTTCCCGGATCGACCCCCGCCACACCGGGCCGTGCCCGGGCAGCAGCACCTCGGCGTCCAGCAGGCCCAGCGCGGCCAGGCTACGCACGCAGCCGTCTTGGTCATGGTTGAACAGGTTCGGCAGCAGTTGTGGGCCACCGCGCGACAACAGCGGATGACCGGTGACCAACGCGTCGCCGCTCACCAACACACCGTCGACGAGAAAAGAGCAGTGCCCACCGGTGTGGCCCGGCGTCGGAATCGCCATCGGCTTACCCGGCAGGCCCACCCCGACCTCCTCGGTGAGGGCCTGCGCGGTGGGGATGCCGTCGCGCACCATGCCGCCCTTGCGGGTGATCGCCACCGACCAGGTGAGGTAGCGCGGCTGCCAGATGTGCTTGGCGATGTCGACCGGCGAGGCCTGCTCGAGATACTCCCGCTTGGCGTGGCCCACCTCGGCGGCGTGGCAGTACACCGGCGTGCCGTGCGTTCTGGCGAACCAGATCGCGGAGCCGAAGTGGTCGATGTGCGCGTGCGTCAACAGGATTGCGCGCAGCTCGTCGACGTCGAAGCCGAGCTGGCGCATCGACCGCAAGACGTCGTCGCGGTTGCCGGGGAAGCCGGTGTCGATCAACACCACCCCGGTGTCGTCGGTGACCAGCGTCCAGTTGACCAGGTCGGTGTAGGCGAAATGGACGCTGTCGGTGATGGCCCTCAGCTCTGCTGCCATGCCGCGAGTTTAGGAGGGTGGAGTAGAAACGACGTGTGGACTTGAAACTCGGATACAAGGCGTCGGCGGAGCAGTTCGCGCCGCGGGAACTGGTCGAGCTGGCCGTGGCGGCCGAAGAGCACGGCATGGACAGTGCGACGGTCAGCGACCACTTCCAGCCATGGCGTCACGAGGGCGGCCACGCACCGTTCTCCCTGGCGTGGATGACCGCCGTCGGCGAGCGCACCAAGAACCTGATCCTCGGCACGTCGGTGCTGACCCCGACATTCCGGTACAACCCCGCGGTGATCGCGCAGGCGTTCGCCACGATGGGATGTCTGTATCCGAACCGGATCTTCCTCGGCGTGGGCACCGGTGAGGCGCTCAACGAGATCGCCACCGGATACGAGGGCGACTGGCCGGAGTTCAAGGAGCGCTTCGCCCGGCTGCGGGAGTCGGTCAAGCTGATGCGCGAGTTGTGGCTGGGTGACCGCGTTGATTTCGATGGCGAGTACTACCGCACCAAGGGAGCGTCGATCTACGACGTGCCCGAGGGCGGCATCCCGGTGTACATCGCGGCGGGCGGACCGGTGGTCGCCAAGTATGCGGGGCGGGCGGGCGACGGGTTCATCTGCACCAGCGGCAAGGGCGAGGAACTCTACAAGGACAAACTCATTCCTGCGGTCGCCGAAGGTGCAGCGGCTGCCGGCAGACAGGTCGACGACATCGACCGGATGATCGAGATCAAGATCTCCTACGACACCGATCCCGAGCTTGCGCTGGAGAACACCCGGTTCTGGGCGCCGCTGTCGTTGACCGCCGAGCAGAAGCACTCCATCGACGACCCGATCGAGATGGAGAAGGCCGCCGACGAACTGCCCATCGAGCAGGTCGCCAAACGGTGGATCGTCGCATCGGATCCGGACGAGGCCGTCGAGAAGGTCGGCCAGTACGTCGAGTGGGGGCTGAACCACCTGGTGTTCCACGCTCCCGGCCACGACCAGCGCCGGTTCCTCGAGCTCTTCCAGCGTGACCTCGAGCCGCGGCTGCGCCGCCTCGGCTGACTATCCCGACATCCCCACCAGCACAACATGATTCGAGTACCGGCAACGGTCCTCGGCGCGCTCGCATTCGCGGTGGCGCTCGCAGGGCTGCTGTCGCGCTATCTGCCGATCGATCACGAGATCGTGCTGATCCTCGCCGCGGCAGCGCCGTACCTGACGGCGCCGGGCATCGCCGCCATGGTTTTGTTCGCGGTCGCGCGGCGGTGGGTGCCGACGATCCTGGCCGCGGTGCTGTGCCTGGCGATGCTCGCCGTGCTCGCCCCGCGGTACTTCGGGCCGGAGAAGACCTCGGTGCCCTCGATTGCGCTACGGGTGCTGACCGCCAACCTCGGGATGGGCCGGGCCGACGCGCGCGCGGTCGTCGAACTGGCGACCGGCTCGGCGGATGTGCTCGTCGTCCAGGAGATGACACCGGAGGCCGCGAACGCCTTGTCGGCCGCCGGACTCGACGCCGTGTTCGGCCACCGGGTGCTCGACCCGCGCCCGATGGCGGCGGGCATCGGCGTGTGGAGCAGGCATCCGATCGTGGCGGCCGCGTCCGTCGCGGGCTACCAGATGCCGATGCTTCGCGCCCACGTCCGGGTGCCCGGAGTGCGGGCCGACCTCACCGTGCTCGCCGTGCATCTGGCCGCGCCGTGGGTGCAGCCGCTGCGCTGGTTCAGCGGCGACATCGCGCGGTTGCCCGAGACTATGCGGGCCGTCGCCCGTGACGCCGGTTCCGGCGCGGTCGTCGTCGCCGGCGACCTCAACGCCACCTACGACATGCGCCCCTTCCGGGCGCTGCTGGCCGAGGGGTACCGCGATGCCGCCGAACAGGCCGGTGCGGGCATGACCCGCAGCTATCCCAGCAAGCCGTGGAGCCCGCCGGTGATCGGCATCGACCACGTGCTGACGCGCAACTGCGCTGCGACGGTGGCCTACACCGTGGCGCTTCCGGGTTCCGATCACCGCGGACTCGCGGCCACCGTCGACGTGCCGATGGACCCGACCGCCGGATGAGATTGCCTTAGGCTGGGGCGCGTGCCCGCCGATCCCGTCTCGGAGCCGTTGTCTTCGCGCGAGCGCTCATCCGCCATTTACGTGGCATCGCCCGAAGGGGACACCGGCAAGTCGACGGTCGCGCTGGGCATCCTGCACCGGTTGACGGCCACGGTGGCCAAAGTCGGTGTCTTCCGGCCGATCACCCGGCTCGGCGAGGACCGGGATTACATCCTCGAGCTGCTACTCGAGCACAGCACCGCCGGACTGTCCTACGACGACAGCGTGGGCGTCGGCTACGAGCAGCTGCACGACAACCCCGACGGCGCACTGGCCGACATCGTCGACCGGTACCACCGGGTGGCCGACCGCTGCGACGCAGTGTTGATCGTCGGCAGCGACTACACCGACGTCGCCGCGCCCAGCGAGCTGTCGACCAATGCGCGTATCGCGGCCAACCTCGGCGCCCCGGTGGTGCTGGCGGTGAAGGCCAAGGACCGCACTCCCGAGCAGGTCGCCCACATCGTCGACATCTGCCTGGGCGAGATCGCCGCCCAGCATGCGCACACCGCGGCGGTCGTCGCCAACCGCTGCGATCCCGCTCAACTGTCCGCGGTGACCGACGCGCTGAAGGGCTTCGAGCCCAAGTGCTACGCGCTGCCGGAGGAGCCGCTGCTGGTCGCGCCCTCGGTCACCGAACTGCAGCAGGCGGTGGAAGGCACGTTGCTCAGCGGTGATCCGGCGCTGCTGTCGCGTGAGGCGATGGATCTGATGGTCGCAGGGATGACCGCCGAACGGGTGCTCGAGCGACTCACCGAGGGCGTCGCCGTCATCGCGGCGGGTGACCGGTCCGACGTCGTGCTCGCGTTGGCCAGCGCCCATGCCGCCGAAGGCTTTCCGTCACTGTCCTGCATCATCCTCAACGGCGGGCTGGAACTGCATCCGGCGATCGCCGCGCTGGTGTCGGGCCTGGGGTTGCGGTTACCGATCATCGCCACCGAGTTTCGAACGTTCGAGACGGCGAGCCGGGTGGCATCGGCCCGCGGCCGGGTGACGGCGGCCTCGGTTCGCAAGATCGACACGGCGCTGGCGCTGATGGAGGCGCACGTCGACACCCGAGAACTGCTTGCGCAGCTGGCGATCCCGATCCCGGCGGTGGTCACCCCGCAGATGTTCACCTACAAGTTGCTGGACTGGGCCCGGTCCGACCGTAAACACATCGTGCTGCCCGAGGGCGACGACGACCGCATCCTGACCGCCGCGGGCCGACTGCTGCACCGCGGCGTCGCCGACCTGACGATCCTTGGCGACGAGTCGCAGATCCGTCCCCGCGCAGCCGAACTGGGCGTCGACATCTCCGGCGCCACCGTGCTCAACCCGCAGACCAGCGACTTGTGTGACAAGTTCGCCGAACAGTACGCCGAACTGCGAAAGCACAAGGGCGTCACCGTCGAACAGGCCCGCGAGACCATCCACGACGTCTCGTATTTCGGCACCATGCTGGTCTACAACGACATGGTCGACGGCATGGTCTCCGGGGCGCGGCACACCACCGCGCACACGGTGCGGCCGGCATTCGAGATCATCAAGACGCTGCCCGACGTCGAGACGGTGTCGAGCATCTTCCTGATGTGTTTGGCCGACCGGGTGCTGGCCTACGGCGACTGCGCGATCGTGCCGGACCCGACGTCGGAGCAACTGGCCGACATCGCGATCTCGTCGGCACGCACCGCGGCCAGCTTCGGAATCGAACCACGGGTCGCGATGCTGTCCTACTCGACGGGCACCAGCGGGGCCGGCGCAGAAGTCGAGAAGGTCCGAGCGGCTACGGAATTGGTGATAGCGCGGGAGCCGGACCTGCTTGTCGACGGGCCGATCCAGTACGACGCTGCGGTGGAACCGTCGGTGGCCAAGTCGAAGATGCCGGAGTCGAAGGTGGCCGGCCGCGCGACGGTGCTGATCTTCCCCGACCTCAACACCGGTAACAACACCTACAAGGCGGTGCAGCGCAGCGCGGGCGCGATCGCGATCGGACCGGTGCTGCAGGGGCTGAAGAAACCCGTCAACGACCTCTCACGCGGGGCGTTGGTGGAGGACATCGTCAACACCGTCGCGATCACGGCCATCCAGGCGCAGACACTCTGATGGCCCGCAGCGTGCTGGTGCTCAACTCGGGTTCGTCCTCGCTCAAATACGCCGTTGTCGAACCAGATTCAGAAAACATGGTGGTGGACGGCATCGTCGAACGGATCGGTGAGGGTCAGGTCCGCGACCACGCCGAGGCGCTGCAGAAGGCGTTCGACCAGATGGCGGAGTCAGGGCAGCGGCTCGACACGCTCGGGCTCGTCGCCGTCGGCCACCGGGTCGTGCACGGTGGTCCGGACATCTATCGGCCGACGCTCATCGACGACGCGCTGGTCGCCGAGATCGACGAGTTGTCCGCCCTTGCGCCCCTGCACAATCCGCCCGCACTGTTGGGTATCGAGGAGGCCCGCAAGGCGCTGCCCGACCTGCCCCATGTCGCGGTCTTCGACACCGCGTTCTTCCACGATCTGCCGCCTGCGGCCGCGACGTACGCGATCGACCGTGACGTTGCCGCGCAGTGGCAGATCCGTCGATACGGCTTCCACGGCACGTCGCACCAGTACGTCAGCGAACAGGCCGCCGCGTATCTGGGGAAGCCGCTGGAGTCGTTGCGCCAGATCGTGCTGCACCTGGGCAACGGCGCATCGGCTTCCGCCATCGTCGGTGGGCGCCCGGTGGACACCTCGATGGGATTGACTCCGATGGAGGGGCTGGTGATGGGCACCCGGTCCGGAGACATCGATCCCGGTGTGCTGGTGTACCTGTGGCGCACCGCGAACATGGGTGTCGAGGACATCGAGAAGATGCTCAACCGCCGCTCCGGCGTACTCGGGCTCGGCGGTGAGATCGACTTCCGGATCCTGCATCAGCGCATCGAATCCGGTGATACGGCAGCACAATTGGCCTACGACGTGTACATCCACCGACTGCGCAAGTACATCGGTGCGTACCTGGCGCTGCTGGGCTCCGTCGACGTCATCACGTTCACGGCTGGAGTCGGCGAGAACGATGCGGCGGTGCGTCGCGACGCGCTGAGCGGGCTGGCGCCGTTGGGAATCGAACTTGACGAACGGCTCAACGCGAGCCCCGAAAAGACCGCCCGGCGTATCTCGGCCGACAGTTCTCCGACGACGGTGCTAGTGGTTCCCACTGATGAGGAGCTCGCGATCGCCCGCGCCTGCACCCACCTCGTCGAGCAGTGAGCGCGGCTTGTCGAGCGGCAGCTCGCCCGCCGGATCGCAGATGGCCAGCAGCCGGCGCACCTGCCTGCCGCAACGCACCTCCCAGTCGATCCCGTACCGCGAACAGATGACGTTGATGTAGTGCAGGGCGGCGAACCCCGCCGTGCCGAAGAAGTCGACGAGCCGAAGGTCGATCACCAGGCGTCTGGTGCCCGCGATCTGTCCTTCCACGTATCCGGCGAGGGCGCGACTGTTGGTCGCATCGAGTTCTCCGTCGACCGTCACGAGGACCGTCGAACCGTTTCGGTGAGACGCGGAGAAGCTGGCGCGGTGGTGGTGTTCGCACCGATCGAACGACCGGGGATCCGGTCGGAACACCCTGCAGGTTCCTACAGCGGACACGGTGCACTCCTGTTGTCGAGACGCATATGAAACCGCGGATGCCGTCAGGGGCGCCTTACTGTTTCTCCAAGCCGCACTCGGGAGTTCAAACCCCCGATGACCTCTGCAGTTGGCTGTGACCTCAACCTGTGATGCAGATTACTACGGATTCCGCGCGCAGACCATTGGCTGTTACTACATGCGCGGATGCTGTAAAGAAGCGCTGCACGGGGCTCGGTTTGCTGACGCCGCCTACGGATTCCGTAGGCTCGCATCGTGTCGGGCTGCCGGCGATCACGGGGACTTTTGCCAAGCCGCAATCGCCAGGACGCGGCTAGAACGTGCTCGTCGGGCGGACGCTGTTGGCGAGGTCCACCAACGCGTAGCGGTGTGCCTGGGTGGGGGCCACGCGGGCCAGGGCGCGAAGCGACGACTCCACGCCGAGCGCCAGCCCGTGCTCGGTGAACGGGAACCCGAGGATGTGGTTGGTGCTCGCGGTGTTGTCGGCCAGCCAGTCCATCGCGGTGCCCAGCACCAGCGCCCGGATCTGCAACACCCGCGGTTCGGTGTCGGGCAGCGCCTCCACGCGGCGGGCGGCATCGCGGATCTGCTGCTCGGTGATCTCGCTCGACGACCGGCCCGAGAGCAGCGTGACCGCGCTGGTCAGCCGTGCCGTGGTGAAATGCCGCGACATCGCCGGCACCTTGTCCAGCGTCTTCACGGCGGCGTCCCGCTCACCGGCCGCAGATTGCGCGCGGGCCAGTCCGAAACCCGCCGAGATCACCCCGTTGTCGGTCGACCACACCGTGTTGTAGAACTTGCCCGCGGGGGCCTGCTGGAGGGCGCCGCCGGCCAGTTCAGCCGTCGCCGCCAGGGCCAACTTCGGCGCCAGCTCACCGGGCATGGTGTCCAGGACCTCGGTGAAATGCTTTGTGGCCGACTCGTAGTCGGCGGTCAGCAGCTCGGATACCGCCTTGAACCAGACCAGCCGCCAGGACCAGCCCACGCGCTCGGCCAGGTCGTCGAGCTTTCGGGTGGCCTTGGCGACGTCGCCGAGGTCCAGCAGCGCGCGCGCCTCCATCAACGGCAGCTCGACCGAGTCGGACAGATCGATGCCCTCGGACTCCAGCGCCCCGTGCCGAGCCGCCCGCAGCTGGTCGAGCGTCTGGACGGGCTGGCTCAACACGCTGGCCGACAACACCGCCGCGCCGACATCGGTCGGGTCCACCAGCGGGACCGGCAGCGCCTTGACGATCTCCTGGGCGGTCAACCGTTCCGAATGGACCTGCCCGTCGAGATACACGTCGGTGTGGGCGACCAGCAGATCGATGCCGAACGTGGACCGGGCGGGCGAGAAGACCGTCGACAGACCGGGTTTCGGCGAACCGGTGTCGCGCGCCACGACTTCGCGCAGCACGCCGAGCAGCTGGCCCGACATCTCGTCCGCACTGCCGAACCGGCGCCGCGGGTCCGGGTCGATGGCCCGGCGCAGGGCGCGGCCGAACGAGTCGTACTCGGCGAGCACCGGATCGTCCTCGGGCAACCCCTCGACGTAGCGGCCCTTGCGGGTGCGCAAGTTGAGTGTCAGCGCGGCGAGGGTGCGCCCGACGGTGTAGATGTCGGTGGCCACCGTGGGCCCGGTGCGCACGATCTCGGGCGCCTGGTATCCCGGGGTGCCGTAGAGGTAGCCGAACGAGTTGATCGTGGACACCGCGCCGAGGTCGATCAGCTTGAGCTGTTCCTCGGTGATCATGATGTTCTCGGGCTTGAGATCGTTGTAGGTCAACCCGATCGAGTGCAGATAGCCCAGCGCGGGCAGGATCTCGAGCATGTAGCCGATCGCCTGGGCGACGGGCAGCTTCTCGCCCTTAGCCTGTTTGAGCGAGGTGCCGCCGACGTACTCCATCACGATGTAGCCGACGGGGTTGCCGTGCTTGTCCTCGTGCTCGACGAAGTTGTAGATCTTCACGATGCCGGGATGGGTCACCTCGGCGAGGAACTGCCGTTCGGCCATCGCGATCTTCTGCGCCTCGGCGTCGCCGGAGTGCACCAAACCCTTGAGCACGACGGGCCGCTCGTTGACGTTGTGGTCGAACGCCAGGTACACCCAGCCCAGTCCGCCGTGCGCGATGCAGCCTTTGATCTCGTACTGGTCGGCGACCATGTCACCCGGATTCAGCTGTGGCAGAAAGGAGTACGCGCTACCGCAGTGCGGGCACCAGCCTTCCGACTGGGCGCGTTTACCGCCGCCGGAGCGACCGACGGGACGTCCACAGTTCCAGCAGAACCGTTTCGACTCGGCGACCACCGGGTTGGACATCAGCGCTCCGAGCGGGTCCTTGGCCGGCACCCGCGGAATCTCCACCAGGCCGCCGCCGAGGCGGCGCGTCCGCGACAACGCCCTCGTCGTCGTGGTGTGGTCCTGCGGCTCGGTGTCGCCGGTGCCCACCGAGCCGCCCTCGGAGTCGTCGTCGAACTGCGGCCGGAACACCGCCTGGGTGGCCATCGGCCGGACGGTCGACGCCGAGTCCATGCCCATGTCGTCGAAGCTCGCCGGTTGTGTGCCCGGCCCCTCGTCGAGCTCTTCGCGCTGCGTCTCGGACATCAGTCGGAGTACCTCGCAACCGGCGGCGCGGGCGCGGGGCCGAGCACCGTGAGCCACTTGCGGTACAACGTGTTCCACGTGCCGTCGCGGCGGATACGTTCGAGCGTGCCGTTGACGAAGCGGATCAATCCGGTGTTCTCGCGGTTGATCCCGATGCCGTAGGGCTCCTCGTTGAGGCTCGGCCCGACGATGTGCAGATACGGATCCTGTGACACCAGACCGGCCAGGATCGAGTCGTCGGTGCTGACCGCGTCGACCTGCCGCTGCTGCAGCGCCACCAGACAGTCGGCCCACGTCACCACCCCGACGATGATCGGTGACGGCGTGATCTGCTGGATCCGCTGCAGCGACGTCGTGCCCTTGGCGACGCACACCCGCCGGCCCGACAGGTCCGACGCCTGCCGGATCGTCGAGTCGCGGGGTGCGAGGATGCGCTGATTGGCAGTCAGGTAGACGGTGGAGAAGCCGACCACCTTCTTGCGTTCGCAGGTGATCGTCATGGTCTTGACGACGACGTCGACCTGGTTGTTCTGCAGGGCCGCGATACGGTCGGCCGACGACAGGATGCGGAACTCCACCTGGGACGGGGTGCCGAAGATGTCGCGCGCGATCTCACCGGCGATGTCGACGTCGAATCCGGTGACCTGACCGGTGATCGGGTCGCGGAACGAGAACAGGTTGCTGCCGATGTCCAGCCCGACGACCAACCGCCCGCGCGCGCGGATGTCTGCGACCGCTGCATCGGCCTCGGCTTTGGTGTTGAACGGTCGCAGGCTCGCCGTGCGGTTGCACTCGTCCTCGGATTCGTCCGGCGGGCTCACCGGCCGGGGTGGCAGCTCCTCCATGCCCGCCGGGGTCGGCGGCGCCAGCGTGACACTGGGCGTCGACGTCACCGACGCCGCCTGCCCGCAACCGGAGAGCACCAGTGCGGCGCTGACGAGGATCCCGAAGAGCTTGAGCATCACCGGTACTCACTCAACCTCGGCCAGAGCCCCAGCGCCACCGCGATGGCCGCGACGACGCTGAGCACCGCGGCGCCGACGGTCGCGCCGGACAACACCCGGTGAGCGTTGATGATGTCGTTGCGCAACTGGTTCCGGCTCTCCTCGATGCCCTTGCTCAGCGCCTCGTCGAGCTTGTTGAACGCCGGCGTGGAGTCGTCCTCGCCGGTGCCCAACGCCACCTGCGTCGCGGCCTGGTAGTTACCGACGCCGATGTAGGCGTTGATCCGGTCGTCTGCGGCGCGCCACTTCTTCAACAGTTGCTCGGCCTCGGCGAGATCGGTCTTGTCGATGGCGTCGTCACGAGCCAGGTATTCCGAAAGCTGCTGCTGCATCATGTCGATGCGTTGGTAGTAGGACTGCTTGCGCACCTCCTCGTCGCCGCGCCGGATCAACGAGAGCGTCTCGTCGGCGCGCGCCTGCTGGGCGGTGATGGCGAGGTTCGTGATGGTCTTCAGGGACTCCGCGGCGGTGTCCTTTGCGCTGCGGCTGTCGGCGGTCGAGATGATCAGCGCCGTTCCCACCCAGATCAACATGATCAGCACCGCCAGGCCGCCCGCGACGAAGCCGATGTTGATCCTCCTGCGGGCGCGGCGGGCCAGCCAGCGGTTGGCGAACACGCCGAACAACAGCGTCGCCAGGACCACGAGAATGACCGGACCCGGGATCCGGGTCGATGCGCTGGTCTCGGCGTCCACCCGTGCCGAGGTCTCCTCGTAGAGCCGTTGCGCGCTGGGCAGGATCTGGGTCTGCATCAACGCCGACGCCTCGGACAGGTAGGACGAGCCGACCGGATTGCCCGACCGGTTGTTGGTGCGCGCGGTCTCGACCAGACCCGTGTACATCGACAGCTCGGCGTTGACCCGGCCGAGCAACTGCACCAGCTCCTCGTCGGTGAGCCCGCTCGACGCCCGTGTCACGGCGACCGACGCGTCGGTGATCGCCTGTTCGTAGCGGTGCCGGACGTCGCGGGGCTCCGCGCCGGCGATGAACGCCGTAGCCGCGGCGGCGTCGGCCACGGAGAGTGTCGTGTACAGCTGTCCGGCGGCGAACGCCAGCGGCTCGGTGTGGTTGAGCACCGTGGTCAGCGCCTGCTGGCGGTCGTTGATCGTCGTCGAGGTGGCGAATGCGCTGGCGATGACGAGCGCGGAGAGCACCACCCCGATGGTCAGGATCCGGCCGGGAGTGGTCCACAGAAACCACCAGCGTTGGTGCGCCGGTGTTGCCGGTGACCGCGAGGCGAGCGGCTCCGTCGACGGGTGCGCCAACTCCACAGTCACGTTCGCGCGGTCCTCATCAGCATCGCTTTCCGGCTTGTCATTCCGACCGCTCTCAACTCTATAAAAGAAGTCTAAGAGTTTCCGGCAACGCGGGCGCCCCTATTCTTGTGGCGTGCGTGGCGACGGTGACGGCTGGGTGGTTTCCGAGGGCCAGGCCTTCTGGGGTAGGTACGGTGCGGCCGGCCTGCTGCTGCGGGCCCCCGGCCACAACGGCGCTGCCGTGGTGCTGCTTCAGCACCGGGCGCCGTGGAGTCACCAGGGCGGCACGTGGGGTCTGCCCGGCGGTGCGCGCGACAGCCACGAGACAGCCGAGCAGGCCGCCATCCGGGAGGCCCACGAAGAGGCGGGCCTGCCGGAGGACCAGCTGACGGTGCGCAAAGTGGTCCAGACCAAGACCGTCGCGGCCGGCGGGGTCAGCTGGACCTACAGCACGGTGATCGCCGATGCGCCGGCGATGCTGCACACCGTTCCCAACCAGGAGAGCGCCGAGTTGCGCTGGGTCGCCGTCGAGGAGGTCGCCGAGCTGCCGCTGCACCCCGGCTTCGCCGCGAGCTGGGAGCGGCTGCGCGACGAGTTCGCCGCGATCCCGCTGGACGTCAACCCGCAGCGCTGAGCGCGGCCTTCAACTGTCCGGCGGCCGCTCGAGGATCTTCGGCGGCCGTGATCGCCCGCACCACGACGATGCGCCGCGCGCCGGCCGCCAGCACTTCGGGCAGCCGCGCTGCGTCGATGCCGCCGATCGCGAACCACGGCTTGGCCGTACCGCCCCCGGCCGTGTGGCGGACCAGGTCGAGGCCCGGGGCGGGCCGGCCCGGTTTGGTCGGGGTCGGCCAGCAGGGGCCGACGCAGAAGTAGTCGACGGCTTCGGCGATCGCAGCGCCGACCTGACCGACGTCGTGGGTGGAGCGACCGATCACCGGCCGGTCGCCGACGATGTCGCGGGCGACCGCCAGCGGCAGGTCGTCCTGACCCAGGTGCAGCACATCCGCACCGGCGGCCACCGCGATGTCCGCGCGGTCGTTGACGGCCAGCAGCGCGTGGTGGCGGCGGGCGGCGTCGGCGAGCACCTCGAGCGCCTCGAGTTCCTGACGCGCCTCCAGCGGCCCGTACCGCTGTTCGCCCGCTGACCCCTTGTCCCGCAGCTGGATGAGGTCGACGCCGCCGGCCAGCGCCGCGTCGGCGAACTCCGCGAGATCGCCCCGTTCGCGGCGGGCGTCGGTGCACAGGTACAGCGACGCGGTGGCCAGGCGCTCCCGAGGTTCGTGCACACCGCGACGCTAGCCGATCGGCGCCGCACGCCCGATCGTCGCTGACGCCGGCGGGTAGTGTGGATTGACGAACGCGGGAGTCCCGGGACCGGGGACTGAGAGTGGGCATGCGCACCTGCCCTTACCGTCGCACCTGATCCGGGTCATGCCGGCGAAGGGAGGGATGTTGACCAACGCAAGTCTCGCCGTGATCGGCGGCGGCGTCATCGGGCTGGCCGTGGCGCGCCGCGCGCTGATGGGCGGCTGGAACGTGCGCGTGCACCGCACCGACGAGCGGGGCGCCTCATGGGTCGCCGGCGGCATGCTCGCCCCGCACAGCGAGGGCTGGCCCGGCGAGGAGAAGCTGCTGCAACTGGGGCTGGAGTCGCTGCACCTGTGGCACGGCGGTTTCCTGGACGGCCTGCCCGACGAGGTCGTCACCGCCCGCGAGTCCCTGGTGGTCGCCGTCGACCGCGCCGACGCCGCTGACCTCAGGACCGTGGGCGAGTGGCTGGCGGCCCAGGGGCATCCGGTGACGGTGACGTCGAGCGCCCGCGACATCGAACCGCTGCTGGCTCAAGGTATCCGGCACGGGTTTCGCGCCGAAACCGAACTGGCCGTTGACAATCGCGCGGTGGTACGGGCGCTGGCCGCGCTGTGTGAGCGGCTCGGGGTGCAGTGGGCGCCGCCGGTGTCCGACCTTGCCGAGGTACACGCCGACGCCGTGGTCATCGCGAACGGTGTTGACGCGCCGAAGCTTTGGCCCGATCTGCCGATCCGCCCGGTCAAGGGCGAGGTGCTGCGGCTGCGGTGGCGCCGCGGCTGCATGCCCGTACCCACGCGGGTCATTCGCGCCCGGGTTCACGGCAGGCAGGTGTACCTGGTGCCGCGCGCCGACGGAGTCGTGGTGGGCGCGACCCAGTACGAGCACGGCCGCGACACCGCACCGGCGGTGACGGGGGTGCGCGAATTGCTCGACGACGCCTGTGCGGTGATGCCCGCGCTGGGTGAGTACGAATTCGCCGAGTGCGCTGCGGGTCTGCGGCCGATGACCACCGACGGACTGCCGCTCGTCGAACGCCTCGACGAGCGCACACTGGTCGCTGCGGGCCACGGGCGCAACGGGTTTCTTCTCGCGCCGTGGACCGCCGAGCGGATCGCGGCCGAACTCGATATCACGGTTGGAGCAATCCGATGAAGGTACTTGTCAACGACGAAGCGGTTGAAGTGGATGCGCAGACGACGGTCGCCGCGCTGATGGAACGGCTGGGCTTCCCGGAGAAGGGCATCGCGGTCGCGGTGGACTGGTCGGTCTTGCCGAAGTCCGAGTGGCACACCGCGCTGTCCGAGGGCGCCCGCGTCGAGGTGGTGACGGCGGTGCAGGGTGGCTGACACGAAACTCACCATTGCCGGCCGCGAGTTCGGTTCGCGGCTGATCCTCGGCACCGGCGGCGCGGCGAACCTCGCTGTGCTGGAAGAGGCGCTCGTCGCCTCCGGCACCGAACTGACCACCGTGGCGATGCGGCGCGTCGACGCCGACGGCGGCACCGGCGTGCTCGAGTTGCTCAACCGCCTCGGCATCACGCCGTTGCCCAACACCGCGGGATGCCGAGGCGCGGCCGAGGCGGTGCTGACCGCTCAACTCGCCCGCGAGGCGCTGCACACCGACTGGGTCAAGCTCGAGGTGATCGCCGATGAACGCACGCTGCTACCCGACGCGGTCGAACTGGTCAGGGCGGCAGAGCAATTGGTTGACGACGGATTCGTCGTGCTGCCGTACACCAACGACGATCCGGTGCTCGCCCGGCGGCTCGAAGACATCGGATGCGCGGCGGTGATGCCGCTGGGTTCGCCGATCGGCACCGGTCTGGGCATCGCCAACCCGCACAACATCGAGATGATCGTCGAGTCCGCTTCGGTTCCCGTCGTGCTGGACGCAGGCATCGGCACCGCCAGCGACGCCGCTTTGGCGATGGAACTCGGTTGTGACGCCGTGCTGCTGGCCTCCGCCGTCACCCGTGCCGCCGATCCGCCCGCCATGGCCGCGGCGATGGCCGCCGCCGTCACCGCGGGTCAGCTGGCGCGGCAGGCGGGCCGGATTCCGAAGCGGTTCTGGGCGCGGGCATCCAGTCCGGCCCCATGAGTCGTTATGTCGCACTGGGCAGTTCGATGGCCGCAGGTCCGGGGATCGCGCCCCGTGCCGACGGCGCCCCACGGCGCGCGGGCCGGTCGGCGCGCAATTACCCGCACCTGGTCGCCGAGAAGTTGGGCCTCGACCTCGTCGACGTGACGTATTCCGGCGCGACTACGGCCAATGTGCTGCGCGAAGCGCAAAACGGTGCACCACCACAGGTTTCGGTGCTGGACGGCACCGAGGACCTGGTGACGGTGACCATCGGCGGCAACGACGTCGGCTATGTCCCAATGCTGTTCGCCGCCGGCCTGCCGCGGGCGATGCGGAAGTTGCCGCTGCTGGGCGCGATGCTGCGAGCACAACTGGATCCGCGGGCCCGCGAGGCGGCGCTGGCCGAGGTCGCCGCGTCGCTCGAGGAGGTGGGTCGGACGCTGCGTACCCGCTGCCCGCGCGCGACGGTGCTGTTCGTCGACTACCTCACCCTGCTGCCGCCTGCTGGTACCGCGGCGCCGCCGCTGTCCGAGGCCGACGTCGCGGCCGGCCGTCACGTCGCCGAAACGCTGCAGCGGCTGACCGCCGAGGCGGCGACCGCCACCGGGTGCGGGCTGGTGCGGGTCGCCGAGCCCAGCCAAGCGCATCACGCCTGGTCGGCCGATCCCTGGACCACGAAGTTCGGGCTGCCGCTACCGGGCAGGCCGGCTCCCTTGCATCCCAACGCGGCGGGCATGCGCGCCGTGGCGGAGTTCGTCGTCGCTCAACGCAAGGGTCCGGCGACGCTAACGTAGTGGGCGATGAGCCACACAAGGGTTTCGAAAGCAATCGCGCTGATGTCGGCCGCCGTCGTGGTGCTCGGCGGATGCGGCCGCGACAAAGAGCAACCGTCGGTGCAGCCGCCCACGACGCAGGCCGGTGTCGCACCCGCGGCCGTGGAGTTCGCCAGGACGCTCGCGCAGCGAAGCTCCGCCGACGCCATGTACGCGCACCTGGTCCGGTTGCAGGAGATCGCCGACGACAACGGCGGCAACCGGGCGCTGGGCACACCGGGTTACGACGCCAGCGTCGAGTACGTCGCTGACATACTGCGCGACAAGGGGTTCGACGTTCAGACACCCGAGTTCGAGGTGCGGCTGCCGTTCGCCGACGAACCATCGCTGACCGTCGGCGGTGCCGAGATCACCGCGAAGCCGTTGAATTTCACGATCGGCACCGGGCCCGACGGCGTGTGGGGTCCACTGGTGCCCGCCCGGGTGGAGGACACACCGGGCTGCACAGCCTCCGACTACGACGGCCTGCCCGTCAAGGGCGCCGTCGTGCTCGTCGACCGTGGCGTGTGCCCGTTCTCGGACAAGGAGCAGGCGGCGGCCGAACGGGGCGCGGTGGCGTTGATCGTCGCCAACAACGAGGAGAACGACGAGATGGGCGGCACCCTCGGGGAGGACACCGAGGTGGAGATCCCCGTCGTCAGCATCTCCAAGGTCGAGGGCGAACAGCTGCGGGCCGCTCCGGGCGAAACCACGCTCAAACTCAATGCAGGTGTGCGCACAGAACACACCCGCAACGTCATCGCCCAGACCAGGACCGGCGACACCCACAACGTCGTGATGGCCGGAGCCCACCTCGACAGTGTTCCGGAGGGGCCCGGTATCAACGACAACGGTTCCGGCGTGGCGGCTGTCCTCGAGGCCGCAGTGCAGTTGGGCGGTTCCCCGGACGTGCAGAACGCGGTACGGTTCGGTTTCTGGGGCGCTGAGGAGGTCGGGCTGTTCGGGTCGAACAACTATCTGCAGTCGCTGGATGTCGAGGCGCTCAAGGATATTTCGATGTACCTGAACTACGACATGGTCGCGTCGCCGAATCCGGGCTACTTCACCTACGACGGAAACCTGTCCCTGCCGCCCGACGCGGACGGCGCCCCGAGCCGGATACCCGAAGGCTCGGCGGGCATCGAACGCACCCTGGTCGCATACCTCGATGCGGCCGGAAAGCCGGCGCAGGACACGACTTTCGACGGCCGCTCCGACTATGACGGTTTCGCCCTGGCCGGCATCCCGTCGGGCGGTACCTTCTCGGGCGCCGAGAAAGACATGACACCCGAGCAGGCCGAGCGTTGGGACGGCGAGGCCGGCCAGCCGTTCGACCCCAACTACCACAAGGCATCCGACACCTTGGACCACATCGATCGCACCGCGCTGGGCATCCACGGAGCGGGTGTGCCCTACGCGATCGGAATCTACGCGCAAGATCAGGATGGCCCCAACGGCTTGCCCACCCGCGATCTGCGGACCCGCCACCCGCTCGCCTCATGAGGAAGTGGGCGGCCAGTGTGGGAGTCGTTGTCGGGCTCGTCGCGGCACTGACGTCGTGTGCGTCGCAGGAGCCGCCGCCGACACCGCAGGAGCTGGCGGCCAAGGTCAGCGCCGACGGAATGTACACCCATCTGCGCAAGCTGCAGGAGATCGCCGACGCCAACGACGGTAACCGCGCCGACGGCACCGCCGGCTACGACGCCACCGTCGACTATGTCGCGAAATTTCTGCGCGACAGGGGATTCGACGTCACAACTCCGGAGTTCGAACTGCTCGACCGTATCCAGGGCGGGAACCCCACGATACGGGTGAACGGGCGCGAGTTCCCCGTCGACCAGGCCTCTTTACTGATCACCACTGGGCCCGGCGGTCTGAACGCCGTCACGCTGCGGCCCCGGAAAGCCGCCGGCTGCCGTACCTCCGACTACGACGGCACATCGGTGCGGGGCGCGATCGCCGTCGTCGACGACACCGGCTGCTCGGTCGTCGACAAACAGAACGCCGCGGTCTCCGAAGGCGCTGTCGGCCTTCTCGTGGTCAGCACCCCGGGACCGGACGGCAGCCCCGCCGGCCTGTTCACGCCCGGCTACTACCAGGATCTGACGGTTCCCGTCGGCGTGATCGACCGCGACGCCAACGCCGCCCTGCTGCGCACCACAGCGCCGGTGCGGCTGGTCCTCGACAGCGAACCGGTCATGAAGAAGACCCGAAACGTGGTGGCGCAGACCAGGACCGGTGACGCCCGCAACGTCGTACTCGCAGGCGCACATCTCGACAGCTCCGCGGCCAGCCCGGGCGTGAACGATGACGGGACGGGGATCGCGGCGCTACTGGAGACCGCGGCGGCGTTGGGTTCGCAGCCACCGGTCACCAACGCCGTGCGCTTCGTGTTCTGGGCGTCGGAGGAGAACGGGTTGGCCGGACCGACGAAGTACCTGCAGGGACTCTCCCCGGACGAACTGCGGGACATCGCGTTGTATTTGGACTTCGACATGCTCGGCTCGCCCAACGCCGGCTACTTCACCTACGACGGTGACCAGTCGGCCCAGCCCAACCCGGATATCCCCACCCGATCGGTGCCCACGGGCTCGGCCGGTATCGAACGCACACTGGCCGCCTACCTCAACTCCTCTGGCGTGCGGCCCGCCGACATGCCGCTGAGCCAGTTCACCGACTACTACCCCTTCCTCGCCGCGGGAGTCCCGATCGGCGGCCTGACGGCCGGCGCCTCGCACCGCAAAAGCGAAGTGCAGGCCCGGCTTTGGGGTGGCCGGGCGGGGGTCCCGTTCGATCCGAACTACCGGACCGAACGAGACACCGTCGACAACATCAACTCCGACGCGCTCTCGGTGCTCGGGCCGGCGGTCGCCTACGCCGTCGCCACCTATGCGCGGTCGGTCGACGGCGTCAACGGCGTTCCGCCGAGGGATCAGCGGCGCAGCCGGTAGGCCAGGGCGCCGACGAGCACGACGGCCGCGCCCGCGAGCACCGACGAGATCGGCAACAGCACGGCCAGCAACAGGCAGCCCGCCAGCCCGATCGCCGGAATTGTTCTGCGGCCCAGCGTCCAGGCCGACGCGTTGGCAATCGCGTAGTAGAGGAGCACCGCGAACGACGAGAACCCGATCGCGTCGCGGACGTCGACGGCGACGGTCAGCGCGGCGACGGCCACCCCGACGACCACCTCGGCGCGATGCGGACTGCCGAACCGCGGGTGCACGGCGGACAACGCGTGCGGCAGTCGACGGTCTCGCGCCATCGCCAGCGTGGTACGTGACACCCCGAGGATGAGCGCCAGCAGCGCGCCGAGCGCTGCCACGGCGGCACCGGCCCGAACCACCCCGCCGAGGGCGGGGAAGCCGGCCTGGATCACCGCGTCGGCCAGTGGCGCTGTCGCGGAAGCAAGTGCGTCGCTGCCCAATTCGCCCAGCACGGCGATCGCGACGAGCGCGTAGACGGCGAGCGTGATGGCCAGCGCCAGCGGTATCGCGCGAGGGATGATCCGGGCGGGATCGCGGACCTCCTCACCGAGAGTGGCTATCCGCGCGTAGCCCGCGAACGCGAAGAACAGCAAGCCGGCGGACTGCAACACGCCGGTGAGCGAGGCATCGGCGCCGAATGACAACGGGGCGGTACCCCCTTCGCCGAAACCGAGGACCGTCACCACCACGGCGCTGAGCACCGCGAGCACCAGCCCGACGATGACGCGGGTCAGCAATGCCGACTTCTGGATCCCGGCGTAGTTCACGGCGGTCAACGCGACGACCGCCCCGACCGCGACCCCGCGGGCGCAGCCGGGCCACACGTAGTACCCGACCGTCAGCGCCATCGCCGCACACGACGCGGTCTTGCCCACGATGAAGCTCCACCCCGCGGTGAAACCCCAGAACTCGCCGAGCCGTTCGCGCCCGTAGACGTAGGTGCCGCCCGACTGCGGATAGCGCGCCGCGAGCCGCGCCGACGACGTCGCGTTGCAGTAGGCCACCACGGCGGCGACCGCGAGACCGATGAGCAGTGCCGATCCGGCGGCGGCCGCGGCGGGTGCGAGGGCGACGAAGATGCCCGCGCCGATCATCGAGCCCAGCCCGATGGTCACCGCATCGAAGGTGCCGAGCCGCCGGTGCAGCGCTGGGCCGTCCGGCGTGCTCACCGCCAGAATGGTAGTTCAGGCGTTGTTGTGGTGCGGCTGCAACGACTCGCGCGCCGAGGTCGTCGCGGCTGCTACCAGCGTCGTGAGCAGCACCGCGCCGGCGAGCACCACCATGGAAATCGTCCACATCCGGCGGGCGAGCAGCGCGTCCTTGCACTGCTCGACGTAGTTGTCCTCACCGACGGTCGCGGCCGCCTGAGTGAGATTGCTGACGTAACCCGTTCCGCACTTGATCTGCCAGCCGTACTGGTCGTAGCTGTCGATGAACACCGGGAAGTTCATCGCCAGCAAGCCGATGATCAACACGACGGCGGCGACGATGCCGGTGTAGGCGAGACGATGATGGCGCGCAGTCAACGTGTTCCCCCGTTCATGTCATACAGACGTCCGCGAACAGCAGCACCGGCCAGGATACGATCGACCCGAGATACGAGACGACCGGGTCGGCACCCGCCATCTGCCGCAGATGTTCGGTGTGCATGGTCGACCAGAAAACGCCGACGAGCAGATACGGCGTGCCGATGATCAGCGCGACCGTGATCAGCTCGCCGATGGTGACCTGAAAGCCCAGAAACTTCCTCAGCGCCCCGAACACGCTCTTATGTTAATGGCCATTCTGGTTGATCGGGCAAGTTCGGTCATTATTGGCAACCGAAGTGGGCCGATATGTAGGCGCATGGTCCGTTATCGTGTTTGCCATGTCGCGCACTCGGCCGGCGAGCGGTGACGCGGTCCGGCGCCGGCCGAAGGACCGCAAGGCCCAAATCGCCCGGGCATCCGCCGAGGCGTTCAGCACGCTGGGCTTCTACGGCGTGAGCATGGAATCCATCGCATCCCGGGTCGGGATCTCGGCGGCCGCACTGTACCGGCACTACGCGAGCAAGTACGACCTGTTCCGCGACGCCGTGCTGAGCCTGGGACAGCAGCTGGTGGACGCCACGGCCTTCGCCGACGAGTCTGCGGCCGACGATCCGCAACTGCAGTTGCGCCGACTGGTCGCTGCGCTCACCGACACCGCGATGGCGAACCGGGAATCGGGTGGCCTCTACCGCTGGGAGGGCCGTTATCTGCGGGGCGACGATCAAGCGTCGCTCATCGCGCAGATGCGCACCGTCCACTACCGCATCCAACGCCCGCTGGGTGTCATGCGGCCGGAGTTGACGTCACGGCAACGTTGGACGCTGTCCATCGCCGTGTTGTCGGTCATCGGCAGCATCGTCGACCATCGGGCGAAGCTGCCCGCCATCCAGGTGCGGGCCCTGTTGGCCGATCTCGCGGAAGCGGTCACCGCGATGGAACTGCCCGACATCGACGCCGTCACCGAGCAGCCGTCCGCGCCGTCCCCGGCGGGCACCGAGCCGTCGAAATACGAAGCGCTGCTCAACGAGTCGATGCGGCTGTTCAACATCAAGGGGTACCGCGACACCAGCATGGAGGACATCGCCGCCGCGGTCGGCATGCCCGCTTCGGGCATCTACCGGTACTTCGCGGGCAAGAGCGACATCCTGGCCGCGGCGTTCCGGCGCGCGGCCGACCGGCTCTCGGAGGAACTGACGGCCATCACCGGTTCCATCGCGGACCCCGAGGACGCGCTGAGCGCGGTCATCGACGCCTACGTGGCGAGGTCCTTCGCGCAGCCGGAACTCGATTACGTCTACTACACCGAGCGGCTCAACATGTCGCCGACGGACCAGAAGATCCTGCGCAACATGCAGCGCTCCACCGTCGAATCGTGGATGGAGTTGGTGGTTGCCGTACGGCCCGAGTGGACGCCGGGTCAGGCCAGGTTCGCCGTGCACGCGGCTATGTCTTTGGTGATCGACATGGGCCGGTTGATGCGATACGCGAACACACCGCAGAACCGGGACGTTCTGCAGCGGCTGCTGGATGTGACGCTGGTGGGCCGCTACCGGTTACGCGCCACGTTGCCCGCCAAGTAGGCCAGGTAGCCGACAGTACCGACGAGCGCCAGCTTGCGGGTTTTGCGGGCGGCCAACCCGAGTCCGAGCGCGGTCTCGATGGCGCCGTTGAGGTAGATGTACTCGCGGGTGTTGCGGGGGAACGCCTGTACGGTCACCGACTCGAACAGCTCGGACCTGGCGAAGTGCGCAAGACCCACGCCCGCCATGCCTAGACCCGCCAATGT
This sequence comes from Mycolicibacterium celeriflavum, assembly GCF_010731795.1. Taxonomy (NCBI): domain Bacteria; kingdom Bacillati; phylum Actinomycetota; class Actinomycetes; order Mycobacteriales; family Mycobacteriaceae; genus Mycobacterium; species Mycolicibacterium celeriflavum. Next base: position 2,859,856 of record NZ_AP022591.1, on the reverse strand, counting down.
GGCCGCGCGTGAAAACCGCTGCCCGACTCCTGAAGTGACACAGCTGGTCTTCCTCTCTGATTACGCAATTCGATAGTCGCTCAATGGGAACTGCGATGCTTCCTTGATGGCTTTGCGGGTGGACAATGGTCGCAGCAGCGAGGGTTCACCACTCGGATCGAAGTAGTAGGACCGCGATGTCGCGCAGGAGCCGACCGTCAACGTCGAGTCGCCGACCAGTTCTGTCATTCGGGTCAAGTCGCGGGTGTGGGCTTCCTCGGTGACCTCGAATGTCGTCGCGCCCCGGCGCTTCACCTCGCCGAACAGCCGATCCATGTGGCGCATCTGGTATTCCATCGTGTTGAAGAAGTTCAACCCGAGGAACGCGTACGGGCTGGCCAGGCTCAGATAGTTCGGGAAGTAGGGCATTGTGACGCCCTGGTAGGCCTGGAAACGGGTCTCGCGCCACCACTTTCCGAGGTTGCGTCCCTCTCGTCCGGTGATCTCGATGGCCGGGAAGTTCGCCTCCCACAGATCGAAGCCGGTGGCCAGCACCAGCGTGTCGATCGCGGTCTTGGTGCCGTCGTTGGCGACGATGCCGTCGGTCTCGATCCGCTCGATCCCCGAACTCTGCAGGTGCACATGCGGTTTGGTGAAGACCCGGTAGTAGTCATTGGAGAACGTCGGCCGCTTGCAGCCGAAGTCGTAGTCCGGAGTGAGCTGCTTGCGCAGCTCGGGATCGCGGACCGAGAAGAATCGGTGCGTCTTCGCGAGGTCGGCCGCCGCGACCATGAGCCGCCGGAACAGCAGCTGGCGGTGGTGCAGCACGACGTAGATGCAGAACTCATACACCGCGTCGGTCACGGCTCGGATTGCCCTCTGCGCCAGCGGGACCCGGGCGAACAACCGCTTGACGTGGTTGGAGAACCGGAAGTCGACCTTGGGCACCACCCAGATCGGTGTCCGTTGGTAGACGGTCAGGTCGGCCGCCTTCTTGGCCAGTTCGGGGATCAGCTGCACCGCGGTCGCGCCGGTGCCGATGATCGCCACGCGGCGGCCGTGGAGCTTGTGGCTGTCGTCCCAGTCCGTGGTGTGGATGATCTTGCCTGCGAAGCTCGTGATGCCCGGGATGTCCGGCGTGTGTGGCTGCGACAGGAACCCGGTGGCCGTGATGAGGTACCGCGTCGTCAGCGTGTCACCGCCGGCCAACCCGACCCGCCACACGTTGGCCTCCTCGTCCCAGCGGGCGCCCTCGACGGTGGTGTTGAACCGGATGTGGCGGCGCACGTCGTATTTGTCGGCGACGTCGTCGGCGTACTGCTTGATCTCGGCGCCCGTGGAGTACAGCCGCGACCAGTTCGGGTTGGGCTCGAAGAAGTAGGAGTAGGTGGTCGTCGGCACGTCGACGGCGAGGCCGGGGTAGCGGTTGACGTGCCAGGTGCCGCCCAGGTCGTCCTCGCGGTCCAGGATGACGAAGTTCTCGTAACCCATCCGCTTGAGCTGGATGGCCGCGCCGATTCCACCGAATCCAGCGCCCACGATGACCGCGTCGAACCGTTCCGGAATCATGCCGAAAACGGTACCTCAGGTACTGGATAGCGCCCGTACCGGCGCTGGGCGGGTCCGCTCTTGATGTTGCGCCGTCAGCCCTTGATGGACCCCGACCGCGGCGGATCGAGCGTCGCAACGCAGGTGACGGCGCGGTCGCCCTCCGCCCACGTCTCCTCTGTGGGGTAGAGCACATACAGCTGGACCGAGTCGTCTGTCATCACTGCGGGCGAGTAGGCCGCCAGTTCCGGGGCGCATTTTTCGGCGTAGGCGTCGATCGCCGCTTGACCGGGAAAATCGCCGTCGGGCATCTGCAGTACCGCAAACACCTCACCGGCGTGGGTTTCGTCACACGCGACGGTCTGCACGGTGCGCACCCGGGTGTCGCCGGGGATGTCGGCGAGGCAGTCGCCCTCCCTGACTTCGGTCGCGGTGACGGTGCCCTTGCTGATCAGGAAGTAGAACAGCAGGCCGGCGACGATCACCACCACCCACAGCGCCGACAGCACCAGGCCCGCGATCGCCAATCCTCGGCCGCCCTGGCCCTCCTTGGCCTTCTTCAGGCCCACGATGCCGCAGACGACGCTGATCACCACGCCGCCGAGCAGACCGAAGACCAGCGCGACGATGGCCCACCAGTTCGTCGGCCGCTGCTGGGGCGGCGGGTAGTAGCCGGGCGCCTGGTCCGCATACGGCGGCGGAGGCGGTGGTGGGTAAGGCGGTGGGTAAGGCGGCGGGTACGGGGAGCCGGGCGGCGGGTACGGGGACCCGGGCGGCGGGTACGGGTTGGGCTGCTCGCCGTACGGCGGTCCGTACGGCGGTCCGTACGGCGGGGGCGGGCCCGGGGGCGTGGTCATCCGAGCAACCGTATCGCGGCGTCGACCGCGAGCGTGGGCACATCGAGCGCCTTGGAGCCCAGGTCGTGCCGGGCGCCGGTGATCTCGACGACCTCGGTGCGCGCGCCGATCAACGCGGCGGCCGGCCGCAATTCGTCGATCGAACCGAACGGGTCTGCGGTGCCGTGGGTGAACACCGTCGGTGTCGCGATGCGCGGGAGGTGTTCGGTCCGGGCACGTTCCGGCTTGCCGGGCGGATGCAGCGGGTAGGAGAACAGCGTCAGCACGTCGATGTCGGCCAGCCCTTCGGCGATCACCATCGACGTCATCCTGCCGCCGTACGAGTGCCCACCGGCGATGACCGGACCGTCGGCGAGTTCGCGAGCGACACCGATGGCCTCGACCACCCCGGCCTGGTCGGCCTTGGCGGATCCGGACGGCGGCCCCTTCGGGCGGCGCCGCCGGTACGGCAGGTTGTATCGCACCGCCAGCCAACCTCGGGCGGCCCACTCATCGCAGATCTTCTTGAGCAGCGGCGCTTCTCGGCTGCCGCCCGCGCCGTGGGTGAGGACGACGACGCCCGCGGGGTCGCCATCGGGCGCGTGCGCGATGCCCGCGATCTGCTCGAGGTTCACCCGGTCAGCCTGAAAAGTGCCGACACCGGGCCGTGGCCCTGGCCCAACGGGTAAGCGGCGCGCAGACATTCGGTGACCCAGCGCTTGCCGAACGCCACGGCGTCGGGCATCCGATATCCGTGTGCCAGTGCACAGGTGACGGCGGCGGCCAACGTGTCCCCGGCACCGTGGTCGTGTCCGGTATCGATGCGCGTGGCGTCGAACTCGTGGAACTCGGCGCCGTCGAACAGCAGGTCCGAACTCTGCGCCGACGTGCGCAGGTGCCCGCCCTTGACCAGCGCCCACTGCGGTCCCAGCGCGTGCAGTGCGCGGGCCGCCTCCCGCTGCGTGGCGTCGTCGACGACATCGATCCCGACCAGCAGGCGCACCTCGTCGAGGTTCGGGGTGACCAGCGTTGCGAGCGGAAACAGTTGTGTCCGCAGAGAATCCAGGGCACTGGGGTGCAACAGCGGATCGCCGTGCATCGAGGCGCACACCGGGTCCACCACCAGCGGCACCGTGCCCGCGAGGCCTTGCCGGCGCCACACCTCGGCGACGGTGTCGATGATGTCCGACGATGCCAGCATCCCCGTCTTAGCGGCTTGCACACCGATGTCGGTCGCCACCGCCTCGATCTGACCGGCGATGACGTCGAGTGGGATCTCGTGGAAACCCTTGACACCCATCGAGTTCTGCACCGTCACCGCGGTGACCGCGACGAGACTGTGCACGCCCAGGAGCGCAAACGTGCGCATGTCGGCCTGGATGCCCGCACCGCCGCCCGAATCCGATCCGGCGATCGTCATCACCCGCACCGGCGTGGTGCCCGGTTCGGGCAACGGCAGGTAAGTCATGCCAGCGGGAGGTACACGCGGTTGCCGTGTTCGGCGAACTCGCGTGACTTCTCGGCCATGCCCGCCGAAAGCGCAGCCTCGATGTCTTCTTCGGTCTCGAGTCCGTGCTTGGCGGCGTAGTCGCGGACGTCCTGCGTGATCCGCATGGAGCAGAACTTCGGCCCGCACATCGAGCAGAAGTGCGCGGTCTTCGCCGGCGCGGCGGGCAGCGTCTCGTCGTGGAACGCGCGTGCGGTGTCGGGATCCAGTGACAATGCGAACTGGTCGTTCCACCGGAACTCGAAGCGTGCGCGGGACAGGGCGTCGTCGCGTTCCTGAGCGTGTGGGTGGGCTTTGGCGAGATCGGCGGCGTGTGCGGCGATCTTGTAGGCGATCACCCCGTCCTTGACGTCCTTGCGGTCGGGCAGGCCGAGGTGTTCCTTGGGCGTGACGTAACACAGCATCGCGGTGCCCGCCTGGGCGATGATCGCCGCGCCGATGGCGCTGGTGATGTGGTCGTAGGCGGGGGCGATGTCGGTGGCCAGCGGCCCCAGCGTGTAGAACGGCGCCTCGTCGCACAACTCCTCTTCGAGCCGCACGTTCTCGACGATCTTGTGCATCGGCACATGACCCGGCCCCTCGATCATCACCTGCACGCCATGCGATTTCGAGATCTTGGTGAGTTCGCCGAGCGTGCGCAGCTCGGCGAACTGGGCGGCGTCGTTGGCGTCGGCGATCGAGCCCGGCCGCAGGCCGTCGCCGAGCGAGAATGTCACGTCGTAGCGCTGCAGGATCTCGCACAGCTCGTCGAAATGGGTGTAGAGGAACGATTCCCGATGATGCGCCAGGCACCAGGCGGCCATGATGGAACCGCCGCGACTGACGATGCCGGTGACGCGCTTGGCCGTCAGCGGCACATAGCGCAGCAGCACACCGGCGTGCACGGTCATGTAGTCGACACCCTGTTCGCACTGCTCGATCACGGTGTCGCGGTACAGTTCCCACGTCAACTCCGCGGGGTCGCCGTTGACCTTCTCCAGCGCCTGGTAGATCGGCACGGTGCCGACCGGCACGGGGGAGTTGCGCAGGATCCACTCGCGGGTGGTGTGGATGTCACGGCCGGTGGACAGGTCCATGATCGTGTCGGCACCCCACCGGGTCGCCCACACCATCTTGTCGACCTCTTCGGCGATCGAACTGGTGACCGCCGAATTGCCGATGTTGGCATTGACTTTCACCGCGAAGGCCTTGCCGATGATCATCGGCTCGCTCTCGGGATGGTGGTGATTGGCTGGGATCACCGCACGGCCGCGAGCCACCTCATCACGGACCAACTCGGCGGACACGCCCTCGCGTTCGGCGATGAAGGACATCTCGGCGGTGATCTCGCCGGCGCGGGCCCGCTGCAGTTGGGTGCCGCGGTCGCGCGTCACGCCGGGCCTCGGCGGTAGACCCGCGTGCAGATCGAGGTTCGCCGCCGGGTCGGTATACGGGCCGGAGGTGTCGTACAGGTCGAGGTGCTCGCCGTTGGACAGGTTCACCCGGCGGAACGGCACCTTCGCGCCGGGCACACCGTCGAGGTCCCGGTAGATCTTGGTGCTGCCCTCGATGGGGCCGGTGGTCACGGACGGATTCACGACAACATCAGTCATTTCGATCATCTCCCTACGCCGGCATTACCCGGTCAGGTTCGTACGGTCGACGGGCCCACCCGTCCTCTCAGCGCACTGGTGTGCGCTCCCGTGTGTGGACGCCAGCCACGTTAGCGCAGCCGGGACGACTGGGGGAGATGGAACGCGAATTGCTGTACGACGCCGCGGCGAGGTGACCGCTGCCCGAGCCAGTGAGGTCAGACGGTGGTTCGTCGGGACCGGGGGATGATGGTGGCGGTTCCCAATCGGGCGGCGGCTCTCCGGTTTCGGCTCAGGAACGTCTTTACCCGGTGGTGTTCTCGGCAGCGGTTGACCTCAGCCGAGGGTACAGCGCACCGCCTGTGCCGGGACCGCTATCCTCGCGACCGATTCTGTTCTGTCGGGTTGGTCAGAGTGGCGAAAGGGTCGCCGTCGTCCCGCTAGGGGTATGGAAGGTGACGCCGTCTGGCGTCCAATTCCCGTTGCTGGGCGCTCGCCATTGGCTGGTAGCCGGGTCGAAGCGGTAGTGAGTGCCACTCTTCGGATCAGCGATGTCATCCATGGAAAAGCAGTCCGGCCCGCAGTTGTAGGAGACCTGCTCGGTCAGACACTCACCGGAAGCCACACAGAGTTTGTGCATGCCCTCTGCGACCGGGGGAGTAGCGGCGCTGGCATTGGGGGCCAGCGCGATAGCGGCAGCACTGGCCACTGCGATTGCGATGAGAATCTTCATCTTGTTTTCCTGTCAGATGGTCCTATTCGGACACGGCGCACCTCCCAGTGCTCGACGCCGGTGAAGCCGTATCGGCTACTCCTGCGGGTTCATTCTGGCCAGTGCGATTGAGGTTAGCCATTTCCTGCGATGCGTCGAGCTGAGCCTGCCTCTACTTCATATGGTGTTCCTCCTTCTTCTCGGCTATCGACAAGAAGCTCACAGCCAATCCACAGCAAACTCATGTCCTAGCGAAGTTTAGGAGCCCTAGCGGCGCAGCAAAACGTATTAGGCAAGAGGGCAGGGGCTGCGGTTGCGGATGCAACTATCTGATCGTGGCAAGAATCATCGCTACGAACAGAAAACTGAGCTCAAATGCGAATATCACATCAGAGTAAGTTGAGCGGAACAATTAATTGCGGTCCTAGGCGGCAGACAATGGTTCCTTTGAGAAGGGCATTTAGTCGGTGCAGAAGAACGCGCTCGGCGACCCCAAGGCCCCGGTCTGCCATGCGACTTCGGTCGGCCGGAATGCCCCGCTAGTTAGCAACGCAGACTCTCGAGTTCCACCAGCACCGGGGCGTGATCACTAGGCGCTCCGATGCGATCCTTTCCGCTCTTGCGTTCGTCCCGGACGATCTCGGCGTGTGCGACGCGTTTCGCGAGCGCCGGCGAGCCGAGGACGAAGTCGATGCGCATCCCGCGGTTCTTCGGGAACCGCAACTGGGTGTAGTCCCAATACGTGTAGACCGCCGGGCCGGGCGCGAACGGTCGCACCACATCGGTGAACCCGGCTTCGACCACCGCATCGAACGCCTGGCGTTCCGGTTCGGTGACATGGGTGCTCCCCCGGTAGAACTCGACGCTCCACACGTCCTCGTCGGTCGGTGCGATGTTCCAGTCCCCGACGAGCGCAATCTGTGCGCCCGGATCGTCGGACAACCACTTGTGCCCCGTATCCCGCAGTGCTGCAAGCCATTGCAACTTGTATAAGTAGTGCGGTGAGCCGATGAACCGGCCGTTGGGCACATACAGACTCCACACCCGCACGCCGTTGCACGTGGCGCCGAGCGCTCGAGCTTCGGCCGCCGCCTCCACCTCGGGTTTGTCGCTCCAGGTCGGTTGCCCGTCGAAACCGACCTGCACGTCGTCGATTCCCACCCGCGACGCGATCGCCACCCCGTTCCACTGGTTGAAGCCGCAGTGCGTCACCTCATAGCCGGCGGCGAGAAACGGCATCGTCGGGAACTGCTCGTCGCTGCACTTGGTCTCCTGCATCGCGAGCACGTCGACGTCGGCCCGCTCGAGCCAGTCGGTGACCCTCTCGACCCGGGCCCGGATCGAGTTGACATTCCAGGTGGCGATCCGCATGGCCTACAGGCTACGAGCGTCGATATAGCGGCTTCGGTGCTGCACCGCGAACCCGATCGACTCATAGAGTCGAATGGCCACCGCGTTGTCGGCCAGCACCTGCACGTAGCCGCGGGCCGCGCCATGCTCCGCGCCCCAGCCCAGCAGCGCCGAGCACAGTTGCCGCGCCAGGCCCTGTCCGCGCGCTTTCTCGGCCACCCGTACCGCCGACAATCCCACCCAGCGCCGACCGTCGGGTGCCGTCGTCACCGCGGCCCGCCCGACGGCCGCACCGGGGATCGTCGCGAAGGTGACCTCGCCGTCCACGACGGCGGTCAACACGTCGACCGGCACGTCGCGTGAATACAGTCTAAGCCACTCGTCGTCGGGGGCGGCACTCAAAGGCACTGGCGGAGAGGCTCTTTCGACACCGAGTTCGCAAGCCATGACGACGGTCTCCAGATGCGGCGGGCCATCGGCGAGCCGGTACAGCCGGTCCGGAACCGACAGCCACGGCGTCAGCCCGCGTTCGTCGTACCAGTCGACGATTTCGGGCAGCGCCGAAGCGTCCGCTTCGAACCCCAGTGGCGCAGCGGAATTGGCGCGATGAGTGTGGCCGCCGGCGGCACGCAGGAGCCACCCGTTCACCCATCGTCGTTCGATCCCGGGCCATGCCAGCGCCGCGGCGTGTTCGAGATTACGGATGTCGGCGGTGCGCACCGTCGCCGGCGGCAGTTCCTTGATGACGACGACATCGTCGGTGTCGACCTCCACGGTGTCGCCGTGCTTGGTGCGCACCCGCAGCTTCGGACCGGTTTCCACCAGGTGTCCGACCACGTCGTTGAGCGGCGGTTCCGAACCGGCAGGCAGCCGGTAGCGGATCATCACCCGGACTCCGGCCGGAGGTAACTGCATCAGTGCCCGAACGGATCCGGATCCTTGCCGGGCATCCACGACAAGCCCGGCACCCCCCAGCCGTGCGACTTCAACACCCGTTTGGCGCTTCGCGCGTGCCTGCCGACCAACCGGTCCAGATACAAAAAGCCGTCGAGGTGGCCGGTCTCGTGCTGCAGCATCCGGGCGAACAGGTCGGTCCCCTCGATGGTGATCGGGGTGCCGTCGGCGTCCAGGCCCGTCACCCTCGCCCAGGTGGCTCGCCCCGTCGGAAACGACTCGCCCGGCACCGAAAGGCAACCCTCGTCGTCGTCCTCCGGATCGGGCATGGTCTCCGGCACCTCGGAGGTTTCCAACACCGGGTTGACGACCACTCCGCGGCGACGGGTGATGCGCCCTCGCACCTCCGCGCAGTCGTAGACGAACACCCGCTTGGCGACCCCGATCTGGTTCGCGGCCAGACCGACACCGTTCGCGGCGTCCATCGTGTCGTAGAGGTCGGCGATCAAGTCCGCGAGATCGGCCGGCAGCGAACCGTCGTCCCCGACCGGCACCGGCTCGGTAGCGGTGTGCAGGACCGGATCTCCTACGATGCGGATCGGAACGACTGCCATGCTCGGAAAGCTTAATGAGCCGACTCGCGGGCATGTCGGACGGCTCATCAACCAAACCCGTGGTTGAATGAGCGCCGAACCACAGCGATGTCATTCAAGTTGTCGGAAGGGTCCAAGAGCCAGATGGACGGCGCGATCGCGCGGACTGAGCAATCCGGGGACAACTCCGATCTCTCCGACGGGCTGACCCGGCGCGAGCACGACATTCTCGCGTTCGAACGGCAGTGGTGGAAGTACGCCGGCTCCAAGGAAGACGCCATCAGGGAACTGTTCTCCATGTCGGCCACCCGCTACTACCAGGTGCTGAACGCGTTGGTTGACCGGCCCGAGGCGCTGGCGGCGGACCCGATGCTGGTCAAACGGTTGCGGCGGCTGCGGGCCAGCCGGCAGAAGGCCCGGGCGGCGCGCCGTCTCGGCTTCGACGTCACCTGAGTTTCCCGGGCCGGGTGGCCCGCTCGATAAGGTGGGCGCAATGAACCAGCGAGACTCGTCCGGGTTACCACTGCGCGCCATGGTGATGGTGCTGCTCTTCCTCGGCGTGGTGTTCCTGTTGGTGGCGTTCCAGGCGATGGGTTCCGACAGCGACGACGACGACGCCCAGGCCCCGCTGGCCACCGCGACGACGACCAGCACGCCGACGAGCACACCGGCGACCCCGGAAAAGGCCGAAGTCCGCGTCTTCAACATCTCGACGGTGCAGGGCGCCGCCGAGGACGCGGCCAACCGGCTGCGGGAGGCCGGCTGGAACGTCACCGAAACCGGCAACCTCGAACTGCCGGAGGTGACCGCCACCACGGTGTACTTCAGTGACGCCCCCGGCGAACGCGAGGCCGCCGAAGAGGTGGGCCGACTGCTCGAGGCGCCCGTCGAACCGCGCGTGCCCGGGCTCGCCGAGCAACCGCCGGGAGTCGTCGTGGCGGTCACCGGTTAGGCTCTTGCGCATGTTCAAGACCGTCGCAGCCGCTGCCTTGTTCTCCGTTCCCGCTCTCGCGTTGGGCGCCTGCGCGGCGCCCGAAGAACCCAGCAGCGCGCCCGGCACGACACCGTCCGTGTGGACCGGTTCTCCAGCGCCCTCGGCCGCGCCGGGGGAGGGCAGTGGCGGTCACGGCGCAGGCCAGGGCGAAGCTCAGCCCGGCGGCGAGAAGCTCACGGCGCAACTGAAACTGGCTGACGGCACCCCAGTCGCCAAGGCCGACATCGAGTTCAGCGGCGGCTATGCCACGGTCACCGTGGAGACAACGACACCCGGTGAGCTCACCCCCGGTTTCCACGGCATGCACATCCATCAGGTCGGCAAGTGCGAGGCCAACTCGGTCCCACCGACCGGCGGCGCACCCGGGAACTTCAACTCCGCGGGCGGGCACTTCCAGGTCCCCGGCCACAGCGGTCATCCGGCCAGTGGCGACCTGTCGTCACTGCAGGTCCGCGAGGACGGTTCGGCGAAGTTGGTGACGACGACCGACGCGTTCACCGCCGAGGAACTCACCGCGGGCGCGGGAACGGCGATCATCATCCACGAGAAGGCGGACAATTTCGCCAACATCCCGCCGGAGCGCTACCAGCAGGTCAACGGTGACCCGCCACCGGACGCGGCCACTCTGGCGACCGGTGACGCCGGCGCGCGGGTGGCATGCGGTGTTATCGGTACCGGCTAACAGCCGCATCGACTTCGCGGGCTCGCCTCGGCCGACCGTCGGGGTGGAGTGGGAGTTCGCTCTCGTCGACGCCACGACGCGTGACCTGAGCAACGGGGCGGCCGCGGTCATCGAAGAACTCGGCGGCAATCCGCGCGTGCACAAGGAACTGCTGCGTAACACGGTCGAGTTCGTCACGGGGATCTGCGATTCGGTGCCCGAGGCGATGGATGACCTGCGCTCGACGCTGGGGACCGCCCGCCAGATCGTTCGCAACCGCGGCATGGATCTGTTCTGCGCGGGCACGCATCCGTTCGCGAAATGGTCGCCGGGCAGCCTCACCGACGCCCCCCGCTACGCCGAACTGATCAAGCGCACCCAGTGGTGGGGCCGACAGATGCTGATCTGGGGTGTGCATGTGCACGTGGGGGTTCGGTCGGCGCACAAGGTGATGGCGATCAACACCTCACTGCTCAACCACTACCCGCACCTGCTGGCGTTGTCGGCGTCGTCACCGTTCTGGGACGGGGAGGACACCGGTTACGCCTCCAACCGGGCGATGATGTTCCAGCAGTTGCCGACGGCCGGGTTGCCGTTCCACTTCCAGACCTGGGCGGAGTGGGAACGCTTCGTCTACGACCAGAAGAAGACCGGCATCATCGACCACATGAACGAAATCCGTTGGGACATCAGGCCTTCACCGCACATAGGTACGGTGGAGGTGCGGGTCTTCGACGGTGTTTCGAACCTGGCCGAACTCAGTGCGCTGGTGGCGTTGACGCATTGTCTGGTCGTCGACCTCGACAGGCGTCTGGATGCGGGTGAGTCGCTGCCGACCATGCCGCCGTGGCATGTGCAGGAAAACAAGTGGCGCGCCGCACGCTACGGGCTCGACGCGATCATCATCCAGGACGCGGACAGCAACGAGCGGTTGGTGACCGAGGACCTCGACGAGTTGCTGAACCGCCTCGAACCGGTGGCCGCCTCACTGCACTGCGCCGACGAGCTGAGGCGCGTCGCCGACATCTACACCTCGGGCGCGTCGTATCAACGGCAACGCCGCGTCGCCGAGGAGCACGACGGTGACCTGCGTGCGGTGGTGGATGCGCTGGTCGCCGAATTGGAGATCTGACGTGGCGGCGATCCCGATGTTCCCACTGCAGGTGGCCATGCTGCCCGGCGAGGAACTTCCGCTGCGCATCTTCGAACCCCGGTACAGTGCGCTGGTTTCGGACTGTCTGGCCGATGCGGACCCGGCGTTCGGCGTGGTCCTGATTGCCGCGGGTCGGGAGGTCGGCGGCGGGGACACCCGCAGCGACGTTGGTGCACTCGCGCACATCACGGAGGTCGCAGACTTCGGCGATGGCCGATACCGGCTGAAATGCATGATGGGCGAACGCCTCCGGGTAATCGAGTGGCAGCCCGACGATCCGTACCCGCGCGCCGCGGTCGAACCGTGGCCGGACGCGCCGGGCGACGCCGTCGAGGTGGATGCGATCCGGGACGTCGAGGACCGCATCGTCGCACTGTTCGAACGGATCGCCGCCGCTCGCGGCGCCCCCGAGGTCGACGCCCGCGACATCGTTAGGGGAGCCGACGCCTCCGACGACGCCGGTAAATGGTTGTACGCGTTGGCGTCCCGGCTCCCGATGGGTCAGGCCGACCGCTACGCCGTGCTGGCGGCGCCGACGGCTGCCGAGCGGCTGGCGGCGCTCAGCGATGCCGTGGAGACCGTCACCGCGATGGTCGAGTTTCAGCTCTCGTCGGGCGAGTAGGCCCTCGGCCGGTCAGCGCGTCTTGTGGCCCTCGACGAAAATCGTTCGGGGCGTGGCATCGTCGGCCTCGCCGGCCGCGCACCGGCCGTAGCGGTCCATCAGGTCCGCGGCAGCTATCGCGGTCACTTCCCAACCGTGGTCGGCCAGCCAGTCGGTCACCTCGGTGCGCTCTTCGTTGAACCACAGATCCTCGACGTCGAACACGTTCTCGGCGTCCTCTTCGCCGGCCTCCTGCCGGTACTGCTGCAGCTTCTCGCGTCGACTCGCGAGATACTCCGGGTCGAAGAAGCCCGCGCCGAACGACTCGACGCCGATCCGGCTGCCGAGCGCACTGAGTTCGTGGATGCGTTCGAACAGCAGATCCTGGCCGCTGGCAGGTAGGTATGGCAGCAGCCCTTCGGCAGCCCAGGCGGTCGGCTCGCTGGCGTCAAACCCCGCGTCGCGCAACGCTCGAGGCCAATCGTCGCGAAGGTCGATCGGCACGGGGGCGTACCTGGTGGCGGGTGTCGCCTCGTGCTTGTTCAGCGTCTCGGCCTTGAACGCCAACACCATCGGCTGGTCGATCTCGTAGACCACGGTGTCGTCGATCCACGGCAGCCGCCAGGCCCTCGCGTCGAGACCGGCGGCGAGGATCACCGCCTGATCGATGCCGTTGGCGCCCGCGGCGACGAAGAACTCGTCGAACCACTTGGTGCGGGACGCCGCATAACCGCCGATGGCCTTGATCCGCTCGACCATGTATTTCGGCGGGAGTTGCCAACCTCGCTCCACCGCAGCGTCGACGAACATCTTCGCGTAGGGGTCGGTGAACAGCGGGCAATCGCTGTCCTGCTCGAGCGCGCGGGACCACGCCACCCCCAGTGCCGTCGCGCCGACACTCTCGGTGATGTCCCAGCTGTCTTTCTCAGTCCTGGCCATTGCCACCGCTTTCCGTGTGATCGGCGAACTCATCGATCTCGTCCGTGGTCAACAGATCGTCTCGGACGTTCTGTTCCCGGTACGCGAGCTGACCAACCCGGTTCGCCACCACCGGCGCGGTGATCACCGTGAACAGCCCGGTCAGCACGAGCATGCCGACGTCGGCCTGGCCGCGCAATCGGATCGCGGCGCCGGCGAGCACCAGCAGGAGGCCGAGCACCTGCGGTTTGGAGGCCGCATGCATCCGGGTCAACGTGTCGGGGAAGCGAACCACGCCGATCGCCGCGGTCAGCGCCAACGTCGAGCCGCCCAACACAAGCACGCTCGTGACGATGTCGAGGACGTTCATCGCCGCCTCCGGGCGGTCCGTGGGGTGTCGACGTCGGGTACGCGGAAGCGCGCGACGCTCACCGTGCCGACAAAGCTGATCAACGCCAACGCGGTCAAGCCGTACGTCACAGTGCTGTCCAGGCTGTACGCCGCCCAGATGCCGATCCCGCACATCGCCACCGCGATGAGGGTGTCGACCGCCACCAGACGATCCAGGGTGCTCGGGCCGGCCAGAAGGCGGAACATCGTGATCGCCGCGGCGGCGGTGATCATCACGGCGGCGATGACCCAGACGGTGTTCATGCGTCGTCCTCCTCGGCAGCCGCGGGCCGCCAGTCTTCCTGACGTTCGAATGTCGCGACCAGCAGCCGCTCCACCACGGCCACCTGGTGGTAGAACGCGCTCAACGCACGGTCCGAGCCGACGTCGATGACGTGCATGTAGAGCAGCCGTCGAGTCTGGTCGATCTCGAGCACGATCGAGCCGGGAATCAAGTTGAAGATGTTGACCGCCAGGGCCAGCACCAGATCCGATTTCACCGAAAGTTGGGCGCGCAGCACGGCCGACAACGGCGGACGGGGCTTCACCGCGAGCAGCGCGACCTGCACGGAGGACAGCACCAACCGGTAGGCAACCGTGAGCAGAAGCCGAATCAGCGACAGCAGGTGCACTTTGCCTTCGACGGGCACGGCGGGCAGCGGCAGCAGCACCGTGATCAGCAACGCGACAGCCAGGCCCGACAGCAGATTGGCCGCAGAGAGGTTGCCCCACAACAGCACCCAGACGAGCACCAGCCAGCAGATGACCCAGAGGCGCAACGCGATACTTCTCATCGCGTACCCACCACGGCGGTGATGTACTGGCCACGGTCCAATACCTCGCCGGCGGCCCGCTCGCTGTAGCCGAAGATGGGCCCGGCGAGCACGGTCAGCGCCAACCCGACGGCGATCAGCGCGCCCGTGGGCGCGACCATCCCGGCCGGCATGCGACCGACGTTGTCGCGGTCGACGAACTTGATGTCCCCGGGTTCGTCGAGCAACGCCGAGGGTGACGCCGCGGATAAATGGCCTTCGGGCGCGTCCTCGCGGGACCGCCAGAACGCCTTGGTCCACACCCGGGCCACCACATACAGCGTCAGCAGGCTGGTCACCACGCCGCCGCCCACCAGCGCCCAGGCCAGCACCGAGCCGTCCTGCGCGCCCGCCTCCAGCAGCGCGACCTTGCCGATGAAACCGGAGAACGGTGGTATACCACCGAGATTGAGCGCGGGCACGACGAACACGAACGCCAGCAGCGGGCTGGCGGCCGCCAAGCCGCCGAGGCGGTCCATCGTCGACGCGCCGGCCTGGCGTTCGATCAGCCCGACTACGAGGAACAGCGTCGTCTGCACCAGAATGTGGTGCGCCACATAGTAGATGGCACCCGACATGCCGAGCTGGTTGGACAGCGCGATACCGAACACCATGTAGCCGATGTGGCTCACCAGCGTGAACGACAGAAGTCGCTTGATGTCGCTCTGCGCGATCGCGCCGAGGATGCCGACCAGCATGGTCAACAGGGCCGCGACGAGCAGCACCGGGTCGAGGCCGCCGCTGGGAAACAGCAGCGAGTGTGCCCGGATGATCGCGTACACACCGACTTTGGTGAGCAGCCCGGCGAACACCGCGGTCACCGGTGCGGGCGCCGTGGGGTACGAGTCGGGCAGCCACGCCGACAGCGGAAACACGGCGGCCTTGATGCCGAAGGCCACCAGTAGCACGGCGAACATCGCCGAGCGGGTTCCGGCCGGCACGTCGTCGAGGCGCACCGCGAGCTCCGCCAAGTTCAGCGTCCCGGTGGCCGCGTAGACGAGAGCGATCCCGAAGAGGAATACCAGCGACGAGACCATCGACACCATCACGTACGAGATGCCCGCGCGGACACGGTCTTTGCTCGCACCGATGGTCAGCAGCACGAAGCTCGCCGCCAGTAGCACCTCGAACCCGACGAAGAGGTTGAACAGGTCGCCGGCCAGGAACGCCATGCAGACGCCGGCCGACAGCACCAGATAGGTCGGCATGAAGATCGACACGGGCTGGCGTTCGTCGCCGTCGCGGATGCCCTGGCCGATCGCGTAGAACACCACGGCCAGCAACACGATCGACGACACCACGAGCATCAGCGCCGACAGGCGGTCCACCACCAGGGTGATGCCCAGCGGGCCCATCCCGGGCACCGACTGCCCCCAGCCTCCGACGTAGAGCACGAGTGTGCCGTCCCTGTCGGCGAGATAGAGCAGCGCGCCGCACACCGCGACGACGACCGACAGTGCGACGAGCGTGACGAGTCGCTGCAGGCGGGGCCGGCGACCGGCGATCAGCGTGGCCGCCGCGCCCAGCGTCGGGATCAGCACCGGCAGCGGTGTCAAGGTACCCGCCAACGTCATGCGCGCCCGCCCCTCATTTCGAGCCCTCGTATCCGGGCAGCGCGTCCAACTCGTCGGGCGCATCGGTGTCGCGCCGACGGTCGGGGCGCGGGCGGTCCTCTTCGACCGCCGCGGTGTCCAGCGCGGCCAGCTCGGAGACCTTGGCATCCTCGGGGTCGTCGCCCACTTCCTCCTCGGTGGTCAACCTGTAGGTGCGGTACGCCATCGCCAGCACGAACGCCGCGATGCCCATCGTGATTACGATGGCCGTCAGGATCATCGCCTGCGCCAACGGATCTGCGGTGGTGGTGTGGCCCTCACTGGTGCGGCCCCGCACCGGTGGATTACCGGATGGACCGCCGACTATCAGGATCAACAGGTTGATCGCATTGCCGATCAGCAGCAGCCCCAACAACATTCGGGTCAGATTGCGCTCGAGCAGCAGGTAGACACCGGCGCTGGTGAGCCCGCCGAGCAGGACGAGTGGCACGAACGAGGTGGTCATCGGGCCGGCACCGCCGTCTTGTGTCCCTGGCCCAACTCCACGTCGATCCGGGCGCCGAGGCTACGCAACACGTCGAGCACCAGGCCCACGACGATCAGGTACACCCCGAGGTCGAAGAACAACGCGGTGACGAACTTGACGGTGCCGAGCACCGGTACCTCGACCTCGATCAGCGCCGACGACAACGCGGGCGCCCCCACCAGCAGTGAGGCGAACGCGGTGCCCGCCGACAGGCACAATCCCGCGCCGAGGATCTTGCCCGCATCCAACGGCAGCGTCTCGCCGAGTTCGTAACGCCCGCCCGCCAGATAACGCAGCACCAGCGCCAGGCCCGCGGTCAACCCGCCGGCGAAGCCGCCGCCGGGGGTGTTGTGCCCGGCGAAGAAGAAGTACGCCGACAACACCATGATCAGCGGGAAGACGAGCCGGGTGGCGACCTCCAGGATCAGCGACCGGTGCCGTGGGTCGCGCAGTTCGCTGCCCCGCAGCCAGGTGATCTCCCCGGCTGCCGGGCTGGTGTTCAGGATCGCAGGCAGCCGTCCGATGTCGGGCTGTCCCGCGTCGGCCACCCGGGGTGGTGTCCCGAACCGCCTGTGCCGGAACACCATTGACGCGACGCCGGTCGCAGCGACCAGGAGCACCATGATCTCGCCCATGGTGTCCCAGGCGCGGATGTCGACCAGCAGCACGTTGACGGCGTTGGCGCCGTGGCCGCGGTAGTACGCCGCATCGGGGATCAGCGAGGCGATCGGGACGCCGGTGCGCGCGGCCATCGCGTACACGGTCAGCGTCGTCACGGTCGCACCGACCGCGAGCGCCAGCGCGGCCCGCGGCCAGCGATTCCGTTTGATGTGGACGCGGTCGGCCTCGGCGGGCAACGTCCGCAGCACCAGCACGAACACCACGAGCGTCAGCGTCTCGACCAGAAACTGCGTCAGGGCCAGGTCGGGTGCGCCGTGCACGGCGAAGATCGCCCCGCAGCCGTAGCCGGTCACGCCGACCAGCAGCACCGCGGCCAACCGGTTGCGCATCACCAGCGCACCCAGCGCGGCGGCCAGGATGATGAGGCCGATCACCACCTGCAGCGGCGAACCCCACAGCGCGAAGTTCGGGCGGTCACGGGCGCCGAACGCCAGCACGATCGTCGGCACCAGCACGAGCGTCGACAGGATCGCCGTCTGCGTGGCGGGGATCGAACCGCGCTGGGTGACCGCGGTGAGTTCCACCGACCACAGGTCCAGCTTGCGCACCACGCCGTCGTAGATGTGGTCGGCGTTGCCCAGCGGTTCGCGCACGGTGCGGAGTTTGCGCAACCGCTCGCGGCCGACGAAGGCGGCGACGCCGGTGGCGACCACGAGCACCGACAACAGCAGCGGCAGGTTCACCCCGTGCCACAGTGCGAGGTGGTAGTCCTCGCCGCCGGGCACGGTGTCGGTGTAGCCCTCCAGAACGTCGCCGATCCCGAGGGGCCAGACCCCGAAAGCCAGTCCCGCCGCCGAAAGGATGCCCGGCGCGATCATGAACGCGGTCTTCGGGCGGTGCATCTCGGTGACGCGCCTGCTCGGCTGCCGCTGTCCTTTGCGGCCGAACGCACCGAACAAGAAGCGCAGGCTGTAGATGGTGGTGAACACCGAGCCGAGCACGATGCCGGCCAGCACGAAAGGCGAAGCGCTACCGAGATACGGGCTGTAGAGCACGGTCTCGAAGTCGGCCTCCTTGGCGACGAAACCGAAGAACGGCGGCAGCGCGGCCATGCTCGCGGTCGCGCCGATCGCGATGATCAGCAGCGGGCGCGCCCGGTCGCCGAGCCAGGCCAGCCTGCGGATGTCCCGCGTGCCGGTGGCGTGGTCGATGACGCCGACGACCATGAACAGCGCCGCCTTGAACATGGCGTGCGCAACCAGCATGGCCAGCCCGCCGAGCATCATGTCGCTGCCGCCCGTGCCGACCATCACGGTGATCAGCCCCAACTGGCTGACCGTGCCGAACGCCAGGATCAGCTTCAGGTCGTATTCGCGGACCGCGCGCCAACCCGCCAAGAGCATGGTCAGCAGGCCCAGCGAGACGACCATCGGCCGCCACGGCGCCACGTCGGCGAACCCGGGCGTCATTCGCGCGACGAGGTAGACGCCGGCCTTGACCATGGCCGCCGCGTGCAGATAAGCGCTGACCGGCGTGGGGGCGGCCATCGCGCCCGGCAGCCAGAAGTGCAGCGGCACGATCGCCGACTTCGACAACGCACCGACGAGGATGAGCACCACGGCGACCGACACCGCCGCTCCCGTCGGCGGCGAGGCGAGCAGTTCCGACAGCAGGTAGGTGCCCGCGATGTTGCCGAGCACGATGATGCCGACCAGCATCGCCAGCCCGCCGAACGTCGTTACGAGCAGCGCCTGGGTCGCCGCCCGCCTGCTGGTGACGCGCTCGGCGTAATGGCCGACCAGCAGGAACGACAGCACCGTCGTGATCTCCCAGAACACGTACAGCATCAGCATGTTGTCGCTGATCACCAGGCCGAACATCGCGCCGGAGAAGGCGACCAGTTCGGCGGCGAAGCTGGGCAACCGGTTCTCGAGGCGGCCGTCATGGTGCTGGAAGTAGTCGGCGCAGTAGAAGAGCACCAGCGCACCGATGCCGAGCACCAGCACGCTCATGATCGCCGCGAGCGCGTCGAACCGCAGCGTGATGTTCATCGACAGCTCGGGCACCCATGGCAGGTCGACGGTCTTCGACCGACCGGCCGCCGGCCAGTTCAGCGCCACCCAGACCAGCGAGACGAGCGGCACCAGCGCCAGCGGATAGAACGCCGTCCGCCCCCACCTGTGGACAAGCAGCGGCGCCAGCGCGGTGGCGACCGCGTGGGCGAGCAGAACGGCGAGCAGGGCACTCCGATCGGTTGGGCTGGACGGCACGCGGCCGCCAACCGGAGAACTGATGGTCGGGGTGTCAGCCGAGTAATGGCTTTCGGTTGATGGACATTCTACGTGGGCCGATCGGCGGTACCTCCCGGCGTCGTGGGCGCCAGATTCATCAGAAGTAGCGCAGCCAGACGTAGACCCACGCCAGCAAAGTGCTGAGCAGCGTCACGACGATCCCGTAGCGGGTGAAGCGCCAGAAGCTGATGCGGTGACCCGCGCGCTGGGCGATGCCGATCGCGACCACGTTCGCGCTCGCAGCGATCGCGGTGCCGTTGCCGGAGAAGCAGGCGCCCAGCGCGAACGCCCACCACAGCGCCCGGCCGGTCTCCGCGTCGGGAGCCTGGGCCGCCATGTCCTCGACCACGGGGGCCATCGTCGCCGTATAGGGAATGTTGTCGATGAACGCGCCGAGCACCGCGGACCCGAACAGCAGTCCCGTCGCCGCCATGAAGAAGTTGTCGCCGAAGAGGTTGACCGCCGCATCGCCGAGCCAGCCGATCACCCCGGTGTGCACCAGGCCGGCGACCATGACGAAGAGACCCATGAAGAACACCAGCGTCGGCCACTCCACCTCGGGGAGGACCTCGGCGACGTCGACGTTGGTGACCAGCAGCATCGTGCCCGCACCGAGAAGCGCGACGATCGACGGCGCGACGTGCAGCACCGAGTGAAGGCCGAACCCGACGATTACCAGCGCGAGCACGGCCATGGACCGCACCAGCAGGCGGGTGTCCCTGATCGCGCGCCGCTCCTGCAGCACCATCACCTTGTCGACGCGCATCTCGTTGGCGCGCAGGTCATGTCGGAACAGCCACTTGGTGAACACCACGAACAACGCGAAGATCACCACCACCACGGGCGCCATGTTGACCAGGAAGTCGTTGAAGGTCAGGCCGGCGCGGCTGCCGATGATGATGTTGGGTGGATCACCGATGAGGGTGGCCGCACCCCCGATGTTGGATGCGAGTACCTCCGCGATGAGGAACGGCTGGGCCGCGATTTCCAGCCGGTCGCAGATGACCAGCGTCACCGGCGCGACGAGCATGATGATCGTGACGTTGTCCAGCACCGGGGAGGCCACCGCGGTGATCATCATCAGCATGGCCATGAGCCGAAAAGGCCTGCCTTTGGCGCGTTTTGCGGCCCAGATCGCGAGGAAGTCGAAGACACCGGTCTGTTTGACGACCCCGACGATCACCATCATGCCGAGCAGCAGAAAGATGACGTTCCAGTCGATGCCCTCGTGCTCGGAGTAGAACACCTTCTCGCCGGGGGCCAGACCCAGGAGCGTCATCAGCCCCGCGGCGACCAGAACCGTCGTGACCTTGTTAGCGCGCTCGGTCGCCAGAAACCAAAAGGCGACAACGAAAATCGCCAGCGCCAGAAGCGGAGCCAGCACGGAACCGGTGGCTCAGTCGTTGGGGCCGGCCACGGCCAGGCTCGTCAACAGCCTTTCCAGGGTCACCGCGCCGACGAGCTTGCCGTCCGTGTCGACGACGGCGATCAGCGGGCTCCGCTTGGTGGCCATCACGGTGGCGATCTCGAGCAACGTGGCGTCCGGCGCGACCGTGACCGGTTTGGCCACCGGGGTGGGTAGGCAGTCCCCGACGGTGAGCCGGCCGGGCCCGTGCCAGAACAGGTCGGCATGAATCTCGTCGACGGTGCGCACCAGTGCCGGGTCGTCGCGATAGGACTCCGGAATGGTCAGCCTCAGCACCTGGGTGCCCGGCAGCACGGCGACGGGACGGTCCGAGTCGTCGACCACGACCAGCCCCGGCAGCCGGTTGACCACCATCAGTTGCACGGCCTTGGACACCGGATCGTCCATCCGGACCGTCGGCGGGGTCACGGCGATCTCGTGTGCTTGCATGACCTCGTTCCATCCGGTCCCTGGGGTGTCGGCGGTAAGTGTCATCGTCCTCGCTCTCCGATCGGTTCGTCGACCCTGCGCGAACCGTTCGGAACGGGTCGACCCGTCAGCATCTCGACCTCCCATTCCGGCGAGATATGCATGGTGAGGACAGTTTCGGCGGCCGCCGCCCGGCCCACCATCGGGGCTGACACCCATTCGGCGGGGGCGGTGCAGTGTATGGACAAATGCGGAGGCGACGGGCCACGCTGAGGTCATGAAACGGGCGCGCACGCCGGCGACCGCACTGTTTCGGCGGGTTTTCCTGATCAACGGCCTGATCTTCACGTTGGGCACGCTGATCCTGGCGATTTCGCCAGCCACGGTGTCTTCCCGCATCAAGCTCACCGAGATTCCCGTGCTCGTCGTCGGGCTCGCCGTCATCCTGACCGCGAACGCGCTGTTGTTGCGATCGAGCCTGGCCCCCCTCGACCGGCTAGCCGCATCGATGCGGCGAGTCGATCCGCCCCGCCGCAGCGACCGCGTCGACGACCGCGGCAACGGCGACCTGCGCCACCTCATCGCGTCGTTCAACACCATGCTGGACCGTCTCGAGACCGAACGCACCACGGCCAGCGCGTCGGCCTTGGCCGCGCAGGAGAACGAGCGCCGGCGCATCGCGCGTGAGTTGCACGACGAGATCGGGCAGACCTTGACCGTGGCGCTGCTCATGCTCAAGCGTGCCGTGGATCGTGCTCCCGCCGAGATCCGCGGTGAGCTCGCCGGCACCCAGGACGCGGTCCGCGCGAGCCTCGACGAGGTTCGCAGCATCGCGCGCCGGCTGCGTCCCGAGGCGTTGGAGGACCTGGGGCTACACAGTGCGCTCAACGCGCTGTGCAGTGAGTTCACCAACGCAACCGGCTTATCCGTCGTCAAACACATTGTGCTGCAACAGGATCGGCTGAAGCCGGATGTCGAGCTGGTGTGCTACCGCGTCGCGCAGGAGAGCCTGACCAACATCGCCAGGCACGCCGGAGCCACCAAGGCGTGGCTCGATCTGCACACCACCGACGACCGGTTGACGATGCGCATCGCCGACGACGGCGTCGGCGGCGTGGTCAGCGAGGGCGCCGGGATCAACGGTATGCGGGAGCGCGCGTTGCTGGTGGATGCCGACCTCACGATCGCGTCCCCGGCCGGTGAGGGCACCGAGGTGCGGCTGGCGATCCCGTCGCGGCGGTGTTGGTGATGTTCGCGCAGCCGGCGCGCATCCTGCTCGCCGACGACCACGCGCTGGTGCGCAGCGGGCTACGGATGATCCTCGACGCCGAGCCCGATCTGCGCGTGGTCGCCGAGGCGGCCGACGGGCACGAGGCGCTGGCGTTGCTCGAGAACACCCCCGTAGATCTGGCGATCCTCGACATCGCAATGCCCAGGATGACGGGCCTGCAGGCGGCCAGGGAGATGAACCGGGCCCATCCGCACGTCCGGATCCTGATCCTGTCGATGTACGACAACGAGCAGTACTTCTTCGAGGCCCTGAAGGCCGGTGCGTCAGGCTACGTGCTGAAGTCCGTCGCCGACCGCGACCTGCTCGAGGCGTGCCGGGCCACGCTGCGCGGAGAGCCGTTCCTGTACGCGGGCGCGGTGACGGCGCTGATCCGCGACTATCTGCACCGCGCCCGGCAGGGCGACGGGCTGCCCGAGACCATCCTCACGCCCCGCGAGGAGGAGGTACTCAAGCTGATCGCCGAGGGCTACTCGTCGCGAGACATCGCGAACACGTTGGGCATCAGCGTCAAGACCGTCGACCGGCATCGGACCAACCTGCTGGCCAAACTCGGATTGCAGGATCGGGTGGCGTTGACCCGCTACGCGATTCGTGCCGGATTGATCGAGCCGTGACGGCGCTGGCAGGGCGTGGCCGGTAGCGCGTACCGGACGGGCAGCGCGTGACCGAGCAGGCCGATGCCCGCGCCGAGGATCGGCCAGATCGGCCAGAAGTACCAGGCGCCCGCGGTCAGTCCGACCGCCAACCACACGGTCAGCACAATCGCGACCATCGTGAGGTAGCCGGCCAGATGGATCTGGACCCCGCGCCGGGCCAACCGCCTGCGGGCTTCCCGCCGCCGGGGGTCGTTGCGCTTGAGGCGCTCGACGGGTAGATCGGCGGTGAGCTCGTGCAGTTGTGAACGGGTGGTCGCGGCGAACGCGGCCTGCAGTCGGGCCTCGTACTCAGGCATCTCGAGGTAGCCCTGGGCGAGCGCCTGGCCGAGCACGTCCGCGGTCTTCTCCCGGTCGGGGTCTCCGGCGCGGACGGCGGGTGCGATGGCGGGCATGACGACCTCCTCGATCTTGACAATGACAAGTTCCCGGTTCGACTATCGCGCGGTAACTAGCCATTGTCAAGATGTCTGGGCATTTCCGTGGCTTCGGCGCGCTGCCGAGCGCTGAGCGATTGCTTCCACGCCGGAATCGCGATTAGCGCCCCCTCGACGACAACTTCGCGGAAATCTGCCCCGCCGATCGCACCGGTGCCATGCTGGGAACCTGGGCGGTGCAGGGGAAGAGGCGACCATGGCTGTCGACGAAAACAGGTTGAACGAGTTCCTCGGCAGAGCGGTGGGTGATCTCGGCGCGGCGATGAGCGCGACGTTGATCCTCGTCGGCGATCGGCTTGGGTTGTACCGCGAGCTGGCGAGAGAAGCTGTGACGTCGGCCGAACTCGCACAACGCACCGGCACAAGCGAGCGCTACGTCCGCGAATGGCTCGGCAACCAAGGTGCCGGTGGGTACGTCGAATACGATCCTGGATCCGACAGGTGGTCACTGAGCGAGGAACAGGCGCTCTGCCTCACCGACCCGAACGGTCCGGTGGACATGCCCGGCGCCTACAACATCGTCGAGGCGACGTTCCACGCGCTGCAGCACACCCTCGACAACTTCAAATCAGGCCAAGGCATGGAGTGGGGTGAGCATCATCCCTGCCTCTTCGAGGGAACGGAGCGGTTCTTTCGCGCCGGGTACAACACAAACCTCATCGATTCGTGGTTGCCGGCCCTAGACGGTGTCGTCGACAAGCTGAAAAAGGGAGCCAAGGTCGCCGATGTCGGGTGCGGCCACGGCGCCAGCACCATTCTGATGGCGTTGACGTACCCGGATTCGGAGTTCGTCGGATATGACTACCACGACGAATCGGTAAGTGTCGCAACACAGAAAGCAGCGGCGGCAGGTGCGTCAAATGCGCGTTTCGAGGTTGCCGACGCGGTCGGATACAAGGACAGGAACTTCGACCTGATCGCGTTCTTCGACTGTCTGCACGACATGGCAGATCCGGTCTCCGTGTCGCAGCATGCGCGCGAGGCGATCAGCGACGACGGCACCGCGATGATCGTCGAGCCGTTCGCCAACGATCGGGTGGCCGACAACCTGAACCCCGTCGGACGCGTGATGTACGGCGCGTCCACGCAGATCTGCGTGCCGGTTTCGCTGGCGCGCAAAGGTCCCGCCCTCGGCGCTCAAGCCGGCGAAGCGCGGCTACGTGAGGTCGTGGTCGACGGCGGCGGGTTCACCCGCTTCCGGCGCGCCACGGAGACTCCGTTCAACCTGGTGCTGGAAGCCAAGCCGTAGTTCAGCGGGCGGCGGAAAAGGCGCGCAGCGACTCGACTTGCGCCGCATCCAGTGACGGCCGCACGTTCTTGCGGGCCTGTGCGACGTCGGCCGCGGTGACGTCGGCGGCGTCGATCGAGCGCCGCATCGCGGTCAGCGCGGCCTCGCGCAGCAGCGCCACGCAGTCGGCGGCGCTGTAGCCGTCGAGTTCGTCGGCCAGCGCGTCGAGGTCCACGGCCTGCTCGCCCTCGGAGGCCAGCGGTATCGACTTGCCCGCGGTGCGCAGGATCTCGCGACGGGCTTCGGCGTCGGGCGGTTCGACGAACACCAGCTTCTCCAGTCGGCCCGGCCGCAGCAGCGCGGGGTCGATCAGGTCGGGCCGGTTCGTCGCGCCGAGCACCACCACATCGCGCAGCGGTTCGATGCCGTCGAGTTCGGTGAGCAGTGCGGCCACCACGCGATCGGTGACCCCGGAGTCGAAGCTCTGGCCGCGCCGCGGCGCCAGCGCGTCCATCTCGTCGAGGAACACCAGCGACGGCGCCGAGTCGCGGGCCCGCCGGAACAGCTCGCGCACCGCCTTCTCCGACGAGCCGACCCACTTGTCCATCAGCTCGGCGCCCTTGACGGCGTGCACCGACAGCCGGCCCGAGCTGGCCAGCGCCCGCACCACGAACGTCTTGCCGCAGCCGGGCGGCCCGTAGAGCAGCACGCCGCGCGGCGGTGCGACGCCGAGGCGTTGGAACGTGTCGGGATGCTGCAGCGGCCACAGCACCGCTTCGGTCAGCGCCTGCTTGGTGGCCGTCATGTCGCCGACGTCGTCGAGCGTCACCGAGCCGACCGAAACCTCCTCGGTCGCCGACCGCGACAGCGGGCGGATGACGGTCGTCGCGCCCAGCAGGTCGTCCTGCGTCAGCGCCGGTGGCTCGCCGTCGGCACTTGCTCGGGCGGCCGCCCGCAGCGCCGCCTCACGCACCAGTGCGGACAGGTCGGCGACGACGAAACCCGGTGTGCGCTGGGCGATTTGCTCGACGTCGAGGTCCTTGGCCGGGACGTCGCGCAGCAGCACTTCCAGCAGCTGTTTGCGAATCGCCCCGTCGGGCAGGCTCAGCCCGAGCTCTCGGTCGCACAGGTCGGGCGCGCGCAGTCGCGGGTCGACGTTGTCGGGTTGCTGCGACGTCGCGACGAACGCCACCCCGCTCGTCGCGACCGCGTTGCGGAGTTCGGTGAGGATCAGTGTCGAGACCGGTTCGGCGGTGGAGGGCAGCAGCGCGTCGATGTCGGTGATCAGCAGCACGCCGCCGCCGTCGCGAACGGTCGCCACGGCGGACGCCACGCTGGACAGCCGGTCCTCGGCCCGCAGCGAGCCGACCTCGGGACCGTCGAGCTCGACGAGCCGCCGGTCGGCGCACACCGCGCGCACCAGCGCGGCCTTGCCGACGCCTGCTGGGCCGGACACGAGCACACCGAGATTGGCTGTCGCGCCCAATGTTTCGAGTAGCTCCGGCTGGTCGAGTGCCAGCTTGAGCCATTCGGTGAGCCGCTGCGCTTGCGCCTGTGCACCTTTGAGGTCGTCGATGCCGAGCGCCGGCGGCGTCTTCTCCGGTGTGGTGACCACCGCCCGGCCGGTGGCGGGGTTCGCGGGCGGTGCGGCAGCCCCCGTCGCCGCGGCGTCGCCCCAGGTGACCGCCGAATTGGGTTGCACGCTCACAGGTCCCGCGGGATCGGTGCCGGTCACCGTCAACAGTTCGGATGTCCAGGTGATGCCGACCGACGACGCCAGCGCCGCGGTCGCGCGCGAGCTCGGGATGTCGGGTCCCAGCTCACGGGGCAGCAGTGACACGGTGTCACCGACCGTCATGACCTTGCCCAGCAGCGCCTGGCGCAGCGTCGCGGGGGAGATCGACTGGCTCGCCAGCCTCGACCCGGACAGCGTCACCGACCGCGCGCCGTAGACGGTGACCGGCGCGACCAACACGGTGGTGTCCTCACGCAGGCCCGCGTTGGACAGCGTGACGTCGTCGAGCAGCGCGGTGCCCGCCGGCACCCCGGCGGGTGCCTCGCCGACCACGGCGGCGGTGGTGCGGGAACCGGTGAGCGACACGGCATCCCATTCGCGAATGCCAAGCGCGGCAATGGCTTCGGGATGTAGGCGGACCACCCCGCGTCGCGAGTCCAGCGCCGAGGTGTTCAGCCGCGCGGTCAGCGTGAGCCGATGCCGTGGAGCCGGGCGGTCGGACTGCAGTTCGGTCATGTCAGGAACCGGGCCTGCGCAGTCCGAGTCGCATCACGGACCGGCGGTGTGGCTGGGCGCGGCGGATCGCCCGGCGGGCCGCGCGCTGCTGGCGTGGTTTGTCGTCCCACACCTCGGGATGCGCGGCCAGGAAGCGTCGGGTGCGGATGGCGAACGGGATGTGCACGACGTAGGCGCCGATGATGATCAGGATCACGACGTAGCCGTACAGGATCGCCGCCGCGACGCCGATCGCCACGAGCGCCAGCAGCGGTGCGACCATGTTGGGCGGCACCGAGAACGTGTGGATCTTGCGCATCGGGATCGTGCTGACCACGAGCAGCGAGACGCCCACCATCCAGATCACCACCGCGGGCTCCGACGTCCACCAGCCCTCACCGAACTGCATCTTGGCGGCCAGCGGACCGATCGCGCCGATAGCGCCCGCCGGTGCGGGCATGCCGACGAAGTACTTCTTCTCGTAGGCCGGCTTGTCGACCTCCAGCATCGCGTTGAAGCGCGCGAGTCGCAGCACGATGCACACCGCGTACACCAGCACCACGATCCAGCCGATCCGCGATTGCGACAGCAGCGTGCCGTAGACGATGAAAGCCGGTGCGACACCGAAGTTCACGGCGTCGGCCAGCGAGTCGATCTCCTCGCCCATCCGCGATGTCGCGCCGAGAGCGCGGGCGATGCGCCCGTCGAGCGCGTCGAGGATCGCGGCGACCGCCAGAAACGCCATCGCCTCGGTCGGCCGGTCGTCCAGCGCCATCTTGACCGCGCTCAGTCCGAGGCAGATCGCGGCGACCGTCATCGCGCTGGGCAGGATCCGCAGGCTGACGACGGACCGTTTGATGCGGGGTCGGATCACGGCAGTTCGGCCAATACCGTCTCGCCCGCCAGCGCGCGCTGCCCCGTCGTCACCACGATGTTGGATCCTGCGGGCAAATACGTGTCCAGCCGTGAGCCGTAGCGGATCAGCCCGTAGGTCTGGCCGATCGCCAGCTTGTCGCCCGCTTTGGCGTCGCATACGATGCGCCGCGCCACCAGGCCCGCGATCTGCACGGCGATCACCTCGACGCCGTCGGCGGTGCGGATCAGCACGCTGTAGCGTTCGTTGTCCTCGCTGGCGGCCTCGAGTTCGGCCGAGCCGAACAGCCCCGGCCGGTGCTCGACGGCGACGACCTCACCGCCGATCGGGGCACGCTGCACGTGCGCGTCGAAGATCGACAGGAAGATGCTGATACGCGGCAACGGCGTTGCGGGTAAACCGAGTTCGGCCGGTGGCGGCGCCTCCTCGATCAGGCAGATCAGGCCGTCGGCGGGCGCGACGACGAGATTGGGCCGGGTGGGTGGCACCCGCGGCGGATGCCGGAAGAATGCCGCGTTGGCGGCGGCCGACGCCAGGGCGGCACCGCGCAGCCACCGGTTTCGCCGTCCCAGGGCGGCCGCCGCGAGGCTGGCGCCGACGAACGGCAGTCCGGCGGGATGCATCGGGGGGATGGTGGTACGGGCCAGCGCCAGGAGCCGCGCAGGGCCGGATTTCAGGTCGGGGCGTCTGGCCATCGTGCAGCGATTCTACGGGCCACGCCGGTCAGGTCAGGTCCCACACCTGGACCTGCGACCCCGCTGGTAGCGCGTCGACGTCCTCGGCGATCTCCAGGAGGCAGTTCGCCGATGCCAGCCAGCGCAGGTGGTGCGAGGCGGGCGGGCCGTAGCTCGTCACCATTCCGGCGTCGTCGTCCAGCACGCCGCGGCGGAACTGCCGTTTGCCGCGCGGTGAGGTGATGTGTTCGGTCAGCACCGCGGTGCGCCGCGGCCGGTCGGGATTGGCCAGGCCCATCGCGGCGCGCAGCGGCGAGCGGATGAAGACCTCGAACGACACCAGCGCGCTCACCGGATTACCCGGCAGCGTGATGATCGGCGTGTTGTCCACACGCCCGCATCCCTGCGGCATACCCGGCTGCATGGCCACCTTGACGAACTCCACCGACCCGCCCAATGCATCCTTGACGACTTCGTAGGCGCCCGCACTCACGCCCCCGGTCGTAATGATCAGGTCGGCGTCACCGGTATGCCGCGCAAGGGCGTCGCGGAACGAGTCGACATCGTCGCCGGTCATCGCCGAAGCCACCACGTCGGCGCCCGCGTCGCGCAGGGCGGCGGCCAGCATCACCGCGTTCGACTCGTAGATCTGACCGGGTGCCAACGGTGTGCCGGGTGCGACCAGTTCGGTGCCGGTGGACATCACGAGCACCCGCTGCCGCGGGATCACGGTGAGCTCGCCGAGGCCCAGCGCGGCGGCAAGTCCCAGCGCGGCAGGTGTGACGACCTGCCCGGCGTGCAGCACCGCCGTACCGGCGGTGACGTCCTCGCCGGCCCGCCGGATGTGCTGGCCCGGTCGCGCGCCGGCGCGGATCTCCACGGTGTCGATCGCCGCGTTGGTCGCTTCGACCGGCACCACCGCGGTCGCGCCTGCGGGCAACATCGCGCCGGTCATGATCCGGTGTGCCGTACCGGATTTCAGTGTCAGCACATCGGTGCGCCCCGCCGGGATGTCCTCTGCGACGGGCAGTCGCACCGGATGCTCGGGCGTCGCGGTCGCCACGTCGTCGGCGTCCACGGCGTATCCGTCCATCGCGGAGTTGTCGAAGCCCGGCAGCGACAGCGGCGCGACGACGTCGTCGGCCAGCACCAGGCCCAGCGCATCGGCGATCGGCACGCTGACCGGTGCGCGGCGCGCGATCAACGCGGCGACGACGCGCTGATGCTCCTCGACGGTGCGCATCAGACGGGGTAGGTGACGCCGGTCAGCTCCTCGGACATCGTCCACAACCGGCGCTGGATGTCTTCGTTGTGTGATTGTCCGCTCGACGCAACGACTTTCGGATGTCCTTTGACCTCGCCGATGCCGTCGGGACCGTAGTACTGCCCGCCCGCCACGCCCGGGTCGGTGGCCGCCCGGAGCGTCGGCAGCGCGCCCATCGACGCCGGCTGGGCGACGATCTTCCAGATGAAGTCGGGAACGAAGCCGGGGATGTAGCGCATCAACTCGGTGTCGGAGAAACCGGGGTGGGCGGCAGCGGCGATCGTCGGCGCGCCTTTGAGTTTGAGTCGTCGCTGCAGTTCGTAGGTGAACAGCAGGTTGGCCAGCTTCGACTGCCCGTAGGCCTGCACCCGGTTGTAGCCCGTCTCGAAGTGGGGGTCCTCGAAGCGGATTCGGGCCATGAGCCGGTGCCCGACGCTGCTGACCGTCACGATGCGCGACCCGTCGACGGGCAACAGATGGTCGAGTAGCAGGCCGGTCAACGCGAAGTGGCCGAGGTGATTCGTGCCGAACTGCATCTCGAAACCGTCTTTGGTGAGCTCGCGGTTCGGCACGTACATCACGCCGGCGTTGTTGATCAGCAGGTCGATGCGCGGGTGCGCGGCGCGCAGCTCGTCGGCGGCCCTGCGGACGCTGTCGAGTGAGGACAGGTCGAGCTCCTGCAGTGTGACGATGGCGTTGGGGCTGGCCGTCTTGATGCGGTCCTTGGCCTCGGTCCCCTTGTCGAGGTTGCGCACCGCCAGCACCACCTGCGCGCCCTTGTCGGCCAGCGCGGCCGCAGTGTCATAGCCGAGGCCGCTGTTCGCGCCGGTGACGATGGCGGTCCGCCCGGACTGGTCCGGAATGTCGGCCGCGGTCCACTTGCTGCCCATGACGCTCAACATACCCAGGGGCCGATGCCGTCGCGGTTACCTACGCTGGACACCTGATGACCGATCTCCTGGATCCCGCGAACAAGCCGAGCCGCAAGGCGCCACTGGTGTGGGCGATCGGCGCCGCGATTCCCTGGTCGGTGCTGGCGCTCGGGCAGGTGGTGTGGTTGTTGGTGGACCCGCGCGAGTGGTGGTGGCATGCACTCGCGGCGGCAGGCACGCTGCTGGGCATCGTCGTGTTCGTCGTGGTGGTGCCCTGGTGGCGGTACCGGGTGCACCGGTGGGACGTCGACCCGCGGGCGGTGTACACCCGCACCGGTTGGTTGACCCAGGAGCGTCGGATCGCGCCCATCTCGCGGGTGCAGACCGTCGACACCGAACGCGGACCGCTGGACCGGCTGTTCGGGCTCGCCAACGTGACCGTGACGACCGCGTCGTCGGCGGGCGCGGTGCGCATCGTGGCGTTGGACGCCGACGTCGCCGACGGGGTCGTCGCGCGGCTCACCGACATCGCCGCGCTCGGCGGCGAGGACGCCACATGACGAGCGGCCTCCCGGTCGAGGCCGACTGGCAGCGGCTCAGCCCACGGATGCTGCTGGTGCACCCCGTGCACGAGGTGCTACGGCAGATCCCGGTGATCGTCGGGACGTTGGTGCTCGGCACGGCGACGGGCAACCCGTTGCTGGCGTTCGCCGTGCTGGCGGTGACCGTGGCGATCGGCTTGGCACGCTGGTTCACCACCACCTACCGCATCGGCTCCGAGGATGTCGCGCTGCGCACCGGCATACTGCAGCGCAAGCTACTCTCGGTGCCCCGCAACAGGATTCGGTCCGTGTCCACCGAGGCGCGGCTACTGCACCGGCTGCTGGGGCTGACGGTGGTGCGCGTCGGCACCGGTCAGGAGGCCAGGGGCGACGCCGTCTTCGCGCTCGACGCGGTGCCTGCCGAGCAGGTAGGCCGGCTGCGGGCGGTGCTGCTGGCCGACTCGCTGGCCGCAGATGCGGAGCAGCCGAGCGCGCCGGGCCGGGTGCTCGCCCGGTGGACGCCGTCGTGGCTGCGCTACAGCCCACTCAGCTTCACCGGGCTGGCGATGATCGCCGCGGCGGTCGGCGTGGTGTACCAGGTGGGTGCCCAGGGCGCGGTCCGCGACTCGGATGTCGCGCGGTCGGGGCTGGCGGTCGCGGAACGGTTCGGGCTGGCGGCCAGCATCGCCGTTGCAGCGCTGGCAATCCTGGCGGCCTCGGTGGTGCTCTCGGTTCTGCAGTCGTTGTTGAGCTACGGAAACCTCGAGTTGCGGCGCGACTTCGAGGTGCTGCACCTCAAGCACGGACTGGTCCGGGTCCGCGAGCACACCTTCGACATGCGCAGGCTGCGCGGGGGCACGCTGCGGGAACCGTTGCTCGTGCGGTTGTTCGGCGGCGCCCGCCTCGACGCGGTCATGACCGGTGTCGGGGGAGAGGGCGAAGCGTCTCTGCTGCTGCCGCCGTGTCCGAAACACACGGCGGAGGCGGTGTTGACCGACCTGATCGAACGCCGGGACGCGGTGAGCGGTCCCCTTCGCACGCACGGACCCGTCGCGACGCGCAGGCGGTGGACGCGCGCGCTGGTGCTGCCCGCGGTCCTGGCGGCCGCGCTGCTGGTGGCGCCGACACCGGTCTGGGTGTGGCTGCCGTGGGCCGTGCTGACCGCGGGTTGTGCGCTGCTGGCCGTCGACCGTGCACGATCGTTGGGGCACCGGGTGGGAGACGGCTGGCTGGTCGCGCGCGCCGGCAGCCTGCAGCGCCGGCGCGACTGCATCCAGGCCTCGGGCATCATCGGCTGGACCGTGCGGCAGACCTGGATGCAGCGCCGGGCCGGGGTGGCGACGTTGGTGGCCGCGACCGCCGCGGGTGTCAAGCACTATCAGGTGATCGACGTGCCCGCGGATCTGGCGTGGTCGATCGCCGCCGACGCCTCGCCATGGGTGGCAGACACGAAGTGGGCGTGCGCGGGGCCCGAGTTGCGCTGACCGGTGCGCCGTTTACTGTCGGGCCATGGCGATCGGTGGAGTGCTGTTCGACATCGACGGCGTGCTGGTCACGTCGTGGCAGCCGATCACCGGTGCGGCAGATACCGTGCGGGCGTTGACCGACAACCAGATCGCTTGCGCCTACTTGACCAACACGACGACCAAGACCCGCGGGCAGATCGCCGAGTTGCTCACCGACGCGGGGATGCATGTCCGGCCCGACGAGGTGATCACCGCGGCGGTGCTGACGGCGCAGTACGTCCGCGACACGTATCCCGACGCCCGATGTTTCCTCGTCAACAGCGGACAGATCGCCGAGGACATGCCCGGCATCGACATCGTGTACTCCGACCAGTTCGATGGGCCCCAAGCGCCGGATGCACCGGACGTGGTGCTGCTGGGCGGGGCGGGTCCCCAGTACACCCACCTGACGCTGTCGTGGGTCTACGACTGGATGGCCCAGGGGGTTCCGGTGGTCGCGATGCACCGCAGCACCGCATGGACGACGACCGACGGATTGCGCATCGACACCGGCATGTACCTGATCGGAATGGAGGAGGCGTCCGGACGCAAAGCCACCGCGGTCGGCAAACCCGCCCCCGAGGGATTCCTCGCTGCGGCAAGCCGTCTCGGTGTCGAGCCCGACGAAATGTACATGGTCGGGGACGACCTCAACAACGACGTGCTCGCCGCGCAGGTGGTCGGCATGACCGGGGTCCTCGTACGCACCGGAAAGTTCCGCCAGGACACGCTCGACCGTTGGGCCGCAGACGAATTCGCGATGCAGCCGAATCATGTACTCGACTCCGTCGCCGATCTGCCCGAACTGCTCGGGCTTTCGGAATGACGATGTGGCAACGGATGCAGCAGATGCTGCTGCAGCGGGGCATCAACACCTACCTCGAGCTCGCGTTGTGGCTCGCGCTGCTCTACACGGTCATCGGAGTCGGCTATGCGATGCTCCACATCGAGCTGATCGGGCAGTTGGAGGCGGCGCTGTCCGGCGACTTCACGATCTTCGCCAACATCGCGGCACTGGTCGTCGCGGTGGCGCTGTGGCCGCTGCTGTTGGTCAGCTCGCTGATGTGCGGGGTGGCCGGCTGCGGGGTCTTTTAGCGATGAGTTCTCGCGGCCGGGGCAGTCAGTACCGACATGACTGAAGAACGCATACAGGCGAGTACAACCGTCAACGCTGGAATCGAGACCGTTTTCGATGTGCTGGCCGACCCCTCGACACATCAGGAGATCGACGGCACGGGCTGGGTGCGCGAATCGCTGGACGGGAAAACCCTCGCCGAGCCCGGTCAGATCTTCCGGATGGCGATGTACCACGACAACCACCCCGCGAAGGCCTACGAGATGTCCAACCGCATCGAGATCCTCGACCGGCCGCATGCGATCGCGTGGCAACCCGGTCAGGGCCCCGACGACCGGGGCAACATGATGCCCGGCGCGGAAGTCGAATTCGGCGGTTGGGTGTGGCGCTACGACCTAGAGGCCTCGGGCCCGGGCAGCACGGCGGTCACGTTGACCTATGACTGGTCGAATGTTCCGGCGCCGTACCGTCGCGACATCCCGTTTCCACCGTTCGACCCGTCGCACCTGGACAACTCGCTCAAGAACCTGGCGTCCCTGGCCGAGGCGCGCCGCTAAGCCTGCAGGCTGCGCACCGCCTCGATGCGGGCCCGCAACTGATCCGTCGTGGCCGCGGCGACGGCCGGCCCGCCGCAGATCCGGCGCAGCTCCTTGTGGATCCAGCCGTGTGGCTTGCCGGTGCGGTGGTGCGCGATGGACACCAGCGTGTTGAGCTCCTTGCGAAGTTCGCGGAGCTGGCCGTGGGTGGACACCCGGGGCACCTCGCCCGAGGCGGTCTGGCGGGTCAGCTGCTCTTCCTGCCTGCGGCGCAACAGATCCCGCATCTGGTCCGCGTCGAGAAGGCCGGGGATGCCGAGGTAGTCGGCCTCCTGCTCGCTGCCCGCAGGCGTCGCGGTGCCGAATGAGGAGCCGTCGAAGATGACCTGATCGAGTTCGGCGTCGGCGCCCAGCATCTCGAACCCGTTGTCGAGCTCGCCGGCTTCGTCCCTCTTCTTGTTGGCCTCCTCGAGGGCCGCGTCGTCCCACTCGCCCTGCGACTCGCGGTGCGGCCTGCCCAGCACGTGGTCGCGCTGTGCCTCCATCTCGCTGGCCAGGTCGAGCAGCGCGGGCACCGACGGCAGGAAGATGCTCGCGGTCTCGCCGGGACGACGGGACCGGACGAAGCGGCCGATCGCCTGGGCGAAGAACAGCGGGGTCGACGCGCTGGTCGCGTACACGCCGACGGCCAACCGCGGCACGTCGACACCCTCGGAGACCATGCGCACCGCGACCAGCCAGCGGCTGCTGCCCGCCGCGTACTGGGCGATGCGGTCCGAGGACCCCGGATCGTCGGAGAGCACGAGCGTGGGCGGTTCCCCGGTCAGCGTGGTGAGCACCTTGGCGTAGGCGCGTGCGGCCTTCTGGTCCGACGCGATCACCATCGCCCCTACGTCCGGAACATGCTGTCGTTTCTGGGTGAGGCGCTTGTCGGCGGCCTGCAACACCGCGGGGATCCATTCGCCGTTCGGATCGAGCACGGTGCGCCACGCGCGTGCGGTCTGCTCGGCGTTCAGCGGTTCACCGAGGCGCGCGGAATACTCTTCACCCGCGCTGGTGCGCCAGCGCGCCTCGCCGGAGTAGGCCAGGAACACCACCGGTCGCACCACCCCGTCGGCCAATGCGTCGGAGTAGCCGTAGATGTGGTCGGCGCGTGAGCGCAGTACCCCCCCAGAGCCCGGGCCGTCGGGTTCGTAGGTGACGAACGGGATCGGGCTGTCGTCGCTGCGGAACGGGGTGCCGGTCAGCGACAGCCGGCGGGTGGCGTCGCCGTACGCCTCGCGCATCGCCTCGCCCCAGCTCTTCGCGTCGCCGCCGTGGTGGATCTCGTCGAAGACGACGAGCGTGCGGTAGTTCTCGGTACGCACCCGATGCCGGGTCGGGTGGCTGGCGACCTGGGCGTAGGTGACGACGACCCCGTGGTACTCCGAGGAGGTGTGCGAGGCGCTGTTGGAGAACTTCGGGTCCAGCGAGAGGCCGAGCCTGGCGGCGGCCAGCGCCCACTGGGTCTTGAGGTGTTCGGTCGGCACGACGACGGTGATTTGCTCGACGGTGCCGTCGGCAAGCAGCTCACCGGCCACGCGCAGGGCAAACGCCGTCTTGCCCGCGCCCGGAGTCGCCACGGCAAGGAAATCGCGCGGTTTGGCGCCAAGATACCGCACCAATGCCCGACGCTGCCAGCCTCGCAAAGCCTGGGTGTCGGGCGCTGCTTCTGCCCGCACCCAAAGACTCCTTTTCCTGATCGGAACGCGATCGGAAAGAGCCTAGCGCAACGGATTACGGCCGCGCACCTTTCAAAGCGTGTCGTGCGGCGTGTCACTCGACGAAGTAGTTGTCGTGCTTGATGAACCACTCGCTGCGCTCTTCGTCGGTGAGGTCACCCAGCTGGCTGAACCCCTCGAAGTACGCCTCGCGCGGCGCGCCCGGAGCAAACAACATCAGCAGCGACGTCGGCTCGTCTGCCTCGTTGCGGAAGCCGTGGATGCCGCCGGGTGGCACATAGAGGAAGTCGTTCGGGTGCCCGTCGATCCAGTCCCTACCGTCGTAGAGCCTGACCGTGCCGGACAACACGTAGAAAGCCTCGGAGATGGCACGGTGGAAGTGCGGTCCGGGGCCGCCGCCGTTGGGCGCGATCTCCACGCGGTAGAGCCCGTAGTCGCCGTCGGTCGCCTGTTGGTTCGCCAGGTAGTGGTACTTCACCAGACCGAACGAGTCGTAGTCCGCGGGTTCGGTGGAGCGCCGCAACCAGGCACTGACTTCCGGTTCCTCCCCGGTGTAGCGGGCCGGCGGATAGGGCGGCACGTTCCGGGGATCCCACAGCGACATCAGCGTCAGCCTGCCACACCCCGCCAACGCGGACCGTCAACTCCGTCGCGGCGGGCATGGACGGGCCGCTAGCGGCGTGAACGCGGCGACGAACAATCTTGCACTCGCCATGGTCGAGTGCTAGAAATGCAGTTGGCACTCGCGACCAGTGAGTGCTAGGTCGGGCCGGTGAGGCAACGGGCCGCATCTCTGCGGAGCACACCCGAGCCGTCCGTCGCGGGCACTGCACCCGACCGCAGACGTGCCATCCCCGATCCGGAGGAACACTTCGCAATGGCCAAGACAATTGCGTATGACGAAGAGGCCCGCCGCGGCCTCGAGCGGGGCTTGAACAGCCTCGCTGATGCGGTAAAGGTGACGCTGGGCCCCAAGGGTCGCAACGTCGTCCTGGAGAAGAAGTGGGGCGCTCCCACGATCACCAACGATGGGGTTTCCATCGCCAAGGAGATCGAGCTGGAGGACCCGTACGAGAAGATCGGCGCCGAGCTGGTCAAGGAAGTCGCCAAGAAGACCGACGACGTCGCCGGAGACGGCACCACGACGGCAACGGTCCTCGCCCAGGCGCTCGTTCGCGAGGGTCTGCGCAACGTGGCCGCGGGCGCCAATCCGCTCGGCCTCAAGCGCGGCATCGAGAAGGCCGTCGAGAAGATCACCGAGACGCTGCTGAAGTCGGCCAAGGAGGTCGAGACCAAGGAGCAGATCGCTGCCACCGCCGCGATCTCCGCCGGTGACACCCAGATCGGCGAGCTGATCGCCGAGGCCATGGACAAGGTCGGCAACGAGGGTGTCATCACGGTCGAGGAGTCCAACACCTTCGGCCTGCAGCTCGAGCTCACCGAGGGCATGCGCTTCGACAAGGGCTACATCTCGGGTTACTTCGTCACCGACGCCGAGCGGCAGGAAGCGGTCCTCGAGGATCCGTACATCCTGCTCGTGTCGTCTAAGGTGTCGACGGTCAAGGACCTGCTGCCGCTGCTGGAGAAGGTCATCCAGTCCGGCAAGCCGCTGCTGATCATCGCCGAGGACGTCGAGGGCGAGGCGCTGTCGACGCTCGTCGTCAACAAGATCCGCGGCACCTTCAAGTCCGTCGCCGTCAAGGCCCCGGGCTTCGGTGACCGCCGCAAGGCGATGCTGCAGGACATGGCCATCCTCACCGGTGGTCAGGTCATCAGCGAAGAGGTCGGCCTCTCGCTCGAGACCGCCGACGTCTCGCTGCTGGGCAAGGCGCGCAAGGTCGTCGTCACCAAGGACGAGACCACGATCGTCGAGGGTGCCGGTGATTCCGACGCCATCGCCGGCCGGGTCGCCCAGATCCGCGCCGAGATCGAGAACAGCGACTCCGACTACGACCGCGAGAAGCTGCAGGAGCGCCTGGCCAAGCTGGCCGGCGGTGTTGCGGTGATCAAGGCGGGCGCGGCCACCGAGGTCGAGCTCAAGGAGCGCAAGCACCGCATCGAGGACGCGGTCCGCAACGCCAAGGCGGCCGTCGAGGAGGGCATCGTCGCCGGTGGTGGCGTGGCCCTGCTGCAGTCCTCGCCGGCGTTGGACGATCTGAAGCTCACCGGTGACGAGGCCACGGGCGCCAACATCGTGCGCGTGGCGCTCGAGGCTCCGCTGAAGCAGATCGCCTTCAACGGTGGCCTGGAGCCCGGCGTGGTTGCCGAGAAGGTTCGCAACTCGGACAAGGGCGTCGGCCTCAACGCCGCGACCGGCGAGTACGAGGACCTGCTCAAGGCCGGCGTTGCCGACCCGGTGAAGGTGACGCGTTCGGCGCTGCAGAACGCGGCGTCCATCGCGGCGCTGTTCCTGACCACCGAGGCGGTCGTCGCCGACAAGCCGGAGAAGGCGGCCGCTGGTCCGGCCGACCCGACCGGCGGCATGGGCGGCATGGACTTCTGAGTCCCATTACGGAAGAGCCCGGTCTGCTTCGGCAGGCCGGGCTTTTTCGTGTCTCGAGCTCCGCGATTGTGCATTGAGCGACGCTTTTCTCGGGCCGAGCGTCGCCAGATTCACATTCGACGTGCCGAGCGGGGCTGGCAGTATCGCGACTGTGACTGAACGGGCGATGCCACCGTTGAACGCCGACGAACGCACGACGCTGGAAGCGTGGCTCGACTTCTACCGCGCGACGCTGGCCATGAAGTGCGAGGGGATGGACGACGTCGAACTGAGCACCGCCAGCGTCGAACCGTCGCCGCTGACCCTGCTCGGACTGGTCCAGCACATGGCCGAGGTGGAGCGCAACTGGTTCCGCCGCGTGCTGGCCGGTGAAGACGCCCCGCCGATCTACGGCTCGACAGTTCGCGCATCCGGTCACGACGGCGGGTTCGACTTGTCCGAGCAGTCGACTTTTGCTGCGGCGCAGGCTAATTGGCGAAACGAGATCACGCAGGCTCGCGCGAACTGCGCCACCCGCGACCTGACCGACACCTCTGAATTCAAGGGCGGCGAAGTCAGCCTGCGGTGGATCTACCTCCACATGATCGGCGAGTACGCCCGCCACTGCGGGCAGGCCGATCTCATCCGGGAGCGCATCGACGGCGCTACGGGCGTTTGAGGCTGTCAGTCCCGGTGGTCGACGATGTTGAGGACGTTGCCGTCCGGCGCTCGTACGAAGAAGCGCTGCACCCCCCACGCCTCCTTCGTCAGCGGATGCACGATCTCGTAGCCGCGCTGTTGTGCCTCTGCGTATGCCGCTCGGATGTCGTCGACGCAGACCGACACCACGGGGTCCTCCGGGGCGGTGGCATCGCGGGTGACCAACTGGACGTTGGCTCCGGTGTCCGGTGAGGTGTAGCGGGCCACCCAACCCAGGTTGAAGTCTTCGGTGCTCAACCCCAGGAAGTCGACGTAGAAGCTGTTGGCCGCCTCGATGTCGGCCACTCGAAGGTCGGCGATCACGCGCGTGGTGCGCACGCCGCCCGGCGACGCCTCGTTTAGCGGCACACAGTCGTGCAGACAGTCGGGGCTGGTCGACGGCGACTCCGCAGTGGCCTTGCGGTGCAGCACCGCGCGGGTCGGCTCGATCGTCAGCGTCTCGTCGGACGCTTGCGCGTGACCGTCGACGATCAGCGAGTACCCGCCGGCCTCGCGCGGCGGCCAGACGACGGTGACGTCGCCGTGCCGTTCGGTGTTCTCGCGGGTGTGCCTGCCGACCGTGCCGACGTCGAGGCGCCCGTCGCGGAAGACTGGCTCGACGAAGACGGTGTGCGCGCGGTAGTCGTCGCCGACCGAGATCAGGTAGGCGAACGCGAAGTCGCCCAGCACGTCGGCCAATCGATCGAGATCCACCTTCACGCTCATGGGCCGAGAATACGTCGGCACGGCCGAGCGTTAGGTTCATGTATGCCATTGCCGCAGCCTTCGCCGACCACCACCGCCGTCGTCACCGGAGCCTCCTCGGGCATCGGCGCGGACATCGCCCGCGAGCTGGCCGCCCGCGGCCACGGTGTCACGCTGGTCGCGCGCCGCGAGGACCGGCTGCGCGACCTGGCCGCCGAACTCGGCAAGTCCGTGCGCACCGAGATCGTCGCGCGCGATGTCGCCGACCCCGACGCCCGCGCCCGCCTGTTCGACGAGATCGAGGCCCGCGGGCTGACGGTCGACATCCTCGTCAACAACGCGGGCATCGGCACGCTCGGTTGGATAGTGAAATCCGACGTGACCGACGAGATAGCCCAGGTCCGCGTCAACGTCGAGGCCGTCATCGACCTGACTACCCGCGCGGTACAGCAGATGGTGCCGCGCGGCCGGGGCGCGATCCTCAACGTCGGTTCCACCGCGGGCTTTCACCCGTTCCCCGGGCAGTCCGGCTACGCGGGCACCAAGGCGTTCGTGAAGGCTTACACCGAAGGGGTGCGCGCCGAACTCGCGAACACCGGGGTCACGGTCGCGATGCTAGCGCCCGGACCCGTACGCACCGAGTTCCTGCAGTCCGCCGGGATGGACGAGCGCAAGTTCGCCGCGGCGTTCCCGAAGTTCATGTGGATGCCGTCGCGCGACGTCGCCCGCGTCGGCGTCGAGGCGCTCGAGCACGACAAGGGCACGGTGATCGCGGGGCTGCCCAATCGGCTCAGCACCCGTCTGCTGCAACTGCTTCCGCGGCCGGTGCTGCTCAAGGTGCTCGCCGGTCAGCATCCGGCGCTGCGGCGCGACCGCGTTTCAAGCTGACGTACTTTCGCTCCTCACGTGCGCGGCGGCCAGCGCCGCATCCAACCCTCGACCGGCAGCGCCATGCCGTTGCACAGGGTGCAGATGGTGCGATACCAGCCGACCGCGACCAGCAACTCCATCCGCTGCTCGTCATCGAGTTTGTCGCCCAACGCATTCCACGTGTCGTCCGACCACGAGCCGGTGTGCTCCAGCTCGTCGACCGCGGCGATCAGCACCCTGTCGAACGCACCCCAACCCGGATCGGAGCCGGTGACCAGTGCATCGCATTCGTCGTTGCTGACACCGGCGATCGGGCCCCAGAACGCGGCCTGGCCACCCCACTCGTACTCGGAGCGCAGCAGCGCACAGATCCGCAGGATCGCGATCGTGCGCACCCGCGGCGGCACACGCGCGTCGACGTAGAGCGACTCGCCGAGTTTCCGTAGCCGCGCAGCGAGATTCGGGTGACGCTGAAGGCACCGGACCAGCAGCAGCGGCTCGTAGGTGCGGTCCGGATGGCCCCACCCGTTGATGCCGGCGGCGTCCTGCTCGCTCCACGGTGGAGGCAGCGGGGCGACACGCGTCATGCGGCGGGCGCCGGTTGGCGGCCGCGGATCAACCTGCCGGGACGGGCGGCGGTGGGCACCCCGTTCTCGGCGATGATCTTGCCGGACACGACCGTGGCGACATAGCCGTCGGCGCTCTGGTCCAGGCGCCGGCCGCCGGCG
Organism: Mycolicibacterium celeriflavum; assembly: GCF_010731795.1. Taxonomy (NCBI): domain Bacteria; kingdom Bacillati; phylum Actinomycetota; class Actinomycetes; order Mycobacteriales; family Mycobacteriaceae; genus Mycobacterium; species Mycolicibacterium celeriflavum. Next base: position 2,818,126 of record NZ_AP022591.1, on the reverse strand, counting down.
GGCAGATCGTTGGTGATGGTCGGCCGGTGCAGGCGCAACGCGGCGGCGTCGATCACGTTGAGATCGGCCTTGTAGCCCACCGCTACTCGGCCGCGGTCGGCCAGGCCGGCCACCCGGGCCGGCACCGATGTCAACTCGCGGACCGCCTCGGCAACCCCGAGCCTGCTCTCCGCGCGGTCCCGCGCCCAGTGCGCAAGCACGAACGTCGGATAGCTTGCGTCGCAGATCATTCCGTAGTGGGCACCGCCGTCGCCGAGGCCCAGCACGACGTCGTCGCGGCGCATCAGTTCGCCGACGGTGTCGAGCGAGTTGTTCTCGAAGTTGGCCATCGCCACCAGCAGCATGGCGTGACCGTCGTCATCGAGCAGGCGGTCGTAGGCCTCCTCCATCGGCGTGATGCCGCGGGCGGCGGCCCGCGCCGCGATCGACGTCGCCGGATCGGGCTCGTAGTTCGGGTTGTCGGTCAGCGGGAAGATCCAGTTCCACGCCTGCGCCAGGTACAGCAGCGGATGTCCGCCCTCGGCGGGCTTGTCGGCGAGGATGCGGGCGCGCACCTCCGGCTTGCGCATCTCGGCGACGCGCTCGGCCAGCGGAAGGTCCGCGATCTCCTGATAGCTCGGGTAGAACACGAACGGATTCCCGGTCAGCTCCAAGCCGATCACCAAACCGATTGGGCGCGGGAACATCTGAGCGGTGATGGCCGAATCCGGGGCGGCGACGGAGTTGAACTTCTCGACCATCGTGATCGCGTCGGGCCAGATCGGATCGCCGGAGTTGCCCGTCGCCAGCGTGAACGTCACCGGCAACCCGTGGTCTTGCGCGGCCTCGAACACCGACTGCAGCACTCCTGCGTAACCGCCGGCGGCGATGTCGGGCACGAATTGGATCAGCCCGCCACCGCCCTCGGCCACACCTGCGGCGATCGCGTCGATCTCGGCCTGTGCGGCGTCGTAGGTCGGGATCAGCTCACCGCTGGCGGTCTTGTGGAACGAGAACCGCGACGACGCGAAGCCCAGCGCGCCGACCTCGACCGCCTCCTTGGCCAGCGCCCTCATCCGGGCGAGATCCTGGGGCGTGGCGGGTTCGCGGTCGGCGCCGCGACGGCCCATCACGTACACGCGAAGCGGCGAGTGCGGCAGATACGCGGCCACGTCGATATCCCGGCGCCGCGCGTCCAGCGCGTCGAGGTATTCGGGGAACGTCTCCCAGTCCCACGGCAACCCGTCGACCATCACCACGCCCGGAATGTCCTCGACGCCGGCCATCACGTCGACGAGCACGTCGTGATCCTCGGCACGGCACGGGGCGAAGCCGACCCCGCAGTTGCCCATCACCGCGGTCGTGACACCGTGTGCCGACGACGGGTTCAGCCGGTCCGACCAGATCGCCTGGCCGTCGTAGTGGGTGTGCAGGTCGACGAAACCCGGGGTGACGAGCAGCCCCGTCGCGTCGATCTCGCGGGCGCCGCTGCCCACCGGAACGCCGTCGGCGCCGACCGCCGCTATCACGCCGTCGGAGACCGCGACATCGCCGACGTACGGTTCGCCGCCGAGGCCGTCGACGATGGTGCCACCGCGAATGACGAGTTCATATGTCATACGTCGAATCTACGATGAGCAGATGATCGATCACTTCGGAATCAACTGCGCGGACTGGGAGAGATCGAAGGCGTTCTACGACAACGTCCTGGGCGTGCTCGGCTTCACCCGCCAGCTGGACTATCAGGTCGCCATCGGTTACGGCAGGGACGGCAAACCCGACTTCTGGATCGCCGACATGAGCGCCGGTGATGCGGCGGGTCCCAACCGGGAGGTGCACTTCGCGTTCCAGGCCGCCGACACCGACGCGGTGCAGGCCTTCTACGACGCCGCGCTGGCGGCCGGCGCCGAGTCGTTGCACGCTCCGAGGTTGTGGCCGGAATACCACCCCGGCTACTACGGCGCCTTCGTGCGTGATCCGGACGGCAACAACATCGAGGCGGTCTTTCACGGCGCGCGACCGCAGGGCTGACGTATACGGTCGAGGTCATGGCTGACTCAGACGTGGCGGCGGTCCGTGAACTTCTGCGCGACTCGTTCACGCGGCTCATCGAACATGTCGAGAACCTCACCGACGGACTGACCGACGAGGCCGCGTTCTTCCGGCCCACCTCGACGGCCAACAGCATCGCGTGGCTGATCTGGCACAGCGCCAGGCAACAGGACGTCCAGATCAGCGACATCGCGAATACCGAGCAGGTGTGGTTGCGCGACGGCTGGGTCGACCGATTCGGTCTCGACCTGCCCCGTGACGACATGGGTTACGGGCACAGCCCCGAAGAAGTGGGCCGGGTCCGCGTGTCGGCGGATCTGCTCGCCGGGTACTCGCACGCCGTACACAAGGCGACGCTCGAATACATCGCGTCGGTCACGGTCGACGAGTTGAGCCGCATCGTCGACGATCGGTGGAAACCACCGGTAACCGCCAGCGTGCGCCTGGTGAGCATCGTCGATGACGGCGCGCAGCACCTCGGCCAGGCGGCGTACATCCGGGGCATCACCTGATCCGCTGCCGGCTTGACACGTGTCAACCCACGTGCGATCTGGATCACACGAGACGGTTAGCATGGGGTCATGACTGCGACGTCCGACGTTGACATGCCCGACACCAGCACCATCCACAATCCCGCGACCGGAGCCGTCGCAGGCACCGTCCGCTGGACCGACCCCGCCGACGTGCCGCGAATCGCGGCCGGCCTGCGGGAGGCGCAACGGCAGTGGGAGGCGCGCGGCGCCAAGGGCCGCGCCAAGGTGTTGGCGCGCTACGCGGTGTGGCTCGGCGAGCACCGCGAGGAGATCGAGTCGCTGCTGATCAAGGAGACCGGGAAGTCGGCCGTCGACGCGGCGCAGGAAGTGCCGCTGTTGATCATGATCGCCTCCTACTACATCAAGACGATGGAGAAGGCGCTCGCTCCCGAGCGCAGGCCGGCGTCGTTGCCGTTCCTGTCGATCAAGAAGATCGAGGTGCACTACCGGCCCCGCCCGGTCGTCGGGATCATCGCGCCGTGGAACTACCCGGTCGCCAACGCGTTGATGGACGCGCTCGGCGCGCTGGCGGCGGGCTGCGCGGTGCTGCTCAAGCCGTCGGAGCGCACACCGCTGACCGCCGAACTGCTGCTGCGCGGCTGGCTGGACTCCGGTGCACCGGAGGTGCTGGCGTTGGCGCAGGGCGCGCGGGAGGTTTCCGAGGCGGTCATCGACAACTGCGACTTCATTCAGTTCACCGGATCCAGTGCGACGGGCGCGAAGGTGATGGAGCGCGCCGCCCGCCGCCTCACCCCGGTCAGCCTCGAGCTCGGCGGCAAGGACCCGATGATCGTGCTCGAGGACGCCGACATCGACCTCGCCGCGCACGCCGCGGTGTGGGGCGCGTTCTTCAACGCCGGGCAGACGTGTGTGTCGGTGGAGCGGGTCTACGTCTTGGAGTCGGTCTACGACCGGTTCGTCGACGCGGTGGTGCGCGATGTCGAGAAGCTGAAGATGGGTGCGGGCGACGGATACGACTTCGGCTCGCTGATCGACGAGTCGCAGGTTGCGGTCACCGCCCGGCACGTCGATGACGCGCTGGCGAAGGGTGCGCGGGCGCTGACCGGCGGCAAGCGTCCCGAGGGCGGCTCGGGGAACTTCTATCCGCCCACCGTGCTGGTCGACGTGGACCACTCGATGATGTGCATGACCGAGGAGACCTTCGGCCCGACGTTGCCGATCATGAAGGTCGCCAGCGTCGATGAAGCGGTGCGGCTGGCCAACGACAGCCCGTACGGGTTGAGCGCCGCCGTCTTCTCCAAGGACATCGATCGGGCGAAAGACGTTGCGGTGCATCTGGACTGCGGTGCGGTCAACGTCAACGACGTGATCTCGAACCTGATGTGCACGACGGCGCCGATGGGCGGCTGGAAGACGTCGGGCCTGGGAGCCCGGTTCGGCGCGGCCGAAGGAATGCGCAAGTACTGCCGCCAGGAGGCCGTGGTGGCGCCGCGCACCAACGTCGGCGCGGGCGGCAACTACTACAACAACTCGCCCAAGGCGCTGAAGCGGATGAACAAGCTGATGACGAAGCTGGCGCTGATCACCCCGAAGCGGACCGCCAAGTAACGCACGACCGGCCCGATCAACGGCGAGAGTACGGTTACTCGCGTTTCATGTCAGAAACCGTGCTTTCGGTGAAGGAGGACGCGCGTGCGGCTGCTCGCGACCGTGTTGCTCTGGCTTGTCACCACCGTGCTGCTGGCGGTCGCCGTCCCCACGATGTGGGCGCAGCGAAACGTGGTCGACGCCAACGGCTATGCGACGCTCGCCGCTTCGGCGGCGCAGGACCCGCAATTGCAGAAGGCGATGGCCGGGGTGCTCACGACCGAGGTCACCTCGATGCTGTCGGAGAAAGGCTACGACGTCGACAACACCTTCATCAGCGGGGTCGCCTCGGCCTACACCGCGAGCCCGACGTTTCCCGGTCAGTTCGGGCTGGCCAACGCCGTCGGACACCGCTGGATGTTCACCGACTCGGCGCAACACGTGGAGGGCACCGACGAGTGGATCGTCGACCTCGCTCCGATGCTCGCCGACGAGTCGTTCCGCCGGACGTTGGGCAACTTCGGCGTCGAGACACCAGAATCGCTGCCCGTTCCGGTGTCGATCTCGGACACGTGGCGACCCGGACAGCTCGCGCAGGTGTCGACGTGGGGGCCGTGGGTCAGCATCGGCGCGACGATTCTCACCGGGCTGTTCGCGCTGCTGACGATCGCGGCGGCCCAAGGCCGCGGCAAAGCCGTTGCGGCGCTCGGCGTTTCAGCGTTGATTGTGGGTGCGGCGGGCTGGGCCGCGTTGGAGGTGGTGCGTCGCCACATCAACGGTGCGCTCAACCGACTTTCCGGAGACATCCGCGAGGTCGCCGACGTGATGGTCAGGCAGGCCGAAGACAGCCTGCACCACTGGCTCAACCTGAGCCTCGCGGCCGGTGGAGTGCTGGTGGTGCTCGGCGTGCTCGTTTCGATGCTGGGCGGACTGCGGCGGCGCGATGCGTAACCGCGCTGTCACGGCTCGATGACGTGTGACGGGTCGGGCCGTTTCTCGGGCGGTGCCTGGCTGTAGTCGCCCCACGGTCCGTCGCGTTGCTCGATCGCGCTCCGAACGCCTTGGCCCGCAGCGGTTTCGATGAACGACAACGCGTCGGGGGTGTTGCGCATCAGCCCGTCGAGTATGCCGCCGAGCGTCTGGGTCGAGGCCAGGCCCATGTTCTCGTAAGCCTGGTTGACGATGAGTTTCTGCGCCTGCAACTGGGACAGCGGGATACGCGCGAGTTTGCGCGCGACCTCTTGGACGCGGGCCTCGAGATTCTCGAAGGGGACGGACTCGTTGATGAGTTCGACTGCGGCGGCTTCCTTTCCGGTCAGCGGCTCACCGGTTAGCGAGTGCCACTTCACCTTCGCCAGGCTCAACCGGTAGAGCCACATCCCGGTGAGGTAGGCGCCCCACATGCGGGCATACGGCGTGCCGATGACCGCGTCGTCGCTGGCGATCACGATGTCGGCGCACAGTGCGTAGTCACTGGCCCCGCCGACGCACCAGCCGTGCACCTGGGCGATGACGGGTTTGGACGCCCGCCAGATTGCCATGAACTTCTGCGTGGGGCCGGTCTCGCGGGCGCTGACCATCGCGAAATCCTTGCCCGGGTCCCAGCGGCCGCCGGTGTTCATCGCGTCGCCCCAGTGGGTGAAACCGCCGCCGAAGTCGTAGCCGCCGGAGAACGCCCGCCCGGCGCCGCGCAGCACGACCACCTTGACCGCCGGATCGCGTTCGGCAAGTCCGATCGCCTTCTCGATCTCGTCGGGCATGGGCGGAACGATGGTGTTGAGGTGGTCGGGACGGTTCAGGGTGATGGTGGCGATGGGCGGATCGGCGGTGTAGAGCAGGGTCTCGAAATCGGGCATGCCCGTAGTGTCGCCGAAATTGGGCCCGTTGCGTGGGCTATCGGAAGGCGACGAAAACTTCGCGTGTAGCAGCAGCAGAAGTCGAGGTCATTCATTCCCAGCGGAATCGGCTCCTACGCGCAGGTGTTTGCGCGCATCCAGTTCGTCGTCGTCAACCAGAGTCAGCATGGGCTGACCCGGAACGCAGAACATCGTGACCAGGAAACGGCTCTTGACGTCATTCCGGTTGTTGGCGTCCGAATAGTGGATGATGTCGCCACCCGGCTCCCAGAACGCCTCGCCGGCCCGGATGATCCGCGGCGGTTCACCTTCGAGTTCGAACAGCATCTCGCCTTCCAGCATGTAGCCGAACGCTGGTCCGCTCGGGTGCCGGTGCGGCGGGGCGCCGGGGTTACCCGGTGGGTACTCGACAACGACGGTCATGGCTTCGGCTCCCTCGGGGATGAACGGCGGCCGCACTGCTTGCACCGTCGTCAGAGCGGTCTGCCACTGGGGGTCATAGGTTTTCGACATCGATCAGCCTTTCGTCGTGGAATTCAGATTGCGCTGCCGCCGCCGTCGGCGTGCAGGGTCGAACCGGTGATGAAACTCGAGCGCGGTGAGGCGAGGAACAGCACCGCATGGGCGATCTCCTCGGGCGCGCCGGTGCGTCCCAGCGGAAGTGAACGGCCGAGTTCCTCGTTGGTCTCACCCCATTCCGCTGCCACGCCTTCGGTTCTGGTGGGGCCGGGCGCGACGCTGTTGACCCGGACGCCCTGTGAGCCGAACTCGGCTGCCCAAGTGCGGGTGAGGGACTCCACGGCGGCCTTCGAGGCGCTGTACGCGGATGCGCCGGGGACGCCCTTCGATGCAACCATGGTGGTGACATTGATGATGCTGCCGCGCCCCCGCTCCAGCATTCCGGGCACCAAACCAGCGGCCAGGAAGTAGACGCCGCGGACATTGGTGTCGAAGGTCTTCTCGAAAGCGTCGACCTCCTGGTCGACCGTCATCGCCGCCGGGAAGCTCGCAGCGTTGTTCACCAGGATGTCAACGTTACCGACCTGCTGTACAAGCGATTTCACCGAGCCGATGTCGGACAGGTCGGCCTTGATGAAGCGGACGTTGCCATCGATCGTGGCGGCTGCGGCGACGCCGCGTTCGGGATCCCTGCCGGTGATGATCACCGACGCGCCCGCACCGGCGAGCAGCCGTGCGGACGCCATGCCGATGCCTGCGGTGCCGCCGGTGATCAACGCGGTCTGTTCCAGCAGTTCCATTGATTGCTCCTCCTAGGCGATGCGTTGCGAGATGCCGGAATGCCCTATGGGGGCAAGGCGTGCCAACGAAGCACGCAGCCGCTGGCGACCCCGAGACACTCGGGACATCACCGTGCCGATCGGGATGTTCATGATCGCGGCCGTTTCCGCGTAGGTGTATCCCTGGATGTCGGCGTAGTACAGCGCCGTGGTAAACCCGTCGGGCAATGCGGCGAGGGCTTTCCGAACTTCGTTGTCGGGCAGGCAGTTCAACACCAGGTCCTCGGCTGACGGCAACCCGATTGCGCTGTGTGCCGCCGTGCGGGCCAGGTCGTGGTCAGTGAACTCGTCCACCGCGACTTCCGCCGGCCGCCGCTCTTTTCTGCGGTGCGTGCTGATCCACCGGTTGTGCAGGATCCGGAACAGCCAGGCGGCCAGGTTGGTGCCCTCCTGGAAACCTCGGAATCCGGCATACGCGTGCAACAGGGTCTCCTGCAGCAGGTCTTCGGCATCGGCGTCATTGCGGGTTAGCCGACGCGCGCGACGGGCCAGCGCGTCGGTCAGTGGAGCCACGTCGCGGGTGAATCGCGCTGCGAGGTCTGTGTCAGGGGCAGACGCGCTGTGCAGCGGTGTCCGTACGGATGTCGTCATGAGCGAATTCCTCGAGGTGTGGCGGATCAGGCGACCGCAGCGGAGAGGCTGGCGGCGAGCCAATCGGCGTAGTGGGTGGGGAAGACCGTTGCCGCGGTGGCGGGCACCAGCGTGTGGTCGTCGAGCACCACGCCGAAGTAAGGTGCCCGCGGATCGGTGATGACCCGCCGAGTGTCGTTGTGCGCGCGCAGATGCATCCTGACCAACTCATCGAGCGGGTACCGGTCGGGACCCCCGACTTCGAGGGTGCCGCGAACCGGATCTCCAATTGCGGTGCGCGCCACTGCGGTTGCGACGTCATCGGCGGCCATGGGCTGAGTCAATGCGGATGTGATCCGAACCGTGTCGCCGTCCGTCGCCGAATCGGCGATGCGTCCCACGAACTCGAAGAACTGGGTCGCGCGCACGATCGTGAACGGGACTGCCGCTTCCTTGATCAGTTGTTCCTGGGCGTTCTTCGCGCGGAAGTACCCGCTGTCGAGCAGGCAGTCCGTTCCCACCACCGACAGCGCGACGTGGTGGGAGACTCCGGCGGCCTCCCCGGCGGTCAGCAGATTCGCGGTGGCGGTAGTGAAGAAATCCCACGCCGGGCCGTCCTCGAAAGACGGGGAGTTGGCGACGTCGACCACGACCTGCGCGCCGGCGAGCACCTCGGCCAGGCCGTCACCGGTGACGATGTCCACGCCTGTCGCCGGTGACGCGGCGACCGCGTTGTGGCCCTGCTTATTGAGTTTGGTCACGACCCGCGAGCCGATGAGCCCGGTACCGCCGATAACTACGACCTTCATGATGGACCTCCAGGTTCTGCCGATGTGTGATGAGAGCCCGCTCGGACTGTCGAATTCAGACTGCTGGTTTCGCGGGCGGAGCGGACCCCTGGAAGTCCGTGGTCCGTGGTCCGTAGTTGCGTGGTCGAGCCTCAGACGAGCGTCACACCGAGGCCGACGCAATTATGAGTCAGTTAGCCGACGTCACCTCGAGGATGCCTGTCAGCTTGCGACGTGAGCTGATGCCCAGCTTCGTGTACACCTTGCGCAGGTGCCACTCGACGGTGTGCGGGCTCAGGAACAATTCCGCACCGATCTGCGGGTTCGTCATGCCCCCGGCGGCCAGAGCGGCAATCTGCGCCTCCTGCGGCGTCAGGCTGCTCGCCGGCACCGTGCCGCGTGTCCGCACCTGCTCGCCCGCGGCGATCAGCTCACGTCGGGCTCGTTCGGCGAAGGCCCTCGCTCCCATGCCGTCGAACATCTCGTGAGCCGTCCTCAGCTGCTCCCGCGCCAACGTCTGCCGACGGGTCCGGCGGAGCCACTCGCCATAGAGCAGGTGGGTCCGCGCAACCTCGACGACGACGCGGTCGCGAGCGAGTTCATCGATGGCCGTGCGGTAGAGGGCATCGGCCCCGTCGCCGTCGGCGAGCAGGGCCCGGCTGCGGGCGCTGACACCGCGGGCCCATCCCGAGTCGGCCGCGCCGGTCAGCTCGACGAGACGGGCCAGCGAAGTCCGGGCCTGCTCGAGCTCGCCGCATCGGGTCGCGGCCTCGACATGCTCGACGAGCGACAAGCCAGTGAAGTTGAATCCGTCGTGGTCGATGCCGGTGCGCGCCGCCGCCAGCGCTTCGTCGTAGCGGGCCAGCCCGTTGTACAGGACACCCTGGATATATCCGGTGACGCCCAGCAACGACACCTCGCCGTGGTCGACAGCGCGGGCCTTGGCCTCGGCGATCGGTCCCGCGGCGGCGTGCTCCTCGCCGCGCCACGCGGCCAACACCAGGGCGGCATAGGAGTGTGGGGTCTGCCCGGTCGCGTCGGCGATCGCGTCGGCTTCCTCGATCATGCGGGTGGCCGTGGCGAAGTCGCCGTAGTGGATGTGCACGCCGCCGAGGTAGATCAGCGCCGGCGGCAGCACACCGAGGGCGCCGATGTCGCGAGCCAGGCGCACTGCGCGGGTCGCGAGCGTGTCCCAGGCAGGCAGGTCCCAGCCGTAGTGGATGAACGACTCCAGTGCGATCGGCGCCAGTAGCAGCCACCGAAGCGTCGCCTCCCGGCTGCCGAGCTCCTCGTGCGCGAACGGCTCGAAGGCGCGGCGCAGCGCGGGTACACCGGTTTCGTAGGTGTCGGCGAGAAGAGTGGCCACGCCGTCGAGAAGCAGGTCGGCGGCCTCGGAGTGCGAAGGTGGAATTCCGGGGGCGCGGGCGGCCACGGCGGCGGCGCGGGCACCCGCCGGACCGTGTACGCGGCCCGCGAACACAGTGGCACTGATCGCCTCGAGGTAGGTCTCGCGCGCAAGTGGCGACTCCGCGGCGGCGAACTGCGCGGCAGCGTCGAGCAGGAGCGGTGACGCATCGTCACTTCGACTGCGGGCGAACAGAATTCGAGCGCGCAGGCGCGCCAGCCGGGCGCGGTCCAACGGATGCAACGGGCACAGATCGGCCAGTGAGGCCAACTCCGTCGCGCGGTCGGGTGCTGCTGCCGAAAAGTGCGCCTCGGCGGTCGCCACCGCCCGACGCCCGCGCTGCCACGGGTCCGGCGTCAGCGTGGTCGCGCGCTCCAGCAGGACTGCTTCTGCGGCCATCCCGCCCCGCTGGCGCGCTCGTCCGGCGGCGCGGTCAAGCTCTGCCGCGACCTCCTCGTCGGGCCCCTCGGCTGCCTGTGCGGCGTGCCAGGCCCGGCGATCCGGATCCAGGACGGGGTCGGTGACGGCGGCCAGTGCCCGGTGCACCGCGCGGCGCTCGCTCGGATCGGCTTGGCGGTATATCAACGAGCGAACCAGCGGATGGCGAAATCGCACGGGCTCGCCGAACTCGATCAAGCCGGCCGCTTTGGCCGGCGCGGAATCGGGAGCGACCCTCATTGTCTCCGCCGCACGCAGCAGCAACCGGGCGTCGCCGACCGGTTCGGCCGCCGCAATCAGCAGTAACGTCCGCGCCGCTGCGGGAAGCAACTCGACCCGGGCCGTGAAGTCCTGCTCGACGAGGCTCAGTGCCGAGCCCATCCGGTTCGCGCTGCCCGCGTCCAGCCCATAGGCGAGTTCGGCGGCACTGCGGCCGCGGTAGAGCTCTAGAAGCGCGAGCGGGTTGCCGTGCGTCTCGGCGACCAGTCGATCGCGCACCTGTTCCTCCAGGCGCCCGTCCACCGCGGATTCGAGAAGCTCACCGGCCGCTTTCGCATCGAGACCGCCGATCCTCAGTTCCGGCAAGCCCTTGAAAAGCGCCTGCCCCTGGGGATCACGGACCGCGAACACCAGCGCGACGGCTTCGGCCAGTAGGCGCCGAGCCACGAACTCCAGCGTCTGCAACGACACCCGATCAAGCCACTGGGCGTCGTCGACGATGACGAGCACTGGTCGGGCCTCCGAGGCCAGGGTGAGCAGGGTCAGTACCGCGAGGCCGACCAGGAATCGGTCGGGAGGGTCACCGACCGCGATCCCGAAGGCGACCCGCAGAGCGTCGCGTTGTGGGTCTGGCAGAGCGTCGATCTCGGAAAGGAACGGTGCACACAGTTGCTGCAGGCTCGCGTACGCCAGTTCCATGTCGGCCTCGATGCCGCGCGTTCTGCTGACCGTCACCCGCGAGGCCTGGGCGGCCAGGTGGTCAAGTAGCGCTGACTTCCCGATGCCCGCCTCGCCGCGAATTGCCCACACCGCGGACCCACCTTGGCGTAGGCCGCTCAGCAGATCGGCCAGCAACGCGCACTCACGTTGCCGACCGACCAGGCTGGGCAGGGCGCCGGCTCTCACGTCGAGAAACGGTACCGGGAATGTCACAAACGGCGACGGTGCCCTGTCGAGTATCGTCGGCAGCCACCCACAATCGTCAGTAATCCCAAACTGCCGGTACACACCGGAAGACGTCACCGGTGACCGCCACCCGGCACACCGACGGGAACGGCAGGTGGGTGGCCACCAGCGACTCGCCGTTTGCCGCCAGCTCGCGCAGCAGTCGGACCCGGACGCGTGCCGACTCCTCGGGATCGTGTTCGAAGCCGTTGTGCCACTCGGGGTTATCGAATCCCGGCGCGAACACGGCGTCGCCGGCGAACGTCAGCTTCTCGCCGCGGGATTCCAGGCGGACGACGCTGTGCCCGGGGGTATGGCCACCGGTACGAGAGATGAGCACGCCCGGCGCCACCTCGTAGTCCGTCTCGAATGTCCGCAGTTGGCCCCGGTATTCGTCCAAGAACTGCTTGGCGACCCTGCGCAGCACGTCCGGTATCGGTTGCGGCATGACGGTGCGGGAGAAATCGGGCGATTCCCAGAACTCGGCTTCTGCGGTCGCGGCGTGCACCCGCAGGCCCGGACGCAGTCGGGCCTTCAGCCCTTCAGTGAGCAGCCCGCCGACGTGGTCCATGTGCATGTGGGTGAGCACCACATCGGTCACGGATGCGAGATCGACGCCGGCGGCCTCCAGTCGTTGGACCGTCTGTCCGGCGCGCGGAAAGTCCGGAAACTCCAGTCCCAGACCGGCATCAACGAGGATGGTTCGGTCGCCGCTTCGCACCACGACCACGTTCAGCGGCCAGTCGACCACCTCGGGCGGCAGGAAATTGTCACCCAGCCAGCGCGCGAGCTCGGTCTGGTCGGCATTGGTGGCCAACGTCGAGGCTGTGATCGGCAGCACCCCATCACTGATCACCAGCACCTCGATGTCGCCGACCTGCTGTGCGTAGCGCGACGGCACCAACTCGTCGATTCCCGAACCGCCAAGGCGTGAAATGTTGTCCAAGCTCATGATTCTCCTCCTGAGTGCGTTACCGAGTGGGCTTTCACTCTGTAGAACGCCCTGCGGGGACGGGAACTATCCATCGCTGGGTTTCGGCGTGCTACGCGACGAATGTCGTCGTCTCATCGAGCGGCGCGCGGCCCGTACGCACGTAATCCACGGTGACGTCCTCGTAGCCGATCGACATGCCGCAGAACAGCATCAGTTCATGTGGTGGGGAGACGGTCTCGGCGACCGTCGCTCGAACCTGCGACCACGCCATCTGAGGGCAACTGTGTAAACCCTCGGCGCGCAGCAGCAACATGACGGTTTGTAGATACATGCCGAGGTCTGCCCATTGAGCCGAGCCCAGGTCGCGGTCGATGTAGCAGAACAGGGCGGCGGGCGCGCCGAAGCAATCCCAGTTTGCGATCGCCGCGCGCTGCCGCGCCTCCCAGTCCTCGCGCGCAATGCCGAGGGTGCTGTAACGCTCTTCGCCGAAGGCGGAGCGGCGATCGCGGTACGGCGATTTCATTGCCGCCGGGTACATTTCGTATTCCCGGTTGTCCCAGGGGACACCGGTGGCCACCCGTTCGAGCGCGCGCCTCTTGAGCTCGGCCAGCGCTGCGCCGGTCACCACGTAGGTGTTCCAGGGTTGAATGTTCGAACTGGACGGTGACCAGGCCGCGGCCGATAGCACCCGCTGCAACACTTCCAGCGGGACGGGCTGGTCGGTGAATCCGCGTACCGCCCGGCGGCTCTTGACTGCCTGGTAGACGTTCATGATTGCTCTTGCCTTTCAACCGCACGGTTGAATTCAGCCTTGCAGCGGGGGAGGCGAAGCGAGCCCTTGAGAGTTCGTGGTCGGCGGATTCAGCTTGCCCACGAAATCGTGCGCAACTGCCTGCGCGAGGTGATGCCGAGCTTGACGAAGACTTTCCGCAGATGCCACTCGACCGTGTGCGTGCTGATGAACAGCTGGGCGCCGATCTCCTGATTGGTCAATCCGTCGCGGGCCAGGGCCGCGATCTGTGCTTCCTGGGCGGTCAGCTCGTCGCCCGAGGCAACGGGCTGCTTGCGCACCTTTTCGCCGGCGGCGGTGAGCTCCCGGCGGGCCCGGTCGGCGAAGGCCTGCGCGCCCATCCGGATAAACGTCTCGTGGGCGGCGCCTAGCTGCCGACGGGCGTCGGCTCGACGGTTGTTGCGGCGCAACCACTCTCCGTACCGCAGGCGGGTGCGGGCGAGTTGCACCGCGATCGGACTGCGCTCCAAATGGTCGATTGCTTCGGTGAAGAGGGCTTCGGCGTCGTCGCCGTCGGCGAGGAGAGCCTTCGCGCTCGCGAGAGTCCCCAGGCCCCAGTCTGTTCCGCTGGCGCCCGCGGTGGCAGCCAATTGCTGTATCGCGGCGGCGGCGTGTTCCCGCTGACCGGTGTGTGCTGCGGCCTCGATCAACTCGAGCAGACACCAGCCGTGGAAGCCGAGGTCCTCGTACTCACACGCTTTCTGCGCGGCGGCGAATGCCTCCTGGTATCGGCCGAGCCCGTTGTACAGCAGAGCCCTGGCGTATCCGGTGAGGCCGAGCAGGCGGCCCTCGCCTTTGGCGGTTGCGTCGGCGTTCGCGGCGTCGATCAGCCCGAGCGCGTCGTCGGAAGATCCGCGCCATGCGGCAAGGTGCAGGCGGTGATACGTCACCGGCTTATAACTGGTTGCAGCCGAGATCGCATCTGCTTCGTCGAGAAGGGTTGCCGCTAAGTTGAATTCACCCTCCAGCAGATGTGCTCCTGCCAGATAGGTCAGCGCAGCTGGGAGTAGGGCCAGCGCACCGGCGGCGCGGGCGTGTCGCACGATGTCGGATGCCAGTTGGCGCGTGATCGCGTGGTCCCACAGTTCGTGCGCGGCTGACTCCTGGATGATCGGGAACGCCATCGATACCCAGCGCAGGACCCCGCTGTCGTTGCCTCGCGTTTGAGCGCAGACCAATTCCAATGGTGTGCGGAGCGTGTCGGAGCCGACGGACATGCCCCGGGCGATCCGATTCGCTATGCCACTCAACAGCAGATCGATTCGCCGCTGCAGTTCCGGCACGCGGGCGACCGCGACACGGGCGGCCTCGGCGGCGTCTGTCAGCAGGCCAGGTTCACCGAGGCGGCCCGCGTACATGGCGGCTGCGATCGCCTCGACGTACGTTTCGCGGGCCAGTTCGCCATCGAGGGATTCAAGTCGTTTGGCGGCATCGAGAAGTTGCGTCGCGGCCTCGCTGAGCGGTGGCGTTCCCGGACCGCCCCCGCGGCTGCGGGCAAACTGCATCTGGGCGCGGAGCCGCGCCACCTGGGCGCGTTGGAGGTCGGATAGCGGGCCTGCTTCGGCCAGCGCGAGAAGCTCATACGCCGCTTCAGGGGCGGCCGCGTCGCGTTTGGTCTGCGCGGCGGCGATCGCACGGGAACCGCGCGCGGCGGGATCGGCGGTCAGGACGGCCGCACGTTCCAAGAGGGCGGCGGCCGCGGCGATACCGCCCCGGCTCCGGGCTCGCCAAGCTGAGGCTTCCAGCTCTGTGGCTACGGCGTCGTCGGGTCCGGCCACCGCGTTGGCGGCGTGCCACGCCCGGCGGTCCGGGTCTCTTTCGGCGTCGGTCGCGTCCGCCAACGCCCGGTGGATGGCGCGCCGGTCGGCCAGATCCGCGGCACGATAGGCGGCCGAACGCACCAAGGGGTGGTGGAAGCGCATGCGCGGACCGAATTCGATCACTCCTGCCGCCTCGGCCGGTGCCAGCGCGTCGACCGGGACGCCGAGGTTCGCCGCAGCGCGCAGAAACAGTGCGGCGTCGCCGACTGGTTCGGCCGCGGCGACGAGCAACAGTGTTTGCGTGGGTGTGGGCAGGGCCTGGATGCGACGCAGGAAGCCGTCTTCAATCTGTCCCGCTGAAGGTCGCGTCCCCGATACCCAGAATCCGCCGGCCAGTTCCGTCGCCGGGACGTTTCTAGGCACCTCCAGCAAGGCCAGCGGGTTGCCGCGCGTCTCGGCGACGATGCGATCCTTCACCCGCGGATCGATGCCACCGAGCATCACCGACTCCAGGAGATCCCGCGCATCGCCGTCGGCTAACCCGGCGACCGCCAGTTCGGGCAGCCCGGTGAGCACGTCGGCCGGGTCGTCGCGTATGCCGAATACCAACGCGATTGGCTCAGCCAGGAGGCGCCGCGCGACGAACCCGAGGGTCTGGACCGACACCTCGTCTAGCTGTACTGACCACGGACGTTAGGTACGGCGTGGCGAGGTGACATGACGAAGACCTCCGAGTGAAGTGCGAGCTGCTAAGAAACGCACCAACTCATCTCGGAGGTCTTCGTGTCCCACCGTAATGCCCCTTTGTCAGAAACCGGTCGTCTGCGCCTGGCCCGTTGCGTGGTCGACGACGGCTGGTCGTATCGACGCGCCGCTGAGCGATTCCAGGTCGCGGTGACTACCGTGCAGCGTTGGGTTCGTCGGTACCGCGAGCAGGGGCCGGCTGGCATGGTTGATCGCAGTTCGCGCCCGCATCGCAGCCCCAACCAGACACCGACACGTACCGAGCGGCGCATCATCAAGGTCCGGGTGCTGCGCCGCTGGGGACCAGCGCGCATCGGTTACCTGCTGGGTATCCATCCCTCCACCGTGCATCGGGTGCTGACTCGCTACGGCCTGGCCAAGTTGCGGTGGCTCGACCGGCCGACCGGACGGGTGATCCGCCGGATGGAGTCGGCTCGCCCTGGCGATCTGGTGCACATCGATGTCAAGAAGCTGGGCAAGATCCCCGCCGGTGGCGGCTGGCGCATGCTCGGGCGGACTGTGGGCAATCGCCACTCGCAGGCTGACAAGACCTCGGGGCAACTCAGCAAGTATCGCCATCCGCTGCGCGGCTATCACTTCCTGCACACCGCCATCGATGCGCACTCTCGCCTGGCCTACAGCGAGCTACTCACAGATGAGCGCAAGGAAACCGCCGCGGCGTTCTGGCAACGCGCGAACGCCTGGTTCAACCAGTGCGGCTTCACAGTACGAAAAGTGTTAACAGACAACGGATCATGCTACCGGTCGCACACCTTCGGGGATGCTCTCGGCGAGATCGAACATCGCCGCACCCGCCCCTACCGGCCGCAGACCAACGGAAAGGTCGAGCGCTTCCACCGCACCCTGGCCGATGAATGGGCCTACGCCCGCCTCTACCGCAGCGACGCCGAACGCTGCGAAGAGTTCCCCAGATGGCTACACACCTACAATCATCACCGCGGCCACACCGCACTCGGCGGCCAACCACCCGCCACCCGCATACCTAACCTCTCAGGTCAGTACATCTAGCCACTGCGCGTCATCGACAACGCACAGCAAGGGTTGGTCATCGGCGGCGGCAGCCAGCAGACTCAACACCGCCAACCCAACCAGGAAACGGTCCGGCGTCGGGCCGACACCGCGGCCGAATGCGACCGAGAGGGCCTCGCGTTGCGGTTCCGGCAGCTCGTCGACATGGGCCATCAGGGGAGCACAGAGCTGCTGCAGGCCGGCGAACGCGAGTTCGATGTCCGACTCCGCGCCCGCCACCCGGGCAATCCGGAATCCAGCCGCCTGCTCCGTCAGATACTCGAGCAGCGCGGTCTTGCCGACACCCGGCTCGCCGTGCAGCACCAGCACCGCGCTGGCCCCAGATCGAACAGTCGACAGCAGGGTCCGAACTGTGTCGCATTCGGTGGCGCGACCGTATAAGCGTTGTGCCCCAACCTTGTTGGCCACCAACACCACCACATTCGATCTCAAGTTGACCCGTTTCGCCTGCCGCGGGCGGGGCCGGGCCGGGCCACCCGGGATTCTATCTAGCCCCACCCTTGGCTGCACTGCGGTCGGTGGCTGCGTGCTCCAAAATCCAATCCGCGAAACGGGTGTCCGACAGCGTCGCACCATCCTCCGGAATGAGCGTGTCATCGTCGATGGGAACGCCCCAGTACAACGCTTGCGGATCCGCGACCACGTCGCGGGCATCGCCCCGCGCAGTGAGCGCGGTCCGGATGAGGTCGGGTAGACGGAACCGTTCGGGTCCGCCCACCTCGGTGATGCCGTTAACGGGATCGGCGAGCGCGACCGTGGCGACCGCCTTGGCGATGTCCGCGGAACTGATCGGCTGAATGAACGCCGGGGGCAAACGCACTGTGTTGTCAACGGTGGCCGAGTCAGCGATGGTCCTGAGGAACTCGAAGAACTGAGTGGCCCGCACGATCGAATGCGGTATCGGCCCCGTGCTGATCAGATCCTCCTGCATGAGCTTCGCCTTGAAGTATCCGCTGTGCAGCGCCAGCTGGTCGGTTCCCACCACCGATAGCGCGACATGATGGGCGACCCCGGCCTCGGCTTCTGCAGCGAGGAGGTTTGTGGTCGACTTCTCGAAAAACTCCATTGCCGCGTCGTCCTCGAATGACGGCGAGTTCGAGACGTCGACAACCACCGTGGCGCCGGTGAGGACTTCCGACAGACCAGCGCCGGTGACGGCGTTGACCCCAGTCCGCGGAGATGCCCCAATGGCTTCGTGGTTGTGTTCGGTCAAGGCGAGCACTACCTTCGACCCGACAAGACCGGTTCCTCCGAGCACAACGATTTTCATGGCGACCTTTCTTCCGAGGCCTGGCGGCGGTTACCTCTGTCCAGACAGCAAGAACGGATACATCGCCGCCAGTTCATCCCCTGGTGTGCCAACGCTTCAGGTCCTCCTACCGTCAAACCCGCAGAATGCTATGGTCAGCCTCGCCTAACTGAGAGGTGGCTATGAACCGCTTTTTCGCATGGACTGCGCCCGTCGCCATCGTCGGCCTGATCGTCTCCGGATGCTCCGGTGGCAACTCCTCGGACAGCGAGACGACGACGTCCACCAGTGGTTCGGCCACCGCGACCACCAGCGCCGCCCCCGCTGTCGATCCGGCTGTGCTGGACAAGGCGGCAGCGGAGTACAAGGCCTACGTGCAGAGCAACATCGACGAACTCCAGCGCGTGGTCAAGGTATTCACCGACGCGGTCCGCGCCGGAGACCTCAAGGCCGCCCAGGACGCCTACGCGCCGTCACGCCAACCGTGGGAACGCATCGAGCCGATCGCCGGACTGGTCGAAGAGATCGACCGCAAGATCGACGCCCGGGTAGATGACTTCGCAGGCGTCGACGACCCCCAGTTCACCGGCTGGCACCGCCTCGAGTATCTGCTGTTCGAGAAGAACACCACCGACGGTGGCGCACCGTTCGCCGATCAGCTCGACAAGGACGTCGCCGACCTCAAGGCGCAATTCCCGTCCGTTCAGGTGAAGCCGGTCGACGTCTCCAACGGCGCCGCGGAGCTGATCGAGGAGGTGTCCGAGGGCAAGATCACCGGCGAGGAGGATCGCTACTCCAAGACGGACCTGTGGGACTTCGACGCCAACCTGCAGGGGGCGCGCGACGCCGTCGGCAAGCTCAATCCCGCACTCGTGCAGGCCGATCCGGCCTTACTGGGCAAGATCGACGCCGGAATCAATTCGGTGTTCGAAACCTTGGCGCCACTGCGCCGCGGTGACGGCTGGGTGCTGTTCTGCACCGAGAACGATCCCTACCCATCGCCGCGCTGCCCCGAAGTCACTGTGACACCCGACGTGATCGACAAGCTGAAGGCAGAGCTGGCCGGGTTGTCGGAGAACCTGTCACAGGTGTCGGGAGTGCTGAAGCTGCAGTGACCGAAAGTCGCTCGGGGCTCTCGCGGCGAGGATTCATCTCCGGCGCGCTGGGCACCGGTGCCGCGGTGGGCGCGGGATCGGTGCTGGCCGGATGTTCATCGCAGGACTCCGGATCGCCCACCGCGCCCGCGGCGGCCTTCGTCCCGTTCGACGGTCCGCACCAGGCCGGCATCACCGCGTTGCCGATCCCGGAGCAGGGCCTGGTCGCATCGTTCAACGTGGTCTCGAAGGACCGCGACGGCCTGCGCGGCGCGCTGCGAGACCTCACCGAAGAGATCCGCGGACTCATGGCGGGAAAGCCGCCGGAGCCTCGCGATCCCGCCTACCCGCCCGTCGACTCCGGCATCCTGGGCGAGCAGCCGCCCGCGGACAACCTGGCGATAGTCGTCGGCGTCGGGGCGTCGCTGTTCGATGACCGCTTCGGGCTGACCGACCGCAAGCCCAAGGAACTGGTCACCATGCCGTTCATCGCCAACGACCGGTTGGATCCCAAACTGTCCCACGGTGATCTGTCGATCATCATCGAAGCGGGTCACAGCGATACCGTCATCTTCGCCCTACGGCAGCTGATGCGTCGCACCCGAAGTGATCTGGTGTTGCGGTGGATGGTCGACGGCTACGCCCGGGGCATCGGCGCCGGCCAGGCATCCGAGGCCGCGACGCCGCGAAACCTGTTGGGCTTCAAGGACGGAACGGCCAACCTCGACGTCGACGACAATGCGATCATGGATCGCCACATCTGGGTAGGCCCGCAGGACGGCGAACCGGAGTGGACGGTCGGCGGCTCCTATCAGGCGATCCGCATCATCCGGATGTTCGTCGAATTCTGGGACCGCACCCAACTCGTCGAGCAGGAGGCGCTGATCGGGCGCGACAAGGTAAGTGGCGCGCCGCTCGGGCTGACCGGCGAGTTCACCGACCCGAACTATCCAGAAGACCCCGAAGGCAAGCGAATACCGCTCAACGCTCACATCCGGCTGGCGAACCCGCGTACACCGGCGACAGACGAGAACCTCATTCTGCGGCGGGGTTTCAACTACTCGCGCGGATTCGACGGCGCGGGCCGACTCGACCAGGGGCTCGCGTTCATCGCCTACCAGCGCAGCCTCGAGAAGGGTTTCCTCACCGTCGCGAAGCGGCTCAAGGGCGAGCCACTCGAGGAGTACATCATGCCGGTCGGCGGCGGGTTCTTCTTCATACTGCCGGGCGTCGCCGGCCCCGACCGGTTCCTCGGCGACCAGTTGCTCAGCTGAGCACCGACCACAGGAACTCGTAGATCAGCGCCGAGCGAAATGCGGTCTGGGCGTTGTCCGCCGCGCCCGCGTGCCCACCCTCGATGTTCTCGTAGTAGTGGACCGGCTGACCGGCGTCCTCCAGCGCCGCGGTCATCTTTCGGGCGTGTCCGGGATGCACGCGGTCATCGCGCGTCGAGGTCGTGATCAACACCGGCGGGTGTCGTCGATCAGCCGAAATGTTCTGGTAGGGCGAGTACCTCGAGATGAACTCCCAATCGTCGGGATCGTCGGGGTCCCCGTACTCGGCCATCCACGATGCACCGGCAAGCAGGAGATGGAACCGGCGCATGTCCAGCAGTGGAACGCTGCACACGAGCGCGCCGAACAGTTCGGGGTACTGGGTCAACATCACGCCCATCAACAGTCCGCCGTTGCTGCCGCCCTGCGCGCCGAGTTGCGTGACGGTGGTGATGCCACGGACAACGAGATCCTCTGCGACAGCGGCGAAGTCCTCATAGACGAGGTGCCGGTTCTCCCGCATGGCCTGGGTGTGCCAGGGCGGTCCGTATTCGCCGCCGCCCCGGATGTTCGCCAGCACGAAGGTGCCGCCTCGGCTCAGCCACAGCCTGCCGAGTACACCGCCATAGCTCGGCGTGTTGGCGACCTCGAAGCCGCCGTACCCGCTCAGCAGGGTAGGTCCGGGGGCCTGGTTGTGTCGATGTCCCACAACGAAATACGGGACCATGGTGCCGTCCGCTGATGCGACGAAATGCTGGCTCACCTGGAGATCTGCCGCGTCGAAGAACGGCGGGGCGCGCTTGACCTCGGTGACCGCGTCTCCCGCGCGGCCCCACAGCAACCGCGACGGTGTGTCGAAACCACTGGCGTCGAGAAACATCTCGTCGCCGTACTCGTCCACGTCGACCAGCACAGTGTTGGTGTTCGGCGGGATGCCGGGGATCTCGGCTCGCTCCCAGGTCCCAGGAGTCACGACCGTCACCTGGCTGATCACGTCGACCAGCGTGACGAGTACGAGGCGGTCACGGGTCCACGCGTAGTTGTCCAGGCTGGAGTGCTCGTCGGGCTCGAACACGACCTGCAGTTCGCCTGTGCCGTCGAGGTATTCGGCGTAGTTGGCAGCCAGTAGGGAACCCGCACGATACGTCGTCGACCCGACCGTCCAATCCGTGCGAG
The DNA here is from genome assembly GCF_010731795.1 of Mycolicibacterium celeriflavum. Taxonomy (NCBI): domain Bacteria; kingdom Bacillati; phylum Actinomycetota; class Actinomycetes; order Mycobacteriales; family Mycobacteriaceae; genus Mycobacterium; species Mycolicibacterium celeriflavum. The sequence continues at coordinate 2,796,424 of NZ_AP022591.1, read as the reverse complement.
GCCGAATCAGCAACCACTCGCGGTGCCAGGAGATTCCCGCGTCTGTCGGTGCGTCGATCTCGATCAGCGTGTCGCCGCGCAACTCGTAGCGGTGCCGGTTGAAGAAGTCGAACGACCGCGTGATCAGCAATCGCTCGAAACCCGGTGTCGCGTCATAGCCACAGCCGACGCTGACGTCGGTGACCTCGCCCTCGAAGAGTGTCTCCGCCGCCGGCAGTGGCTGCCCGCGACGCCAGCGCTTGACGATCCGCGGGTAACCGGAGTCGGTCAACGAGCCCGGGCCGAAGTCCGTACCGACCAGCACGGTGTCGCGGTCCTGCCACGTCACGCTCGATTTGGCCTCGGGCAGTTGGAAGCCGTCGGTGACGAACTGCCATGTTTTCATGTCGAATTCACGAACCACGGTGGCGTCGGCACCGCCGCGGGACAGTTCGACCAGCGCGAGCGAGAAATCCGGCTCGAGTACCTCGGCGCCGGCCCACACCCAGTTCTCGCCGTCGGCTGCCGCGATCCGATCGACGTCGATCAGGACGTCCCACTGCGGCTGCTCGGTGCGGTAGCTGTCCAGCGTCGTGCGCCGCCACAGGCCTCGCGGGTTGTCCGCGTCGCGCCAGAAGTTGTAGAGGTGGTCGCCTCGCCTGCGCACGTACGGGATGCGCGCGTCGGTGTCGAGCACCTCCAGGGCCTCGGCGCGCATCTGCTCGAACCGGTCACCGCCGAAGCGGGCGAGTGTGGGCTCGTTGTGTTTGCGGACCCAGTCGAGCGCTGCGTCGCCGGTGATCTCCTCGAGCCAGAGGTACGGGTCGTGTGTCACGCGGCGCCCGTGACGACGACCTGCCAGGGCAGCTCCAATCCGCCGTCACGCTCGAATCCAGCCAGAGCCGGTTCGAGCGCATCGCGCAAGGCGCGGACTTGGTCGCCGGTCAGCGAGCCGACCACCTCGGCGATCGGGCCCGCAAGCGACGTGTTGTAAGCCCAGTAGTCATCCGGGTTTTCGAATCGCATTATTCCGGTGAGCTCGTCGACGGTCACCTCCGTGAAGCCTCCGGAGGCCGCGAGCGCGGAGGTCCTCTCGGAGGTACTGAGCGAGAGCATCCCGCCCGGGGCGAACGCGTCGCCCGGCGGCGCGTGGCCGTTCTGCAGCAGCGCCATCACGATCGCCATGATCCAGGGATTGCGGTCTGGCGGGCCCCAGGTGGCGAACGCGCACCGCCCGCCGGGGCGCAGCACCCGCCGGATCTCGCGCATCGCCTGCTCCTGCTGGGGAATCAGCATGAGCCCGAACCGCGACAGGACACCGTCGACGCTGTCGTCGGGCAGATCGATCTGCGTTGCGTCGATGACCCGGCAGTCGACGTTGTCCAGACCCCGCGCAGCCGCGCCGCGCTGGGCGGCCTCCACCATTGCGGGCACGAAGTCGCTCGAGATCAGGCGCCCGGCCGGGCCGAGCCGGGGCACGGCAAGGAAGCCGGTTTCGCCCGGGCCCGCGGTCAGTTCCAACAGCGTCTGACCAGGCTGCGGGTCGACGTGGTCGATGAGCCAATTCGACACCGGCCGCACGCTTTCGAAGACGCGGTCACGGTATGCATCCCACGCTCCCGCCACCGCGCTCCAGTGACGCAGCGCGTCGCGGGCTGGGTCCACCTCAGGCATCGTTTCCTCCTCGGGTTGAGGCCGTCCGACGCCGACTGTACGGCGGTAGTGTGAGCTGTATCTCGTCGAGGAGTCACTGATGAGCGCTTGCGCGAAGAGGAGAAGATTCTGATGACCGTCTACGCCCGCCCTGGTTCAGCAGACGCCCTGATGTCCTACGAGTCGCGGTACGGCAACTTCATCGGCGGCGAATGGGTCGCACCCGTCGGCGGGGAGTACTTCGAGAACCCGACGCCGGTGACGGGACAGCCGTTCTGCGAGGTGGCGCGTTCCACCGAAGCCGATATCGACAAGGCGCTCGACGCCGCGCACGGTGCCGCGCCGGCCTGGGGTAAGACCGCGCCAGCCGAGCGCGCGAACATCCTCAACAAGATCGCCGACCGCATCGAGGAGAACGTCGAGTCGCTGGCGCTGGCCGAGTCGTGGGACAACGGCAAGCCGATCCGCGAGACGCTGAACGCCGACATCCCGCTGGCCGTCGACCACTTCCGGTATTTCGCCGGTGCCATTCGCGCGCAAGAGGGCTCGCTGAGCCAGATCGACGACGACACCGTCGCCTACCACTTCCACGAACCGCTCGGCGTGGTCGGCCAGATCATTCCGTGGAACTTCCCGATTCTGATGGCCACGTGGAAGCTCGCGCCTGCGCTGGCAGCGGGCAACGCGGTCGTCCTCAAGCCCGCCGAGCAGACCCCGGCGTCGATGCTCTATCTGATGTCGTTGATCGGCGATCTGCTGCCCGCGGGTGTCGTCAACGTCGTCAACGGTTTCGGGTTCGAGGCGGGCAAGCCGCTGGCGTCGAGCAACCGGATCGCCAAGATCGCGTTCACCGGAGAGACCACCACCGGCCGCCTGATCATGCAGTACGCCTCGCAGAACCTGATACCCGTCACGCTGGAGCTCGGCGGCAAGAGCCCGAACATCTTCTTCTCCGACGTGCTGGCCGCCGCCGACGACTACCAGGACAAGGCGTTGGAGGGTTTCACGATGTTCGCCCTCAATCAGGGCGAGGTGTGCACGTGCCCGTCGCGCAGCCTGATCCAGGCCGACATCTACGACGAGTTCCTCGAACTCGCCGCCATCCGCACCAAGGCCGTCCGGCAGGGCGATCCGCTGGACACCGAGACGATGATCGGTTCGCAGGCGTCCAACGATCAGCTGGAGAAGGTGTTGTCCTACATCGAGATCGGCAAATCCGAGGGCGCCAAGATCGTCACCGGCGGCGAGCGCGCCGAACTCGGCGGCGACCTCAACGGCGGCTACTACATTCAGCCGACGATCTTCGAGGGCAACAACAAGATGCGGGTCTTCCAGGAGGAGATCTTCGGGCCCGTCGTCGCCGTGACGTCGTTCACCGACTACGACGACGCGATCGCCGTCGCCAATGACACGCTGTACGGGCTGGGCGCCGGTGTGTGGTCCCGTGACGGCAACACCGCCTACCGGGCCGGTCGCGACATCAAGGCGGGTCGCGTCTGGACGAACTGCTACCACGTGTACCCCGCGCACGCGGCGTTCGGCGGCTACAAGCAGTCCGGCATCGGCCGCGAGAACCACAAGATGATGCTCGACCACTACCAGCAGACGAAGAACCTGCTGGTGTCCTACAGCAACAAGGCGCAGGGCTTCTTCTGATGAGCGCTCGCGCGAGGAAGCGACAGACGTGATGAGTGATTTCGGTGTCGAAGCCGTCGCTGATCGACGGTTTGAGCACCGAAGTCGCGTTCCGCCGCCGCACCGCGCGCTGATCACCGCTGCCGCTGCCGACCTGCTGCGCCGCCTGCAGGACCGGCACGGCGCGCTGATGTTCCACCAGTCCGGCGGGTGTTGTGATGGCTCGTCGCCGATGTGCTACCCCGACGGCGAGTTCGTCGTCGGCGACCGCGACGTGCTTCTCGCGGTGCTCGACGTGGGCGAAGGGGTGCCGGTGTGGATCTCCGGGCCGCAGTTCGACACGTGGAAGCACACCCAACTGGTGATCGACGTCGTACCCGGCAGAGGCGGCGGCTTCAGCGTCGAGGCGCCGGAGGGCATGCGGTTCCTGTCGCGCGGCCGGGCGTTCACCGACGCCGAGAACCGGTTGCTGGCCGAACAACAGCCGATCACGGGTGCGGGCTTCGCGCGTGGTGAGCGCCCACCGCCGTCGGACACCCACATCGTCGTTGACCCAATCGATGCGTGTCCGATACCTAACGCGCCGAGCGGCTGACGGGCTGACCGCGGCTATCCGCGTAACCTCGTGATCGTGATCCCGCTGCCTCGGGCGTGGTTGCTGACCAGCGCCCTGCTCGTCGGCACGGCGGTGGGGCTGATCCTCGGGATCGCCTCGACGCTGGTGGTCGACGCTGCCATCCGGCCCGACGTCGTCGTTGCGCTCGTCGTCGGCGTGCCAGGCGCGGTCGGCATGTTGGCGATTCTGTTGTCCGGCCGGCGCTGGGTGACGACGCTCGGCGCGTTCCTCCTCGCGATTGCACCCGGCTGGTTCGGGGTGCTGGTGGCTATCCAGGCGGTGCACGGTGCCTGAACGAACCGACACACTGGCCGGCGATCCGACGCAGCCGTATACGCCGACATTCCAAACGGACGAATTCGAGGCGCTGAGCGCCGTCGTCGAACAGGTGCCCTCGGAGCCGTTACCCGTCCCGGCTCATCCCGTGGTGGTTCCCGGCAACTACCAGTACCTCAAGCGGTGGCAGTTCGTGCTCGTCGTCGCGGGCGTCTGGGCGCTTTCCGCAGCGGCCGGTTGGGGCCTCTACCACTGGTGGTACCACTCGATCGACAAGACGGCGCCGGTTTTCGTCGTGCTGGTATTCGTCATCACGTCGACGGTGGGCGGCCTGCTTCTCGCGATGGCGCCGAACAGACCGGTGGTGACGGCGCTGGCGACCGCGGTGATGTCGGCGCCGCTGGCGGCGGTGGCGGGCGCGGCGGTACTGCACGGTCTCTACTTCTGCGAATGGGCAAGCCGGTGTTTCGTGGGCCTCATTCCCTATTAGGGTTGGCTGGGTGACCCACTATGACGTCGTCGTTCTCGGAGCAGGCCCTGGCGGATACGTCGCGGCCATCCGCGCCGCCCAGCTCGGACTGAACACCGCCATCGTCGAACCCAAGTACTGGGGCGGCGTCTGCCTCAACGTCGGTTGCATCCCGAGCAAGGCGCTGCTGCGCAACGCGGAACTCGCGCACATCTTCACCAAGGAGGCCAAGCAGTTCGGCATCAGCGGGGAGGCGACGTTCGACTACGGCGTCGCATTCGACCGCAGCCGAAAGGTCGCGGACGGCCGGGTCGCGGGTGTGCACTACCTGATGAAGAAGAACAAGATCACCGAGATTCACGGCTACGGCAAGTTCAAGGACGACCACACGCTCGAAGTCGACTTGAACGAGGGCGATACCGAGACCGTCGAGTTCGACAACATCATCATCGCCACCGGCAGCAGCACCCGCCTGGTGCCCGGTACGTCGCTGTCGGAGAACGTGGTGACCTACGAAGAGCTCATCATGACGCGCGAGCTGCCGAAGTCGATCGTCATCGCCGGCGCGGGCGCGATCGGCATGGAGTTCGGCTACGTGCTGAAGAACTATGGCGTCGACGTCACGGTCGTCGAGTTCCTGCCCCGCGCGCTGCCCAACGAGGACGCCGAGGTCTCCAAGGAGATCGAGAAGCAGTTCAAGAAGCTGGGCGTCAAGGTGCTCACCGGTACCAAGGTGGAGTCGATCGACGACAGTGGCGGTGAGGTCACCGTCACGGTCAGCAAGGACGGCGACTCCCAGGAGATCAAAGCTGAAAAGGTGCTGCAGGCAATCGGTTTCGCGCCGAACATCGAGGGCTACGGGTTGGACAACACCGGCGTCACCGTGAGCGAGCGCAAGGCCATCGGCATCGACGACTACATGCGCACCAACGTGCCGCACATCTACGCGATCGGTGACGTCACAGGCAAACTGCAACTGGCGCACGTCGCCGAGGCGCAGGGCGTCGTCGCCGCCGAAACCATCGCGGGGGCCGAAACCCTGCCGCTCGGGGACTACCGGATGCTGCCGCGCGCGACGTTCTGTCAGCCGCAGGTCGCCAGCTTCGGGCTCACCGAGGAGCAGGCGCGCGAAGAGGGGTACGACGTCAAGGTCGCCAAGTTCCCGTTCACCGCGAACGCCAAGGCGCACGGCGCCGGCGACCCCAGCGGCTTCGTCAAGCTGATCGCCGACGGCAAGTACGGCGAGCTGATCGGCGGGCACCTGATCGGCCACGACGTCTCCGAACTACTTCCGGAACTCACGCTGGCGCAGAAGTGGGATCTGACCGCCACCGAGTTGGCCCGCAACGTGCACACGCACCCGACCATGTCCGAGGCCCTGCAGGAGTGCTTCCACGGGCTGCTCGGCCACATGATCAACTTTTGAGAGCGATCTGGGTCGCCGGCATCGGCGGACTGGTGGTCGGCCATGTCCTGTGGCTGGCCGGCATTTCGCTTGCCACGGCCACGTCGGACGTCAGCACGTGGGTGCTCGTCGTGGCCGCGGTGTCGTTCGTCGGCGGCGCGGTGGCCGCGTGGCTGGGGCGGCGGGCTTATGAGCGCAAGGCCGAGGTGTGGGCCGCGTTTCTGTGGGGCCTGCCCGTCTCACCTGTACTGCTGTCGCTGATCGTGCTCGGCATCACTTACCTTTAGCCGGCTAATCCGAAAAGTCCAGCGGCACTTTAAGAGTGGTGATCGTGGCGGCCAGCCCGTCGTATTGGGCGGCGAGCATGCAGAACTCGATCAGCTGCGGCTTCGTGAGGTGTCTGGCGAGCACGGCCCAGGTCTCTGCCGACACCCCGCGGGTCACGACGAACTCGTCGGTGGCGGTGATCAACGCACGTTGACGGTCGGTCAGCCCCTCGGCGTCGGGTCCCTCGAAGATCTTTTTCTGCAAGTCGGCGCCGATGCCGCGGGTGCGGGCCAGGCGGCGATGCTGCTGCAGTTCGTATTCGCAGTCACGCAGGTGCCCGACGCGCAGGATCACGGTCTCGGCGTCGCGCACCGGCAGTTTGCTCAACAGCCCCAGCAGCATCCCGCTGTAGGGCAGCCACGCGAGGAACAGAAGCCGGTGCTGGCCAAGCACATTGAACAGGCTGAACCGGGGTGCCCTGATGGCGCGGGCGCCGAGCTTGGCGATGGCCCAGTTGAGGGGGCCGAGTTCCTTGAATCCGCCGGGCGCAATGCGCGCCGATTCGATTGCGCTCACCGCTGCGAGTCTAGGGCTGCTTGACCAGATACGGCGAGACCGTGCTGCGGTGCTCGTCGATGTCGAGCGCACGGCCGAGTGCGGGGAAGGCGCGTTGCGGGCAGTTGTCCCGCTCGCAGACCCGGCAGCCCGCGCCGATCGGCGTCGCCACCTCACCGGAGAGGTCGAGTCCCTCCGAGTAGACCAGCCGGTGCGCGTGCCGCAACTCGCAGCCGAGGCCGATCGCGAACGTCTTACTCGGCTGACCGTAGCGCTGCGCGCGGCGTTCGACCGTGCGCGCGACCCACATGTAGTTGCGCCCGTCGGGCATCTGTGCGATCTGCACTCCGATCTTGCCCGGATAGGCGAACGTCTCGTAGACATTCCACAGCGGGCAGGTGCCCCCGCTCGACGAGAAGTGAAACCCGGTGGCGGACTGCCGTTTCGACATGTTGCCCGCACGGTCGACCCGGACGAATGACAGCGGCACCCCGCGCATCGAAGGACGCTGCAGCGTCGAAAGCCGGTGCGCGATGGTCTCGTAGCTGACCGAGTAGAACGCCGACAGCCGCTCGACGTCGTAGCGGAAGTTCTCGGCCACGTCGTGAAACTGTGCGTACGGCAACACTGTTGCGGCTGCGAAGTAGTTGGCCAGCCCAAGCCGCGCCAACCGAGTCGACTCCTCGCTGGTGAACTTGCCCTCGGCGACGAGCTTGTCGATGAGGTCGCCGAACTCGAGATACCCCAACTCGGTGGCCATCTTGAACACGGTCTGCCCCGACGAGAGGTGGTTGTTGATCTCCAGCGTTTTCGTCGTCGGGTCGTATCGGTGCAGGACGGTCTCGCCGAGGTCGGTGCGGCGCGAGATGCGTACGCCGTGCACCATCGTCAGCCGGTCCGACAGCTGGCGCGCCAGCTCGGAGCGCTGCATCCGCATCCGGATGGTGAGGTCCTCGGCGGCGGTGTCGAGCTCGTGCAGGTAGTTCTGCCGCTCGTAGAAGTAGTCGCGCACTTCCTCGTGCGGCATCGTGATCGACCCGGTTCCGCTGCCGCCGGCGCCGGAGAACCGGTCCTCGGTGGCGGCGGCGAGTCGGGTGTTCGCCAACTGGTAGCGGCGGTGCAGGTTGACCATCGCGTGCGCCACGTTGGGGTGGGCAGCCACCAGGTCCGCGATCTCGCCGAGGTCCACGTCGATGTCGAGGTCCCGGTCCAGCGTGACCTCGCGCAACTCCGCCACCAGCCGGGTGTCGTCCTGCGAGGCGAAAAACGTCGCGTCGACGCCGAACACCTCGGTGATGCGCAGCAGCACGGCCACGGTCAGCGGCCGCACGTCGTGCTCGATCTGATTGAGGTAGCTCGGCGAGATGTCGAGCATCTGCGCCAGCGCGGCCTGGCTGAAGCCGCGCTCGCTGCGAAGTTGTCGAACGCGGGCGCCGACAAACGTTTTCGCCACGTCAACCAGCGTAGCAACGCTGTGAAGGCGCTCTTCGCATTGTTGGCAGATCGGGTGCTGTGGCAGGATCGGCCTTCGTGAGCAGCAAGCAGGGCCCCGGGGCTGGGCAGGGTCTGGCGAAGGCCATGATGCCCGTCCCTGATCCGCACCCCGACGTGTTCGACATCGAGTGGCCGCTGCGGGTCGCCGATGTGGATCGGCAGGGCCGGCTCAAGTTCGACGCCGCCACGCGACACATCCAGGACATCGGCTCGGACCAGTTGCGTGAGATGGGGTTTCAGGAGACTCACCCGTTGTGGATCGTGCGCCGCACGGTGATCGACATGATCCGCCCGATCGAGTTCCAGGACATACTCCGGCTTCGCCGCTGGTGCTCGGGCACGTCGAACCGGTGGTGCGAGATGCGGGTTCGCATAGAGGGTAGGCGGGCAGGCCTCGTGGAGTCGGAAGCCTTCTGGATCAACATCAACCGCGAGACCCAGGGGCCGGCGCGCATCTCCGACGACTTCCTCGAGGGGTTGCGGCGCACGACGGACGTCGACCGGCTGCGGTGGAAGGCGTACCTGTCGGCGGGTAGCCGCGACGACGCCGACGAGATCACCGACTACCCGATCCGGGTCAGCGACATCGACATCTTCGACCACATGAACAACTCGGTCTACTGGTCGGTCATCGAGGACTACCTCCACCATCACCCGGAGCTGGTGCACTATCCGCTGCGGGTGGCGATCGAGCACGACGCGGCCGTCGCGCTGGGCGACAAGATGGAGATCCTCAGCCACATCCACCCGCCGGGGTCGACGGATCGATTCGGTCCGGAGCTGACCGATCGCACTGTTACAACGCTCACATACGCGGTCGGGGAAGAGGCGAAAGCCGTCGCGTGCATCTTCACCCTTTGATGGTGGCGGCTAAACAGTACGGGCGTACTGACCTGCGCAAATCCACTACTCACGGGTAACTTCTGAACCGGTTAAGGTAGCAGTCGCCTTCGCAAACTTTGCAAATATCCGGCAGCCATTGGCGAAACTTGGCAGGCGAAATGGCTGGACCTGCGCTAACGGCTTGAGGCATCCTCGTATCAGCGGAACGGTGAGACCGTTTAGGCGTTAACAAGCCGGGAACTCCGGCGGCGCCGCAGCGAAGTTGATCAGATTCGAAGGAGCACCATGTCAAGCGTTGGTAAGCCGAAAAGCGCCGAGGAGATCCAGAAGGACTGGGACACCAACCCGCGCTGGAAGAACGTCACCCGCGAGTACAGCGCTGCGGACGTCGTCGCGCTGCAGGGCAGCGTCGTCGAGGAGGCCACGCTGGCCCGCCGCGGCGCCGAGGTGCTGTGGAACCAATTGCACGACATGGAGTTCGTCAACGCGCTCGGTGCGCTGACCGGCAACATGGCCGTTCAGCAGGTGCGCGCCGGCCTGAAGGCCATCTACCTGTCGGGTTGGCAGGTCGCCGGTGACGCGAACCTGTCCGGCCACACCTACCCGGACCAGAGCCTGTACCCGGCCAACTCGGTGCCGCAGGTGGTGCGTCGCATCAACAACGCGCTGCTGCGCGCCGACGAGATCGCCAAGGTCGAGGGCGACACCTCCGTCGAGAACTGGCTGGCGCCGATCGTCGCCGACGGTGAGGCCGGCTTCGGTGGTGCTTTGAATGTGTACGAGCTGCAGAAGGCGATGATCGCTGCCGGTGTCGCGGGCTCGCACTGGGAGGACCAGCTCGCGTCCGAGAAGAAGTGCGGCCACCTCGGCGGCAAGGTGCTGATCCCCACCCAGCAGCACATCCGCACGCTCACCTCGGCCCGCCTGGCCGCCGACGTGGCCGACGTCCCGACCGTCGTCATCGCGCGCACCGACGCCGAGGCCGCCACCTTGATCACGTCCGACGTCGACGAGCGCGACCAGCCGTTCATCACCGGTGAGCGCACCAAGGAAGGCTTCTATCGCGTGAAGAACGGCATCGAGCCGTGCATCGCTCGCGCCAAGGCCTACGCGCCGTATGCCGACCTGATCTGGATGGAGACGGGCACCCCTGACCTCGAGCTGGCGAAGAAGTTCGCCGAGGGTGTGCAGGCCGAGTTCCCCGACCAGATGCTGGCGTACAACTGCTCGCCGTCGTTCAACTGGAAGAAGCACCTCGACGACGCGACGATCGCGAAGTTCCAGAAGGAGCTCGGCGCGATGGGCTTCAAGTTCCAGTTCATCACGCTGGCCGGCTTCCACGCCCTGAACTACTCGATGTTCGATCTGGCCTACGGCTACGCCCGCAACCAGATGAGCGCGTACGTCGAGCTGCAGGAGCGCGAATTCGCCGCCGAGGAGCGCGGTTACACCGCGACCAAGCACCAGCGCGAGGTCGGCGCCGGCTACTTCGACCGGATCGCCACCACCGTCGACCCGAACTCTTCGACGACCGCGCTGGCGGGTTCGACCGAAGAGGGTCAGTTCCACTAGGCCGCTGAGGGTAAGTTGCTAGCCCGTGAGCATTGAACGGGTAGGCGTCGTCGGCGCCGGGCAGATGGGGTCGGGCATCGCAGAGGTGTCCGCCAAGTCCGGCGCCGACGTCGTCGTCTACGAGCCTTCCGAAGAGCTGGTCGAGGCCGGCCGCAAGCGCGTCACCGGATCACTGGAGCGAGCCGCCAGCAAAGGCAAGCTCTCGGAGAGCGATCGCGACGCAGCGTTGGCGCGGTTGACGTTCACCACGTCGCTTGCCGACCTGGCGGACCGTCAGCTGGTGATCGAGGCCGTCGTCGAGGACGAGGCCGTCAAGGGCAAGATCTTTGCCGAGCTCGACGAGATCGTCACCGATCCGGACGCCGTGCTGGCGTCCAACACGTCCAGCATCCCGATCATGAAAATCGCTGCGGCGACGAAGAATCCGAGTCGCGTGCTGGGGCTGCACTTCTTCAACCCGGTGCCGGTGCTGCCGCTGGTGGAACTGGTCAACACGCTGGTCACCTCGGAGGGTGCGCTGCAGCGGACGGCCGCGTTCGCGAGCGAGACGCTGGGCAAACAGGTCGTGCGGTGTTCTGACCGTTCGGGTTTCGTGGTCAACGCGCTACTGGTGCCGTACCTGCTGTCGGCGATCCGGATGGTCGAGGCGGGTGTCGCGACGGTCGAGGACGTCGACACGGCTGTGGTGGCGGGTCTTTCGCATCCGATGGGCCCGTTGCGGCTTTCCGATCTGGTCGGGCTCGACACGATGAAGCTGATCGCCGACTCGATGTACGACGAGTACAAGGATCCGCACTACGCTCCGCCGTCGCTGCTGCTGCGGATGGTCGAAGCCGGCCAACTGGGCAAGAAGTCCGGCCGCGGCTTCTACTCCTATTAGCGCCGAGCGCACGGCCCGCGTACGTCTTTGGCGCTTTTCCGTACCTGGAGCGTGCACTCGGCGCTAGAGGTCTAGGAAAGCTTTGACCCGTGCGACGATGCGGTCTTGCTCGCAGCGCAATTGTCGTGAGCTCACCCGCACGATCGACCAGCCCTGGCTCGCCAGGAATTCGAGGCGTTCGATGTCGGCGGCGTAGTCGTCGGGGTTCGTAAAGTGACGTTCCCCGTCGTATTCCACGCCTACCAGGCAATCCGGCCAGCCCATGTCGATACGCCGACGCCCCACCGGAATCTGGGTAACCGGTCGCGGCAGGCCCGCCCGAACGAGTAGCAGCCGAAGCCGCGTCTCCTGCGGAGATTCGGCGCCACCGTCGACGAGGTCCAGCGCGGCGCGCAGGCGGCGAACTCCGCGTGCGCCGGGATAACGCTCGGCGATGGCCTCCACTCCCGCGGGTTTGGCCCAGGTTGCGTTCAGCAGTGCGTCGATGCGAACGATGGCGGTGTCCACGGGGAGTCGACGGCCCAGGTCGAAGGCCGTGCGTTCAGGCGTGGTGCAAGCGAAGCCGTCCAAGTACTCGATTTCGTCATCGGCGAGCACGTCGCTGCGGACGACGATCCCGTCGGTCGCCGGCCGGCGCGTGTGGGCGATCTCGACCGGTGCATCCTCAGGAATCCACTTGCTGCCGAGGATCGCAGCCGCCGAATGCCCGACGAGTGTGGCCCGTCGACCCGACCACAGCCACGCTGCGTAGGCCCGATCGCGTGGCGTCAGCGTCAGCCCCGTGGGCGCGTACACGTCGCGGTGCAGCCTCACGTATCGGCGGGCAAGCCCGCGCCGCGTCACCGCACCCGACGCCAACGCTTCTGAGCCGAGGATGACGTCGCAGCGCATCTGTCAATCGTCGGGCCTCGCGGGGCGCCCCGAGCGCACCAATTTTCTGTCCTGTCGCCGAGAGCACGGCCCGCGTACGGCTTTTGTGGTTTTCCGTACCTGGAGCGTGCACTCGGCGGAGGCTAGGAGGACAGGAGCCGCTTGCGCTCCGCCGCGATGTCGAAATCCGCCGCCGGATAAGACAAGTCGAAACTTTCGAGAGCCCGAATCAGCAACTCGGTGACGGCGAGGCGGCTGTACCACCTACGGTTGCACGGCACCACGTGCCACGGCGCGTAATCCGTCGACGTACGATCGAGCACCGCCTGGTAGGCCTCCTGATACTGGGGCCACTTGCTGCGTTCGTCGACATCGCCGGGGTTGTACTTCCAGTATTTCGTCGGGTCGTCGAGCCGCTCGAGCAACTGCTTCTTCTGCTCCTCGAGCGAGATGAACATCGCGACTTTCACCAGAGTCGTTCCGCCGTCGACGAGTTCACGCTCGAACGCGTTGATCTCGTCGTATCGCGGTCCCCACACTTCGGGCGGCACCAGGTTGTGCACCCGCACGATGAGGACGTCCTCGTAGTGCGACCGGTCGAACACGCCGATGTGTCCGGGCGGTGGCAGTGCCCGCCGGATGCGCCACAGGAAGTCGTGCTCGAGTTCTTCCGGTGTCGGCTTGCCGAACGCGGTGTAGCGTACCCCCATCGGATTCACTGCGCCGACAACGTGTTTGACGATTCCGCCCTTCCCCGCGGCGTCCATGCCCTGTAGCACCAGCAGCACCGAGCGGGAGTCCTCGGCGGCCTTCCAGTTCGCGTAGAGCATCTCCTGCAGCTCGGCCAGCCGGGCGCTGCGATCGGACTGTGCCGCGGCCCCATCGCTTTTCGACCCGCGGAAGCCCGGCGTGCCCTCGGGGTCGATGTCGGCCACCTTGTCGCCTGCACGGAACCTCAGCGCCTCGGCGATCTCGGAAGTGGACGTCACTGGTTGGTCCGCGGAGGCGGCAGCACCGGCGACGGGTGTGGCTGCTTGCGGAATCGCTCCAGCGATCCGCCCACTTCGACGATGCCGCACAACGCATTCCACGACAGCATGGTGAGGTAGTCGATCAGTTCGTCCGAACTCATCCGCGGGTTCGACATCCACGAGTGCGTGGCCAGCTGCACACCGCCGACCGTGTGGTAGGCCCACGGCTCGATGCCGCCGGTCTCCATGTCCACCTCCACCATCCGGCGCCGCAGCATGACCGCCAGCATGCGCGCGATGATGTTCTCGGATGTCGCGACCGCTTGGTTCTTGCTCGCCGAGTTGTTCGCCATCACGAACCGGTAGGGCTCCGGCTCGGCGGCCACAGTTTCGACGTACACGCGGATGATCTCGCGGGTCAGCGCGAAACCGTCCAGGTTCGACGACAGCGCGGCGGCCATGTTCGGGATCAGCGTGGTCTGCGCGAATCGCATCATCACCGCGGTGGTGAGGTCGTTCTTGTCGACGAAATAGCGGTACAGCACCGTCTTCGAGACGCCGATCTCCGCGGCGATCTCGTCCATGCTGACGTTGCTGCCGCGGCGCCGGATAGCCTCCAGCGTGCCATCCACCAGCTCGTTGCGGCGTTCCACTTTGTGCTGGTGCCATCGCCGCTTGCGGCCGTCCGTCTTGACCGCGATCGCTTCGGTCTGCTGTGCCACTTTCCCCGTGATCCGTTCGTTGTCCCCCCGATAGTACGGCCGATCTTGAAACCGCGGGTTGTCGGTCGGCAGCGCCGCCCGCGTCGTAGCGGATGATGGAGGGGTGGCACACAGACCGGGCGCCGGCGGACGCGCCGTGGCGGCTCCGCCCGCGCCGCGGGCCAGCTTCGCCGAGACGTTAGCCGGGGCCGACGCTACCGCGGACGCCGAGCGGCGCCGGGGGCTGCGGCGGATGAAGGTCGTCGCGCTGAGCTTCCTCGTCGGGGCCACGATCATCTTCCTGCTCTGCACGTGGGCGCAGTCGATGGGCGCACCCGGCTGGGTGGGGTACGTGCGCGCCGCCGCCGAGGCCGGCATGGTCGGCGCGCTGGCGGACTGGTTCGCGGTGACTGCGCTGTTCAAGCACCCGCTGGGCATCCCGATCCCGCACACCGCGATCATCAAACGCAAGAAGGACCAGCTCGGCGAGGGCCTCGGCACGTTCGTCCGGGAGAACTTCCTTTCCCCGGAAGTCGTCTCGACGAAACTGCGCGACGCCGAGGTGGCGGGCCGGCTCGGAAAGTGGCTCTCCGATCGCGCGCACGCCGAGCGGGTCGCGGCCGAGACCGCCACCGTGCTGCGGGTCCTCGTGGAGATGCTGCGCGACGAGGACGTGCAGCACGTGCTCGACCGGATGATCGTCAAGCGTCTCGCCGAGCCGCAGTGGGGTCCGCCCGTCGGTCGCGTCCTGGCGACGCTGCTCGAGGAACGTCGTCAGGAAGCCCTGCTGCAGTTGCTCGCCGACCGCGCGTTCCAGTGGTCGCTGAATGCCGGGCCCGTCATCGAGCGGGTGATCGAACGCGATTCGCCGACCTGGTCGCCGCGCTGGGTGGACCACCTCGTCGGCGACCGCATCCACCGCGAGCTGATGGACTTCACCGACAAGGTGCGGCGCAATCCCGACCACGAACTGCGCCGCTCGGCCACCCGGTTCCTGTTCGAATTCGCCGACGATCTGCAGCACGACGACGCCACGATCCAGCGCGCCGAGAACGTCAAGGAACAGATCATGGGCCGCGACGAGGTCGCGCGGGCCGCCGAGACCGCGTGGACGGCGGCCAAGCGCATCATCCTCGAGTCGGTGGACGACCCGTCCTCAGCCCTGCGTACCCGGATCGCGGACTCCGTCATCCACATCGGGGAGTCCCTGCGCGACGACGCCGATCTGCGCGACAAGGTCGACAATTGGATCATTCGCGCGGCCCAGCACCTGGTCGCCCAGTACGGCGTCGAGATCACCGCGATCATCACCGAAACCATCGAGCGGTGGGACGCCGAAGAGGCCAGTAGACGCATCGAACTTCATGTCGGGCGTGACTTGCAATTCATCCGGATCAACGGCACCGTGGTGGGTTCGTTGGCGGGGCTTCTCATCTATTCGATAGCCCAACTACTATTCTGACCTGCGCTAACTAGTGCTTGCAAAAGTTAGCACCTCGTCGTACGGTAATGGTGTCGCTTTTTGGATACCCGTTGCACGAGGGGGCCACGTATGTCGCAGGATGACAAGCTTGCCGTCGTCGTGTCCAACGCTGCCCAGACTGCCGCACAGGACATCGGCACGTTCATCCGCACGCAACGTGAGGCCGCTCAGGTATCCGTACGACAGCTGGCCGAGAAGGCCGGTGTCAGCAATCCCTACCTCAGCCAGATCGAGCGGGGATTGCGCAAACCCTCCGCGGATGTGCTCAATCAGATCGCCAAGGCGCTGCGAGTGTCCGCGGAGGTGCTGTATGTGAGGGCCGGGATTCTCGAGCCCAGTGAGACGAGCGAGGTCCGCGACGCCATCGTCAACGACACCGCGATCACCGAGCGGCAGAAGCAGGTGCTGCTCGACATTTACACATCGTTTCGTCAGCAGAACGAGGCCGAAGTTGCCGCGACGGGCAACGGAACAGAAGAGGAGTCGGCGACTGACTAGAGACTTCTTCAACTGACCACACGACAACACCAACGACGTACCTCGAAAGGAAAGAGCACCATGGCAAAGAACACCCCGGCCAAGAACCAGCCGACCGTTGACGACCTGAAGGCCCCGCTGCTGGCGGCCGTCGGCGCGGCCGATCTGGCACTCGAGCGGGTCAACGAGATCGTCGCGACGCTCCGTGAGCGCGCCGACGACGCCCGCACCGACTCCCGCAGCCGCGTGGAGGAGACCCGTGCGCGGATCGACCGGCTGCAGGAAGACCTGCCGACACAGTTCGGCGAGCTGCGCGAGCGGCTGAGCGCCGAGGAACTGCGCAAGTTCGCCGAGAACTACGCCGACGCCGCGCAGAGCACGTACAACCGGCTCATCGAGCGTGGCGAGGCCGCCATCGAGCGACTTCGCACCCAGCCCGGCCTCAGCGAGGCCGCCGGCCGTGTCGAGGGCTACACCGACCAGGCCGTCGAGCTGACGCAGGGGGCACTGGGCAACGTGGCCGCTCAGACCCGCGCCGTGGGTGAGCGCGCCGCCAAGCTGGTCGGCGTCGAGCTGCCGAAGAAGGCCGAAAAGGGTGCCGCGCCGGCGAAGAGCGCCGCCAAGAAGGCCCCGGCCAAGAAGGCTCCGGCGAAGAAGACCCCGGCCAAGAAGGCTCCGGCGAAGAAGGCTGCGGCCAAGAAGGTCACCCAGAAGTAGCACTCGGCGGCGGGTCTGACGGCCCAAAGTCGACCGAGGGGACGTAACCCGCTTAGTCTTGACAGCGTGCAGCTCCAAGGCTTGGTGGGTTACGTCCTTCTCATTTTGTGGATCGCCGTGCTCGTGACGACCGTGTACGCGTTCGTCCACGCAGCGATCCAGCGGCCGGACGCCTACACGGCCATCGACAAACTGACCAAGCCGGTCTGGCTGGTGATCCTCGGGGTCGCCAGCTTGTTGGCGCTGGTGTTCGGCCCCGGCTCGGTACTGGGCCCCGCCATCGCCGCCGTCGCGGCCGGTGTCTATCTGGTCGACGTGCGGCCCAAACTCCTGGAGATCCAGGGGAAGTCGCGGTAGTGCGCCGCGTCGTCGCGGTCAGCTTCCGGGCGGCCGCAGTGGCTGCCGGCCTCCTAGCGCCCACGCTCACCGCTCCGCTGGCCTCGGCCAACCCCGTGCCGCCCGCGCCCCCGTATGTCGACCATGTCGAATGGGCGAAGTGGGGTGATCTGTCCAGCCTGCGGGTGTATCCGACCGCGGCCGCCCGCCAGGCATCCGGACCGGCCACGCCCGGGCAGGGCGAAGCGGCGTGGGCCCAGGTGCTGGCCCTTTCGCCGGACGCGGACATCCCCGGGATGAAGCCGCAGTTCATCTGCCACTGGGAATTCGCCGAACGCTACAGCCCAGGCAAGACCAGTTGGAACCTCGAGCCATGGCGACCCGAGGTTCCCTACGAGGACATGGTGCGGGCCGGCTGCAACCCGGGCGGCACCGAAGAACCGTTCTAGTGGCCGGGGCCTACCGCCGGGACGAGGTCGCCGCGCGGGTCGACCACACGCTGCTCAAACCGGAGGCCACCGAGGCCGACGTCGTCGCGCTTGCCGAGGAGGCCGCAGCCCTCGGGACGTACGCGATTTGTGTGTCTCCGTCGATGACGCGAGTCGCCAGCCGGGCCGCGTCGTCAGCGCAGGTGGTCTGCGCGGTCGTGGGGTTTCCGTCCGGCAAGCATCGATCGGCGATCAAGGCCGAGGAGGCGCGGCTCGCCTTCGACGACGGCGCCGGCGAGATCGACATGGTGATCGACGTCGGCGCTGCGCTCCACGGTGACTTCGAGGCGGTGCGCGCCGACGTCGGCGCGGTGCGGTCGGCGATCGGTGACCGCGCGCGGCTGAAGGTGATCGTCGAATCGGCCGCGCTGCTTCTGCTTGGGGATGCACAAACGTTGCTGACGACGTGCCGGGCCGCGGCGGACGCGGGAGCCGATTTCGTCAAGACCTCAACCGGGTTCCATCCCGCCGGCGGCGCGTCGGTGCGGGCCGTGGAACTGATGGCCGGCGTGGGGCTCCAGGTCAAGGCCAGCGGCGGAATCCGGACGGCCGCCGACGCGATCGCGATGCTCGACGCCGGTGCCAGCCGCCTGGGCCTCTCCGGCACCAGGGCGGTCCTCGACGGGCTGCCGGGGACCGACCGCAAGCGGTAATTTACGCGCCACTGGCTAATTTGCTATAGGCTGACGGACGTCTTCACGCGGATGTGTTCTCAATATGCTTGCGCACGTGAACCCCCGGATAGGATCCGATCATGATCATTCGTAACGGTTTGCTTCGTCGAGTTCCGGCCGTCGCCTGTTTGGCCGCCGTGCTCGCGACGGGTGCGTTCACCGCCGCCTGCGGGCAGGAAGAGGAGCAGGCGCCCGAGACCTCGACCACCACGACGACCACCACGACGACGACCGCGCCGCCGCCCGCCCCCGCGACGCCCACAGAGAAGGCTCCCCGCATCGATCCGGGACAGCCGAACCCCTTCTCGCCCAGCGTCCATGCGCCCCCGGCTCCCGGCCCGACACCCGGTCGGCATCGCGGTCCCCACGGCCAGTAAGCGGCGCGTTTCGGCGCTTCTCGCAACCGCGCTGCTGCTCGCCGCTTCAGGGGCGTGTTCGTCGCGCGCCCCGGCGCTGATCGCCGGTCCCTACGCAGCGCTGCTGGCCAGCTCGACCGATCTGGGTCCATCCGGCGCCGCTGACGCCCAGATCACTGTCACGCTGGATGGGACAGGCCGACCCGATGCCCTGATCGACTGGAGCGAGGCCCGCACCCTGTCGGTGCGATGGCGGCCGGGCGACCGATGGGCGATCGTCGAGGGCGCCGCCGCGGATCTCGGGCGGGCATTGGGAGTGCCGGTGCGCGACTACCGCGCCCCGAAGGGGAAGTTGTTCTACGCATCGCCCGCGCAACCCGCCGTGCCGTCGGTGTTGCGCGGCGACGTCACGGCGGTCGGCCGGATCATGAGCTACACCCCGTACCACACCAAAGCCCCCGGCTTCTTTCCGATGGACGTGCCCCCGGGTGGATTGACGCCGACGGGGTTGCGGTCGGCGTACAACGCCACGCCACTCATCGATGCCGTGTTCACCGGTGAGGGCGCGACGATCGTGCTCTTCACGTTCGACAGCGCCGCGCAGGAGGACCTCGATCTGTTCGCCGACACCTCCGGCCTGCCTCGGTTCACCCCCGAGATCGTCGGTGGCAAGCCCACCGAGATGCACGGTGAGACCGCGATGGATCTGCAAGTGGCGCATGCCATCGCACCCGATGCGCGGCTGGTCGTCGTCAACGCCAGGCCGACGGTGGAGGGCGACGGTGCGTACGAGAAGCTCGGCAAGCTGTTCGAGTCCGTGGACCGCGACTATCCCGGCGCGGTGTGGAGCCTGTCGATCGGATGGGGATGCGAGGCGTTCGTCAGCGCAGCCGATCTCGCGCCGGTGGAGGCGGCGTTGGTTGCCGCGCAGCGGCGCGGCACCTCGGCGTTCGACGCCAGCGGGGACACGGCGGGGCTGGAATGCAAAGGCGGCGAACGGTGGTCGGCTCCGCCGGGCCCGGACGACGTCGGCGTCGACGCGGTCGCGTCGTTACCCACGATGACGTCGGTCGGCGGCACCACGCTGTCGACCGGCACGCGCGGACAGTGGCTGGGCGAAGACGCGTGGGTGGATTCTCCGCTCACGCAAGGCAGTAGCGGCGGGGTCTCGACGTTGTTCGCCCGCCCGTCGTGGCAGAACCGGTTGTCGGTGGAGCGCGACACCGAGCGGCGGCGCCTGGTCCCTGACATCTCGGCGGTCGCCGACCCGTTCACCGGCGTGCGGTTCATCTTCGGTCAGCGCGCGGTGATCGGCGGGGGCACTTCGCAATCGGCCCCGATCTGGGCGGCGCTGGCCGTGTTGATGAACCAGTACCTGGTGGCGAACGGTGGACGACCGCTGGGGAATCTCAATCCGTTGCTCTACCGGGTGGCCGCGGGGTCGATCCGGCCCGGCTTCCACGACGTGCGTCGAGGCGGCAACGCTGTCGACATGGCCCTGCCGGGCTATGACCTGGTGACTGGTCTGGGTACACCGGACACTTTCAATCTCGCCCGCAACCTTCTCGACTTGCAGCAGGCATCGCGGTGACGAAGGCCTCGGCAGCCCGCCGCATTGGATGGCGAGACCCGTTGACCGGTACCCTGTTTCCCCATCTGGAGCCACGTTCGCGGGTGCCGCTCGCAGTGGCACTGGCGATGCTGTCGGCGGTGCTGGTCGGGTTCGCGCTGTTGCGATGGCAGGCGCCGATGATCGCCGTCGCCGCGGTCGGCGTGGCGCTGGTGTTCGTCGTCTACCTCCATTCGGCGGATGTGCGCGACGACGTGCCGACCCCGCTGCTGGCGTCGACCGCGGCGCTGGCCGCGGTGCTCGGCATCGGCTGGGCGTTGGCGACGGGAACGATGCTCGCCGAATCTCAGGATGTCGCGCTCGCCGCGAGCGGACCGGATCTTTACAGGGTGTTCTTGAGCATCGGGATACCGCTGGGCAGCGCCGTTCTCATGTTGATTCCGCCGGTGCTCGTGCGGCTGCAGCGTCCGATGAGGCCGCTGGACGGCTACGCCGTCGGCGCGTTGAGCGCTGTCGTGTTCACGTCCGCGGCGACGCTGGTCCGCCTGCTCCCGCAGTTTGCGACAGGCGTGACTGCCGATGACCGATCGGTTGCTTCGCTTCTGGTGCAGGCCGGCATCCAAGGCCTTGCACTGCCGCTGACGGCCGCCGCGCTCGGCGGCCTGGTCGGGATCGCGCTGTGGACGGGCCGGGTGCGGTCGATCATCGCGAGTGTGACTGTGACGCTTGTTATTTACGCGATCATCGGGGTGGTGGAGTTCGCGCCGGTGCCCGACGGGCTGCACTTGGCCGTACACGCCGCGATCGTCGTGCTCGCATTGTCTGCGCTGCGCATCGGACAACGGGCCGCGGTGGATCCGGACCGCACCGGCCGCACCGGCCGCGCCGGCCGGGCGGGTCTGCCGCGGGTGCTGGGCTCACTCGCTGTCGGCGGCGCTGTCGCGATCGTCGCGGGTGTCACCGCGGCGGTGCTGAGCACTCCGGAGGTTGCCAAGATCGTCTGCCCGCCGGACTGCGGGCGGCCACCGATCGGCGTGCCGGTCGAATCCAACCCTCGGTTCTTCTCCGACGGCGAAGAGTTCTCGGTTCAGTATCCCGGCCCCGGTAGCGCATACGAGGTGAAGTTCGACCCCGACGGTGTCGTCCTCGAGTTCACCGGCGGAGACACCGGCACACTGGAGTTGTTCGGCGTGCCCGCCGGCAATCGGACGCCCAAGCAGATCGCCGAGGAGCTGATCGGCGAGTACTACCCCGAGGCCACAACGGATTACGAGATCCCGAACGCGATGGTCGGCTACCGGCTGGGCTACGGCGTCGTCGCCGACGACTATCCGCAGGACGCGAACAGCAGCTTCAGTCACCTTCGGCTGATCGTGATGGTCGCGGTGAAGGATGACTACGCGCTGGTGGCGTCCGCGATCGGCCCGTACCGCGAGTTCACCCCTGACTTCGGCAGCGGGCATCCCTCCGGTGCGAATCTGCAGCTGGCCATGGACATGGGCAGATACGTCAACAGTTTCCGGTGGGGCTCAGTCACCGACTGACGGTCACAGCGCCGCGAAACAGGGGTCCTGTTCGTCCTTGGGGATGTCGGCATCCTGCGTCGAGAACCGGCTCACCACACCGTCTTCGGTGACATCGACCGAGTCGGCCTTGATGCCCAACGGATAATTCTTGGTCAGCTCCGAGGTGAACGCATCCAGCGCCGGCTGGACGGTTTCGCGGGGCAGCGTGAAGCCGAGGCCGGTCAGCTCGAGCACCTGCAGCGAGATGCCGCCGTCGGCCACCGTGGGTTTGGCCGTGATGGTGCCCAGCGCGCCCTCCAACTCGATGGTGCCGTCGGACGGGTTGGTCGTGACGCCGGTGACGAATGAGCCGATCAGGGGAATCGAGTCGGTGATGGTCTGCCGAATGCCCTCCGAGGACCACGTGATGTCCGCGACCAGCGAGCCGATCGATCCGCTCGAGGTGGCCGTGTCCTCGAGGCGGACATCCTGGATCGACAGCTCGACCGTCATGCCTTTGGCGTCGCGGATCTGGTTGCCGGCGGTCTCGATGTGGATATTCGTGTAGTGGCCTGACATGTGCTGGATCAGGAAGGGCGGCATGACGCCGAACGACGCGGTGGCGTCGTCCTCGACGACGCACGACGTGACCCCGGCGACGACGTTGTTCGCGCGGTTGCGGGCGTAGAGCTCACCGGCGAGCAGGCCGGCCAGCGTCAGCGCGATCACGATGATGACGACCAGCGTGATCGACAGCGGATCGCGGAACAGGTCCTTGACCTTCGACCCTGACAACGGGCGCTCCTGCGGGTCCGGCGGTCCTTGTGGCGGTCCCGGCGGTCCCTGTGGCGGCCCTGGCGGACCTTGTGGCGGCCCCGGCGGCGGTGGCGGCGGTTGATTCGGACGAGCCCAGGGGTCGGTCACGACCGCGATTCTGCCTTATCGAGGCGGGTGAAGTCTGCGCGGTTGCGCATCACCGCGATCGTCTCACGGACCTTGCGCCCCACGTCCAGGTCGATGTCGACCACCAGCAACTGCGGGTCGGCGCCGGCGGCCGTCACCACCTCACCGGTCGGGGAGGCGATCAGGCTGCCTCCGACACCGGTCGGGCCGACGGCAGCGGTCTCGGCGTCCGGACAGCCCTGGTCGACCGCCGCGACGTAGCCGGTCGTGTCGACAGCGCGGGCCCGCGCCAGCAGCGTCCACTGCTCGAGCTTGCCCGGCCCACTGCCCCACGACGCATGCACGGTGATCAACTGCGCGCCCCGTCTGGCCAGCTCGACGTACAACTCGGGAAAACGGACGTCGTAACACAGCGTCAGGCCGACGCGGACGCCGTCGACGTCGATCACCACCGGGTCGCGCCCGGGCGCGACGGTCTTGGACTCCTGGAAGCCGAATGCGTCGTAGAGGTGGATCTTCTCGTAGTGCGCATCTACGTGGCCGTCGGAGGCCGGCCCGGTGGCGATCAATGTGTTGAGGACACGCCCGTCGCCCGACGGCACGAACATGCCCGCCACGACGACGATTCCCGCCCGCTCGGCGATCGCCCGCACCTCCGACGCCCACGGTCCGTCCAGCGGTTCGGCGACCGGGGCGAGTGGCACCCCGAATCGGCACATCGTCGCCTCCGGGAACAGCACCATCCGGGCGCCGGCGTCGGCGGCGCGACGGGTGTACTCGTCGACCAGCGCGAGGTTCTCCGAAGGCTCGGTGCCGCTGAGGATCTGCGCGAGGGCAATCCGCATGGCCCCAGCCTACGGTTTGCGGCGTCGATCCCGGTGCCTCAGGCCGGTGCGACCGTCGACCATGGCACCGTCAACACCCCGTCGCGCATCCGGCGGCGGGCCGGGGTGACGGGAAAGCCGTTGTCCCGCAACATCTCCAGCATCGCACGCCACCGCACCCGCGGGCCGAACACCCCGTGACCCGCGACGCTGGCCCACGCCCGGTCGGCGGCCGTCAGCAGCGCGTGTACGGGTTGACCGTCGACGTTGTGGTGGATCAGCACTTTGGGCAGCCGCTCGGCGAGGTCAGAGGGCCGATCGATCGCGAACGGGTCACACGCCAGGGTCAGGCTGATCGGGTCGTCGGCGTCGAGCAGCACCCAGCAGCAGCGCCTGCCCAGCTCGTCGCAGGTGCCGTCGACGATGAGCCCGCCGGGCGCCAGTTGCCGCTGCATCGTCGACCAGGCCTGCGCGACGGCTTCGACCGGGTATTGGCGCAGCACGTTGAAGGCCCGCAGCAGCACCGGTCGCATACCCGCCAATTCGAAACCGCCGAGGCCGAATTCGACCGTGTCGGTTCCCTTGGTACGCGCCGCGCGTACCCGCTCGGGGTCGATCTCCAGTCCGATCACGCGAATGTCGTTGCGCACCAGGCGCAGCCGTGCCGCAAGTTCCAGGGTCGTGACCGGCAGCGCGCCATAGCCGAGGTCGATGACCAGCGGGTCGGGGGCGGCGAGCAGCGATGCGCGGACGCGCGGCGCGTGGACGAGCCAGCGGTCGCTGCGACGCAACCGGTTGTAGCCGGTGGTGCCCCGTGTCAGCTGACCGATGGGCCCGCTCATGACCCGAGTCTAAGGAGCGACGATGGTAACGCCGCGACCCACGCCGTCTCGAGCGTCAGGCGTTCTCGGCGATCCACACCGTCGTGAAGCGCTGCTCGGCGATCAGCAGATCCACCAGTTGACTGCCGATGAAACTCTCGATCTTGCCGCCGACGAGCGGCACCCGAACCTCGACCTCGACGGTGAACTCCAGCCGCGAACCGGGGCCGGCCGGCGCCAGGACCGCGGTGCCCGTCAAACCGGCGGGTGCGCCCGGAATCGACCCCTTGACCGTCGCGCCGGCCTCACCGTCGCGGACCGGGCTCCAGGTCTCTTCGCGCACGAAGCTCAGGTCGCCGCGATGGAATTGGGTCACCACACCGGGCAACCGGTTTGCCCGCAGCGTTTGAGTCGTTTTGATGTAGAGGCCGTCGTGCTCGTCGACGACCATCGCGTCCAGCGAGTAGTCGTCGGCACCGGAATCGGTCAGCCGCGCCAACCAGTAGCGTTCGTCGCTGAAAGCCCGGTAGACCTGTTCGACGCTGCCGCCGTACTCGGCGGCCATGTCGAATGAACGCGGCATAGCTGGTCACGCTACCGTTACCGGCCGTGGTCAGTTCGCAAGCCGGTGGGGCCTCCGTCGAGGAGGCGGTGCCACTCGCGCCGCTGACCACCCTGCGCGTCGGACCCGTTGCGCGGCGGTTGATCACATGCGACACCACCCAGAAGGTGGTCGATGTGGTTCGCGACCTCGGCCCGGATGACGACGCGCTGGTGCTGGCGGGCGGCTCGAACGTGGTGATCTGTGACCAGCTGACCGACCTGTCCGTCATCTACCTCGCGAACACCGAGATCACCGTCGAGGGCAACCTGGTCCGCGCCGAGGCCGGTGCTGTGTGGGACGACGTCGTGGTCACCTCGCTGGCGCACGGGCTGGGCGGGCTGGAGTGCTTGTCCGGCATCCCGGGGTCCGCCGGCGCGACACCGGTGCAGAACGTCGGCGCGTACGGCGCGGAGGTGGCCGACAGCATCCGGCGGGTGCGGCTGCTGGACCGTCGCACCGGGACAGAACGTTGGGTCACCCCGGACGCGCTGCGGTTCGGCTACCGCACCAGCGTCCTCAAACGCGCGCACGACGCGATCGTGCTCGAAGTGGAGTTCGCCCTGGACCCCGACGGGCGCAGCGCACCGCTGCGCTACCGCGAACTGGCCACCACGCTGGGCGTGGAACAAGGGGCGCGCGTCGATCCGCTGGCGGTGCGCGAGGCGGTGCTGGCACTGCGCTCGAGCAAGGGCATGGTCATCGACACCGGCTCGGAAAGCTTGGATCACGACACCTGGAGCGTCGGTTCGTTCTTCACCAACCCCGTCGTCACGCCCGCTGAGTTCGAGCGGATCCGCGCCGAGCAGGACGGGCCGGTGCCCAACTACCCGGCGCCCGACGGTGTCAAGCTCGCCGCGGGTTGGCTCGTGGAGCACGCCGGCTTCGGCAAGGGGTATCCGGGCGAGGGTGTCTCCGTGCGGCTGTCGACCAAGCACGCGCTGGCGCTCACCAACCGCGGCGGCGCCACCACCGCCGATGTGCTGGCGCTGGCCAGGACGGTACGTGACGGCGTTCGAACGAGTTTCGGGATCGAACTCACAGCCGAGCCTGATCTGATCGGCTGTTCGCTGTAGGTACGCTGGGTTCACGTGAGTACCGGGGAACCCCTGCCGTCGTTCAACCGGCGGCGCGCCCTGACCGCACTGGCGGTCGGTGTCGTCGCGCCGGGGGCGCTGGCCGCGTGCATGGCGGAGAGCGACGAACCGTCCGCGCAGGAGGCCCCCGAAGCGCCCACGCTGAACTTCAAGCCGGCCAACGACGCCACCGACATCTCGCCGACCGAGCCCGCTGGCGTCGAGGTCAGCAACGGCTGGTTCCAGCGGATCGCCCTGACCAACCCCGAGGGCAAGGCCGTCGCGGGCGTACTCAACCGCGACCGCACCGAGTTCACGGTCACCGAACCGCTCGGCTACGGCGCCGAGTACACCTGGAAAGGCTCGGTCGTCGGCCGCGACGGCAAGGCGGTGCAGGTCGACGGTTCGTTCTCCACGATCAACCCCAGCACGCAGGTCAGCGGGCAGTTCCAGCTCGCCGACGGTCAGGTCGTCGGGGTGGCCGCCCCGATCATCATCCAGTTCGACGCCTCGATCAGCGACAAGGCGACGGTGGAGAAGGCGCTCAAGGTCACCACAGAGCCGCCGGTCGAGGGCAGCTGGGCGTGGCTGCCCGATGAGGTCGGCGGGTCCCGCGTGCACTGGCGCACCCGCGAGTACTACCCGGCGGGCACCAAGGTGCACGTCGACGCCAAGCTCTACGGCGTGCCGTTCGGCGACGACGCCTACGGCGCGCAGGACGCGACGCTGAGCTTCGAGATCGGCCGTCGCCAGGTCGTCAAGGCCGAGGCGTCGTCGCACCGCATCCAGGTCCTCGACGCCAACGGCGCGGTGATCATGGACTTCCCGTGCAGCTACGGCGAGGGCGACCTGGACCGCAACGTCACCCGCAGCGGCATCCACGTCGTCACCGAGAAGTACGAGGACTTCTGGATGACCAACCCGGCGGCTGGCTACGCCAACATCCACGAGCGGTGGGCCGTGCGTATCTCCAACAACGGCGAGTTCATCCACGCCAACCCGGCCAGCCTGGGTTCGCAGGGCAGCAGCAACGTCACCAACGGCTGCATCAACCTGTCCGAGGGCGACGCCGAGCAGTACTTCCGCACCGCTGTCTACGGTGATCCGGTCGAGGTCACCGGCACCCGCATCGAGCTGTCCTACGCCGACGGCGACATCTGGGACTGGGTGGTGCCGTGGGATGAGTGGAAGGCGATGTCGGCGCTGTCGGACGCGAACGCACCGGACTTGCCGAACACCGCGCCCGCGACGCCGTCGGGTGCGCCGCAACCGGTCAACGGCCGCCCCGGCCGCTGAGCCGTCGCGCCAAACGAGCCTCACCCACCTCGCCACTCGAGCCTCACCTACCTCGCCGAGCCTCACCTACCTCGCCGAGACTGCGAGCAGATCGCACTTTTTCGCTATTTCGCGATCTGTGTGCAGCTTCCTTTTTCATTGTGGGACGCCTCGTAGGCGTGAAAATGGGGTCGGGTCGCCTCGTCGACGCCGACGAGACTCTGGGCTTGTAGCCCGTTGTGCAGCTTGGCGCCGGGGCCCGACCTTGCAGGGTCACGTACTGTTGCCTTGAGCACGCCGGTCAGAATTTCGGTTTCCTTGACCGAGGCCCCCGGGCGATCCACCCGATGTTCTGGGATGGGTTCGATTGGAGGGCAAGCGAAGTGGCAGCACGGCGCAAACGCAAGCAGAAGCCAGCGGCAGGGTGGCGGGGCCGGTGGAGATTCCCGACGCCGAGCATGAACTGGTTATCGAACGGGTCGCGGCCATCGATGTGGCCAAGGCGACAGGCAAGGTGTGCGTGCGCCTACCCGGCAAGACGGGGCGGCGGTTCAGTCGGGTATGGGACCTGCCCGCGCGCACCGGCGCCATTACTGAGCTGGGCGATCAGCTGACCGACCTGGGCATCGAGAAGGTCACCGTGGAGTCCACCAGCGACTACTGGCGGATCTGGTACTACCTGCTGGAAGCGGCCGGGCTGTCGGTGCAGCTGGTCAACGCCCGCGATGTGAAGAACGTGCCGGGCCGACCCAAGACCGACAAACTCGACGCGGTCTGGCTGGCCAAGCTGACCGAAAGGGCCTGCTGCGGCCGTCGTTCGTGCCGCCGCCCGAGATCAGGCGGCTACGCGACTACACCCGGATGCGCGAGGATCTGACCCGCGACCGCACCCGCTACTGGCAGCGGCTGGAAAAGCTGCTCGAGGACGCACTGATCAAAATTTCGTCGGTGGCCTCCACGATGATCACGCTGTCGACGCGGGACATGGTCGAGGCCCTCATCGCCGGCGAGCACGACCCGTATCGACTGGCCGAGCTGGCCCGCGGAAAGATGAGGTCCAAACGGTCAGAGCTGATCACTGCGCTCGACGGGCGTTTCGATGAACATCACGCCGAGTTGGCACGCATGCTGCTGAGCCAGATCGACGCACTGGACACCCAGATCCACACCCTCACCATGCGCATCGAGGAACTCATCAACGAGCTACCCGAAGGCACTCACGCCATCGAGCACACCGGCAGCGACGAGGGGCCCGGCGCCCGCGCGGGTGCCGATAGCGATGCCGATCCCGGCTCTGCCAGCGGCGGCGGCACCAACCCGATCCGGGTCGATCCCACCATCGAGGCCGACTCCGCGATCCAGGCCGAACGCGCCCTGCGCACCGTCGATCGCCTTGACGAGATCCCGGGTATCAGCGTCGCCAACGCGCAAGACATCCTGGCCGAGATCGGCACCGACATGAGCCGGTTCCCAACACCAGAGCACCTGGTGTCGTGGGCCAAGCTGTGCCCGCGCACCATCCAGTCCGGGCCGGTGACCCGCGCCAGCAAGACCGGCAAGGGCAACCCGTATCTGAAGGGTGCGCTCGGGGAGGCCGCCGCCGCGGCGGCCAAGACCGATACCTTCCTCGGCGAACGCTACCGGCGCCTCGCCAAACGCCGCGGCAAGCTCAAAGCCCTGGTCGCGGTCGCCCGCTCCATCCTGGTCGTCATCTGGCACCTACTCGCCAACCCGCTCGCCCGCTTCCGCGATCTCGGCCCTGACTATCACACCAACCGCATCGCCATCGAACGCAAGCTCCGCAACCACATCGCCCAACTCACCGCCATGGGCTACCAGGTCACTCTCGAACCCGCCGCCTAACCACCAACTACAAGTCCCGCAACGACACCCGGCTCCGCAAGCTCCGCCGGGTCGCTGTCGCCTGCCCACTCACCTTAGGTATTTTCCGGTCAGTTTCGGTGGGCCGCCCCGGCCGCCCGGCCGCGTGGGCACTCGAGCGTCAAGTCTGGCGGTTGAACCGCGATCCGCTGGCGCCGCTGACCTGATCGCGCGGCCGGACCACGACCAGATCCAGGTCGACGTGTGACGGTCGGCTGGCGACGAACCCGATGATCTCGGCGACGTCTTCGGCCAGCAGCGGGGTGACGCCCTCGTAGACCTTGGCGGCGCGTTCCTCGTCGCCCTCGAACCGGTTCAGCGAGAAGTCGGTCTTCACCATGCCGGGCGCAACTTCGGTGAGCCGCACGGGTTTTCCGAGCAGCTCGCTGCGCAACGTCCGGTGCAGCACGCCCTGCGCATGCTTGGCGGAGGTGTACCCGCCGCCGTTGTCGTAGATCTCCACCGCGGCGATCGAGGTGACGGTGACGATCAGCCCGTCGCCGGAGGCGATCAGCTTCGGCAACAGCGCGCGGGTCACCAGCAGTGTGCCGAGCACGTTGGACTCCCACATCCAGCGCCAGTGCTCGACGTCGGCTTCGGCTACCGGGTCCAGTCCTCGGGCGCCGCCGGCGTTGTTGACCAGCACCGAAACCGGCCCGGGTAAGCCGTCCAGCGCTTCTGCCAGCGCCGACACGGCCTCGGTCGAAGTGACGTCCGCCACGATCGCGGTGCCACCGATCTCGGCAGCGAGGGCCTCGATCGGCTGCTGGCGACGGGCCACGCAGACCACGTGAAAACCTTGGGCGGCAAGGGTTCTCGCGGTTGCTGCACCGATGCCGGCGCTGGCGCCGGTGACCACCGCGACTCGGCTGTCGGTCCGGGGAGTCGTCATCTGCTCAACTTTAGTTGGCGTGCTAAGTTCGTCGTGTGCTGTCCCATCAGGCCTGTTCGCGCCGTGCGTGTTGTTGTCGCGCACTTCGCCGCGCCTGACTGATCCGGAGACAATTCCTGTCCTGCTGAGTCCTCAGGTGTGGCCCCAGAACCCACCGGCCGACTTCCCATAAGGACAAGCAGATGCGCACTACCGTCACCACCACTCTTCCCGCGAAGCCGTCGGTTCGCAGTGCCCAGCACGCCAAGCGCGCGCTGTTGGCCCGCCGGCACGTCGTCGCGCCGGCACTGAAGGTGGCCGACGCGGCCGCCGCGTCGGTGTTCGGTGCGGCCCGACTGCGCGGGCCCATCGCCCGTGACGCCATCGCTCAGGTCACCGGCCTGAGCATCGCGACCGTCAACCGTCAGGTCACCGCGCTGC
This sequence comes from Mycolicibacterium celeriflavum, assembly GCF_010731795.1. NCBI lineage: Bacteria > Bacillati > Actinomycetota > Actinomycetes > Mycobacteriales > Mycobacteriaceae > Mycobacterium > Mycolicibacterium celeriflavum. Next base: position 2,765,939 of record NZ_AP022591.1, on the reverse strand, counting down.
TCGAGGCCGGTGTGCTGCGCGAACGCGCCGACCTCGCGGTTTCCGGCGCGATCGGCCGACCCCGCGTGCCCGTGGAGGTCAATCACGAACCGTTCCTCACGCTGGGGATCCACATCGGCGCCCGCAGCCTTAGCATCGTGGCCGCCGACCTCTTCGGTCGCACCCTCGACGTCGTCGAGACACCTACGCCGCGGGCTCCGCAGGCTGCCGCGCTGGCGTCGCTGGCCGACAGCGCCCGCCGCTACCTCGGCCGCTGGCATCGGCGCCGCCCGCTGTGGGTGGGTGTCGCGGCCGGCGGCGTGGTCGACAGCGCGACCGGTTACCTCGACCATCCGCGGCTCGGCTGGTCCGAGGCGCCGGTCGGGCCGGTACTCGCCGAGGCGCTCGGCCTGCCGGTGTCGGTCGCCTCGCACGTGGACGCGATGGCGGGCGCCGAACTGCTGCTCGGGGGGCGCAGGCAACCGTCGGACACGTCGACGAGCCTGTACGTCTACGCCCGCGAGACCGTCGGCTACGCGTTGTCGATCGGCGGCCGGGTGCACTCACCGGCCAGCGGACCCGGCACCATCGCCGCGCTGCCCGCCCACTCCGAACTACTCGGCGGCACAGGGCAACTGGAGTCCACGGTCAGCGACGAAGCGGTGCTGATCGCCGCCCGCAAGGCGCGCATTCTCCCCGCCGAGGGGCCCGCATCGACGATGCCGGCGCTGTTCAAGCTCGCCCGGCAGGGCGGCCGGCCCGCGCAGCAACTGCTGGCCGAACGTGCGCGGGTGCTGGGGGAGGCCGTCGCGCTGCTGCGCGACATGCTCAATCCTGACGACCTGATCGTCGGCGGCCAGGCTTTCACCGAATATCCCGAGGGCATGAGCGTCGTGGAAGCCGCGTTCGCGCAGCGCTCGGTGATGCCCGCACGCGAGATCCGGCTGACCGTCTTCGGGAACCGGGTTCAGGAGGCCGGTGCGGGTGTGGTGTCGCTCGGCGGCCTGTACGCCGACCCGATCGGCGCCATGCGCCGGGCGCAGCGCCGTCGACCAGGGCGACCGCCTGAGGGACACACAGATTCGACCGAATAGCACTCTGTAGCACGCCATGCCACAGGCCTGTATTCTGCTGTTATGGCCGCTAACCCCGAGATCACTCAGCGGGACCTGCGCAATCGGTCCAAGGAGATCATGGATGCCGTCCAGGATGGCCGGTCTTTCACGGTCACTCGCGATGGTCACCGAATCGCCGAACTGATCCCACTGCGTCGCCGGCGTAGGTTCGTCACCCGAGAGCAGTTCGCCGCCACGTCGCGGATCGCTCCGGCGATCGACGTCGAAGCTTTCCGCGCTGACCAGGATGCTGCGCTCGATCACGCGCCGAGCAGTCCCTATGACAGATGACGTACCTGCAGCCGGCCTGCTTGACACGAACATTCTCATTCTGCGCGCGCACATCGACCCGGCCGAGTTGCCCACGCAGATGGCGATCAGCGCGATCACGTTGGCAGAACTGTCGGCCGGACCGCATGAAGTACGCGGCGCCGAAGAACAAAGTAGCTACGACCCGCACGAGGAGCGCGCCCGCCGGCTCGATCTACTCCAAAGGGCGGAAAGTGAATTCGATCCCATTCCGTTCGACGCCGAAGCAGCACGCGTCTACGGGCGCGTGTGCGCGGCGGTAGTGGCAGTCGGCCGCAAACCGCGCCGACGATTCGCCGATCTGATGATCGCCGCGACAGGCATCGTCGAAGGTCTGCCACTTTTCACCACCAACCCCGCCGATTACAACGGCCTCGAGCGGCTACTGAGGGTCGTTCCTGTGACTCGACCCCGCTCCTGAGGTCCAAATTTCGTCGGCACTCTTGCTGGCCCAAGAAGCCACTGCGTGACGGGGCCTTCGCGGGCGCGGTGTAGACATGACTGTGTGCGCCCAGCAACGGAACTGCCCCGACGCGTAGCCGTGCTGTCGGTGCACACCTCGCCACTGGCCCAGCCCGGCACCGGCGATGCCGGCGGCATGAACGTCTACGTGCTGCAGAGTGCGCTGCAGATGGCTCGCCGCGGTGTGGCGGTCGAGATCTTCACCCGCGCGACCTCGTCGTCTGACCCGCCGACCGTGCGGGTGGCGCCCGGTGTGCTGGTGCGCAACGTGGTGGCCGGGCCGTTCGAGGGGCTGGACAAGTACGACCTGCCCACGCAGTTGTGCGCCTTCACCGCGGGGGTGCTGCGCGCCGAGGCGACGCACGAACCCGGCTACTACGACATCGTGCACTCGCACTATTGGTTGTCCGGTCAGGTCGGCTGGCTGGCCCGCGACCGCTGGGCCGTCCCGCTGGTGCACACCGCGCACACACTGGCCGCGGTCAAGAACGCCGCGCTGGCCGACGGCGACTCGCCCGAACCGCCGCTGCGCGCGGTCGGTGAGCAGCAGGTCGTCGACGAAGCGGACCGATTGATCGTCAACACCGAACATGAAGCCCAGGAACTGATTTCGCTGCACAATGCGGACCCGGCACGGATCGACGTCGTACACCCTGGCGTCGATCTGGAGGTGTTCACGCCGGGGGATCGGAAAGCCGCGCGCGCCGCGCTGGGACTGGCCGCCGACGAACCGATCGTCGCATTCGTGGGCCGCATCCAGCCGCTGAAGGCGCCCGACGTCGCATTGCGCGCCGTCGCCAAGCTGCCGGGCGTGCGCGTGGTGATCGCGGGCGGGCCATCCGGCAGCGGACTGCAGGCGCCCGACGGGCTGGTTCGGCTGGCCGACGATCTGGGTATTTCGGATCGGGTGACATTCCTGCCGCCGCAGTCGCGCGAACAGCTGGTCAACGTGTACCGCGCCGCGGATCTGGTGGCGGTGCCCAGCTATTCGGAGTCCTTTGGACTGGTCGCCGTAGAAGCGCAGGCGTGCGGCACGCCGGTGGTGGCCGCGGCGGTCGGTGGGCTGCCGGTCGCGGTGCGCGACGGCGTCACCGGGACCCTGGTCGACGGCCACGACGACGGCGACTGGGCGCACGCCATCGGCGATCTGCTGCAACGGGCCGACGCCATGAGGCCCGCCGCGATCGCCCACGCCGCCACGTTCTCGTGGTCACGCACCGTCGATGCGCTGCTGGCCAGCTACGGGCGTGCGATCGGCGATTACCGGGCGCGGCAGCGGTCACGCGACGGCGGCGCGCGCCGCACCGGACGGCGGTTCAGCCGCCGCCGGGGGGTGCGGGCATGAGCACCGACGCGGCGAAGGTCATCGAGGAAGCGTGCAAGGAGAACGGCCTGGTCTGCACGCGGCACGAAGGCGCGCACGGCGGGTTGCCCGGCATCATCGTCGAACTGCCCGGCGAGCGACGGTTGAAGACCAACACGATCCTGTCCATCGGCGAACATTCGGTGCGGATCGAGGCGTTCGTCTGCCGCAAACCCGACGAGAACCACGAGGGCGTGTACCGGTTCCTGCTCAAGCGCAACCGCCGGCTCTACGGGGTGGCCTACACACTCGACAACGTCGGCGACATCTATCTCGTCGGCCGGATGTCGTTGGAATCGGTCACTTCCGAGGAGGTCGACCGCGTGCTCGGCCAGGTGCTCGAAGCCGTCGACAATGACTTCAACACGTTGCTGGAGTTGGGCTTTCGATCGTCTATCCAGAAAGAATGGGAGTGGCGGGTGTCGCGCGGCGAGTCGTTGAAGAACCTGCAGGCGTTCGCCCACCTGATCGAAGACGACGACTGACTCTTCGCCCTCATCCTCGCCCAAACCTACGTTTTGGCGGGTTTTTCCGACCGGATACCGCCTTTTCGTCGGTTTCGGTACGGGCAGAGGTCGATCCGTCCGTCGTGAGAAGATTCCGGCATGGGTGACTGCACGCTGATCCTGCTTCGCCACGGCGAGAGCGACTGGAACGAGAAGAACCTGTTCACCGGGTGGGTCGACGTCGATCTGACGGAGAAGGGTCGCGCCGAAGCAGTGCGGGCAGGCGAGTTGATCAAGGAGCTCGACCGCCAACCCGACGTGCTCTACACCTCGTTGCTGCGCCGCGCGATCACCACCGCCAACCTGGCCTTGGACAAGGCCGATCGGCACTGGATTCCGGTGCACCGCGACTGGCGGCTCAACGAGCGGCATTACGGCGCGCTGCAAGGGCTGAACAAGGCCGAGACCAAGGAGAAGTTCGGCGAGGAGCAGTTCATGGCGTGGCGACGCAGCTACGACACCCCGCCGCCGCCGATCGAGCCCGGCAGCACCTACAGCCAGGACGGCGACCCGCGCTACGCCGACGTGCCCGGCGGTCCGCCGCGCACCGAGTGCCTCAAGGACGTGGTCGAGCGGTTCGTGCCGTACTACACCGAGACCATCGAACCGGACCTGCGCGCGGGTAAGACCGTGCTGATCGCCGCGCACGGCAACTCGCTGCGTGCGCTGGTCAAGTACCTCGACGGCATGTCCGACGAGGACGTCGTCGGGCTCAACATCCCGACCGGCATCCCGCTGCGGTACGACCTGGACTCCGATCTCAAGCCGACCGTCATCGGCGGCACGTACCTGGATCCCGAAGCCGCGGCCGCGGGCGCCGCCGCCGTCGCATCCCAAGGCGCGAAATAGGGCGACGACGGCGAACAACGGGTTAACAGGGGAAGGCCGGGGCCCGAATTTCCTTCTTTCCTTGTGTGACTTGTCCCGATTCGGCCGCACGCTGCTGGGATGACGTTCACCGGATGCGTACGATTTCCGCGTGAGTGTCGTTTCGGCACTGCTGCTCGCAGCGGTGGTCGCACTGCTCGCTCTGGTGACCGGTGTGGCACTTGGAGCGGGGTTGGCGCCCCGCCTGAGGGAACATCGGCAGCGTCGGGCCAGCGCGCAGGCCGGCATCACCGTCTCGCAGATGCTCTCCCACATCGCGTCGCGGTCACCCACGGGAATCGTGGTGGTCGACCACTTCCGTGACGTCGTGTACGCCAACGACCGGGCCCGTGAGCTGGGCCTGGTCTCCGACCGGCTGCTCGACGAGCGGGCCTGGCGCGCCGCCGAGCGCACGCTGACCACCGGCGAACCCACCGAAGTCGACCTCGCGGCGCACAAGCGGGTCAACCCCGGCCGGTCCGGGCTCTCGGTGCGTGGCCACGTCCGGTTGCTGACCGAACAGGATCGCCGGTTCGCGGTCGTCTACGTCGACGACCAGTCCGAGCACGCCCGGATGGAAGCCACCCGCCGCGACTTCGTGGCCAACGTCAGCCACGAACTCAAGACCCCGGTCGGTGCGATGGGCGTGCTGGCCGAGGCGCTGCTCGCGTCGGCCGACGACCCCGCCACCGTGCGTCGGTTCGCCGAGAAGATGGTGGCCGAGTCCAACCGGCTGGCCAACATGGTCGGCGAGTTGATCGAGCTGTCCCGGCTGCAGGGTGCCGAGGCCCTGCCGGTCCTCGACGCCGTCGACGTCGACACCGTGGTAGCCGAGGCGTTGTCCCGGCACAAGGTGCCCGCCGACAACGCCGACATCAGGATCACCACCGACGCACCGACCGGTTTCCGCGCACTGGGCGACCAGTCGCTGCTGGTGACCGCGATCGCGAACCTGGTGTCCAACGCGATCGCCTACTCGCCGCACGGGTCGTCGGTCTCGATCAGCCGCAGGCGGCGCGGAGCCGACATCGAGATCGCGGTCACCGACCGCGGTATCGGCATCGCCCGCGAGGACCAGGAGCGGGTGTTCGAGCGGTTCTTCCGCGTCGACAAGGCGCGCTCCCGGGCCACCGGCGGCACCGGGTTGGGGTTGGCGATCGTCAAGCACGTCGCGGCCAACCACAACGGAAGCATCCGGCTGTGGAGTCAGCCGGGTACGGGATCGACGTTCACGCTGTCGATTCCGGCCTACCCCGATCATGAATCGGACGAACGAGAGGACCAGCGAGACCAATGACCAGTGTGCTGATCGTGGAGGACGAGGAGTCCTTGGCCGATCCCCTGGCCTTTCTGCTTCGCAAGGAGGGGTTCGAGGCCACCGTCGTCACCGACGGGCCGACCGCCCTCGCCGAGTTCGAACGCGCCGGCGCCGACATCGTGCTGCTCGACTTGATGCTGCCCGGGATGAGCGGGACGGACGTGTGCAAGCAATTGCGTTCGCGCTCAAGCGTTCCGGTGATCATGGTGACCGCTCGCGACAGCGAGATCGACAAGGTGGTCGGGCTGGAACTCGGCGCCGACGACTATGTCACCAAGCCGTACTCGGCGCGTGAGCTGATCGCTCGTATCCGTGCGGTGCTGCGGCGCGGCGCCGACAACGACGACGTCGGACTCAGCGACAGCGTGCTGGAGGCCGGACCCGTCCGGATGGACGTCGAGCGCCACGTGGTGTCGGTGAACGGTGAGCCGATCACGTTGCCGCTCAAGGAGTTCGATCTGCTAGAGTATCTGATGCGCAACAGCGGCCGGGTGCTGACCCGCGGCCAGCTGATCGACCGGGTGTGGGGCGCCGACTATGTGGGCGACACCAAAACCCTTGACGTGCACGTCAAGCGGCTTCGGTCGAAGATCGAGGCGGATCCTGCGAACCCGGTGCACCTGGTTACCGTCCGCGGCCTCGGTTACAAGCTCGAGGGCTGAAATCACCCGTCAACCCGTCGTGCCGCCCATGATCTCGAACACGTCGAATGTGTTGACACCGGCGGTGACCGACGGGTCGCGCTCGGCGATCGCGAGCACCTCGGCGCGATCGGTGGCGCGTAGCACGCCCATCCCCCAGACACCTTCGGGGTCGGCGACCGGGCCGTAGACGACGACGCGACCGTCGGCCAGCAGTTGCTGCCAGTACTCCTGATGCGCCGCCATGGCCTGCTGCTCGGCGGGTGTCATGGTCTGGGCGAAATCCGCTCGCGGCGGGATCAGCCGGAACAGGAACAGGTTCATCCGGCCAGGCGGGTGGCGGGGTGCACGGCGATCAGCCCTAAACCGCTGCGCCGCTTGCACATCGCCGCGAGCTCCGCATACGCCTTCTCGCCCAGCAGCTCGGTCAGCTCGGGCCCGTAGGACTCCCACACCTGCTTGCTGCCGACGTGCGCGTTCGGATCGCCGGTGCAGTACCAGTGCAGATCCTCACCGCCTTCGCCCCAGCCGCGACGGTCGTACTCGGTGATCCAGGTCTTGAGGACTTCCGTCCCGTCGGGCCGCTCCACCCACTCCTGCGTGCGCCGGATCGGCAGCTGCCAGCACACGTCGGGCTTCATCGTCAACGGTTCGACACCCAGCTTGAGCGCCTTGCTGTGCAGTGCGCAGCCGATGCCACCGGCAAAGCCGGGCCGGTTGAGGAAGATGCAGGCGCCCTTGTACTTTCGGGTACGCAGGTTGGGCTTGTCGTCGTACTCGTCCATCTCCAGGTAGCCCTTCTTGCCGAGCCCCTTCTCACGGAACTGCCAGTCCTCGTCGGTCAGCGTCTTGACCGCGTCGTCCAGGCGGGCGATGTCGTCCTTGTCGGACAGGAACGCGCCGTGCGAACAGCAGCCGTCATCCGGACGACCCTCGACCGTGCCCTGGCAGGCCGGTGTGCCGAACACACACGTCCAGCGGGAGCACAGCCACGTCAGATCGGCAGCGATCAGATGCTCGGGATTGTCCGGGTCGTAGAACTCGACCCACTCACGGGCGAAATCGAGTTCGACCTCGCCAGGATGCGATGCGCTCACGGTAATCAACGGTAGACCGATTAAGTTGAAGGTGTGCGATTAGGCGTGCTCGACGTGGGCAGCAATACCGTTCACCTCTTGGTGGTGGACGCACGGCGTGGCGGCCATCCGACACCGATGAGTTCCACCAAGGCCTCGCTGCGGCTCGCCGAGGCGATCGACAGCTCCGGCAAGCTGACCCGCAAGGGCGCGGACAAACTGATCGGCACCATCGACGAGTTCGCCAAGATCGCCACCAGTTCCGGTTGCTCGGAGCTGATGGCGTTCGCCACCTCGGCGGTGCGCGACGCCAAGAACTCCGAGGAGTTGCTCGCCCGGGTGCTCGCCGAGACGGGGGTGTCGCTGCGCGTGCTCGCCGGTGTCGACGAGTCGAGGTTGACGTTTCTGGCCGTGCGGCGCTGGTACGGGTGGAGCGCCGGACGCATCATCAACATCGACATCGGCGGCGGGTCGCTCGAGCTGTCCAACGGCGTCGACGAGGAGCCGGAGGTGGCGCTGTCGCTCCCGCTCGGCGCGGGCCGGCTCACCCGCGAATGGCTGCCCGACGACCCCCCGGGCCGCCGGCGGGTCGCGATGCTGCGCGACTGGCTGGCCACCGAAGTGGCCGACGCCGGTGCCGAGCTGCTCAAAGCCGGCACCCCGGACCTGGCTGTTGCGACGTCGAAGACGTTCCGCTCGCTGGCCCGGTTGACGGGCGCGGCGCCGTCCGGAGCGGGTCCGCGGGTCAAACGGACGCTGACGGCCACCGGGTTAAGGCAGCTCATAGCATTCATCTCTAGGATGACCGCGGCCGACCGAGCGGAATTGGAAGGGGTGAGTGCCGAACGGGCGCCACAGATCGTGGCCGGCGCGTTGGTCGCTGAGGCGAGCATGAACGCCCTGGCCGTCGAGACCGTGGACATCTGCCCCTGGGCGTTGCGGGAAGGGCTGATTCTGCGGAGACTCGACAGCGAAGCCGACGGCAGCGGCCTCGTCGGTGCCGACGATCCCACGACCGTCGGCGGCGCTGACAATCCGGCCTCAGTACAGACGTTTTTGCGCAATGCTGGACGATAGGTGACGAAGGCCGAAGGCAATACACCATGACAGGACCAGAAGACGACCACAGCAACACGCGACCCATCTCGGTCGCGGAGTTGCTGGCGCGCAACGGCACGATCGGTGCGCCGCCTATCGGCGGTCGGCGCCGCCGTCGCCGCGGGGACACCGACTCGATCACCGTCGCCGAACTGACCGGCGAAATCCCGATCGTCCGCGATGACGACGACGCACCCGCGACCGGGCGGTCGGCCGCCGCGGTGGTCGACGCCCCAGCCGAGGCCGAGGAAGAAGTCGTCGCAGCCGCCGAAGCCGAAGCAGTCGAAGCCGAGCCCGAACCCCTCGAGGCCGCCGATCCCGAACCCGCCGCCGAGGCCGCGGCCAGCAACGGCGCCGTTGACCACGTCGACGAGGTGCAGCCAGCCGCCGACGACGTCGAGACCGAAGCGGAGACCGCCGACGAGCAGGACGAGTACGCCGACGCGGTCGCCGACTACCAGACCCACGTCGAGCAACGCGAAACCGACGAAGACCTGGACTTCTTCGCCCCGCCGCGCCGCTCGCACTTCGCTCGGCGCCGGTTCGGTCTGGGCGGGCGCAGCGGGGCGGGAGCGGGAACCGACACCGGAGTGGGCGCCGAGCAGATGAGCCCGGATCCGCTCGACTGGTCCGATCCCAAGGCCGACGAGGAGGACGCCGCCGAAGCCGCCGTCGACCTCGTCGAACCGGAGGGCGACGACCGCGAGGACCTGCCGTCGTACCTGCGTTCCCGGGATAGCGACAGTGCGCTGTTCGGCGGTCCGGGCGTCGCCGACGAGGAAGTTCGGCGCGACAACGACCTGGGTCCGGAGGACATCGACCTCGAGGACGATGCCGACGTCGCGCCCTCGGGACCGATGTCGGCGTTCCTGCGCGGCGCGTGGGTCGTCGCCCAGTGCGTGATCGCGGTCGCTTTCGGGGCGGGCCTGTTCATCGCGTTCGATCAGCTGTGGAAGTGGAACAGCATCATCGCGCTGGTGCTCGGCGTGTTGGTGATTCTCGGCCTGGTGGTCGGAGTGCGTGTGGTGCGTAAGACCGAGGACATCGGCAGCACGCTGATCGCCGTCGCAGTCGGGGCGATGGTCACGTTCGGACCGCTGGCACTGATGCAGGCGGGCTGAGGCGCCCAATAACTCGTGCGCCCAGCCATCAAGGTCGGTCTGTCGACGGCCTCGGTCTACCCGCTGAGAACCGAGGCGGCCTTCGAGTACGCGGCCCGGCTGGGCTACGACGGCGTCGAGCTGATGGTGTGGGCCGAAACGGTCAGCCAGGATGTGGAAGCCGTCGCGGGGCTGTCCGAGAAATACAACATGCCCGTGCTGTCGGTGCATGCGCCGTGCCTGCTCATCTCGCAGCGTGTGTGGGGTGCCAACCCGATCCCGAAACTCGAACGCAGTGTGCGCGCGGCAGAGCAGTTGGGCGCCCAGACCGTCGTCGTACATCCGCCGTTCCGGTGGCAGCGCCGCTACGCCGAAGGCTTCGCTGAGCAGGTTGCCGAGCTCGAGGCGTCCAGCGACGTGCTGGTCGCCGTCGAGAACATGTTCCCGTTTCGGGCCGACCGGTTCTTCGGCGCGGGCCAGACCTCGATCGAGCGGATGCGCAAACGTGGCGGCAGGCCGGGGCCGGGCATCTCGGCCTTCGCACCGTCCTACGATCCGCTCGACGGCAACCACGCCCACTACACGCTGGACCTGTCGCACACCGCGACCGCGGGCTCCGATGCGATCGAGATGGCCCGTCGGATGGGAGACGGGCTGGTGCACCTGCACTTGTGCGACGGCAGCGGCGCCTCGACCGACGAACATCTGGTGCCGGGCCGCGGCACGCAGCCGACGGTGGAGGTCTGCGAGATGCTGGCCGCGAGCGACTTCACCGGGCATGTGATCCTTGAGGTGACCACGTCGGGCGCACGGACCGCCGCCGAACGCGAGGCGTTGCTGGTGGAGTCGTTGCAGTTCGCCCGCGCGCACCTGTTGCGCTGACCTCAGCTCGCGAAGGACCACCAGATGACCGGCTCCACCCTGTTCACCGACGCCATGGCGCTCACCGACGCCGGTGACGGCGTGTATCACGGTGAGCTGAACGAACATTGGACGATCGGGCCGAAGGTGCACGGCGGCGCGATGCTGGCGCTGTGCGCAAATGCGGCGCGAACGGAGCACGCAGGAGGGGACGTTCAGCCGATCGCGGTGTCCGGAAACTTCCTGTGGGCGCCGGACCCCGGCCCGATGCAACTCGTCACCACGGTCCGCAAGCGCGGACGTCGCATCAGCCTGATCGACGTCGAACTCAACCAGGGCGAGCGAACGGCCGTGCGGGCCTCGATCACGCTCGGCGACCCGGAGCATCACGTGGCGCCGCTGCTGTCGGTCAATCCCGTGATTCCGCTGATGCAACCCGAGCCGCCGCCCGGTCTGGAGCCGATCGGTGAAGGACATCCGATGGCGGACATCGTGCACCTCGCACACGGCTGCGACATCCGGCCCTCGTTGACCACGATGCAGCCGCGATCTGACGGCGGACCACCGGTCATCGAGTACTGGGTGCGGCCCAAGGGCGTTGCTCCGGATGTGCTGTTCGCGCTGCTGTGCGGCGACGTGTCGGCGCCGGTGACCTTCGGTGTGAACCGGTTCGGCTGGGCGCCGACGGTCCAGTTGACCGCGTATCTGCGCACCCTGCCCGCCGACGGCTGGCTGCGGGTGCTCTGCACGACGGTGGAGATCGGCCAGGACTGGTTCGACGAGGACCACATCGTCGTCGACTGTGAGGGCCGAATCGTGGTGCAGAGCCGACAACTCGCGATGGTGCCGCAGCCCTAAAGCGTGTCGAACAACTCGGCTGAGCGTTCGGCTGCGGGTGGCCGAACGCGTCCCTGCCCGCTCGTCTGCAATGCTTTCCGGCATGGCCAGAATCGCGATCGTCGGCGGGGGAAGTATCGGTGAGGCACTCCTGTCCGGGCTGCTGCGCGCCGGGCGACAGGTCAAGGACCTGGTGGTGGCGGAGAAGGATCCGGCCCGGGCGAAACACCTCGCCGAGACGTATTCGGTGTTGGTGACGACGGTGTCCAACGCGGTGGACAACGCCGGCTACGTCATCGTGGCCGTCAAGCCCGCCGACGTGGAGGGGCTCGTCGAGGAGATCGTCGATGCGGCGTCCCATGCCGAAAGCGATACGACCGAACAGGTTTTCGTGACGGTCGCCGCCGGCGTCACCACCGCCTACTACGAGAACAAGCTGCCGGCCGGGGCGCCGGTGATCCGCGTCATGCCCAACGCCCCGATCGTCGTCGGCGGGGGAGTCAGTGCGCTCTCGGCCGGCCGGTTCGCCACCGCGGAGCAGATGAAGGAGGTCTCGGGAATCTTCGACGCGGTCGGTGGAGTGCTGACAGTGCCCGAGTCCCAACTCGACGCGGTAACCGCGCTCTCGGGTTCCGGGCCGGCCTACTTCTTCCTGATGGTCGAGGCGCTCATCGACGCGGGCGTCGCCGCGGGATTGTCCCGCGCGGTGGCCACCGACCTGGTCGCGCACACGATGGCGGGATCGGCTGCGATGCTGCTGGACCGCCTCGACCGGGCCGCCTCGGCCGGCGGAGCGGCGGGGCCGTCGTCGGGAATCGCGATGGACACCACGCCCGCGCAACTGCGCGCGACCGTTACCTCGCCCGGGGGAACCACCGCGGCTGGTCTGCGGGAACTCGAACGCAGTGGTTTGCGGGCGGCGGTCGCCGAAGCGGTCGAGGCCGCGAAAAGGCGCTCTGAGCAGCTCGGAATTACATCGGAGTAATTCGTTTAATTACCCACACCCGTCGCAGTAACACCATCTGCCACGCTATTCTCCTGGTGTAAGCACGGGTCGGTGCCAGCGGTGGGGAAGCCGCTGGGACTGCCCGTGCCTGAATGATTGGGTTGCGATGACGTCTATGAACGGGCCATCCGCGCGGGATTCGGCCAGTGGAAAGTCGGCTCGGGACGCCGGATCCGACGGTCAACAGCCACGAGCTCAATTTCTCACCGTCGCCGAAGTGGCGAGCCTGATGCGGGTCAGCAAGATGACGGTCTACCGGCTGGTCCACAACGGGGAACTGCCCGCCGTCCGCGTCGGCCGTTCGTTCCGCGTGCACGCCAAGGCTGTTCACGACATGCTGGAGAGCTCGTACTTCGACGCAGGCTGATTTCCGCGCGCGTGCCCGCACCCGCGGTCAGGCGCGTTTCGCGGTTGCCTGCGCAGCCCGGTAAAGTGGCCGGGTCAGTCAACAATGCTTGTTCGGCAAGTAGTCACAGGTAGCGGAGTTCATGGGTTCAGTCATCAAGAAGCGGCGCAAGCGCATGTCGAAGAAGAAGCACCGCAAGCTGCTTCGTCGCACCCGGGTCCAGCGCAGAAAACTCGGCAAGTAATCTCCGCGCGCGGTCGTTAGGCTGACCGGTCATGGACTCCGAGGGTCGTTCCACTGGGCACGCCAACGGGTCTGACTCGCGCGACGCCGTGCACTATCCCAAGATCGTCCTGGTCACCGGGGCGTGCCGGTTCCTCGGCGGATATCTGACGGCCCGGCTGGCGCAGAACCCGTTGATCAATCACGTGATCGCCGTCGACGCGATCGCGCCGAGCAAGGACCTGCTGCGGCGGATGGGCCGCGCAGAGTTCGTCCGCGCCGACATCCGGAACCCGTTCATCGCGAAGGTCATTCGCAACGGCGACGTCGACACCGTGGTGCACGCGGCCGCGGCGTCCTATGCGCCGCGCTCCGGTGGGCGCGCGGCGCTCAAGGAGCTCAACGTGATGGGCGCGATCCAGCTGTTCGCGGCCTGTCAGAAGGCGCCGTCGGTGCAGCGCGTCGTGCTCAAGTCCACGTCGGAGGTGTACGGCTCGAGCGCACGCGACCCGGTGCTGTTCACCGAGGACACCAGCGCTCGACGCCCGCCGGGGGAAGGTTTCGCCCGCGACAGCATCGACATCGAGGGTTACGCGCGTGGGCTGGGGCGGCGCCGGCCTGACATCGCGGTCACCATCCTGCGGCTGGCCAACATGATCGGTCCGGCGATGGACACCGCGCTGTCGCGCTACCTCGCAGGTCCGCTGGTGCCGACCGTCGTCGGGCACGACGCCCGGTTGCAGCTGCTGCACGAGCAGGACGCGCTCGGGGCGCTCGAACGGGCGACGATGGCGGGCAAGTCGGGCACCTACAACATCGGGGCGTCCGGCATCATCATGATGAGCCAGGCGATCCGGCGGGCCGGCCGGATCCCGCTTCCCGTGCCTCGATCGGCGCTGTGGGCGGTGGATTCGCTGAGGCGCGCGACTCGCTACACTGAACTCGATCGCGAGCAATTGGACTACCTGAGTTATGGCCGAGTCATGGACACATCGCGAATGCGAAACGAACTCGGCTACAACCCCAAGTGGACCACCGTGGAAGCCTTCGACGATTACGTCCGGGGCCGCGGATTGACTCCGATCGTCGACCCGCGGTGGGTACGCTCAATGGAGAGCCGCGCCGTTGCTGCGGCGCAACGGTGGGGGCGCTAGGCTCATCAACTGATCGGGTGGGGAGAAGGTAACGACAGTGGCGGGCGAGTCCAAGGCGAAAGTCATTCCGCTGCACGCGAATTCGGGCCGTGCGGCGGCACAACGGCGCAACGCCGCGCGCACGCAGGGCTCCCGCCGACATCCCTCGCAGGCCTCGGATCCGCTCGGCCGCGCCTCCGCCGAGGACATCGCCGCCGTCGTCCGTGAGATCGACGACCGCAGGGCAGGCGCCGCCGGTGCCCCGACCGCCGACGAGACGCCCACCGAACTCGCCAAGCGGATAGCCGCAGTCGCCGAATTCGTCCGCAAGCGGATGATGGGCGATTACCTCGTCGACGAATTCGGATTCGACGCACATCTCAACAACGCAATCTTTTTGCCTTTGCTGAGAGTGTTCTTCAAGTCGTGGTTCCGCGTCGAGGTCAGCGGTGTCGAGCATCTGCCCGAGACCGGTGCCGCGCTGGTGGTCGCCAACCACGCCGGGGTCCTGCCGTTCGACGGGTTGATGGCCTCGGTGGCGGTGCACGACCACCACCCGGCGCACCGGGACCTGCGCCTGCTGGCCGCCGACATGGTCTTCGACCTGCCGATGGTCGGTCAGGCCGCGCGCAAGGCCGGCCACACGATGGCCTGCACCGCCGATGCGCACCGCCTGCTGGCCGCCGGCGAGCTGACCGCGGTTTTCCCGGAGGGCTACAAGGGCCTGGGCAAGCACTTCAAGGACCGCTACAAGCTGCAGCGCTTCGGTCGCGGGGGCTTCGTCTCGGCCGCGCTGCGCACCAAGGCGCCCATCGTGCCGTGCTCGATCGTCGGCTCCGAGGAGATCTATCCGATGATCGGCGACGTCAAGCTGCTGGCCCGGCTGTTGGGCCTGCCGTACTTCCCGATCACGCCGTTCTTCCCGCTCGCGGGCGCCGCGGGGATGGTCCCGCTGCCGTCGAAGTGGCACATCCAGTTCGGCGAGCCGATCGAGACGGCCGAGTACGACGAGACGGCCGCCGACGACCCGATGATCACGTTCGAGCTCACCGACCAGGTGCGCGAGACCATCCAGCAGACGCTGTACCAACTGCTCGCGCAGCGCCGCAACATGTTCCTCGGCTGAGCGTTGCTCCGCGACGAAAGTTGCTAGCCGTTCGAAGTGCTTTGCTTGGCAATCATTTTCGCGATCGCCTGATCGCGGGCGGCGGCGATGCGCTCGCTCACCTCGTCGGCCTCGGTGTCGGACTGCGCCTCGCCCATCACGGTGACGATGCTCGTCAGGACCGGGTTCCCGTCGGCGTCGGTGACCTCGCCGCGAACTTCGGTGACGACCGCCCCGTGTGATTCGGTCACCGAGTCGAGGTAGGAGTCGAAGAACAGTTTGTCGCCGGCCACGATCGGGCGGTGGAAGGTGATCTTCTGGTCGCGGTGCAGCACCCGCTCCATGTTGATCGGCACGTCGAACTGGTTGAAGATCTCGAGCTGGACACGGCGACCGGCGACCGCGAGGAACGTCAACGGCGCAATCAACGAGTCATAACCGCATTCCTTGGCGGCCTCTTCGCTGAAGTGGGCCGGGTGCTCGTCTTTGACCGCGCGGGCGAACTCTCGGATCTTCTCCCGGTCGACCTCGAAGTAATCGGGGTAGCGGTAGTGAGTGCCGATGATGTTCTCAGCGATAGCCATACACGGTCTCTTCTGGTCGGAGTCAGCGGCGCGAGCCTATCAGCGGGTCGTCAGCGGCCGTCCTGGCGACGGGACACGACGGCCGCCAACGCCCCACCCGCCGCGCCCAGGGCGAGCGCCGAAGGCACGCCGATGCGCGCGGCCTTGCGGGCGGTGCGGAAATCGCGGATTTCCCAGCCTCGCTCACGGGCGACATCGCGCAGGTCCGCGTCGGGGTTGATCGCCACCGCGGTGCCGACCAGCGACAGCATCGGCACGTCGTTGAAGCTGTCCGAGTAGGCCGTGCAACGACGCAGGTTGAGCCCTTCGCGGATGGCCAGCGATCGCACCGCATGGGCCTTGCCGGTGCCGTGCAGGATGTCGCCGACCAGGCGTCCGGTGAACACCCCGTCGACGGACTCCGCGACGGTGCCCAACGCCCCGGTCAGGCCCAGCCGCTTGGCGATCGTCGCGGCCAGTTCGTACGGCGTCGCGGTGACGAGCCACACCTGCTGGCCGGCGTCGAGATGCATCTGCGCCAGCGCACGGGTGCCCGGCCAGATCTTGTCGGCGATGATCTCGTCGTAGATCTCCTCGCCGACGGCCATCAGCTCGGCCGTCGACCTGCCCTCGATGAACGCCAGCGCCTTGCGACGCCCGGCGGCGACGTCGTCGCTGTTCTCGCGGCCGGTCAGCTGGAACTTGGCCTGCGCGTAGAGGAACTTCGCGACGTCGCCGTAGGTGAAGTACTTGCGGGCGGCCAGCCCGCGGGCGAAGTGAATCAGCGATGAGCCCTGCACCAGCGTGTTGTCGACGTCGAAGAACGCCGCCGCGGTCAGGTCGGGCGGCGGCGGCGACGGGGTCGTGGGCGCCTCGAGAACCAGACCGGTGACGGCCTGCTCGGCGCTCGCCTCACCGGCGCGCTGCTGATTGGCGGCAGAGGCTGGTCCCGCCAACTGCTCGCCTTCGACGCGACCGGACTCGGACACGCAATCAACCCTAAGTCACGTTGGCGCGATACTTGTCGAGTGGACCGGCAGGTGGAGTTGCTGACGCGTGACGGCTGCACGATCTGCCGACGGGTCGCCGACCAGCTCGCCGGGCTCGCCGACGAACTGGGCTTCGCGCTGGTCATCACCGACGTCGACGCGGCAGCCGCGGCCGGCGAGCCCGCGCTGCGCGCGGAGTTCGGTGATCGTTTGCCGGTGGTGCTGCTCGACGGCGCCGAGCACAGTTACTGGGAGGTCGACGAGCCCCGGCTGCGTGCCGACCTGGCGCAGTGACTGCGGCTTCCCCGCGCGAATTTGGTCGCCTAACTGTTCACCGGCTACCGTGGATGACGTGGTGATTAAGCCGTGAGCGTGCTGCTTTTCGGGGTTTCGCACCGCAGCGCGCCGGTGTCGGTGCTCGAACAACTGAGCACCGATGAATCCGATCAGGCAAAGATCGTCGACAAGGTGCTGCAGTCCTCCCTCGTCACCGAGGCGATGGTGCTGTCCACCTGCAACCGGGTCGAGGTCTACGCCGTCGTCGAGGCGTTCCACGGCGGGTTGTCGGTCATCGGCCAGGTGCTCTCCGAGCACTCCGGTATGGGCCTGGGCGACCTCACCAAATACGCCTACGTGCGATACGCCGAAGCCGCCGTCGAGCACCTGTTCGCCGTCGCGTCCGGGCTGGACTCCGCCGTCATCGGAGAACAGCAGGTGCTCGGCCAGGTGCGGCGCGCCTATGCGACCGCCGAAGCCAACCACACCGTGGGCCGCACGCTGCACGAACTGTCGCAGCGGGCGTTGTCGGTCGGCAAGCGGGTGCACACGGAGACCGGGATCGACGCCGCCGGCGCCTCGGTGGTGTCGGTGGCGCTCGGCATGGCCGAGAACAAGCTCGGCTCGCTGGCGGGCCGCACCGCGGTGGTGATCGGCGCGGGCGCGATGGGCTCGCTGGCCGCCAAGCACCTGACACGCGCCGGCCTCGATCGCATCCACATCGTGAACCGGAGCCTGCCGAGGGCCAAGCGGCTCGCCGCGAACATCCGCGACCTGGGCGTCGAGGCCCATGCCTTCCCGTTCGACCATCTGCCGCCGCTGCTCACCGACGCCGACGTGGTCATCAGCTGCACCGGCGCGGTGCGGCCCGTGGTCTCCCTGGCCGACGTGCACCGTGGCCTGGCGCACGGGCAAGAACTCAAGCAGCTGGTGATCTGCGATCTCGGCATGCCACGCGACGTCGATCCCGCGGTGGCGGGGCTGCCCGGCGTCTACGTCGTCGACATGGAGCGCATCCAACGTGAGCCGTCGGCCCGCGCCGCCGCCTCCGACGCCGAAGCCGCCCGCGCAATCGTCGCCGCCGAGGTCGCCAACTATCTGGCCGGCCAGCGAATGGCCGAGGTCACCCCGACCGTCACCGCGTTGCGCCAGCGCGCCGCCGACGTGGTCGAGGCCGAACTGCTCCGGCTGGACAACCGGCTGCCGGGGCTGGACGCGACCCACCGCGACGAGGTCGCCAAGACCGTGCGCCGGGTGGTCGACAAACTTCTGCACGCCCCGACGGTGCGGGTCAAACAGCTGGCCAGCGCGCCCGGCGGCGACAGCTACGCCGAAGCCCTGCGCGAGCTGTTCGAGCTCGACCAGCAGGCCGTCGATGCCGTCGCTGGACCCGAAATGCCTTTGATCGCACCAGATCTCGACAAGGCCGAGTAGCGCTTGACCGCAATTCGGATAGGCACCCGGGCCAGTCTGCTGGCGATGACCCAGGCCGGCGCGATCAGAGATGCGCTCATCGCCAACGGGCACGCCGCAGAACTGGTCACCATCTCCACCGAGGGCGACCGCAACCAGGGCCCCATCGCCGACATCGGCGTCGGGGTGTTCACCGCCGCCCTGCGGGAGGCCATCCACGACGGCCGGGTGGACGCCGCGGTGCACTCCTACAAAGATCTACCGACCGCGCATGACCCGCGCTTCGTCATCGCCGCAGTTCCTCCGCGCGAAGACCCGCGGGATGCGCTGGTCGCCCGTGACGGCATGGTGCTCGGCGAGTTGCCTGCGGGTTCGGTGGTCGGCACGTCGAGCCCGCGACGGGCCGCGCAGCTTAGAGCACTGGGTCTCGGTTTGGAAATCCGCCCCCTAAGAGGCAACCTGGATACCAGGTTGAACAGGGTTAGCAACGGTGATCTCGACGGCATCGTAGTCGCACGGGCGGGACTGGCTCGCATCGGGCGACTGGCCGATGTCACCGAGACGCTCGAGCCGGTGCAGATGTTGCCAGCGCCGGCTCAAGGTGCGCTCGCGGTCGAGTGCCGCGCAGACGACACCGAGCTTGCCGCGCTGCTGGCGGAGTTGGACGACGCCGACACGCGCGCGGCAGTCACCGCTGAACGGGCCCTGCTCGCCCGACTGGAGGCGGGTTGTTCCGCACCGGTGGGCGCGATCGCGGAGGTGGTCGAGTCCATCGATGAGGACGGCAACGTCTTCGAAGAGGTGTCGCTACGCGGCTGCGTGGCGGCGCTGAACGGATCCGACGTGATCCGCGCGTCCGGTGTCGGCACTCCCGACCGGGCCCGGGAGTTGGGGCTCTCGGTGGCCGAGGAGCTGTTCGACCTCGGGGCGCGCGAGCTCATGGCGGACGCCAACTGAAGCAGTTGAGCTGCGATGAGCGTTGAGCGAAGAGCAGAGAGATGAGTGACTGAGATGACAGGCCAGACCAGCGGGCGGGGGCGCAAGCCGAAGCCGGGCCGCATCACGTTCGTCGGTTCGGGTCCCGGTGACCCCGGACTGCTGACGACGCGGGCCCGCACCGTGCTCGGCAACGCCGCCCTGGTGTTCACCGATCCCGACGTGCCGGAGGCGGTGCTGGCCCTGGTGGGTAGCGAGCTGCCGCCCCCGTCGGGCCCCGAGCCCGCGACGGAAGCGCAGGCCGACGGCGACACCGCGGGCAACGACGCGTCGACCATCCCGGGCGGACCCGACATTCGATCGGCCGTCGGCGATCCGGCCGAGGTGGCCAAGACCCTGATCGCCGAGGCCCGCACGGGCGTCGACGTGGTGCGGCTGGTCGCCGGGGATCCACTGTCGGTGGACGCGGTGATCAGCGAGGTGTCGGCGCTGGCGAAGTCGCATCTGAACTTCGAGATCGTGCCGGGCCTACCGGACACCACCGCGGTGCCCACGTACGCGGGCCTGCCGCTGGGATCGGCCCACACCGTGGCCGACGTCCGCGACCCGCACGTCGACTGGGCGGCGTTGGCCGCCGCTCCGGGGCCGCTGATCCTGCACGCCACGGCGACCCACCTGGCCGATGCGGCGCGCACGCTGATCGAGTACGGGCTGACCTCCACCACGCCGGTGGTGGTGACGGCCGGCGGCACGACGTGCCAGCAGCGTTCGGTCGAGACGACGTTGGCCGGGCTGCTCGACAAGGCGGTGCTGGACAAGCCGGCGGGCATCGAGCCGGCCGGCCCGTTGGCCGGTCCGCTGGTCGTGACCATCGGCAAGACGGTGGCCAACCGCGCCAAGCTGAACTGGTGGGAGAGCCGCGCACTGTACGGCTGGACCGTGCTGGTGCCGCGCACCAAGGACCAGGCCGGCGAGATGAGCGACAAGCTGGAGGGTCACGGGGCGCTTCCCATCGAGGTGCCCACCATCGCGGTGGAACCGCCGCGCAGCCCCGCGCAGATGGAGCGTGCGGTCAAGGGTCTGGTCGACGGCCGATTCCAGTGGGTGGTGTTCACCTCCACCAATGCGGTCCGCGCGGTGTGGGAGAAGTTCAACGAGTTCGGTCTCGACGCGCGGGCCTTCTCGGGGGTGAAGATCGCCTGCGTCGGCCAGGCCACCGCCGACCGGGTGCGGGCGTTCGGCATCAACCCCGAACTGGTGCCCGCCGGTGAGCAGTCGTCGCTCGGCTTGCTCGACGAATTCCCGCCGTATGACGACGTTTTCGATCCGGTTAACCGCGTGCTGCTGCCGCGTGCCGACATCGCCACCGAGACGCTGGCCGAGGGCCTGCGCGAACGTGGTTGGGAGATCGAGGATGTCACGGCGTACCGCACGGTTCGCGCGGCACCGCCACCCGCGCACACCCGCGAAATGATCAAGACCGGTGGCTTCGACGCGGTCTGCTTCACCTCGAGCTCGACGGTTCGCAACCTGGTCGGCATCGCGGGCAAACCGCACGCGCGGACCATCGTCGCGTGCATCGGGCCCAAAACCGCCGAGACCGCAGCCGAATTCGGCCTGCGGGTGGATGTGCAGCCCGAAGTCGCCGCCGTCGGCCCGCTGGTGGAGGCGCTCGCCGAACACGCCGCCCGGTTGCGCGCCGAGGGTGCACTGCCGCCGCCGCGTAAGAAGAGCCGGCGTCGCTGACCGCGAGGAGCCAGTAGTGGCCTTTCCTAGGCATCGGCCTCGCAGACTGCGTGCCACGCCGGCGATTCGGCGACTCGTCGCCGAAACCACTTTGGAGCCGCGACAACTGGTGCTGCCGATGTTCGTCGCCGACGGTATCTCGGAACCGCGCGAAATTCACTCCATGCCCGGCGTCGTGCAGCACACGCGCGACTCGCTGCGTCGCGCCGCCGCCGACGCCGTCGCGGCGGGCGTGGGCGGTGTGATGCTGTTCGGCGTGCCGCGCGACGAGGACAAGGATCCCACCGGGTCCGTGGGGGTGGCCGAGGACGGCATCCTCAACGTCGCGCTGCGCGATCTTGCCAAGGACCTCGGCGACGACACGGTGCTGATGGCCGACACCTGCCTCGACGAATTCACCGACCACGGCCACTGCGGAGTGCTCGACGCCGCGGGCCGGGTTGATAATGACCTGACCAACAGGCGATACGTGGAACTCGCTGTGGCACAAGCTGATTCGGGAGCACACGTCGTCGGGCCGAGCGGCATGATGGACGGACAGGTCGCCGCGATCCGGGACGGCCTGGACGCCGCAGGGCACACCGACACGGTGATCCTGGCCTACGCCGCGAAGTTCGCTTCCGGTTTCTACGGCCCGTTCCGGGACGCGGTGGGGTCGAGCCTGCGCGGGGATCGCCGTACCTATCAACAGAATCCGGGCAACGCCCGGGAGGCGCTGCACGAGGTCGAACTCGACATCGACGAGGGCGCCGACATCGTGATGGTCAAGCCCGCGATGGGCTACCTCGATATCGTGCGTGCGGCCGCGGACCTCTCGCCCGTGCCGGTGGCCGCTTATCAGGTGTCCGGCGAGTATTCGATGATCAGCGCCGCGGCCGCCAACGGTTGGATCGATCTGCAGACGGTCGCGCTGGAGACCCTGACGGGCATCCGGCGGGCCGGCGCCGACATCGTGGTGACCTACTGGGCGGCCGACGTCGCCGGTTGGCTGGCGTGAGCCCGGATCAGCCCGTCACGCCCGGCGCCCGACCGGAGGACGTCGACACCGGCTTCTGGCTCTGGGTGGCCGCACTTGCGCTGATGGTCGTCGGGCATGTCGTCGACCTACTGGTCACCGATCGCGCTCGGGCCCTACCGATCCCGGTCCTGGTGGTCTCGGTGACGTTCGTGGTGATCCTCGCGGCCGTCGTGCTGACCTTCCAGATCCTGATGCGGCACGGCTACCGGTGGGCCCGCACAGTCTTGACCGGCGCCGGCTTGGCGGTGGTCGTCTATGTGGCGAGCAGCCTGTTCAACGCCGATCGTCCGGCCGCCGCCGCGGTCGCCTACGCCGTCACCGCCATCCTCGGGTCGGTGCTGATACTCGGCGGCGCATATCTATTGCACCGCAAAGACGCCACCGATTACTTCACTCGGTGACGGGTTAGGCTGGCCCGACCATGACCGCTCCTGCGCCGCGAACCCGCGTCGTCACCGCAGCCTTCTGGTGCTGGGTCGTCGCCTCGGTGATGTTGATGGTCGGCGGGTTGATCGCCGCTTCGGTGGATCTGCCGCCGCTGTTCCGCGGTGCGGGGATGCTCACGGTCGCCGCCGGCGCCGGCATGGCCTTCCTCGCCGGTCGGATCCGCACCGGTGACCCGCGGTTCCGCAGGGCGGGCGTCGCGCTCTCGTTGACGATTGTCGTGCTCGTCGTGCTGCTTTCGGCACGGGGCATCGTGCACATCGTGACACTGCTTGCGATCCTGCCGTTGATCGCGGGCGCTATCCTCGTCACCCGGCCGGGTGCGGCGAAGCAAGGGGAAGCGACGTGACCGACAACGGGGCTCCGCCCCAGGTGCTGTTCTACGAGCAGGGAGCCAGCTGGTGGTGGGTGTCGGCAGGGCCGGCGGCGGCGATTGCCATGGGGTTGATCCAGGCCTCCGCAGGCTACGGCTTCCAGTTGCTGATGCCCGGGATATTCCTCGTGCTCGTCAGCGGCTTCCTCGGGATTCAGGTCAAGGCCGCGCGCGTGCACACCTCGGTCGAGTTGACGCCGGAGTTCCTGCGGCAGGGCACCGAACGCATCCGCACCGACGAGATCGTGCGGATCTACCCCGAAGCGACCGGCAGCGAGACGCCGAAGTGGCAGGCGGCACGGGCGCTCGGCGAGCTCACCGGCGTTCCGCGTGGCCGCACCGGCATCGGGCTGAAGATGACCAATGACCGCACCGCGCAGGCGTGGGCACGCAAGCCGCAGCGGCTGCGGCAGGCGTTGACCCAGCTGATCGAAGAGCGCATCCCACCGGCATGACCGTCCGGGCAACGCTGGCCCTGCTGCTGGCCGTCGCCGCAGCGGTCGGCAGCGTGCTGAGCTGGTTGGCGGCCGCCACCACGGTCGTGGTGGCGCCGGTGCTCGAAGGCGAGCCCCAAACGACGTCGGTGGAGTACAGCGCGCCGCTGCTCGGGCTGGCGCTGGTGTTGGCGACCGTCGCGGGCGTGCTGGCCGTGCTGGCGGTGGCACACCTCCGTCGCCGCCGCACATCGGCGCCGAAATAGCATTCCTGGTCGCCGCCGCGGCCGATTTGCAACCATGGCTTCTCTCTCGGTGAGGTTCGCTCGCCGGAAGTGAGAGGCCGCTCACACCCGCTTGGTACAAAGTGCAGAATTTGTAACACTGTGCCGTATGACCGAGTTGGTGGAAAAGAACGACCGCATCGATGACGCGCTGCCGCTGGGGCCGCAGTCGCTGGTGTGGCGCTACTTCGGGGACAACCGGATGTACCTGATCGGTCCGCGGCCTGCGGTGCTGCAGAACATGCTCGCCGAGCTCGGCCAGGGCGTGCTCGACCATTCGGTGTTCTTCGACGACACCGCGGCCCGGGTGAAACGGTCGCTGCCGCCGATCTTCAACACGGTCTACGGCTCCGACGACGACCATCCCGGCAGCCGGGTGCGCGACTTCCACACCGAGATCAAGGGTGACATGCCGGACGGTAAGCGCTATCACGCGTTGGATCCGGACACCTACTTCTGGGCACACGCGACATTCGTCGATCAGGTGCTGTACTTCGCCGACACCTTCGTCAAGCGGTTGAGCCGCGAGGAGAAGGAACAGATCTACCTCGAGTCGAAGACGTGGTACCGCCGCTATGGCGTGAGCGACCGGCCGATGCCTGCCACCTACGACGAATTCGAGCGCTACTGGGACCGCATGCTCGACGAGATCGTCGTCGCTCACCAGACCGCACGGTACGGAGTCGGCTACGTGACAAGGGGTTTCCCCTGCCCCAAAGGCGTTCCCCGATGGGCGTGGCGGCTGATCGCGCCGGTGTTCAACCCCTTGGCGGCGTTCCTGACCACCGGCGGCCTCCCGCCACGCGCCCGCGCACTGCTCGAACTGCCCTGGAGTGACCGCCAGGAGCGGCGCTACCAGCGCTTCGCGGCGGTGTGGCGGTCGCGGCCGGTCAACTGGGTGTGGGACCGTCTGCCAATGTCCGTGCGCTACAACAGCTATGCGCAAAAGGGCTATGCCAGGGCCTGACCCCGCGACGGGGCCTGATTCGTCGCCCGCGACGGGGCCTCATTCGTCGCCCGCGACGGAAGCCATCCTCGACGCCGCCGTCATCGAGTTCGAGCGGCACGGCGTGCGCCGGGTCGCGCTCGACGATGTCGCCCGTCGCGCCGGAGTCAGCCGGACCACCATCTACCGGCGATTCGCCAACCGCGACGAACTCGTCGCCGCGGTGATCGAGCGCGAGAACATCGCGCTGTTCGCCGACATCGCCGACGAGGTCAAACGAGTTGGGCCCCAGTCGAATCACTACGTCGAGGCCTTCACCCTCTCGATCCTGAAGTTCCGCCGGCACCGAGTGCTGTACCGGATGCTGACCGATGAGCCGGCACTGCTGCTCGAACTCGCCCGCACACACTACGAGGCCGCGATCGCCCGGATGGCCGCGGCGTTGCGGATCATCTTCGGAGCCGGGTTCGCCGAGCGGATCGGCGAGCAGGCAATCGAGGAACTGGCCGACAGCATCTTGCGGTACGCGGCGATGGTGCTACTGCTGCCGAGCTCGCAGCCGTTGGAGTCCGCCGACGAGATCCGAGCCTTCGCCCGCCAGCACTTCCTCCCCAGTTTGCCGGCGGCGCTACGCACCGTGCCGACTGCTTAGCCCCTCTCTGTTTGGTGGATCACACGTTCGGGCAGATCTATCCCATGAGCACCGACGACAAGCAACAGGACGACGAACGGCTCACCGAGGAGCAGCGAAAAGCCGAACCGGAAACCGACGAACACCACCAGGTCACCAGCGAGCAGGAAACGCCGCCGCCGACGGAGAAGCCCGACGTCACCGACGAGCATCGCGACAAAGCCAAAGAGATGCACAAGGCGTACGAGGAGGACCGGCCGACCACCAAGATGCCGGGCAGCGGCGGCGCGGTAGCGGGTACCGCCGTCAACGACTGGATCGATGACGAGGGCAACCCGAAATTCAGCGAGGAATCTTCGAGCGGCCAAGGCTCCGAGGGCACCGGTAACCGATAGCGGCGCGCGTCGGAGTTCAGCTGCTCGACCTACTCGGCGGCTAGCGGTATGTGCCTACGCTAGGCAACCGTGACCCCTCTCGAACAGATCGCGCCCGTCTTCGTCGAGATGGCGCATTCGATCGTGTGGGCCTCGGTGGCCACCGTCGACGCCAACGGTCGGCCCCGCACGCGCATACTGCACCCGATATGGGAGTGGGACGGCACCGACCTGCTCGGCTGGATCGCCACCGTGCCGACTCCCATCAAGAAGAACCATCTCGCCGTGCACCCCGAGGTCTCGGTGAGCTACTGGACCACCAACCACGACACCTGCAGCGCCGAGTGCCTGGTCGAGTGGTACATCGACGACGAGACGCGGACCGCGGTGTGGGACAAGTTCGCGAACGGTCCCGAGCCCGTCGGCTACGACCCGAGGATCATCCCGATGTGGCAGGAGGGGCCGACCTCCGATGCGTTCGCGGCGCTGCGGCTGAGTCCCTACCGCATCCGCGTCATGCCCGGCACCGTGATGACGAAAGGCGAAGGCGCACCACTGACCTGGTCGGCGACATGAGCACGCTCGACGTCCGGGCGTTGCCGCTGGTGCCGAAGAATCCGCTGCCGCTGTGGCAGCTGCTGAAACTGGTGCGTCGGCTCGATACCGGACAGGAAGTGATTCGCGACGCCGGCGGTCCGGTCACGCGCATCCAGTTCGGGCCCAAGAGGTTGTATCCGCCGATCGTGGCGGTGATGTCACCGAACGGCATGCGCGACGTGCTGGGACGCTCTGATGCCTCATCGGAGCGATGCATCTATCACGACGAAGTCCGCAACATGGCTGGCGACAGCCTGTTCGTACTGCCGAACGATCTGTGGCGCCCGCGCAAACGTGCGCTGCAGCCGGTGTTCACCAAGTACAACGTCCGCAACTTCGGCGGCCAGATGTCAGGAGCGGCACAAGCTTTCGTCGACCGCTGGCGTGACGGCGGTGATGTCGACCTCGACGTCGAGTGCCGCCGGGTGGCCATGCAGTCGTTGGGCCGATCGGTGCTCGGCGTCGACCTCAACGAGCGCGCCGACACCATCGCCCGGTGCATGCACGTCGCGTCGTCCTACACCGCGGACCGTGCGCTGCGGCCGGTGCGCGCGCCCCGCTGGCTGCCGACGCCGGCGCGCCGGCGGACCCGCAGGGCAGTCGCCGAGATGAAGGAGATCACCGACGAGATGGTGCACGCATGTCGCACCGACCCGACGCGCGACGCCCCGCTCGTGCGGGCGTTGATGGCGGCGAGGGATCCGCAGACCGGCTCGCCGATCTCCGATGACGACATCTCGAACGACCTGCTGATCTTCATGCTCGCCGGGCACGACACCACGTCGACCGCGCTGACCTACTCGCTGTGGGTACTCGGACACCATCCCGACATCCAGGCTCGCGTCGCCACGGAAGCCGCCGCCATCGGCGATCGGCAGCTGACGCCCGAGGATGTGCCCCGGCTCGGCTACACCGTGCAGGTGCTGCACGAGGCGCTGCGGTTGTGCCCTCCCGCAGCGGGCGTGGCCCGACTGGCGACCCGCGACATCGTCGTCGATGGCTACCGCGTCGAAGCTGGGACGCTGGTGGCCGTGGGACTTTATGGGCTGCACCATGATCCGACGCTGTGGCCCGACCCGATGAAGTTCGACCCCGACCGGTTCAGTGCCGAAAACGTCAAGAACCGCGGCCGGTGGCAGTTTCTGCCTTTCCTCGGCGGCGGCCGACCGTGCATCGGCGAGCATTTCGCTCGACTGGAGACGACGCTGGCGTTGGCCACGATCGTGCGCGCGATGGAGATCCGCTCGGTCGATGGCACGTTCGAGTGCGAGGTGCCGTTCACCACCGTCGCGAAGGGGCCGATCCGGGCCCGTGTGCGGCCGCGCGACTGACGTCGCGCAGTGCAGTCGAGGCGTGTCGGTCGGCAGCGGAGATGGGCAGGCGGTCCGGTCTTGCGGTGCTACTGGGTTGTCCCCGACGGTGCCAATCGACCGCGGCAGACGCGACGAGAGGCACGTCCTCGTCGGTGCCGATCTCGGCCAACGCCGTGGCAAGCTCACCGAGTCCGTTGATGGAGCTTTCGTAGCCGATCCGGTGCGCGAGATTTCGAACCCACCGGCGGGCGCGCATTCTCTGGCCGAACGACAACCGACGCACGTCGCAGATCACCAGGACTTGGCGTGCGCCCCGGGTGGCGACCGCCGCGAGCCCCAACTGGCAGCAGTCGTTCTCGCACGCCCTCAGGCGTCTGCGCGTTGGGCGGGAATGGCCTTCGCCGAACAACGATTCGACGGCGCCTGCATCGAGGATGAGGATCGCTGACTCGAGAGACTGGTCGTCGGTGTCCGTCTCCGAGGCATAGCCGGGAACAGCGCCAGCCCAGCGAGAACTCGACGCCCGTTCGCACGGTGGACGGCCGTGACGCACCACAAAGCCGTGGCTTCGGCATGCCGCACCAATCGCTTCCGCAAGGCCCGGAAGCCGGCCGAAAATTGTCACCGGCGCTTCGCCGGATCCCTGAACCGCCAACACAACCTCACTACTCGTGGGAAGCGCTCACCTAGACGCCGCCGGTCTCCTGACCTATTTGTCGCTCGCACTCGGAAACCAGCTGCAACGCAAGCGAAATGGCGTCCTGGCGGCCCGCAGCGCCGTCGTCGGCGTCCGGCACGGCATCCCGCGACAGTCGCGCGGCTATCGTGCTGAGGGCCACACCGGCACGTACGCGTTCCCGATCTGGCCGACGCCCGCGGGTCTGCGATGATTTCACGAGAGTCCCTGACGCCAAGGCGATCTCATCCAGTACACAGATACGTGCGAATCGAATGCCCGCCGTGTAGCCGTTGCGATATGCAGTGCTTCGATGCGTCGGCGGTGACACATCAGCCAGGTCGTCCAGCAGTCGTACCAGCACTCGCTTCGTACCCGCGGCACCCGAAGGCCAGCCGGTCTTCGTAGACTCCGCCTTCGCCACCACTGCGGGCACGCCCCGCAACCCCGCCCCCTTGTCTGAGTGGTCAACGCTCGTCGCGGTCATCCGCACGCCAACTTCTGATTGTCTTCAGAACACACTGTTTCATCCTTCAAATCCCACACCTTTTAATGGTTGATCACTCGACCCGTACCCTGGCTTTTCGCCTTTCCACAATTTCGCGCATGCGCCGTTTTCTTCGGCAGTTTGTTGAAGAGGTGTCGTGCAAATTGCGGAACGCGAAAATGCGAATGTCGCGGCCGGATCGCTAAAACGCGATA
This sequence comes from Mycolicibacterium celeriflavum, assembly GCF_010731795.1. Classification (NCBI taxonomy): domain Bacteria; kingdom Bacillati; phylum Actinomycetota; class Actinomycetes; order Mycobacteriales; family Mycobacteriaceae; genus Mycobacterium; species Mycolicibacterium celeriflavum. The sequence continues at coordinate 2,736,880 of NZ_AP022591.1, read as the reverse complement.
CTGCAGACGCAGCGGCGCGCTCGGTTTTATTAGCGGCTTGCCCGCTTGCGGCGTGGGATGGTCTCCTCGGTGGTCTTTTCCCGCTTGGCCGCGCGGCGTTCCTTGAGAGTCATCGTAGGCTTTTTGAGTTCCTTACTTTGAGACTTTCCAGCCACAACTTCTCCTTTCACTGGCCCGCATCAATGCGCGACCATACCCGAGAAAAAAATAAAGACCAGTCGCCGTGCAATTGGGTCAAAAAGGAGGACCGGGCCCGTGTGCGGCCGCGGGCAAAGCACGCGTCTTCTCAGACGTAGCGGTTGCGGCCCGCCACCATCCCGGCACCGATCTGGATGACGTAGACGGCCAGCACCAACGCCCACGGCACGGTCCAGCCGCCCGTCGCGTCATGTAGTAGGCCGAACAGAAAGGGACCGATCCCGGCCAGCAGATAGCCGATGCCCTGCGCCATGCCGGACAGCCGGGCGGTATCTGCGGAGTTTCGTGCTCGTAGCGCGATGATGGTCAACGCAAGTGAGAAGGCCCCCAACCCAATTCCGAACAGCGCACTCCACAACAGGGGCGCCGCGGCCGGTGCGAGCATCAGGCCCACTACGCCGGTCATTCCCGTCACGCCCAGGGCAAGGACCCACGGGGCCTGACTCCTCGACCGCGCCGCCAGCGGCGAGCCGAACAGCGCGATCGGCACCCCGATGAGTGAGACCAGCCCGCTGAGCAGGCCGGCATGCGTCGACGTCAGGCCACTGTCGATCAGAACTTCGGGCAGCCATCCCATCGCGATGTACGCCAGGCAGGCCTGACAACCGAAGAACAACGTCACCATCCAGGCCAACCCGCTGCGCATCATGGGGCGATCTCGTGGTTCGACGGCGGCGCCGATGTCGGCCCTACCGAGATCCCTGCCCCCGAGCAGCCAGGCGGCCAACGCCAGCGCGGCGAGCAACGCCCAGCCGCCCAGCGCCTGCCGCCACCCGCCAAGCACCTGCTCGAGCATCGGCGCGACCGCCGCCCCCAGCGCGCCGCCGCCTTGAAGCGCGGCGGTGTAGATACCCGTCATCACGCCGATCTGGGCGGGGAACGCGTCCTTGATCACCACCGGGATCAGCACGTTGATGAGGGCGATGCCCGCCGTGGCGACGAGTGTTCCGCCGATCACCACGAACGGCCCGTCCAGCGGCCGGACGACGAGCCCGACGATCAGCGTCACCAGGGCCCCCGCGATTCCCGGCCCCAAGCCGAACCGTCGGGCCAGCGCCGGCGCGGCCAGCCCAGCACCCGCGAAGCACAGCCCCGGCAGCGTGGTCAGCACGCCTGCCCAGGTGGCCGACGCGTCCAGCGATGTGCGCATCGGTCCCAGCAACGGTCCGATGCTGGTGATCGCGGGCCGCAAATTGAGTGCGGTGAGCACAACCGCGACGACGAGCAGGAACCGCCCGGCCAACAGCGGCGTCCGGTCTGACTCGAGGCGGTCGACGGCGTCGGCGTCCCGCCTGACGATGTCGACGGCGTTGCCGAGGCCGCTGGAAGTCACATCTAGTAGAGTCTCATACATCCTATGATCGGATGAAACGGAGAATGTGTGACGCTCGCTACGACCCGCAGGACCGGTCTGGTCGACCAGGCCATTGAGCAGCTGCGAGCATCCGTGGCGTCGGGCGCATGGCCGGTGAACTCCCGCATTCCCACCGAGCCGGAGCTCGCAGCAGCGCTCGGCGTCGGGCGCAACACCGTGCGGGAGGCGGTACGGGCGTTGGCGCACAGCGGCTTGTTGGAGGTCCGCCAAGGTGACGGCACGTACGTCCGGGCGACCAGCGAGGTATCGGGTGCTCTGCGTCGACTCTGCGGAACCGAGTTGCGGGAAGTGCTGCAGGTGAGGCCCTGCCTTGAAGTGGAGGGTGCCCGTCTGGCCGCCCGGGCCCGAACCTCTGCGGACCTCGACGACCTACGGGCACTGCTGAAACGTCGGGACCAGATCGCCCCGTCCGACGATCCCGAGGCCTTCGCCCGCGCGGACACCGAATTCCATGTCGCGGTGGTGCGCAGTTCGCACAACGTCGTGCTGATCGAGCTGTACCGCGGCCTCACCGAGGTGGTGATGGCCAGTGTCGCGACCGCAGCCGACGAACCTGCCACGGCCGTGATGGATCACAGCCGCCTGGTCGAGGCGATCGCGGCGGGCGACGTCGAATCCGCCGCGCTCGAAGCCGGCGGCTTCATCGACGAGATCCTGAGCGAGTTCGAATTGTCGGACGAGACGTCGACGTAGTCGAGCAGCTACACCCGCGTCAGCAGCACGGCTTGTTCGAACGGCAAGCGGGCGAAGATCGGCCGCCACAAACCCGTCACCGACGGTGCCGCCTCGGCTTTGGGCATCACACGGGGATCGCGCAGCTCGACGGTCCTGCCGTAGCGCTTCATCCGCGCGCCGTCCGCGGCGGTGACGTTCTTCAGCCAGTCGCGGTCGGGCCCGTACGTCAGCAGGATGGCCACGCCGTCGTCGGTGGAGAAGACCGTCAACGGGGTGCGATACGGCTTGCCCGATTTGCGGCCGACGTGTTCGAGGATGCCGAACGTCGGCGCCCAACCCGCCCACAGCCGCTGGATCGGATTGGTGACGTGCCGGTTGAATCGGGCCAGCCATTGCGGTAGCTGCATGTCGACCATCAAACTCGAGGCCATGGCCTACCTCAAGCCTCCGTGGTTCGTGCGCAAAATCTTCAACAAGTTCGCGATGGCGACCGGAGTCGGCAACAGCCAGACCCTGACGGTGACCAAGCGCGTCAGCAAGCAGCCGCAACAGATCCCGGTGGTGGTCCCCGAGGTCGACGGCGTCAAGTATCTGGTGTCCACCCGAGGCGAGGCCGAGTGGGTGAAGAACGTCCGCGCCGATCCGCACGTCAAGCTCGGCGACGTGACGTACGTGGCCACGGAGGTGCCGGTGGGCCAGCGCGGGCCGATCATCGCCGCCTACCGGCCGCTGGCGGGCAACGTCGTCGAGGCCTACTGGAAGCAGCTGCCCTCCGATGCCGATCACCCCACGTTCGCGCTGACTCCCGGTTGAGCCACTACACCCTGTAGTTGACGGTTTCGAGCCTGCTGGGACACTGGTGGCCATGTCGAGCACCGACGTCTCCGCGAAACTCTTCGCCGACGCGTGCGCCCTCATCCCCGGCGGCGTCAACTCGCCGGTGCGGGCATTCACCTCGGTGGGTGGCACCCCGCGGTTCATCACCTCGGCCAGCGGCTGCTGGCTGACCGACGCCGACGGCAACCGCTACGTCGACCTGGTCTGCTCATGGGGGCCGATGATCCTCGGCCATGCGCATCCTGACGTGGTCGCGGCGGTGCAGCGGGTGGTGTCCGACGGCCTCTCGTTCGGCGCCCCCACCCCCTCGGAGTCGGAACTGGCCGCAGAAATCGTCGGCCGGGTCGCGCCGGTCGAACGGTTACGGCTGGTGAACTCCGGCACCGAGTCCACGATGAGCGCGATCCGGTTGGCCCGCGGCTACACGGGCCGGGCCAAGATCGTGAAGTTCTCCGGCTGCTACCACGGCCACAGCGACGCGCTGTTGGCCGACGCGGGCTCCGGCGTCGCCACGCTCGGGCTGCCGTCGTCACCCGGGGTGACCGGCGCCGCGGCCGCCGACACGATCGTGCTGCCGTACAACAACGTCGCTGCGGTGGAGGAGATCTTCGGCCGGTTCGGCGACGAAATCGCCTGCGTGATCACCGAGGCCAGCCCCGGCAACATGGGTACCGTCCCGCCGCTGCCCGGCTTCAACGCCGCGCTGCGCCGGATCACCGCCGAACATGGCGCGCTGCTGATCGTCGACGAGGTCATGACGGGGTTCCGGGTCAGCCGGTCGGGCTGGTACGGCATCGATCCCGTCGACGCCGACCTGTTCACCTTCGGCAAGGTGATGAGCGGTGGATTGCCGGCCGCCGCGTTCGGCGGCCGGGCCGAGGTGATGGATCGGCTGGCCCCGTTGGGGCCGGTGTATCAGGCGGGCACGCTGTCGGGAAACCCGGTCGCGATGGCGGCGGGCCTTGCTACGCTGCGCGCCGCGGACGATGCCACCTACGCCCAACTCGACGCCAACGCCGACCGCTTGACCGAGCTGCTGGGCCGGGCGTTGACCGAAGCCGGCGTGGCGCACCGGATTCCCCGCGCCGGCAACATGTTCAGTGTGTTCTTCACCGACGAGTCGGTGACCGATTTCGCGTCGGCGCGAGCGTCTGAGACATGGCGCTTCCCGGCGTTCTTCCACGCATTGCTCGACGCCGGCGTGTACCCGCCACCGAGTGCTTTTGAGACCTGGTTTGTCTCAACAGCTTTGGACGACGACGCGTTCGACCGCATCGCCGCCGCCCTGCCAGGCGCCACGCGTGCCGCGGCGGAAGCCGAGCAACCGGCATGACGAGCACCGAGGTCGTGAAGACCGTGGTGCACGTGATGCGGCACGGCGAGGTGCACAACCCCGACAAGATCCTGTACGGCCGCCTGCCGGACTATCACCTCTCCGAGCGGGGCCGGGCGCAGGCGCAGGCGGTCGCGGACTGGCTGTCGTCGCGCGACATCGTCTATGTGGTGGCCTCGCCGTTGGAGCGGGCACAAGAGACCGCGGGTCCCATCGCGGCGGGCCTGGGCCTGTCGGTCGACACCGACGACGGGTTGATCGAGTCACTGAATATCTTCCAGGGGCAACGGGTCTCGCCGGGCGACGGCGCGCTGCGCGACCCCCGCAACTGGTGGCACCTGCGTAATCCGCGAACACCGTCCTGGGGGGAGCCGTACCGCGAGATCGCCGAGCGGATGACCGCCGCGGTGCATCGCGCCAGGGCCAAGGCGGCGGGCCACGAGGCGGTGTGCGTGAGCCACCAACTTCCCGTCGAGACATTGCGCCGGTCGATGACCGGTCATGCGCTGCACCACTTTCCGACCCGCCGGCTGTGCAACCTGGCTTCGCTCACCTCGTTCTACTTTCACGGCGACACCTACGTCGGCTGGAGCTACGCGGAGTTGGCCGGGCAGTGAAGCTGCGGTTGCTTCTGGCGTGCGCGGCGGTCGTCGCGCTCGCCGGCTGCTCCACCGGCGACGACGCGGTCGCTCAGGGCGGCACTTTCGAGTTCGTCGCGCCCGGCGGGCAGACCGACATTTTCTACGACCCGCCGCAGGAGCGCGGCCGCCCCGGCCCGCTGAGCGGTCCCGACCTGATGGACCCGGCGAAGACCATTTCCCTCGACGACTTCGCGGGCAAGGTAGTGGTGCTCAACGTGTGGGGGCAGTGGTGCGGACCGTGCCGTACCGAAATCACCCAGCTGCAGCGGGTTTACGACAACACGCGTCACCTCGGTGTGGCATTCCTCGGCATCGACGTCCGGGACAACAATCGTGACGCCGCGGTCGACTTCATCGTCGACCGGAAAATCACCTTCCCCTCGATCTACGACCCGGCGATGCGGACCATGATCGCATTCGGCGGCCGGTACCCGACGACGGTCATCCCGTCGACGGTGGTGCTGGACCGGCAGCACCGGGTCGCCGCGGTGTTCCTGCGCGAACTTCTCGCCGAGGATCTGCAGCCGGTCGTGGAACGCCTTGCGCGCGAAGCGGAGCCGAGGACGTGAGCCTCGACCAGATCGATCAGTTGATCGCGGGTGGCCCGGTGCTGCTGGCGTTGCTGGTCAGCGCGCTGGCCGGACTGGTGTCATTCGCCTCGCCATGCGTGGTGCCGCTGGTGCCGGGCTACCTGTCGTATCTGGCCGCGGTCGTCGGGGTCGACGCGGAGGACACCCCCGTCCTGGCTGGCCGAAACCGACGTTCTGGCGGAAAATTGCGGCCAGAATCCGCCAAAACGTCGGTCTCGGCGAAGACGACGCGGCTGCGGGTGGCGGGCGCCGCCGCCTTGTTCGTCGCCGGGTTCACGGTCGTGTTCGTGCTGGGCACGGTCGCGGTACTCGGCATGACCACGTCGCTGATCACCAATCAGCTTCTGCTGCAGCGCATCGGCGGCGTGGTGACGATCGTGATGGGGCTGGTGTTCGTCGGGTTGATCCCCGCCCTGCAGCGCGAGGCGCGGTTCACCCCGCGGCAGATCTCCACGCTCGGCGGCGCCCCGCTGCTGGGCGCGGTGTTCGCGCTCGGGTGGACGCCGTGCCTCGGGCCGACGCTGACCGGGGTAATCGCGGTGGCCTCGGCGATCGACGGCAGCAACGTCGCCCGCGGCGTCGCGCTCGTCATCGCCTACTGCCTGGGCCTGGGCCTCCCGTTCGTGCTGTTGGCGTTCGGGTCGGCGCGCGCCGTGCAGGGGCTGGCGTGGCTGCGACGGCACACCCGCACCATCCAGATCGTCGGCGGCGTACTGCTGATCCTGGTCGGTACCGCGCTGGTGACCGGTGTGTGGAACGACTTCGTGTCCTGGGTGCGCGACGCGTTCGTGTCCGACGTGACGTTGCCGATATGAGCGGGATCGCGCAGAAAGCAATCGCGCTGTTACGCAACACCTGGCGGACGCTGACGTCGATGGGTACCGCGCTGGTGCTGCTGTTCCTGCTGGCGCTCGCGGCGATCCCCGGCGCGCTGCTGCCCCAGCGCAGCCTCAACGAGTCCAAGGTCGACCAGTACATCGCCGAACATCCGACGATCGGGCCGTGGCTGGACCGCCTGCAGGCCTTCGACGTGTTCTCCAGCTTCTGGTTCACCGCGATCTATGTCCTGCTGTTCATCTCGCTCGTCGGCTGCCTGACCCCGCGGCTGCTCGAACACTTCCGCAGCATGCGGGCGACCCCCGTGGCGGCGCCGCGGAATCTGAGCCGGCTGCCCAAACACCACCGCATCGAGACGGCGGCCCAGCCCGAAGCGCTCGCGGCGACGGTCACCGAGCGGCTGCGCGGGTGGCGCACGGCTACTCGCCGCGACGACGACATCACCGAGATCTCCGCGGAGAAGGGCTATCTGCGGGAGTTCGGCAATATCGTCTTCCACTTCTCGCTGCTCGGCCTGCTCGTGGCGGTGGCGGCCGGCAAGTTGTTCGGCTACGAGGGCAACGTCATCGTGATAGCCGACGGCGGACCGGGATTCTGCTCGGCGTCACCCGCGGCGTTCGACTCGTTCCGCGCGGGCAACACCGTCGACGGCACATCTCTGCATCCGATCTGCCTGCGGGTCAACGACTTCCAAGCCGATTATCTGCTGACGGGGCAGGCGACGTCGTTCGCCGCCGATATCGAGTACCAAGCGGGCACCGACCTCGATTCCGGTACCTGGCGGCCCTACCACCTGAAGGTCAACCATCCTCTGCGGGTCGGCGGCGACCGGATCTATCTGCAGGGCCACGGTTACGCACCGACCTTCACCGTGACCTTTCCCGACGGGCAGACGCGCACCCAGACGCTGCAGTGGCGCCCGGACGACCAGATGACGCTGCTGTCGTCGGGCGTGCACCGGTTCGATCCACCCGGCGGCACCTATCCCGACGCCGACGAACGCCGCGACAACCAGCTCGCCATCCAGGGCCTGTTCGCGCCGACCGAACAGCTGCACGGCACGCTGCTGTCGTCGAGCTTCCCCGCGCTCAACGACCCCGCCGTCGCCGTCGACATCTACCGCGGCGACACCGGCCTGGACACCGGCCGGCCGCAGTCGCTGTTCACGCTCGACCCGCGGCTGATCGAACAGGGCCGGCTGACCAAGAAGGCCCGGGTCAACCTCGGGGCGGGGGAGTCGACGCGCCTCGACGACGGCACCGTGGTGCGGTTCGACGGCGCCGTGCCGTTCATCAACGTGCAGGTGTCCCACGACCCGGCCCAGGTGTGGGTGCTGGTGTTCGCGCTGACCATGATGGCCGGCCTGCTCGTGTCGCTGGTGGTGCGCCGGCGCCGCGTCTGGATTCGGATCAGCCCCGCACGTCCGGGTACGGTAACCGTCGAGCTGGGCGGGCTGGCGCGTACCGACAACTCCGGCTGGGGTGATGAGTTCGAGCGGCTGACACAGCGCCTCCTTCCCGATGCGACGTCGGCGCAGCCCGCAGGAGAGAGAGTCACATGAATTCCGAGCAGATCGACATCGGCTTGGCCCGGTATTCGGACTGGGCGTTCACCTCATCGGTGCTGGTCCTGGTGGGTGCGCTGCTGCTGCTCGCGATCGAGTTGGCGTACCACCGCAGCCGTAAGGCCGAGACCCGCGAGCTGGTCGGAGTGGGCGCCGACAGCGCCGCGCCCGGCGTCGTCGCCGACACCCCCAAGCGCCCCGTCGACGAGCGCATCGGCGGCGCCGGCCTCGCGCTCACCTACCTCGGGATCGGCCTGCTGCTGGGCTGCATCGTGCTGCGCGGCCTGGCCACCTCGCGGGTGCCGTGGGGCAACATGTACGAGTTCATCAACCTGACCAGCTTCTGCGGGCTGGTCGCCGCGGCGGTGGTGCTGCGTCGCCCTCAGTACCGGTCGCTGTGGGTGTTCGTGCTCGTTCCGGTGCTGATCCTGCTGACGATCTCCGGCCGCTGGCTGTACACCAACGCCGCGCCGGTGATGCCCGCGCTGCAGTCCTACTGGCTGCCCATCCATGTCTCGGTGGTCAGCCTGGGCTCGGGGGTGTTCCTGGTGGCCGGCGTCGCCAGCATCTTGTTCCTGATGAAGATGTCGCGGTTCGGCGAGCCCGGCGCTGACGGGGTGCTCGCCCGCGTCGTGCACCGCCTTCCCGATCCGCAGACCCTCGACCGCATCGCCTATCGCACCACGATCTTCGCGTTCCCGGTGTTCGGCTTCGGCGTCATCTTCGGTGCGATCTGGGCCGAGGAGGCGTGGGGCCGCTACTGGGGCTGGGATCCCAAGGAGACGGTGTCGTTCATCGCGTGGGTGGTCTACGCCGCCTATCTCCACGCCCGTTCGACCGCGGGTTGGCGCGACAAGAAGGCCGCCTGGATCAACGTCGTCGGCTTCGTTGCGATGGTGTTCAACCTGTTCTTCATCAACCTCGTGACCGTGGGCCTGCACTCCTACGCCGGGGTGGGCTGACGGGCCGTCGTATCACCCTTTCGCTAAGATCGCTCACGTTAGCCTGCGAAGCCTTGGGGGACCGTCAGCGTGTCTGAACATCCGGCGCACCGCGCTGCGGATCGTCTCGGCAAGGATGCGGCTTCCCCGTCGGTGATACCCGAAAACGCTTATGCGCCAGGCGGATTCCGTGCGCAGAGCCGGTTCAGCGATCCCGCGGCCGAACCGCCGCCGGAGTGGACAGCACCGACACCGCCGGGCGGCCTGCCGGTCAGCTCCCCGCCGCGGGAGTTCACAGAACACGACCCGCCGCCGTACCTGGACCTGTCGACGGTCGCCTTGCTCGGCCAACCCAAGCGTGCCCCTTCTGAGGGCTGGCGCAAGTGGCTGTACTTCGGCTCGTTCAAGTTGATCAATCTCGGCGACGGACCGAAGGCCGTTCGCCGCCGCACACTCACCGCACAGGTTCAGCGACCCCTGCGGGGTTGCCACCGCATCGCGGTGCTGTCGCTGAAGGGCGGCGTCGGCAAGACCACGATCACCGCGACGCTCGGTTCGACGCTCGCCTCGATCCGGGGTGACCGCGTGATAGCCGTCGACGCCAACCCCGACCGCGGCACGCTCAGCGAGAAGGTGCCGCTCGAGACGCCGGCCACCGTGCGTCACCTGTTGCGCGACGCCGACGGCATCCAGGCCTACAGCGACGTCCGCAGCTACACCTCACAGAGCCCGAGCCGGCTCGAGGTGCTCGCCTCCGAGAGCGACCCCGCGGTGTCGGAGGCATTCAGCTCCGAGGACTACACCCGCACTCTCGAAGTCCTCGAGCGGTTCTACAGCCTGGTGCTCACCGACTGCGGCACCGGTTTGATGCATTCGGCCATGGCGGCGGTGCTGGCCAAGGCCGACACGCTGGTCGTGATCAGCTCGGGCTCGGTAGACGGGGCCCGCAGCGCCTCGGCGACGCTGGACTGGCTGGACGCCCACGGCCACCAGGACATGGTGCGCAACTCCATCGCGGTGATCAACGCGGTTCGACCACGGTCGGGGAAGGTCGACATGCGCAAGGTCGTCGACCACTTCAACCGGCGTTGCCGGGCCGTGCTCGAGGTGCCGTTCGACCCGCACCTGGAGGAAGGCGCGGAGATCAGCCTCGAGCGACTGAAACCGGAAACCAGACAAGCATTGCTCGAACTCGCGGCCGCGGTCGCGGCCGGATTCCCCGGCGCCCAACGCTGAGCTCACGGGTCAGGGACGCGGGTTGTCCTCCTGGCCGAGCCGACGCAGAAACTCGGGATCGTCGTCGGGCCCGATCACGCGGGTCCGCGGACGGCTCGAAGAAACTCGCATCAGCCGCCAGCCGACATATGCCAGCACGCCGAGTACGAGAATCAGGAGCAGGTACGCCACGGGAACAAAACCTCCTTTCTTCGAATATACGCGCCGTCGGTAGGCTCGGTTCGTGTCTGACGGTCGTCCCGGAACTCGGCTCGTGCTCGATGTGCTGGCCTATCTGCTGGCGCGTCTGTTGCTCGTGGCGGCGCTGACGGCGGTGATCTTCGGCGCCGGACATCTGCTCGGTCTGCGCGAGTTTCCGCTCGTCGTGGCGCTGCTTTTCGCGCTGGTGATCGCACTTCCGCTGGGCATCTGGCTGTTCGCCCCGCTCCGCCGCCGCGCCACCGCGAGCATCGCCGCCTTCGACGAAGGTCGACGCCGGGATCGGGCGCAGCTGCAGGCTCGGCTGCGCGGCGAGGAGCCGCCGTCCACGCCGTGACGGCGTCCGCTTCGTGAAGCGGATTGCGCATCGGTGTCTCGCCCGGTAAGTACACGGGCATGACCTCACCCAAAGATTTGTATGTCCGGTGGATCGACGAGTTGTGGTCAGGAAAGCCCATCGCGGCCGAGTTGGTCACCGAGGACTTCGTCGGGCATTGGCCGCAACGTGTGGTCCGAGGCCCGGCGGAACTGCAGGCAGCCGTCGATGAGTCCCGTCAGATGCTCGACGAGCTGAAGTTCTGGATCGAGCTGCAGCCGTTCGTCGAGGGCGACATGCTCGCGGCCAGGTGGATCGGCACGGGCGCGGCCGAGGACGGACCGAAGCGGTTCACCGGCAACGACATCCTGCGAATCGAGGACGGGAAGTTCGCCGAGTACTGGACGGGCACCTCCACCGGCTAACCGGCCGCGTCCTGCAGCACCTGCTGCAGTTTGTCGAGCGGGTCGCCGGCGGCGGGATCCAGCCGCAGCGCGTCCCGCGGTGAGTCGGGTTCGGGCAACACCGGTGCGGGCGGCGGCGCCGGGGGCGGCGGGGCCGGAACGGACGCAGGCGGCGGAACAGGCGGCGGAGCGGTCAGGCCGGCCAGCTTGGCCGCCAGCCGGGGTGCCGCATCGTTGCGGACCGCCCTGCGCTCGGGATCGGGATCGGAGTTGGCCTCGAAGCATCCCGCCGGAGCGTTCTCCACGATGGCCAACGCGCTGCGGTACCGATCCCGGGCGGCCTCGGGGCGGTTCTCCCAGGCGTCCACATCGCCTTGGCGCTCGCGGACGAGTTCCAGGTTGATCAGGACGGGACACGACTGCTCACGCGGCGTGCGGCGCAGTGCGTCGGAGAAGTGTGCGTCGGCGTCGTCGAGACGGCCGTCGAGCACCGCGAGAGTGCCCGCCGCGAACGGAGCCCGCGCGGGTTCGACGACGTTGAGCACACCCATCACCGCGACATCGGCACGCAGCGCATCGGCGTCGCGCTCCGCGTAGTTCGAGACCGCCGATTCACCGGCGACCACAGCGGAGATCAGCTTCAACGCAACGGCCATCACCGCGACTGCGAGGGGAGCCGAGAACAAGACCAGCCGGCGCCGCAGCCGCAACCGCGACGGACGGGGACTCTGCGCGCGCATCAGACGACCTCGTCCCGGCGGGCCGCGCGGCTGGTCCGGAACTCACGCAGCGTGAGGTAGATCTCGAACAGCAACAGCACGGCCGCGACCATGGTGAACACCCAGTACAGATCCGTGCGGTCGGGCGCGGCGCCGGTGGACTGCGTCGGCTCGACACCGCTCACGTCGGGTGCCGCCTCGGTGACCGGACGGGCGGTGTCGCGCGCGACGAACGGCACGTCGAGCTGATCGGCGATCCGCCGGAGGCCCGGCTCGTTGCGCGTTGCGCCGTAACCGAACACCGCCCCGCCGTCCACCGAGCCGGGTACCGGGTCGAACTCACCCTGCGGCGCCCGCGACGACGGCGCGCCCGACCCGAAGTAGAACACCAGATTCTGCGCACCCGGATCGCGTTGGCCGGCCGCAATCAGCTGATAGCGAAGGACATTCGCCGCGGCCGCCGCATTCACCTCGGCTGTCATGTTGTCCGGGTAGGGCTGCACACCCGCCACCACCGGCTTGAGACTCCAAGTGTCCTCGGACAGCGGCCATTCCAACGACGACCGGGACGCGAACGTGATCAGCGCGAACCGGGCCCGCGGGTAGCGGTCGATGAGCGCGGTGATGTCGTCGCGGATGCCGGCGATCCGCGATTGCCCGGCAAGGTGATCGGTGATGGCCGAGTCGGCGGAGCGGTCGACGATCAAGAACACGTTGGCCGGTGCGTCGTCGCCCGAGGCTCTCTCGGCCGAAAATTGCGCACCGCCGCCGATCGCGGGCCGGGCGGCGGCGATCAACATCAGCACCACCGCGAGCGTCAGCGCCGACCATCGCCACACCGTTGTCCATCGCTGGCGCGCGCTGCCTGCCAACTGCCACATGGTGATGAGCCGGAGCACCACCACGGCCGCGGCGATCGCGATCAGAAGTGCCGGAGGTACGACGGGTGAGAACGTCATCGCCGCAACACCGCCAGGGACAGGCACAACAGCGCCGACACCGCGACCGCGGCCGCCAGCGGAATGGTCGGGGTGTCTCCGCGGAACCCGGTCAGGGTGGCGGCTCGGTCGGCATCCGGTGGGTGGGCGCGGATTCCGTCCAACTGGGCCGCCAGGTCAGTCCTGATCGGTGCGTACCGCCCGTAGGTGGCTTCCACGACGGACCGCAGCGGACCCGGCGATGTCACCAGCGCATTGACCTGGACTCCGCGTTCACGCGCCATCTCGGTGACCTGCTGCTCGGTGAACAAGGAGGGGCGCGTCTCGTCCGCGGCGCGCAACTGGCCGGGGCCCAGGTAGATGAGCGACCGCCTGCGCTCGTCGGGCGTTTCGTCGGCCGGGAACCCGGCCAGGCACAGCGCGAGGACGTCGGCGACGCTCGCCGCGTAATCCACGTACGTGACGGGTGCGGTGAACGACGCGAGGGCGTTGCGCTTCGCCGACAACTGAGTGGGCGAGAGCGCGCCGTCGTCTGGAAGCTCCGCCAGACCGGCTGCCTCGCCGAGCTTTTCGACCGCGAACTGGTGGTCACGGGTCAGTGGGATCACCCGGCGGTTGGCGGAGGTCAACCCGATGCGTTGGGTGCCATACGTCCTGGCCTGCTCGGCGAAATGGGACAGGAACTCGCCGGTGGTCGGTTCGGTGGCCGGTTGGCCGACGCACAGCATGATGTCCTCGGGCACGTCGGACGTCTGCATCGACCACCACAAGCCGCTCGGGCGGGCGCTGGCCAGTGCCGCGGCCCCGAACAACAGCACCAGCAATGCGATCGTGACGATCAACGACACGGTCCGGGCGCGCGCCACCCGCGCGTACTCCGGCAGGCGGGTCAACCGCGTCGTGTTCGCCAGCGGTCGCAACTGCCTCTGCGACGGCTTCGTCGGTACGAACACAGCCAGCGCGACAGCGCCTGCCAGACAGGCGAATCCGACGACCGCGACCGGCCACCAGGTCAGGGCCACGAGCAGATCAGCTCCTCGACCCCGCCGCCGACGTCATCGACGCGCACCGGTGATGCGGCGTTGAACTGCGCGTCGTCGAGCGCGGTGAGCATCGGCGCGGCAGGCGCCAACTCACCGGACGCGATGTCGTCGAGGTGCATGTACTGCGCCCGGACACCCGTCGCCTGGTGCAGGAAACTGCGCAGGGTGCGGCTCATCGCGGCGCCGGCCTGGGCGGCGGTGAGCTCACCGTCGCGGTGCCGGGCGGCGATACGCTGCACCGCTCGCGCGAAACGGCGCCGTAGCAGCTTGCCGTGCAGCGAACGCACCGCAGGTATACGCTGCAGTCGCCGCGACGGCAGCGTCCACACGAAAACGCCTACGTACCAGGTGATCACGACGGCGGTCAGCAGGACGCCGAGCCACAGCCACGCCGGTGAGTACGGTATCGGCCCGCCGACGAACCGCAACAGGTCATCCGGCACGGGCGAACACCCCGGTGAGCTCGACGAGCCGGGCGCGGATCTCGCTGCTGGCGCCGATTCTGGTGTGTGGAACCGCGCGGGCGGTCATGAACTCGTCCAGTCGGTGTGCCCGCATCTGCTCGGCGCGACGATAGGCGGCCAACACCCGTGGGCCCAGCGTGGCGGTGTCCAGAACGAAACGCCCTGTCGAGACGTCGAAGCCGGCACGGTCGTCGGCGGCGGTGCCCACAGCAGGCATGTCGGACACCGTCGCCCACATGACATCGTGGCGGGCGGTCAACCTCGTGACGGCATCGCTGAGCCGTTCGTCGACCTCCGGCTCGTCGGACACCACAACGATCAACATCGGATGACGGTAATGCGTTGCGACATAATCGAGTTGACATACGATGTCGCTGCGACCGGCTGCGTTCGATGTGTGACCGTAGAACCTGTGCAGAATGCTCTCGATGTGTGTCTCGCCGCGGCGCTGGCGGATGTTGACACAGCCGCGGGCGTCGCCGAACACCATCCCGATCTGATCGGAGCGTCCGAGCGTGATGAGTCCGAATGCGCCGATGATGTTCACGGCCACATCGCGTTTGAGCTCACCGCTCGGTGTCAGCGCGGTCATGTTGCGGCCCGCATCGGCGACGATCAGCACCTTGTGGTGTTTCTCGGATACGAACCGCTTGATCAGCACATGGCCGGAGCGAGCCGAGGCCTTCCAGTCGATGTCGCGGACGTCGTCGCCGGGCACGTAGGGCCGCAGATCGTCGAATTCCAGGCTGCGGGTGTGCACCAGCGCGTAGCGGCCGCCTTCGAGCATTCCGCGGGTGTCGGTGCCGAAGTGCGTCCTCGCCGTGGTGAGGTGTTTGCCCATGGCGGCCCTACGGGACTCGAACCGCTTGCAGGACAGCGTCGATGATCGACTCAGAGGTGACGTTGGCACTGGCGGCCTCGAAGCCGAGGATGAGCCGGTGCCGCAGCACCCGGTGGGCGAGCTTGGCGATATCGCCCGGAATGACGTGGGCGCGGCCGGAGAGCAGGGCCAGCGCCCGGGCGGCGTTGCAGAACGCGATGGTGGCGCGGGGACTGGCGCCGTATTCGATGAGCCGGGCGAGCTGGCGGGGTAGGTGCGCATCGGGTTCGCGGGTGACGCCGACCAGTTGGCTGGCGTAGTGCATCAGCGCGCGGTCCATGTGGATGTGGCGGACGACATCCTGCAGCCGGCGAATGTCGTCGAGACCGGCGACCGGCCTGCTGCGGTGGTTCTTGTCGTACAGGCCGGCGTCCATCCGGAACATCACTTCCACCTCCTGCTCGGCGGAGGGATAGTGCACGACGTCTTTGAGCATGAACCGGTCGGTCTGCGCCTCCGACAACGGATAGGTGCCTTCCTGGTCGACGGGGTTCTGCGTCGCGATGACCAGAAACGGCTCGGGAATCGGATACTCGGTGCCGGCGATCGTGGTCTGGCGTTCCTCCATCGCTTCGAGCATCGCGCTCTGGGTCTTGGCGCTGGACCGGTTGATCTCGTCGAGCAGCACGATGTTGGTGTGCACCGGGCCGAGTTGGGTGACGAACGAATTGGTCGCCGACTCGTACACCTGGGTGCCGATGATGTCGCTGGGCAGCAGGTCCGGGGTGCACTGGATGCGCTGGAATCCGCCGTGGATGGATTCGGCGATGACGCGCGCGGCCGTGGTCTTGGCGAGCCCAGGCACGCTCTCGATGAGGATGTGGCCGCCGGTGAGCAGCCCGATCAGCAGCGACTCGCGCAGGTTCTCCTGGCCGACCACCTTGGCGGAGAACGCGTCGGAAACCGCGGCGACGACGCGCTGCGCCTCCGCGAGATCGCGCTGGTCGATGCGTGTCCGTGCTGCGGTCATGAATGCCTTTCGGGTCCGGCTGCCGGATGCGGATACCCGGGCAAGGGTATAGACAACCGCTGTCATAACGAGAGACGTCAGGTAAAGTTGACATCATGACCGATGTCGACGCGCTGACCAGCACAGACCCTGCAGTCGGATTGGCGGCGGTACGCGCTTTGCAGCGTTTGCAGGAACGTGTGGAGGCCATTCACGTGGCGAACGCGCGGGAGCAGGGCTGGAGTTGGCAGGCCATTGCGGCCGCCCTCGAGGTCAGCCGCCAGGCGGTGCACCAGAAGTACAACAGGAAAGGGTGAGCATGTTCGAGAGGTTCAGCCGCAACGCCCGCATCGCCGTGGTGCTGGCGCAGGAAGAAGCGCGGGAGTTGGATTCCGAAGCGATACGGCCGGAGCACCTGCTGGTGGGTGTCTTGCAAAGTGCGGGACGCGATCTTTCGCGGCTGCTCGCAGGGCGCGGGGTCACGGCCGAAGCCGTCCGTGCACAGCTGGACTCGGCCGATACGCCGGCCGACCCGACATTCGACGAAGATGCCGATGCGCTGCGCTCGATCGGGATAGATCTGCGGGCCATGCGGGACAACGTGGTACGCAATTTCGGTCGCGACGCGTGGAACAACGCGCTTCGCAACTCCGGCCGGCGGCCCCGTCGTCGCAGGCACATTCCGTTCACCAAACCGGCCAAGAAGGCACTCGAGCTGTCCCTGCGGGAAGCCTTGGCGCACAAGGACTCCAGTATCGGTTGCGAACACCTGATCCTCGGCATCCTGCGCGGCGGTGACCGCTGCGCCCTCCGACTGATCACCGAGCACGTCGATGCGGATCGGCTGCGCGACGAAATCGTCACGCTGCTCGACGAAGCCGCTTAGGACAGAAAGCGCTCGATGTAGGGCGTGAAGCGGGCGTGCAGGTCATCCGGGTCCAGGCCGAACATCTCCGCCGACGTCGCGACCCGG
The DNA here is from genome assembly GCF_010731795.1 of Mycolicibacterium celeriflavum. Lineage (NCBI taxonomy): Bacteria > Bacillati > Actinomycetota > Actinomycetes > Mycobacteriales > Mycobacteriaceae > Mycobacterium > Mycolicibacterium celeriflavum. The sequence continues at coordinate 2,719,769 of NZ_AP022591.1, read as the reverse complement.
CCCAACCGGCCGCGCTGGTGTCCGGCCAGATAGTCGGCTATCGCGGCGCGGGCCTCATCGGTGAATGGCTCACCGGCTAGCGCATAAACGCTTGCGGCAGTGCTCAGTTCATCGGCCATGAAGTCGTCGAAGCGAATGTCGATCGAGCGCTCCGCTCCGATGACGTCTCTGTCGCGGATCAACGCGTTGAGCATGAGTTCGAGCCGGTCCACCCAGCACGCCGCGATCTGCTCGACGGGCACCGGCGAGCAGTGCATCCGCGCGGAGTACGTGAGCATCGCCAGCATCGACAACACCACCGGCACCGGATCGCGATGGGTGGCGATCATCACGACCCCGGGGAACACGCGGTCGAGCACCGGCAACTGCTCGAGATGCTGCGGCGACTTGAGCAACCAGCGCCTGCCGCCGCGCAGGAACTGCAGCGCCTTGAGCTGGGTGGCCAGATGCTCGTAGTGCGGCGTCTGGTCGTGGCTCAGGTAGTAGTCGCGCCAGCGCGGCACGTGTCCGAGCGTCTCGAACAGCATCGATGAGAAGTCGTTGGCCAGCAGCTGGATCTCCTCGTGGACGTGGTCGGTGGTCATCTCGTGCATCAACGCGAAGTGCGGCATCACCGCGTTCATGAACTCCACCGCGGCGTCCATCCGGGTGCGCCGCGGGTCCGGCTCGACACCGGCCTCCGAGGGCAGCGGGAACGGCTCGTTGCTCTCCCAATAGGGCAGCGCGCGAAGGGTGGGGCCGGCCGCGAGCAGGTTGTGCAGGTGCGTGGTGCCGGTGCGCGGCAGACCGGCGATCACGACCGGCGGCGCCAACTCGATGTCGTGGATCTCGGGATGTCGGGCGAGCAGGTCGGTCAGCAGCAGCCGGTTCTTCAACCATTGCAACAGCTGCGCGTGGAAGTTGACGACGCCGGCATCGTGCAGGCCCGGAATCTCTTGGAGCGCAGCGAGAAACACGTCCAGCCGCTCGCGATAGTCGTCGGCGCCGAAGGCGTCGAGCCCGGTTTCGGCGCTGGCCTTGGCGTGCAGCACGTCGGCGTTGAGTGGGCAGTCGGGCGCCATCGCCGCCATCATCTGGCGAAGCGGCTCCATCTCGGCCGGGAAGCGGGGCTCGGCGAGGTCGTCGAGCACGACGGGCGCGGGTGATGTGGTGTCGGTCACAGCAACTTATGTTACTGTCAGTTTCGTAATGACGACGGAAATCGGCCGACCTCGCGACAAACGCATCAACGGCGCCGTCCTGCGCGCGACGGTCGACCTGCTCGGCGAGACCGGCTACGCGGACCTGACCGTCGACGCGATCGCACGTCGGGCAGGAACCAGCAAGCCCGCGATCTACCGGCGCTGGCCGGGCAAGGCGCACGTCGTGCATGAAGCCGTGTTTCCGGTGAGCGCCGCCACCGAACTGCCCGACACCGGATCGCTGCCGGGCGACGTCCGCGAGATGGTCCGCCGAACAGCGGGCGTGCTGACCACGCCCGCTGCCAGGGCCGCATTGCCTGGGCTCGTCGGTGAGATGGCCGCGAACCCGCCACTGCACGCCGCGCTGCTCGAACGCTTCGCCGACGTGCTCTCGCATGGCCTGACCGAACGGCTCGGGGCGGCGGTGGCACGCGGTGAGGTGCGGCCCGACGTCTCGGCCGCCGAACTCGTCGAGGCCGTGGCGGGCATGACATTCATGGCCTTGATCACCCGCGGCGATGGTCTGGACGACGCGTGGGTGGACCGCACCGCCGAACTCATCTCGAGAGGAATCAGCGCATGACACACGAGTCCACCGCCGCCTGGCGCGAACTGCTCGACACGCTCGGCGGGCTGGACCGCGCCTTCCTCGAGGGGGATCGCGCGGTCACCGACGATCGTCACATCGCCGACGGCTACCGCATGCTCGCGACGACTCTCGGGGTCGCGTTCGACACCTACCTGTTCGCCGAGCCGAGCCGGCCGCAGTGGGTGGAGCTCAACACCCCGTTCCGCCGCGACCGCCGCTGGGGCGGCGACAACACCGACGCCTGGTACTTCATGTGCCCGGTCGACCCGAAGCGCCGCTACCGCATCAGCGGCAACAAGGGCGACAGCGTGTACTTCTCGGTGACCGCCTACAACGAGCCGTCACCGGGCGCGTGGTCCGACCGCGTGGTGGCGGTCATCCGCGACGACGACCTGGACATGGACGCCGACGGCAACTTCTCGTTCGACTACGGGCCCACCGACGACGGCGTGGTGCTGGTGACCCGCGACTACCAGGCCGACCCGCTGACCGGCAGACCGGTGGCGTGGCAGATCGAGGCGCTCGACGAGCCCGACGCGATCCGCCACGGCGACCCGGAGACGGCGGCCGCGCTACGGGCCAGTGCGGCGTGGCTGCGCACGATGTTCGCGATCGTGCCGCTGGCCGTTGGTGTACGGGTCGACGACCATCACGCTCTCGGTCACGAAATCTCGCAGGTGGCAAACCAATTCGCCGATCCGTACCAGGTGCCCGATGCGAACTTTGGCTGGTCGGCGCGTGACGCCTGCTACGCCTACGGTAGTTTCGAACTCTCCGACGACGAGGCGCTGATCGTCACGCACCGGCCGCCGGCATGCCGGTTCTGGAACCTGGTGGTGTGGAACCAGTTCATGGCCGGTGTCCCAGACGCCAGGACATCGGTCAACGGCTACAGCGCGGTGCCCAACTCCGACGGATCGGTCACGGTCGTCATCTCCCGCGGCATGACCGAACATCCGAATTCGATTACCACGGTGGACTATCCGCGCGGCAACCTGGCGTTCCGGTGGTTCCTCGCCGACGCGGTGCCCGCCCGGCCCGAGGTCCAGTTGGTCAAGGCCGCCGACGCCCCGACGGCCGTCACCTAATCGCAAGGGCGATAGCGACGGCCACTGCCCACACCAGCATCGTCAGCCCGGTGTCCCGCAGTACCGGAATGAGGTCCTTGCCGCCGAGGCGTTTCCGCACCGGCCTCGCCGCGCGGACCGCGAGCGGCAGCGCAATCAAGCCGACCGCCGCCCACGGCGTCGCGGACATCAGCACCAATGTCAACGCGAACGCCACGGCCAGCAGACCCTGATACAACAGCCGGGTCCGCGCGTCGCCGAGTCGCACGGCCAGCGTGATCTTCCCCGACTCCTTGTCGGTCGGGATGTCGCGCAAATTGTTGGCCACCAGCACCGCCGACGACATGGCGCCCATCGCGACCGCAATCGCGGCGCCCACCCAGTCGATCCGCAGCGCCTGGGTGTACTGCGTGCCCAGCACGGCCACCAGCCCGAAGAACACGAACACCGCGACCTCGCCCAGCCCCAGATAGCCGTAGGGCCGCTTGCCGCCGGTGTACAGCCACGCCCCAGCGATGCAGACCGCGCCGACCGCGATCAGCCACGGCGCGCTCACCGCCGCCAGCACCAGGCCGGCCACCGCCGCGAGGGCCATGCTCACCACCGCGGCCGTGAGCACCGCCCTCGGCGTGGCGACCTTCGACCCGACCAACCGCAGCGGGCCGGCCCGAACGTCGTCGGTGCCGCGGATCCCGTCCGAGTAGTCGTTGGCGTAGTTCACCCCGATGATCAGAGCGACGGCCACGGCCAGCGCGAGCAGCGCCTTCCACCAGCAGGCGGCGTGCAGCCAGGCCGCGGCGCCCGTGCCCGCGATCACCGGCGCGATCGCGTTGGGCAGGGTGCGCGGGCGCGCGCCTTCGACCCACTGGGCGAATGTGGCCACGAGCGACAGTCTCCCACGGGCGCAGACCGTGGCAGACTGAGCGCATGGAGGACCGACTCAGCAAGGCGGAGATTCGCAAGGACGCCGTGCAGGAGATCTTCGACTCCGGCGTATCGACTGTCGGTGAGGTGGTCTCGATCATCACCACCGCGGTCAAGGACGTCGCCAACGCCGTCGGCGGCTTTGCCACCGACGCGTTCGAGATCCGCGACACCGTGCGCCTCGCGTCGCAACGGCTCGACGAAACCGACGATCAACCGCCCGCTTAGACCGTGCTCGGAGTCATCGGCGGGAGCGGCTTCTACAGCTTCTTCGGGCCCGACGCGCGCAGCGTCAACCTCGACACCCCGTACGGCGTGCCGAGCGCCCCGATCACCGTGGGAACCGTCGGCGAACACGAAGTGGCGTTCCTGCCGCGGCATGGTGTCAACCACGAGTTCTCCCCGCACACGGTGCCGTACCGGGCCAACATGTGGGCGCTGCGCGCACTCGGTGTGCGACGCATCTTCGGACCGTGTGCCGTTGGCAGCCTCACCTCCGACTTCGGGCCGGGCGCCATGGTGGTGCCCGACCAACTGGTCGACCGCACCAGCGGCCGCCCCGACACCTACTTCGACTCGGGCGGCATCCATGTCGCATTCGCCGACCCGTACTGCCCGACGTTGCGCGCCGCGGCCGTCGATCTGCCCGGTGTCATCGACGGCGGCACCATGGTGGTGGTGCAGGGACCGCGGTTTTCCACCCGCGCCGAGAGCCGGTGGTTCGCCGAGCAGGGCTTCACCCTGGTGAACATGACGGGATACCCCGAGGCGGTGCTGGCTCGTGAGCTCGAGATGTGTTATGCCGCAATCGCCTTGGTGACCGACCTGGATGCCGGCATCGAGACGGGCGCCGGCGTGCGGGCGGTGGACGTATTCGCCGAATTCGAACGCAACCTGGTGCCGTTCAAGAAACTCGTGCACGAGGCGATCGAAAACACAGCCCAGGACAATTCCTGTACGCACTGCCAGCCGCACGACGGCATCCGACTGCCGTTCGAACTCCCGTGAGAGTCCTGCTGACCGGCGCGGCCGGTTTCATCGGCGCCCGGGTCGACGCGGCGCTGCGCGAGGCCGGCCACGACGTCATCGCTGTCGACGCGATGCTGCCCGCCGCCCACGGGCCCGGCGCCGAGGCACCCGCGGACTGCCGGGTGCTCGACGTCCGCGACGCGTCCGCGCTGGCGCCGCTGATGAAGGGCATCGACGTGGTGTGCCATCAGGCGGCCGTGGTCGGAGCGGGGGTGAACGCCGCGGACGCGCCGTCGTACGGCAGTCACAACGACTACGGCACCGCGGTGCTGCTAGCCGAGATGTTCGCAGCGGGCTGTCAGCGGTTGGTGCTGGCGTCCTCGATGGTGGTCTACGGCCAAGGGCGCTACGACTGCCCGGAACACGGGCCGGTCGACCCGCAGCCGCGCACCCGCGCCGACCTCGACGCCGGCGTGTTCGAGCACCGGTGCCCGCTGTGTGGGGTGCTCGTGCAGTGGCGGCTGGTGGGCGAGGACGCCCCGCTGCGGCCCCGCAGCCTCTATGCGGCCAGCAAGACGGCTCAAGAGCATTACGCGCTGGCATGGGCCGAGGCGGTCGGCGGCGCCGTCACAGCCCTGCGGTACCACAACGTGTACGGCCCCTACATGCCGCGCGACACCCCGTATTCGGGGGTGGCGGCGATCTTCCGGTCGGAACTCGAATCTGGTGATGTACCACGGGTTTTCGAAGATGGTGGGCAGATGCGCGACTTCGTGCACGTCGACGACGTCGCGGCGGCCAACGTGGCCGCGGTGGAATCCCGGTTGGAGGGGTTCGGCGCTTTCAACGTCTGTTCGGGACGGCCGATCTCGATACTGGAGGTGGCCACCGAGCTGTGCGAAACACGCGGTGACGCCCCGCCCGTGGTCACCGGACAGTACCGCAGCGGCGACGTCCGCCATATCGTCGCGGACCCCGCGCGGGCCGCCGACGTACTCGGGTTCCACGCGGCGGTGGACCCACGCGACGGGTTGCGCGAGTTCGCGTTCGCGCCGTTGCGGGCCTGATGCGCCGGACGGTCGGCGTACTCGTTATCGTCACGCTCGTGGCGGCGGGTCTGATCGGTCTACTCTGGTCCCAGCAGCGGCGGTTGATCTACTTCCCGTCGCCGGGTCCACTGCCGGCTGCCGCCACCATGCTCCCCAACGGGCAGGACGTGGTGTTCGAGACCGACGACGAAATCCGGCTGGCCAGTTGGTTTTTCCCGATCAAGGGCGAGGCTCCCGCCGTGCTGGTGTTCAACGGCAACGCCGGCGATCGGTCGATGCGCGTGCCGCTGGCCTCGGCGCTGAACCGGATGGGCTGCTCTGTGCTGTTGTTCGACTACCGCGGGTTCGGCGGGAATCCGGGCCGCCCGTCGGAGGAGGGTCTGGCTGCCGATGCACGGGCCGCGCAAGCCTGGCTGGCCGCGCAGCCGGAAGTCGAGAAGATCACCTATTTCGGCGAATCCCTCGGCGCCGCAGTCGCTATCGGGCTCGGTGTTGAGCGGCCGCCGCACTCGCTGGTGCTGCGCTCGCCGTTCACCTCGCTGCCCGACGTCGGCGCGGTGCACTACCCGTGGCTGCCGGTGCGTTGGTTGCTGACGGACCGCTACCCGTCGGTCGACCGCATCGCGTCGGTACGGGTGCCGCTGATGGTGATCGCGGGGGCTCGCGACGACGTCGTGCCCGAGCCGATGAGCCGTCGGCTGTTCGACGCCGCCAACGAACCGAAGCGCTATGTGCTGGTGCCGGGCGCCGGACACAACGACCTCGAGTTGCTCGTCGGCCGGCAGATGCTCGACGAGATCCGGAAGTTTCTTTCGGATACAGGTCTGACTTAGTGATACTGGTGGCGTGAAACCCGCCATCTGTGAACAGTTCGGTATCGACTTTCCGCTCTTTGCGTTCAGCCACTGTCGTGACGTCGTCGCCGCGGTGACCAACGCCGGTGGGTTCGGCGTGCTGGGCGCGACCGCGTACACCCCCGAGCTGCTGGATCAGGAACTGTCGTGGATCGACGACCATGTCGGCGGCAAGCCGTACGGCCTGGACATCATCGTGCCCGCGAAGTTCGAGGGCAAAGGGGAGAAGCTGTCGACCGGCGACCTCGCCGCGCGCATCCCCGACGAGTACCGCGGCTTCATCACCGAACTGCTGGCGGCTCACGACATCGAGCCGGAGGCGTCGCCGCGCACCGGTCCGCCCATCCTGTCCGGCAACACCGGGAAGGACCTGCTCGACGTGGCGATGAGCCATCCGATCAAGCTGATCGCCAACGCGCTCGGTGTGCCGCCGGACTACATGATCGAGGCGGGCAAGGAGCGCGGCATTCCGGTCGCGGCGCTGGTGGGGGCCAAGGAGCACGCCGTCAAACAGGTGCGCGCCGGCGTTGACCTGATCGTCGCGCAGGGCACCGAAGCCGGCGGACACTGCGGCGAGGTGACGACGCTGGTGCTGGTCCCCGAGGTCTTAGAGGCTGTGGAGGCCGCCGGGTCCAAGGTTCCGGTACTCGCCGCGGGGGGCATCGTCACGGGCCGGCAGATGGCGGCGGCGGTGGCGATGGGCGCCGACGGGGCATGGACCGGATCGGTGTGGCTCACCACCGAGGAGGCCGAGACCGCGCCGCACACCAAGCAGAAGTTTCTGGCCGCGACGTCGCGCGATACCGTCCGTTCGGCGGGTAGGACGGGAAAGCCTGCGCGACAGCTCGTTTCGGACTGGACACAAGCGTGGCTGCCGAACGACGGCGGCCAGCGGCCGCTGCCGTTGCCGTTGCAGTCGATGCTGTCGGAGCCGGTCATCCGCCGGATCGACGTGCTCGCCTCGCAGGGCCATCCCGGTGCCCAGGCGTTGGCGACGTATTTTGTCGGGCAGGGCGTCGGGCTGATGAACAAGGTCAAACCCGCTCGAGAAGTGGTTCGGGAGTTCATCGAGGACTACGTCGCCGCGACCGAACGCCTGAGCAACTCGCTCCCCGACTAGTTGTACTCGGTCATGAGGTTGGTTGCAGTCGGCTGATGGGCGGCAGTCCACCGAGTGCGCTGTGACGCCGTTGAGTGTTGTAGTACTTGAGCCAGGGGGCAAGGGCTGCGGCGCGTTGGCTGTTGGAGGTGAAGACGCGCTTGTAGGCCCATTCGGTCTGCAGCGTGCGGTTGAGGCGTTCCACCTTTCCGTTCTGCCAGGGGCAATGCGGCTTGATGAAGATCTGGCGAGCGCCCAGCTCAGCGCTGACTTCGCGTAGCGAGTATCGGTAGGCCCAGGCGTTGTCGGTCATGATCTGTTCGATGGCAGGGATGCCGTGGGCGCAGAAGTAGGCTGCGGCGCGGCGCAGAAACCCAGCGCAGCTGGAGCCTTTCTCGTCGGGAAGGATTTCGCTGTAGGCCAGCCGGCTGTAGTCATCAACAAGTGAGTGGATGTAGTCAAACCCGTTACGCCGGTTGACATCTAAGCCAGTGTTACCGCGCCCGTGTGCGCCAACCGCCTCCGTCGGGTATGCGGCCCAGCTTCTTGACGTCCATATGGACCAGTTCACCGGGCCGGGATCGTTCATAACGTACGGCGGTGGCCTTGGAGGCGCGGATAACGTGACCGGTCATCGGGTCACAGTCACGCAAATAGGGCACGTCGCGTCGGCGCAGCACACGCGACACCGTGCGGGCGCACACACCCAGCTTCGCGCTGATCTCGTCGGGACCGCAGCGGTGCCGACGCCGCCAAGCCACGATCTGATTTTCGAGGCCGTGGGTAACCCGGGTGGGCGTGGTATGCGGGCGCGAGGGCCGGTCGCACAGGCCCGCCTCGCCGTCGGTTTCGTAGCGAGTGATCCAGGTGTGTACGCACTTGCGCGACACCCCCATCGCCTTGGCGATATGGGCTTTAGCCCAGCCGGCCTGATACCGCTGCACTATCAGCAGTCGGCCGTGAAACGTCGTACGGGCATTACGGTGGGACACGAGAACCTCCGGACGGTGGTGGACCTAGACAAGCCACACCTCATCCGGAGGTTCTCCTCACATCAAGCCGACACGCCTGCTACCAACGTCCTGTCCCGGTACAACTAGTCCGCCGCCAGCGGCAACCGCACTTCGAACCGCGCGCCGCTGCCCAGGTTGCGTGCCGACAACGTCCCGCGATGCGCCTGCACCAGGCCCGCGGCGATTGCCAGGCCCAACCCCGAACCGCTGGGCAGTGACGAATCCGCCCGTGGCACCCGGTCGTTCGAGCCGCGGTACGCGACGTCGAACACCCGCGGCAGATCGGCCTCGTCGATGCCGACGCCGGTGTCGTCGACGCGCGCCCACGCGCCGTTCTCGTCGGATCCCAGTGCCAGCAGCACCCGGCCGCCCGCCGGGGTGTGGGCGATCGCGTTGGCCACCAGGTTGGACAACACCCGCACCAGTGCCCGGTCGCTGCCCAGCACCCGCACCGGCGTCGCAGGCAGGTCGACCGTCAACGCCACGCCTGCGCGCTCGGCGGCGATCCGGTGGGCGGTCAGGACGTCGTCGACGACCTCGTCGAGCGCGACCTTGTCGAACACCGGCTGGATCGCACCCGCGTTGATCTTCGACATCTCGAACAGGTCGTCGACCATCTCGGACAGTCGGATCGACTCGTGCTCAATGGTTTTCGCGTGCACCCGCACTTCGGCGTCGGGTACCACACCGTCGGCGATCGCCTCGGATACCGCGCGTATGCCGGCCAGCGGGGTGCGTAGGTCATGGCTGACGAACGCGACCAGCCTGCGACGCGACTGTTCGGCGGCCCGTTCGGACTCGCGGATCTCCTGCTCCCACACGGTGCGGCGGGCCTGGTAGCGCGCCAGCATCACCGCGGCGGGAATCGTCACCACCGAGACGATCACCAAGACAATCGCGGTCTGCTCGAAGGTTTCGGTGATCATGAACCCGCTGGCGCCGAGGACGCCGGTGAACGTCGCCAACACCGGAATGAGCACCAGCGCCACCATGCTCACCGCCAGCGACCAGGACCGGGCCAGGCGGATGACGAGCGCACCGGCGAGCACCACGGGCACCGAGCACGCCAACGCCAACCCGATGATCTCCCACAGGTCGGTCGGCACTACGCGCTCTGCCCTTCCGGTGAGCGCGCTTCGCTGCTCCACAGATAGCCGCGGCCCCAGACCGTCTGCACCCGGTGGTGTTCACCCAGCTTCGAGCGCAACCGTTTGACGTGCACCGTCACCGTCGACAGATCGCCGAAATCCCAGTGCCACACCCGCTTCAGCAGCTCTTCGCGGCTGAACACCACGTCGGTGTGGGTGAGGAAGAACAGCAGCAGGTCGAACTCCCGGTTGGTCAGCGACACGGGCGCACCCTCGACGGTCACCGTGCGCGCCGCCGTCGACACCGTCAGACCGCCGACGCTGACGTTCAACGGCAGCCTGGCAGTCGGCGAGGGCGCGCGTCGCAGCACCGAGCGCACTCGCAACGCCAGTTCGCGCGGGCTGAACGGCTTGGTGAGGTAATCATCGGCGCCGGCCTCCAGGCCCGCGATCCGATCGTCCTCCTCGCCGAGCGCGGTCAACAGAATCACCGGGACCGTATAGCCGCCGCGCTGGCGGAGGTTGCGGCACAGTGTCAGCCCGTCCGGGCCGGGCATCATCACGTCGAGCACGGCGACGTCGATGCGCTGGGAACCGAGTAGCCGCAGCGCCTCCGTCCCGTCGTGGGCGATCGCCACGTCGAGTCCGTCGCGTTCGAGATAGCGCCGCACGACGTCGCGCACGACGGTGTCGTCGTCGGCGATCAAAACGCGCGTCACACTTCCCGAGACTAGACCGATGCGGCCACGACCTGCGCCGATGTCACGGATTCGTCACCAATCGGCTGGTTGGGGCCACGGGGCGGTGGTTAGCCTCGACACCATGCCCGACTGTCCGGTGACCGTGGTGCTGCCGTGCCTCGACGAGGCGGAATCACTGCCCGGCGTGCTCGCGGCGATGCCGGCCGGATACCGGCCGCTGGTGGTAGACAACAACAGCACCGACGCAACCGCGCAGGTGGCGCTGCGGCACGGCGCCGAGGTGGTCGCCGAGAAACGCCCCGGTTACGGCGCTGCGGTGCATGCCGGGGTGGTGGCGGCGACGACGCCGATCGTTGCGGTTTTGGACGCCGACGGCTCACTGGACCCGGGTGACCTGCCGGCGCTGGTCGACGAGCTCGACCGCGGCGCGGACATGGCGATCGGCCGGCGTCGGCCGGTGCCCGACGTGAAGTGGCCCTGGCATGCCCGGCTGGGCACCGCGGCGGTGTGCTGGCGGCTGCGCCGGCGCCACGGTTTGCTGGTGCACGACATCGCGCCGATGCGCGTCACCCGCCGCGATGCGTTGCTCGGCCTTGGTGTGAGCGATCGCCGATCTGGGTATCCGCTCGAACTGCTAGTCCGGGCGGCCGCTGCGGGCTGGCACGTGGTGGAGCGCGACGTCGCCTATGGCCCGCGAACCGGCGGGAGGTCCAAGGTGAGCGGTTCGCTGCGCGGCAGTGCGGTGGCGGCTCTCGACTTCTGGCGGGTGATCTCATGACGGTCCTACCGGTGACCGCGCTGGTAGTGGCCAAGGCACCCGTGCCGGGGTTGGCGAAGACGCGCCTCGCGGCGTCGATCGGTGCCACCGCCGCCGCGGACATCGCCGCGGCCGCGCTGCTCGACACACTCGAAGCCGTGGCCAGCGCACCCGTCGAGCGCAGGGTCGTCGCGATGACCGGTGACCTGAACTGCGCGAGTCGCGGCGACGAAATACGCCGCAGCCTCGCGGATTTCACGGTGCTGGCCCAGCGCGGCGCCGACTTCGCCGAGCGATTGGCGAACGCGCACGCCGACGCGTCCACCGGTATCCCGGTCCTGCAGATCGGGATGGACACCCCGCAGGTGAGCGCCGAACTGCTTGCCGGCTGCGGCCGGAACCTGATCGGCACCGACGCGGTGCTCGGACTCGCCGAGGACGGCGGCTGGTGGGTGCTGGGCGTCTCGCGGCCGTCCATGGCGGACTGCCTGAGGACGGTGCCGATGTCGCGGCCCGACACCGGCGCGATGACGCTCGCGGCGTTGCGTAGCGACGGGGTCGACGTCGCCATGGTCGACATGCTCGCGGATTTCGACACTCTCGACGACGTCGGCGTCGTCCGCCGGGAGTGCTTGCCGCACAGCCGGTTCGCGCGTGCAACCGAAGCGGTGCGGGCCTGATGCTGGGACAACTCTACGACCGCGCCCTCGACGGTGAGTGCTGTTGGATCCGCCAGGATGACGGTGAGGTGCGAAAGCTCCCCGTGCACAACTGGATCGGTGGTGCGCACGCCGACGGCCGGTTCGACAGGGCCGTCGTCGACCTCTGCGAAGGTCCCACGATCGACCTCGGCTGCGGTCCCGGCCGGTTGGTGATCGAGCTGATCCGACGCGGTGTCCCCGCACTGGGTGTCGACCAGTCCGCGACCGCTGTCGGCCTGGCCCGCCGAAACGGCGCTCCCGTGTTGCGCCGGGACGTGTTCGGGCAACTGCCTGCGACCGGTCGGTGGCAGACCGTACTGCTGGCCGACGGCAACGTGGGGCTCGGCGGTGACCCGCTGCGGGTGCTGCGCAGGGCGGCCGAGTTGCTGCGCCGTGGCGGTCGCTGCATCGCCGAGTTCGAGGCGCTGACCAACGGTATCCGCACCGGCTGGGTCCGGTTGGAGTCGTCGTGCACGGTCGGCCCCTGGTTCCAATGGGCCTCGGTGGGCATCGACTGCGCCGCCGAGATCGCCGAGCACGCGGGGCTGGTGCTGACCAGGGTCCATCCGATCGGAAACCGGGTGGTTGCGAGCCTGACGCTGTCCTAGCGTCTGCTCGTCGCCAACCGGATGGCGTAGACGGCCGCGCTCACCCCGAACATCGCGGCGGTCAACAGCAACCATCTGCCCAGAAACGGGTCCTGAGTCTGCCCGCTGGCGGCCAGCACGGTCGCCTCGCCCTGTTCGACGATCCCGGGCAGGAACAGCAGCAGTGTGAGCCCGGAACCGAGCGCAGGGATCCGCAAGTAGTTCAGCAGCGGCACCGGCAGCCGAGGGATTCGAGTGCTCCGCCCCAGGATCCGGTCGGCCAACGCGTACAGCGGAAACAGCACGAGGTCGTGGACGACGATCGCAGCGGCGAACCACACCACGATCGACTGCCACCACGTGCGGGAGTTCCACAGCGCCGCGGGCGTGATCGTGGCGAGCACACAACCGAACAACGCGAAGCCGGCGAGCAATGTCAGCAGGTGCAACGGATGTGATCCGTACACATCACGGAAACGCCCGGCGCGCATGTCAATCCACCGGCCTGAACTCGATGCGGGCCACCCACTTTGTGTTGTGCACACCCGGCAGCGCGGGAACGATGATCCGGGCCGGAAACCCGTGGTCGGGTGACAGGTCGGCGCCGTTGACCTTCAGTGCCAGCAGGGCGTCGGGGTGCATGACCTGATTGCGTTGCAGCGTCGCGCGATTGAACGCACCGCGTCGTTCCACCGACCGCACGAACGCCGACGCGGGCTCCGGCACGCCGGCCAGTCGTGCGAGGTCGCGCAGCGGTACGCCGGTCCAGGTCTCGGTGGTCGACCAGCCCTCGACGCAGGCGATCGGCAGGCGGGCGGTGCGCTGGGGCATTTCGGTCAGCATCGTGCGATCCAGCACGACGGGCACCGGCCCGCCGGTCAGGGCGAGCCGCCAACGCTCGCCGGTCAGGTCGGGGGTGATCCGCGCCGCGGCGGCGGTCCTGTTGACCTGAAAGTCATTCGGTCCGTCACCGCGGGTCCGTCCGCGAGGCAGCAGCAGGGCGGCGGGCCTGGTCCACCCGCCGATGGCCTGCCCGGCGGTGAGTACGGCGACCACCGCTGCGCCGCCGCTGACCAGCGCCAGCGCGCCGCGACGGCTCAACGTCGCGGGTTCCGGGTCGGCGGGGGCCAACCCGTCGGGCGTATACGGATCCGCGACGGTGTCCTCGCGCAAGGTACGCAGCACAGTGTGCATCGACCGGGACCGCAACCCCGCCCACATTCGCGGAATCTTGATCGCGATGTGCACCAGAAACCCGGCGATGAACACCCACGCACCGAAGTAGTGCGCGGTGTAGAAGCTGAACCCGAAAATATAGTCGTACTGGATGTTCAGCACGCCGGTGACGATTTCGAACAGCACGCCGCCGACCAGCATCAGCAGCGAAACACGTTCGGCCAGTTGGGCGATCGAGCGCGCCGGCGGCCAGGCGAAGAGCCTGGGTATCACCGACCACAGCTTCGCGAGCACCACCGGCACCAGCACGAGTCCGAGCCCGACATGCAGACCCTGGTTGAGCCGATACAGCCACGACGGATCGGTGGGCCAGTCGAAGGTCGGCAACTTCAGCCAACCGACATCGGCCGGAATGGCCTGACCGAACTGCGGCCCGTAAGCGATGTAGGACAGCAGGCCGGTGAGGATCACCACCGGCAACCCGACCAACAGCACCGCGCCGAACACCGACGTCAGCCACAACCCGCGCAGCGGGCTGCGCCAGCGGATCAGCCGCTGTCGCCGCGGGCGGTCGATCGGGTCCATGTCACCAGAGTCCAGTCGCGCGGCCGCAGGTGTCTGCTTGACTCGCGTCCGTTACCAATTCGTCAGAATGAAGTGGTTGAGCAGCAGGGCGCCCACCACGTTGACGGCCAGCCACCACCGGTGTGACCGGGGCGGCAGCAACGCGCCCGCAGCGGTCAGCCAGATGGTGAACGGCAGCCAGATGCGTTCCGTCTCGGCCTTGCTCAGCATCGACAGGTCGGCGAACACAATCGCCAGCAGCGCGCCCACGAGGATCATGTGCAGGCCGGGTCGGCGTCGGATTGCGGCGATGTCGAACGACCTTCCGATCCCGGCCACGCTGCCCAGGCCGATCGCGCACACCACGGATGCCAGATTCGCCCACCCCCAGTACTGGAACGGGCGGTCGTTGGCGATGCCCTGCCAATACCGTTCCTGCACCAGCTGATAGCCGTCGAACCACCAGAAGCCCTGGATCGCGAAAAGCCCAACGATCGCGAGGACAACGACGATCGCCGGTGCCGCCGCGCGAAGCGAGGCCCGCCAGTCCGGCGCGCACATCAACACCGCCAGCGCCGGCAGCACCATCAGCCCCAACCCGTAGTTCAGGAAGATGCCCCAGCCCAACAGCAGACCGGCGCCAGCGGACGCCAGTGCCGGCCAACGCGTCGTGCGCGCGACGGCCACCGCCAGCAGCGCGATACCCCACGCCGCCACGCCCGCGAAGTAACCGTCAGCCGACACCGCGATCCAGATCGCCGTCGGTGCCACCGCGACGAACGGCGCGGCCAGCCGGGCGGTCCGCTCATCGGCCAGCGCGCGCACCGCCACCAGGATCGCGGCGGCCGCGCTCGAGCCGATCAGCAGACACAGCAGCCCCGCCCACGCGCCCCCGCCCAGACCGATGCGGTCCAGCCAGACGAATGTCAGCAGCGCCCCCGGCGGATGCCCCGACACGTGGGTGATCCATGAATCCGGTTGATAGTCAAGGATTCTGTCGGCGAACGTACGCAGGGCATAGGGGATGTCGGTGACGGTCGTCACCTGTCGCAGGTATTCGTGACGGTCGGTGAGCCGCCCGGCGAAGCCGCGCTGCCAACCGTCGACCATCGCCAGCGAGAACGCCCACGCACACGCCGTCAGCCAGGTGACCCACAGGACCGCGCGCCACGGCAGTCGCTGCGCGAGCGACGGCCCCCACAGCACCGCCGCTGCGCCGATCAGAATCGCCGCAATCGTGCCCCATCCGACGTGTGCGTTCCACCACCCGAAGATCGGCGCGGTGTCGGCGTAGTCGTGGAAGCGCTTCGGCGTCGCGTTGATCAGCGGCGTGACGATGCCCAGATGCAGGTGCGGTATGACGAACGCGGCGACGACCAACACCACGCCGACAGCGACCGCCACCGCCTCCTTGCGACCTGTCCGCATGCCGCCACCCTAATGACTGGTGATTTCGGTGTAGCTGGTTGCGCTCACCGCGACCACTCAACCCCCAAATCGCCGGGGGGTCAGTACAGCCGGCTGCGGGTGTTCTCCTCGCTGTGGTACTCGTCGAGCTGGGCCTGGCTCCAGTCGTACCGAATCGCCTTGAGCAGCTGCGCGACGCTCGGCAGCGCCGACGGATTCCAGGTCGAAGGGTCCCATGCGTCCGAACGCAGAAAGGCTTTGGCGCAGTGGAAGAATACTTCTTCTACCGCGACCTCCAGCGCCAGGAGCGGCCGTTTTCCTTTCACCGCCAGCGCGTCGAAATAGTCTGCGTCCGAGACGATTCTGGCCGTACCGTTGACTCGAAGCGTGTCGCCGCGGCCCGGGATCAGGAACAGCGTGCCCACATGCGGGTTCTGCAGGACATTGAGATAGCCGTCGACACGCTTGTTGCCCGGCCGCTCGGGAATCGCGATCGTGGTGTCGTCGATGACGTGGACGAATCCGGGCGGATCACCCTCGGATCGGGTTAGCTCCCCCGGTCGCCGGGTAGCCGATCGGCGGAGGTGAAAGTGATGGCCCATCATGTCGACGTAGACCCCGCACTCTGGGAGGAGTTCCACCGGGTGGTCAACATGACCTCCCGTGAGCTGATGGACTGGTTGCGCACGCGGTCGGCCGGCGAGGAATCCGAGGAGATGCCGGATCAGGCCGGCACGCAGACGGGCCGCGCGGTCTTGGAGGTGCTGCAGAAGCGGCGCGGCGACCTGACCGACGAGGACGAACGCGTGATGCGCAAGGTGGTCGACCGTATCCACGCCGAACGTCGTGACGATCTCGAGCCGACCGCAGGACAGGAGAACTGGCGGCACCGGCTGATGACGATCGGCCACGATCCGCTCAAGCCCGCCCCCTGACCGCTTAGCCCAGATCGGAGTACCGGGCCGCAAGGGCTCGCCGGTCGATCTTGCCGATGCCGCGCCGCGGCAACTCGTCGACGATGTGGACCTCGCGGGGCGCCGCAGTGACATCCAGTGCCGCGGCGACCTGCCCGCGGAGTTCGGCAGGCGTGGGCGCGTCGCAGCCGGCTACGAGCACCACGGCGACGGCCACCCGCTGGCCCAACCGTTCGTCGGGCACCCCGAACACCGCGCACTCGGCGACCGCCGGATGCCCGACCACCGCGGCCTCGACGACCTGCGGGATGACGGTCAGCCCGCCGCTGCTGATCGCGTCGTCGGCCCGGCCCAGCACCGTCAGCCGTCCCGAAGCATCAACGGCGCCGACGTCATCAGTGCGGAACCAGCCCGCTTCGGCGAACGGGTCCGGAGTCACCGGATTGCGGTAGCCCTTCGCCAGCGTCGCCCCGCCCAGCACGATCCGGCCGTCGACGATCCGGATCCGTACCCCATCCAGCGGCACACCGTCGTACACGCACCCGCCGGCGGTCTCGCTCATGCCGTACGTCCGAACCACCGGAATCCCTGCTGCGGCAGCTTGTCTGGCGAGGGGGGCGGGCATCGGACCGCCGCCGAGCAGGACCGCGTCCAGGCTCGACAATGCGGCCGCAGACTCCGAGTCCCGCAGCGCCTTGTCGAGTTGCACGGCCACCAGTGAGGCATAGCGGCGCCCAGGTCCCAACGCGGCTACAGCCGAAATCAGCTCATCCGCAACGAAGCTCGGCCTGATCGCCACCGGCGTGGTCCCGGCGACCACGCTACGCACCAACACCTGTAACCCCGCGACGTGATGCGCCGACAGCGCGAGCAGCCACTGTCCCGGCCCGCCGAGCCGGTGGTGCGTGGCCTCCGCGCTGGCCGTCAACGCCGCGGCGGTCAGCATCGCCCCCTTGGGAGTTCCGGTCGTGCCGGACGTGGATACCACGACGGCGACGTCGTCGTCGATCGCGGCACCGGCACGCAACGACGTTGACAGCAGCGATGTTTCGCGTTCGTCATCAGCGGGCACCGGCAGGATGCTGGCGCGTCCGGCGAGCATCTCCTGAACCGTGGGCAGGAGTGACAGGGCCGCGGCACCCGAACCGACCGCGATCGGGGTCAGGACGGTTATGGGTCGTCCTCCGGATCGCGTGGGTCGTCGAGCGGCCAGCCCCGCACCGCCAGGCGCTGCCGGACCCGCTCGACATCCTCCGGCGTGGGCAGCGTATCGATGATCGACGTGATCAGCACCCCGATGTCGGCGTCGTCGAACTCGCCCGTCCGCTTCAATTCCACCGCGACGGTCCTCACCTCGTCATCGGTGAGCCGCCGCCGAAGCAGCGAGAACAGCGGCACCCGATCCGGTCCGGGCACCCCCTCGGGATAACCCGCGGTGATCCACGCGACGATTCTGGCCAGAAACTTCGTCACTGTGCCCTCCCGCGTGTCGCATCGGGTCTACCCGCTCCCGATTGGATGATGCTAATGCGAGTTCGAACAAGTCGAGTCCGACGCCGTGGGCAAACACCCGACCGCCGTCGGGTGAACAATCGATGAACAGATTGCCCGCAGCGGCGAACTACCTGCTCGACACGCCCCTCGAAAGTGGCCATGAATTAGGCGAATGGCCGCTGTGGCCGCAGAATTAGCGCCGTGAGCACCGAGCTGATCATCCTCGTGCTGTTGATCACGACCGCGTTGGCATTCGACTTCACCAACGGCTTCCACGACACCGGCAATGCGATGGCGACGTCAATTGCCACCGGCGCCCTCAAGCCCAAGACGGCTGTTTTGTTGGCCGGTGTCCTCAACCTCGTCGGCGCGTTTCTCTCGGTAGAGGTCGCGGTCACGGTCACCACATCGGTGCTCAACGTGCAGGACGGCAACAGCGGCGCTCTGCTGCCGTCAATCGATGCGTCGACGGGTTTGACGATCATCTTCGCCGGGCTGATCGGTGGGATCCTGTGGAACCTGCTGACCTGGTTGTTCGGCATACCCTCAAGCTCGTCGCACGCGCTGTTCGGCGGGCTGATCGGCGCGGGCCTCGCCGCGCTGGGCACCGCGGGCGTCAACTGGAGCGGCATCACCCAGAAGGTGCTCATCCCCGCGGTCGCCGCGCCGCTCATCGCCTGTCTGGTGGCCGCATGCGGCACCTGGCTGGTGTACCGGATCACCCGCAAGGTGGCGGTGAGTCGCCGTCGCGAGGGCTTCCGCTGGGGTCAGATCGCGACCGCTTCACTGGTCGCACTGTCGCACGGCACCAACGACGCGCAGAAGACCATGGGCGTCATCGCGCTCGCACTCATCACCACCGGAAACCTCAGCGGCGACGTCAAGGAGAACGGCCTGCCGTTCTGGGTCATCTTCAGCTGTGCGGTCGCGATCGGTCTGGGCACCTATCTCGGCGGTTGGCGCGTCATCCGCACCCTGGGCAAGGGGCTCGTGGAGATCGACTCCCCGCAGGGCTTCGCCGCCGAAGCATCTTCGGCCGCAATCATTCTCAGCTCCAGCGCCGCCGGCATGGCGCTGTCGACCACCCACGTCGCCACCGGATCAATCCTCGGCAGCGGTGTCGGCAAGCCGGGCGCCGACGTCCGCTGGGCGGTGGCCGGCCGGATGGCGGTCGCCTGGTTGATCACGCTGCCCGCCGCGGGATTCGTTGGGGCGCTTTCGTTCTGGCTTTCCCACGGGGTGAAGACACTCACCGGGTCCGACCTCGCCGGCGACAGCCTCATCTTCCTCACGCTCGTGGGGCTCTCGTTCTACATGTGGCGGCGGGCCAAGCAGCAGAAGGTGGACCACAACAACGTCAACGCCGACTGGGACGACGCCACCAACTCCGTCGTGCCCCCGCAACTGCGCGAGACGCCGAGCAAGACCGCGGCGATGGTGTAGCAAAGGAACGTCGATGACTTATCTGGAAAGCATCCTCAAGGTGCTGGTGGTCGGGCTCGTGCTGGGAGCGGGGCTGCCCGCGCTGTTCGCGACCGGACTGGTGGCCTTCTCCAACGGAGCGGGTGACGAGTCCGCCGACGGCACCGTGAGCGCACCCAACCCGGTCCGGAGATACGTCGGTGTGGCGCTGTTCGTGTTCGTCGGCTGGGTGATCGTCACCGCGGTGCTGTGGATCACCCGGTCCACCATCATCCACCACACCGGCATCGACCTGTTTCCCTTCATGCCCGAAAAATGAACGGCGACATCATGACAGAGAACCTCAACGTGTTGGACAACGTGCTCTCGTGGCTGCGTCGCGGCTATCCGGACGGTGTGCCGCCGAAGGATTACTTTCCCCTCCTCGCGCTGCTGAAGCGGTCACTCACCGAAGACGAGGTCGTCAGCGCCGCGCAGACCGTGCTCAAGGGCACCACCGCCGACACCGTGACCGAAGACGAGATCCGCGACGCGATCCACCAGGTCATTGCTCAGGAGCCGAATCCTGAAGAGATGCACCAGGTTGCGTCTCGATTGGCGTCGGTCGGCTGGCCGTTGGCCACCGCCTCGCGCTGAAACCTACTGCCGGGTGTCGCGGCGCAGCGGGTGGGTCTCGGGCACCTGCACGAAAATCAGCAGCACGCCGTCGGGATCGTTGACATGCATCTCGTGCAGTCCCCACGGCTCCTGACGGGCCGCCCGCGTGATCGGCACGCCCCGACCCGAAAGCTCCTTTTCGGTGGCGTAGACATCGCGCACCTGCAGCCACATCGTGCCGCCCGCGTGCGGTCCGCCGTGGCCTGCGAGTTCGATCAGCGACTGCCCGGCGTAGAACACGGTGCCCGCGCCGTAGTCGCGGGCGATCGCCAAGCCCAGCTCGTCGCGGTAGAACGCCAGCGACCGCTGATAGTCCGCCGGCCGAATCAGCATCCGGCTGGCCAGAATCTCCATGCCGTCGTGTCTATCACGCCGGGTCAGCCGATCCGCCGCCCGACACCTTCCCAGTACGGTTCGCGCAGCGCCCGCTTGAGCACCTTGCCGCTCGGAGTGCGGGGCAGGTCTTCGGCGAACGACACCGACTTGGGCAGCTTGAACCCGGCGAGCCGGTCGCGTGCATAGGCGATCAGCTCCGACTCGCTGGGGCAGCCGACCGAGACAGGGACGACGATCGCCTTGACCGCCTCACCCCACGTCATGTCGGGAACGCCGATCACCGCGACGTCACCGACCGCAGGATGGGTCATCAACACGTTCTCGACCTCGGCGGGGTACACGTTCTCGCCGCCCGACACGATCATGTCCTTGACGCGATCGTGCAGGAACACATAGCCCTCTTCGTCGAGGTAGCCGGCGTCACCGGTCTTGAGCCAGCCGTCGTCGGTGAGCGTGGCGGCCGTTGCGTCCGGGTTATTCCAGTAGCCGCGCATGTTCTGCCGCGAGCGGGTCCACAGCTCGCCGACGGTGCCGGTGGGCACATCACGTCCGGCGTCATCGACGATGCGCACCTCGACCCATTCGAACGGCTTGCCGCACGACCGCAACAACTCCGGGTCGTGGCGGTCGAGTTGGGTGATGGAGCCGGTGGTTTCGGTCTGCCCGTACACCTGCAACAGGTCACAATCGAACCGCTCGAGCGCCTTGACCAGGACGTCATCGGTGATCGGCGACGCCCCGTAGACGATCGCGCGCAGGCTGGCGAAGTCCGTCGTCTCGACACCCGCGGTTTCGAGCAGGCGCTGGATCACGACGGGTACCAGTAGCATGTTGGTGATCCCATGTTGCGCAACGGCTTCGAGGATCGCGGGTGGGTCGACGTCACGCAGCACAACGGTGCGCGCCCCCTCGCACAGCCCGACCAGAGCCCAGCCGGAGCCGGCCATGTGGAACATCGGCATCACGGCGAGGCTCACACTGTCGGCGTCGAAGCGCCACTTCTCGGCGATACCGGTGGCCTTGCAGAAGTAGTTGTCGTTGGTCAGCATGACGCCCTTCGGGGCGCCGGTCGTTCCCGAGGTGTACATCAGGAACGCGACGTCGTCGGGTTGCGTTGTGACGCAGGGATCGTCAGCGGGGTGGTCGGCGAGCCACGCGTCGAACGCCGGCCAGCGCGGGTGTTCGCCGATGGCGACTACGGACGCCGCCAGCCGGTCTTCGATCGCCTCGACGTGGCCGAAGAACTCGTCGCCCACGACCACGACGCGCGCGTCCGCGTCGTCGATGATGTGGGCCATCTCGGCGGGCGCAAGGCGCCAGTTGACGGGTACGACGATCGCGCCGAGTTTGGACAGGGCACAGACGACTTCGAAGAACTCGATGCCGTTCTTTTCGATGAACGCGACCCGGTCGCCGAACCCGACGCCCGCCGCGCGAAACGCCTGCGCGGCGCGGCTGGACCGCGCGTCGAGGTCGGCAAAGGTCAGGGTCCGGTCACCGGCGACCAACGCGACCGTTTCGGGTCGTTCGGCGCCGTAGACCCGCGCGATGTCCGCGGCGGTCGCGATATCGGGGTGTGGCATGTCAGGAGTTCGGTTGGACCCGTTGGCGTTTCATCACCCTGTCGACGACGGCTGGCGCGAGGCTGTTCACGGCCTGAGCGGTGACGGCCATCCGCGGCGCGATGCGCACGGGCCGGGTGCGCGCGGCGGTGATCATCCAGTCGGCGGCCTCGGATGCGGTCAATCCGGCGACGCCGTCGTAGGCGCGGGTGGGGGCGATCATCGGCGTGCGCACCAGCGGGTAGAACAGCGTCGTCGAATGCACGCCGTCGCGGCTCCACTCGGTCTCGATGACGCGGCTCACCGCGGTCAGCGCCGCCTTGGACGCGTTGTACACCGCGAACAACGGGGACGACTCGCTGAGCACGCCCCACGTCGACACGTTGATGATGTGGCCGTTTTTCCGCTCGCGCATCCCGGGAGCGAGCCCGCGGATCAGCCGCAGCGGAGAGTAGTAGTTCAGCGCCATGGTGCGCTCGACGTCGTGCCAACGCTCCAGCGAGTCGGCCAGCGGCCGGCGAATCGAGCGGCCCGCGTTGTTGATCAGGATGTCCACGCCGCCCAGTTCCTCGGTGACCCTGGCGACGAGGCCATCGACCGCGTCGAGATCCGAGAGGTCACAGGCGTGCGCCCAGGCGTCGCCGCCGTCGTCGGTGATCCGGTCGACCAGCGCGTCGAGCAACTCCTGACGACGTGCGGCCACCACCACGGTGGCGCCGCGGCGGGCGAACTTCTCCGCGGCCGCCTCGCCGATCCCCGAGGACGCGCCGGTGAGCAGGATGCGCTTGCCCCGCAGGTCGACGACCTCGCGGCCGGGCTGGTACTGCAGCAGTTCGGGGACGATCGGCGGGCGCATGGTGGTCAGCAGCAGTTGGTCGGCCAACCTTCGCAACGGGCTCTTGCTCACGACTCGCGAGTCTAGAGAGTGTGATTTCGGTGTCGTTGGTCGCGCCTCGCGCGACCACGTACACCGAAATCGCCACTAGAAGTAGCGCGGGAAGGCGGTCCAGTCGGGGTCGCGCTTCTCCAGGAACGCGTCGCGGCCCTCGACCGCCTCGTCGGTCATGTACGCCAACCGCGTGGCCTCCCCGGCGAACAACTGCTGGCCCACCAGTCCGTCGTCGGTGAGGTTGAACGCGTACTTCAGCATCCGAATCGCTTGCGGTGACTTGCCATTGATCGCCGCGGCCCATTCCAGCCCGACGTTTTCCAGCTCGGCGTGGTCGACGACCTCGTTGACCGCGCCCATCGCGTGCATCTGCTCGGCGGTATACGGCCGGCCGAGGAAGAAGACCTCACGCGCGAACTTCTGGCCGACCTGCTTGGCCAGATACGCGCTGCCGTACCCGCCGTCGAAGCTGCCGACGTCGGCGTCGGTCTGCTTGAACCTGGCGTGCTCGCGGCTGGCCAAGGTCAGGTCGCAGGTCACGTGCAGGCTGTGCCCGCCGCCGGCGGCCCAGCCGTTGACCAGGCAGATCACCGGCTTGGGCATGAAGCGGATCAGCCGCTGCACTTCGAGGATGTGCAGCCGTCCGGCGCGCGCCGGGTCGACCGTCTCGGCGGTGTCGCCCGACGCGTACTGGTAGCCGCTGCGGCCGCGGATGCGTTGGTCGCCGCCGGAGCAGAACGCCCAGCCGCCGTCCTTCGGCGACGGCCCGTTACCGGTCAGCAGGATGACTCCGACGTCCGACGACATCCGCGCGTGGTCGAGCACGCGGTACAGCTCGTCGACGGTGTGCGGACGAAACGCGTTGCGGACTTCCGGCCGGTCGAACGCGACGCGCACCGTGGGCTGCTTCACGCCGTCGACGACGTGACGGTGGTACGTGATGTCGGTCAACCCGAAGCCGTCGACGGGTTGCCAAAGAGACGGGTCAAAGGTGTTGTCACTCATGCGTTTACCGGATCCAGCTGAAATACGGGGCAGCGGCCGGCCAATGCCTCGAACTCGTCGGGATTGGGTCCGGTCACCAGGCCGACGTTCTTCATGAAGCCGACGCCGGTGGGCACCTCGATCGGGAACACGCGCAGCAGCGGGCGGGCCGCCTCGGCCGGCACTTCGACGACGCGCACCCGCTCGGCGTGGCGGCCCTGCCGCAGCGTGGCCTCGCCGGCGGCGCGCAGGTTGGCGGCCCAGTCCGAGCCGGGCAGCCCGCCGACGATGTACCGCTTGTTGTCAACGGTCATCGGGGTCACCGGTGTCGAGCGCAGCTTGCCGCTCTTGCGTCCGCGCACCTCGAGCACGATGGGCCCATTGCCGCCGAAGCCGACGCCGAGCCGCTGCATGCCGATCATGACCATGTTGACGTACTTCAGCCACCACGGTGGCCGGATACGAGTGCTGTCGGACATAGCAGCGACGCTACGTGATCGGGTCGATGCGGAACACCGGCAGTCACACGGCGACGCCGTACCCGGACAGCGCGACCCGCAGGCCATCGGGCCGTTCGGTGGTGGGCAGCGGGTCGACGAGGCTGAACTCGCAGCCGACCGCGCGGGCACCGCCGTCGGCCTCGTCGCTGTCACCGACCATGACCGCGTCCGCCGCGGCCACACCGAGCCGGGTCAGCGCCGCCTCGAAGATCGCCGCGTCCGGCTTGACGGCCCCGACCTCATAGGACAGCACGAACTCGTCGACGAACTCGGCCGCGCCGATCGATGCGAACGCCGGCCGCACGTCGAACGCGATGTTCGACACGACCGCGGTCTTGATACCGCGCCGGTGCAGACCCTCGAGCACCGCGGCGGTGTCCGGGTACGGTGTCCAGTTCAGCGGGTCGATCAGGATGCCGTACAGCGATTCGGCGTGATGGTCAGCCAGCCCTGACTCCCGCAGCACATGCAGGTAGGCCTCGCGATGCAGGTGCGGCGCGAGGTCGCGGTTGAGCCAGGCGTGGTACTCGTCAGGGCCCATCTCGACGTGCTGGCCGGTCGGCGCGGTGAGCCTGCGCATCAGTTCGGCCTGCACGTGCCCGTCGACCTCACGGTCGTCGACCTGCATTCCGTGGAACCAGCTCTCGTCCTCCTCGAGCCGGAACAGCGTGCCGGAATAGTCGAACAGCACCGCGCGTATCTGGGTCACCACGCCATGCTAACCGCGCATGCGGGCGCCCTTGTCCCGCAGTACTTCTCGTTGGCGTTCGTTGTCGGTCAGGGCGGCGGCGCGGTCGAACTCGGCGGCGGCCTCGGCCGCGCGGCCCAGGCGGGCCAGCAGTTCCCCGCGCACGCTCGGCAACAGGTATGACCCGTCCAGGCCGGTCAAGCCGTCGACGATCGTCAGCGCGGCCTCGGGACCGTCGGCCATCGCCACCGCCACCGCCCGGTTGAGTTGGACCACCGGCGAAGGCGACACCTGGACCAGCCCGTCGTACAGCACGACGATGCGGCGCCAGTCGGTGTCGGCGGCGGTCGGGGCAGTGGCGTGGCACTCGGCGATCGCGGCTTGCAGCGCATACGGGCCCCAGCCGGTGCCCTTGCGCTGCACGGCATTTGCGGCGCGCTCCAGGGCTGCGACGCCGCGCTGGATCTGCGCGCGGTCCCACTTGGCGCGGTTCTGGTCCTCCAACAGGATCGGTCTGCCGTCGCCGTCGGTGCGGGCGGCGAACCGCGAGGACTGGAACTCCATCAGCGAAACCAGGCCGTGCACCTCGGGTTCGTCGGGCACCAGCGCCGCTAGCACGCGCCCGAGACGCAATGCCTCGCTGCAGAGTTCGTCGCGGATCCAGCGCTGGCCGAACGACGCCGAGTAGCCCTCGTTGTAGATCAGGTAGATGACGCTGAGCACCGCCGAAAGTCGATGCGGATACTCCGAGCGATCCGGCACCTCGAACGGCACATCGGCGGCCGCCAGCGTCTTCTTCGCGCGGGTGATGCGCGCGGCGATGGTCGGGGTCGACGCGAGGAACGCGCTGGCGATCTCCTCGGTGGTGAGACCGCCGACGACCCGTAGCGTCAACGCGATCTGGCCCTCGCGCGACAGCACGGGGTGCGTCGAGATGAAGATCAGCCGCAGCACGTCGTCGTCGATGCGGTCGGGATCCCAGGATTCGTCGACATGGGTTTCCAGCTCGCGTGCCATCGCCGCGTACTTGCCGTCGAGATTCTCCCGGCGGCGCCAGTGGTCGATCGCCTTGCGTTTGGCGACGGTGGTCAGCCAGGCGCCGGGACTGCGGGGCACACCGGTCCTAGGCCACTGTTCGAGGGCGTCGACGAGCGCGTCGGCGGCGAGGTCCTCGGCGAACCCGACGTCACCGACCGTGCGGGTCAACGTCGCGACGATCTTGGCGGCCTCCATCCGCCACACCGCGTCGACGGTCTCGCGCAGGTCGCTCGTCACGTGCCCATTGTGCCGGGGCGCCTCAAAATTCCCCCGACACGCCGCCGAAATGGCGACCGAAACGCCACCCGGCGCAGGACAGTGAACAGCGATGACACATCGCTTGGTTACCGCGTACCGGGAGGGCCGCAAGGCGTTTCCGCACACGTTCGCCAACCCGTATGCGGGCCTGGGTGACCGGGCCGTCGCGCGGATGTGGCGGCTGGGCTGGCAACGGGCCGCCGACGAGCAACGAGGCATCCCCAGCGAACAAGAACGGCTTGCTCGGTTCGCCGCCGAGATCGATGCGCTCCTGGACTGACTCTGTAGCAACCACTCCGCGAGCGACCGTGTTTGCCCGTCGACACGCCGCTGATGCGTGTGCAAACGCGGTCGCTCGCGAGCCGGACCTCAGCCGACGGCGCGCTCGCTGCCCTCCCAGAACTGCGCGCGAACGGCCTTCTTGTCGGGCTTGCCGAGCGCGGTCACCGGCACCGAGTCGACGACGATCACCTGCTTCGGCGACTGCACCGAGCCCTTCCGCTCCTTGACCGCGGTCTGGATCTCGGTGGTCATGCGGACGACCGCATCTTCGGAACGGTCGGCGTCCGGTCGCAGCACGACCACGGCCGTCACCGCCTCGCCCCACTTCTCGTCGGGGGTGCCGATCACACAGACCTGCGCGACCGACGGATGTTCGGCCACAACGTCTTCCACCTCCCGCGGAAACACGTTGAAGCCGCCGGTGACGATCATGTCCTTGGTGCGGTCGACGATGTAGTAGAAGCCGTCGGAGTCCTCGCGGGCCAGGTCGCCGGTGTGCATCCAGCCGTCATGAAAAGTTTTCGACGTCTCGTCCGCTAAATTCCAGTAGCCGCCGGACACCAGCGGGCCGGACACGCAGATCTCGCCGACTTCGCCCTGCGGCACCGGATTTCCGTCGGAGTCGAGCAGCGCCACCCGCGCGAACACCGTCGGCCGGCCGCACGACGTCAACCGCTTCTCGTCGTGGTCGCCCTTGGCGAGATAGGTGATCACCATCGGGGCCTCGGACTGGCCGTAGTACTGCGCGAAGATCGGGCCGAACCGCCGGATCGCCTCGCGAAGCCGGACCGGGTTCATCGCCGATGCGCCGTAGTAGACCGTCTCGAGGGAGGACAGGTCGCGGGTGTGCGAGTCGGGATGGTCCATCAGCGCGTAGATCATCGAGGGCACCAGCATCGTCGCGGTGATCTTCTGCTCCTCGATCACCCGCAGCACCTCGGCCGGGTCGAACTTCGTCAGCACGACCAACTCGCCGCCCTTGATGATCGTCGGCACGAAGAACGCCGCGCCCGCGTGTGAAAGCGGCGTGCACATCAGGAACTTCGGACGCTCCGGCCACTCCCACTCGGCGAGCTGGATCGTCGTCATCGTGGTGATCGACTGAACGGTGCCGATCACCCCCTTCGGCTTACCGGTGGTGCCGCCGGTGTAGGCCATCCCGCCGATGTGGTCGGGCGGCAGGTCCGCGGCCACCAACGGCACAGGCGAGTACTTTGCGGCCTCTGCGGTCAGGTCGACGGCCACGCCCGCGAGCGCCTCGGGGACCGGCCCGATCGTCAGGATCTGCTTGAGGTTGGGCACCTTCTCCAACAGGCCGAGCGCCCGGTCGACGAACTGCGGGGTCGGATCGATGATCAGCGCCGAGACGCCAGCGTCGGTCAGCACGTACGCGTGATCGTCCAGAGAACCGAGAGGGTGTAGTGCCGTACGTCGGTATCCCTGGGTCTGTCCGGCGCCGATGATCATCAGCACCTCGGGCCGGTTCAGCGACAGCAGACCGGTGGCGCTGCCGGTACCCGCACCGAGCGCCTCGAACGCCTGAATGTACTGGCTGATGCGCTCTGCGAGCTGGCCACCGGTCAGCGTGGTGTCGCCGAGGAACAGCACCGGCTTGTCCTTGTTGCGCTTGAGAGCGCCGACGGTGAGGTGGCCGGAGTGGATGGGGTGGCGCAGCAGGTCATCACTCATGGCCCTCAGACTAGAACGTGTTCCAATCTCAGTCAGCGGGTCCCCGGGAAATGCCTGGCGGTGACGCTCAGCGCCGAAACTGTCATCAGCCATAGGCCCTATATCCCACAGATTAGGACATCTGCCGTGAGGTCGCCAGGCCGCCGGCCTCCAAAAATCTACAACAATGAAGCAAATTCCTACACTCGAACAGGAAAAAGCTTCACTTCTGAATGATTCGTGGTAGGTTCGCCCGATGGCGGTAGTCAGTCGGCACAAACGGCGCAGCCGCGCAGCGCATCTCGGTCCGGAGCAACGCGGCCCGCAGGTGCTCGATGCCGCCTTGGCCATCACCGTCGAACAGGGCGTGAGCCAGGTGACCATCGGCTCAATCGCCGAGCGGCTCAACGTCACGCGGCCGGTGGTCTATGCCGGCTTTTCCGATCGGGTCCAGATATCACCGCGCTTCTGGAGTGTGAGACGGCCACGCTGCGCGATGCGTGGGTCGAGTCGGCGCTTGGCACTAGGGGCGACTTTTCCGAAATCCGTCACTCTCGGCATAAGTTAATGCGCATACTCGTCTCACGCGTGGTTCAACATGTGGGTTCAGGATGAGATAGCCGAGGCGGCATCCGCCGCCATTCTGGTGGAGTTATGGCGAATATGCTGCGGCGGCCAGGTGGGATGGTGGATGCTGCCGACACGGGGTCAGGGGCATTAAGTGAATGGCAGTTCATCATGACTACACGCGGTGACGGGGTTGAGGCCATCGGCGCATGGGCCGGTGGCTACGTCGAACGTCACCCCGTGGCATCGCTGGCGACGGTCGGGGAGCAGTTCGTGCTCGGCGCGCGCACGTTGCAGTACATGGCCATCGATCTGGTCACGGGGCGCTTCCAATGGTGGGAGTTCATCCGCCAGGCCGCGTTCATGGCGGGAACAGCGGTGGTGCCGACGGTCCTGGTCGCGTTGCCCATCGGCGTGACCCTGTCGATCCAGTTCCCACTCCTGGCCGGCCAGGTCGGCGCCACGTCGCTGGCCGGCGCCGCCAGCGGTCTGGCGGTGATCCGCCAGGCCGCATCCTTGACCGCGGCGATCCTGATGGCAGCCGCAGTCGGCTCCGCCATCACCGCAGACCTCGGGTCACGCAAGATGCGCGAGGAGACCGACGCCATGGAAGTCATGGGGGTGTCGGTGATTCGCCGCCTGGTGGTTCCGAGGTTCGCCGCAGCGATCATGATCGGCGTGGCGCTCACCGGGATGGTGTGCTTTGTCGGCTTCCTCGCCAGCTACCTGTTCAACGTGTATTTCCAGAACGGCGCTCCCGGCAGCTTCGTCGCGACGTTCGCATCGTTCACCACGACCGGCGACATGATCGTCGCGCTGGTGAAGGCCGTCATCTTCGGCGCCATCGTCGCCGTGGTGTCCTGCCAGAAGGGGCTGTCTACGCAGGGTGGGCCCACCGGCGTGGCGAACTCCGTCAATGCCGCCGTGGTCGAATCCATTTTGATTCTCATGGTCGTCAACGTCGCGATCAGCCAGCTCTACATCATGCTGTTCCCGCGGGTCGGTCTGTGACATGGCGTCGACATTCGTACCGCCGCTGCTGGCACCGTTCGTCCGGGTATACGGGAAGGTCGCGCCGCTCATGGGGCAGCTCGGCCACATGCTGGTCTTCTTCGTCCGGGCGATCGTCGCGGTCCCAGTGGCGCTACGGCACTATCGTGGCGAGTTCGTCCGGCTGCTATCTGACATCGCTTGGGGCAACGGCTCTTTGGTGGTGGGGGGCGGAACCGCAGGGGTGGCGCTCGTTCTCGGCGTCACCGTCGGTGCGCTCGTCGGCATCGAAGGGTACAACTTTCTGGACCTGCTGGGTCTGGGCCCGGCGACGGGAATCATCTCCTCGCTGGTGAACACGCGCGAACTCGCCCCGATCGCGTTGTCGTTGGCGTTCGCCACGCAGGCCGGCTGCCGGTTCACCGCACAGCTGGGGTCGATGCGCATCTCTGAAGAAATCGATGCCTTGGATTCGCTGGCAATCCGTCCTATCCCATATCTGGTGACCACCCGGTTGATGGCCTCGGTGATCGCGGTCATTCCGCTCTACGTCGTCTGCCTCGCGGTCAGCTATCTGACGACACAGCTTGTGGTGCAGGTCATCAGCGGTGGCGCGACCGGCTCGTACCTGCACTACTTCACCCTGATGCTGTCGGGTCAAGACATGTTGTACTCGCTGCTCAAGGCGATCGTCTTCGTGTGGATCGCCACGACGATCCAGTGCTACTACGGCTTTTACGCCGGCGGTGGTCCCGAGGGTGTCGGGGTGGCCGCCGGACACGCCATGCGGGCCAGCATCACCGTCGTGATCATCGTCAACATGCTGCTCACGATGGCGCTGTGGAACGTGGACGCCGGCGCGAGGTTTGGGGGGTAGGTGGCGAATTCCTTTGATCTGGACGGGCGCGGGCCCACCGATCGCCAGTTGATCGGTGGCGGGATCGCCGTTGCCGTTGTGCTGGCGTTGATTTCGGCGACTCTGTTGGTCAAGGCGACAGGACGCCTGGATCCCTTCGTCCGCGTTGTCGCGAATCTCGTCAACGTCGGTGACGGACTGCCGCAACGCTCCGACGTGAAGTACCACGGCGTCCTGGTCGGCGCCGTCGAAAGCGTCACCCCGGCCGCGCACGGGAACCCCAACTACGTCCACATCAATCTGAAGCCGGAGTATGCCCGGTCCATACCGGCGACCGTCACCGCGCGAGTGGTGCCAAGCAACGTGTTCGCGGTGTCCTCGGTGCAACTCGTCGACCGCGGGCCTGGTCCCGCAATCAGTGCGGGTGCACATATTCCGGAGGACGCCGAGCTACCGACGGTGTTGTTCCAGACCACGATCAGCAAGCTCCGCGACATCCTGGCTGCGACCGGGCGCGGTCGCGAAGACAAAACCATCGGCATCCTGGCCGCCGTCAACGAGGCCACCGAGGATCGCCGTACTCAACTGCTTGCCGCCGGCGCGCAATTGGACCGGCTCATCAACAATGTCCAGGCGATCGTGGCCATCCAGCCGGACTCGACGACGGTTTCGGCGCTCACCGATGCGGCCGTCGGCCTGCAGCAGACCACACCGGAACTGTTCGACGCGCTACAGAAAGCGGTGGAACCGATGCAGGTGCTGGTCGAGCAGCGTGCCCAACTCGACGCGCTGATCGGCGGCGGTGTCCACACCATGACCACCACTCACACCGCGCTGGAGAACCACACCGACCGAATGGTCAAGATCACCTCCGAGCTGACCCCGGTGGTCGGCAACCTGGCGGATACCTCGCACCACTGGGTGCCGGCCTTCGTCAAGCTGAACCAGCTGTCCGACAAGTTCTTCGACGAGGTGTGGATGCATGACCGCGACATCGGCAACATGCGGGTGAACCTGTCATTCACGCCGACCTACACCTATACCCGTGCCGACTGCCCGCAGTACGGCGAACTCAAGGGCCCGAGCTGTTACACCGCGCCATTGGTTCCGGTGCGGCCGCCCCTGCCGGATACGTTGCTGCCACAGAACTACCAGCCTCCGAAGGATCTGGCGCCCCCGCCCGGCACGGTGCTGGGCGAGAACGGCAACCTGGTCGCCGTCGGGCCACCGCTGATCAACCCGTACCCAAACCTAACCGACCCGAATCCACCGCTGCCGCCGGGAGTTTCGCCCTCGCCACCGGTACCCGGATCGGCCAACCCCGCGCTAGAACCGACGCCTCCGCCGCCGGTGAACCAATCCCCACCGGCACCGGTCGCGCCCAAACCATGGGATCCGCCACCGCCGGCGGGTCCGCCACCGCCCGGTCCGTTGCCCGCCGAAGCCGCGCCGGCGGCCTTCGGCGGGAACGTGGGACCCGTTGGTAGCCAACAGGAACGCAACCAGCTCTCCCTCATCACCGGTCAGCCGGCCACCACGGCGACCCAGTTGCTGCTCGGACCGGTGGCCCGTGGCACGACTGTCTCGCTTGGCCAGGAGGCCCGATGAAGTACCGCGGCGCACTGATCGGCCTGTCGCTGTTCATGGTGGTCGCCGTGACGTTGACCTGGCTGGTGTACGTCACGCTGCGTCGAGACGTGGCCGGCCGGACCGTGCCCTACGCCGCGATGATCACCGACGTGTTCGGCCTGCGGGAAGGTGATGACGTCCGGATGGCCGGCGTCCGCGTCGGCCGGGTCGAAAAGATCGAGCTGAAGGGAAAACTCGCCAAGGTGTCGTTCGTGGTGCAGCGCGACCAGCAGGTGCTCGGCACCACCGTTGCCTCGGTCACTTACCAGAACATCGTCGGCCAGCGATACCTCGGTCTGTCGCTGGGCAATCTCGGTGTCCCGGGACCGCTGGAGCCCGGCAGCGTCATCCCCGTCGAGCGCACGGATCCGTCGTTCGATGTCGGCCGACTGCTCAACGGGTACGAGCCGCTGTTCAGCGTGCTCGATCCCAAGCACGCCGACAACCTGACCAAGGGAGTCATCCAATCGCTGCAGGGCGACGAAGGGTCCATCACCGCCCTAGTGGACCAGACCGGCCGGCTCACCGAGTCGTTCGCCGGCCAGGACGAGCAACTCGGTGAGGTGATCACTGACTTGAACGTGGTGATGGCCAATCTCGCCCGGCACAACAACGACCTCGACCACATCATCGGCGAAGCCCGCACGGTGGTTTCGACCTTCGACGCGCGGCGCCCCCAATTGGTGGAGTCGATGAGTTCGATCGCGAAGGTGGTGCGGCAATTGTCGACGATCTCCGACGAGGTGTACCCATCGCTGAAGGAAATGGTCACGCGTGACCCGGGTTTCGCGGCGCACATGGTCGGTCTGGAGA
The DNA here is from genome assembly GCF_010731795.1 of Mycolicibacterium celeriflavum. Taxonomy (NCBI): domain Bacteria; kingdom Bacillati; phylum Actinomycetota; class Actinomycetes; order Mycobacteriales; family Mycobacteriaceae; genus Mycobacterium; species Mycolicibacterium celeriflavum. The sequence continues at coordinate 2,686,496 of NZ_AP022591.1, read as the reverse complement.
ATCAGCTGGCGTTCACCGGTGCCAACCTCCCGTTGCTGCTGAAGGGCTTTGCACGCATCACCAGTGAAGGCTCCTTCGCCAACGCCTATGCATGCGATCTGAACATCCAAGGGTTCTTCCCCGGCCTCAACGACGTGGTGCCGATCATCGTGGACGCCGCCACCCCAGGCAACAAGGCGCGTTACACCCCCAAGTGCAGGAACATGGCCAATGGCTGATCAACCGAAGGCAGATCAATCGAAGCCGCGGCGCCGCCGCCCGCTGGAGAGCCGCAACAAGACGTGGATGGGAGTCGTTGCCGTCCTGGTGGTTTCGTTGCTCGTCGCAACGCTGCTGTTGTTCAAGGTGGCCAACGTCGGCTACCGGCAGTACACCGCGCACTTCCTGCAGGCCGCCGCGTTGCAAGTCGGTAACCCGGTCACCATTGCCGGAATCCCGGTGGGCGAGGTGTTGAGCATGGACCTCGCCGGTAACTACGTCGAGGCGAAGCTCAAGGTGCGCAATGACGTGGTTTTGGGTGAGGGTTCTCGGGCGACGATCAAGATCACCACGATCCTGGGCTCGCGGTATCTGGCCCTGTTTCCCGATGGTGCGGGCTCGTTGCCGAACGACACCTTCGACCTGACCCACACCGAGGTCCCCTACGATCTGCAGGAAGCCCTGGCCGACGTCACCAGAACCTACGAGCAGGTGGACTCGGACAAGTTCGCCGAGACACTGTCCATCCTGGGCGAGCAGCTGAAGACGTTGCCGCCGGTGGTGCCGCAGGCCGTGGAGAACACCCACAAGCTGTCGACGATCATCGCCGAACGTCGCGACCAACTGGGCGAACTGCTGAAAACCACTGAGGTGGTCAGCAATACGCTGCGCCGTCAGCAGTCCACCATCGGTAGCCTGGTGAACCAGGGCAACTCGTTGCTCGGCGAGTTCGTCGCGTCGCGTGCGACGTTCCACGCGATGATGGATGCGCTCACCAACCTCGTCGAAACATTGAGCGGCATCGTCATCGACGACCGGCCAGAACTCGAGGAACTGCTGCGCAATCTGCGTGAGCTGTCCACTCTGCTCGCCCGCGACGGCGACGGCTTCCTGCGCAGCATCCTGCAGTCCGGGCCAATCGCCCTGCGTGGCTTGGCCAACGCCACCGGCAGCGGCAATGCAGCTGGGTTCAACGCGACCAACGGCCTGCTGGTCGACTCGTGGATGTGCGCCATCAGCGGCCGCGCCAAGCAATTTTCCATGATCGAGTACTTCCAGGACTGCAAATGACGATCACCAAGACCAAGCTGGTGGTTGCCGGTGCGATCGCACTGGTCGTGGGCCTGGCGTTGGCCACCGTCGCGGTGATCTACGCCAAGGACCAACTCGACACCATGACGGTGACCGCCCAGTTCGACAGTGCCGCAGGTTTATACGAAGGAAACACCGTCGCGGTTCTCGGGATGCCGGTCGGCCAGGTCACCAAGATCACGCCTAAGGGCGGCTACGTCGAGGTCGACTTCACCGTGGACAAGGACGTCAAGGTTCCTGCAGACGCCCAGGCGGTGACGATTTCCAACTCGATTCTGACCGACCGGCAGATCGAGCTGACGCCGCCCTACTCGGGCAGCGGTCCGACGCTGCAGGATCATGCAACCATCGGCCGCAACCGCACCCAGACCCCGGTCGAATTCGCCAGGGTGCTCGACGTTCTCGACAAGCTGTCGGTATCTCTGAAGGGCGACGGAGAGGGTAACGGCCCGATCGCCGATGTGGTCAACGCCAGCGCCGCGATCGCCGACGGCAACGGCCAGCAGATGAAGGATGCGCTGGGCGAACTGTCGAATGCCCTGCGGCTCAGCGCCGATCGGGGCACGGTGACCAAGGATCAGCTGACCACCATCGTCCGGAACTTGAGTTCGTTGTCAGAGGCGGCCGCCAGGAATGACGAGACGCTGCGGGAGTTCGGCTCGTCGGTGCGGGCACTCAGTCAGATCCTGGCCGATGAGAACCTCGGCAGCGGTACCACGGGTAAGAAGATCAATGAGGTGTTGACCAACACCCGTGAGGTGCTCGAAACCCATCGGGACGCCGTCAAGGACCTCGTCGCCAACGGCGACATCGTGCTGAACACGGCCGTCGATCACGAACGCGATCTCAAGGAATTCCTTGACGTGGCGCCGATGACGCTGGACAACCTGTACAACATCGTCGACCAGAAAAACGGCGCCTTGCGTGTCAAGGTGCTCACCGACCGGGTGTTGTTCGACAACCAGTTCATCAAGGAGGTGTGCAACGTGATGGGGCTGCGGCAACTGGGTTGCAGCACCGGGACATTGCAGGACTTCGGGCCGGACTTCGGGCTGACGTACATGCTGGACGGACTCGCTGCGATGGGACAGAAATGATGACCCCGAGCAGCAGGCGCAGCCGTCGGCCGATAGCGCTGGCGATGGCGGCGTGCCTCGCGCTTTCCGGCTGTGCCACCGACGGTTTGGCCAGTCTTCCGCTGCCGGCGCCCGGCGTCGGCTCCGGCGGCTACCGGCTGACGGCGGTGTTCTCCAACGCGCTGAACCTGCCCGCCAACGCAAAGGTGAAGCTCGCCGGTGCCGACGTCGGCCAAATGGAATCGATGGACGCGCGCAACTACACCGCGGTGACCACCTTGCGCATCATGGACGGAGTTCAGGTGCCCCAGGGCAGCACCGCCGAATTGCGTTCCGCGACGCCCCTTGGCGATATTTTCGTCGCGATCAAGCCGCCGTTCCCCGCCGATCCGAGCGCGCCCTTGCTGACCGATGGCGACACGATTCCGTTGAAGTCGACGACGGCTGCAGCCACCGTCGAGTCGGTGCTGAGTTCGGCGGCGGTGTTGGTGAACGGCGGCGCGGTGCGCAACTTCACCAACATCATCAACGGACTGGGCAAGGCGACCGGCGATCAGGGCCAGGCCTTCGGCAATCTCATCCGCAAGACCAACGACACCCTGGGCACGCTGAACGCCCGGTCCGGGCAGATCTCCAACGCGATCACCGAGACCTCCCGGCTCGTCGAGGCCATTGAGGCCAAGAACCAGACCATCAGCGAAGTGATGGCCGAAGCCCGTCCAGCCACCGACACGCTGGCCGCGCACACCACCCAGATCGCCGACCTCGTCGAGCAGATCGGTGATGTGTCCGTTCAGGCGCGCAAGTTCCCGTCGATCGCCGGCACGGACAGCAGCGGCCGCAGCGTCATCGCCGACGCCAACACCGTCGCCGGCGCGTGGAACGACGTCGTGCTGACCCCGGACGCGACGCTCTATGCGCTCAACCGGCTGATGCCCCCATTCGTCAAGGGAACAACCGGCAACGCGCTCGCGGTGAATGCGAGCATCGACCGATTGATCCTCGGACACATACCCGATATCGGCTTCGCCGGAGACCCGGGGTTCCACGGTCCCAAGTGGCACAACTGGTTTCAACTTGTGGGCTCGTTCAAGTACACGCTGTACCGGCTGCAGGAGAAGATCGTCGGCAAAGGCCCCGACGTGCCCCAGTTCCCGGTGATCCCCAGTCCGACCGAGCCGGGGCAATTGGAGGTCGCGGGGCCACCGCTCGCCCCACCAACTCCGCCGGAACCGCTGCCCGTGGCGCCGCCGGCGACCGATATTCCACTGCCGGCACTCGGGCCGGTGGCGGGGCCGCCGCTGCCACCTTCGCCCGCCACGCCCGCGCCCGCACCGCTGCCCGCGGAGGCGCCACGATGATCTCGACAGCTGCCGACCGGCTGGTCGACATTGTCCGGTTCGGCCACCGCCGCCGCGCCTGGCTGTCGGCGGCCGGGTTGGTCATGGTCCTGGTGGTTGGGACCGGTTACCTGCTGTTCGGTGCGTTGCGGGTGAATCCGTTGGCCTCGCAGTATCAACTCACCATCCAACTGCCCGAGTCGGCCGGCCTGTTGCCCGATCAGGACGTGACGATGCGTGGCGTGCCGATCGGCCGGGTGGACCGGCTCGACATCACCCCGGCCGGGGTGAACGCGGTGGTCAACGTCAAATCGACGATGAAGATCCCAGAGTCCAGCGATGTCCGGGTGTCGGGCCTGTCGCCGGCCGGTGAGCAGTACATCGACTTCATACCGGAGTCCGACCAAGGTCCCTTCCTCGCCGATGGCGCCGTCATAGACCAGGATAGGACCACGGTGCCGGTCAGCCTGGCCAAGCTGCTGGCCGACGCAGACGGGGCATTGGCGCAGACCGATACCGAGAAACTCGAGCTGATCAGGCGGGAGTTGAGCCTGTCGGAGGCTGGTCCGCAGAAGCTGGAAGACATCGTCGAAGGCGGCACGTTCCTGCTGTCCACCATGGATTCGGTGTTGCCGGAGACCAGCAGCCTGTTGCGGACCAGCCGGGTGGTGCTCACGTTGGCCGCCGACAAGAACGCCGGAATCGCAGTCGCCGCAGACAATCTGGACCAGAGCTTCGTCGGCATCAACAAGATGCGCGAAGGCTATCGCCGGCTCACCAACCAGGGCCCGGATGCGCTGAGCGCGGTGGACGCCTTGTTCGTCGACAATTCCGACACCATGGTGCAACTGCTGGGCAACCTGACGACTGTCTCGCGGCTGCTGTACCTGCGGGTGCCGGCACTCAATGCGCTGTTCCCGGACTACCGCACGTCGCTGCTCGACGCGCTGGGCAGCGCGATGCACGACAACGGGCTGTGGGCCACCGGCGACATCTACCCGCGGTATCACTGCGACTACGGAACGCCGCGCCTTCCACCGTCCAACGCGGACTACCCGGAACCGTTCATGTACACCTACTGCCGCGACGATCACCCCGGGATGCTGGTCCGCGGAGCCAAGAACGCGCCACGGCCGGCCGACGACGACACCGCGGGCCCCCCACCCGGTGCCGATCTCGGCCGTCAGACGGATCCGACCCCGAAGGGCCGGTTCACGATTCCCACCCCCTACGGTGGGCCGACCCTACCGATCGAGCCACCGCGCTAGGAGATGATGATGTCAATTACCAGCGACAAGGACACCGATAAGAAACCCGACGGTGACGAGTCCGACGCCCCCGAGACCGCCTCGGACAGTGGCGACCAGACACCCGAGGACCCGACGTCCGGCACGGAGGACGAGCGCAACTGGCCCCGCCGCATCCGACTCGCCGCACTGGCCATCCTGGTCGTCGGGGTGCTGGCCGGCTCGGGCCTCATGGGCTGGCAGCTGTGGCAACAGCGGCAAGTGGCACAAGCCGGCCATGCCGCCCAGCAGGCGGCGGTCGACTACGCGCACGTGCTGACCAGCATCGACGCGAACAAGGTCGACGAGAACTTCGCAGCCGTGCTCGACGGCGCGACCGGCGAGTTCAAGGACATGTACTCGAAGTCCAGCACCGAGTTGCGCCAGTTGCTGATCGACAACAAGGCCTCCGCGCACGGCGTAGTGCTGGAATCGGCAGTGCAGTCCGCCACCAAGGACAAGGTTGTCGTCTTGCTGTTCGTCGATCAGTCGGTGCAAAACGCGAGTGTCCCAGATCCGCGTATCGATCGCAGCCGGATCAAGATGACCATGGAGTACGTCGACGGTCGTTGGCGCGCAAGTAAAGTCGAGCTGCCGTAATCATGCGGCCGCGGATGCTGGGTAGCTCGATAACCGTGGTGGCTGCGGTGGTAATCGCCACCGCACCACCCGCGTCGGCGTCGGCCCCGTCGTTCTGCAGTGAGCTGGGCGGCCAGTGGGACGGACAGTTCTGCAGCACGTCGGTGGTCTCGGAGCGCGAAGCGGTCCGCAACATCAAGATGGCGTTGCCGGGCGATCTGGTCGAAAACCCCGTCATCCGGGAGTATCTGATTAACCTGATGAACAACTGGCGCAACGCCGCCAAAATGATGGTCCACGACAGCTTCGGCGAGCAGCACTTCCAGATCTTCCAGAATGGCGGCGCGATGACTGCCGTTTTCCACGAGATGTATTCGGGCACGGTCGGTACCGACGCCCTCGCACACCCGAACGCGCCAATCATCAGCGACGCCTACCGCACCTTCACCTTCGCCGGGGGGCGGCAGCTGCAACTTGCCGACCTGTTCACACCGGGCGTCGACCACCGGGCCGAGATCCCGCGCCTGGGCGCGCCGTTCATCGTCGCCGCACTCGACGCCGCACCGCCACCGCACCAGCCTGGCACCTACCCGTTCACTCCCGACCGCTGGTCTCCGGACAAGGTGTACTCCGGCGGCTACCGGGCCTGGGCGCTCACACCGGATGAGCTGATCCTCTACATGCCCGACTATCCGGTCGGCCGCGACACCCCGTTGGACTACACGATCGGCCGCATGCAGTGGGCGATGGACGGCGGTACCGTACAAGCTCATATCCCGCTCGCGGCGTTAGCGCCGGTCCTACGCCCCGAATTCGGCGATGCATAGCGATGTTTCGAGCATTCGCCGTGCTACTGACAGCGCTGCTGGTGTTCGCACCGGTGAGCCGGGCCGAACCCGCCGCACAGACGTTGCCGGTGTTCACTCCGTACCCGTCGAACTGGTCGCCCGACTACACCGTGTTCCCGTACAACCTTTGGCAGGTGCGGGTCACGCCGGAGCAGATTACGGCACAACGTGACTCGTGCCAATGGTTCAACGCCCAGTACGACGAGCTGATGACCCAGGTGTACGGCTTTCAGCACTTCCTTGACGATAAGGGCGACGACTGGTCGATACCGGGAGTGACAGAAGCCGGCGATGTCGTCGCCGCCAACCTCGACCAGTCCGCGGCGTTCCTCGATCCCCGCGCGCACACGCTGTTCATCGTCAACTACCCGGACCAGAGTGAGTATTCGCCGCTCTTCCACGGGGATTCGATTTACCGGCTCTGGTACCAGTTCACCCAGATCAGCGACAAGACCAAGCGGCGGCTGCCGTCTGGCCAGATCAACGCCAACATCGCAACCGCCAACGTCTATGGCCGGGCGATCCGCGACTCCGGAGTGTGCGCGGGGGCGTGAACCCGGGTGTCTCGCCGTACCCCTCGACAAGTTTGCACCATCAGTCTTGTGCCAACAAGGAAGTCGGGAGACGCCATGTCGAGCGACATCGAGTGCCTCCGCAGCGTCATGTTGCACCTCGCCCGGGAACGCAACAACGGGGTCCCATCGAGATCCGCGCGACGGGAGTGCGCCCGCCGATCGCGTAGCAGTCAGGCCGGCCACTCAGCCGGTGTCGGCAAAGTTCTTCAGAATCGCCTGCCAGGGCAAGCTCGATGGGTTAGCGTTCGAGCAGTTCGACTCGTCGGGGAGTAGGTATGGGCGAATATGCTTCGGCGTCAATAAATTTGGGTGACCCGCCATCGGGTGCGGCACTGAGGAGCAAAAGATGAGTTGGACCAAAGTCTCCGAAGTCCGCGACATCGTGGCGAAAGGTGCTGTGGCGGGGGCGCTCATCGTCGTTGCCGCGACCGGTGCCGCCGTGCCGGCGAGTGGAATGCCAGCCCTCGCAGGCACATCCCTTGCGCCGGCGCCGCTGCAGCCTCCCGGCCCGCCGCCTGGACCTCCGACGGGCCCCGATGATCCGCGATGTGCGCAGATGCCGACATACCCCGTGTGCCAGGGCGGCCCGTATGCGCCTCCGCCTCCGCCGGGGCCGCCGCCGCCTCCGCCACCCATGACGGGGCCGCCTACCGGCCCCGCTGATCCCGCATGCATCAGCCAGCCTGCCAACCCGGTATGTGCTGGCGGCCCGTACGGGCTGCCAACCCCACCGCCGCCTCCACCACCGCCGCCGCCCGCACCACCGCCTCCTCCGCCGCCACCGGCACCGCCGGTCGCACCGCCGCCACTAGCGCCACCGCCGGCGCCGCCGATCGCACCGCCACCGTTGGCGCCGATCGCACCACCGCCGATGGCACCGATCGCACCTCCGCCGATGGCGCCGATCGCACCGCCGCCGATGGCGCCGGCGGGCATGGGCGGAATTGGCGGAATCGACGGCGGTATGGGCGGAATGGGCCATATCGGCGGAATCGGCGACGGTATGGGCGGCATCGGGGGTATCGGCGGTATGGGAGGTATGGGCCATATCGGCGGAATGGGCGGTGCGGGCCACATCGGCGGTATGGGAGGGATGCCCGGACACGTCTGATTCGACCCCAACGCGCTCCGCGGCAGCGTCATCTGGAGCTCACTGGTGAAGGCTGCCTGAGCTTTTCGTCATAGAGAGGAACGGCATGACCATCACGCGCGAGCTGTCTGCAGTGTTCATCGTCGCGGCCGGCGTGGCGATCGGATCGGCTGGCGCTGCCTGGGCCGGCGGGCCTCCGCAGGGTTCAGCGGCCGGGCTGAGCGGTACCTACAACTATCGATCCGATACCGGCAAGAACAACACATGGGTGATCACGCCGTGCGGTCCGGGTTGCGCCGACGTAGCCGTCACACCTGTCACCGACCAAAGGGTCACACCGTATGGCGGACGCGCAATGCTGAACAACGGGCGCTGGGACATGACCGTCCAGTACGCCCAGGCGGTTCGGTGCAAGCCGCCCGGTGACCACGTGACTGTTCCTGGCACAGTTGCCTTTTCAATCGACGCGGCAACGTTGAACGGCACCGCCGTGAACACCCAGGCCGCCGCGGCGTGTGGAGATCCGGCCGGGGCCACCTACCAAAGCGGCTTCACCTTGGAGAAGGTCGCGTAGGCATGACAAAGCAGCGCTGCCTCCGAGGCAGCGCCGCTCTGTCGGAACCCCTGACGTCCGCAGCATTTAGGGGCGAACGCTCAGCTGAGCCGGTCGGCCTCCGCGCGGGCCTGCGCCGCGATCTTCTCGGCGAGCTCGGCCTTCCATCGGATCTCCTTTTTGACCCACGGGTTGTCCTGCGGGAACTCGCTCGTCTCCGAGACTCGCCGCACCTCGACCTTGACGCCCTTGCCCAGCGGAATCTTCTGCGCCCACTGCTTGGCCTCTTCCTTCGAGGACACGTCGATGATCCAGAACCCGTTGAACAGCTCCTTGGCCTCGGTATACGGCCCGTCGGTGACGACCGGCGGGTCGGAGTTGAAGTCGACGACGAACCCCTCCTCGGGTCCCGTCAGGCCCTCGCCGGCCAACATCACGCCGGCCTTGATGAGCTCCTCGTTGAAGCGACCCATCTCCTCGATGATCTGGTCGAAGTCGATTTCCATCTCGGCCATCGCGGCTTCGGCCTCGGGGGTGGACCGCATGATCAGCATGTAACGCGCCATCGTTCTCGTCTCCTTATTCGGTGGGTGACGGGCTCGTTCATCGTGCCCTCGCAACTACGTCGAACGGCGCCCCACTCAAATCGACACGATCCACAAGAGTTTTTCATCGGATTCTTCTTTCCGACTGAGAGGATGACCCATGCCCGCCGCTGACCTGGTCATTCGTGGAACGGTGCTCACCGTTGACGACCGACGGCCGACCGCCGAGGCGCTCGCCGTCGCCGACGGCCGCATCGTGGCGGTCGGCGACCGCGGCGATATCGACGCTTGGATCGGCCCCGACACCCGGACGCTGGACATCGGAGACGGCTGTGTGATGCCGGGTCTGGTGGAGGCGCACGGGCATCCGCTGATGGAGGCCATCGTGCTGTCGGACCGGATGGTCGACATCCGTCCGGTGACGCTGCCGAAAGCCGACGACGTGGTGGCGTCGATCCGCGATGAGGTGGCCAAGCGCGGACCCGAGGGTGCCTATCTCAACGGCTGGGATCCGCTGCTGCAGCCGGGACTTCCGGAGCCGACGCTGGTGTGGCTCGACAAGCAGGCGCCCGAGACACCGCTGGTGATCGTGCACAACTCCGGGCACAAGGCGTTCTTCAACAGCGCTGCAGCGCGCGAGCTCGGGCTCAACCGCGACACCCCCGACCCGAAGGGCGCGCGCTACGGCCGCGACGCCGACGGCGACCTCGACGGCACCGCCGAGGAGACCGGCGCCGTGTTCAGCCTGCTGGCCGGCGTCATCAACCCCAGCGACTATCCGGCGATGCTGCACGCCGAACTGCGCCGGCTCAACAAGGCCGGGCTGACGACGTGTTCGGAGATGGCGTTCGACCCGGTGTTCCGGCCGGTGATCGAGCAGTTGCGCACCGACCTGACCGTGCGACTGCGGGTCTACGAGATCTCCAACGCGCAGATGGACACCGACATGTCGCCGACCAACGGCGACGACCTTTTCCGGCAGACCGGGATCAAGATCTGGGTCGACGGCTCACCGTGGATCGGCAACATCGACTTGTCGTTCCCGTATCTCGACACCGACGCCGTGCGCACGATCGGCGTCGCGCCGGGGTCGTGCGGGCACGCCAACTACACCCGCGAGCAGCTGACCGAGATCGTGCACGCCTACTTCCCGCAGGGCTGGCCGATGGCCTGCCACGTGCAGGGCGACGCCGGGGTCGACACCATCCTCGACGTGTACGAGGACGCGCTGCGGCGCTGGCCGCGTGATGACCACCGGCTGCGGCTCGAGCACGTCGGCGCCATCCGCGATGAGCAACTTCAGCGCGCCCACGACCTCGGCGTGACGTGCTCCATCTTCGTCGACCAGATTCATTACTGGGGCGACATCATCGTCGACGGCCTGTTCGGTCCCGAGCACGGAACCCGTTGGATGCCTTGCGGATCCGCGGTCGCGACCGGCATGCGCATCTCGCTGCACAACGACCCGCCGGTCACCCCGGAAGAGCCGCTGCGCAACATCAGCGTCGCGGCCACCCGCACCGCGCCCAGCGGCCGGGTGATCGGGCCCGAGCAGCGAATCACGGTCGAACAGGCCATCCGCGCGCAGACGCTCGACGCCGCGTATCAACTGTTCTCCGACGATGTGATCGGCTCGCTGGAGGTCGGCAAGTACGCCGATTTGGTGGTGCTGTCGGCCGACCCGCGCGCGGTGCCGCCGGAACAGATCGCCGACCTCGAGGTGCGGGCGACCTTCCTGGCGGGCAAGCAGGTTCACGGCGAATGACCAGTCCCATGCATCCACGCCACGCAGCCCCCGACCCGCTGCAGACATTGCGCACCCCGCGGTTCTGGTTGTCGCCGATCGTCGTTGCGCTGACGGTGTTCTCGGCGCTGGCCGCCCTGTACCTCGCCGGCATCCTCAACCCGACGACGAATCTGCGGCACTTCCCGGTCGCGGTAGTCAACGCCGATGTCGGACCCGCCGGAAAGCAGATCGTCGACGGCCTCACCTCCGGGCTCGACTCCGAACAGTTCGACGTGCGCGTGCTCACGGCCGACGAGGCCGAGCGGCAGTTGGGCACCGCGGAAATCTACGGGGCGGTCCAGATACCGCAGGACTTCTCGGCCAAGCTCGAGCAGCTCGGACAGGGCGCGCTGCGGCCCGGGCAACTGAGCAGGCCGGTCGTCACGATCTCGCTCAACCCCCGAGCCTCCACACTCGGCGCGAGCATCGCGGGGGAGGCGTTGGGCAAGGCCGTCCGCGCCATCAACGCCAAAGTGGGCGAGCAGCTGTCGGCACAGGTTATGCGTGAGGCCGCCGGTCCGCTGCCGGCGGCGGCGTCGCTGGCACTGTCGAGCCCGCTCGACGTTCAGGTCAACGACGCCGACCCGCTGCCCAACGGCACCGGCAACGGGCTCTCGGCGTTCTACTACGCGCTCCTGCTGCTCCTCGCAGGGTTTACCGGCAGCATCATCGTGAGCTCGCTGGTCGATTCGATGCTCGGCTTCGTGCCCGCCGAGCTGGGCCCGGTGTACCGGCTCGCCGAGCAGGTCAAGATCTCCCGGTTCCGGACGCTGCTGGTGAAGTGGTTGTTCATGGTGATCCTCGCCGTGCTCACCTCAGCGATCTACATCGCGATCGGGGCTGCGCTGGGCATGCCGGTACCCAATGTCTGGGCGTTGTGGGCGTACGGCGCCTTCACGATTGCCGCGGTCGGCATCACCGCGACCTCGTTGATCGCCGCGCTGGGCTCGATGGGTCTGCTGGTGAACCTGTTCATCTTCGTGATGCTCGGCTTGCCGTCCAACGGCGCGACCATCCCTCTCGAGGCGGCCCCGAGGATCTTCGGCTGGTTGGCGAGGTTCGAACCCATGCATCAGGTGTTCCTCGGCGCCCGTGCCCTGCTGTACTTCGACGGCCGCGCGGACGCCGGTCTCACCCACGCCCTTGTCATGTCGACGATCGGGCTGGCGATCGGCCTCGTCGTCGGCGCCGTCGTCACGCGCATCTACGACCGGCGCGGTCTGCGCCGCGAACACGCCCCCGCCGATGCGCAGGCGTCGATCTCGGCCAATCCCGACTGACCTTCGCCTTGTCGTGGCAGGCTCGGTGCATGTCTGACCTGCCTGTCCCGCGCTTCCTCGACGAACGGCTCGCACACTGGGCCGAGACCAAACCCGACGCCGAGGCGATGACGTTTCTCGACCGCACGTGGACGTGGGCCGAGTGGAACGACCGGGTGCGCCGGCTCGCCGGTGCGCTGAAGGAGCGGGGCGTCAGCCGCGGCGACGTGGTGGCGTTCCTGGACAAGAACCACCCGGCGTGCGTCGAGCTCACGCTGGCCGCCGCGTCGCTGGGAGCGGCCAACGCGATCATCAACTTCCGGCTGGCCGCCGACGAACTCGACTACGTGCTCAACGACTCCGGCGCCAAGCTGCTGATCGCCGGGTCCGAATTCACGGCGCCGATCGAGAAGATCCGCGACAAGTTGGCGAACGTCGAGCAGATCGTCGAGGTCACACCCGAAGGTGGGGACGGTGACGAGTACGAGGCGATGCTCGCCGCGGCGAAACCCGTCGGTCGCGGCGACGACGTGGCGCCCGACGACGTCGTCATCGTCATGTACTCGTCGGGGACGACGGGGCGTCCGAAGGGTGTGCAGCTGACGCACGCCAACCTGATCGCGCACACCGTCAACGCCCACAACGGGTGGGGTTTCGACGAGGGCGACAAGAGCATGGTGGCGATGCCGCTGTTCCATGTCGGCGGATCGTCCTACGTGCAGTTCGGAATTCACGACGGCGTGCCGACCGTGATGACCCGCGAGGTCGACGGGATGTCGCTGGCGGGCGCCATCCTCAAGGGCGCGAACCGCACATTCCTGGTGCCGGCGGTGCTGGCCAAGGTGCTGGAATCGGGTGAGGACGCGGTCAAGCTGTTCGGGTCGTTGAAGACGTACGTCTACGGCGCGTCGCCGATGCCGCTGCCGTTGCTGCGGGCCGCGTTGGAAGCCTGGCCCAACACCGATTTCATCCAGGTGTACGGGCTGACCGAGGTGTGCGGTGTGATCAGCCAGTTGCTCCCCGAGGACCACCGCTCCGGGATCGAAGACCGGATGGTCAGCGCGGGACGGGTAATACCGGGCGCCGAGGTGCGCGTGGTGCACCCGGACACGTTGGAAGACGTGGCGACGGGTGAACAGGGCGAATTATGGTTCCGCACACCGCAGCTGATGAAGGGCTACCACAACAAGCCGGACGCGACGGCGGAGGCGATCACCAGCGACGGTTGGTTCCGCACCGGTGACATCGGCCGCATCGACGAGGACGGCTACATCTTCGTCGAGGACCGGCTCAAGGACATGATCATCTCCGGCGGGGAGAACATCTACTCGATCGAGGTCGAGCGTGTCGTCGCCGAGCATCCGGCGGTTGGCGACGTCGCAGTGATCGGCGTGCCCGACGAGAAGTGGGGTGAGGTCGTCAAAGCCGTTGTCTCGCTTGAGGGTGAGGCCACACCCGAGGAGATCATCGCCTGGTGCCGCGAGCGGCTCGCTGCCTACAAGTGCCCGAAGACCGTCGACATCACCGACGAGCTGCCGCGCAACCCGACCGGAAAGGTCCTCAAGAAGGAGCTGCGCAAGCCGTACTGGGAGGGCCGCGACCGCGCGACGGTGTAATCCAACGCCCGATTGTGCATCCGACGACGCTGTAGCGACAAAAGCGTCGCCAGTTTCACAATCGGCGTCTAGCATTCAGAAACCAGATGTGCGTCGACAGCGCGGTGGCGAATGCGCACCACAGCGGGTACAGCGCGAGCGGAGCGGCCTGCCCGCCCTGCACAGAGATCGCTCGACGGGTGAGGTCGGCGCTGCTCAAGGTCAACGCACCGGCCGCGACGGCGGATGTCGCCAGCCGGTGCTGATTGAAGAACAGCCAGGACCAGCTCCCGTTGAGCACCAGGTTGGCGGCCAGCGCCGCGAGGTAGCGGCGTCGTTGTTCGGACTGCCCGCGGCGATCCAACTCGTCGAGCGTCGAGGCCGACACCACCGCGATGTCGGCGTACAGTGCCGGCCACACGATCGGAAAAGCCTGGCGCGGCGGCTGATACGGCGGCTTGCGCAGTGTCGCGTACCACGCGGACTGCGCCGACCGGCTCGCCAGCCCACCGATGACCGCCGTGGCGGTGACGGCCAGACCGGACGGAATCAGGGTTCGGATTCGCACGTCGCTCCTCACACTCATTTCAGTTTCTTAAGCATGCCCGGGGGCGGTTTGGTTCAAACATCGGCCTCGACACGGCACTATGGTGGGCGTGCCGGATCTCGACGACATCCTCGACCGCCTGCACGTTGTGGCGCTTCCGATGCGAGTTCGCTTCCGCGGCATCACCGTTCGCGAGGTCGCGCTGATCGACGGCCCAGTGGGCTGGGGCGAGTTCGGCGCGTTCCTCGAATACGAGCCGCCCGAAGCCGCGCACTGGTTGGCCTCGGCCCTCGAAGCCGCCTACGAACCAGCACCCGCGGCACGAAGAAACCGCATCCCGATCAACGCGACCGTCCCGGCCGTCGACGCCGCTGACGTGCCCGATGTGCTGGCCCGCTTCCCCGGCGCCCGCACCGCGAAGGTGAAGGTCGCCGAGCCCGGACAGTCGTTGGCCGACGACGTCGCGCGGGTCAACGCCGTGCGGGCACTGGTTCCCACGGTCCGCGTCGACGCCAACGCCCGGTGGGAGGTCGCCGAGGCCGTCGAAGCGGCCGCCGCCCTGACCGCCGACGGCCCGCTGGAGTATCTCGAACAGCCCTGCGCGACGGTCGCCGAGCTCGCCGAATTGCGAACGAGGGTCGACGTACCGATCGCCGCCGACGAGAGCATCCGCAAGGCCGACGACCCGCTGTACGTCGTGCGGGCCAAGGCGGCCGACGTCGCGGTGCTCAAAGTCGCACCGCTCGGCGGGGTGCGCAGAATGCTCGACATCGCGGCACAGATCGACATCCCGATCGTGGTGTCGAGCGCACTGGACTCCGCGGTCGGTATCGGCCGTGGGTTGCTCGCCGCCGCCGCACTGCCGGATCTGCGACACGCCTGCGGCCTGGGGACCGGCAGATTGTTCGTCGAGGACGTCGCCGAGCCCGTCGCTTTGGACGGCGGCTACCTGCCCGTGGCGCCGGTAGTGCCGGATCCCGCCCGGCTGCAGGCGCTGGCCGCCCCGCCCGAGCGCCGACAGTGGTGGATCGACCGGGTGACCGCCTGCCATCCATTGACACGTTGACACAAATCACTACTCTGTGTGTCAACCGCACCGTGGAGGCGCCATGACCGAAACCGTCGCAGCATCGCCGATCCAGCGCGGCGAGGTCCGCCCCAAGGTGATGGCGGAATTCCGTAAGCACTCCGGCAGCACGCTCGGCGGCTTCTTCGGGGCGGCGGCCTACGACGAGGTGGCCCTGGTGCCGGTCGCTGCGGCCGTTGACAAGACCGGGCGCTTCGAAGCGAACTTCGCCGACCGTGGTGTGCGCAGCGGGTTTTCGGCCTTTCTCGCGATCTGGGGCGACCCCGCCGACCGGGTGGCCGAGTCCGACCGGCTCAAACAGCTGCACCGCGACGTACGCGGACGCGGCAGTGGCGTCTTTTCCGATGTGCGCTACAGCGCGCTGGATCCCAAGCTGTGGAACTGGATCGCGGTGAGCGGCATGTTCGTGGTGCTCAACTCGTTCACGCCCTGCACCGGCATCACGTTGACCGACGCCGAGAAGGACGCCGCCTACCAGCAGCTGCTCGACGCGTTCCGGTCGCTCGAGCTGCCGGGAAAGAACGCCAAACTGCCCGCGACGTACGCCGACGCCGTGCAGTACTACGACGCCATGGTGGAAACCGAGCTGGCCACCAACCCGTTCCTGCGCCGGGTCACCGACAACCTCACACGGCTTCCGCTGCCCACCTTGCTGCTCCCGCCGCCGCTGCGACTTGCCTTGACGCCGCCGTGGCTGCTGCTGCGGCCGATCGCCGGCCGCGTGGTCAAGGTGTGTTCGTTCGGAATCCTTCATCCGGGCATCCGCGAGCTCACCGGCTTCGAATGGACGGCACGGCATGACAGGGAGTTCGAGCTCTACACCCGGGTGTTGCAGCTCGCTTGGCGCGTGCTGCCGGACAAGCTGTTGTTGATTCCGTTGGCGCGCAACCGGTTGGAGTACGAGAAGTTGGTTCGGCTGCACCGCTCTGTTGCCCTCGATTCGTTCGCGCCCCCGACTGGCTGCCCGGTCTAGCCGTCAACCATGCGACGGCTCCGCAACAACGACAGCCGCACCGAGCAGGAGGCGGCGATCCTCAAGGCCGCCGCCGAAGAGGTCGCGCTGGTCGGTGTGGGCCGAGCCAGCATGGACGTCATCGCGCGGCAGGCCGGCGTCAGCCGCAGCACGCTCTACCGCCGGTTCCCGAGCCGCGACGCCCTGATCACCGAACTCGGCAGGCAGACATTCGATTTCGCGATGGCGCGGCTGCAGACCGTCGGGATCGACACGGGCGCCAAGGAAGCCGCGGTCGCAGCGTTCTGCGAAGGCCTGCGGTTGCTCACCGGCGAGCCGATCATGCGCCGGTTCCTACAACTCGACAGCGGCCTGGCCGCGATGTCGGGAATGTCCGACGAGGCCGAGGAGTTCCTGGAGAGCGCCTCGGCGGCCATGGCCAAGGCGCTGCGTGCCGCGGGCGCGAGGATGCCCGACGACGACCTGCTGGCCGTCAGCGAACTGCACATCCGCCTCGCTGGCTCGCTCGCGCAGGTGCGCACGCCGGTACTCGACGTCACCGACGACGACGCCGTGCGGGCCTACGCGCAGAAGCACCTGGCGCCGCTGGTGTGGTGAGCAGCTCAGAGACGGGCGGCGAGTTCGGTGCCCTCGCGGATGGCGCGCTTGGCGTCCAGTTCGGCGGCCACCGCGGCACCGCCGATGACATGCGGTGTGATGCCGAGAGCTTCGAGGGCGGCGACGAGGTCGCGAACCGCTTCCTGGCCGGCGCACACGATGACGTTGTCGACGTGGAGCACTCGAGCGCCGGAGTGGTTCGAGCCGAAGCTGACGTGCAGTCCCTCGTCGTCGATGTGCTCGTAGTTGACCCCGGAAAGCTGCTGGACGCCTTTGGCCTTCAGCGACGCGCGGTGCACCCAGCCGGTCGTCCTGCCCAGGCGCCTGCCCTGCGGGCTGTTCGTCCGCTGTAACAGGTACACCTCGCGGGCGGCGGGCAGCGGCATCGGTTCGGTCAGCGCCCCGCGTGCTTCCTGCGGTCCCTGGCCGGGCTCCAGCAGTCCCCACTCGGCATTCCACGTTTTGAGGTCGAGCGTCGGCGACTGGTCGGTCACCAGGAATTCGCACACATCGAACCCGATGCCTCCTGCCCCGATCACCGCCACACGGGAACCGACTGGCGCACCGAGCAGAACGTCGGGATAGGACAGCACCTTCGGGTGGTCGATGCCCCGGATGTCGGGCCTGCGTGGTGCCACGCCGGTGGCGAGCGTGATGACGTCGAAGTTGGTCAGTGCGTCGGCCGTGGCCCGGACGCCCAGTCGCACGTCGACACCGTGCTTGTCGAGCATCCGCGTGTAGTAGCGGATGGTCTCGGCGAACTCCTCTTTACCGGGAACCCTTCGGGCCAGTTCGAATTGACCGCCGATCGCGGTGCCGGCCTCGAAAAGGGTCACGGCGTGTCCACGTCCGGCGGCGGTCACCGCCGCGGACAGTCCCGCGGGCCCGGCGCCGACGACCGCGACGCGGCGCCGGCGTCGCGCCGGATGCAGCACCAACGTGGTCTCGCGGCCCGCGCGCGGATTGAGCAGACACGACGCCGTTCGGTGGGCGAACGCGTGGTCCAGACACGCCTGATTGCAGGCGATGCACGTGTTGATCTCGTCGGCGGCATCCGAGGCCGCCTTGCGTACCCACTCGGGGTCGCTCAGCAGGGGACGCGCCATCGAGATCAATTGGACACGACCGTCGGCGAGGATCTGTTCGGCCGACTGCGGCATGTTGATGCGGTTGGATGCCATGACTGGGATCGATACATGGGCGGCGACCGCGTTGCTGTAGTCGACGAACGCCGCGTTGGGTACCGAGGTGACGATGGTCGGCACGCGCGACTCATGCCATCCGATGCCGGTGTTGATGATCGTCGCGCCCGCCGCCTCGACTTCGGTTGCCAGCGCGACGATCTCGTCCCAGCTCTGGCCGTCAGGCACGAAGTCGGCCAGGGACATCCGATAGCAGATGATGAAGTCTGAGCCCAACGCCTCACGGGTGCGGCGGACAATCTCGACTGGCATGCGGCGCCGGTTTTCGGATGTCCCGCCCCATCCGTCGGTGCGCCGGTTGGTACGCGGCGCCAGGAACTGGTTGAGCAGATAGCCTTCGCTGCCCATGATCTCGACGCCGTCGTAGCCGGCCTCGCGGGCCAGGACCGCGCAGCGCACGAAGTCGGCGATCGTGCCCTCGACATCGCGCAGCGCCCTGGGCCGGAACGGGTTGATGGGCGCCTTGATCGATGACGCCGACACGGACAGCGGGTGGTAGGCGTAGCGGCCGGCATGAAGGATCTGCAGCAGGATCTTGCCGTCTTCGGCGTGTACGGCCGACGTGACGCGACGGTGCCTTCTGGCGTCCGTCGACGACGTCATCGCCGCGGCGAACGGCAGCAACCACCCCGTGCGGTTCGGTGCGTACCCGCCGGTGATGATGAGGCCCACGCCACCGCGGGCCCGCTCGGCGAAGTAGGCTGCGAGGCGGTCGACGTCACGTGCTCGATCCTCCAGTCCGGTGTGCATCGACCCCATCACCACGCGATTGCGCAGCGTGGTGAAGCCGAGGTCCAACGGTGAGAGCAGGTGCGGATACGGGTTGGTCATCGATGCCTTCGGTGCCCTTCCGGCTCAGCTCATGGAACCCAGGATCGGTTCGGACTCGATGAGCCCTTCGTCGCTGGGCTCGATGCCCTCGCCGAAGACCCGCGCTGCCTGGCGGGCGCGCAGTTCTCGATGAGCGCGCGCTGGTGGCTCGACGCCGTAGCGGCTCTGCGCCTCTGCGGGCGAAACGATCTCTGGATTGACCGGTGGCACACCGAGTTTGACGGGAGCCACGACGGGATGGGTCATCGGCGAGAGGATCTTGAGCACCGCGAGCTCGGCGCGGGGGCTGAGCGAGATCAGCCGGAACGCGGTCCACAGGACCGGCCGGACGGCGGCGTCGACGATGCGGGGCTGGTCGCATCCGCTTGCTCGACGCATCCAGCGGGGCATCGTGGCGATGGTGCCAGCCCGAAGAACTCTTGCGGCCACCCAGGACACCGGTCGGGCTGCCCGCGGCATTTTGGGCATCATCACCTCGGCGTCGAGAAGGTGACGCATCGCCTGCACGGCGATGTCGCTGGCCGCCAACTGCGGCCGCATCTGGTCGAAGTAGTCCCGGATTCCGTCGCGGGTCCTGGGCACATCGTCGGGCGAGCAGGTCTGCAGCTCGGCCGCCACGGCGCATTCGCGCCAGTACTGCGCCTCCTCCTCTGCCGACAGCGGACCGGGGCCGTACTTCTCATAGGCGTAGAGGATCGAATGCCATGCGGTCAGGTGGATCCACAGTTGGGAGTCGGGGTCGTTGGCGTCGTAGCGTCCCCCGCCGTAGGGTTCGGTGCCGATCGCCTTGGAGTGGATCTTGACCAGAACGTCTGAGGCAGTGGTGGTTTCACGGGATCCGCCGAACGCCACCAGGGCGAAGTAGTGCAGGGTGCGGTCGTAGCGGGTACGGGGCCGCTTGTAGATGTCGTGGGTGGTGTCCACCGCCGCGATCAGGTTCGGGTCGAGTTCCTCGATGACGACCGCGCGCTGGAACCCGACCGTCAACGACGTCGGGTAGCCCCACACCTTCCAGGTCACCGAGTCGGGACCGAAGAATCCGTAGTCGCCGTGCGGGGTAACGCTCGTGCGCTTGTTCGAAGTCGTTGTCGCCATGCATCTTTCCCTTCATGAAGTGAGTGGCGGCAGCCCAGCCGCCCCGAATGGGTTCTGCGCGCTCAGGCCACGCTGAAGGCGTGGCTCATCATCCGTCCGTACAGTGCGCCGAGATCGTCGGCGGTCCACTGGTTGGCGTCCTCGAGCAGTGACCGCACGGCCGCCTCGCAGGAGGACATCAGCAGCTCGACCAGGATCGGCAGCTTGGCTTCGGCGTCGGTCATCGACCACCATTTCGTCAGCACCGGGCGCAGCCACGCCGCCGTGGCTTCCCCGAGTTGTGCGCGCACGCGCACGAACCGGCTGGCCACCGCCGGGTCAGGGGTGGCGAAGAAGACGAAGCGCCAGGACTGTGGACGAGCGACCACAACCCGCAGCAGCGCCTGATAGCCGGCGACGAACGCCTCCTCCGGTCCGTCGCCGCGGGCGGAGTGCAGCGACTCGACCAGCGCATCGCGCAACGCGGCCGTCTCACGCTCCAACAGCGCAGTGATGATCTGAACCCGATCGGAAAAGCAGGCATAGACCACCGGGCGCGTGACGTTGAGCCGCTCGGCGATCGAGCCGATGGTCACCTGGCTCACGCCCTGTTCGACCGTGATGGCCAAGGCGGCATCGAGCACCTGCGGCCGGCGTCGCTCCGGACCGAGATGCGCCGCGCGGCTGCGCCGTTTGGGCCGACTGACTATCGCCATCAGGCGAACCTACCACGAATCATTCAAAGGTGAAGCTTTTTCCTGTTCGAGTGTAGGAATTTACTTCCTTCGTGTAGTTTCGCCGCCATCCGACGGGGTGGAGTTCCCGGGCGGTGTCCTAATCTGTGGGATGCATGGCATAGACGCCACGCCGTGACTGGTCGACACTGAACCCGTGCGAACGGTGCTCATCCTCGGCTATCCGGGCGTCCAGGCCCTCGACCTGGTCGGTCCGTTCGAGGTGTTCACCGGCGCCTCCATGTACCTGAAGGGCCAGGGCCGCGAGGGCTACGCCGTCAGCGTCGTCAGCCGAAACGGTGAATCGGTCAGCACCGGCACGGGTCTGACATTCGCCGCGGATCCGCTACCCGATGCCCGACGGCCCGTCGACACCGTGATCCTGCCGGGTGGCTACGGCGTCGACGAGGCCCGCAGCGACCCCGACGTCATCGGTTGGGTCCAGACCGTCGCGAAGGACGCCCGCCGCGTCGTCAGCGTCTGCACGGGCGCGTTCCTGGCCGCGCAGGCCGGCCTGCTCGATGGGTGTGTGGCGACGACGCACTGGGCGTTCACCGACCGAATGGCGCACGAATTCCCCAGCGTCGCGGTCGATCCCGAGCCGATCTTCGTACGCAGCAGCGACCGCGTGTGGACAGCCGCCGGTGTGACGGCGGGAATCGACCTGGCGCTGTCGCTCGTCGAGGACGACCACGGAACCGACGCCGCCCAGACGGTCGCACGATGGCTCGTGATGTACCTGCGCAGGCCGGGCGGCCAGACCCAGTTCGCCGCGCCCGTGTGGATGCCGCGAGCCAAGCGGGCGCCGATCCGGGCGGTGCAGGAAGCCATCGAGGGTAAACCCGGTGCGACGCACAGCATTCCGGAACTGGCCCGGCGCGCCGCGATGAGCCCGCGCCACTTCACCCGCGTCTTCACCGACGAAGTCGGCGAAGCTCCCGGCGCCTACGTCGAACGCATCCGTACGGAGGCCGCACGCCGCCAACTCGAGGAGACCGACGACACCGTTACCGTCATCGCCGCCAGGTGCGGCTTCGGCAGCGCGGAGACCCTACGCCGCAATTTCGTTCGCCGACTGGGCATCTCGCCCGACCAGTATCGCAAGACTTCCGCGCACGCAAGGAGCGGATCCAACACCGCCTGAGGAGAAAACATGCAGATTGCCATCGTCCTGTATCCGGGCTTCACCGCCCTGGACTTCATCGGACCCTACGAGTCGCTGCGCTTCCTACCCGACACCGAGGTGCGGTTCCTGTGGCATGAGGCCGGCCCCGTCGCCGCCGACTCCGGTGCGCTGCTGGTCGGTGCGACGCACACCTTCGACGAGACGCCGTCGCCCGACATCATCCTGATCCCCGGCGGGTTCAGCACCATGGAGCACGCCCGCGACGAGAAGCTGCTGGCGTGGGTGCGGAAGGCGCACCCGAGCGCGACGTGGACCGCATCGGTGTGCTCCGGGGCGTTGATCCTCGCGGCCGCCGGCCTGCTCGACGGAAAACGGGCCACGTCGCACTGGGCGGCGCTGCCGTTCCTGAAGACCTTCGGCGTCACGCCCGTCGGCGATCAACGCATCGTCCACGAGAGCGACCACATTGTCACGGCAGCGGGTGTGTCCGCCGGGCTCGATCTCGGGTTGTGGCTGGCCGGCCAGATCTGCGGTGAGGCCAAGGCCAAGGCCATCCAGCTGTCCATGGAGTACGACCCGCAACCGCCGTTCGACTCGGGACACATGTCGAAGGCCTCGGCGGCGACGAAGGCCGCCGCGGCCGCGCTGATGAGCCGCGATCTGATCAAGCCCGCCCAGCTCAAAGCCGCGTCGCAGCTGGCGTGGAGCGCCGCGATCAAACGCACACGGCGGTTTCGGCGCGCTAACAGTCGCTGAGCGATGTGTAGCGCGCCGAAATCCCAGCTGCGCTAGCGTCGCGGGGGTGGGGATTCCCGAGGTGGAGCCGACCCAGCCGTCGCCGTTGTTCCGTGCGGGCGCCAAACTCATGGGCACGGGCGCGGCGCGTCGGTTCCTGCGGCGGTACGGCTGGCGCATCGACCGGGCGGTCATCAAGGCGACCAACGGCCATATGTCGATGTCGCTGGTGATGCCAGAGGTCTTGCTCACGCACACCGGCGCGAAGACCGGCAAGAAGCGCACCACCCCGCTGACCTACTTCACCGACCGCGGCCGGGTGATCGTCATCGCCTCGAACTACGGCGGCGACCGCCATCCCGCGTGGTTTCACAACGTCAAGGCCCATCCGCGCGTCACGCTGTCGACCCGCGGCTACACCGGCACCTTCGTCGGCGAGGAGATCACCGGCCCGGAACGCGACCGGCTGTTCGGACTGGCCAAGCAGTTCGTGCCGAACTACGCCGATTACGAGAAGCTGGCGGGCGGGCGACGGATTCCGGTCGTGGCGTTCACCGAACTCGCCTGAGGCGATCAGGGTCGTCGGTTTCCGACCGTTCGGATAGTTTGCGGTGCGCGGCAGTGAACGCGCGTGCGCCTTGAATCAACGCGGCGCAATCGGTTTGGCTGATATGACGCGTCACCTCGCCGAACGCATGCACACGAAGGGCGATGAGCTCGTCGAGCACGGCGCGGCCGCTGTCGGTCAACTCCAACAGCGTCGCGCGCCGGTTGGTCGGTGCGACCCGACGAGTGATGTATCCAGCGTCGGCGAGTCGGTCGCTGAGCCTGCTTGCGGTGGACGGCAGCATGCCGAGTTCGTCGCCCAACTCGGTGACCCGACTGGGACCGAGCCGGTCCAACGCCTGCAGAGCGCGCAGCGGCGCGAGACCGATGCGTTTCTCCATGCGGTCGAGCACCAACACGTTCACGTCGAGCAGTCCCCGGGTCGCTCGCTCGAGTTCGGTCAGGAATTCGTCGGGCTGACGGGTCGGATCGGTGGGTCCGACGGGCGTGGTGTTCATAGCTCGTACTCGGGCAGCTCGATGTCGTCGCGAACGGAGCGCTGCATGACGAGATCTCCGAGGGGCCGAAAGTTCATCGCCCGCAACGCCATGTTGCGCAGCCACACGCCGAAACTGGTTCGAGCAGCGAAGAACGAGATGAATTTCGTTGCTCCGGCTTGCTTCTGGCCATTGAAGCGACGCAGTCGAGCATCGTATTCGGCGAACGCCCTGCCGAGGTTCTCCGGGCTCCGCGCCAGCTCGCCGGCCAGCACATACGCTTCCACCATCGCCAGGCCGGTACCTTCACCGGCCAGCAGCGACACGCACGCTGCGGCGTCACCGATGAGGGCGACGCGCCCCGCCGACCACTGGTCCATTCGGATTTGGCTGACGACGTCGAAATATATGTCGTCGACGCCGTCGAGGGCGTCGAGAATCTGAGAGCATTCCCAGCCACCGCCTGCGAACTCCGCTCGCAGCAGCTTCTTGCTCGCCTCCGCGTCGGGCGCAACCTGTGGATTCGAGGAACGGAAGACGAACAGCACCAATGTGCGATCACCGTCGAGGGCGAACCTTCCGACCTGGCGGCCCGGCATGTTGTGCGTCACGTATACGAGCTCATCGCGCGGTCGATAGCCGTCGAGCACGCAGGCGGCCACTTGGCAGCCGAGATAGCGCACATAAGCAGACTCCGGCCCGAACACCAGGTTCCGGACGTTGGAGTGCAATCCGTCCGCACCGATGACCATGTCGAACGCACGCGCGCGTTCCCGCTCGAATTCCACCATCACACCGGTGGTGCGATCGTCGATGGCGCAGATGCTCTCGGAAAAGAGCATTTCGATGTGGTCCTCGACGCTGCGGTAGATCGCTGCTGCCAGGTCGCCGCGGGGCAGGCTGGTGTACCGGCCGCCGGTCGCCCGCCGGATCGGATCGACGTCTAACCTCGCCGCGACGCGCCCATCTGACGAGACGGCGCGAAGTTCCTCAATCTGATAGCCGGCATCGAGGACGTCCTCCTCGATGCCCATCTTTTGCGCGATGCGATAGCCGAGACCCCAGAAATCGATCACATAACCGCCGGTGTGAAATCTCGGCGCCTTCTCGATCAAGGTCACCTCATGGCCGGCGCGAAGCATCCAGTGTGCGAACGCCGGACCCGCCACCCCCGCGCCGCTGATCGCGACTTTCACGACAACCTCCTTCGCACCGCCTCACGCACCCGAAGCTGCGGCGACGGGCCTCCAGCATAGAAAGTTCGTGCGAAATGCACAATATGCGGTCGGCAAGTATGGCCCCCATGGGCCGCTGCGGATGCTGATCGGTGCAGTACCGTCGTCGGGGTGAATTTGGCCTTCGACGACCGCGGCAGCGGTCCACCAGTCCTGTTCATCGCCGGTCACGGCGGCGCAGGCCGAACCTGGCACTTGCACCAGGTGCCCGAGTTCCAGCGCGCCGGTTTTCGCTGCATCACGTTCGACAACCGCGGGGTGGGCGCCACCGAGAACGCCACCGGCTTCACCACGGAGACGATGGTGGCCGACACGGCGGCGCTGATCGAGAAGCTCGACGTGGCGCCGGTGAGCATCGTGTCCGTGTCGATGGGCTCGTTCATCGCCCAGGAGCTGATGGTGGCGCGCCCCGAACTCGTTGACCGGGCGGTGCTGATGGCCACCCGCGGCCGCGAAGACCGCACCCGCGAGTTCTTCCGCAACGCCGAGCGCGAACTCATTGAGTCCGGTTTGAAGCTGCCGCCGAAGTACGACGCGAAAATCCGTCTGCTGGAGAGCTTTTCACCGGCAACGCTCAACGATGACGCCAAGGTCCGCGACTGGATCGACATGTTCATCATGTGGCCCGCCAAGTCGACGCCCGGCGGCCGCACACAGCTCGGCATCAGCCCCCAGGGCAATCACCTGCCGTCTTACCGAAGTATTACGGCGCCAACGCTGGTCATCGGCTTCTCCGACGACCTGGTGCTGCCCCCGCACCTGAGCCGCGAGGTCGCCGATGCGATCCCCAACGGCCGTTTCCTGGAAATTGCGGACACCGGACACCTCGGCTTTCTCGAACGACCCGACGCGGTCAACAAAGCGGCGCTGGAATTCCTCGCCGATAGGCTGTAGTGGTGAACCCCTCGACCGCGCAGGCTCGCGTGGTCGTCGACGAACTGATTCGCGGCGGCGTACGCGACGTCGTGCTGTGCCCCGGTTCGCGCAACGCGCCACTCGCGTTCGCGCTGCAGGATGCCGATCGCGTCGGGCGGATTCGGCTGCATGTGCGCATCGACGAGCGCACCGCGGGTTTCCTGGCCATCGGGCTGGCGGTCGCCGAGCGCGCGCCCGTGTGTATCGCGATGACGTCGGGCACAGCGGTGGCGAACCTGGGGCCGGCGGTGGTCGAGGCGAACTACGCGCGGGTGCCGCTGGTCGTGCTCAGCGCCAACCGTCCCTACGAGTTGCTGGGCACCGGCGCGAACCAGACCTTCGAGCAGCTCGGTTACTTCGGCACGCAGGTGCGGGCGTCGATCAGCCTGGGGCTGGCCGAGGACGCCCCTGAACGCCTCGACGAGCTGAACGCCCAGTGGCGCTCGGCGGTGTGTCGAATTCTGGTGGCCGCCAAAGGCTCTCGAACCGCCAACGCCGGTCCCGTGCAGTTCGACATCCCGCTGCGGGAGCCGCTTGTGCCCGATGCCAGCGAGCCGAGGGAGTCCGCTTTCGTGCCGGAGGGCAGGCCGGGCGGACAGCCGTGGACGTACACCCCGCCGGTGACGTTCGACCAGCCGCTCGACATCGACCTGACCCCCGACACCGTCGTGATCGCCGGCCACGGCGCGGGTGAGCATCCGAACCTGGCGGCGCTGCCGACCGTCGCCGAGCCCACGGCGCCGCCCGCCGACAACCCGCTGCACCCCTTCGCGCTGCGGCTGGTGCGTCCGAAGCAGGTCATCATGCTGGGCCGCCCGACGCTGCACCGACCGGTGTCGGCGCTGCTGGCCGATCCGTCGGTGCCGGTATATGCGCTCACGACCGGTCCCCGCTGGCCCGACGTGTCGGGGAACTCTCAGGCCACCGGCACCCGCGCCGTCACCGCGGGCGCACCGGACCAGGCCTGGCTGGACCGCTGCGCCGAGGTGCACCGGCACGCGATGGCGGCGGTCCGTACGCAACTGAAGGCGCATCCGCTCAAGACCGGCCTGCACGTGGCCGCGGCGGTGGCCGACGCGGTTCGGCCCGGCGATCAGCTGGTGTTGGGGGCGTCGAACCCGGTGCGCGACGCCGCGCTGGTCGGCATGGACACCCACGGCGTCAAGGTGCGCTCGAACCGCGGCGTCGCTGGTA
Organism: Mycolicibacterium celeriflavum; assembly: GCF_010731795.1. Classification (NCBI taxonomy): domain Bacteria; kingdom Bacillati; phylum Actinomycetota; class Actinomycetes; order Mycobacteriales; family Mycobacteriaceae; genus Mycobacterium; species Mycolicibacterium celeriflavum. Next base: position 2,659,381 of record NZ_AP022591.1, on the reverse strand, counting down.
TCGACGGCACGGTGTCGACGGCGATCGGGGCGGCCCTCGCGCACGAGTGGGCGGGTGAGGGCAGCGGTCCGAGGCGCACGATCGCGCTGCTCGGCGACCTGACGTTTGTGCACGACAGTTCGGGCCTGTTGATCGGCCCGACGGAGCCGACGCCGCGCCAGCTGACCATCGTGGTGTCCAACGACAACGGCGGCGGGATCTTCGAACTGCTCGAGCAGGGCGACCCGAGGTTCTCCGACGTGTCGTCCCGGATTTTCGGCACACCGCACGACGTCGACGTCGGCGCGTTGTGCCGGGCATATCACGTCGAGAGCCGACAGCTCGAGGTCGACGATCTGGCCGACGCGCTCGGCGAGCCCTACGACGGCATGCGGGTGCTGGAGGTGAAGGCCGACCGGTCGTCGCTGCGTGCGCTGCACGCGTCGATCAAGGCAGCCCTGTGAGCGAGACGGCCCCTGTGAGCGCAGCGAACGACACGGCCCCTGTGAGCGAGACGGCCGCTGTGGGCGAGACGGTAGCCGCGGGCCGGTGGACGAAACCGATCCGGTGGACGCGTCGTTTCCTTCCCCGGCTGACGGCCGACCCGACCGAGACGCGGCGGCAGCGGGTGTTCCGTCGGGTGCGCATCGGGATCGTCATCCTCGGCTGCCTGGTGACGCTGCAGTCGGTGTTGATGGTGCTGGGCGCGTGGCGCAATGACCGGCAGATCGAACGCCATCTCGGGGTGGCCGAGGCGACGGTGCTCAGCGCCGGCCCGCGCCGGTCGACAATCGAGTTCGTCACTCCCGACCGTGTGACGTACCGCCCGGAGTTGGGTGTGCTCTATCCGTCGGAGCTCGAGACCGGAATGAACATCTACGTCGAATACGACGTCAACAACCCAGATCTCGTTCGCGTGCAGCATCGCAACGCGGCGTTGGCGATCATTCCGGCGAGTTCGATCGCGGTGGTCGGCTGGGTGATCGCCGCCGCCGCACTGGCCGGCGTGACGCTCGTCGAACGCCGAATCTCTGCGCGCAGAACGTGAATTTCTGCCGAGAAATCAGGACTGGATGAGCTTGTCGAGCCAGTCGTTGTCGTAGATGTCGATTCTCTCGTCGGCGGCGAGGTCGTAGACCGTCGGCGTACCGGTCGCGAGCGGGTCGATGTCGAACAGGTACCCGAAGTTGCTCTCGTCCATCTCGACGATGTTCACCGCCGAGCCGCCACCGGCGACCCGCTGGACGACGGCGTCGGGCATACCCGCCGAGCGGGCCATGTCGGCCATCTCGTCGTCGCTGGGGCCTGACCCGCCGGGATCCTGGTTGGCCCACAGCTCTTCGACGAAGCGTTGGAACTGCGTGCCTGTCGCGCCGCCTTCGGTGGCGAGGAACAGCGCATTGCTCACCCGCGCCGAATGACCGTCGGCCTCCTGGTCGAGGAAGATCAGCGGGCGGTAGGTGACCTCGAGCTGGCCGACACCGATGTAGTAGGCGATTTGGTCACCGAAATCAGCCTGCAGGTCAGCGCAATGGGTGCACTGCGGTTCGGTGAAGATCTCGATCCGAACCGGTGCGTCGGCGAACCCGGCGACGACGCCGTAACCGTCTTCGCTGACCGTCAGCGGGGGTTGGTCGGGATGGCGCTGCGCGGTGCCGGCGACGTGTTTGGTGCAACCCGCCGCGGCGAGCAGCGCGGAGAGCGCCAGTACCGCCGCGATTCGGGATATTCGCATGTCAATCGCCCTTCCCTGTGCGCAGGTTACTCGACATCAACGCTACGCAGCTCCCGTTGAACGCACGAGTTCTTCGCATGCCATCTTCCTGACGGCAACCTTCGCGACACGCTTCGCTGAGATTATTTCGGCGTGCGCGTTGCAATCGTCGCAGAGTCGTTCCTCCCGAATGTCAACGGCGTCACCAACTCGGTGCTGCGGGTGATCGAGCATCTCCGTCGCACCGGACACGAAGCCCTGGTCATCGCTCCCGACAGCCCACGCGGCGAACCGCCCGCCGACCGGGTGCACGACGGCGTCCGCGTACATCGGGTGCCGTCGCGGATGTTTCCCAAGATCACGTCGCTACCGCTCGGCGTGCCACGGCCCCGGATGCTCGGCGTGCTAAGGGGATTCGGCCCCGACGTGGTGCATTTGGCCTCGCCGGCGTTGCTCGGCTACGGCGGTTTGCACGCCGCGCGCCACCTCGGTGTCCCGACCGTCGCCGTATTCCAGACCGACGTCGCGGGTTTCGCCGAGAGCTACGGCGTCGGCTTCACCGCCCGCGCCGCATGGGCGTGGACACGTCATCTGCACAGCCGCGCCGACCGCACACTGGCGCCGTCGACCGCGGCGATGGAAAACCTGATGGCTCACCGCGTTCCGCGGGTTCACAAGTGGGCGCGCGGTGTCGACATCACCGGCTTCGCGCCCTCGGCCCGCGACGACGACCTGCGGCGACAATGGTCGCCCGACGGCAGGCCGCTCGTGGGCTTCGTCGGCAGGCTGGCACCGGAGAAACACGTCGAGCGACTGACGACCCTGGCGACGCGCGACGACCTGCAACTGGTGATCGTCGGCGACGGCGTCGACCGGCCCAAGCTCCAAAACCTCATGCCGACAGCGGTTTTCACCGGTGCGCTGTACGGCCGGGAGCTGGCGAGGGCGTACGCCAGCATGGATGTGTTCGTGCATCCGGGCGAGCACGAGACCTTCTGCCAGGCCGTGCAGGAGGCGATGGCGTCGGGCCTGCCGGTGATCGCGCCGAACGCCGGCGGCCCACGCGACCTCGTCGCCCCCTACCGCACGGGGCTGCTGCTGGCGGTCGACGAGTTCGAGGATCGGCTGCCGCAGTCCGTCGATCATCTGATCTGTGAGCGGCAACGGTATTCGCTGGCCGCGCGCCGCAGCGTGCTCAACCGGACCTGGCCGACGATCTGCGACGAACTCCTGGGCCACTACGAGGACGTGATCGGCCGGCGCCGCCGGCACGTCGCCGCCTGACCAGCTTCCGCCGGCGCAACGGGGCACAGCTACGGTTGGCGGCATGAGCCGCGCAACCTTGGCGAAGGACCCACACGATGTGGCGTCGATGTTCGACGCGGTGGCCCGGCGCTACGACCTGACCAACACCGTGATGTCGCTGGGGCAGGACCGGTTCTGGCGGCGGGCCACGCGCGAGGCGCTGCGCATCGGGCCGGGGGACAAGGTGCTCGACCTCGCGGCGGGCACCGCGGTGTCGACGGTCGAGTTGGCCACCTCGGGCGCCTGGTGTGTGGCGGCGGACTTCTCCGTCGGCATGCTGTCCGCGGGAGGCTCCCGCGACGTGCCGAAGGTGGCAGGCGACGCGACGCGACTGCCGTTCGCAGACGGCGTTTTCGACGCGGTGACGATCAGCTTCGGGCTGCGCAACGTCGTCGACCACACCGCGGGCCTTCGCGAGATGGCGCGCGTCACCCGCCCCGGCGGCCGGCTGGTGGTGTGCGAGTTCTCTACGCCGACCAGCCGCGTGTTCGCCACGGCGTACAAGGAGTACCTGATGCAGGCGCTGCCGCGGATCGCCCGGGCGGTGTCGTCGAACCCGGACGCCTACGTCTACCTCGCCGAGTCGATTCGGGCCTGGCCCGACCAGGCGCAACTGGCCCGTCGGATCTCCGATGCCGGCTGGTCGGCGGTGCGCTGGCGCAACCTGACCGGCGGCATCGTCGCGTTGCACGCGGCCACCAAACCGCTGCACTGACGACTTAATCGACAACTTCGTCCCGCCGAAACCCGTGTCATTCGGCGTGTCGTACGGTGCCGTGACGAGAATCACCATTAACTTGTTGCCTCGACAGGGTCCGCGAACAAGGCGGTGGCGGGATGTCGGGTGGGGGCGAATCGCGACGGTTGTCGCGCCGGTCGTTCGTGATGGGCACGGCCACCGCGGCGGCCCTGATGGCGTTACCGCCGACCGCTCGCGCGGCGCCCGGCAAGTCGGTCGCCGTCTTCGGCGCCGGAATCGCGGGGCTGACTGCGGCACACGAACTCGTCGAGCGCGGCTACACCGTCACGGTGTACGAGCGCAAGGCGCTCGGCGGTAAAGCAAGGTCGATTCCGGTACCGAACTCCGGTCCGACACCGCTGCCCGCCGAGCACGGCTTCCGGTTCTTCCCCGGCTTCTATCGAAACGTCACCGACACAATGCGACGGGTTCCGTTCCCCGGCAACGCCAACGGCGCCTGGGAAAACCTGACGCGGGCGACGTCGTACCTGCATTCCGGGCTCGGTCGGCACGATCTGACCATCCCGCTGCCGTTCCCACTGCCCATGATCCCGAATCCGATCACCCCGAAGGCGTTCATCGACTCGGTGGCCACGGTGTTCGAGACGCTGTTTCGACTGCCGCCGCTGGAAGCGGTCTACGCCGCACAGAAACTCGCCGTCTACGTCACCAGCTGCACCGAACGCAAACTCGGCCAGTGGGAGCACATGACGTGGGAGGACTACATCGGCGCGAACAAGAAGTCCGCCGAATACAACCGCTACCTCGCCGACGGCATCATCCGCAACCTCGCCGCCTCGAAATCCAAAGACGCCAGCGCACATTCGATCGGCCTGGTCGGTGAGGCATCGGTCTGGTCGATACTTCTGCTCGGAAACGACTTCGACAACAAGGGTTTCGACCGGGTGCTCAACGGGCCGACCAGCTCGCAGTGGCTCGACCCCTGGGTGGAGTACCTACGCGAACAGGGCGTGACGTTCCGCGTCGGCCAGGCGCTCGCACGGCTCACCGCCGACGGCAAGCACATTCAGGGCGCGACCGTGGTCAGCGCCAGCGGTGTGCCGCAACAGGTCACCGCCGACTGGTACGTCTCGGCGATCCCGTGCGAGAAACTCGCCGCGGTGCTGACGCCCGATGTGCTTGAGGCCGACCCGCAGCTCGCCAACATCGCGCTGCTGCGCACCGAGTGGATGAACGGCCTGATGTTCTACCTCAAGGAGCGCGTCGACGTGACGAAGGGACACGTCAACTACGTCGACTCCGGCTGGGCGATCACGTCGATCAGCGAAGAGCAGTTCTGGAAGAAGAGCCTGACGAAGTACGGCGACGGCACGGTCAAAGAGTGTCTGTCCGCGATCATTTCGGACTGGAGCACACCGGGCAACTTCAACCGCAGAAGCGCGCGGGACTGCACCCCGCAGGAGATCGCCAAAGAAGCGTGGGCACAGATCAAGGCCCATCTGAACGACACCGACAAGGTCGTCGACGACGACATGGTGCACTCCTGGTTCCTGGACCCCGCGATCATCGACTCGGGCACACCGGATGTGCGCAACGACGAACCGTTGTTCATCCAGGACCCCGGGTCGTGGAACCGTCGCCCGACCGCGGTCACCGGCATCGACAATCTCTTTCTGGCCGGCGAGTGGATCAAGACCGACCAGAACGTCACCACCATGGAAGGTGCCAACGAGGGCGGCCGCTATGCCGCCAACGGCGTGCTGCAGGCGTCGGGCTACAACGGCGACATGGTGAAGATCGTCGAGTTGTTCCAGGCGCCGTGGTGGGTGCCGTTCAAGAATGCCGATCGGGCCCGTTACCGCGCCGGCCTGCCGCATCTGCTCGACATCGTCGACACGCGCTGGCCCACCCGGCGGTAGTCACAAACCCCGGTCGCGCGCCCGGGCGCCGCGCTACCGTTCGACCATGCACGGACGCTTGATCGACCCAGACCACACCCTCGGCACCGATCCCCGCTCAGATCCGCGAATGGTCAAGGCTTTCGCACCGTTCGGCCTCGACGGAAGGCTTCCCGCCGCACCGTTGACTCTTGACTCCCCACTCGAGGAGCGCATCGCGTTCGCGACAATCAGCGAGGAGGGGATGGGCGCCATCCTCGACGCGCTGACCGCGAACCTGCCCGTCGCGTCCGGAGTCACCACGACCACGACGACGATCGCCGGCCCGGACGCCAACGACGTCACCCTGTTCATCAGCCGCCCCGACGATGCTCACAGCCCGCTACCCGCGGTCGTGCACCTGCACGGCGGCGGAATGGCGCTGGGCAGCGCAGCCGACGCCGGCTATCGCAAGATCCGCGAATACCTTGCCGCTACAGGGCTCGTCGTGGTCGGCGTGGAGTTCCGAAACTCCGGCGGCAAGCTCGGCCCGCACCCTTTCCCGGCCGGCCTCAACGACTGCGCCGCCTCGGTGCGCTGGGTGGCGGCCAACCGCACCGAACTCGGTGTCTCGCATCTGATCGTGTCCGGTGAGTCCGGTGGCGGCAACCTCACACTGACGGTCGCGCACAAGGCCAAACGCGAAGGCTGGATGCACGAAATCGCCGGCTGCTACGCGCAATGCCCATTCATCTCGAACCGCTGGCTCGAGCAGTGCGATGACCTGCCGTCGCTCGAGGAGAACGACGAATACTTCGTCAGCCGCCATCAACTCGCGCTGCTCGGATCGATCTACAATCCCGACGGCTCCCATGCCGACGACGCCACCTGCTGGGCGGCCGCAGCGACCGATGATGAACTCAACGGCCTCCCACCGCACGTTATTTCGGTCAACGAACTGGATCCGCTTCGGGATGAAGGCCTGGCTTACTACCGGCGGCTGGTCCGCGCGGGAGTTCCCGCGGTCGGTCGCGTGGTGGCGGGCACCTGCCACGGTGGCGATCTACTACTCGGCGCTTACCTGCCCGAGGTCTACGAGGCATCCATCCGCGACGTCAGCGGATTCGCCAAATCGCTCGGCTAGCCGAAGTCGGTCGGCTGTTGCGGATTGCCTGGGTCGCTTTTGATGATGGGCAGGGTCGGATCGAACCTCGAATTGGAGGATGCACTGCGTGGTGAATCGCGCCACGGCGTGCACTGCCCGACGAAAGGCACATCGGCGCACGGGCCCTGCGGCGTGGCAGGTGCGATGGCAGCGGAAGTCAATGCCGCTGCCGCAACAGCGATCATGGCGAGTACAAGTCGAACTGTCAGACCGAGCATCGTGGTTCCTTCCGCCGATGCCTAGTTGAACGCCTCTGTGTTCCAGCGTAATCCCGCAACCCGGCCCTGAACAAATCCGCTAGCTTGTCTTACAGTTAGTCGGGCTCTACACGTTTCGGCCGATGCGGGTGTTCCAGATCCGTTCCGTCTGCTTGCCGACATCTGGGCTGTGGGTCTGCTGGAAGTTGCGGCCACCTCGGCCGAATGTCGCGAGAACGGCTGCGGGAACGTCCGATTGGAGTATCGGTTCGGCAAGCCAGCGGCATGGCCGCACGTGTACCAGGTCGACGGCGACAGCATCCGCGTCGTCATCGCGGCGATACGGACCGTCGATGCGGCCTACCCAGAACAGCCCGTCCGCGTCGCGGGTCCAGACGAACGACCCGTCCTCGATGTCCGCGAACCGCGCGATTCGACGAGCCGACCGGTCATCGAAACCCGTATCGCCGAACCCGACGAGACCCGACTCCAGCGCGCGATCTACCGCCCCCTGCGGATCGATGTCGTCGCGGCGGGACCGCATCGGAGCGCGGTACACCTGAGCCACCCGCGATATTCTGCCTTGCGATGGAGACGTTCAAGCGTTACCTGATGTATCAGGCGATGATGTTCGTCTTCGGCATCGTCGGGCCGATCTTCTTGATCATGTACTTCGCCTCGCAGCCGGATCCCACGGTGAGGTGGGCGTACTGGTTCGGTCTGTTCATCACCGCCGCAGACGTGCTGATCGCGTTGGGCCTCACGGTCTCCACCGCCGCGAACAAAGAGCGCTTTAACTGAAGGGCGCGCGGTCGTCGATGCGCCGCGACAGCAGGCCGGCGCCGCGCCAGACCCGAGCGGTCCAGTCCTCGTCCTCGTCGGTGACGAAATTGCCCATCACCCGGACCGCGATGGTCATCAAGGCCGCCGACCGCATGGCGAGCGGTCCCGTCGACGGCAGGAACCGCGGGAACGTCAACAACAAGGCCAGCCTGCGCGCGACGGAAAACCCGCGTGCGTAATGCGCCGAGAGCACCGCCGGCCACGCCGCGGTCAAATCGCCGGTGCCCAGCAGTTCGGCCGCCAGCCGCCCGGTCTCGAGCCCGTAGTCGATGCCCTCGCCGTTCAACGGATTGACGCATGCGGCGGCGTCGCCGATCAGCATCCAGTTCGGCCCGGCGACGCCCGACACCGCGCCGCCCATCGGCAGCAGCGCCGACAACCCGGCGCGCGGTTCCCCGTCGAAGCCCCACTCTTCGCGGCGCAGGCGGGTGTAGTACGACATCAGCGGCCGCAGCGCCGCATCGGCCGGCCGCTTCGCGGTGGCGAGCGCCCCGACGCCGATGTTCACCTCGCCGTTGCCGAGCGGGAAGATCCAGCCGTATCCGGGCAGCACCTTGCCCTCGGGTGAGCGCAGTTCCAGGTGCGACGTGATCCACGGCTCGCTTGCCCGCGGAGTCGCGATGTACCCGCGGACCGCCACGCCGTAGACCGTCTCCTGATGCCACTCGCGGCCCAGCAGGCGACCCAGCGTCGAACGCGCGCCGTCGGCGACGATCAACTCACCGCACCCGATCTCGGCACCCGAGTCGAGCACGACCGCCTCCGCACGTCCCGACGAACCATGGCGCACACCAACGGCTTTCACGCCGAGCATCATTTTTGCACCGTCGTCGGCCGCCACCATGCGGATCCGGTCGTCGAGTTCGGTCCGTGGCACGGCGCTCGACGTCGTGGGGAACGACGGGCCCGGCCACTCGACTTCGACGTCGGCGCCGAACCCCGACATCCGAAGGCCGCGGTGCTGCACCCGCCCGGCCAGCCACGAACCCAGGCCCAGCCGTTGCATCTCCAGCACTGCGCGCGGGGTGAGCCCGTCGCCGCAGGCCTTGTCGCGCGGAAACTGCGCGGAGTCGATGACGAGCACATCGCGGCCGGCCCGACATGCCCATGCGGCGGCGGCAGAACCGGCGGGTCCGGCCCCCACGACAACCACGTCCGCTCGTGTGTCCATGGTTCCCAGTATGTTGGCAGTGTGAGGACACCAGCGACCGTGGTGGCGGGGGTCGACTTCGGGGATCCCGCTTTTGCGCAGGATGTCCGGGACGGCGTGGCCCGCATCGAGGACTTGATGGCCACTGAGCTGGGCAAAGCCGACGAGCTGATGGCCGACGCGGTCCAGCACCTGTTCCAGGCGGGTGGCAAGCGGTTCCGTCCGCTGTTCACGGTGCTGTCGGCGCAGCTGGGCCCCGAGCCCGACGCGTGGCAGGTCACCGTCGCCGGCGCGGTCATAGAGCTGGTGCACCTGGCGACGCTGTACCACGACGACGTGATGGACGAGGCGGAGGTCCGTCGCGGCGCCGACAGCGCCAACGCCCGCTGGGGCAACAACATCGCGATCCTGGCTGGCGACTATCTGTTCGCCACGGCGTCGCGTCTCGTCAGCCGGCTCGGGCCCGAGGCGGTGCGCATCATCGCCGACACCTTCGCCCAGTTGGTGACCGGCCAGATGCGCGAGACCCGCGGCGCCGCTGAGCACGTCGACTCCGTCGAGCACTACCTCAAAGTGGTCTACGAGAAGACCGCATGCCTGATCGCGGCGTCCGGCCGGTTCGGTGCGACGTTCTCCGGCGCCGGCGAGGAGCAGATCGAGCGGTTGAGCCGCCTCGGCGGCATCGTCGGCACGGCGTTCCAGATCTCCGACGACATAATCGACATCGACAGCGATCCCGACGAATCCGGCAAGGTGCCCGGCACCGACCTGCGCGAGGGCGTGCACACCCTCCCCGTGCTCTATGCGCTACGCGAAACGGGCCCCGACGGCGACCGGTTGCGGGAACTGCTGGCCGGGCCGGTGCAGGACGACCACGACGTCGCCGAGGCGCTGCGGCTGTTGCGTGCCTCGCCCGGGATGGTGAAGGCCAAGCAGACCGTCGCGCAGTACGCGGTGCAGGCCCGCGAGGAGCTCGCCAACCTGCCCGAGGGGCCCGGTCGCCACGCCCTGGCGATGCTGGTCGACTACACCGTGAACCGGCACGGCTGAACCGGCGGAACTTGCGGAGCCCGGCTAAGCGTTGACTCAGCGGAGTTCTTGGTCTGAAGGAGGAAGCGATGACCTGGCATCCGCACGCGAACACCGCCAAGACGTTCGCTCTGCTGGTGGGGTTCTCGGCGCTGATCGTGTTCATCGCGGCGCTGTTCCGCAACACGGCGCTCATCGGCCTGGCGGTGCTGTTCGCCGTCGGCATGAACGCCTACATGTACTTCAACAGCGACAAGCTCTCGCTGCGCGCGATGCACGCCCAGCCGGTCACCGAGATGCAGGCCCCGGTGATGTACCGCATCGTGCGCGAGTTGGCGACCACCGCGCGCCAGCCGATGCCGCGGCTGTACATCAGTGACACCGCCGCACCGAATGCGTTCGCGACGGGCCGCAACCCGCGCAACGCCGCGGTGTGCTGCACGACGGGCATCCTGCAGATCCTCAACGAACGGGAACTACGCGCGGTGCTCGGCCACGAACTGTCGCACGTTTACAACCGCGACATCCTGATCTCGAGCGTGGCCGGTGCGATGGCCGCCGTGATCACCGCGCTGGCCAACATCGCGTACTTCGCGACCCTGTTCGGCGGCAACCGTGAAGGCGGCGCGAATCCCTTTGCGATTCTGCTGGTTTCGCTGTTGGGCCCGATCGCGGCGACGGTGATCCGGCTGGCCGTGTCGCGGTCGCGCGAGTACCAGGCCGACCAGTCGGGTGCGGAGTTGACGGGCGATCCGCTCGCGTTGGCCAGCGCGCTGCGCAAGATCAGTGCCGGCGTCGAGCAGGCGCCGCTACCGCCGGACCCCAAGCTGGCCGATCAGGCACACCTGATGATCGCCAACCCGTTCCGCGCGGGCGAGAAGATCGGCAAGCTGTTCTCCACGCACCCGCCGATGCCGGACCGGATCGCGCGACTGGAGGCGATGGCGGGCCGCGGCCCGGGCCACTACTACTGAGTGATTTCGGCGCGCTACCAGTCGCTGAGCGATCATTTGCGCACCCAATCGCACGATCGGAGTAGAACAGAAGGACGGGTCGCGTCGAACGTACGGAAGGGTGGTGGGCGATGCCTGGGAGCCGGCTGGGCCGGCTGGAAGAACGAGTCACCCGCATCTGTGCGCGTGCGCAGGACCCCATCGAGCTTCTCGCGGCGGTTGCCACGGAGGTGCGAAACGCCATCGCTTATGAGGCCGCGGGGTGGCTGCTCACCGACCCCGACACGCTGCTGCTCACCGGTGTGCACGCCGAAAATGTCACGCGCGCACAAAATCTCGCGTTGATCGAATGTGAGCTCACCACAGACGACGTCAACAAGTTCGTCGACCTCGCCCGCCGCGAGGTGCCTGCGGCATCGCTGAGCGCGGCCACCGACGGAGACCTCAGCCGCAGCGCACGCTGGTCGAAGGTGTACCGGCCGAACGGATACGGCGACGAAATGCGCGGCGTGTTCAGCTCCGGTGCGGCGACGTGGGGACATTTCTGCCTGTCCCGTCGCGCCACCGATCCGTTCTTCACCGACGACGAGGTCGCGGTCATGGCCAGGCTATGCCCGCACGTGGGCAACGGGATTCGCGCCTGCTTACAGCTGGCGGGCCAACCCGGCCCCACCGCCCCCGGCCCGGCTGCACTGCTGATACTCGCCGATGACGGCACCGTCGAGTCGACGACTCCTCAGGTCACCGAATGGCTCGGCCCCGTCGACGACGAACGGCTGGAGACCGCGATAGTGCTGCACGAGGTGGCCCACCAAGCGCGCGTTCTCGCCGAGCACGGTGCCGGCGAGCCCGCGATGGCGCGCACCAGGAGCCGTAGCGGCGACTGGCTGGTGGTGCGGGGAATCCGTCTCGATCCCGACGGTTCCGGAACAGGGCGTACTGCAGTGGTTTTGGAGCAGGCTCGTCGCTCCGACATCGCGCCTCTGCTCGTTCACCTTCACCAACTGACCCGTCGCGAAAAGGAGATCACCCAACTGTTGTTGACCGGCATGTCAACCAGGGACATCGCTGCTGCGCTGTGGATCACGTCCGAGACGTTACGGGGCCACATCAAGGCGATCTTCGCCAAGCTCGGCGTGAACAGCCGCCCGGGGCTCGCCGCGCTACTGTCGCAGGACCTCGTCGTCCGGCGTTAGCGGCTTCGAAGCCGACAACTGCCGCGCGATGTCGTCGGCCACCCTTCGGGCCAGCCCGCCGACGAACTTCGTCAGACCCGGCCGGTACACGTAGCCGACGAAGCGCAATCCCGGCAAGACCTCTCCGCCGTATCCGTCGCGCGGCATGCCGCGCTGGTCGAGGACGTCGAGATGACCCACCATGGCGTCCAGCCCGGTCCTGTATCCGGTGGCCGCGATGACGCTGTCCACCTGCACCGTGGTGCCGTCGACGAGCACCACCGCGCGGTGTTCCAGCCGGTCGACGGCCGGCACCACACGCAGTGAGCGGTCCCGGATCGCGTCGATCACTTCGCGGTCGACGATCGCCGTGCCGGCGCCGCGGCGTTTGAGCCCGGCGATAGGGCCCTCCCGAGGCGCGGTGAGCCCGAAGCCGCTCAGATCACCGATCACGCGGCGCTGCATGGCCTGAAGCATCTTGTCGACGAGCCCGGTGGGCAGCCGCAGAAACAGCGGCAGCGGCAGGTCGGCGGGCAAGCCACCGACCTCGCGCAGGAGGATGTTCGGCGGGGTGCGGACCGCCAGCGACACCTCCGGACAACCCGAGCGGCTCAGCTCGTAGGCGATCTCGAGCCCGGTGGAGCCCGCGCCGGCGACCAGCACACGTTGGCCCGCGAACGCGCTGGCGTTGCGATACTGCGCGGCGTGCACCACACGGCCGGTGAAGTCGTGGCCCTCGGCCCAGTCGGGAAGCGCGGGCCGGTTGAAGATGCCGGTCGCAACCACGACCTGGCGGACCCGTTGGACGCCTCGGTTGGTGACGACGTCCCAACCGCCGTCGGGAGCCGGGTCGAGCCGGTTCACCTCGACGCCCAACCGGACGCGAACCTCCCTGCACGCGGCATACGTCTGCAGGTAGTCGACGTACTGGTCGCGGGTCGGAAACTGCCCGAAATTATGTGGGAAAGGCGCGCCGGGCAGGGCCGAGTTACGGCGACAGGTGTTGAACCGCAGTGCGTCGTAACGGTGTGCCCAGGCGGCGCCGATCTGCGTGCCGCGTTCGACGACGGTTGCGTCCACCCCGCGCGCAATCAGTTCGGCGGCGCACGACAACCCAGCCGGACCGCTGCCGACCACCAGCACGGTGTCCTCGGTTGCCATGACCCCTCCTGGGTGAGCCTCGCCAGGTATTCAGCGTCGGTCGAAGGCGCGGCTGACGCCATCCCGCAGATGGGGGGTTTCGGCTCGTGTCGATCGAGGCGGGTAACGCCTGCGCCTCGGGCGCCGATGTGATCCGTATGCTGCGAGTCCCGGTCGGACCCCTTAGGGTGTGGACCGTGCTGAACAGGGTGCTGATCGGTGTCGCGGGGTCCGCGGCGGCGGCCATAATCGGTGTGCCGGGTATCGCCGCGGCGCAGCCACCGGAACCATCGCCGGCGCCACCACCGCCGAACGTCAACGCGCTGGCGCCGGTGAAGCTGTCCGAGTACGCGGTGATGGACGGCCGCTGGTATGCGTTCAGGACACCGGACGGGCTGACATGCGTGCTGCAGCGCAACGGCGGCTACGGCTGCAGTGGCGCGATTCCGGGCGCACCGAACGGTGCGAACTTCGTCAGCGGTGGCCCGGGCGCGCCGCAGTTTTCCGCGACGACGGCCGACGTATTCGCGAGTGTCGGTGAGGTCAAGACGCTTCCCGCCGGCTCGCGGATCAGCTATCAGACCGTCAGCTGCGGCAGCGAAGGCGGCGTGACGACGTGCTCGGACAGCCGCAATCAGTCGGGGTTCGTGTTGACGCCCGCGGGCAGCCACATCATCAACGGCGGCAAGGATCCGCTGCTGGATCGGCCCGAGGGCACCAACCCGTTCTTCAACTAGGGCTCTAGAAACCGGCGCCGTGCACCTCGTGACCGGGTTTCTCGACCATCAGGCCGCGGTAGGCGTCTTCGACGCTGGCGCCGTGGTTGACCACGGCGTCGACCTCGCGCGCTATGGGCATCGAAATCCCGTACTGGTCAGCGAATTCCATGATCACGCTCGCAGCCTTGACGCCCTCGGCGACCTGGTTCATCGATGAGATGATCTCGTCGATCGGCTTGCCGGCGCCCAATTGTTCGCCGACGTGGCGGTTGCGGCTTCGCTGGCTGGTGCACGTGACGATCAGGTCGCCCATGCCGGCCAGGCCGGCGAACGTGTCGCGATGCCCGCCCGTCGCCTCGCCGAGCTTGGACATCTCGCGGACCGCGCGGGCCATCACCATTGCCCGGGTGTTCTCGCCGATGCCGAGCGAGTAGCCCATGCCGACCGCGATCGCGTAGACGTTCTTCAACGCCCCGGCCATCTCGACGCCGACCACGTCGTCGGTGGTGTAGGTACGAAACCGCTTGGTGCGGAACAGGTTCGCCAGATTCGCGGCGAGTTGCGGGTCGGGCATGGCGAGCACCGCGGCGGCGGCGTACCCCTCGGCCACCTCGCGCGCGATGTTCGGCCCGGCCAGGATCCCGGCCGGATGTCCCGGCAGCACCTCGGCGACGATCTGGCTCATCCGGTGGTTGGTGCCCTGCTCCAGACCCTTCACCAGCGAGACCACCGGCACCCACGGCCGCAACTCCTTGGCCAGTTCGGTGAGTACGCCGCGAAAGCCGTGCGACGGCACGCCCATGACGATGACGTCGGCGGCCGTCGCCGCCTCGGTGAAGTCCGTCGTTGCTTTCAGGTCCTGCGGTAGCTCCACCTCGTTGCCGAGATACTTCGAGTTGCGGTGGTTGTCGTTGATGTCCTCGGCGGTCTCCGCGGAACGCACCCACTGCAGCGTCGGCCCGCGGCGCGCGCAGATGGACGCCACGGTGGTGCCCCAGGAGCCTCCACCGAGAACGACGACTTTGGGATCACGCTTCGCAGGTGCCATGCCGATCAGGGTAGGTCCGGCGGTTGCCCTTTCACTGGCAGTTGATCAAGTGCGCCGTCATCGTCCGGTCAGATAGCTGCGGACCGCCCGTTCGAGCACCAGCGTCGCCATGACCATCGTGTCGATGGAGATGCTCTCGTCGTACACCGCCCAGCCGTCTTCACCGGGTCCGAATGTCACCGCCGGTATCCCGGCGTGCCGGAACCGGATGGTGTCGTTGAACGCCGGCTTTGTGTAGTGACGCACCGCTTCGCCGGTGACCTCGCGGTATGCCTCGTCGATCGTTGCGACGAGTGGATCGTCGGCCGCCATCTCGACCGTGCCGGCGACGAACGTCGGGCCGGGCACATACGTCACCTCGGTGTCGATCCCCGCAGGCGCGAGCCGACAGACGCGCTGCTGGAACGCGAGCAGCAGTTCACCCGCGGAAACACCTGGGCCGATGTTGACAGCAGCCACCCTCGCACGGGCCTCCAGTGGGGTGAACTGGGCCATCCCCGCCTCGCCCGCCGACAGACCCACCACCGAGATCGGCCAGTCGCCGACCGGGCGCTGGCGGATCTCGGTGATCGCCTCGGCCAGGAACTGAGCCGGGTTCACCCCGGTGTCCGGTCGCCAGATGTGACTGGACCGGCCGCGCGCCGAGATGTCGAACAATGCATGTCCGGTCTGAGCCGTCGCGAGCGCGATACCGCCGCGCCCGCCCAAGGCCCACGCAGTCGGCTCCACGGTGATCGACGCGTCGGGCCGCAAGCCGTGCTCCTCGAGCAGGTAGCAGGCACCCTCGACGCCGTTTCTTTCCTCGTCCACAGTCAGCACGACCGACAGCGTCCCGGCCTGCGGGGGAGCGGCGACGATTCGGCGTGCGACGGTCAGGAGGGTCGCGAGATTCGCGCGGGTGTCGGAGGTGCCGCGTGCATAGATGCGGCCCCCGAGTTCCGTTGCCCGGTAGGGGTTCTCGGTGCAAACTGTCCACCGGCTCGGCGGCCCCGACGGGTAGGTGTCGAGGTGGTCGTTGAGCATCAGCGTCGGACCCGGCCCGAACTGCTTGGTCGCCAGGACATTCTGTCGAGTCGGATGACGCCCGGCCAACCGAACAGTGAAACCCCACCCGCGCAGCAGCGCTGCCACGGGCTCGGCGATGCGCACCTCTTCCGGTGGGCGAGCGGGTCCGTCGAGGCTGTTCTCGCACCACGGTTGGCCTGCGGCGACCAACGTTCTCGTCAGCTCCACGAGCTCCGTCCGGTCGACCGGCGCAGCGGTGAGGGTCACGCCGTTTCGCTTACGATCAGCTCCTCGAGCCCGTCGCGATCACGGCCCTGGGACAGCCCGAGTGTGACGAGCACCCGGGCCCGATGCGGCGTCAGACCGGAAGCGAGGATGGCGCCACCGGCCGCCAGCGTGGCGACCCCGCCCGGATATCCGTACCGCGGTGCAACGCGCGCGTCGGGTGCCCGCGTCGTGATCACCACCAGCGTTCCGTTCTGGATCAGTTGCCGCGCAGCCGCGGCCGCACCGGGCGGAAGATTCCCGGCTCCGTTCGCGGCGACGACGACAGCGGCCCGCCCGGATCCGGCGAACGTGAGCACTGCCCCGTCGTCGCCCAGACCGGTGATCACCAGCGGCACCGGTTCGATCGCCCCGGTCGGCGCGCCGTGCGCCGGCTGTCGACGGGGCGTGCGGAACCAGTCGACGTGCCCGCCGCCGACCACTCCGGTCGCGCCACGCCCAGGCGCATCGAACGCGTCGCGGGCGATCCCCGAAACCTTGAGCACCTCCCTTGCGGCGAAGATGCGTCCGGCGAACACCACCACCGGGTCGATCTCGGCTCCCGAGGAGGCGACAGCCAGCGCATCGGCCAGGTTCGCCACGCCGTCGCTGTCGGGCCGCTCACCGGCGATCATCGACCCGGTGACGACCACCGGGACCGGCCAGGATTCGCGATAGGCCAGCCACGCCGACACCTCCTCGATCGAGTCCGTACCGGTTGTCACGACAACGCCGCCGACTCCCTCGGCCACCAGCGTCCCGATCCGGAGCGCCAGCCGTTCCATCAACCCGAAGTCGACCTCGGAACCGCCGACCAACGCCAGGTCCTCCGCGCCGCCGAATCCGTCGATCCGGTTGGCCAGGGCAGTTGCGCCGCGGAAAGGGACTGCGCCGGAATCGGTCTCGCGCATCGATATGGTTCCGCCCAATCCGATCAGCCTGATGTCGCTCACCGGGTGTCGCCGTCCAGGGGAGCACGCACGATGAGCGCGTCGTAGTCGGGAATTCTGGCGTCGGCTGGTACCCGGCCGATGCTCTGCGCCCAGCGCGCACGATCAGCGAGATCGCCCGCCAGTTCGGGGCCGAGCGCTGTGTGGAACTGGAACTCACCGGCAACGGCTTCGACGAGTTGCTCATCGAGTCCGGTCGCCTCGGCCACCGCGGCCAGTGCGGCGGGCTCACGGTTGGTCAGCGGGGCGTCGGCCTTCTTCACCGCGGACAGGAACGGGTCAGTGCGCCTTGGTGAGTGGACAGCGTCTCGGCATCGGTCAGGTAAAGGCTGTGCTGACTGTACTTGTCGCGGCCCTGCAACTCGACGGCGTCGTTGCCGAGCGCAGCGATGGACTTGGCGAGCGCCGGCTGGAACACCGCGACGGCGTCGACACTGCCGTTGCCTATCGCGGTCGGGATTTCGGCGGGGCCGGTCTGTATCAACTGTGCCTCGACGTCGGCTTCGGTGAGGAACTTCGTCGCGAAGTAGTGCGCGCTGCTGCCCAGCGGAACCGCGATCGCGCGTCCGGACAGATCGTCGATCGATGTGATGCCCGCCGATCGTCGTGCCACGAAACGCCCTTCGGCCCAGCGTGATCCGTCGGCGATGATTCGGAGGTCGGGATTCTTCAGTGCGGCGGCCGATGTCGGCACGTCGCCGCCGTTCGCGACGTCGACCGCACCGCCTGCGAGCGCTTCGAGGGCGGCAGCGCCGGTGGGGAAGGGCACCAGCTTGATACTGACCCCGGAGTCGGCGAAGTAGCCGAGCTTCTCGGCGACCGGGACCTGCGACCAGCAGGGATCGACGACCCAGCCGACGGTCAAAGTGTCGGCGGCGTCGGCGGATTCGGCGCTGCTGCAGCCGGTGAGTGCCGCGGCTACGGCAAGCGCGGTGGCTGCCATCGCGGCGGGGAGGCGTCGCAATTTCATCGGTATCTCCGTAAGCGGCTAGACGATCGGGCTGGGCTCGGGTCGCAGAAGGTCGTACAGCTGTCTGCGAAGCGGTGCGTAGTCGGCGAATTCGGCGACGCGGCTGGCCGGCCGCGGTCGGGGTAGAGGATTGACGAGGTGGTCGGCGATCGCGCCGTCGGAAGTCATCACGACAATCGACGAGGCGATGCGGAGGGCTTCATCGACGTCATGGGTGACGAAGACGATGGTGGTTCCCGTCTGCTCCCAGAGGTCGATGATCAGGTCCTGCATCTGTGAGCGGGTCAGCGCGTCGAGCGCGCCGAAGGGCTCATCCATCAGCAGAACCTGTGGGCTGTTGGCGAGTGCCCGGGCGATGCCGACTCGCTGACGCATTCCGCCGGACAATTCGTGCGGGAGCTTGTCGGCGACGTCTCGGGCCAAGCCCACCGCGTCGAGCAGCGCCATGATCCGCTGATGGCGTTGCACCCGAGGCACTTTCGCGGCGCGTAGGGCGAACGCGACGTTTCCTGCGACGGATGTCCACGGATACAGCACGTCGCGTTGGAAGACGACACCGCGTTCGCGGCCGGGACCGGTCACCAGGGCGCCGTTGAAAGAGACCTGCCCGGCGGTCGGTGTCACGAAACCCGCCAGGCAGTTGAGCAGGGTCGACTTGCCGCAACCGGACGGGCCCAGCACCGCGAGGAAGGCGCCGGGTTCGATGGTCAGGTCGAGATCGCCGAGAACCCGGTTGCCGGCTGCGTATTCGACGGCCAATCCGGTTATTTCGATGCCCGCCGCGGTCACGACTGTTCCCGTGCCCATCGGACGAACCGACGAG
Source organism: Mycolicibacterium celeriflavum (assembly GCF_010731795.1). Classification (NCBI taxonomy): domain Bacteria; kingdom Bacillati; phylum Actinomycetota; class Actinomycetes; order Mycobacteriales; family Mycobacteriaceae; genus Mycobacterium; species Mycolicibacterium celeriflavum. The sequence continues at coordinate 2,640,375 of NZ_AP022591.1, read as the reverse complement.
TTCCGCGGTGGAACAGTTGGTCGGCCAGTGCGCCGACGACGCCCAGCGCGATCAGGCACGCGAACAGTCGGTCCGGTTGGCTGAACAAGCGGGATTGGTCGAGGCGGAACCCGAGCCCCTCGGTCACCCCGGCCTGCTCGGAGGCGACGATCAGGATCAACGACATCGCGATGCCTTGCCGCAGTCCGGTGAGGATGAACGGCAGCGCGGCGGGCAGCACGACATAGGTGAAGACCTGACGGCGCGGTGCCCCGAGGCAGGCCGCGACGCGCAGGTAGTCGTCGCGGGTGGAGGAGATGCCCGCATGGGTGTTCACCCAGACCGGAAAGAACACGCCGAGTGTGGTGAGGAAGAGCTTGGATTCCTCACCGATGCCGAACCACAGGATCGCCAGCGGGACCAGCGCTATCGCCGGGATCGGTCGGACCACTTGAATGGTCGGTTCGAGCAGCACGCGCGCGACGCGGCTGCGGCCGGTCAGGCTGCCCGCGACGATGGCCAGCGTCGAGCCCAGCAGGAACCCGCTGAGAGCGCGGCGGAAGCTGGCCGCTGCGTCGGCGATCAGCGTGCCCTGGGCGTACATCTCCCGGGTGGCCGCGACGACGTCGCCGGGAGACGGAAGTAGCGAGGGGGAGAAGATCTGCAACCGGGCCAGCAGCGCCCACAGCGCGACGACGCCGAGCAGACTCAGGCCCGCGAGAAACGCGAAGAAGTAGCCGCGCGGCGGTCGGCTAACGCCGGCGGTTCTCGGCGTTCCTGTAGCGCGAAGAGTCGGCACTGCCGCCATCGCCCTGTCCCTTCACCGCCGTTGACCTTCGATGGCCGTACGGTAAAGGGAAATCAAGATCGGAGCGTGCGCGCTCGATCAGGGCTCGGCGATAATCGAGGGAATGCGCCAGTTAGGTTGCGGCGCGTACCTGGGCAAACGCGCGCGGTTATCGGCAATGCGCCATCATCTGGCGCGCCCTAGAGTTTCGATCAGATTGATCGAAGCCGCCCGGTTCAGCGGTAGTTGACGAACTGCAGCGCGACGTCGAGGTCCGCGCCCTTGAGCAGCTGGATGACGGCCTGCAGATCGTCGCGCTTCTTCGAGCTGACGCGGATCTCGTCGCCCTGGATCTGCGCCTTGACGCCCTTGGGGCCCTCGTCGCGGATCAGCTTGGTGATCTTCTTCGCCTGCTCGCTGGTGATGCCCTGCTTGATTTGGCCGCTCACCTTGTAGGTCTTGCCCGACGCCTGCGGATCGCCGGCGTCGAACGCCTTCATCGAGATGTCGCGGCGGACGAGCTTCTCCTTGAACACGTCGACGGCCGCCTTCACGCGCTCCTCGGTGGAGCTGGTGATGACGACCGTCTCCTCACCCTGCCACTCGATGGACGTGTCGGTGCCGCGGAAGTCGTAGCGGGTGGCCAGCTCCTTGGCGGCCTGGTTCAGCGCGTTGTCCACCTCCTGGCGGTCGACCTTGCTCACGACGTCGAACGATGAATCCGCCATTGGATCCGTTCCTCCTTGATGGTCTGCTGATGGTCTGGTGCCGTTTTCGTCTTGGGCCCATCCTCGTTGTACCCTGCAAGTCGCACCAAACCGGGTCACCCCGCGGTGCAGCACCCAGGCAGGTTGCCCGAGCGGCCAATGGGAGCGGACTGTAAATCCGTCGGCTTACGCCTACGCAGGTTCGAATCCTGCACCTGCCACCATGGTCAGACGCCATTTTGCTCTGACCCTGCGACGCGTAAACGGGCGCCAGTCCGCAGTTGGTGCGCAGTGGATTTCGCGGTCGCGTCGAAAGCGTCCGCAACCGCGTCTAGATCGTCGGGGAACAAGTGCCCATCGCAGCCGCCGCTACCGCATCCTCGCGATATTCCTGCCCGCCAACCTCGAGCCACACGCCCACCGCTTCAGCCAGCACCACGACGTGCCAGTACACGCCGGCATCTCAGAAGCGCACTGCCGCGCCGTCGCCGCTGCGGCAGCACCACCCCGCGGACCCGACTGGTTCACTGAACTGCTCGCCGAGCCGACACCACAACCGGACGACGCCACACTGCGATACAACGCCGCCATCTCATCGATCCGCAGCCGGCGACGACCGCTCGACAAGCGCAGCGCAGAGCACATCCAGGCGACATTCGGATCCCACGACACCGACGAACTCATCGGAGCCCTGACATAACCATGAACTGCGCAAACGGGAACGCTGCACCCCCGTTCGATCTAATCGGCAACCATGACGAACAACACGCTCTTCATCGTGGCCTACACCCTGCTGAGTGCCGGCCTCCAGGTGTTCGGGATCTGCCGTACAGCGCACTTCCGCACATGGGAGATCGGCCCTGGAAGGCTGCTTTACGAGTTCGACATGCCGACCGGATGGAGGAAGATCCGCGGGCCCGTCTATATCAGCCTCGGCATCGGGATTCAGGTTATAGGCACCCTGGCCACATTGGTGACCATCTAGTACTAGAGTCGACCCCTTCGCCTTTGCGCGGAGTACCGGCCAGGAGGCCGACGTGCCTAACCACCACCCTTCGCGATCATGGCGAGGCTGTGCAATGTGCAAGCCGCACAAGCTCCGCGGCGCTGGCCGGCGCACAAAAGATCCGGCAGCCGTACAGCGCAAGCTCGGCATCAAGCGCCGCTACTCGCGCCGCCACCTCGGCGACACCGAAGGTTAGGGGCGGGAGCCCCCCACCGGGGGGCTGCCGGGTGCCGCACCACCCTGTGATCTTCGACCTCGGTACGTATAGCGCCAGAGTTCGTGAAACGGTTTCAACGGCCCAGGTGCGCGGGTGGTGCGAAAACCAGGCGTCGGAGGTGGTGTGAGTGGCCGCCAAGAAGTCCTGCCTGAACTGCGGCAACAAGTTCATCGGTCGGTCAAATGCGTCCTACTGCTCGCCCGCGTGTCGGCTTCGGGCGCACCGGGCGCGGAGCGGCTCCGGTGAAACAGTTTCCGCGCCGCGGCGGCGACGCTCGACGACAACGGGGCCGAAGATCGTTGTCGGCGCCGGCGGCGGCGGGCACTCGGCTGAAGCGGTTGCACTACTGGCCGAACTCAACAGCGAAGCAGTGGAGAACGCGGTCGAACGCGGCGAACTACCGCCAGCCGACGGTCAAGGCGACTGGACAGCAGCGGAGCGGGCAGTGCTAGAGATGATCGCGTGCGCGGTCGACCGCAAGGTCGACCTGTCGCAGCAGTACGCCGACACCGATGACCCCAAGTTGCGCATCAGGCTCTCGGGCGAGCTTCGACTGTTGCAGGCCCACATCACACAGTTGTTGAAGCAGGTCAAGACGAATTTGCCGGCGCCGCCGTCACGCACGACGCAGAAGGCGAGTCAGGCAGCCCGAACCGATGGAGGGGCAGGAGGAATGGTCAGGGCACGGCGTGATGGGTGGGGCCGCGGTCGCGGCCTTGTTGTGGCGGGCCTGTACGCGGCGCTGTTTGAGCGTGAGCGCAAGGAATGCGCCGAGATCGACCCGCGAACGCTCCCGCAACTCAACGCCCACTCGAGTCGGCCGCGCACCGTCGTTGAGACCGGCACTCATTCCCCTGCGCTGCTCGCTGCGCTCGAGGCCGGCGACCCTGTCACGTTGGAGGGCCGCCAGCTTCGCGGGCGCAGCTTGCCAGGGATGCCACTGCGCCGCGATCAGCGTTCCACTGGTTCGAGGTCCATCCGGACGATCGGGTGATTGCGCTGGACGGCTTCACTCGGGAAAAGTGAATCCGCTCAGGTCCGGTGTGCGGTTGGGTTGTATCGCGTATCGGAACTCGATCACTGATTCGTGGTTCAGGTCGCCCTGACGGGCGTACACCTTGTCGACGTATACCAGCGCCCAGAACCCTTGGCGGTTATGCAGCACAAGGGCGTCGCCGATCTGGACGTGAGCTACGCGGCTACTCGTGTCGAACTGGGACACATCCGTCAACAACTCTGTGCGCTCCCGCACTCTATTGATGACTGCGACGTTCGCAATTGGATCGTTGTAGGCGCGTATACCGTTCGGCCACGACTGGAGCATCAGTGTGAACTCCGCTGTCCCACTGCCGATCCTGCATTTGCCGCTGTTCTGTGAATACACGAATTCGACATCGCCGTGAGACGCTGGGCTGTGCCAACGGCCAGGCGCGTTCCTGATAGCCAGGTCTGCCTCCACGGCTGTGCGTCCTTCGAATGGATTGGGCCCCAGTGGCGGTACAGCGTCGACGGCCACACCGTGGATGTCGCGGAGAAGCCGCAAGTACGCGGACTCCTCAACGCTGGAATCCCGAAAGTCTTCATAGAGCCGACCACTGAGGAACGCTGGCAGCGCAGCGTCGGGGTTGTTTCTGATGATGGGGATGACCGCATTGGAATCCAACTGTTCGTACAACCTGGACGAAAGCATCTGCGCCTCTACTCCTGCACCACCGCTGCGGTCGTCGCACTTGCGGCTGTAGGTTTCGGACACCACGGCGACTACGCGGTAATCCTCACTGGCAGCACGCTCCATAAAGAGCGAAAGGTTGCCGCCCAGAGTGACATCCCATCGGTCGAGACACACGTCAACCCCGTTGCCACGTAGTCTGGTGGCGAGCTTCAGAATCCAGTCCTCATGCTCCTCGCCGTCGTGCGAATAGGACATAAACACACGGGGCACGTCGGCGCTCACGGGCACTATTCTGCGACATAGAGGGTTGTCGACGGTGCGGAACACCACTCTTACCCTGACGAATAAGAAGTTGCGCGGCCCGCTAGGCCGATACGCCGCTGCGACATGCACCACGGCCGAACGCGCTCGCGCATATCAACGTGGCAACTCGGAGCGAACTCGGTAACTTGGGTCATCGCGCAGTCGAGAAATCGATCCATCGATGCGCTCTCGTTCGTGTCTTTCCAAATCGTCACGTTCTGTCAGCTTCTTCAACGCAATCGCAAGTTCCCATCGCACGTGTGCGTCTGCGTCTGCAGCTAGATTGCTTACGCCTTCGTCGTCGACCGTAGGCAAGAAGGGGATGAGCGCCGCAGCGAGTTGTCTCATCTCTCGATCCGCGCTGTAAGCCATGGATTCCCAAGGAAGTTCGGGGGCGAACCCTCTTTTGCTAAGCTCGTAGCCGACCGAGGCCACGGCCACTGAGTCGGTGCGTTGCCCTGAAACGATCAACTTCTGTGCGGTACGCCAAACGGTTTGCTGACGGCTGACATCTGTCGCGAGAACGGCGAGAGCCTTGAGTGCGTGGCGCCGAAGCCTGCCTGTATCCCCACTGACCCTCAACCGGCCGAGAGGGTTGCGAAACCGTTGCTGCATTGCATCAACAAAGTTCGTGGGTTGCGCGGGCTCACCGGCGAGTGGCAAAAGCTGGTCGAAAATGCTGTCTCGCAACTCATTCGAAAGATGCGGGCCAAGGTTTACGAACGCTACCGCGTAGCTAGCGCGATTGGCCTCCATGTCTTTTGTGTCTAAGGCTCTCCGCACGTACTCGTTTGCAAGCTCGATACGCCGGTTGATGGGCAGGCACTTGGCAATAATCGCGGGCTCTTCAACCCACGCGATCCTGGCCATAGACCCCTTTGAATATGCCGGCGGACGGTTCAGTGCCCGGCTCAGAAAGCCATCTGCTGACGATAGTAGGGCAGGCGATCTGTCGTCGATCTCAACGAGCGCCATCGTGGCGTTCATCAACTGCATGATCTGCCCAGGAGCAGGCGTAGCGTCGCCTACGAGAGCAAGCAGTCGATCCCGGACTGGACGCAGAACATTTGACAGTGACCTTGCGTACGACACGATGTCTACAGCGATATCGTCAGCTTCTTCGAACGCTATCGCGATGCAGTTGGCGACCACTTCTCTGGAACCGACGCCGGATCCGCCAAGGTTAATCAAAATTTGAGCTACTTGGTCGTCCACGGTCGTATACATATGTTTGGGTCTCGGAAGAATTTGGCGAATTTCGGCGAGAAGTTCGTCGACTAGCTCCACGGGGAATCGAGAAGCTAGACCCTCTATAAGCTTATACGAGTTGACATACGTATCGGGTCCGAAAAGTGTCGACTCTTTCTTGCGGGCCTCGGTCAGTGCGATCGCAGCCCACCGCGCGACCTGATCATCGGGGATTAGGTCGGCTTCCTCGGCGGCGACACGAAGAGCCACGGCACGCTGACGATGCAGTCCGGAACTGAGGTACTCATAGCAGTCGTGGAAGACGGTGAGTTCTGCAGCAGCAGAAGCGGCTTGAGTCAAATCGCCAGCGATGATGAAGTGCCCGACCGCTGAATCAGCATCGCCAAGCTGCACCCAGAATCGTCCAGTTAGAGCGTGTGCATCGATCTCGTGGGTTATCGCGCCACTTAACAGACTGTGATTTTGATACCGACGCAAGCTGCTCCGCGCCGCGCGGACTCGTTGATTGGCCTGGGATTCGGTGAGGTGCGCCAACGCCGAAAGATGCAAGTTGGCGAGAGAGAGCGGGAACATGCTTCCGACGCCTGCCGCGCGGAACGCTGATTCGCGATCTCTCAACGCTTGCAGTTCGTCTAACACGATTGTGTCGCCGGCGTTCATGACGTGCACCGCCGCTTTAGCCCACTCTGCAGCATCCTCCCAATTGAGAGCGCGAGCGGCGTTCTCGTAGGCGTTGTGATACTCAGTGAGTGCATCGGCCAGTCGCCCAGACCAAAAGAGACTCCGCGCGCGTCGCGCGTGGATCAGCGCGGACACGTCTGCTTCGTACCGTCCGCCAGTGGGACTAGCGGCAGAAAGAAGTCGTCTCCATAGATCCTCGTCCGCTGTCGCCTCTGCTACGGCGAGAAGGAGGCGAACCGATAGGGCAGCATCGTCGGATCGATCAGCCGCAGTGACTAATCGATCTCGAACACCGACTATCGAAGACTCGCACTGGTCCGTGAGGCATGCTTCCGCGGCGTGGACTAGCCACTTGATGGCGGCCGGATCGCCGGCGTCATCAGCCTTGACTGCCTGCTCTATGAAATTAGTGGCGTCAATGTCGCCTAGAAGCCAATTTTCGAGTGTTGTAACGCTTGCTATACGTGCCTCTAGCCAGCTAGGCGAATCTCCCTGGACCACCAGCGATCGCCAAGCCTGTAATGGTTCGTGGAGGGCCGGAATGCCGCCTGTTGCTAGACGTTCATCTACCACCACCAGCCACGCATCGGCGGCACCTGGATCGCCCGCCCTGGACAGTAGTTCAGCCCGTTGTTTCTTGAAGGGCCCCGTCTGGTTCGCGTGTCCAGCGGTCTCGACCCGCGATATGACATGGGTCAATCGCGCAGCGGCCGCCCGTGGGTCAGTAGCTTCGAGAGCACGAATTGCGGTGTACTCCTCCTCGAGGCCGAGGGCACTGAGGGGCCCGTTGATCAGCACGTCTGGGTCAGGCTGCCCCCCTTTTTCCCGGCCAATGACTAGATCACGGAGTTCTGTGAGTGTCTGGTTGGCCTGCGTTACGCCGCCGCCTACTTCGCGTACGTCGTCGGCTACCTCTCCGACTTGCTGACTCACCCCGTCGATCTTCTGACCGATGACGCGAAGCCTGTATGCCGCGAGTGTCCTTGCTTCCGCGGTCGGCAAGCATTCTGGCAACACATCAATGAGAATCGCCGCGAGAACGGTCGACCTAACCGTTTCTTGCTCCTTGAAGACTTCTCCAGCGATCATTGCCGACAAGGTGGCCGCGCCCGGTCCGGAATCGTCCAGCATGGCGTCAACAGCATCAGAGGAGCTAACCAATTTCGCCAAACGGAATCGGTGTTGCCACTTCAGCTTTGGGGCCTGGGAATGTGAGCGTGCTGCTTTGAGCAGCTTATCTTTGGTGTCTGGCCCGGCGATTTTCGAACCAAGGGCTAGGACCGCCTGGGTACTGAGTTCTTCAAGAACCACGCTTCTACGACACCTGTGCTATTCGCCTAAGACAGCTTGCTGTATCGCCGTGTCAATCCTGTCGGCCGAGATTCCCTCGGCTCCCCGTTCACCAGCACGAACCAACTCACTAGCGTGATACTGCTCAGCCTCGGCAGCTTCTGTGAATTCGAGGAGGTTGCCGGCCACTTCGACTAAGGCCGCTTTGACTTCGGCCGGTGTGGCGTAGAAGTACTCGCGACGGAGGTTCACCCTGTTGACCCGCGCGTGGGCGAAGCGGCGGTGCAGTTCTGCTTCCACGCTGACCGCGTTGTCTGAGAAGAACAGGGCGTGCACGTCGAACCCGAAAGGCACTGAGGCGTCACCTAGTTCGCGAACTCGATCCATCGGCTCAAGCCGCCTCGTCAGTCCGATCTTGACAATGTTGGGGCCGAAGGATCCCACATTGCTGATTACATACACGTATCCGGCGCGGATATTCGCAGTGCGGTAGTCGTTTTCGGCAATCCGCCCGTCGATCTCGGCGATCTTGCCTTCGATTTCTCGGCGGTCTTGGTCGGCGCTGCTGTCTGACAACGCTGCGAGGACGTTCGCATAGTGGGCGCGTTCCTTTTCGAGGCGTTCGCGTTCGGCGCGGAGTTCTCGTTCGGCCTGCTGTTCCTCGCGAAGCCGTGCTCGCTCCTCGCGAGCTGCCTCGCGCTCTTCTTGGACCTTCATCTGATAATCAGCGGTCAATTCAAGTTCGCGGAGCCGTAGGGCGTGATACTCGGGATTGATGTGCATTTCCATCATCGATGCGTAACGCGCGATGGAAGTTGCGGCTCCGGTCAGGCGTTTCTCAGCGGACGGCAGATTGCCGGCTTTCACGTAGCGTACGCAGTTTTCGGCCTCGGCGTTATAGGCACGCAGCATGAGCTTTGCGAGTTCTGCGGTCATCTTGCGGCCTTTGGCCAAAGAGTTGTCGAATGTGAAGCGCGTGGACGCCTCGATCGCCCGTCCTTCGGCAATGAACTTCTTGATGTCCGCCCTGATCGAATCCAGCCCATCTTGGTAGGCGACAGCGTTTTCGAGCGGATGCCGATAGTTGTAGATGCCAATGTCATGCAGCGCCTCGATATCGCGCTTCAAGAGATCGATCTCAGCCAGCGCATCTTCGTAGCGTTCGCGGAGGTCTTCGAGCGGAATGTCTGCGACTGCGCCGCTTGCGTTGTCGGGCTGCATATCAACGAACTCCGCGAGCAGTGCTGATTGGCTTCAACGCAAACGCGTTCTTAGACACCTGAGCTCGCATGTGAGCTAGCGTCTGGGCCGGGTCTACATTTCGCAAGTCGAATCCAGAGAATTCTTCGCGGTCGGCAGCCGCAGCAATGAGTGGAAATGCTTCGTTCAAACCTGTTGCTGGATTTAATGTTTCGGTTTGAACGGTTAGAGAGATAGTTTGAATACGGCCCGCTCGGTCGCTTTCGAATATCTCGTGGAACGTTCGGATGGCTATTGCGGCCATGGCGCCGTTGTACCTGTCGCGCTGTTCCTTTTGAGTACAGGGCGTTTCGCGGATCTCGCCGGTCTTCTCGATGTACTTGTACGCCTTGATGTTCGGCACGTCCGACGGCGCTGGGATGATCACAACGATCTCCAGCTCGCGCAGGTCGGCATGGAACTCCCATTCATAGCCAGGCTCGAATGCCTCCGGGTACGCAGAGTTGCTCAAGACGATTCCGATGTACTCGTTGATGGCCTCGGGATCGCCAGCTGCGAGAGCCGTCTTGAAGACTTCAAGCCGCTCGTTGGCTTCGGCTGCCGCGCGTTCTCGCTCTGCACACTCAGCCTTGTAATCGGCCAAAGCTTCGGCGAGTTGTCTTGCGCGTTCCTCTTCTGCTGCCGCATGCTCCTCAAGGAGCTTCGCATGCTTGGCTGGCAGTTCGTGTTTGACGTAATGCGCCCACTGCTGTTGCTTCTCTGTCCAGGCGGCATGCGCCTGGGCGTACTCGTCTGAGTACTTCCCACCTTTGAACATCTTCGACAGACCGGTGGGGGCTGGCGGGGCCACGAACTGCGGTTCCGGCGGCGGGGCTTCCAACGCAGGCTGTGCTGATGGTTGTTTCAGCTCTTCTCGCGGAAAGGGAGGATGGACAGCCGTCTGCTTCAGCGAGTCGACATCAACGTAGTCGTCGACGTCGAGGGTGGCTGCTAGAAGCGAGTCGATCTGTTCAAAGGCATCGATGGCTTGTGCGGTACGCGCCTCAGCGTCCGCTCGCGCCGCACGGATCTTGGCGTCCCTCGCGGCTTGCTCAGCTGCCCACCGTTGACGGTCAGCCGCCATCTCCGCTTCGAACACCGCTTGGTCGTACGCGATCTGCGCACGAATCTGCTCTTCGACGGCATGGTTGTAGGACCTCACCGCGGCCGCGTGTTGCCTTCGTTGCCGCTGTTCAGCCAGTCGCTGCTGATGCTGTAACTCCGCAAAGAACCCCCGTCGTCTCCCCACTTGGCGGATTTTACTTACGAGCCCAACAAGATTGTGGCGACTTAGCGCACTCCAGCGAATGCCAAGGCCCTAGCCCGCAGAATATGACCGCACGTTCATCGAGAAGTTGGTCGATCTGGCGGCTCGATGGGTGAACGCCATTCTCGCGGATCAACTGGCGGACAGTAGCCAAGAGCCGCAACTCACTGTCGACGGCATCGAGATCACGCTTGTTGCAAGCGTACGACCGCGGAGGTGTCGCCGACCGCCGGCCTCTTCTTTGGCCGGCTCGCAGGAGCCGCTGTGTCGAACACGATGGCAGTGGCGACGCTTCTCTGCGCCTTCGCGCGGGGCCGCAGCTTCAAGCAAATTGCCTGCAGTTTCACAGCGTTACCATCGGTGATCTTCATCTGCTGAAAGGCCTTGCAATTGACACCCACGTGTGATAATTAACGCGGACGTAAAGGCAGTGGGCTTCTACTCCTACGAAGGACAGCGCCATGAAGCACCCCGCCCCGTTGTTTGCTCTCACCGCCGCCGGACTCCTGCTCGCTCCCATGGCCCATGCCGACACCGGAGATCTGGCCAGTGCCGAGGAGGCGGTGTACGCCGTCTACGAACAGGTCCAAGCCGCATGTACGCCGTCCTCCCCACCGCAGCCGCGGTCCATCACCTGGGAGACGTTCTATCCCGGCGCATCGGGCAATGGTGTGGTCAATGACGCCAATGAAGGGCTGGGCGGGCCGTTCGCGATCTACTACACCAACCCCCGTGTCGGCCCGGCCAACGATGACCCCAGTGTGGGTCGGGCCTACGGACAGTGGAACGTCGACTTGCAGTTCTGCTGAGGAGCACCCACACGACCGGACTGAAGTACTCTGCCGCAGGTCTGCGGCGGCGCCGACGAGAAGGTACCGGTGGGTGACGTCGGCTTGCCGGCGTGACGCATCCTCGCGCTGTCAGGGGAGAGTCTGGGCGCGGCCGATGCACTCGCCGGGCGAACATGGAATTCCATCCAGCGTCGGCAGCTGGTTGGGTCCGCGGGGGTCGACGTGCTCCGGCGGAACATCCACGCTCGGTAGACAGTTCGTGGACCAGATACCGTGTGTCGGCGCGTTCGGGCAATCACTTTGTGCGGCAGGCCGCATGGTCGCGAGGTTCTGTTGCCCCGCTACGGCAGCGGGGGCACCGGCAAGCACACCGACTAACAAGACTGCGGGAACGACTCGACCGGGATGCAATCGACAAGCCATGATCCTTCCTCGATTGTGGTGACCTGTTCAGAGCGCCGAGATCGGGCAACACATCGTCACCGCTCTGGGCGATTCCAGCTCGAGCCCAAGACGCGCTGAGCATTCGCGTACCCGCCCTGCATCGGTGTCATTTCATTGGACGGCCCGGGATTCTGCGATGCCCGTGGCCGCCGCAGGCTTGACATGCGGCAACAAAGGCTTGTGAACGGATTTGGGAACGAAAGGCCGCGCAACGGCCCCCGTTAGCCGGCCCCCTGCCGGGCCGGCGCCAATATCGTCAATGTCGGCGAGGCGCCGGTTTAAAGACAAACCAGTCTGTCTACTGACAATGCATGCGGGTGCGTCGAGGACGAGCCATGGCGGCAGGCAACTGGTGACTAGCGCCGCCCGGCTACGACGTTCCGGCGAAGCGTTTCATGCGACCAAGGCATGCGACCAAGGGCCCACAACAGCGTAGGCATAAGACGCCGGGAAGGATCAGCGATGCCCGAGGTGGAGATGCATCACGACGGACACCCGGCGTATCGCCGCCAAGTTCGATTCGACTGGTCGAACCTGCCGCGGCACTGGGTGCCCGGCGACCCGTTCACGACACACATGATCAATGTTCTGCATCTGCTCTTGCCGGAGGGGGAGCGGCACTTCATCAAAGCTGTCCTCGAAGCATCGTCACTCGTCGACGATCCGGAGCTGGAGGCGGCCATCAAGCCATTCATTCAGCAGGAGTCTTGGCATGCGTGGGCGCACCAGGTGGTGTTGGACCGGCTGGCCGAGCAAGGCATCGACACGACTACCTATACCGACCGCCTGGGTCGCACTTTGTCGGTCACGTTGGGCGATCCCCCAAGATTCTTCCCGCCGCCGTTGAAGAGGTGGTGGCTTTATCGGCGCCTGGCCGATGTGGCCTCCCTCGAACATTTCACGGCGGTGTTGGGCCAATGGGTACTGCAGAACAAGGGGCTGGAACGGGCGGGCGCCGACCCGGTCATGCTCGACCTGCTTCGCTGGCATGGCGCCGAGGAGGTCGAGCATCGCTCACTGGTGTTCGACGTCTACCAGAACGTGTCCGGAAGCTACTGGATCCGAGCGTTTTCGATGTTGATGACTGCACCGTTGTTCGTCGGCTGGTGGATCGCGGGAGCCCGTTATCTGATGACCAGCGACGAATCGATCGATGCGAAGTGGCGGTGGCGGGACTGGTGGCGAGCGGCCCGCAAGGACCTGTTGCCCAGCCCCTGGAACTTCCTGGTGACGGTGCCCCTTCGGTATATGCGTCCGAGCCATCATCCCGGCCCGGAGGCGAACACCGAGATGGCCCTGGACTACCTCGCGTACTCGCCGGCGGCGCGAGACGCGCGTGAGCGCGCCGAAGCGCACGAACGGTCGAAGGCGGCCCAGGCAGCCCACAGCTGAGTCGATGGTGAGGCAGTCGATCGGATAGGAGTTTTCGATGGAGGTTGTGGTTGATCTAGATACCTGTGACGGCAACGGCGTGTGCATGAGTATCTGCCGCGAGGTGTTCGACCTGCGGGACGACGGCCTTCACCTGCTGCAGGAGCAGCCCGGGGAAGAGCTGCGCAAGAAGCTGGTCGGCGCTGAAGTGTCCTGCCCGACCCAGGCGATCACGGTGAAGGACTGAACAGATGCCGTCGAGTCATCAGCTCAAGCACGTTGTCGTCGTCGGGGGCGGAGTCGCGGGCGCCATGGCGGCGCAGACGCTGAGAGTCGAAGGCTACGACGGCGAGCTGACAATGGTTGGCGCCGAATGGCACGCCCCCTACCACCGACCGGCTCTGTCCAAGAAGCTGCTCACCGGTGAGGTGCACCGTGCGGGCATCGACATGGCGCCGCAGAACGAACTCGATGTACGCACGCTGCGCAGCGCTCGTGCTGTCGGGCTGGACATGACGTCGCACACCGTTGAGGTCCGCGACGGCAACCAACACCGATCCCTGAAGTTCGACGGACTCGTCATAGCGAGCGGTGCGCACGCTCGCGAATGGCCCGGCGGCCCAGTGCCATTCGGTGTCATGTCGCTACGCACGGTCGATGATTGCCTGGCCATCCGCTCACAACTCCGCAAACACACCCGCGTCGTCGTGATCGGCGGAGGGTTCATCGGCACGGAAGTCGCCGCGAGCCTGTGCTCGTTGGGGCACAAGGTGACTCTGCTTTCTAGGGCCGGTGCCCTACTGCAGACCGCACTGGGCCAGGAAATGGGAAACTGCTGGACCGATTTGCATCGCGACCACGGCGTCGACGTACGAATCGGAGTCAAGGTCGACGGCTTCGCCGGGAGTAGGCAGGTGAAGGCCGTTCGACTAAGCGACGGTTCAAAGGTGAAAGCCGATCTGGTTCTGATCGGCCTGGGCGTGGAGCCCGCCACCGATTGGCTGCAGGGCGCCGGAATCACGGTGGACAACGGTGTGGTGTGCGACGCGACCGGCGCCGCGGAAGGCGCGATAGGGGTCGTCGCCGCGGGCGATGTCGCACGCTGGTGGCACCCCCTGTACCAGCAACATTTGCGCATTGAGCATTGGGATCAGGCCTCTCGTCAGGGTGTCACGGCTGCGCGGAACCTGCTGGTCGGACCGGGCGAAGCCGAGGAGTATGACGCGGTGCCGTACTTCTGGTCCGACCAATACGACGTGAAGCTCCAGTTGGTCGGTGTGCCGACCGGTTATGACCGCGTCGAAGTCATTGAGGGAGATGTCCGCGACCGACAGTTCGTCGCCGCATATGGGAAGGGCGGCTCGACGATCGCGGTGCTCAGCACCATCCCCGGTCGGGTGGCCGACTACCGGAGCGCTATCGCCGAGCGCACCACGTTTCCGCCAAGCCTTCAGGCGCAGCCTGTTTAGCGACCTCTGTAGGAACACCGTCCGCTCAGAAAACGCCCGTTGGATGTCCAACCCGCCGAAGGCTGGCCCCTTGACCGGCGGCCCACCGAGGTTCAATGTTCCGTATAGGTCGGCCCAGTCCCCACGTGCCGGTCCAGGAGGGCTCCTGATGAGCATCGACGACGAGCCAGTCACCACGCTCGACGACCTCAGGGGCGATTTGGCGCGCCGGTACAAGTGGACATCCAGCAGCGGCGCCTCGGTCGACCCCACGATCGTCGACGCCGACATGGCGGCCCTCGACAACGACGGCTACGTCATCTGGAAGAACCTGCTCAGCGCCGACGAGTGTCAGCACATCCGCGACGCTGTTGCACCCCATCTCGCGCATCCCGGACGCAATTCGTTCGAGGGACGGCGCACCCAGCGCGTCTACAGCGTGCTGAGCAGGACGCGGGTTTGCGACCGGCTTGTCGATCATCCGCGGGTGCTGGCTGTGCTCGATCGGCTGCTGATGGACAACTACCTGCTGTCGGCACTGCAGGCCATCAACATTCAACCCGGCGAGTCCGCCCAACTGGCTCACCATGACGACGGCTTCTATCCGATCCCGCGACCGCGACCGCCCTTGGCGGCCGCCACGATCTGGGCGATCGATGACTTCACCGCCGACAACGGCGCCACGGTGCTCTACCCGGGCAGCCACCGCTGGGGCAGGCGTCGGCCCGGCGCAGACGATCCCGCGCTTCCCGTCGTCATGCCGGCCGGCTCCTGCGTCTTCTTCGTCGGCACCCTCTGGCATGGCGGCGGCGCCAACACCACCGCCCACGCGCGGCTTGCGGTCACCGCCCAGTACTGCCAACCGTGGCTGCGACCGATGGAGGCCTTCACCCTTTCGGTCCCACGCGACATTGCTCGGACGCTCTCCGCCGACATCCGGCGCATGATCGGCTACAGCATCCATCCACCGTTCGTCGGCGCCGTCGACGGCTTGCACCCGCAGCGCCTGCTCGATCAGCCGTAGCGCACAGTCCCGTTCAGCTTTGTGCCGCAATCCATTTCGTGGTGAAGCGCTGGATTGCAGAGATCTGTTGGACCAGAAGACGTCCCATGACGGCTTCGATCTTGCCGCCGACCAACGGCACCTTGAACTCCACGGTCGCGGTGCACTTCAGCCGTGAGCCGGCCGGGGTAGGTGACAGCAGGATCTTGCCGAGCCCCGACCCCGGCGCTCCGCTCGTCGCGACGCTGACCTGCCCACGCACGACGCCATCGTCGGCCGGGCTCCACGTCTCGTGCTGCACCACTCGCCAGCTCTTGGGAAAGAATCTGGCGACCAGCCCCGGCAACCCGTCACGATCCAGATCTTGAACGACTTCGATGTCGACCGAGCCATCAGCGCCGACGGCCAGCGATTCCAACCTTCCGAACCCGCCGAACGCCGCCAGCCGCGAACGCCAGTACTCCTCCGCGCAGAACGCCGAATGTATCTGTTCGACGGTGGCGGAGGATTCGACCGAGAAGTCGAATGACCGTGGCACGGCAGCCACGTTATGCCTGTGCCCGGTGACGGACGCCCCTTCGGCGCAAGCGCCGTCCGTTGTCGACACAAGCCGCTAGGCTGACCGCGCAGCACGCAGGTCGTGGCGGATGCGCAGTTGGAGGAAGTCGTGACGGATCCAACAGCGCCGGAACCGGGGGACCCGGCCGGCTCTCGCGGCAAGGTCGACTTCACCGGCGTGCGCTGGGGATCGGTCGAGTGGACGCTGCTGTGCATGCTCTACCTTCGCTCGTGCGAGAGCCGATTGGACCGCCCCATCCTGGGCGATCACTTTGCCGCACATGACGTCGCGCGCATCGAATACGACTGGGAGCGCGTCCATCGAGCCGTACGCCCGGCGATCAATCAGTTCGGTGTGGCCCTGCGCGGCGCCCAATTCGACGTGTTGATCACCGACTACATGACCGGGCACCCAGACGCCACGGTGTTGCACCTGGGATGCGGATTACACAGCCGGGCAATGCGTTTGACGGTTCCACCAGCAGTAAAATGGTTCGACGTCGACTTCCCGCAAGTCATTGCGTTGCGTCGACAGCTTTACCCAGAATCGGGCAACTATCGGATGATCGGATCGTCGATCACCGACCGCGGTTGGCTCGACCAGCTTCCCGTCGGCGGTCCCGTCCTGATTGTCGCCGAGGGCGTCTTGATGTATCTGACACCGGAGGAGGTCAAGAGCCTGCTGCACCGGCTGCTCGATCGCTTCGATATCGGAGAACTCCTCGCTGACCTGCTGTCGCCGTGGGGGCCGCGGCTGTCCAGATCCGGAATCATCAAATGGGGCACCCGGGACGGCGGCGAGATCACCCGCTGGGACAACCGGCTGCACCTCATCGGCGACCGCTCAGTCATCGCGGGGTTCGAGAAGATCCCGCTCCGCGGCCCACGCCTGCTCTACCGGATGCAGCGAGCAATCCCCGCTGCCCGAAACTACGATCGGCTCTTCCGCTACGCTTTCTGACCGTCTGACCTGGCACATCAGGACCACGGGGAGCGCCCTCACGCCGATGTCGCCCCGGTAGCCCGCGTTGCCACAAACGCGCTGATCAACGTTTCTGACGCAAGCGATAATTTTTTGCCGAAACCGCGGAACGGCCCATGTGACTGGGTTAGCGTCAGGACGGTTTCACTCATCTCGGGGGTTGGGAGAACCGATGGTCGTCATTCCTTTCGACGACGAGAGCGGCGGTTGCCTCGTCTTGCTCAACGACGAGGGCGGCACAGCCCGTGGCCGGCATTCGCCGAGGTCCCGGCTGGCTGGAAGCGCATGAAGCTCGCAGCGCACGGGGCCTGATCGGCCTCCTTTCTACATCCCTCTGGACGGGGGGCTCGCATGGAGCTTGACCACCAGGGACTGCCGCTGACACGGCGACAACTCGACATTTGGCTTGCCCAGGAGTCGGGCCACTCCGGCACCGAGTGGCAGCTCGGCATGTTCGTGAAAATCGGCGGCGCCATAGAGCCCGACTTGTTCGAAGAGGCGATCAGACGGGGGCTGCAGGAGGCCGAGCCGGTCAGAGCCGCCTTCTTCGAGCGGGACGGCCAGGTTTTCCAGCGGGCGATCGACTACTCCGACGTCGAGCTGGCTCGCTACGACCTGACCGGCTCCGAGCGCGCGGCGCAGGAAGCTCGTGAGATAGCGACATCGATCGAACGGACACCGATGCCGTTCGACGGCAAGCTGATGAAGTTCGCGCTGTTCCGAACCCGCCCGGATGAGTACTACTGGTTCGCCTGCTGCCACCACATCGTCATCGACGGAATGAGCATGGGGCTGGTCGGCCGGCGCATCGCCGCGATCTACTCTGCGCTTGTCGCCGGCACCGCCGCCTCGCCCGCATTCTTCGGCTCTCTGCGCGATCTCGTAACCAGCGAGGTGGAGTATGAGGCGTCCACCGACTATCTGGACGACGCCGCGTACTGGAGGGAAATCCTTCCGTCGGAAAACGCGCTGGAGTATCGAACACCTCAAACGGCGAGCGGGCCCGGCGACCATTGGCCGTCGCCGCCGGTCCACCTGGACCCGGCGGTCGCGGGCCGCGTCAAAGCCTTGGCCAAGGCGCTGGGCGTTCGCCGGCCGTCGGTGCTCACTGCGGCTTGCGCCCTTCTGGTGCGCGGATGCGGCACCGGCGACTCGGTGGTACTCGACTTTCCGGTCAGCAGGCGGGTGGACGCAGAATCGAAGACGCTTCCGGGGATGATCGCCGGAGTGGTCCCGCTCGTGCTGAATACGGCGCCGCATGAGCCGGTCGCCGACTTCTGCCGACAAGTCGACACGCGAATCCGAGAAGCCCTGCGCCATCAGCGATTTCCCGTCCAATCCCTCGAAGGCGACCTCTGCGGCTTACGGCAAGCGCCGAACCGGGTGGTGCTCAACTTCGTTCCGTCGCGACTGTCCCTGAGCCTCGGCGGTGTTCCCGCAACGGCGAAATACACGACGTTCGGCCCGGTTGGCCACTTCGGTTTCTTCTTCATCGGAGTCGGTGATCAGCAGTCGTTCTGCTCGGCGGGGGCCGGGCAACCGTTCGCGAACTTCGCGCCCTCGGATCTGGCCGGACGCCTGGAACAGATGTTGACGACGATGGCGGCCGATCCCGGTCGGCGACTGCCGTCGGTCGACGTCCTCTCGGTCGGTGAATCCGCGCGCCTCGACGAAAGTGGCCACCGTGCGGTGTTGACCCGGCCGGGGTTCATGCCGTCGTCCATTCCTGCACTTTTCTCCACCGAGGTGGCACGCACGCCGGATGCGGTAGCGCTGGTGTGTGGTGGTCGTTCGTGGACCTATCGCGAAGTGGACGAGGCGTCGAACCGGCTGGCACACCTGCTGGCGGCCCGCGGCGTGACCTCGGGACAGATTGTGGCGCTGCTGTTTTCGCGATCTGCTGAGGCGATCGTCTCGATTCTGGCGGTGCTCAAGACGGGTGCGGCGTATCTGCCGATCGACCCGGCGTCGCCTGCGGCGCGGATCGAATACGTCATCGGTGACGCTGCGCCTGTCGCCGCGATCACGACGGCGGAGTTGCGTTCCCGCCTCGCGGGATGCGGACTGCCGGTCATCGACGTCGCCGATCCGCGCATCGACACCCAGCCCACCACACCGCTACCGCCACCCGCCGCCGACGACATCGCCCACATCATCTACACCTCCGGCACTACCGGCGCCCCCAAAGGTGTTGCGATCACACACCGTAACCTCACCCAACTATTGGCTCCGCCCGACGAGCACCTGCCTCCGCGGGCGTGGGCCCAGTGGCACTCCTACGGCTTTGACGCCTCCGCCGAAGAGATCTGGCGCGCATTGCTGCACGGCGGCCGGCTGGTGATCGTGCCCGAGGAGGTGGCGGGCTCACCCCGAGACCTGAACGCGCTCTTGGCCGCCGAAAACGTCAGCGTGCTGAGCCAAACCCCCTCGGCGCTCGGAACGCTTCCGGCGGAGGGCCTGGACTCGATGGCGTTGTTGGTGGCCGGTGAAGCCTGCCCCGCCGAGTTGGTGGATCGGTGGGCGCCCGGGCGGGTGATGATCAATGGCTACGGTCCCACCGAGACGTCCATCTGCGCGTCCAGGAGTGCGCCGCTGGAGGCGGGTTCGGGCGCGCCGCCGATCGGCTCGCCGGCGGCTGAGTCGGCGTTGTTCGTGCTCGACGGGTGGTTGCGGCCGGTGCCGTTCGGGGTGGTCGGCGAGTTGTATGTCGCGGGCCGCGGTGTCGGTGTCGGGTATTGGCGCCGAACAAGTTTGACCGCGGCACGGTTCGTGGCGTGCCCGTTCGGCGGACCCGGGCAGCGGATGTATCGCACCGGTGATCTGGTGTGCTGGGCCCCTGACGGGCAGTTGCGGTATTTCGGGCGCGCCGACGAGCAGGTCAAGATCCGCGGCTACCGCATCGAACTCGGCGAAGTCCAGGCCGCGCTGGCCGAACTGGCCGGAGTGCAGCAATCGGTCGTCATCGCCCGCGAAGACCGCCCCGGCGACAAGCGGCTGGTCGGATACGTCACCGGTGGCATCGATGCGGCCCAGGCCCGCGAAGCGCTGGCCGACCGGCTGCCGCCCTACATGGTGCCCGCGGCGGTGGTGGTGCTCGACGCGCTGCCGGTCACGGTCAACGGCAAACTCGACACCCGCGCCCTGCCAGCCCCCGAATACGTCGGTGTCGATCACTACCGCGCCCCGACCAACCACATCGAGGAGATCCTGACCGGCATCTTCGCCCACGTACTGGGTCTCGAGCGCGTCGGCATCGACGACTCGTTCTTCGACCTCGGCGGAGACTCGCTGTCGGCCATGCGCGTGATCGGCACGATCGCCAGATCCGTCGATGCCCATCTGACCGTGCGCACGCTGTTCGATGCGCCCACGGTCGCCCTGCTGGCAGCCCACGTCAAGAGCGATGGGGATCGGCGTGCCCCTCTGCTTGCCGTCCAGCGGCCGGCGGTGATCCCATTGTCGTTCGCCCAGAGTCGGCTGTGGTTCCTAGACCAATTGCAGGGTGGCGCCTACAACATGCCGACCGCGCTTCGGATCAGCGGCCCGCTCGATGTCGAGGCGCTGAGCGCCGCCCTTGACGACGTCATCGCGCGCCACGAAGTGCTGCGCACCATCTATCCGCAAACCGACGGTGTGCCAAGCCAACTGGTGCTGTCGGCCCGTGCCGGAATGTGGCGACGCCGCGGCGCCCACGTGGAAACGATGTCGGAGCGCGATGCGCTCGGCGAATTGACGGGGCTGGCCGGATACCCGTTCGATCTGTCGGCTGAGATTCCGCTGCGTGCCCAGATCTACGCCGTCGGCCCACAACAGCATCTACTCGGTATCGTGGTGCACCACATCGCTTTCGACGGCTGGTCGGTGACGCCGCTGGCACGCGACCTGGGCCAGGCATATGAAGCGCGACGACGGGGGCTGGCTCCCGAGTGGTCTGAGTTGGTTGTGCAGTACATCGACTATGCGTTGTGGCAGCGCATGCAGTTCGGCGATATCGACGACGGCCACAGCCCGATCGCCGCGCAGCTGGCCTACTGGCGTGACGCTTTGGCGGGCATGCCGGAGCGGCTTCAGCTTCCGACTGATCGGCCTTATCCCGCCGTGGCCGACCAGCAGGGAGCGACGGTGCGGGTGGACTGGCCGGCCGAGTTGCAGCAGCGGGTACGTCAGTTGGCCGCCGCATCCAACGCAACCAGCTTCATGGTGGTCCAAGCCGGATTGGCCGTGTTGTTGTCACGGCTGAGCGGTAATCCCGATGTCGCGATGGGCTTTCCGATCGCCGGTCGCACCGATCCAGCCCTCGACGATCTGGTGGGATTCTTCGTCAACACGTTGGTGTTGCGCGTCGATCTGGCCGGCGATCCCACGGTGGACGAGCTTCTGGCCCAAGTACGCCGGCGCAGCATCGAGGCCTATGAACACGAGGATGTGCCCTTCGAGGTACTGGTCGATCGCCTCAACCCGGCCCGCAGCCTGACCCATCACCCTCTGGTGCAGGTGCTGTTGGCGTGGCAGAACCTACCCGGGCACACCGGCGATCCAGCCGCCCGGTTGGCCGTGGGCGGTCTGGAGGTCGCTCAGGTTCCCGTGCACACCCACACCGCCCGCATGGATCTGTCCTTCTCGCTGTCCGAGCAGTGGACGGAAACCGCTGAGCCGGCCGGAATCTCGGGATCCGTGGAGTTCCGCAGCGACGTCTTCGACCCCGACACCATCACCACGTTGCTCGAGCGGTTCGAGCGCGTGTTGACGGCCATGACGGCCGAACCGGCGGCACGCGTGTCGTCGATCGGCATGCTCGAGGCCGAGGAGCTCGCCCGGCTGGACGAGATCGGCAACCGCGCGGTGCTGACTGACACCACGTTGCGGAGGGTGACGATCCCAGAGTTGATCGCCGAGCAGGTGGAGCGTCATCCCGAGTCGGTGGCGGTCAGTTGCCTAGGGGATTCGTGGACTTACCGCGAGCTCGACGAAGCGTCTGATCGACTGGCGCGCTTGCTCTCTGCCGGGGGAGCGCGTCCCGGTCAGAAGGTGGCCCTGCTGTTGGAGCGTTCCGCCGAGGCGGTCATGGCGATGCTGGCGGTGCTCAAAACAGGGGCCGCCTATCTGGCGATCGACCCGGCGCATCCCGATACCCGTGTGGAATTCATGCTCACCGATGCCGCGCCGGTCGCCGCCCTCACCGCCGCCTGTTTGCGGCCACGCTTCGACGGCCACGACCTCACGGTCATCGATGTCGCCGACCACGGTGTGGACGCCCAAACCGGCTTGGCCCAGCCGTCACCGGCGCCCGACGACCTCGCCTACGTCATCTACACCTCGGGCACCACCGGAACTCCCAAGGCGGTGGGCATCACCCACCAGAACCTGGCTCATCTCGCCGCGTCCACGCCGCCGGGACTGCCTGCGGCACAGGTGTGGACGCAGTGCCACTCCTACGGTTTCGACTTCTCGGTATGGGAGATCTGGGCTGCGCTGCTCGGTGGCGGCCGGCTGGTGGTGGTGCCCGAAGAGGTAACCGGTTCACCGGAAGACTTCCACGCGCTGCTGATGCGCGAACAGGTCAATGTGCTCACCCAGACTCCATCCGCGGTGGCGGCGCTGAGCCCGCAGGGCTTGGAATCCGTCGCGGTGCTGCTCGGTGGCGAAGCGTGCCCGGCCGATGTGGTGGACCAGTGGGCGCCCGGACGGGTGGTGGTCAATGCCTATGGTCCCACCGAGACAACGGTTTACGCTTCGATGAGTACACCTCTGCAGGCAGGGGCCGGGTCGGCGCCGATCGGTGCACCGGTGCCGACCGCTGCGCTGTTCGTGCTCGACGGGTGGCTGCGCCAGGTGCCGGTCGGGGTGGTCGGCGAGCTGTACGTCGCCGGACTAGGCGTGGGTGTCGGCTACCTCGGCCGGTCCGGGCTCACCGGCGGGCGGTTCATCGCCTGCCCGTTCGGGCCTCCCGGCACGCGTATGTATCGCACCGGCGATTTGGTGTGCTGGGGTCCGGACGACCAGCTGCAGTATCTCGGCCGCGCCGACGAGCAGGTCAAGATCCGCGGCTATCGCATCGAACTCGGTGAGATCCAGACCGCCCTCGCGGCCCTCGACGGCGTCGAGCAAGCGGTCGTCGTCGCCCGCGAAGACCAGCCCGGTATCAGACGCCTGGTGGGCTATATCACCGAAACCGCAAGCGGGAGCGTAGATCCAGCAAGCCTGCGCCCCGCGCTGGCCGACAGACTACCGGCGTATATGGTGCCGACGGCGGTCGTCGTTCTCGACACGCTGCCGTTGACCGTCAACGGCAAGCTCGATACCCGCGCGCTGCCCATCCCCGACTACCAGAACTCGCAGCAGTACTCGGCGCCCTCCGACGCGGTTGAGGCGGTGTTGGCCGGCATCTACGCCCAGGTGCTGGGCCTGGAGCGGGTCAGCGTCGACGACTCGTTCTTCGATCTCGGCGGTGACAGCATCTTGTCGATGCAGGTGGTGGCCCGCGCCCGCGCCGCAGGGCTACGGTGTCGCCCGCGGGACATCTTCGTCGAGCAGACCGTGGCCCGCCTCGCCCGGATCGCCGGCATAGCCGGCGAGGAATCCGGCCCGACCGACGAGGGCGTCGGCGCCGTCACGGCGACACCGATCATGCGTTGGCTGCACGAGATGGACGGCCCGGTAGACGAATTCAACCAGACCGTGGTAATGCAGGCACCGGCGGGAGTGACCCACACCGACGTGGTCACCGTGCTGCAGGCGCTGATGGACCACCACGCCACGCTGCGGCTTGAGGCGCAGCGCAACGACGTGGGTTGGTCACTACACGTGCCCGAACCCGGCTCCGTCGACGCGGGCGCGTGCCTGCACATCGTCGATGTGTTGTCCGCAGATGCCGTGGCGGTAGCGCGTTCCCGGCTCAGCCCGGCCGCGGGAGTGATGCTCAGCGGTCTGTGGGCGCCGGCCACCGGCCAGCTCGGATTGATCATCCACCACTTGGCGGTCGACGCGGTGTCATGGCGAATCCTTTTCGAGGACATCAACATCGCCTGGGCGCAACACCACGACGGGCAGCCCATCGCGCTGCCGACGGGTGGCACCTCGTTTCAGCGCTGGGCCGCGCTTCTCGACGAGCGTGCCCACCACGCGGCGGTCACCGGGCACGCCGACACCTGGCGACACGTGTCGGCCACACCCCCGGCATGGCCGCGACCTCGAGCCCAAACCGACACCTACGCCGAAGCAGGTCGCTCATCGGCATCGCTGGATGCGGAGACGACCCGCTCGCTGCTCGGCGAGGTTCCCGCCGCCCTACATGCGGGCGTGCAGGACATCCTGCTGATCGCGTTCGCGCTGGCGTGCCGACAGTTCCTCGCAACGCGCGATCCGGTCGTCATCGACGTCGAAGGCCATGGGCGTGAGGAAGAGATCGCTCCCGAGGTGAGCCTGTCTCGGACGGTGGGCTGGTTCACCACCAAATACCCGGTGGCACTGACGCTCGACGCGGTGCGCTGGGGGACCGTTGTGACCGGTGACGGCGCGCTGGGCTCGCTGATCAAGAATGCCAAGGAACAACTGCGTGCGCTGCCCGACGGCATGACCTACGGGCTGCTGCGCTATCTCAACACCAGCGTCGAACTGCCCGAAGCCGACCCGTCCATCGGGTTCAACTACCTCGGACGCCTGGACGCCGGCGCCACGGTTTCTGAGGACATGTGGCGCATCTGCTACGACGGGATGGCGTTGGCCGACGCCGCCGCAGCCGTGCCCATGCCGCTGGCGCACACCCTCGAACTCAACACCGCCACCGTCGACAGCTCCGACGGCCCACGGCTACAGGCAAACTGGACCTGGGCGCCGTCAACACTGGACGAAGCCGAGGTGGACCGGCTCAGCCAACTCTGGTTCGACGCGCTGACCGGCATCTGCCAGCATGTCGAACGCGGCGGCGGCGGGCTGACACCGTCGGACATCGCCCCGGTCGCCCTCGACCAACACCAGATCGACGAGCTGGAACAGCGACACCCCGTCGCCGACATCCTTCCGCTGACTCCACTTCAAGACGGGCTGCTGTTCCACGCCGGCACCACCACCAGCGCAGACGACGCCGTCTACGCGATGCAACTCGAGATCACCATCGCCGGCCCGCTCGATCCCCAGCGCCTCCGACACGCCATCGCCACCGTGGCCAATCGTCATCCCAACCTCGCCGCCCAATTCGAGAGCCGCTACGGCCAACCCATTCAGATCATTCCCGCAACCCCCGTGATTCCCTGGGCATTTCTCGACCTGGAGGCAAACCGCATAGACATCGACATCGACCCGGGCTCCGCCGCGGCGGCGGGCAGCCGACCCCCGATGCCGGTCGCCGTCCCGACACCTGTCGGATCCCAGCCAGAAGCCGGGCCGATGGGCACCAAATATCGGCGGGTCGGTGTCGATGTCGCGCAGGCGATCACGCAGTTGTGCGCCGACGAACGTGCCGCGGTGTGTGACCTGACCCGGCCGCCGGCCTTCCGTGCGGCGGTGGTTCGCACCGCACCGGACCGGCACCGGCTTGTGCTCACCAACCACCACATCGTTCTCGACGGCTGGTCGCTGCCCATCGTCGCCCAGGAGATCTTCGCCAGCTACTACGGGCACCGGCTGCCTCCCGCCGGGTCATACCGCCGGTACGTCATGTGGCTTGCCGAAAGAGACACCGCTGCAGCGCATGCCGCCTGGCGCGAGGTGCTGGCCGGGTTCGACACGCCCACCCTGGTCGCGCCGTCGGACCGGTTGACGCTCGGGCCGCGAGGCACGGCCGCGTTCCTCCTCGGCGAGCAGCCGACGACGGCCCTCGGCGAGTTGGCGCGCTCATGCCACACGACCGTCAACACCGTGCTGCAGGCCGGCTGGGCGCAGATGCTGATGTCGCTGACCGGCCACCACGACGTCGCATTCGGAACCGCAGTGTCCGGGCGCTCCGCCGATGTCGTCGGCGCCGACTCGATGGTCGGCCTGCTGATCAACACCGTGCCGGTGCGCGCCGACATCGGCCCCGCAACGACCGTGGCCGAGTTGCTGGACCAACTCCAACGCAACTACAACCAGACACTGGAACACCAGCACCTCGCACTGAGTGAGATCCACCGCGCCACCGGTCAGGACCACCTGTTCGACACCGTCTTCGTCTACGAGAACTATCCGGTCGACACCGGCGCGCTACTCAGCAACGGGTTGACCATCACCGAAGTGAACGGCCGCGAGTCCACCCATTATCCGCTGGCCGTCGTCGCCCAGCCGGGCCAGGAACTGAGCGTGCGCATCGAGTTCGACACCGACGTCTTCGACGCGACCGAGGTCGACGACCTCAGCCGACGATTGCAGCGGGTACTACGGGCGATGACCGCCGATCCGACGCGTCGGCTGTCGTCGATCGATCTGCTCGACGGCGACCAGCACGTCGAGCTCGACGGGCGCGGGAACCGCGCCGTGTTGGCCCGGCCCGCCAAGCCGGTGTCGATTCCAGCTCTCTTCGCCGCTCAGACGGCGCGTGATCCCGACGCGGTGGCACTGACGTTCGAGAGCAAGTCGATGTCGTATCGGGAGCTTGACGAGTCGTCGAACCGACTGGCGCACCGGCTGGTTGACCAGGGCGCGGCCCCCGGACAGTGTGTGCTGTTGATGGCCGAGCGGTCGGCGCAGGCGATTGTCGCGATCCTGGCGGTCCTCAAGACTGGCGCAGCCTACCTGCCGATCGACCCGGCGGTACCCAAGGCGCGAACCGACTTCATCGTCGCCGACGCCGCACCGGTCATCGCACTCACCACCGCCGAGTCGGCCGACCGGATGCGCGACTCCGGTGTTGCGGTCCTCGAACTCGACGACCCTGCAATAAGCACACAGCCGAGCACCGCACTGCCCGAACCAGCACCAGACAACATCGCACACATCATCTACACGTCGGGAACCACCGGCCTACCGAAAGGTGTTGCCGTCACCCATCACAACGTGACCCGGCTGTTCGACTCCCTCGATGTCGGCTTCGAACTGGGGCCGCACCAGGTGTGGACACAGTGTGCCTCGTTGGCGTTCGACTTCTCGGTCTGGGAGATCTGGGGTGCCCTGTTGTTCGGTGGACGACTGGTGGTGGTGCCCAAGTCGGTGGCCGGCTCACCGGAGGACTTCCACGCTCTGCTGCGCGGTGAACGTGTCACCGTGCTGAGCCAGACTCCCTCTGCAGTTCAGGCGCTTTCAAGCGAAGGCTTGGACGGGGTGACGTTGATGGCGGCCGGCGAAGCCTGTCCTGCCGAGGTGGTGGATCGCTGGGCGCCGGGACGGGTGATGGTCAACGGCTACGGCCCGACCGAGATCACCGTGTACGCGACGATCAGCGCGCCGCTGACGCAAGGATTGGACATCGTGCCGATCGGGACGCCGGTGCCGGGTGCGGCACTGTTCGTGCTCGACGAATGGCTGCGGCCGGTGCCGCCCGCCGTGGTGGGCGAGTTGTATGTGGCGGGTCTTGGTGTCGGCGTCGGATATTGGCGACGGCCCGGCCTGACCGCGTCGCGGTTCGTCGCTTGTCCAGCTGGTGGGCGCGGGGCGCGGATGTATCGCACCGGCGATCTGGTGCGGTGGGGTCCGGACGGGCAACTGCAGTATCTGGGCCGCGCCGACGAGCAGGTCAAGATCCGCGGCTACCGCATCGAACTCGGCGAAGTGCGGTCCGCGTTGAGCGCACTCGACGGCGTCAGGCAGGCCGCGGTGATCGCCCGAGAGGACCGCCCCGGCGACAAGCGGCTGGTCGGCTACATCACCCAAACCACCGCCGGGGCAGTCGATGCGTCCGACGTGCGTGCCACTCTCGCCGGGCGGTTGCCTTCGTACATGGTGCCTTCGGCGGTTGTGGTGCTCGACGCGCTGCCGTTGACGCCCAACGGCAAGCTCGATACCCGTGCCCTGCCGGCACCCGCGTATCAGGGCGTCGATCACTATCGCGCCCCGGCCTCCCCGGTCGAGGTGATCCTGGCCAACATCTACGCCCAGGTGCTCGGGGTCGACCGCGTCGGCGCCGACGATTCCTTCTTCGACCTCGGTGGCGACAGCATTCTGGCGATGCGGGTGGTCGCCGAGATCAACAGCAGCCTCGACGGCGGCCTGTCCGTGCGGACGTTGTTCGACGCGCCGACGGTCGCGCAGTTGGCGCCCCGCATCAGCGGCGAGGCGAGCCCCCGCACCCCATTGGTCGCCGGGGCGCGGCCCACGGAACTTCCGCTGTCGTTCGCCCAGAATCGGTTGTGGTTCCTCGACCAACTGCAGGGACCCTCAGCGGTTTTCAACATGGCGGTGGCGTTGCGCCTTCGCGGGCGGCTCGACGCCGACGCGTTGCGCGCGGCGCTCCGTGACGTCATCTCCCGCCACGAGACTCTGCGTACGCTGTTCCCGGCACCCGATGGCGTGCCGCTGCAGAGCATCGTCGACGCCGACCGGGCCGACTTCGGATGGCGGGTCGTCGATGCCACCGCCTGGTCGATGGAGCGACTCACCGAGGGCATCGAGGAGGGCGTCCGGCGCGCGTTCGATCTGTCCGATGAGATCCCGCTGCGCGCAACATTGTTCCGCACCGCCGACGACGAACACGTGTTGGCCGGCGTGGTACATCACATCGCTGCCGACGGCTGGTCGATCGCCCCGCTGGTCCGCGATCTGAGCACGGCCTACGCCAGCCGCTGCGCGGGGCAGCCGCCGAGCTGGCCTCGACTGCCGGTGCAGTACGCCGATTACACGCTGTGGCAGCGCGAGCAGTTCGGCGATCTCGGTGACGGCGACAGTCCCATCGCCGCGCAACTGGCCTATTGGCAGGACACCCTGGCCGGAATGCCGGAACGGCTCGAGCTGCCCACCGACCGGCCCTACCCGGCCGTCGCCGATCAGCGCGGCGCCACGGTCCCCGTTGACTGGCCGGCCGAGTTGCAGCGTCGGGTGGCCGAAGTCGCCGCGCAGCACAATGCGACGAGTTTTATGGTTGTCCAGGCTGCCCTGGCGGCGCTGCTGTCACGGCTGAGCGCCAACCGCGATGTCGCGCTGGGGTTCCCGATCGCCGGCCGTCGCGACCCTGCGCTCGACGATCTCGTCGGATTCTTCGTGAACCTCTTGGTGTTGCGCGTCGACCTGAGCGGCGATCCGACGGTCGCGCAGTTGCTGGCGCAGGTGCGACGGCGCAGCCTGAACGCCTACGATCATCAGGATGTGCCGTTCGAGGTTCTCGTCGATCGGCTCAACCCCGCCCGTAGCCTGAGCCATCACCCGCTGGTGCAGGCCGCGTTGGCCTGGCAGACGTCCATCGGCGGCGAGGACAGTGCTGCGGAACTGACGCTCGGTGATCTAGAGGTCACCCGCCTACCGGTGGACACCCGCACCGCCCGCATGGATCTCGTGTTCTCCCTGTCTGAACAATGGAGCGTGGCGGGCGAGCCCGACGGCATCTGTGGGACAGTCGAATTCCGCACCGACGTGTTCGAGGCGGCCACGATCGAGACGATGATCGCACGGCTGCAGCGGGTCTTGACGGCGATGACGACCGATCCCGAACAGCGGGTGTCGTCGATGGATGTGCTCGATGTTGAAGAGCGCGCGTGGCTGGATGAGTGCGGCAATCGGGCCGTGTTGACTGCACCGCCGCCCGCGCCTGTCTCGATCCCGGCGTTGTTCGCAGAACACGTCGCGCGCGCACCCGATGCGGTTGCAGTCACTTACCGGGATCGGTCGTGGACCTACCGGGCGCTTGACGAGGCGTCGAACCGCCTGGCGCACTTGCTGGTCGGCCGCGGCGCGGGACCGGGACGATGCGTCGCGCTGCTGATGACCCGGTCGGCCGAGGCGGTCGCCGCGATTCTCGCGGTGCTCAAGACCGGGGCGGCGTATCTGCCGATCGACCCGGCGCTGCCGTCGGCGCGCATCGAGTTCATGGTCGCCGATGCCGCACCGATGGCTGCGGTCACCACCGCGGCCCTGCGGGGCAGGCTGCGTGGTTGCGACGTGCACATCGTCGATGTCGACGATCCAGGTGTCGAAGCTCAAGCCGACACCGCATTACCGGCGCCCGCTGCGCAGGACCTCGCGTACGTCATCTACACATCGGGAACCACAGGTGTTCCCAAAGGCGTTGCGGTGACGCACCACAACGTCACCCAGCTGCTGGCGGCCCTGGACGCGGGCCTGCCGCGGCCGGGGGTGTGGCCGCAGTGTCACACGTTGGCTTTCGACGTCTCGGTCTGGGAGATCTTCGGCGCCCTCCTGCGCGGTGGACGAGTGGTGGTGGTCCCCGAGGACGTGACCGCCTCGCCAGACGATCTCCACGCTGTGCTGGTGGCCGAGAAGGTGACTGTGCTCACGCAGACGCCCTCCGCCGTACGGGTATTGCCGCGCGAGGGGTTGGAGTCGGCGGCTTTGGTGGTGGTCGGCGAGGCCTGTTCGGCCGAGGTGGTGGAGCAGTGGGCGGCCGGCCGGGTGATGATCAATGCCTACGGGCCGACCGAGACCACGATGTGTGTGGCGATCAGTGCCCCGCTGACGCCGGGGTCGGGTGTGCCGATCGGCTCACCGGTGCCCGGGGCGGCGCTCTTCGTGCTCGACGACGAGCTACGACCGGTGCCGACCGGATCGGCCGGTGAGCTGTATGTGGCCGGGGCCGGTCTGGCGTGTGGCTACATCGGCCGGCCAGGGTTGAGCGCGTCACGATTCGTGGCTTGTCCGTTCGAGGGGTTCGGACAACGGATGTATCGCACCGGGGATCTGGTGCGCTGGCGTGCCGACGGCCAGCTGCAGTACCTGGGCCGCGCCGACGAGCAGGTCAAGATCCGCGGCTACCGCATCGAACTCGGCGAAATCCAGGCGGCGCTGGGCGAACTGGACGCCGTCGAGCAAGCGGTCGTCATCGTTCGCGAGGACCGTCCCGGCGACAAGCGGTTGGTCGGCTACATCACCGGAACGGCGCACCCCGGCGAGGCGCGAACCGCGCTGGCCGAGCGGCTACCGGCATACATGGTGCCGGTCGCGGTGATGCGTTTGGAGACAATGCCGCTGACGCCGAACAACAAACTCGACACCCGCGCGCTTCCGACACCGGAGTACCAGGAGGGTGAGCGGTATCGTGCACCGGCCGACGCCGTCGAGGAGATCCTGGCCGGTATCTACGCCCAGGTGCTGGGTCTCGAGCGGGTCGGCGTCGACGACTCGTTCTTCGACCTCGGCGGTGACAGCATCTTGTCGATGCAGGTGGTGGCCCGCGCCCGGGCAGCGGGTGTGACATGTCGGCCTCGTGACATCTTCGTCGAGCAGACCGTGGCCCGCCTCGCCCGCGCCGCGGCGGTGATGACCGTCGACAGCGGCCCAGCCGACGAAGGCGTCGGCGACGTGTCGCCCACCCCGATCATGCGCTGGCTGCACGAGATCGACGGCCCCGTCGCGGAGTTCAACCAGACGATCGTGGTGCAAGCGCCCGACGGAGTGACCCGCACCGACGTCGTCACCGTGCTGCAGGCGCTCTTGGATCGGCACGCCATGCTGCGGCTACGCGCAGCCGACACGTTGACGGCGCCCGAGCCGGGTACGGTCGACGCCGACGTGTGTGTGCACGCCGTCGACGAACTGTCCGAGGAAGCGGTGAGAGCGGCCCGGGCGCGGCTGGACCCGGCCAGCGGTCGGATGCTCAGCGCGCTGTGGGCGCCCGCCACCGGCCAAGTGGCCTTGATCATTCACCACCTGGCCGTCGACGCGGTGTCATGGCGCATCCTTCTCGAAGACCTCAATATCGCCTGGGCACAACACCGCAACGGACAACCCGTGACATTACCGGTGACGGGTACATCGTTTAAGGCGTGGGCCAAGCTGCTGTCCGAACACGCCCACGACCCTGCGGTATTGGGTCACGCCGACAGGTGGCGGCAGGTGGCGGCGACCTCGCCTACGCTGGCGCCGCCGCAGCCGGGGATCGACACCTATGCCAACGCGGGCCACCTGTCCGAAACACTGGACACCGATACGACCCGCCTTCTGCTCGGCGAAGTGCCCGGTGCGTTCAACGCCGGAATACAAGACATCCTGCTGATCGCCTACGCGATTGCGTGGTCGACATTCCTCGACACCGACGGCGCCCCCGTCGGCATCGACGTCGAAGGACACGGCCGCCACGACGACCTCGCCGCCGATATCGACCTGTCGCGCACGGTCGGTTGGTTCACCATCAAATACCCTGTTGCGCTGACTATCGCCGAGCTGAACTGGACCAAGATCGTCGCCGGTGACGCCTCGCTGGGCGCCGTCGTGAAAGACGCCAAGGAACAACTCCGCGACACGCCCGACGGCCTGACCTACGGACTACTGCGTTACCTCAACAACGACGTCGACCTCGCCACGCCTGACCCGTCCATCGGCTTCAACTATCTCGGCCGCCTGAGCGCCGCTGCGGCCGAAGGCGCCGACGGGCTCTGGCAGGTAAGCCGAAATGGCCTGCCGCTCATCGAGGTCGCCGCCGCGGTTCCCATGCCCTTGGCGCACACCGCCGAACTCAACGCCGCCACCGTCGACACCGACACTGGCCCGCAATTGCAGGCCAGGTGGACGTGGGCGCCGTCGGTCCTCGATCGGGCCCGGGTCAGTCGTCTCAACCGGTTGTTCTTCGACGCCTTGAGAGGTATCTGCGCCCACGTTCGTCAGGGCGGCGGCGGCCTGACCCCTTCCGACATCGCGCCAGCCCGGCTCGATCAGCACCAAATCGACCTACTACAAGAGCGATTCGGCGTCGCCGACATTCTCCCGCTGACCCCGATGCAGCAGGGACTGCTCTTCCACGCCAGCACCGCGAAGGGCAACGGCGACGACCTGTATGCGATGCAACTCGACATCACGATCACCGGTGCGCTGGACCCGCATCGCCTCGAAGCGGCCGTCCACGCGGTGGCCATCCGCCACCCGCACCTGGTCGCCCGATTCTGCGCAGAGTACGACCCGCCCGTACAAATCATCCCTGCCGATGCCAGACCCGCGTGGCGCTACCTCGACCTGGTGGGCGAGGACGCCGACGAACAGGTCGTGCGGATCTGCGCCGACGAACGCGAGGCGGTCTGCCAACTCACCGACCCGCCGGCATTTCGGGCGGCGCTGCTCCGCACCGCCGACGACCGGCATCGGTGCGTACTGACCTTCCACCACATCGTCATTGACGGCTGGTCCCTGCCGATCCTGGCGCAGGAGCTGTTCGGCAGCTACTTCGGCCAGCGGCTGCCGGCCGCCGGATCCTATCGCCGGTACGTCAGCTGGATGTCCGGGCGGGACCTCGAATCCGCGCGGACGGCATGGGCCGAGGTGCTCGCGGGATTCGACACGCCGACGATGGTCGCCCCGCCCGGTAAGGTCGGTTGCCGCGGCGTCACGTCGCATCACTTGGCGGAGAACATCAGTCGAGCCGTCAGCGAGTTGGCACGCTCACAGCACACCACCGTCAACACCGTGCTGCAAGCCGCCTGGGCGCAGCTGCTGATGTGGCTGACCGGTCACCACGACGTCGCTTTCGGCACCGCGGTGTCCGGCCGCCCCGCCGACCTGGCCGACGCGGAATCGATGGTCGGCCTGTTGATCAACACCGTGCCCGTCCGCGCGACCTTCACGCCGGCCACCACCACCTCCGACGTCCTGGACCAACTCCGATACGGCCACACCAGCACCCTGGACCACCAGCATCTGGCGCTCAGCGAGATCCACCGAATCACCGGCCAGGATCAACTGTTCGACACGCTTTTCGTCTACGAGAACTATCCGATCGACACCTCGGCGCTTCTCGATGTCGACGGGCTGGCCGTCACAGAGTTCAGCACCCGCGAACGCAACGACTACCCGCTGACGCTGCAGGCCATGCCGGGACTGGAACTCTCGCTTCGCCTCGAATACGACACCGACGTGTTCGACGCGGCCGGTATCAACATGCTCATCCACCGTCTGCAGCGCGTGTTGGTGGCGATGACCACCGACCCCACGCGGCGACTGATGTCGATCGATCTGCTCGACGCGGACGAGCACGCCCAATTGGACCAGATCGGCAACCGGGCGGTCTTGACCCGGCCCGCGACGCCGCTGTCGATTCCGGCGGTGTTCGCCGCGCAGGTGACTCGCACGCCGGATGCGGTAGCGCTGGTGTGTGGTGGTCGTTCGTGGACCTATCGCGAAGTGGACGAGGCGTCGAATCGGTTGGCGCACCTGCTCACCGCCAAGGGTGCCGGCCCGGGGCAGGCGGTGGCGCTGATGTTCTCGCGCTGCGCCGAGGCGATCGTCTCGATTCTGGCGGTGCTCAAGACGGGTGCGGCGTATCTGCCGATCGACCCGGCGCACCCGAGCGCCCGGATCAGGTTCATGATCGACGACGCCGCGCCGATCGCCGCGCTGAGCACCGGCGAACTGGCGGACCGACTCGCCGAGTGTGAGGTGCCGGTAATCGACATCGCCGACCCCCGCATCGACACGCAGCCCACCACACCACTGCCGACGCCCGCACCGGACGACCTCGCGCACATCATCTACACCTCGGGCACCACCGGCATGCCCAAAGGCGTTGCCGTCACGCAATACAACGTCGTGCAACTGTTCGACCGCCTCGACACCGGACTGGAGTTGACATCGGGCCAGGTGTGGACGCAGTTCCATTCCTACGCTTTCGACTTCTCGGTGTGGGAGATCTGGGGCGCCTTGCTACACGGCGGCCGGCTGGTGATCGTGCCCGAGTCGGTGGCGCGCGCCCCCGACGACTTCCACGCCCTGCTGATGCGCGAACACGTCAGCGTGCTGACCCAAACACCCTCTGCCGTGCGGGGATTGACGCCAGCCGGCCTGGGCTCGACCGCATTGGTGATCGGGGCCGAGACCTGCCCACCCGAGTTGGTGGATCGGTGGGCGCCCGGGCGGGTGATGATCAACGTCTACGGCCCCACCGAGACGACGATGTGGCTGTCCAAGAGCGCGCCGCTGGCGCCCGGCTCCGGCGCTCCGCCGATCGGCTCGCCTGTGACAGGTGCGGCCTTCTTCGTGCTCGACGGGTGGTTGCGGCCGGTGCCGTTCGGGGTGGTCGGCGAGTTGCACGTCGCGGGCCGCGGTGTGGGTGTCGGGTATTGGCGCCGAACAGGTTTGACCGCAGCACGATTCGTGGCGTGCCCGTTCGGCGAACCCGGGCAGCGGATGTATCGCACCGGTGATCTGGTGTGCTGGGCCCCTGACGGGCAGTTGCGCTATTTCGGGCGCGCCGACGAGCAGGTCAAGATCCGCGGCTACCGCATCGAACTCGGCGAAGTCCAGGCCGCGCTGGCCGAACTGGCCGGAGTGCAGCAATCGGTCGTCATCGCCCGCGAAGACCGCCCCGGCGACAAGCGGCTGGTCGGATACGTCACCGGTGGCATCGATGCGGCCCAGGCCCGCGAAGCGCTGGCCGACCGGCTGCCGCCCTACATGGTGCCCGCGGCGGTGGTGGTGCTCGACGCGCTGCCGGTCACGGTCAACGGCAAACTCGACACTCGCGCGCTGCCGACCCCCGAATACGTCGGTGTCGATCACTACCGCGCCCCGACCAACCACATCGAGGAGATCCTGACCGGCATCTTCGCCCACGTACTGGGTCTCGAGCGCGTCGGCATCGACGACTCGTTCTTCGACCTCGGCGGAGACTCGCTGTCGGCCATGCGGGTCGTCGCGGCGATCAATGCCGGTCTGCAGGCCGATGTCGGAGTGCGCGCATTGTTCGACGCTCCGACCGTCGGTCAGTTGGCGCCGCGAGTCAACGGCGCCGCGGGCGGTCGTGAACCGTTGGTGCCTGTCCAGCGGCCCGCCGTCATTCCGCTGTCGTTCGCCCAGAACCGGTTGTGGGTCATCGACCAGTTGCACGGTCCCTCGCCGGTTTACCACATCGTGCTGGCGTTGCGACTGCACGGACGACTTGACGCCGATGCGTTACGCGCGGCGCTGGGAGACGTGGTGGACCGACACGAAACCCTGCGCACGCTTTTCGTCGCGCCCGACGGCACCGCCCGGCAACTGGTGGTGCCCAGGACGCAAGCCGATGTCGGCTGGCACGTCGTCGATGCCGCCGCATGGTCCGAACACCGGCTCGCGGAGGCCGTCGGCGACGCGGCGGGGCAGACGTTCGACCTGGCCACCGAGATCCCGGTGCGGGCAACGGTATTCCGCGTCAGCGACGAGGATCATGTGCTGCTGGGCGTCGTACACCACATCGCCGCCGACGGCTGGTCGCTGGCTCCACTGATGCGTGATCTCGGTGAGGCCTACCAAGCGCGCCGGCACGGAAAGACACCCGAATGGACCCCGTTGCCGGTGCAATACGTCGACTACACGATGTGGCAGCGGGCGCGGTTCGGCGATCTCGACGACAGCGACAGCCCCATCGCCGCGCAGCTGGCTCACTGGGAGCAGGTCCTGGCGGGTCTGCCCGAGCGGCTGCAACTACCCACGGACCGGCCCTATCCGGCGCTCGCCGATCAACGGGGCGCCAGTCTGACCGTGGATTGGCCCGCCGGATTGCAGCAGCGGGTGCGGAAGATGGCCGCGGAATACAACGCGACGCCGTTCATGGTGATGCAGACCGGCCTCGCGGTGCTGCTGTCGCGGCTGAGCGCGAGCTCCGATGTGGCGGTCGGGTTTCCGATCGCCGGACGCAGCGATCCCGCACTCGATGAGCTGATCGGCTTCTTCGTCAACACGTTGGTGCTACGGGTCGATCTGGCCGGAAACCCCAGCTTCGCCGAGTTGCTCGACCAGGTACGGCGGCGCAGCTTGGCGGCGTTCGACCATCAAGAGGTGCCGTTCGAGTTGCTGGTGGAGCGGCTCAATCCAGCCCGATCGCTCGCACATCACCCGCTGGTGCAGGTGCTGTTGGCTTGGCAGAATCTGCCCGGCCTCGGCGATGGTCCGGCTGCCGAGTTGTCCCTGGGCGACTTGCACGTCACCCAACTTCCGGTCGACACCCACACCGCCCGCATGGACCTGACGTTCTCGCTCTCGGAGCACTTCACCGATTCCGGTCGGCCGGCCGGCATTCGGGGTGCGGTCGAGTTCCGCACCGACATCTTCGACCCGGCCAGCATCGAAGCGCTCGTCGACCGGTTCGAGCGGGTGTTGACGACGATGACCGCCGATCCGCACCGACCGCTCGCCGCGATAGATCTGCTCGATGCCGGCGAACACCGTCGCCTGGACGAGGCGGGCAACCTGGCCGTACTGAGCGCGCCGTCGCCGGCGGTGGCGTCGGTTCCCGAGTTGTTCGCCGAGCACGTCGCGCGCCACCCGAACGCCGTCGCGGTCACCGGGCCGGACCACTGCCTGACGTACCGTGAACTCGACGACGCGGCGAATCGACTCGCGCACTTGTTGACCCGCCGCAATGTTGAACCCGGCTCGCGCGTCGCGCTGCTGTTCGACCGCTGCTGCGAGGCGGTCGTCGCGATGCTGGCGGTGCTCAAGACGGGGGCGGCGTATCTACCGATCGATCCGTCATTGCCCTCGGCGCGCAGGGATTTCATGCTCGCCGACGCGGCCCCGGTCGCCGTGCTGACCAACGCCGCGCTCGCGGAGCTGCTGGACGGAAGCGACATCCCGGTCGTCGACATCGCCGATGCGGCCGTCGCCGACCAGCCGGATACCCCGTTACCGGCGCCCGCGGCCGACGATATCGCATACCTGATCTACACGTCGGGCACGACCGGCACCCCGAAGGGCGTGGCGATCACCCACCAGAACCTGGCTCATATCGCCGCTTCCACTCCCGCGGCTCTGCCGACGGATCAGGTGTGGACACAGTGTCATTCGTACGGCTTCGACTTCTCCGTGTGGGAAGTCTGGGCCGCGCTGCTCGGTGGGGGACGACTGGTGATCGTCCCGGAAGCGGTCGCCGGGTCACCCGAGGACCTCCACGCGTTGCTGGTGCGGGAGCGGGTCAACGTGCTGACCCAAACCCCGTCTGCCATAGCGGCATTGAGTCCGATTGGACTCGAGTCGGCGGCGGTCCTGCTGGGTGGCGAGGCGTGTCCGGCCGAGGTGGTGGATCGGTGGGCTCCGGGCCGGGTGCTGATCAATGCCTACGGACCCACCGAGGCCACGGTGTACGCGTCGATGAGCGCACCGCTGACGGCGGGTTCGGGGGCCGCGCCGATCGGTGCGCCGGTGTCGACGGCCGCGGTGTTCGTGCTCGACGAGTGGCTGCGCCCGGTGCCGGCCGGCGTGGTCGGCGAGTTGTACGTGGCCGGCGCCGGCGTGGGAATGGGCTACCTCGGCCGGTCCGCCTTGACCGCGTCGCGGTTCGTGGCGTGTCCGTTCGTCGGCGCGGGAACGCCAGCGCAAAGGATGTATCGCACCGGAGATCTGGTGTGCTGGCGCGCGGACGGACAACTGCAGTATCTCGGCCGCGCCGACGAGCAGGTCAAGATCCGCGGCTACCGCATAGAACTCGGGGAAATCCAAAGCGCCCTCGCCGAAGTCGATGGTGTGGAGCAGGCGACGGTCATCGTCCGCGAGGACCGTCCAGGCGACAAGCGTCTGGTCGGCTACGCCACCGGCACCGTCGACGCCGCTGCGGCCCGCGTCGCGCTGGCCGAGCGGCTGCCGGCCTACATGGTGCCGGCCGCGGTGGTCATGGTGGAGGCAATCCCGTTGACGGTCAACGGCAAACTCGACACCCGGGCCCTGCCCGCACCCGACTACCAGAACACGCTGCAATACCGCGCCCCCGCAGACGCGGTCGAGGAGATCTTGGCCGGCATCTACGCACAGGTCCTCGGGCTGGAGCGGGTCGGTGTCGACGACTCGTTCTTCGACCTGGGCGGCGACAGCATCCTGTCGATGCAAGTGGTGGCCCGAGCCCGCGCCGCGGGGCTGCGGTGCCGCCCGCGGGACATCTTCGTCGAACAGACCGTGGCACGACTGGCCCGAGTGGCCGACGCGACCGGCGGTCAGACCGTCCCCACCGACGACGGCACCGGCCCGGTGCAGCTCACCCCGATCATGAGCTGGCTGCGCGGCCTCGACGGCCCGATCGACCAGTTCAACCAGACCATGGTGCTGCAGGCCCCCTCAGGCGTCACCGACGCCGACGTCGTCACGCTGCTGCAGGCGCTGCTGGACCGGCACGCCATGCTGCGCCTGCGGGCCGCCGGCGACCAGATGACCGTGCCCGAGCCCGGGTCGGTATACGCCCACGCCTGCTTACGCATGTCCGACGTGTTCAGCGATGAGGCGCTGAGCACCGCTCGCGCGCAACTGGATCCGGCCGCCGGGCTGACGGTCGCCGCATTGTGGGTGCCCACTACCGGGCAGCTCGCGCTGATCATCCACCACCTCGCCGTTGACGCGGTGTCGTGGCCGATCCTGGTCGAAGACCTCAACATCGCCTGGGCCCAACACCACCACGGCCAGCCCATTGCGCTACCTCCCACCGGCACCTCGTTCCGGCAGTGGGCCGCGCTGCTGGCCGAGCACGCCCGCACCGACGCGGTCCTCGCGCACGCCGACGTGTGGAAGCGGATCGTTACGACGGCGCCCGCGCTGCCCGCGCCCCGACCATGCGCCGACACCTATGCCAGCGCGGGCCATCTGTCGGTGTCATTGGATGTTCACAGCACCCGCGCGCTGCTCGGTGAGGTGCCCACCGCATTCCACGCCGGTGTTTCCGACATCCTGCTGATCGCCTACGCGCTGGCCTGCAGCGAATTCGTGGGCACCGCCGCGCCGGTCGGCATCGACGTCGAGGGCCACGGCCGCCACGAACACCTCGCCGCCGATGTCGACCTGTCGCGCACGGTGGGCTGGTTCACCACCAAACACCCCGTCGCCCTGATCGCCGGAAAACTGAACTGGCAGCACGTGATCGCCGGTGACGCCGCGCTGGGGCCGGTCGTCAAAGACCTCAAGGAACAACTGCGCGCCCACCCCGAACCGCTGACCTACGGGCTGCTGCGTTACCTGAACCCCGACGTCGACCTGTCCGAGCCCGACCCGTCGCTCGGGTTCAACTACCTCGGCCGGCTCGGCGCGGGCGCCGCTGCGTTGTCCGAGGACATGTGGCGCGTCAGCCGCGACGGGTTGGCGCTGGCAGAGGCCGCCGCGGCAGTGCCCATGCCGTTGACCCACGCCATCGAACTCAACGCCGCGGCCGTCGACACCGGAGACGGTCCTGCGCTGCAGGCGAATTGGACGTTCGCTTCGTCGGTTCTCGAGTCGGCGCAAGCCGGCCGACTCGGTCGTCTGTTCTTCGAGGCGCTGCAGGGCATCTGCGCCCACGTCGCGGGCGGCGGCGGCGGGCTGACGCCCTCCGACATCGCGCCCGCCCGGCTCACCCAACAGCAACTCGACCAGCTGCAAGCGCACGACCACATCGCCGACATCCTGCCGCTGACCCCGCTGCAGCAGGGACTGCTCTTCCACGCCGACACCGCCGCGAACGCAGACGACGACGTCTACGCCATGCAGCTCGACATCACGATCGCCGGCTCACTCGAGCCCGACCGCCTCCGCGACGCCATCCACACCGTGGCCGTCCGTCATCCCAACCTCGCCGCCCGATTCTGCACGCAGTTCGACGAGCCGGTCCAGATCATTCCCGCTGACCCCGAACCGGGCTGGCGCTACCTCGATCTCACCCGAAACGGTCGAAACCCCGACGAGCACGTCCAGCAGTTGTGCGCAGACGAACGTGTCGCGGTGTGCGACCTCAGCCGACCGCCGGCCTTCCGGGCGGCATTGGTCCGCACCGCGCCGGACCGACACCGGCTGGTGCTGACCAATCACCACATCGTGCTCGACGGTTGGTCGTTACCCATCGTGATGCAGGAGATCTTCGCCGGCTACTACGGGCAGCGGTTGCCCGCGGCGTCGCCGTACCGGAGCTTCGTCGCCTGGCTGGCCGAGCAGGACGTCGACGCCGCCCGCGCCGCCTGGGGCGAGACGCTGGCCGGGTTCGACACCCCCACCTTGATCGGCTCGCCCGGCCGGCTGGGGCAGGGACCGCGAGGCACTACATCAGTCTCATTGCCGGAGCGGATCACTCATGCACTCAACGACCTGGCGCGCTCGCAGCGCACCACGGTCAACATCGTTCTGCAGGCCGCGTGGGCGCAGGTGCTGATGTCGCTGACGGGCCACCACGACGTCGTGTTCGGCGCCGCGGTGTCCGGACGCCCGACCGATGTGGTCGGCGCGGAAACGATGGTCGGCCTGCTCATCAACACCGTGCCGGTGCGCGCGAACATCACCCCGGAAACCACCGCGGCCGGTCTGCTCGGTGCACTACAACGCGCACACATCAGCACACTCGAGCATCAGCAACTGGCGCTCAACGAGATTCACAAAGCCACCGGCCAAGACCAGCTGTTCGACACCATCTTCGTCTACGAGAACTACCCGGTCGACGCCAGCGCGCTGGCGGAGGTGAGCGAGTTGGCGATCACCGGAATCGTCGGCCGCGAGTCCACGCACTATCCGCTGATGCTGCAGGCCCGCTCAGGCGACGAATTGCGCCTGCGTCTCGAATTCGACGCCGACCTGTTCGACGCGGCCGAAATCGACACGCTCATCGAGCGGTTG
This sequence comes from Mycolicibacterium celeriflavum, assembly GCF_010731795.1. Taxonomy (NCBI): domain Bacteria; kingdom Bacillati; phylum Actinomycetota; class Actinomycetes; order Mycobacteriales; family Mycobacteriaceae; genus Mycobacterium; species Mycolicibacterium celeriflavum. Next base: position 2,598,830 of record NZ_AP022591.1, on the reverse strand, counting down.
CGGCGGGCGCTCGAGGCGATGACCGCCGATCCGGCCCGGCGGCTGTCGTCGACGGATCTGCTCGACCGTGCCGAACACGACCTGCTCGACCGGTTCGGCAACCGCCCGGTATTGCACCAGCCCGCCACGCAAGGCTCGATACCGGAGCTGTGGGCAGCCCAAGCGGCACGCACCCCCGACGCGGTAGCCCTGAGCAGCGGTGAGTCCTCGTGGACCTATCGGGAGCTCGATGAAACGTCGAACCGGTTGGCGCACAGACTGGTTGACAGCGGTGCGGGGCCGGGGCGGTGCGTCGCGCTGCTGCTGGAGAGGTCCGCCGAGGCGATTGTGGCGATTCTGGCGGTGCTCAAGAGCGGAGCGGCGTACCTGCCGATCGACCCCGCGCTGCCGTCTACCCGAATCGCGTTCATGACCGAAGACGCCGCACCGGTCGCCGCGATCACGACCGCCGAGTTGGGCGACAGGCTGGGCGGCGAGGTGCCGGTCATCGACGTGCACGACCCGGCGGTCCGCACCCGGTCGTGCGAGCCGTTGCCGACGCCCGCACCAGACGACCTGGCCTACGTCATCTACACCTCGGGCACCACCGGTATGCCGAAAGGCGTTGCGGTAACGCACCGTAACGTCACCCAGCATCTTGATTCGCTGGGCGTGGGGATCCCGCTGACGCCGGTGTGGACGCAATGGCATTCGCTGGCCTTCGACGTCTCGGTCTGGGAGATCTGGGGCGCGCTGCTACGCGGTGGACGGCTCGTCGTGGTGCCCGAGAGCGTCGCAGCCTCCCCGGATGACTTGCACGCGTTGCTGGTCGCCGAAAACGTCAGCGTGCTGAGCCAAACCCCGTCTGCGGCCGCGATGCTCGCACCCGAGAGCCTGGACTCGACCGCGTTGGTGGTCGCCGGCGAGGCATGCCCGACGGAACTCGTCGATCGGTGGGCGCCCGACAAGGTGTTGATCAATGCCTACGGGCCCACCGAAACCACGGTGTACGCGACCGTCAGCGCGCCGTTGACGCCCGGGCCGGGCCCGGTGCCGATCGGTGCGCCGGTGGCCGGGGCGGCGTTGTTCGTGCTCGACGGATGGCTGCGACCGGTGCCCATCGGGGCGGTCGGCGAACTGTACGTCGCCGGCCGCGGTGTAGGCGTCGGATATTGGCGCCGACCCGGGCTGACGGCGGCGCGGTTCGTCGGCTGCCCGTTCGGCGGGCCGGGGAGCCGGATGTATCGGACCGGCGACCTGGTGCGCTGGAGCGACGACGGGCAGCTGCGGTACCTGGGACGCGCGGACGAGCAGGTGAAGATCCGCGGCTACCGCATCGAACTCGGCGAAGTGCGCACAGCGCTGGCCGGATTGGCCGGCGTCGAGCAGGCCGCCGCGATCGCGCGCGAGGACCGCTCCGGCGGTGAACGCCTGATCGGCTATTTCACCGGCACAGCAGATCCCGCCGGCATCCGCGCCCAGCTGGCCGACGAGCTGCCCGCCTACATGGTGCCGGCGGCAGTGGTGCGGCTTGACGCGCTGCCGCTGACGGTCAACGGCAAACTCGACATCCGCGCCCTGCCGACACCGGAATACCAAGGCGCCGAGGCCTACCGCGCCCCGGGCGCAGCGGTCGAACACATCCTGGCCGACATCTACGCCGAAGTGCTGGGTGTCGACCGGGTCGGCGTCGACGACTCATTCTTCGACCTCGGCGGGGATTCGTTGTCGGCGATGCGCATGACAGCGGCCGTCAACACGGCGCTGGACTCCGGTCTTTCGGTGCGCGCCGTGTTCGACGCCCCCACCGTCGCACAGCTTGCGCCGCGGGTCAGCGGGTCGGTGGGCCGGCGCACGCCGTTGGTTCCCGTCGACCGCCCCGCGGTGGTACCGCTCTCGTTCGCCCAGAGCAGGCTTTGGGTGCTCGACCAATTGCAGGGCCCCTCACCGGTTTACAACATGGCGGTGGTACTGCAACTGCGCGGAGACCTCGACACCGACGCGCTGAGTGCAGCGCTCTGCGACGTCGTCGGCCGCCATGAGAGCCTGCGTACGCTGTTCGTGGCCACCGGCGGGGTGCCCCAGCAGCTGGTGATCCCACCCCAGGGAATCGACTTCGGTTGGGAGGTCGTCGATGCCGACGGCTGGCCGGCAGCCCGGCTGGACCAGGCCGTCGAACGGACGGTGCGCCACTCGTTCGACCTGACAAGCGAGGTTCCGTTGCGGGCAGCGCTGTTCCGCATCTCCGACGACGAACATGTGCTCGCCGCCGCGGTGCACCACATCGCCGCCGACGCCGCATCGGTGAGCCCGCTGGTACGTGATCTGGGCGTGGCATACGCCAGCCGGTCTGCGGGACAGGCGCCCAGCTGGGCGCAATTGCCGGTCCAATACGTGGATTACACGGTATGGCAGCGCGCTCAGTTCGGCGATCTCCGCGACGCCGACAGTCCCATCGCCGCGCAACTGGACTACTGGCAGGACGCCTTGGCGGGGTTGCCCGAGCGGCTGGCCCTTCCCACCGATCGGCCCTACCCTCCGGTGGCCGATCAACGCGGCGCCAGCGTCGTGGTGGAATGGCCCGCCGAACTGCAGCACCGGCTGCGCCAGGTGGCACGCGAGCACAACGCGACCACCTTCATGGTGATCCAGTCCGCCCTCGCGGTGCTGCTGGCCAACATCAGCGCCGACAACGATGTCGCCGTGGGCTTCCCGATCGCCGGACGCGCCGACCGAGCCTTGGACGACCTGGTCGGGTTCTTCGTCAACACGTTGGTGCTGCGGGTGAACCTCGATGGTGACCCCACCCTCGCCGAGGTGCTGGACCAGGTGCGGCGGCGCAGCCTGGTCGCGTACGAAAACCAGGACGTGCCTTTCGAAGTGCTCGTCGACCGGCTCAACCCCACGCGGAGCCTGACCCACCACCCGCTGGTCCAGGTGATGGTGGCCTGGCAGAACGTCCTCGGCGAGACTAGCGATCCGGCTGCGCGGCTCGCCCTGGGCGATCTGCACATCACCCAGAAGCCGGTGGACATCCACACCGCGCGGATGGATCTGGTGTTCCACCTGACCGAGAACTGGACCGACGGCGGTGAGGCCGCCGGGATCCGGGGGGCGGTCGAGTTCCGCACCGACGTCTTCGACTCGGACACCATCGAAACGCTGATCCAGCGGCTTGAGCGCGTGTTGGTGGCGATGACGACTGGCCTGCAGCACCGGATGTCCTCGGTCGCTCTCCTCAGCGAGGGTGAGCAGGCCCTGCTGGATGACGTCGGCAACCGAGCGGTGCTGACGCGGACCGCCCGCCCCGAGGCATCGATCCCGGCGCTGTTCGACGCGCAGGTCGCGTGCATCCCCGACGCCGAGGCGCTCACCTGCGGCGGTCGTTCGATGACATACCGGGATCTCGACGACGCGTCGAATCGCCTGGCGCACACGTTGTTCGGCCTCGGCGCGCGACGCGGCGAGTGTGTGGCCTTGCTGCTGGAACGCTCGGCCGATGCCGTCGTGGCGATTATCGCCGTGCTGAAGACCGGCGCGGCCTACCTGCCGATCGACCCCGCACATCCCGACGCGCGGATCGAGTTCATGCTCGCCGACGCCGCGCCGGTCGCTGCGATCACTCACGCCGGGCTGGCCGAACGCTTGGCGGGCTGCGACGTCGCGGTCGTCGATATCGCGGACCCCCTTGTCGGCCTGCAATCATGCGACCCATTGCCGCCGCCGGCCGCCGACGACCTGGCCTACATCATCTACACCTCGGGTACGACCGGCGCCCCCAAAGGTGTCGCCGTCACCCACTGCACGGTGACGCAGTTGCTGCAGGCGACCGATGACGGCCTGCCGCGCGCAGGGGTGTGGACGCAGTGGCATTCGTTGGCGTTCGACGTGTCGGTGTGGGAGATCTTCGGTGCCCTGCTGCGCGGTGGCCGCCTGGTGGTGGTACCCGAGGAGGTGGCCTCGTCGCCGAGCGACTTCCACGCCCTGCTGGTCGACGAACACGTCACCGTGTTGAACCAAACCCCTTCAGCCGCCGCGCTGCTTTCGCCCGACGGTCTGGATGCCGTCGCGTTGGTGGTGGCGGGGGAGGCCTGCCCGGCCGACCTGGTCGACCGGTGGGCAGGCGGTCGGACGATGGTCAACGGCTACGGCCCGACCGAGACTTGGTACACGTCGTTCAGCGCGCCGCTGACTCCGGGAATGGGTGAGGTTCCCATCGGCACACCGGTGTCGGGGGCGGCGTTCTTCGTGCTCGACGAATGGTTGCGGCCCGTGCTGCCGGGCGTCGTCGGCGAGTTGTTTGTGGCCGGCGACGGGCTGGCGTGCGGATATGTGAACCGCACCGGGTTGACCGCGTCGCGGTTCGTGGCCTGCCCCTTCGGGGGGCAGGGGCAACGGATGTATCGCACCGGCGATCTGGTCCGGTGGGCCACCGACGGTCAACTGCGCTATCTCGGGCGCGCCGACGAACAGCTCAAGATCCGTGGATATCGCATCGAGCTCGGCGAGATCAGATCGGCGCTGGCCGACTTGCCCGGTGTGGAACAGGCGGCCGTCATCGCCCGCGAAGACCGTCCGGGTGACATCCGCCTGGTCGGCTACGTCAGCGAATCGACCGTCGGCACAGTCGATCCCGAACAGATCCGCGCCGCACTGGGCGAGCGACTCCCCGGTTACATGGTGCCCGCCGCCGTCATGGTCGTCGACGTGTTGCCGCTGACCGTGAACGGTAAACTCGACGCCCGAGCGCTGCCTGCGCCCGAATACCGAAGCGAAAAGACCTACCGCGCCCCACAATCCGACACCGAGAAGGTCATCGCCGACATCTATGCCCAGACACTCGGCCTCGAGCGGGTCGGCGTCGACGACTCTTTCTTCGACCTCGGCGGCGACTCACTCGCCGCGATCCGGGCCGTCGCCGCCATCAACACCAAGCTGGACGCCCACCTCGCCGTGCGCACGATGTTCAGCTCGCCGTCGGTGAAAAACCTGAGCCGACAACTGGGTACGCCGGACAGCGCCACCGAGGTGGTGCCCGTCGAGATCCTCAAAGAGGGCACCGGTGTCCCGCTGTGCTGCATCCACGATGGCTTCGGCCTCAGCTGGGCCTATCGAATCCTCGCCGACCACCTGGACTGTCCGATCATCGGGATCAACCAGGTCGCCATCGTCGGCGAAGCGGAACCGAGATCGATCCGCGACATGGCGGCACGTTACGCAGACAGGATCCAAGCCGTCCGTCCAGCCGGTCGCTACAACGTACTCGGCTGGTCACTCGGGGGAGTGGTGGCCCAAGCACTGGCCATCGAACTTCGCCGCCGCGGATGCGTCGTCGAGAACGTGGTCCTGCTGGACGATGCCATCAGCGCGAATCGGGTCATCGCGAAGGCTCAAGCCTCCCAGAAGAGCTCCATACTGTCGGAGATCCTGCGGCTCAACGGTATTGACCTCCCGCAACGATCGGAGCCGATCACGGCCGCGGAGGCGGCATACATGATTCGCCGACAACTCGACGGGTCGGCGGTCGCGCTTCCGTCAGAGCAGTTGCTGGAGTTCATGGTTCAACGCGTCACCGACAACCAGCTGTGCCTACAGGACCATGTGCCCGATCTGTTCGAGGGCGACATCGTCGTCTTCACCGCATCCCGCGATGCCGACGGTGGCGAGGTGCAGAGTTGGCGGCCCTATGTCACCGGCGACATCACGACGTATGCGGTCGACTGCGCTCACCATCAGATGTTGACCGCGGAAGCGCTCACCACTTACGTTGCCCAACTCCAGCATTCGTTAAAGGGGCGCGATGAGTAGCGAAACCCTCGACATTGTCGGCATGCCCCGAGGCGGCCCGAACGCCTCCTGGTTGGACCGGCGGCTGTGGACCGAGCGGCTGGAGTACCTCGACCGTGACGACGTCGATGACCTGAAACGCAAAGTCGTGCAGGCACTCGACCGCGGCGGCAGGCGACGGCGGTTGGGTGTCTACGGTAAATGCGCCCGGCTCGTGCTCGACGAGGTGGCCGACGTTGCGACGCCGAAGATCCTGGAACTCGGGGCCGGCCTCGGCGGCCTGTCGGAGAAGCTGCTGGAGGACCACGCCGCCGCGGAGGTGACGGTCACCGACATCGACCCCGCGTTCGTGACGGCCATCTCCGCCGGTGACCTCGGCAGTCACCCGCGTGCCACGGTGCGCGAAATGGATGCCACCGCAATCGATGCCGCCGATGGGTCTTTCGACCTCGCCGTGTTCGCATTGTCGTTGCATCACCTGCCGCCGGAGAAGGCCACTCGCGTGTTCGCCGAGGGAACGCGTGCGGCGAAGAAGCTGATGATCATCGACCTGCGCCGACCACCCGCGCCGGTCCACGCGATGGTGTTGGCCGCCGCGCTGCCGCTCACCCGGGTCGTCCCGCTGGTGCACGACGGGGTGATCAGCTCGCTGCGCGCCTACAGCCCGTCGGCGCTGCGTGTGCTCGCGCAGCACGCCGACCCGAAGATGACCGTCCAATTCCGCACACGCCGGTTCGGCCCGACAGTCGTGGTCGCGAGCCGGCCCCTCAGGCCGGTACGAACCGCACCGCGACATAACGCTCCCGGCGCACCAGGTCGGTGAACTCCTCCACGGTCGGAATTCGGTTGTCGCGGAACTTCAGCCCCATCATGCTCTGCGCCCGCCTCACGCCGTAGGACTGCGCGCATCGGTGCGACAGGTCGGCGACGGCGCCAGGATCGGTGATCAGCTCACCGCGCATCGTCGTCATCCGGCCATCGACCAGCACATCGGCGGTCGCCCCGTCGCGGAAGTTGTGCTTCCACGGCGCGCTGGTCAACGCGTAGAGGTTGCCGTCGATCCGGTGTGCGCTCAACGGAATCGAATACCGCTGACCGGACTTTCGACCGGTGACGTTGACGACCATCATCTGCTTGCGCAACGACCCCGCCAGCGGCGTGCGCAACAACCGGCCGATCAACGGATTGACGGCGCGCAGCACTGCGGCCGGCGGATGCGAGATCGTCACCGCCTGCGATTGTTCTGCCATGCGCTAACGGTATGCCGAGCCGCGTGCGGCCGCCGCCGGAACGGCGCGCTACAACGACCCGAGGTCGTCGGGCACGTCGACCGCATATTCGCGCAGCGCCTCCAGCGAGATCACCTCGAGCGTGCGCTCGTGCGTCGACGCCAGCACCACCGGCGCGGCGAAGCCGTCCTGATGGGCCTTCAACCAGTTCACCGCGGTGACGCACCAGCGGTCGCCCGGTTGCAGACCGGGAAAGCGGTACTCCGGACGCGGGGTGGACAGATCGTTGCCGATCGAACGCTGATGGCGCAGGAACTCAGCGGTCACCACCGCGCAGATCGTGTGGCTGCCGAGGTCCTCGGGGCCCGTCGAACAGCAGCCGTCGCGGTAGAAACCGGTCATCGGGTCGGTGCCGCACGGCTGAAGCGGCTCGCCGAGCACATTGAGTTCAACCACAAGTCGTCCAAGCGTCCGGGGGGTCCTAAGGTATTCAGTGATACCTCAACATATTCAGCTGGCGTGTGAACGGACAGAGGAGCACCCGGGTGGCCGCGCTCAAGACTGGCGACGCATTCCCCGACGTCGTGGTGACCGCTGTCGTCTCGACCACGTCGCTGGCGGCCGACGCCGAGGACACCTGGCAGCAGCTACAGCAGGGCCGAAGCGGTATCCGGCCCCTCGACAAGTGGTTCGTCGAGGAGTTCGACTCGCCCGTGCGAATCGGCGGGGCCATCCGGGAGGATCTCGACGAACAGCTCGGGCGGGTGGAGCGGCGCCGGACGTCGTACATGCAGAAGATGTCCACCATCCTGAGTCGCAGGCTCTGGGCGGCCGCAGGCGAGCCCGAGGTCGACACCCGACGGTTGGCGGTCTCGGTCGGGCTCGCGCTGGGCAGTACCGAGGAGATCCCCCTGCAGCACGACCTCTGGCGGCAGAAGGGGCTGCGTGCGGTCTCCCCGCTGACCGTGCAGATGTACATGCCGAACGGCGCGGCCGCCGCGGTCGGACTGGACCGTCAGGCGAAGGCCGGCATCATCTCACCGGTGATGGCCGACTCCTCGGGCGCCGCGGCCATCGCCCAGGCGTGGCGGCACCTGATCCTCGGCGAGGCCGACGTCATGATCTGCGGCGGCGTCGAGACCCACATCGAGGCGGTGCCCGTCGCGGCGTTCTGCATGCAAGACCTGCTGTCGACCAACAACGACGACCCGGCCGGTGCGTGTCGTCCGTTCGACCGGAACCGCGACGGCATGGTGTTCGGTGAAGGCGGCGCGTTGATGCTCATCGAAACCGAGGAGCACGCCAAAGCGCGCGGCGCGAAACCCCTGGCCCGGCTGATGGGCGCGGGCCTCACCTCCGACGGCTACGACGACGTCAAGCCCGATCCCGACGGCCTGCGGGCCGGCGACGCGATCACCCGGGCGGTCGAGTTGGCCGGGCTGACACCCACGGACATCGACCACATCAACGCCCACGCCACCGGAACGGTCTTCGGCGACCTGGCCGAGGCCCACGCGATCCGCAACGCTTTCGGCGACCACGCGCCCGCGGTGTATGCACCGAAGGCGGCGTTGGGCCATTCGCTGGGCGCTGCCGGCGCGATCGAGGCCGTGTTGACGGTCCAGGCGCTGCGCGACGGGGTGATCCCGCCGACGCTCAACCTCAAGGATCGCGATCCCGAGATCGACCTCGATGTCGTCGCCGAAAGCCCGCGGCGCGGCGACTACCGCTACGCGATCACCAACTCGTTCGGCCTCGGCGGCCACAACGTGGCGCTCGCCTTCGGCGCCTACTGAGCCTTGGTCAGGGTGAACTGCCCGACGTAGCTGACGTTGCGCTGGAAGAAGTCGGAGCATCCGACGAGGTACTTCATGTACCGGTCGTAGACCTCCTGCGACGTCACCGCGATCGCCTGGTCCTTGGCGGCCTCCAGTTTCTCCGCCCACGTGTCGAGCGTGCGGACGTAGTGCGGGGTCATCGTGTCGAGCTCCTCGACGGTGAAGCCGGCGTTGCCCGCGAACTCGTAGACGTCGTCGTCGCAGGGCACGGCGCCGCCGGGAAAGATCTCCTTGGCGATGAACCGCATGAACTTCAAGTCCGACATCACGATCGGGATCCCCAGCTCGGGCCAGCGCTTGAGCGGGTGCCCCATGATCGTCTGCAGCACCATCCGGCCGTCGGCGGGCATGAGCCGGTAGCACGTGTCGAAGAACGCCTTGTACTTCGACTTGGGCCACGCCTCGAACGCCTCGATGGACACGATGCGGTCCACCGGCTCGTCGAACTCCTCCCAGCCCTTGAGCAGCACCCGCCGCGAGCGGTCCGTCTCGACCGCGTCCAGGACCTGTTGGCCGAGCGCGCATTGATTGCGGCTGAGCGTCAGCCCGACGACGTTGACGTCGTAGGTCTCGATCGCGCGCTTCATCACCGAGGCCCAGCCGCAGCCGACGTCGAGCAGCGTCATCCCGGGCTGCAGGTCGAGCTTGCCGAGCGCGCGATCGATCTTGGCGATCTGCGCCTCTTCGAGCGACATGTCGTCGCGCTCGTAGAACGCGCAGCTGTAGGTCCGCGTCGGATCCTGGAAGAGACCGAAGAAATCGTTCGAGAGGTCGTAGTGCGCCTGAACGTCCTCGTAAGCCACCTTCATCGTGGTTCCCGAACTATCCGACATCTTCGATTGGCCTCCTATGCGGGTGTTACGTGACCCCGACGACCGCGTAACGACCAACTTATATATCGCACTTTTCCCTAAACTGGCTAAGCAGCCGCCTTCTCGCAGGTGAACTGTGCGACGTCCGTGTAGCCCTCCCGGAAAAGATCGGCGCAACCGGTCAGGTATTTGCGGAATCGCTCATAGATCTGCTCGGAGGTGATCGCGATCGCCTCGTCCTTCTTGGCCTCGAGGTTGGCTGCCCAGGTGTCCAGCGTCTTGACGTAGTGGGGCTGCAGGTGCTGTTCCCGGGTCACCGTGTAGCCGGCCTTGTTTGCGTGCTCCCGCACCATCGACGCCAGTGGCAAACGCCCGCCGGGGTAGATCTCGTCCATGATGAACTTGATGAATCTCACGCGGGACATCGTCAGCGGCAGGCCCTTGGCCTTGATCTCCTCATCCTCCGGAATGATGATCGTGTGTAGCATCATCACCCCGTCGTCGGGCAACCAGCTGAACGTCTTCTTGAAGTAGTCGTCGTACTTGCCGAAGCCGAAGTGCTCGAACGCGCCGATCGACACGATCCGGTCGACCTTGCCCTCGAACTCCTCCCAAGGCTGCAGCCGGACTTCCATCTTCCGGTCGCTCTTGAGCTGGGGGAACCAGAAGTCCTCGATGTGCTGCTTCTGGTTCTCCGAGAGCGTCAGGCCGATGACGTTGACGTCGTATTTCTCCACCGCCCGCGCGATCGTCGAGCCCCAACCGCAGCCGATGTCGAGCAGCGTCATGCCGGGCTGCAGGCCGAGCTTGCCCAGGGACAGGTCGACCTTGGCCCGCTGCGCCTGCTCCAGCGTGTAATCGTCACGCTCGAAGTACGCGCAGCTGTAGGTCTGGGTGGGGTCCTGCCACAGCTTGAAGAAGTCGTTGGAGATGTCGTAGTGGAACTGGACTTCGTTCTTGTCCGAGCCCCGGGCCTCCGACGCAGATTTCGACAGCCACTTCGACTGTGCCTCTGGTGCCGAGCTGTGCTTTGTTCCTGATGTTCCTGTCACGGTCCGCCCTTAATGCAATCGAGGGATCGACTGTTCAACTATCGCGCAGGCTGTTCGACACGATGTGACGACATTACCTCCAGTGGCCGGTCGGTCGGCACCGGAGGAGGGGTCGACACCAGCCTAAATTTTCGCGTTCCTGGTCATCCACCGCATCACCTGCCAGCCGGCGAACACCGGCAGCCAGATCGTCAGCACCCGGTACAGCAGCACCGACGGCACGGCCACCGCTGCGGGCATGCCGAATGCGGCCAATCCGCCGATCAGCGCCGCCTCGACCGCGCCGATGCCGCCGGGCGTCGGTGCCGCCGAGGCCAGCGTGCCGCCGATCATCGTCACGACGGTGACGGTGACGAACGAGGTGTCGCCGCCGAACGCCTCGATCGCCGCCCACAGCGCGAACGCGTTACCGAGGGTGGTCGCGGCGCACCCCGCCATGATCACCGCCAGCCGGCGGGGTTCGCGGGCCAGCGCGACGAGGTGGCCGATCATCTCCTGCAGTCGCGGCCGCACCGACGTCGCCAGCCAGTTCCGCAGTTTCGGCACCAACAGGAACGTGCCGATCAGCCCCAGCAGGACACCGCCGATCAGGTACAGCAGCGTGGCGCTCGGGACGAACTGGGACAGATCGGCCGATACGCCCGCCGCGGTGGAGAAGAAGACGAGCAGACCGAGGTGGGTGATCACCTGGACCGACTGCTGCAGCGCGACGGCGGTGGTGGCGCGCATCGGGCTGACGCCGCCCTTCTGCAGGTACCGGGCCGACAGCGCCAGCCCCCCGACGCCGGCGGGCGTCGTCGTGGCCGCGAACTTGTTCGCGACCTGCATGACGACCAGACCCCGCAGGTTCACCAGCCCGTCCGCACACGCCCAAAGTGCTGCTGCCGCACCGAGATAGGTCAGGCTCGACGCCGCCAGGCCCAGCAGCGCCCACCACCAGTTCGCGGTGCGCAGTTCGGTGATGAACGTCGGCACCGAGGACAGGAACGGATAGGCGACGTAGACCAGCGCGGCGAGCAACACCAACTGGATCACCTGGCCGCGGGTGAACCGCGTGACCGTCTCGGTGCGGATCTCGTCGACGCGGGTCTGGCGCTTGACCTCGTCGCGCGCGGCGGAGATCACGGCTTTTGCGTCTGCTACGGAATGCCGGATGCCCGGTGGCATCGCGGCCGAGGTCAACCGCCGCGACGCGGTCAGCACGGCGTCCTTGCCGAATGCGTCGATCGCCGCGCGCACCGCCGAACTCGCGTCGTACAGATACGTCGTGGTCACCAGCAACTGGGCGATGTCGGTGCGTAGCTGGGCATCGGTGGCGCCGTACTCGGCGTAGTCGAACCCGCCGAACAGCACGGTGTCGTCGTCGACGGTGATCTCGCTGCTGCGCAGGTCGCCGTGCGAGATCTGGCAGTCGTGCAGTTCGCGTAGCGATTCCCACACGCGCCCGTCAGGTACCGACTCGACGCACTCGTTGATCGGTATGCCGCGCGGTGGGGTGTGCGCATAAAGCGTCCAGCCCCGGTCGAGCGCTGCGACGGCGATCGTCGAGGTGTTCGCGATCTTGAGCTCGCCGATCGCGATGGCCATCAGCGCACGGTGTTCGACCAGGCGGCGCATCGACGCGTGCAGCGGCGCGGTCTCACGGTCGCGCAGCCGCACCTTGCGCCACAGTTGCAGCAGCACGCCGCCGCCGCGCTGATGTGGGCCGTACAGCTCCATCACCGCCGTCGACTGTTGCTCCTCGCAGGTGGCGTTGAGCAGCAGCGGGCCGGCGCCGGCGGGCCGCACCACATGCATGCCGGAAACGGAGCAGCCGCGGCGGGCCATCGCCCGCACGGCGCCGTCGAGTGGCACCTCCAGCCCGGGCGTGCCCACGACGAGCACGACCAGCGCGCCGACGAACCAGCCGACGGCCAACCCGAGCAGCGAGCGGGCCGGCACCACCGCGCTGATCATCAGGTGGATCGGCACGAACGCCAGCAGCAGCGCCCACCACCAACGCCGCCAGCGGGTCGGCAGCCACGGCCCCGACACGGTGAGCACCGCGGCGAGCATCGCGATCCAGCGGGGGTCGTCGACGAACTGCGAGGAGAACGTGTCGAGCCGGTCCGACAGGTCGAAGTGCCACCGCGGCGCCGTGAGCCCGAAGCCGCTGATCGACAACGCCAACCCGGCGATGGCGGCGGCCGCGGCGTAGGCGCCGAGCAGTTTCCACTGCCGCGACAGGATCAGGCCGACGAGAATCACGAACGGCAGCGCGACGATCGCTATGCCGTAGACGAGGTAGACCAGGTCCGCCTGGGTCGGGGTCAACACGGCGACGATCTCGGAGATCGAGCGTTCCAGCGCGACCCACTCGTTGCGGGTGATCAGCGAGCTGGTGACGACGACCGCGAGGAACAGCGCGGCCAGCACGACGCGGACGATGTCGTTGGTCCGCCTCGTCAAAGGCTGCAGCAGGCTGCCCGAGACGGTGATGTCCCGCCCGTCAACGCGCATGAGTCAACGATCTTCTCCAGTTGGGGGCCACGTCGGTAGCGACCCGCCGACAACTTAACCGGTGTCCTGTGCCGATGAGCCATTCCGCCGAGCGCGTTGCCGACGTACTCTATTAGGCATGAGTCCAACAAAGGAGACTGCACTGCCGCCGGGGCCTCGGCTCCCGTCGTTCGCGATGCTGTTGCTGATGATGCGGTGGTGGACGCCGATCGTGTCGATCTGCCAGCGCCGCTACGGCAAGGTCTTCACGCTGGCCAACTCCATGGTCGGCCCGATGGTCTACCTCGGCGACCCGGCCGATATCAAGACCGTGTTCGCCGGTGACCCGCGGATCTATCATGCGGGCGAGGCGAATTCGATGCTGGCCGGACTGCTCGGGGACAGCTCGGTGTTGGTGGTCGACGACGATGTGCACCGCGAGCGCCGCCGGCTGATGATGGCGCCGTTCCACCGCGACGCCGTCGCGCGGCAGGCGGATGTGATGGCCGAGATCGCCGCGGACAATATCGCCGGTTGGCCGGTGGGTAAGCCGTTCGCGGTGGCACCGAAGATGTCGGAGATCACGCTCGAGGTGATCCTGCGGACGGTGATCGGCGCGAGCGACCCGGCGCGGTTGGCGGCGCTGCGCGAAGTGATGCCGCAGCTGTTGAGCGTGGGGCCGTGGGCGTCGCTGGCGATCGCCAAGCCGAAGCTGCTCAATCACCGGTGGTGGAACCGGTTGCGCGCCAACATGGCCGAGGCCGACCGGCTGTTGTATGCGGAGATCGCCGACCGCCGCGCCGACCCGCACCTCGCCGAACGCATCGACGCGCTGGCGATGTTGGTGCGGTCCGGCGTCGACGAGGGGGCCGGCATGAGCGACCGGGAACTGCGCGATCAGCTGATGACGCTGCTGGTGGCCGGCCACGACACGACCGCGACCGGGCTGTCGTGGGCGCTGGAGCGGTTGACCCGCCACCCGGATGTGCTCGCAAAGGCGGTGCGCGCGGCCGAATCCGGCGACGACGAATACCTCGACGCGATCGCCAAGGAGACGCTGCGGATCCGTCCGGTGGTGCCCGACGTGGGCCGGACGCTGACCGAGCCGGTCGACATCGGCGGGTACCGGCTGCCCGCGGGTGTCATGGTGGTGCCGAGCATCTCGCTCGTGCACGACAACGCCGACATCTACCCCGAGCCCGACCGCTTCGATCCGGACCGGATGGTCGGCGTGACGCTGAGCCCGACGACGTGGCTCCCGTTCGGCGGCGGCAATCGGCGTTGTCTCGGTGCGGGATTCGCGATGGTGGAGATGCGGGTGGTGCTGCGCGAAGTGCTGCGCCGGGTCGAGTTGGCGACGACCACCGCGGCGGGCGAGCGCCAGAAGCTCAAGCACGTGATCATGACGCCGCACCGCGGCGCGCGAATCACCGTGGCGGCCAAGAAGGTTGCCGGTTCGACGGCGGCGGGTCAGGGTGCATCCAGATCCGCCACCGCCGACACGTCATCGGCTACGTAGGACCACTCAGGGGATGTCGGTGGCGGGCACGCCGCCGCAACCGACGCCCGGAATGCAGCCGGCGGCGCCCTGCGGTCCTGCCGCGCCGGAGGGGCCGCCGGGGATTGCGCCTGCTGCGCCCTCGGGTCCGGCGACGCCGCCCGGCCCGCCGGGAATGGTGCCTGCGGCGCCCTCGGGTCCGGCTGCGCCCGCCGGGCCGCCGGGGATCGCGCCCGCCGCGCCCTCGGGTCCAGCCGCGCCGCCAGGTCCACCCGGAACGGCGCCGGCCACAGCGGGCGCGCCCGGTGGAGGCGGCGGAGGCGGCGGGACCCAGGCGCCCGGCATCGGAGCGGGCGCTGGTGCGGGTGCGGGAGCCGGCGCTGGTGGGGCGGCCGCGCAGCTCGTGCCGTCAGGGTCGACACAGCCCGACAAGCCACCGGTCGGAAGGAACGACGGCGAAGCGAAGCCCACGGGCGCGGCAGCGATCGCGGCTGCGGCCGCGCCGGCCACGAGAAGCGGTGAAAACTTCGTCACGTTGATCAACATGCCGGTGCATTAACCCCTACCGAGAGGCTTCAAACATTGCCTTTTTCCGCGAGCGGGCGTGTCTGCACAAGACACGCCGCGCCAGAACAGCAGTTTGCGCACGCTCGTCGGGGCTCGAGCGACCTCAACCCCTACAGTGGCTCCGCCGCGGCATGCGGGCCGAGTAATACGCCGCGATTGCCTTGTTGGCGATGGAATCGGCGGCCTGCGGGTTGGCCTCCAGCCAATGAGTCAGATGGCCATCACAGAGCGCGTAGATGAGCGACAGCACCTGCGGGCTGAGTCGCTCGGAAGGACTCCTGGGCGTTGCGGCACTGTGCCTCACGTCGATCACCGCCGCCAACCCTTCCGAGACGTCATCGGGAACCAGATCGGGGACTGCGGCGCGAAGCCGGACGCGATCCTCGACATGCTTGACCAGCGGACCGGCCACCGCCTTGGTTACGGCATCGGTGATCGCTTCCTCGTGCACGCTGGCTCGTGGCGAACCCGCGAAGTTGTCGAACGCGTGGATTGCCCGGCTATAACTCGCCGTCCACTGCATTGCGATCTCGACCTCGAAACCGTCTCGCTGGCCTGACAAATGAATAGTGTTCGGGTGCAACGGAAACCTGGTGCGGCTCAGGTGTTTGACGTAATCCACCAATCCGCCGGGATAGCGAAACGTGCGGGGTTTGAGAGCACCCGTTCGTCGCTGATCGACGACATCGATGGTCAGCCCCCTGCTCAGGAACGCGATCTGTTGGAGTCGCCTCACGGCCGCAATGACGTCGGCGTCCGTCATCTCGCAGACCAAGGATTCGGCCCAGCACCGCACGGTCGTGCCTGTCTTGGCGGTTACGCCTCGGCGCTCGAGGGCTCCGGGCACCCCGAACTCGTAACGCTGGAACCAAACACAACCGTCGCGGTGGATTTCAACGTCGAGCCAGGCGGGAAGGGAATTCCGCTCCGAAGGCTCGTCGGCGTAGGGGGCAGCGAGATCTGGCGACGCGGTCTTGCCCGCCAGTTCCGAAAGGAAGTCGTCGTGGAGTGCGGACATGACGATGCCGGCGGTCGAGTCGGAAGCATCGTCGACGACTTGGACGCCACCGTCAGCGAGCAACGTCACCGCGACGGTGGTCCCGCCGTTGGCCGTCGCGTCTTCGGCGGCGCGGGCGATGACATCCCAGACCAGACGATGCAACCCGTCTTCGAATCGGAAATCGTCGAGCGGACGGCTCACGAAGTAATCGTCATCGTCTGCAAGCAATTCGCCGGAAACGGTGCTTGCCCAATCCAATGGTTTCGGATTTGCGACGACACAGTGGTGCGCGCCGCCCAGCCATGGGAAAACTGCAACTTCACAACATCGGCCGCAGACGGGCCACCCCGAAGAGAACTGCTTCACTACCGCATTTTACCGGCTTGAACTGCGCAAAGCCACCACAGTAGCGGCGATTGCAAAGCGTCGCTGGCAAACATGATGTAACTTCAATCGACACATGATGCGGGGTTGGCCGCTGTCGAGGGGCTAATAGAGACGGTGGATGCGACGCCATTCGGGCACTACCAGCTGCAGCAGCTGATCGGCCGCGGAGGTATGGGCGAGGTCTACCGCGCCTACGACACCAGAACCGATCGCATCGTCGCGCTGAAGGTGTTGCCGCCCAGCATGGCCGCCGACGAGACGTTCCAACAGCGCTTCCGCACGATCGCGCTCATGTGGGGTGTCGAGAAGGGGCTGATTTCCGCCGCAGATCAACGGCGCGACCCGCTGAGCATCGACGTCGGCACCGCGGGGTGTAACCTGGGAGCAGACCTTCTCCGGTTAGCAGCCCATCGAAAGATCTTTTCGAAAGCCGATGAGCCTGCGATTTGACACCGCGCGCCACGTTCGACATCGGCCGCAGCGGAACGTAACGAAGGACTTGTTCCATGAAGTCGTACGACCTGTTCTCCCATCCCCAGAAACCCGAATTCGTCTCCAGCGAGGACGACTCCGACGAACCCGTGACCAACCCCGAGTTCTCCGATCGGCCAGACCGGGATTCGTCTGTAACCACACCGCCCGCATGAACGGCCTGACCGGCGCGCGTCGACTGGCGCGGCCCGTCCGCCTCGTGCTGGCGCCGGAACTCGGCTCGGATATCGACGGCGCGTGGTGGCCCCACACCGGCTCGGTGGCCGGTGAACTGCCCGACCTCATCGAAACGCTGCACAAGACGCTCGGCGAGATCATCGACATCAGGGTGAACTGGGCGGCCACCGAGGGCACGCTGGACTTCAACTCGATTCTGTCCAGCACCCGGTCGAAGAACAGCGGCCCGCGTCGGCCTCATCGGTTGATGATGGTCGTCGGTCGCGACGCTTCGGCGAAACTGCTTGTGGTTCCGCATATGACGACGCCCGCGCTCGGCGCGATGGTCATGCGGTGCGCGGTGGGCCGGTTGAATCACGGTTCGCCGCCGGACGGCCAGTGGACCGAGGCCGCCGACACCGTCGTGCGCGACGCCCGGGCCGACAGTTCCGCGTGGGTGTGTCGGACGTAAAGCCGCTCAGCGCACCACGATCGAGTGCGCGCCGCGCGGCACCAGTTCCCCGATGACCGCCGCACCGGGGATCTCACCGGCGATCAGCAGACCGCCCGAGGTCTGGGCGTCCGCCAGCAGCAGCGCCTCGTCCTCGTCGACCGCTGTCAGGTCGACGTGCGGGGCCACCCAGTCGAGGTTGCGCCGTGTTCCGCCGCTGACATAGCCGGCCGCCAACGCATCCCGCGCGCCGTCGAGGTAGGACACCGCCGTGCTGTCGATCACCGCCGTGACGCCGCTGGCGCGGGCCAGCTTGTGCAGATGGCCCAGCAGCCCGAAACCCGTTACGTCAGTTGCGCATTCGATGCCGGCAGCAACAGCGGCCTGGGCGGCGTCGGCGTTCAGCGTCGTCATCAGCTCGACGGCCGCGGGGAACGTCTCGCCGGTGTTCTTGTGGCGGCTGTTGAGCACCCCGACGCCCAGCGGCTTCGTCAACGTCAGCGGCACGCCGGCCTTACCGGCGTCGTTGCGCAGCAACCGATTCGGATCCGCGATGCCCGTGACGGCCAACCCGTACTTCGGCTCCGGATCGTCCACGCTGTGCCCGCCGGCCAGATGGCAGCCCGCGGCCACGCACATGTCCATGCCGCCGCGTAGCACCTCTGCCGCCAACTCGAACGGCAGCACGTCGCGCGGCCAGCCCAGCAGGTTCACCGCGACGACCGGCCGCCCGCCCATCGCATACACATCCGACAGCGCGTTGGCGGCCGCGATCCGGCCCCAGTCGTAGGCGTCGTCGACCACCGGGGTGAAGAAGTCCGTCGTCGCGATCAGCGCGACCCCGTTGTCGATACGCACCGCCGCCGCGTCGTCGCCGTCGTCGAGCCCGACGAGCAGTTCGCCGACCGGATCCCGCGGCGCGGCGTGGGTCAGTCCCCGTACGACGTCCTCGAGCTCGCCGGGCGGGATCTTGCATGCGCAGCCGCCGCCGTGCGCGTACTGGGTCAGCCGGTAGGTCGTCTGCTCGGTCACGGCCTCCATGGTGCCTGGCATGATCGGGCGGTGGGTCAGGGAGGCGTATCCGGTCTGGTGACCGGCGCGGTCTTCAAAATCGCTGAGCGGCAGATCCTGTCGCTGGCGGGTTCGATTCCCGTCCGCCTCCGCCACCGTTTGACGGTGGTTTCGGTGTAGCGGGTCGCGCCCATCGCGACCGGCGACACCGAAATCACGGTGCGTCCCACACCACCAGCCCGTCGTCGCGGATCCGCGCGCCCTCCGACGGCGAATGCGGAACCACCCGGCCGTCGTGCATGAGGTGCCCGACCGGCACTGACAGCCGCAGCACCGCCACGTCGGCGACGATTCGCCGGTGGCACCGCCACCACACCGACTCGCTGCACATCATCGCGGTGTGCTGTCGTTTCGACTGCTCGACGAGGTCGCCCAGCGCGTCGGCGAATTCGTCGGTGCGGGTGTAGGCGGCGTAGGCGGCGAACTGCTTCACCCGCCACCACGGGTCCTCGGTCTCGGTGCCGGCGGGCAGGCTCCGGCGCCCGCCCAACCGCTGATCCCAGCGGTAGTCCAGCCCCGCCTCCCGCGTCCACCCGGCGATCGCGGTCGTCTCCACGTCGGGGTTGTGCCTGCTGTTCGGGTAGCGACGGATGTCGACGAGCGCCTCGACGCCCGCCTCCTTCAGCAACCGCGCGAGCGCCGATTTGTCCAGCGCACCGTGCCCCACCGACATCAACATGTGATCGGTGTACCCGATCGCGGCCATGGGCCATGATTGCCTCATGAGCCGGCGGGGCGCATACGTATGCGATTTCGGTGTAAGCAGTCGCGGTCAGCGCGACCAACTACACCGAAATCCCCGGGGCGCCCGATGACCGATCCCCGCCGACGCGTGCCGCGCACCGACGTCCTGCTCGCCGATCCGCGCCTCGCCGAGGCGTCGCGGGTGCTGGGCCGTACGTTGGTCAAAACCGTTGTCGCGCAATCACAACAGCGGGCACGATCCGGTGAGATCGAGCCGGAGCGGGTCGCCGACGACGCGGTCGCGGCGCTGCCGACGAGTGCGGCCACGCTGCGTCCGGTCATCAACGCGACCGGCGTCGTCGTGCACACCAACCTCGGACGCGCGCCGCTGTCGCAGGCCGCGGTCGACGCGATCGTCACCGCGAGCGGCGCCACCGACGTCGAGTTCGACCTCGAAACCGGTCGCCGGGCCCGACGCGGCCGCGGCGCGCTCACCGCGCTGGCCCGGGCAGTCCCAACCGCCCAAGGCGTGCACGTGGTCAACAACAACGCCGCCGCGCTGCTGCTCACCGCGATGACGCTGGCGCCGGGCAAGGAGATCGTCGTCAGCCGCGGCGAGCTCATCGAGATCGGCGACGGCTTCCGGCTGCCCGAGCTGCTGGAGTCGACCGGTTCGCGCATCCGCGAGGTCGGCACCACCAACCGCACCCACCTGCGTGATTACGCCGACGCGCTCGGTCCCGACACCGGGTTCGTCCTCAAGGTGCACCCGTCGAACTACTCGCTCACCGGCTTCACCTCGACGGTCGGCGTCCGCGAGCTGGCCGAACTCGACGTGCCGCTGGTCGCCGACATCGGGTCGGGCCTGCTCGCCCCGCATCCACTGCTGCCCGACGAGCCCGACGCCACCACGATGCTGCGCGACGGCGCCGACCTCGTCACCGCGAGCGGCGACAAGCTGCTCGGCGGGCCGCAGGCGGGTCTGCTGCTCGGCGACGCCGAGCTCATCGAGCGGCTGCGACGCCACCCTGCGGCGCGGGCGCTGCGCGTCGACAAGCTGACGCTGGCAGCGTTGGAGGCCACGCTGGTCGGCCCGCCGTCACCGGTGTTGCAGGCGCTGGACGCCGACGTGGCCGAACTCCGGGCGCGTGCACAGACGCTCGCCGCGCAACTGCCCGACGCGAAGGCCGTCGAATGCATCGCCGCGGTCGGCGGCGGCGGCGCTCCCGACGTCGCGCTGCCGAGCGCCGCGGTCAGCCTGCCCGAGTCCTACGCCGCGCCGCTGCGCACCGGGACGCCCGCGGTGGTCGGCCGGCTCGAAGCCGGCCGCTGCCTGCTCGACCTGCGCACCGTCGCCCCCGCCGACGACAGCCTGCTCGCCGAGGCGGTGCTGGCGTGTACGTCGTAGCCACCGCCGGCCACGTCGACCACGGCAAGTCCACGCTCGTCGAACGGCTCACCGGCATGTGGCCGGACCGGCTGGCCGAGGAGCAGCGCCGCGGGCTGACCATCGACCTCGGCTTCGCCTGGACGACGCTCGACGGGCGGGAGATCGCGTTCGTCGACGTGCCGGGCCACGAGCGGTTCGTCGCGAACATGCTCGCGGGGGTCGGACCGGTCCCGGCAGTCGTGTTCGTCGTCGCCGCGACCGAGGGCTGGATGCCGCAGTCCGACGAGCACCTCGACGCGTTGCGGGCGCTCGGGGTCCGGCACCTGCTGGTGGTGATCAGCAAGGCCGACCTCGCCGACCCCGAAGGCGCGGTCGCACAGGTGCGCGAGCGACTGGCCGACGCGCCGGTCGTCATAGGCACTGACCTGAATGCCGTTCGTGCACAGATTGTCTCGCTCGTCGACGGACTGCCTACTCCCGACCGCGACGCCGACGTGCGGCTCTGGGTGGACCGCTCGTTCACCGTCCGGGGCGCGGGCACCGTGGTGACCGGGACACTGGCGGCGGGCACGCTGCGCGCCGGCGACGAACTCGAGCATGCGGGTCGACGGGTCACGGTCCGCGGCCTGCAGTCGCTGGGCCGAGACCGCTCGGAGGTCGGCGCGGTGGCGCGCGTCGCGGTGAACCTGCGCGGCGTCGACCACCGGCACATCGGTCGCGGCGACACCGTCCGGACCCCGCGCGCGTGGCTGGACACCGCCGAAATCGACGTGCTGTTGCGGGTGCCCAGTGAATCGCACCGACTGCACCGGCAGCTGGTGTTGCACATCGGGTCGGCGGCGGTGCCGGTGCATGTACGCCCGCTGGGCACGGCGAGCGCCCGGCTGCGGTTGGCGCGGCCGCTGCCGTTGCGGGTGGGCGACATCGGGCTGCTACGCGACGCCGGCGAACACCGCATCGTCGCGGGCGTCGAGGTGCTCGACGTCCGGCCGCCGGCGCTGCGGCGTCGTGGCGCGGCACGCGAACGCGGCGAGGAGCTGGCGACCGGACGCGTGCGCCGGCCGACGTGTGCTCGCGCTGATGAATTGCGCGCCATGGGATTTGATACCGGCGGCACCCGGGTCGGCGACTGGGTCGTCGACGACGAGTGGTGGGCGCAACGGCGTCAACAGATGATGACAGCCGTCGCACGGTGGGCCGCCGAACACGACGTCGCGGCGGGCATGCCGCTGGAGACGCTGCGGCAGCAGACAGGTCTGCCGGCCGCTGAAATGCTGCCTCCGCTGTTGGAAGGCACCCAAATGCAGGTCGTCGACGGAGTGGTGCGCCAGCCCGGTGTGGGGCTGCCCGGGCGCGTCGACAAGGCGGTGCGGACGGTGGAGGAGTGGCTGGCCGCCGAGCCGTTCCGGGCCCCGGAGGCCGACGAGTTGGCCGACCTCCAGCTGGGACCGCGCGAACTCGCGGCAGCGATCCGCGCGAAGCGGTTGACCAGGATCGCCGACGGCGTGGTGCTCGGCCCGGACGTATTCGACCGCGCCGCAGCGGTTCTCAACGCGTTGCCGCAGCCGTTCACCGTCGCCGAGGCCAAGCGCGCGATGAACACCACCCGACGGGTCGCGGTGCCGCTGCTGGAACGGCTCGACGCGCTGAAGGTCACCCGCCGTAACGAAGACGGGACACGCAATACCTAGAGCTGCTAGGCTAGCGGCGCTATGTATATCGACAAGGATCTGGTGGCGGCCTCGGCGACGCCGCTGGTGCTGGGCATCCTCGCCGACGGCGAGTCCTACGGATACGCGATCTTGAAGCGGGTGCAGGAGTTGTCCGGCGGGCGGATCCAATGGACGGACGGAATGCTGTATCCGCTGCTGCATCGGCTCGAGCGCCTGGGATATGTGACCGCGACGTGGGGCGTCTCCGACAGCGGGCGACGGCGCAAGCACTACGCGATCACCGACGCCGGTCGAAACATGCTCGCCGAGCGGCGAACTCAGTGGGAGGCCGTGGCGCAAATGCTCGACCAGGTGTGGCGCAGTGTCCCGCTGCCTCCCACCGCGGCCCAGGGATGGGCGTGATGGACGTCGACGTCGGCTTGGAATCACAGATCGGTCAGTGGCGCGGCTACGTCGAGCGTCATCGGGCGATCTCGGCGGCAGACGCCGACGAGATGGAAGACCACCTGCGCAACCAGATCGCCGATCTGTCCTCCGCCGGACTGATGAGCGACGAGGCCTTTCTGGTCGCGGTCAAGCGCATGGGCAACGTGCACAGCATCTCCCGCGAATTCGCGCAGGAACATTCCGACCGGCTGTGGAAGCAGTTGGTCCTGACGGGCGCACCGGGCGCCGATGGGCGACAGCAGCGGAGCGAACTGTTCGTCGTCCTGGCGCTCGCGCTCGGCGGCGCGGTGGCGCTCAAGGCCGGATCGGCCGTGCTCGCGGAGGAGGTGTTCGCCCGCAATGCCGGCCTTTTCGTGCTTCCGTTCCTGATCGGCTATTTCGTCTGGAAACGCCGGGTGGGCTTGCGCGTGATCGCGGCACTGACACTGCCGTTCGTCGCGGCGGCCGTCGTGCTCAACGTGTACCCGTTCGATCCCGATGGCGCGACTGCGGTGATCGCGACGATCCACGCGCCCATCGCGTTGTGGTTCGCTGTCGGGTTCGCCTACGTCGGTGGCAAGTGGCGATCCGACCGGCGGCGAATGGATTTCATCCGGTTCACCGGCGAGTGGGTGGTGTACCTCACCCTGCTGGGCCTCGGCGCCGGCGTGCTGATCGCGTTGACGGTCGGCGCGTTCGAGGCGCTGGGCACCGATGTCGAGTGGGCCATCGAGGACTGGATCGTGCCGATCGGCGTGGCGGGCGGAATCGTCGTCGCCGCATGGCTCGTCGAAGCCAAACAGAACGTGGTGGAGAACATCGCGCCCGTGCTGACCCGGGTGTTCACCCCGCTGACCACGATCATGCTGCTGGTGCTGCTCGCGTCGTTCATCGCGAACGGCAGCCTGGTCGACGTCGACCGGAACCTGTTGATCCTGATGGACCTCATCCTGGTTCTAGTCCTCGGTCTGCTTCTGTACGCGATCTCCGCCCGCGACCCGTTGGCGCCGGCGGACCTGTTCGACCGACTGCAGCTCGTGCTCGTGATCAGCGCACTGGCGGTCGACGTGCTGATGTTGGTCGCGATGCTCACGCGCATAGCGGAATTCGGCTTCACGCCGAACAAGGTGACCGCGCTCGGCTTGAACCTGGTGCTGCTGGTCAACCTGTCGTGGTCGGCATGCCTGCTCGTCGGTTTCCTGCGTGGCCGGCGCGATTTCGCCTCCATGGAACGCTGGCAGACTCGCTACCTTCCCACCTTCGGGATCTGGGCGGTGCTGGTCGTCCTCGTCATCCCGCCGGTGTTCGGATTCGCATAGCGCGTATCGGCCAGGTTTGGCCGCCCACCACGCGGGTAGCCGCCTCAGTCGAGGAGGGTGACCATGGCTGATACCGGAAACATCGTCGACGACATCATCAGCGACCATCGCGAGTTCGAAAGCGTCTTCACCGAGATCGAATCCAGCGGTGACCCGCACAGCCAACCCGATCTCGTCGAGCACGTGATCGCCGGCATCGTCCGGCACGCCGTCGCCGAGGAGCAGTACCTGTATCCGGCCGCCAGGAGTGTGCTGCCCGACGGTGACAAGCTCGCCGATCACGAGTTGAAAGAGCACGCCGAGGCCGAGGAGATCATGAAGGCCATCGAGAAGGCCGGCACCGACGACCCCGAGTACGACGATCTGGTGCGAAAGCTCATCGGCGAGATCCGCCATCACATCGAGGACGAGGAGAACGACATGCTCGCCGAGCTGCGCGATTCCTGCCCGCCCGAGGAGCTGCACGAGCTGAGTGAGAAGTTCCAGCGCGCCAAGGCAATGGCGCCGACACGGCCGCACCCGCTGGCGCCCGATCACCCGCCGGCCAACAAGATCCTCGCACCGGGCGCGGGTCTGGTGGACCGGTTGCGCGACGCCCTCAGCGGGCGCAACACCTGACGCCTACCGCTGCGCCCGGATCACCTGCACCAGGCTGAACTGCCACCGCTCGACCAGACGAAAGCCCATGTCGTGGCTGACGGCGAACGCGCGTGTGCCGCCGAACAGCGGACCGGGCGGAATCGCCACTCCCTCTTCGCGTTTCGGAGCGGCGGGGTCTGCCTGCGTGATGATCCAGACGGTCGCGCAATGTTCGAGCGGCCCCACGGACGCCTCGGGGATGAGGTTCGTGTCGAACACCTCGCGGGTGTCGACCGCCCGCTGCCAGAGGCTGACGTCGACCACCTTACGGAAGGCGTCGGGGCGCGCGGCCATCAGCGGTCGCATCGGCGCGGGATGGAACGTCACGGTGTCGTTGACCAGAAGACAGTCGCCCGCGGCGGCCTTCGTCGAGACCAGGTCGGCCACCTGGCTGTAATCCATGTGGTACTTCGCATACGGACCGCGTTGCACCGTAACGAAAGTGGGCGCCGCGACCACGGCGAACACGCCGACGACCGCCGCCGTTACCCACGCCGAGCGCGCCAACGCGGCGATGCAGACCCCGAGCAGCAGGGCCATCGCGGGCGCGGTGAAGCACAGATAGCGCGGCGTGTAGAGCGGTTCGGCCAGCGCCGAGTACGCCACGATCAGCGCCGTCGGAATCACCAGCCACGCCACCGCCAGCACGATCGCTTCCCGCTCACCGACGCTCGGCCGCCTCACGAACACCCACACCGCGATCGCCACCAGCACCACCACCGCGGACAGCGCCGCGAAATACGGATTGCGGTCGAAATACTGCTGTACGGCAACGTCTTCGAAGGTTCGCAGACCGATCGGCGTGATCCAGCTGATCTGGTTGGCCTGTCCGGCGACCACCGCGACGAACGGCGCCATCACGCCGAGCGCGATTCCCGATGCGATCGCGAACGGCAGCACCACCGTCCGGGTGCGCCGGAACGCCATCACGAAGACGGCGTGGACGAAGAACAACAGCGCCAGGTAGACATCGAGCAGGATCGACACCGCCAGCAGCACGCCGTAACCCGCCCACGCCCAACGGGATTCGCGCTGCGTCGTCCACACCAGCAGGACCGCCAGCCACACGGCGAGCATCATCGACAACGCGTACGGACGCGCCTCGATACCCGCCCACGTCGCCCGGGGCAGGATCGCGCAGACGACGCCCGCCGCGAGCCCGACCGTCCGCGACGACAGCTGCCTGCCCAGCACCACCACGCCCGCCGCGGCGGCGCCGACCGCCAGGCCGCTCGGCACCCGCGACCAGAACTCGGTCGGCGGGAAGACGGCGAACCAGCCGTGCATCAGCAGGTAGTAGAGGCCGTGGACGGCGTCCACGTCGGCCAGCATCTGCCACAGCTGATGCAGCGACCGGCTGTAGGACGCCGAGATCGTCGCCGCCTCGTCGTACCAGAACGACGGACGGCCGGCGCCCACGAGGCTCACCGCGGCGCCGAGGACGGCGACGAGCAGCGGTTCCAGCCGCGCCAGCCGACCGCGGCCGGGGACGTCTACCAGACGCGGATCCAGTCGATGAGCATCACCGATGGGTAGGGGGCCCGACGCGGATCGCCGCCACCCGAACCACCGACCGCGAGGTTGAAGATCGCCTGCAGCCAGTAGCCGGGGATGCTGAACGGCCACCGCAGGTCCCCGGGTCGGCCGTGAACGGGAATCGGCTCGGCCGGAACGGTGAAGTACGGGTCAGCGCCGTCGACGTAGTCGCGCCAGAAGCGGAAGCCGTCCTCGCTCCACTCGGTGCGCCAGTTGTGCCACGCCGGGTCCACCAGCTGGGGGATCGACTTGCCCTCCCACGTCTTGCCGTTGGAGGCGGCGTGGACGGTGGTGCCGGGCGGCCACGACTCGTTGCCGTAGTACTCGACGATGTCGATCTCACCATCGGGCAGCGGGTCCTGGTTGAGCAGCCAGTAGGCGGGCCACAGGCCGGGGTGCATGCAGTCGAGCTTGATGCGCGCTTCCCATGTGGTGCCGATCTGGCCTCGGAAGTGGCTGAGCACCTTGCCGCTGAAGTACTGGTCGCCTTCCTGGGTCGCGCACAGCACGAGGTTGGAGTTGCCGTCGATGAACACGTTGCGACGGTCGTCGCGGTAATGCCCAGCGATCGGGGGCGTCACCGGGTCGTCCCAGTTCTGCACGATCCACTTCGCCGGATCGGGGGCCGATCCGGCCGGGCCGTCGAATTCGTCCTGGAACAGGTAGGTGCCTGTCGCCGCATCAGGTGGCGGCTGCGCCGGTGGGGATGGCCGTAGCGGTGAGGCATTGGCCAGGGGGGCGGGCATGGCCGCCGCGCCCAGCGCGGCGACTCCGGTCATCATCATCAGGGTGCGACGGTCGATTTCGGCCACAGCAGCACCATAGAGGGTGAGCGCAGCAGTTGCGTTCGGTTCCCGCCACCATGGCGCCCGGAGTCGCCCGCGAAGGAGGACGACCGGCGGCGACGCAGCGCCCTGACGAGGCCCGACGCCGACATGGCGCCAACTGCGCAACAGCAGCGCCGCGACGCGGTTTGATGGGGGAGACGTCGGGTAAGGAGGCGCTATGGACATCAAGGGGCTGTTCCAGTCGTGGCCGGTCTACCGCCAGCTCACCGGTCAGGACCGGTTGGGCCGGGGCCAGGCCGCGCAGTCCAAGCGCTCAGCCACGCTGACGCCGCGGACCACCGAAGCGGACCGGGTCGCGCATTCCGTCTGCCCGTACTGCGCGGTGGGCTGCGCGCAGAAGGTCTACGTCAAGGACGAGAAAGTCATCCAGATCGAGGGCAATCCGGACAGTCCGATATCGCGAGGCCGCCTGTGCCCCAAGGGTTCTGCGAGCAAGCAGCTTGTCACCGGTCCGCAGCGGTTGACCAAGGTGCGCTACCGCCCGCCGTACGCCACCGAGTGGCAGGACATCGACCTCGACACGGCGATGGACATGGTCGCCGACCGCATCCTCGACGCGCGCGAGAAGGGCTGGCAGCAGTTCGACGCCGACCGCAACACGCTGCGCCGCACCATGGGTATCGCCAGCCTGGGCGGCGCGACGCTGGACAACGAAGAGAACTACCTGATCAAGAAGCTTTTCACCGCGTTGGGGGCACTGCAGATCGAGAACCAGGCCCGCATTTGACACAGCGCCACGGTTCCCGGTCTGGGAGCCTCCTTCGGTCGCGGCGGGGCGACGGACTACCAGCAAGACCTCGCCAATGCGGACTTCATCGTGATCATGGGCTCGAACATGGCCGAAGCCCATCCGGTCGGGTTCCAATGGGTCGTCGAGGCCAAGGCGCGCGGCGCGGAGGTGGTGCACATCGATCCGCGGTTCACCCGCACCAGCGCGCTGGCCGACCGGCATCTCACGCTGCGCGCGGGCAGTGACATCGCGTTCCTCGGCGGGGTGATCAACCACATCCTGAGCAACGACCTTGACTTCCGCGAGTACGTCACCGCGTACACCAACGCATCGTTCATCGTCGACGAACGCTTCCGCGACGCGGAGGACCTCGAGGGGTTGTTCTCCGGCTACGACCGCGACACTGCCTCTTACGACCCGTCGACGTGGCAGTACGAACGCACCGATCCCGAATACGGCGGCGCCGGCGCCAAGGAGCACGCCGCGCCCGATCAGCACGGGTCGGGCGGCGCACCGATCGAGGTTGGGGCGCAATGTATTCCATCAGACCCGACCTTGCAACACCCCCGCTGCGTCTATCAGATCCTCAAGCGGCACTACGCCCGCTACACGCCGGAGATGGTGGAACGCGTGTGCGGCATACCGGCATCGGACTTCCTCGACATTGCGCGGACGTGGGCCGCCAACTCCGGGCGCGAGCGCACGTCTGCCCTGGTGTACAGCGTCGGGTGGACGCAACACACGATGGGCGCGCAGTTCATCCGCGCCGGGGCGATCATCCAGTTGCTGCTGGGCAACATCGGCCGACCCGGTGGCGGCGTGTTCGCGCTGCGCGGGCACGCCAGCATCCAGGGCTCGACCGACGTGCCGACGTTGTTCAACCTGCTACCCGGCTATCTGGCGATGCCGCACGCAGGTCAGGAGACGTTGTCGGAGTATCTCGACGACATCATCGGGCACAATCAGAAAGGCTTCTGGCACAACGCCGATACGTACATGGTGTCGCTGCTCAAGGAGTACTGGGGCGAGCACGCTACCGCCGACAACGACTACTGCTTCGACTATCTGCCGCGCATCAACGGCGACCACGGCACCTACCGCACAGTGATGGACATGGTCGACGGCAACGTGTTCGGCTACTTCCTGCTCGGCCAGAACCCGGCGGTCGGGTCGGCCCACGGACGGTTGCAGCGCCTCGGCATGGCCAACCTCGACTGGCTGGTGGTGCGCGATCTCGTCGAGATCGAGAGCGCGACGCTCTGGAAGAACTCCCCCGAAATCGAAACGGGGGAGATCGAACCGCAGACGTGCCGCACCGAGGTGTTCCTGTTCCCGGCCGCGTCGCATGTGGAGAAGGCGGGCACGTTCACGCAGACGCAGCGCAAACTGCAGTGGCGGGAGAAGGCGGTCGAACCGCCGGGCGACGCCCGCTCCGAGTTGTGGTTCTTCTACCACCTGGGCCGTATCCTGCGTGAAAAGCTCGCCGGCTCAACAGATGAGCGCGACCGCCCGCTGCTCGACCTCTCCTGGGACTACGAACTGGAGGGCGACGAACCGTCCGCCGAGGATGTGCTGCGGCGCATCAACGGCGTCGACCTGACGACGGGTCGTGCGGTGAACGGCTATCTGGAACTCAAGGCCGACGGCACCACGATGTGCGGGTGCTGGATCTACAGCGGCGTCTACGCCGACGAGGTCAACCAGGCCGCCCGGCGCGCGCCGCACGACGACGCGCAGTGGGGTTGGGTGTGGCCGCTGAACCGGCGCGTGCTCTACAACCGCGCGTCGGCGGACCCGCAGGGCAGGCCGTGGAGCGAGCGCAAGAAGCTGGTGTGGTGGGACGCCTCGAAGGGCGAGTGGACCGGTTACGACGTCCCCGACTTCGAGAAGACCAAACCGCCGGACTACGAACCGCCGTCGGACGCAGTCGGTGTCGATGCGCTGCGCGGTGACGACGCGTTCGTCATGCAAGCCGACGGCAAGGGCTGGCTGTTCGCGCCGAACGGGGTGCTCGACGGGCCGTTGCCGACGCACTACGAGCCGCACGAGTCACCGGTGCCCAACGCGTTCTACAAGCAGCAGGGCAATCCGGCGCGCAAGGTGTACGGACGTGCGGACAACCCGTCGAACCCGTCGCCGCCGGAGTTGCACGGCGAGGTGTTCCCGTTCGTCTTCACCGCGGCCCGGCTGACCGAGCACCACACCGCGGGCGGAATGAGCCGCCACCTGCCCTATCTCAGCGAACTTCAGCCGGGTTTGTTCGTGGAGGTGTCGCCGCAGCTGGCGGCCGAACGCGGTCTGACGCATATGGAATGGGCGCACGTGGTGACCAGCCGGTCGGCGGTCGATGCACGGGTGTTCGTGACGGACCGGATGCGGCCGCTGCGGATCGAGGACCGGATCGTGCACCAGGTCTGGATGCCCTACCACTGGGGCAGTGTCGGGCTGATCGACGGCGACGTGGTGAACGACCTGGTGGGCGTGGTCGCCGACCCGAACGTGTTCATCCAAGAGAGCAAGGTCGCGACATGCGACATCCAGCCCGGTCGACGGCCGCGTGGACCGGCGCTGCTGGAGTACATCGCGATGTACCGCGAGCGGGCGCGCATCACCCCCGAGACGGGCACCAACCTGGACACCACCGAGGCTTCGACAGACCACACCGAGGAGAAGCCATGAGCCCCAACAGCTTCTATGGCCCGCTGGCCGACGTGGCGGGTGACGCCGGCTACGCCGAGCATCCGCCGCGGATGGGCTTTTTCACCGACACCTCGGTGTGCATCGGTTGCAAGGCATGCGAGGTGGCCTGCAAGGAGTGGAACGGCGTGCCCGAGGACGGGTTCAACTTGCTGGGCATGTCGTTCGACAACACCGGCGAGCTGGGCGCGAACTCGTGGCGGCATGTCGCGTTCGTCGAGCAACCCGCCTCGGTGGACCTCGGTATGCCCGGCTTCGAACGGCCCGGCGACGCTTCGGGTCCCGAAACCCGCACGGACTTCCGCTGGTTGATGAGCAGCGACGTGTGCAAGCACTGCACGCACGCCGGGTGCCTGGACGTCTGCCCGACCGGCGCGCTGTTCCGCACCGAGTTCGCGACCGTCGTTGTGCAGCAGGATATCTGCAACGGCTGCGGATACTGCGTGTCGGCCTGTCCGTACGGGGTGATCGAGCGGCGTGAGGGCGACGGCCGAGCGTTCAAGTGCACGCTGTGCTACGACCGGCTGCTCGACGGGCTGGAGCCGGCATGTGCGAAGGCGTGCCCGACCGACTCGATTCAGTTCGGTGTCCTGGACGAGTTGCGGGACCGGGCGGCATTGCGCGTCAACGAGTTACACGACCGTGGCGAGACATCGGCGCGCCTGTACGGCGAAGACCCGAACGACGGCGTCGGCGGCGACGGAGCGTTCTTCCTCTTGCTCGACGAGCCCGAGGTGTACGGGCTGCCGCCGGACCCGGTGGTGCCGACGCGCGACGCCGGCGCGATGTGGCGCTACGCGGGAATGGCGGCGTCGGCTTTGGTCGGCCTCGCGGTGTCGTCGTTCCTCGGGAAGAGAAGCTGATGCCGCGCGAACAGCTGGCGGTGCCCCAAGCCGAGTTCCGGTCCTACTACGGCAAGCAGATCCTCAAGACCCCGGTGTGGAACTGGATGATCGCGGCGTACCTGTTCTGCGGTGGCGTGTCGGCGGGCGCGGCGATGCTGGCTGCGGGTGCGGACCTGACGGGACGGCCCGGCCTCCGGAAGGTGTCCCGAATCGGTTCGCTGGCAAGCATTTTGGCGAGCCTGTACTTCCTGATCGCCGATCTCGGGCGACCGGAGCGGTTCCACCACATGCTGAGGGTGGCGAAGCCGAGTTCGCCGATGAGCGTGGGCACCTGGATCCTGTCGGCGTACGGGCCGGGCGCGGGCCTGGCGGCGGTGGCGGAGTTGATGCCGGGCCGGCTACGGCGGACGTGGCTGGGCCGGGTGGTGGACCGGGCGGCTCGACCGGCCGGACTGTGGGCGGCGGCCACGGCGCCGGGGGTGGCGTCGTACACGGCGGTTCTGTTGTCGCAGACGGCGGTTCCGGCCTGGCGGGAGGCGCATCCGTATCTGCCGTTCGTGTTCACGGGTTCGGCGGCGGCGAGCGGCGCCGGCCTGGGAATGCTGTTGGCGCCGTTGGACGAGTCAAGTCCGGCGCGGCGGATGGCGGTGCTGGGCGCGGGCATGGAAGTGGCGGCGTCGCGGGTGATGGAGCGGCAGCTGGGGCTGTCCGGTGAGGCGTACACGACGGGCAAGGTGCACCGGCTGCGTCAGCTGTCGGAGGTGCTGACGGTCGGCGGTGCGGTCGGGGCCGTAATCGGACGGAACCGGGCGACGGTCGCGGCGTCGGGGGCGGCGCTGCTGGTGGGGAGTGCGCTGCAGAGGTTCGGCGTCTTCGAGGCAGGCGTGGCGTCGACCCGCGACCCGAAGTACGTCGTCGTCCCGCAGCGGGAGCGATTGAACGCAGAATCCGCCAACCCGCGGCTATTGTGACCGTCGATGAGTACGACGACGGAAGCGCCACCGCCGCGGTCGACACCTGCCGAAACCCGGCGGGCGATCTGGAACACGATCCGCGGCTCGTCGGGCAACCTCGTCGAGTGGTACGACGTCTACATCTACACGGTGTTCGCGCCCTACTTCGAAGCGCAGTTCTTCGACGAATCCGAGAAGAACTCGACGGTGTACGTGTACGCGATCTTCGCGGTGACCTTCGTGATGCGGCCGGTCGGCTCCTGG
Organism: Mycolicibacterium celeriflavum; assembly: GCF_010731795.1. Taxonomy (NCBI): domain Bacteria; kingdom Bacillati; phylum Actinomycetota; class Actinomycetes; order Mycobacteriales; family Mycobacteriaceae; genus Mycobacterium; species Mycolicibacterium celeriflavum. The sequence continues at coordinate 2,566,029 of NZ_AP022591.1, read as the reverse complement.
TTCTTCGGCCGGTTCGCCGACCGACGGGGCCGCCGCGCCGCGCTCACGGTGAGTGTGTCGCTGATGGCGGGCTGCTCGATGGTCGTCGCGCTGGTGCCCTCACAAGCCAGCATCGGCGCGGCCGCGGCGGTCATCCTGATCCTGGCGCGATTGGTGCAGGGTTTCGCGACCGGCGGCGAGTATGGGACGTCGGCGACGTACATGTCCGAAGCGGCGACGCGTGAGCGACGTGGCTTCTTCTCGTCGTTCCAGTACGTGACGCTGGTCGGCGGACATGTGCTGGCTCAGCTCACGCTGTTGATCGTCGACGCGTTCCTCGTCGACGAACAGATGCGCGAATTCGGTTGGCGGATCGGCTTCGCCGTCGGCGGCGTCGCTGCGGTGGTGGTGTTCTGGTTGCGCCGGACCATGGACGAGTCGCTCAGCGAGGACGTCATCGAAGCGGCCAAGACCGGGCAGGACAAGGGAGCCGGCTCGATACGCGAGTTGTTCACCCACTACCCGAAGCCGCTGCTGATGTGCTTCCTGATCACATTGGGCGGCACCATCGCGTTCTACACCTACAGCGTCAACGCGCCGGCGATCGTCAAGACCGCTTACAAGGGTGAGGGCATGACGGGCACGTGGATCAACCTTATCGGGTTGATCTTCCTGATGCTGCTGCAGCCGGTCGGCGGCATGATCAGCGATAAGGTCGGTCGCAAACCGCTGCTGCTGTGGTTCGGTTTCGGCGGGGTGATCTACACCTATGTGCTGATCACCTACTTGCCCGAAACACGCTCTCCGTTAACGTCTTTCCTTCTGGTGGCGATCGGCTACGTGATCCTCACCGGCTACACCTCGATCAATGCGCTGGTCAAGTCGGAATTGTTTCCGGCGCGGGTGCGGGCGCTGGGCGTGGGTGTCGGCTACGCGCTGGCGAACTCGATGTTCGGCGGCACCGCTCCGATGATCTATCAGGCGCTCAGGGAACGCGATCAGGTCCCGTTGTTCATCGGCTACGTCACCGTCTGCATCGCGGTGTCCCTCGTGGTGTACCTGTTCTTCCTGAAGAACAAGTCCGAGACCTTCCTCGACCGCGAGCGCGGCTCATCTTTCGTGCGGGCTCCCTAACCTCGAGATTGCACTGACGGCTGTACCGCCGACCACGACCCTCACTGCAATCTCGGCGCTACACCCGTGATGAACTAGTCCTCCAGCGCCCGGCCGACGATCAACGGATCCGGCTCGCCGACCACCTCGTCGTCCTTGTCGTCATAGTCGAACCGCGACAGCAGATACCGCATCGCGTTGATGCGCCCGCGCTTCTTGTCGTTGCTCTTCACCACGATCCACGGCGCATAGTCGGTGTCGGTCGCGACGAACATCTCCTCCTTGGCCCTGGTGTAGTCCTCCCACCGGTTGACCGCTTCCATGTCCACCGACGAGAACTTCCACTGCCGCAACGGATCAATGAGCCGGATCGCGAACCGCGTCCGCTGCTCGGCCGGCGACACCGAGAACCAGAACTTGGTCAGGTGCAGTCCCGAGTTGACCAGCATCTCCTCGAACGCCGGCGCCTGGCGCATGAACTCGGCGTGCTGTTCGGGCGTACAGAAGCCCATCACCCGTTCGACTCCCGCGCGGTTGTACCAGGACCGGTCGAACAACACCATCTCCCCGGCCGTCGGCAGATGCCTGACGTATCGCTGGAAGTACCACTGCGACTTCTCTTCTTCGGTCGGCTTCTCCAACGCCACCACCCGTGCGCCGCGCGGGTTGAGGTGCTCCATGAACCGCTGGATGGATCCACCCTTGCCCGCCGCGTCGCGACCCTCGAACAGGATCACGTGCCGGGCGCCGGTGCGTTTACTCCACTTCTGCAGTTTGAGCAGTTCGATCTGCAGGCGCCGTTTCACCCGCTCGTAATCGTCGCGCGACATCCGCTCGTCGTACGGATAGCGCTCGCGCCAGGTCTGGATCGGCTTGCCATCGCGGTCGAGCAGGATCGGGTCGTCCTCGTCCTCGTCGTTGACCGTGTAGCCATGGTCGTCGGTCGACAGGGCGTCGAGATCAATCTCAGAATCTGCGGTCGTCATCCCAGCTCCTTGCACGATCACTATCCCCACTAGGGGCGGGTGACAAACCTGCTCGGCAGTACTGTCGCGTTGTGCAGCTCATCCGCGGCGCGCCGCTCACGTTCGCGTGGTTGGTCGTCCTGCTCATCACCACCCGCGTGCAGCGCTCGGCCGGCCATCGAGGGTCGCGGCGGATCCAGCGCAGAAACTCCACCAACCTGCGTCGGCTGCGCACCGAACCGTCGCGCGTCCTCACGACCAGCCTGTTCTGGCTCGACGACCACCGATGGTGGCCGTACGTGCCAGTGTTCGCCGGCGTGGTCGCACCGGCAGAGCGCCGATTATGTTGGTGGCGTTGGCTTCTCGTCGGTCTCGGCGCGCACGTCGTCGGCACCTACGTCGGCCAGAGCTACCTGCGGCTGCTGATCGGCAAAGGACGCGCGCCGCAGCGGCTGGAAAACGCCCGCGACGTCGGGGTGAGCTACTTCGTCCTCGGCGTGGCCGGCGCGCTGTCCGGCTACACCCGAAAGCCGTGGCGATCACCTGCGCAGGCCACGGCGGTGCTGGCGCTGGCGGGTAACGCCGCCGCACGCCCGACCTTCACCGAAGTCGGGCACCTGACCGCGTTCCTCATCGGGCTGACAGCCGTCCCGCTGGCGCCGGATCGCGAGTCCAAGCCCTATCCGCGGCTACCCGACGTTTCATAACTGCGACCCGGGGAAACTTGTCGCCATGCAATGGGAATGCGCCGTCGTCGGGGCCGGAGCCGCCGGGCTGAGCGCCGCCCTCGTCCTGGGCCGGGCGCGGCGGCGCACGGTCGTGATCGACGCCGACGAGCAGAGCAACCGCGTGTCGAGCGTCATCGGCGGTCTTCTCGGCTATGACCAGCGGCCACCGGCCGAGCTCTACGCCGCCGGGCGCCGAGAGCTGGCGTCGTACCCCAGCGTCGAGTACCGGCACGGCACGGTACGCAGCGGCCGTCCCGTCGACAGCGGGTTCGTCCTCGAACCGGACGACGGCGACCCGATTCTCACCAAGCGCGTCCTGCTCGCCACCGGCATGCAGTACTGCCCGCCGGAGCTGCCCGGGCTCGCGGAACTGTGGGGCACCTCGGTGTTCCAGTGCCCGTTCTGCCACGGCTGGGAGATGCGCGACAAGCGGCTCGCCACCATGGCCGCCGGCGAGGAGGCCATGCACTCGGCGCTGATGCTGCGCGGCTGGAGCGACGACGTCGTGCTACTGACCGACGGCAGCACCGACCTGTCACCCGCCGACGTCAACGTCCTGCAATCGGCGAACGTCACGATCGATGACCGCCGTGTCGTCGAATTGCACAGCGACAACGGCCAATTGACCGCAATCGCATTCGCCGACGGCGACCGTCTGGTCCGCGACGGCCTGCTGGTCGAGGCGCCGCTGCGCCAACGCTCGCCGCTGGCCCAACAATTGGGCGCGGAATGCACACCCGGCCCGCTGGCCGCCGACACCATCAACATCGACGAGATCCACCGCACAGTCACCGGCGGCGTGTTCGCCGCGGGCGACGTCTGTAGCGAACAACCCTATGTCGCAGGCGCGATCGCCGCCGGCTCGAAGGCGGCGATGATCATCGTGCAGAGCCTGCTCGCCGACGAGTTCGGCCTGCCGTACCCGCCGACCTAGGCGCCCGCAACGAGCACCGCGTCGCACATCACCGGCAGATCGCGCACCCGAATACCGGTCGCGTGGTACACCGCGTTGACCACCGCAGCGGCCGACCCCACGATGCCGATCTCACCCGCACCGCGCGATCCCATCGGGTTAGAGTGCTTGTCGACGTCGTCGAGCCACATCGCCTCGACGGCGGGAACGTCGGCGTGCGAGCTGATGTGGTAGGTCGCCAGGTCTCTGGTGACGACATGGCCGAACCGCGGGTCGCGCACGCTCTCCTCGTGCAGCGCCATCGACAGGCCCATCGTCATGCCGCCGATAAGCTGCGAGCGCAACGTCACCGGGTTGATCACCCGCCCGACCGAGAACACCCCGAGCATCCGCGACACCCGGATCTCGCCGGTATGTCGGCTGACCCTCGCCTCGACGAAATGCGCGCCGAACGAATACATTCCGAAGTTCTGCGCCTCCTCGTTCTCCGGCGCCTCGGCGGTGGTCGCGACGCCGACGGCCGGGTCGTCACCGTGGTCGCGCCGGAACTGTTGTGCCGCAGCGACGATCGCGCGGCCCCACGAGCTGATGCCCGACGAGCCGCCCTCCACCGAAGCGGCGGGCAGGTCCGTGTCGCCGATCTGCAGGTCGATCGCGTCCAGCTCACAGCCCAGCGCGTCCGCCGCGATCTGCGAAAGCGCCGTCCAGGTGCCGGTGCCGATGTCGACCGCCCCGATGCCGACGGCGTAGCGGCCCGGTGCGACGCATTCGATGCGAGCGCCGTTGCCCGGCATGTTCATCGCCGGATACACCGACGACGCGACACCGGTGCCGACCAACCATTCACCCTCGCAGCGGGTTCCGGGCTCGGGGTCTCGCGATGTCCAGCCGAACCGTTCCGCACCCGTCTGCAGGCATTCGACAAGGCGGCGGTCCGACCACGGGTTGCCGGTCTCGGGGTCGACGTCGGGTTCGTTGCGGATGCGCAACTCGACCGGGTCGACGCCGCAGGCGACGGCGAGTTCGTCCATCGCGACCTCGAGTGCGTACATGCCGGGACACTCGCCCGGGGCGCGCATCCAGAACGGGACGGGCACGTCGAGCGCCGCGACCCGGTGTGACGTCTTGCGGTTCGGGCCGGCATACATCATGCGCGACGGGACCGCGGCCTGCTCGGCGAACTCCTTGACGGTCGCGGTCTGGGTGACGACTTCGTGGCTGATCGCCGTCAACGTCCCGTCGCGTTCGGCGGCCAGGCGAAGGTGCTGGATTGTCGGCGTGCGGTACCCGACGAAGTCGAACATCTGCTGCCTCGTCACCGCCAGCTTCACCGGCCGGCCGGGAACCCGTTGCGCGGCCATCACGGCGAGGATGTTGTGCGAGTGCGGTGAACCTTTGGAGCCGAAGCCTCCGCCGACGTTTTTCGCGATCACCCGCACCTGCTCGGGTTGCAGGCCGAACGTGGTCGCCACCTCCTTACGGACTGCGTGCACACCTTGGGTCGAGTCCCACAGCGTCAGGGTGTCGATGTCCCACAGCGCGATACAGGCGTGCGGTTCCATCGGATTGTTGTGCTCGTGTGGCGTGCTGTAGGTCTGATCGACGACGATCGGCGCGTCCCGCAGCGCGGCTTCCACGTCGCCCTCGGACGTGTCGGTCGGATAACCCGCGTTGACCTCGTCGGGCGCGTACAGCTTCGGGTGGTCGGCGCTCAGCGCGACGTCGTGCGGCGCCTCGTCGTACTCGACGTGCACGAGTGCCGCTGCGTGCCTGGCGGTTTCGGCGCTCTCCGCGATCACGCCGCCGATCAGCTGGCCGCGGTAGTTGACTTGCGGGCCTTGCAGCACCGTGAGGTCGCCGTTCGAGGTGTCGGCCAGCCGGGGCTTGTCGAACGCGGTGAGCACGGCCAGGACTCCATCGACCGCCTCGGCGGCGGAGGTGTCCATCGTCGTGATCCGGCCTTTGGCGATGGTGGCCTGGACCGGGTGCAGATACGTGGCGTTGTCGACGGCGTACTCGTAGGCGTAGTCCGCGGTGCCGGTGACCTTGGCGGGCCCGTCGAGACGGGTGACGGCGGTGCCGATGGCGCGGGGTTGCAGGGTGGTCATCGCTGCTCCGTCAGCTCGGCCAGGGTGGCGACGATGGCGCGGCGGGTGAGTTCGACCTTGAACTCGTTGCCGGGCAACGGTTGTGCGCTCTCGAGTTCGGCGTCCGCGGCCCGGCGGAAGGAGTCCTCGGTGGCCGGTGCACCAGTGAGCTCCTGCTCGGCGCGGGATGCGCGCCATGGTTTGTGGGCGACGCCACCAAGTGCGACGCGGGCGCTGGCGACGGTGCCGTCATCGACGACGAGTTCGGCGGCCACCGACGTCAACGCGAACGCGTACGACGCGCGGTCGCGCACCTTGCGGTACGTCGAGCGGGCACCCTTCGGCGGCACAGGGATCTCGACCGCGGTGATGAGCGCGCCTTGCGGTAGCACGGTGTCGCGGTCGGGGCGGTCGCCGGGTAGCCGGTGAAAGTCGGTGAGCGGCAGGCGATGTTCACCGTCGGCATCTACGTAGACTACGACCGTGTCGAGCGCTGCCATCGCGACCGCCATGTCCGACGGATGCACGGCGACACAGTGTTCCGAGGCGCCGAGGATGGCGTGGTAGCGGACGTAACCGCCGATCGCCGAGCAGCCCTCGCCGGGGGTGCGCTTGTTGCACGGTGTGGTGACGTCCTGGAAGTAGACGCACCGGGTGCGCTGCAACAGGTTTCCCGCGGTGGTGGCGAGGTTGCGCAGCTGACCGGAGGCCGCCGAGAGCAGCGCGCGGGCGAGGACGGGGTAGCGGCTGCGGACCACGGGGTGGGCCGCGAGGTCGCTGTTGCGGACGTCGGCGCCGACGCGCAGCGACCCGTCGGGCAGCTGGTCGACGTCGGTGAGCGACAGGTGGCTCACATCGACGATCAGCGACGGCTCGACGATGCCGAGCTTCATGTGATCGACGAGGTTGGTGCCGCCGGCGAGGAACACCGCGTCAGGGCGCTCGGCGACGGCGGTGACCGCGTCGGAGACGCTGGTGGCGCGGTGGTAGTCGAAGGGAATCATCGGGCGGCCTCATGGATGGCGGCGACGATGTTTGGGTAGGCGGCGCAGCGGCACAGGTTGCCGCTCATCCGTTCGCGGATCTCGTCGTTGGACAGTTCGGGCGTTTGCTCGAGGTCCTCGGTGACGTGGCTCGGTGCGCCGGACTTGACCTCGTCGAGCATGCCGACGGCCGAGCAGATCTGGCCGGGCGTGCAGTAACCGCACTGGAAACCGTCGTGGTCGAGGAAGGCCTGGGCGACGGGATGCAGCGCGCCGGCGTCGCCGAGCCCGGCTGCGGTGACGATCTCGGCGCCGTCGTGGGCAACGGCGAACGCCAGGCAGGTGGTGGCGCGTCTGCCGTCGAGCAGAACCGTGCACGATCCGCACTGGCCGTGGTCGCAGCCCTTCTTGGGCGCGGTGACGCCAAGATGTTCGCGGAGGAGGTCCAGCAAAGTCGTGCGGTTGTCGACGGTCAGCGAGTGCCGGGCGCCGTCGACGGACACGGTGATATCGGTGAAGTGGGCTGACTCCATCGTGTGCAGATACCCGCGTCCGGGGTGGTGAAACGGGCGACCGCCACAATGGACGGCATGCCGCAGACCTGGAAGCTGGATCAGTCCGACGGTCGGCTGGAGATCCGCACCGGCGTCGGGGGCCGCGCCGCGAAGATGGGCCACCGCCTCACGATTGTGATGAACATCTGGCACGCGACGGTCGCCTGGGCGGACGGCGAACCGACCCAGGTGACGCTGACGGTCGACGTGGATTCGCTCGAGGTGCTCAGCGGCGAGGGCGGCGTGACGCCGTTGACCGGCCCCGAGAAGGCGCTCGCGCGGACGAATGCCCTGAAAGTGCTGAATGCGAAGCGGTTTCCGCGAATCACGTTCGAATCGAGCGACATCGACAAGACCGGCGACCGATACCGTCTCACCGGGACGCTGCAGATTCACGGGCAGACTCGAAACCAGGTCGTTGACGTCGCGGTGAGCGAACTCGACGAGGTGTGGCGTATCTCATGTGAGGCCGACGTGCGGCACTCGGACTTCGGCCTCAAGCCGTATTCGATGCTGATGGGCTCGATGAAGGTCGCCGACGCTGTGACGGTGTCGTTCAGCGCGAAACGAAACAAGCGGTAACCTGGTCGAGGAAATCGCCTGTGCGGCTGTGACATCGGAGTCGACGTATACCTGCTGCGGGGAGCGGGTTATGTAACAGCGCGTTGCGGGAACACCATTGACTGCTGCGCTGATGTCGATAAGAGGAAGGATTGCATGTTGAGCTCCCCGAAGGGCGGCTCCCGACTGGGTACGCGATTCGGGCCGTATGAGCTGAAGTCCCTGATCGGCGTCGGCGGCATGGGCGAGGTCTACCGCGCCTATGACACCGCAAAGGAGCGGACGGTGGCGATCAAGCTGCTACGTCCGGATATGGCCGTCGACCCCAACTTTCAGGAACGTTTCCGACGCGAGTCGCGCGTCGCTGCGCGACTGCAGGAACCGCACGTCATCCCCGTGCACGACTTCGGAGACATCGACGGAACGCTCTACATCGACATGCGCCTGGTCGAGGGCGCGAGCCTCAAGGAACTGCTGCGCACCGACGGCGCGTTGCCCGCGACGCGCGTCGTGTCGATCATCACGCAGGTGGCGGCGGCGCTGGACGCCGCGCACGCCAACGGTCTCGTGCATCGCGACATCAAGCCGGAGAACGTGCTGCTCACCGCCGACGACTTCGCGTATCTCGTCGACTTCGGCATCGCCCACGGCGGCGGGGAAGCGGCGGTCACCAAGACCGGGCTGGTGATCGGCTCGTGCGCATACATGGCGCCGGAACGCATCAGCGGAGAGCGCGGCGGGCCCGCCTCCGACATCTACTCGCTGACCTGCCTGCTTTATGAGTGCCTGACCGGTCGGGCGCCGTTCGACTCCGGCGACCTACGCGAGATCATGGGCGCCCACCTGTTCTCGCCCGCGCCGCGCCCGAGCATCATGCGCAGAGGCATCAGCCGGGAGTTCGACGAGGTCATCGCCCGCGGCATGGCGAAGAAACCTGCGGACCGATTCGCGACGGCAGGTGAGCTGGCCAAGGCCGCCGCTGCGGCGGCGAATGCTCCGGTCGCGGCACCGCCCCCGCCGCCGCAGCCGCCGCCGTCGACGCGGCAGTTCTCGGCCGTCGACCCGAATCCGGTGCGCACGGGCTACCAGCCGGCGTACGCACCGTTGCCGCCACCCGCGCCGAACCGCAAGCCGCGTTTCGGGCCCGCGCAGATCGGGTTGGTCGTGACGACGATCGTGCTGTTCACCGCGGCCGTGGTGCTGGCGTTGGTGCTGGCGTTCGGCGACCACGGGAGCGGATCGGCGCCGCAGACGTCGCTGGCGCTGCCGCCGTCGACGACGACCGAAACCACCGCGCCGTCGGCCGAGGAGGAGACGACGACCACGACGACAACGACAACCCCGACGCCGTCCACCACACCGACCACCAGCGGGGCGCCGATCGCGGGGGTTTCGGGGACGGACTCGCAGGGCTTCATCGGGCACACCGCGCGCTGCGATGCGGGCAGCACGCCGGCGGCGGCGATCAGAACCGCACAGTCGCTGGCGGTGGTATGTGAGACGGCGCCGGGCGACTACTACTACCTGGGTGAGCGGCTGCGCGACGGCGCCAACGTGCGACTCGACAACGTGCAACCGTCGGGTGCGGGGTTCGTCGCCACCAATCCGGCCGACGGCGCGCGGTACGACGTGCAACCCGGCATGCTGACGATCTCGAGCAACGGGACGGTGGACTCGGCGGAGCCGGCGCTGGAGTACGGCTCAGCGGACCGCTAACCGGGGATTTCGGCGCGCTACCTATCGCTCAACGACCATTTGCGCACCAAAACCGCAGCTGGTCGGCTACCGTTCGGCGAGAGACACGTCTCGGATCGGGGACCACTATGGACAACCGCAGGTACGCCCGCGCCAGCGAAGAGGCCCGCGCGCAGGAAATCCAACTCGACGCCAGGCGACTACGGGAGTTCGACACGTTCGCGAAGTTCTCCGACAGCGACCTCACGCGTCTGGTCCAGGCGTCACACCGCACGTCGACGTCGGGACCCTGGCCGCTGATCCGCGAGCAGACCCCGTCGGACGCCTGCTACATCCTGCTCAGCGGGGAGGTCGGCGTCTACGTCGGCCACGACCGGATCGCCGTGGTCGGTCCGGGCGAGGTGATCGGCGAATCGGTGCTGCGCCGCGGCGCACTGCGCAATGCGACCGTGACGACGACGGGGCGCGCCGAGGTGCTGCACATCGACCGAGACGACCTGAACCGTCTGCTCGCCGAGATACCGGCGCTGCGCGAGGCCATGGACGCGACGGTCGCCCGCCACACCTCGAAGGCTGACACCGCCGAACCGGGCTGACCTGTACCGACCGCGCTCGAGGTTTTACGCGCGTGTCAACTCGGGTACGCCGGGTGGATGGAACGGCTCAGCGCGTTCGATGCCAGTCTGCTGTACAGCGAATCACCCAGCGTTCCACTGAATGTGTGTGCGATCGCGTGCCTCGACACGTCGACGATCCCGGGTGGCTACCGCTTCGACCGAGTCCGCGAGCACCTGGCCTCGCGGCTGCGGGCGCTGCCGGAGTTCCGGGCAAAGCTCGCGAACAGCCCGCTGAACCTGGACCATCCGGTGTGGGTGGAGGAGGACGACGTGGACCTGTCCTACCACCTGCACCGCATCGCATTGCCCGCGCCGGGCGAGGTCACCGAACTGACCAACGTCTGCGGACGCATCGCGTCAGCTCCGCTGGACCGCAGCAAGCCGCTGTGGGAGATGTGGGTGATCGAGGGCATCGCCGAAACCGACCCGCATGTCTACGGCGACATCGCGCTGATGATGAAGGTGCATCACGCCGCGGTGGACGGCGTATCGGCGGCCAACCTGATCAGCAAGCTGTGCGACCTCGAACCCGACGCCCCGCCACCGGATTCCGTAGCGGGCCCCGGGCGCGCGAGGCGGTTCGAGATCACCGCCGACGGTTTGATGCGGGCGGTCACGCGGCCGTTGCAGCTGGCGAGAGCGGTGCCCGCGACGATGTCGACGATCGTCAACTCGATCGCCCGCGCGCGCAGCGGCACGGCCATGGCCGCACCGTTCAAAGCTCCGGCGACGGTGTTCAACGCCGAGATCACCGCCGACCGCACCATCGCGCTGGCACAGCTGGAGTTGGCGGATGTCAAGCGCGTGAAGGACGCGTTCGGCGTCAAGGTCAACGACGTGGTGATGGCGTTGTGCGCCGGCGCGCTGCGCGGATACCTGGGCGACCGCAAAGAGCTGCCCGACAAGCCGCTGGTGGCGGTGGTTCCCGCGTCGGTGCACGACAAGTCCGACCGGCCGGGCCGCAACCAGCTCTCGGGCATGTTCTGCAACCTGCAGTCGCACATCGCCGACCCCGCCGCCCGACTGCGTGCCATCGCCGAATCCAGTTGGCATGCAAAGGAACACAGTTCGGCCATCGCCCCGACGCTGCTGGCCGACGTGACGCAGGCGCTGCCACCTCCGTTGTTCGGGATGGCAATGGAGGTGATGTCACACACCCCGCTGAAGCGCACGCCGATCCACAATGTGGTCATCTCGAACGTGGCCGGCCCGGACACCAAGCTCTATGCGATGGGCGCCGAGATGAAATCGCTGTATCCGCTCGGGCCGATCTTTCACGGCTCGGGACTGAACATCACGGTGATGTCGTTGAGCGGCAAGCTGAACATCGGTCTGATCTCGTGCCGAAAACTGGTGAACGACTTGTGGACTCTGGCCGATCGCTTCGAAGAGGAGTTGGCCGAACTCGTGCGCAGTTGCCCTCGCTGACGTCGTGATGCCCGCATGACCAAAGTGCCCCCGTTCCCGGGCGCAGCGGCATAGCGTGAGGTGAATCCCAGATAGGGGTTGCGCCCTATCGCTTCGCAAAGCGAGGGCACCAGCATGACGACCACCGAGCACGCCGATCAACCCGCCGGAGCTACCGGGTCGACGCCGAAAGCAGCCCTCGTCTATCCGAAGATGTGGGTGCTGTTCGGCGTGCTGATCTGCTGCTTCACCGCCTGGGGCGTCGCCGCAGACCTCACGACGCCGATGGTGGCCGGCTTCAAGCGCATCTTCGACATGAACACCTTCCAGGCGTCGCTGGTTCAGTTGGCGTACTTCGGGGCGTACTTCCTGCTCGCGATTCCCGCCGCATTGATCAATGCCCGGTTCGGCTACAAAGCGGGACTACTCACGGGTCTGCTCCTCGCGGCGGCCGGCGCGATCGCGTTCTATCCGGCCAGCAAGATCATGACCTACGAGGCATTCCTGGTCGCGCTGTTCGCGATTGCCGCCGGCTGCTCGATACTCGAGACGTCCGCCAACCCCTATGTGCTGTCGATGGGGCCGGAGGAAACCGCGACGCGGCGACTGAACTTCGCGCAGGCGTTCAACCCGGTGGGCACCAACATCGGGGTGCTTCTGGCCGCGACGCTGATCTTGCCCAAGCTGGACGAGCCTGTGAACATGGCGAATCTGTCCGCGGCCGAGGAACATGCGATCCGCGCCGGTCAACTCGGGGCGGTGATGGGTCCGTATCTGGGCCTCGGGTTCGTGCTGATTGCCATCGCCCTGGTGTTCGCCATCCAGAAGTCGCCGCCGATCGTCGAGGAGTTCCCCGATGCCGACCTCCAGGGTCAGTCTGCGGTCCGGATCCTGTTGTCCAACAGGCGCTACGTCTTCGGGGTCGTCGCGCAGTTCTTCAACGTGGCAGCACAGGTCTGCACGTGGACGTTCCTGATCCAGTACTCCCAGCAGGCGCTGAACGGGTCCCTTCAGCTGGGCGGCTACCTGCTGCAACTGAGCCTGATCGTGTTCCTGGTTTCGCGGTTCATCATGACGTGGGTGATCGGACGGATCCGTGCGACAAAGGTACTCACGTTCCTCGGCGCACTCGCAGTGGTGCTGTGCATCTTCGCCATGTTCTCCCCGAACGTGGCCGGAGTCGCCGCCGTCGTCGCGCTGTCGTTCTGTCTGTCGCTGATGTTTCCGACGATCTACGGTGTCGCGCTCAAAGGGCTCGGTCCCGCAACGAAATTTGGCGCCGCCGGGTTAGTGATGGCCATCGTCGGTGGAGCGATCATGCCACTGGTTCAAGGCAAGCTGTTGGACGCGACCAGTCCGGCGCTGTCCTTTGTCGTACCGGCCGTCTGTTTCGCGGTGGTCACCTGCTACGCCGTCTACGACCTGCGGGCCCGGCCCCACGGCGGCCGAACAGATCCTCACGTGGTTGGAGAACGGGCATGAAGCGGCACTGGCTCATCGTGTTGGCGTTGCTGCTCGTCGCATGCGGAGGCGGACAGCAGGGAAACTTCTCCGACCCCACCGACCGCCTCGAGGTGGTGTCGTGGTGGGTATCGCCGTCGGAGCGCCCGGCTTTCGAGGTTCTGCTGAACGCGTTCAGAGCAGAGCACCCGGACGTGGAGGTGATCGACGCCTCCGTCGCGGGTGGCGGCGGAAGCAACGTTCAGGTGGCGCTCGCCGCCCGGCTGCGGGCCGGGGACCCTCCCGACGTGTGGCAGACGTTTGTGGGCAGCTCCCTTCGCGCATGGGTCGACGCAAGCCGCATCGCGGACGCGTCGGCCGTATACGAGCGGACGAATCTGGCCGCGGTGCTGCCGCCGAAGTTGCTCGACGCGGCGAGCTACAAGGGCAAGCAGTGGGGAGTTCCGGCCGGTTCCCATCGCGGAAACGTGTTGTGGTTCAACCAACGTGTGCTTCGGGAAGCGGGAGTGGCGGCGCCGGGCCCGGGCTACAGCCCGGACGCCTTCCGCGGCGACCTGGACAAGGTTGCGGCAAGCGGTCGAACGGCGTTGTGTCTGGGCAGCAAGGACAGGTTCACCGCAACCGAACTGTTCGAGAACACGCTGTTGGGTGTGGTCGGTCCGGATGGATGGAAGAAGATCGGCGACGACTCGTTCGACTGGCGGGGCCCTCAACTCCGGCAAGCCCTGACCAGGTTGGGGCAGATCCTGTCAACGGTCGACCCGAATGCCGGCGGGCTCACCTGGGATCAGGCGGCGAAGAAACTGGCGTCGGGCGACTGCGCGTTCCTGTCGATGAACGACTCCGTCTACGGCGAACTGGTGGCCAACGGCGTCACTGAGGGCAAGGACTTCGGATACGTTCCGTATCCCGGGACTGACGGCGCCTACCTGGCGATCGTCGACACCTTCGTCGTGTCTGCCGACGCGGAGAACGGGGTGAACGGCCTCGATTTCCTTGCGACGGTGGCCGATCCGAAGACTTCGCTGGAATTCAACAAGGTGAAGGGATCGGCGCCGGTGCGCAACGACGTCGATGTTGCGCCGCTACCGCCCTATCAACGTCAGGCGTCGGAGTCGTTGTGGCACGACGAGGTGCTGCTGTCGATCACCCACGGTGAACTCATGCCGCCGCAGTTCCAGCAGGCGGTCTACGACGCGGTGGCCGCATTCGACCGGAGCAAGAATCCGGATACGTTCATCCACACCTTCCAGAACGCGATCACGGTGCCCATCGCCGGCCGCTGACGCGAATTCACCTGGCGGTGACGGGCTTGATCAAGAAGAACGCCAAAATGATCGCCGCGATCGGCCCGACGGCCATGATCAGGCTCAGCGTGTGAATCGCGTCGACCGCGTTGTGCGGCGCCTGATCCACCACCAGCCGCGCCTGCTCGGGGTTGACCAGTTGCGCGCCGTGGCCGCCGTGGACGGTCAGCACCGCCTCGCGGGTCTCTGCGCGCGTTATCCCTGCTTGGTGCAGATCGTGAACGCTGTCGGTGAGGAACAGGTTGATCCCGACGAGCGCGAAAAGCGCTGGGCCGAGCGAATACCCGCTCTCGTTGACCGCGCTCTTGACGGCGGAGACCGCGCCGCCGAGATCGGCTGGCGCGCTGCCCATCATGATCATGGCCTGCGGGGTGGTGACCAGTGCACCGCCGACCACGATGAGCGCGGTGGCGGCGAACACCGTCGTCCGCGAGGTGTCCAGGTCGAAGAACCGCATCGTCAGCAGGCCGCCGAGCATGACCGTGAGCCCGCTGACCATGACCGCGCGTTGCCCGAACCGGTTCGCGGCCGGGCCGGCGGAGGTGGCGGCCACGGCGGCCATCGCGGTGGCGGGGATCAGCAGCAGGCCGAACAGCTCGTGTGATTCCTTGCGGATGGTGACGAGGTAGAACGACATCAGAACCATCGAACCGCCGAGCACGATGTTGAACATCACCCCCGCGGTGACGGCGGCGTTGAACCGGCCGGAGCGAAAGACCCGCATATCCAAAGCGGGCTCCCGCGTATGTAACTCCTGCACGACGAACGCGCAACCGGCCAACAGGCCGACCGCAACAGCCGACAGTCCCACGGCATTGATGCCGGTCTCGATCCGCGACATACCGAAGATCAACCCCATCAGCGCGACGGCGAACAACGCCATCCCGAGCACATCGAGCCGATGGGTACCGCGCACGGTCTCCGGTACATAGCGCGACGTGATGACCAGCCCCAGCACCGCGATCAGCGGCACCACGAAAAAGCATGCGCGCCAACCGATGGCGTGGCCCAGCATGCCGCTGATCGCGGGCATCGGGGTGGCGACCGCGTATCCCACGCCGAAGTAGGCGGCGATCGCCGCGGCCCGCCGACCCGGGGGAAACACCGCGTTCGTGATCGCCAGCGAGAGCCCGATCAGGAAGGCCAGCATCACGCCGGCACCGGCACGGGCGACGATCAGCACCGCCGGCGAGGGCGCAGCGGCGGCAAGCACGCTGAACACGGTGGCACCGGCCAGCCCCAGCAGGTACATCCGCCGCATGCCGTAGAGATCGCCGAGCGCGCCGGCGCTGAGCACCGCGGCCGCCATGGTCAGGGTCGCAAGGCTGGCGACGAACGTGGCGGTGCTTCCGGTGATTCCCAGGCCGGTCGACACCAGTTGCAGGTTGGCCGACAGCGTGGTCGGGTCGCCGATCGAGATCGCATACCCGAGCCCCATCGCGATCACCGTCATGACAGCGGCCAGCCCGGAGACCTGACGCTGCTCGGCGTCGACGCGAGGACCGTCCGGCACGCGCCGGATGCTACCGCCGCAGCAGCGCCGCCATCACCTCTTTGGAGGGCACCGCCGCCGTCGTCGTCAGCGCGATGGTGTGCCGCCCCGCGGGCACTTCCACCAGCGGACCGGTCGGCTCGCCGTCCAGCAGCACCGCCATCTCGGGCGGCAGCGCGGCGAGTTCAACCCGCGCGGGGGTGTCGGTCGAGACGTCGATGGTCGACGTGCCGAGCGACGCGAGCCCGGCCCTGGCGACGTCCACGCTGAGACCCGCCACGCCGGTGAGCTTCAGCGTCAGGAACGGCAGCGGCTCGACGGCGGGGCCTGTGCGCCAGAGTAGTTCGGTGTACAGGCCGGGGGACAGGTCGAGGTCGGGTTCGACGCCGCGACGACGCCGGATCGTGCGCGTCGGGTCCGGACGCGCATACGACCGCGCGTCGACGGACGCGACCGCGCCGCGCGTGTCCGCCAGGCCCGGGTCGGCCGTCAGGTTCGACAACCACCAAACCCGGTGTGGCCCAAGGCCGAGATCGGGTCGCACCAGCTCCGGATACCACGAGTAGGTGATGTGGCCGGGGTCGCTTTGACGCAGCCCGGTGCCCATGTGCGAGACCGGATCGTCGAACTCGTCCTCGAGCATCCAGGTGACGTGGTCCTCGAACGGATAAACCGTGAAGCGGTAGCGGTAGCCCAGCCGGTCGAGTTCGAGCACCTGCGACAGCACCGACGTGATCGGCACCAGTTGGTCGAGCACGCCGTGGGCGATGACGAACGGTAGCCATCGCGCGTTGGGCAGCAGTTCCCAGGTGTCGCCCTCGCGGGCGCAGTGCGAGTTCAGGTCGAGGTCGCCGGGCACGTCGACGTTGGGCAGCAGGCGAACTCCGCAGACGGGCGGCCCGGCCAGCACGACGGCCTGGGCGAACACCTCCGGATACGTCAGCCCCAGCTTGTATGCGCCGTAGCCCCCCATCGAGTAGCCGGAGACCACCGTGCGGTTCGGATCGGTGCCGAGCTGTTCGGCCACCCGCGCCCACACCTCCCACACGTCGAGTTCGGCTTCGTCGAAGTACCAGCCCGACGATCCTCGCGCCAGCGGCGTCACCACCACGGATTCGCGGTCCTCGCAGACCTGGTGCAGCAGGCGCGGGTCGATTGCGGCGAACTGGTTCTGGCCCAACGCAAGTGAATGCAGAAGCAGGGTCAGCGGCAGCGTGCGGCCGGGCGCATACGTCGACGGCAGGCACACCGAGTAGGGCTGCACCCGGCCGAGGAACTGCGGGTCGGTGTCGAGGATGTTCGTGTCGGCGACGCCCTGGCCCAGCTCGATCGACGAGACGTACCAGCGGGTGGACGTACCGTGCACGATCGGCTCGTCGGTGGTGCGGCGCTCGGCGAGCTGATCCCACGCGACGGGTAGCGAGAACTCGGTCACGTCGCCGTCAGTGAGCGCGGCGGCTTGCGCCTGATCGGACCAGAAGTTGAGGTGCGCCTTCTCCTGCTGATGGGTGCGGAACGCGACGTTGTAGACGTTCGGCTGACCGGGCCGTGCGCCGCGGGTGACGGGAACGTCGGCGAACCCGTCGCCGGTCTCGTTGGCCAACCCCGCCGCCAGGCGCACGGTCCAGGTGCCTGTCGGTTCGACGAGAGCGCGAGGCACTTGAGCGAGGAAGGACCGCGACTGCATGTCGACCAGGTGGGCGACGGGGGTCGACGCCTGCGTGGCGAGGTCGATCAGCCTCGCTTCTTTACCGGAGATGAGCAGGGCCATGTCGATGCCGGCGGAGGTGACGCCGGCGTTGGCGGGCCACTCGTCGGTGGGCGCGGCGGTGCGGTCGGTGTCGAAAGTAAAGAGCGCGACGGGGATTGACGCGTCGAGCAGGGTGTTCCAGTCGACGCGCCACCAGGTGTGGGTGTCGGTCAGGCCGATCGCGACGCGGAAGATGTCGGCGCCGTTGCGGGCGGCGGGCCCGTCGGGATAGACGTAGGTGCCGCGCGGCGGAACCAGCCCACCGGTCGGGATGTCGACCAGCAGGCCGGTCGCGCCGTGATCGTCGTAGAGGAAGTCGGTCCAGAACAGTGCGCCGCCGGCGTAGCGGCCGGTGCCGCAAGTGCGCGGGAAGTCCTCTCCGAACGGCCATCCTTGTGGCGCCGGAAGTTTGGGTTCGGGGCGTAGTGCGGCCGCCGGTACGCCTTCGGGCATCCCGTTGACGACGTTGAGGTCTGTTCGTGTCGCGGGCGCATCTGGGTTGACGGCCTTCAGCACGGAGTCCGCTGCGCGAATCCCGAGGCGAACGGGCAGCAGCGCCAGGTCGATGAGGGACATGGCCTCAACGTAGTGCGGCGCGGGGGTCCAGCGTCAGCAGGGCGCTTTGATCTCGAAGGGCATCGGGCGGCTCTTGCTCGGATTGGCTCGATCGGAGCCGACGACGGTGCCGGTGATGGTGTAGACGTTGCCGTCGATGGTGGCTTCGGCCTTACCGGTATCGCCGCCGGCGACGCCGTGGATGTCGTTGATGTTTGCGATGTTGACGGTCCGGACGATCGGTTCGGCGCCGCCGAGGTGCAGGAAGACCTCGGCGTGCCCAGGCTCCGCGGCGGCGTCGATCATCATGTCCCAGGCGTGCTGAGTGCACTCGACGGACTCGGTGTTCTGTGAGGTGCCGTCGATGGAGATTTCGCCGGACTGGGCGGGTTCTTCGGTCGGCGCCGGCCCGGTCAGGCCGCATCCGGATACGACGGCCGTCAACGTCAGTGCAAGACCACTCAACCGGAACTTCACCCCGTCACCTCCGCCGTGATTTCGCGGGTTCCCCGGGATGGAGCATCACACACGGCGGGGCGTGGCAGCGGCGTTAGCGCTGATTTGCCTGGAAAAGGGGATCGCGGCGAGGTTTCCGGATTGGCCCGTCGAGGTATCCCCCGGGGCAGGTATGCCGAGTCAGTCGGACCGGGCGTCATATGTAGGGAGCATGACCATGAGCGGAACGGACAAAGCAAAGAACCAGATGCAAGACCTCGGCGGCAAGGCCAAGGAAGCAGCCGGCAATGCCACCGGCGACGCGCGCACCCGCGACGAGGGTCGAGGGGATCAGGCGAAGTCCAGCCTCAAAGGCGCCGGCGAGAAGATCAAGGACGCCTTCAAGAAGTAATCACCCCGAGTTGCACGGTTGGTTCTAGCGTCCTGAGTCGTTACTTCGTCGTCAGTGAGAATTCGAGGTTCGCGCGTTCCGGTGTGGTCTGTTTTCGGCTTCCTATGCTCGAGATTGCACACACGGCTGTGGTCGTTTTCTCAGATCAGCACAACCCTGGATGCAATCTCGGCGCTAGGACCATTTCGCAGACCAGCACCCCCGGCCATGTGCGTGCGTACAAGCACCCCAAATTCTGCTCCGAACTGATGACTCACGACGCTAGTCGTAGATTACGGCCAGCCCGCGGCGTTGAAGGTCGGCCAGGGTGTCCCGCATGGCTTGAAGCTGTTCGGGTGAATGTCCCACCCAATTCGTGATCTCGCCGACGATCCGCACGGGCTCGCGGGTGCGGTAGGAGCGCGTCGGGTTGCCGGGCAGCTTCTTGTCCGTGACGTTCGGGTCGTCCTCCACGGGGCCTTGTGGTTCGACGATGTAGATGCGGCCCCGTCCCTCGCCTGCTGCCAACTCTGCTCCCCAGACTGCGGCATCCAGTGTCTGGGTCACGTAGACGTGGTTCGAGATACGCCCTTCCTCGAAGTTCGACGGACGCCTGGGCACCAGCAGATCACTCACCGAGAGGTCGGCCTTGGTGCCGTGCAGAAAAGCGCCAGACTCGTGAACTTCGAAAGGTTTTGGCGTGCTCGGCACGGTGGTTCTCCATCTGTTGCGGTCGTGATCGGACGATTGTGCAGCACGCCGGGGGTCTTGCCGCAAGCCCCACCTCCCGTCGTACAGTGAGAGTGGGAAGACATTCGCCAGCTTCACTGGCCCGAGGCCGTTTCGCCGCTTCGAACACATCTGCGAAAAGGGTGTAGGGTCGTAGGTATCGAGCAGCTCGGATTGAGCGAAACATGTTCGATTGAAAAGGAACTCCGATGTCCGCTCCCGTCGAACCGCGTACGCCCTACATGAAACGTGTCGAGTTGGTGGCAGAGACCATCAAGGCTCACTCGAAGCTGAAGGACGAGGCCGCAAGCGAGTTGGCCGTGCACGTGCTGCACGCCTTGAATTCGATTCCGGAACAGATGCGCTGAGCGTCGGCGTGGAGCAGACGACATGAGGAAATCGCAGGATGAGCGGCAGGTCGAGTTTCGCGAGGACGTGATTCGTGTAGGCGCGGGTTTCGCGGCGAAAGAGCGTTCGGTAGTGCTGGATTCGCTGTCGGCGCTTGCGCCGCACCTGGGCCGGTGGGACCCACACGATGTGGATATCGACGTCTCCCTGCAGGACCGCGGTGGCACCGAACAGCGTGTCACGGTGCGCACGCGACTGCCTGGGCTTCCTCCGCTGGTGGCCACCGCAGAGAACGCGAGTATCACGCACGCCCTCAGTGAGGCCAAGCGTGAGTTGGTCCGACAGCTTGAACACCAGAAGGCCGCACACGAACCGATGCACAACCGTCGGCTCCGAGGCGCCACGATTCGGCATCCGGGTGCAGGCGGATAGAGAGACAGTCATGACGTACGCCGCTGAGGGACGAACAAGTGCGGATACGCATCTTCGCGGTGCTGAAACGACAGGATGGCGGGATTGGTGACGACGCCCTCGCGAATCTCGATGGCGCGGTGGATGGTTGGACTTTCCTGCCAGGCTGCGGGCCCGGCGAGGAGCGTGTCGAGGTGCGGCAGCAAGGCCTCGCTGACCTCCCACGTCGCTGAGTCCCACAGGTAGGACGGGCTGTGGTCGACTGCATAGTAGTGCACGTCATTGGCCAACTTGCGGAGCGGCTTGGCGAACGAAGTCGGCTGAGCCCAGCTGAAACCCATGGCCACATCGCAGGAGACGTCGACGATCAAGCTGCCGGGCGCGAACGCCGGCAGGTCGTTCTCGGTAGCGAAGATCAACGGTTTTTCGGGATTCTGTAGTACGCAGTTGACGATGATGTCGTTGTCGGCGAGGACACGGGCGACGGGTACGACGCCGGCATCGGGCGTGTCCGCCCATACGCGGTCGGGCGGCGTCCCCTCGTCACGTCCCATCTGAATGATCTGGGTGGAGTGGATCGGTGCCGCGACGGCTGCGACATCGCGATTGGTCAGCACGCGCACATCGTCGACGCCGTGGGCGTTCAATGCGGTGACCGCACCGCGCGCAGTCGCCCCGAATCCGATGACGGCGGCACGCAGACGGCGACCGTAGCTACCGGTGACACCGATCAACTGCATGGCGTGCAAGACCGAGCAATACCCGGCGAGCTCGTTGTTCTTGTGGAAGACGTGCAGCCCGAAGCCGCCGTCGGCCTGCCAGTGGTTCATCGCCTCGAAAGCGATCAACGTCAGCCGCCGATCGATGGCGATCTGAGTCAGTTCGACGTTCTGGACACAGTGCGGCCAGCCCCAAACGGTTTGTCCGACACGAAATTCAGTCAGGTCGTCGGCCTCGACCTTGGGCAGCAGAATTGTGTCGCAGTCGGCGATCAGCTGCTTGCGGGTCCGGATTCCGCCGACCAAGCCGGCCAGCGCGTTGTCGGTGGCGCCGAAGGCTGGGCCGTAGCCGCGCTCGAGGAAGATCTGACTCCGCGTCTGAGGGTCAATCCGGCCGAAATGGTCTGGGTGGATGGGTAGTCGGCGCTCGTCCGGTTTGCGCGAGTGAGCCAGCACCCCTAACGAAAGGGATTGGCGATTCGTCACTCGTCTTCGGCCGCGGGCGCCGACGTGTCGGCACGCTCCTGGTGTTCGAGTTTGGTGTCACGGCCGCGGTCGACGGATGCCTCTTGATCGTGATGGTGTGTGGCGCTGCGCCGGGCGTCGGCTGCGTGGCTCGCATCGGGCTGCGTGCCGGTCAGACGTTGGACGAATCCGAGTGACGCCGCGGCGCCGGATTGAATGATGGCGCGAATACGGGATTCGATCGGAGCGAGCATCGGGAGTCTCAAATCTGCTAGTAGGAGCCCAGTACACGCGCACTTTGCATGCGTGTCAAGCGAGTTGAAGGGCCCGCCCGACAGTTGACGAAGTGCGAAACATCCTGGGCTGCTGCTCTCGGGTGAGGCAATCCCGAGAAGTTAGCCCGGGACCGATCCAGCCTCAAGGGACCTAGGTCCTCGCAAAGAGGGTCCACACGTGCGCGGGGTGATGCAGAGCGCGCTCGACCGGCTGGCGAGCCAGCGGCGCTTCCCTGTGCTGGGCTAACCGCGAGCCTGGGCGCGTAAGTCGATCACCCCGGTAGTCCGATGCGCGTCTGGTCAACGGCGAGCCCGAGTTCGTGAATGCAACTGGACCTAAAGGGGCCAAATAGGGCTCTCCTGACACTTCCGTGGGTTGATTTCTGAGATGTCTGGGGCGCACGTCGTTGTCGCTTAAGGTTTCTGGCTTGTCAAGGGTCAGGAACCAAGGGAGCGGGCAACGACGTGCGCAATGTGAGGTTATGGCGTGGGCTGCTGGGTGTCGACAAGCGCACGGTGATCGAGGCGGTCGAGTTCGAGGAATTCGAAGGCCAGGACGCCGAGGGCGCCGCACTGGTGGTGGCGCGGGTGCGGCCACGAAGCGGGGTCTCACGGCGTTGTGGCCGCTGTGGCCGCAGGGCGTCTTGGTATGACCGGGGTGAGGGTCGACGCCGGTGGCGGGGCCTGGATTGGGGCACTGTGCAGGTGGTGCTGGAGGCCGAGGCGCCGCGGGTGAACTGCCCCACCCACGGGCCGACGGTGGCGGCGGTGCCGTGGGCGCGTCATCACGCCGGACACACTTTGGCCTTCGATGACACGGTGGCCTGGTTGGCGGTGGCGTGCTCGAAAACCGCGGTGTGCGAGTTGATGCGGGTCGCCTGGCGCACCGTCGGCGCGATCGTGGCCCGGGTCTGGGCCGACACCGAGAAGACCTTCGACCGGTTCGCGGGCCTGCGCCGCATCGGCATCGACGAGATCTCCTACAAACGCCACCACAAGTACTTGACGGTGGTCGTTGATCACGACAGCGGCCGGCTGGTGTGGGCCGCACCCGGGCGCGACACCAAGACGCTGCGGCGGTTCTTCGACGCCTTGGGCGCCCAGCGGTGCGCACAGATCACCCACGTCTCCGCTGATGCCGCCGACTGGATCGCCGACGTCGTCGCCCAACGCTGCCCGGCCGCGATCCGTTGTGCGGATCCGTTCCATGTGGTGGCCTGGGCCACCGAGGCACTCGACGTCGAGCGGCGCCGGGCCTGGAACGACGCGCGAGCGCTGGCGCGCACCGAGCCCACGTGGGGCCGGGGTCGGCCCGGTAAGGACACCGCGCCGCGGCCGGCCGTGAGCACGCCCGCAAGCTCAAGGGGGCCCGCTACGCGTTGTGGAAGAACCCCGAAGACCTCACCGAACGCCAGAACGCCAAACTGGCCTGGATCGCCAAGACCGACACCCGCCTCTATCGCGCCTATCTGCTCAAAGAGGGCTTACGGCATGTGTTCTCGGTCAAAGGCGAGGAAGGCAAACAGGCCCTGGACAAGTGGACCTCCTGGGCGCGGCGTTGCCGCATCCCGGTGTTCGTCGAGCTCGCCGGCCGCATCGTGCGCCACCGGGTGGCCATCGACGCCACGCTCGATCACGGCCTCTCCCAAGGACTGATCGAATCCACCAACACCAAGATCCGACTCCTGACCCGCATCGCGTTCGGATTTCGCTCCCCAGACGCACTCATCGCCCTGGCCATGCTCGCCCTCGGCGGCCACCGCCCCGCGCTACCAGGACGCATCAACCACCCACGGATCAGTCAGTAGAGCCCCAAATAGCGGGTATTCATGGTGTGTGCCTGCCCCACGAGCAGTTCTAACCCAAGGCGTGCTTGCGCTTGCCGCGGCTGCGATGTTGGTCATCGCATGCGCATGTGACGTCGAATCTCGCGGTCAGCCCAATGTCGCCCCGCCCACCGACATCGCCACGAACCTCGATGTGCCGTGGGGGATCGCGTTTCTGCCCGACGGCAGCGCCCTGATCGCCGAACGCAACAGCGGCGCCGTCAAGCACCTGTCGGCGGGCGCGGTAAATCAGGTCGGTGTGGTGGCCGGCGTCGCGGCGCGCGGGGAAGGCGGTCTGCTCGGTCTCGCCACTGCGGGCCAAACAGTCTTCGCCTACATCACGACCGCCCAGGACAACCGAGTGGTCCGAATGCGCTTCAGCGGAAGCGCGCTAAGCGAGCCGTCGCCGATTCTCACCGGCATCCCTGCGGGTTCCGTCCACGACGGCGGGCGCATCGCGTTCGGTCCGGACGGCAAGCTCTATGTGACGACGGGAGAGAGCGGCAATCCTGATCTGGCGCAGGACCGGTCGTCGCTAGGCGGCAAGATCCTTCGCATCAATCCCGACGGTTCGGTCCCGTCCGACAACCCAGATCCGGCATCGCCGGTCTGGTCATTCGGCCATCGCAACATCCAGGGATTGGCGTGGGATTCGAGTGGCCGACTGTGGGCCACGGAGTACGGCGCGAATCGGGTGGACGAGCTCAATTTGATCCAGCCGGAAGGCAACTACGGGTGGCCGATGGCTGAAGGTTCCGCGGATACCGCAGGTCTGATCGACCCGGCGGTCCAGTGGGGGACCGGTGAAGCGTCGCCCTCAGGGCTCGCCTTTTTCGGCGGCTCGTTGTGGGTCGCGTGCCTTCGCGGCCAGCGCCTCTACCAGATTCCGGTCGGCGCCGACGGTGCACTGGGCGACTCGGTGCCGCTGTTCATCGGACAGTACGGGCGTCTGCGAACTGTTGTCGCGGCGCCGGACGGCACCCTGTGGTTCACCACGAGTAACCGCGACGGTCGAGGAAGTGCGCGCGACGGTGACGACCGCATCCTCCAGTTCCGGCCGTGACTATCGACGAGCAGATTTCGCAACGAGGAATAGGTGCTTCCCTATCTTTGTGATTCCTAAGAGCATCTCGACCACCGGGCTCGTGAACTAGCTTAGCTAACTAGCTCATTGGTTGCGACGCTCGAAGTGTTGATAGTCCTTCGGCGTTTGCCAGTCGCCGCCCCAGTGCCAGCCGCGATCGATGAAGATCCGTACCGCGGGGTCGCCGTCGTGCAGCACGCCGGGATCGACGCGGTTGCGGTCGAGGTAGGGCGCGGCGTTGGCGGGCTGGAATGCGCCGATGCTGTCGATGTACGGGTTGAGAAGCGGATTGATGTCGATGGCCCGGCCGTAGGCGTGTAGGGACCAGTTGCCGGTGCCAGGGATGTCGCGGCAGTTGAACGCCGAGGTGTTGTTGTCCCGCATCGACAACTCGTCATCTGCGCGCGGGTAGTGGTCGGGCGTGCGCATCTTTTCGATGGGATAACGCACTTGGCGGAGCTGATCGAAGATGTCGATGACCTCTGGCACCAGGTCTTCGTGCACGATCAGCTCGCCGCGGTGAACCTCGCCGTCCATCCCAAGGTGGTCGATCTCGACGCGCCGCAACTGTGCCGGGTCGAGCGGGCAACCTGGGCGCCAACTTTCACCGAGTTCGGCGGCGGTGACGGGCAGGACTCGAGCGGGCGCTGGTGACGGGGTGGTCGGTGGCGGGGCGGCGCTCGGTGACGGACTGGTCGTGCTCGGCGGTGGGGTGGGCGTGGGCGGTGTCGGCGGAGGAGATGCGCCGCACTGCACGAGGAGCGCAACAGCTGCCGTGGCCGCCGCCAGCCTGGTGACTACCCGACGAACGCAGAGTCCGACCACCGCCGGATCGTACTGCGTTCTGCGGCGGCCCACTTCGGGCATTGAGCTCACGGCAGATAGAAGCCGCGAATTCGGTAGAAGCGTCCGCGGCCGAGCAGGGCGTTGGCGGCTTGCAGGCCGGACATCACCGCAGCTTCGATGCAGCCGGCGTTCATGCCGCAATCGGTCCAGTCCCCGGCGAGCACCAGGTTGTCGTAGCCGCCCTCGTCGGGCCGCAGCCGGTACTTGTCCGACCCGGGCACCGATTGGACATAGCGGTCGGACGGATCGATGTTGACGCTGACGTGCTGGGTGGCCAGCGCGTCGCGGCCACGTTGGCCGTCGACCCCGCAGAGCAGGTGCCACGCGAAGCCGTCGCTCGTCGTCGCGCCGGGTAGGAACAGCCCGATGTGGTGGTCGAGATACCGGACGGCGGCGGCGTGCACGGCGTCGCGGCTACGGCGCACGTAGTCGTCGTAGGGTTCGGCGGCCGGCCACGGCGAGTCGAAGGCGCCACAGAAATATGCGACAGTGCCCGGCCGATCGTCGGCCGGCCAGTCCTCGGCCCACAGCGTCTGCGGCATGGACGCCCACGTGTCGAACGGGGGTACGTAGGCGCTGGCGGTCACCCCGGGCCGCGGCCAGCCCAGTGCAGGCTCGTCCGGGCGCAACCAGATCTGGAACGCCTGGGTGGCGACGGTGCGCACGTGGTCGGTCATACACCGCCACTCGGGCTGATCGTCGATGAGCTCGGCGGCAACGATGTCCACCATGCCCAGCGACACCGCGAGCACGACGTGATCGAAGTCGGCTCCCCGCTGCAACATCCGCGTCTCGACGTCACAGCGGTCGCCGAAATGGGATTCGAGCGTGTGCATTCCGGGTCGGCATTGAACCTGATCGGTGAGCGGTTCGCCGGGGAAGACGGGCAGTCCGCCCACCCGGATCAACGGCTGGTACTCGTCGATGCCCTCGGCGAGCGCGACTTGGCGGCCCAGGCGAATGGTTTCGACGCGTCGGCGCTCGGCGTCCAGATGCAGGCTGTCGACGCGGTGAAAGAACTCGAACCGGACACCCCGTCGCCGCAGCACCTGATAGATGGGCGCGATCACGACCTCACCCATCCCCGCGGTCATCTTCCAGAAGATCGCTCCCTTGTACTCGAAAAGCACCAGCCCGGTGAGGAATACCGCGAGGCCCGCCGCGAACGCGGGCCGATGCGGGTCCCCCTCGGCGTATCCGAAGACCAGATCGTAGAGGCCGCGGATCAGCGGGAACTCCAGGACGTCGGGATGTGCGCCGTGGCGCAGGATCCACTGGCCGAAGTCCTCGTCGTTGATGGCGCGGAAACCGCGCGGGTCGGTGACCAGGTTGTCGGCGACGAGCCCGCGGACGACCGCTACCACGAGCGAGACCAACAGCCACGACCGTCTGTGGTCGGGCCGGTGCTCGTAGTCGAGGGAGCGGCCGATGGCGGCGACGGCGGCGTCCAGCAGCGGGCCCGACGAGTCCGGTTCCGCCGCCGGGGCCAGCGCGGCCAGGGCCGCCCGCTGGACCGTTTCGATTGCCGTTTCGATGGCTGGTGGGTGTTGCGAGGTTGACAGGATCAAGCCGACGGGCTCGGCGTCGCGCAGCGATTGGGTGAAGTCGACGAGCAGCTGGGCGGCTCTGCGCAGGAAGCCGACGGCGGTGATCTCGCGGCCGAGCGAATGCGGGTCTCCCGGAAGCTCGTCGTTGCGGGTGAACGTGCCCAGCCAGGTCAGCCACTCGTCACCCCACCGATCTGCCAGGCCGAGGTTGTCGGCGGGTATCAAGGCCTGGTCCCAGGTCTGAACCGGGGCGGCGGGATCCGTTGCGGCGCGGTCGAGTTCGGCGTAGCACTCGCGCAGCAGGCCGAATGCGTTCTCGTAGGAGCCCAGCCAGATGTGCAGGCCGTGTTCCTCGATACGGCCGTGCGGACCGCGGCTCGAGGCGGCCTTGCCGCCGAGTCGCCAGCCACGTTGGTAGACGGTGATGGAGTCGAAGCGGTCGCGCCAGCCGGCCTCGCTGAGCCGCCAGGCGGCACTGAGGCCGGCCATGCCGCCGCCGAGGATGGCGACCTTGCCCCCGGGCCGCGTCACGCCAGCAGCGCTTGTGCCCGGGCCAGCTCGGGCCACGTGCTGTCCGGCGGGAATTGGCCGACGGCTTCGGCGAGGACACCGCGCGCGGAATCACCGCGCAGCTGGAAAATGTCGGCAGCGGAGCGCAACTCGAAGATCACCCCGCCTTGTCTGCGCGCCAACGCGTGGGCATCCTGCAGGCAGCGGTCACGGCTGTCGGAGTCGGGTTCCGTGTGCGCCCGCAACCGGCACAGCTCGGCGTCGTAGAAATGCACATCGGTGTCTGCGGCCAACTGCAGTGCGGCGTCGAGCCGCGCGCGGGCTTCGTCGGTCCTACCCGCGGCGAACAGGAGTCTCGCGACGATGCTGTCGTAGAAGGTGAGGAACATCCGCACTTCGGCTGCGCGCCAGGCTTCGACGAGCATGGTCATGGTGCCGATGTGGGTCTCGAGCGCCGCGGGCTGGACGTGTTTGGACGTCAGCGCCTTCAACCCGTCCACGGTGCATTGCTGCGTCGCGGCGATCAGTGCCCACGCGTCGAATCCGTACCGCTGGGCGTCTGCGGCCAAAGCGGCGACGATCGCTGCCGCTTGATCGAGCTCGCCGGCTTCGATGTACATCCAGGCTTCGTAGCTGCGCGCGTATGCGGCGCTGTACGGGCCTTGCGGGAATCCGAGGTGCTCGACGCGGCGGACGGTGCGGTCGAACTCCGCCTGCGCACCGGCGAAGTCGCCCATCACCAGGCGGGCAGCGGCCAGGTGGGTGTAGATCGATGCCAGCGGCTCGTTGGGGATGAACCAGTGTGCCTCGTCTTCGCCGGCGCCGACGTCGGTGCGGACGGCTACGGACTCCAATCCGTCGCGCGCAGCGGAGAATTGGCCGCGGTACCACGCCAGCATCGCGAAGCCCGCGTCGTTGTTCACCAGGAACCAGGCGACGTTTCCGCTCTGTCCGGCGCGGACGGCGGTGAGCACCTGCTCGGCGCGTCGCAGGTCGGCGCGGGTGGCGTAGTAGCCGTACAGGGCCGTCATCGTGGTCAGGAACTCCTCGGTGAGGTCGGTTCCCACCACCTGAAGGCAGCGTTCGAAGTCGAGTGCGGCCTGAGCGCTGGAGGTGCCCTCGACCGCCGAGGCCAAAAAGCCGCGGCGCAGCCGGATCTCCACCTCCCGCCGGTCGCGATGGCTCCCGGGCGCCATGCGTTCGACCCGTGCGATCGCCTCGTTGAGGAAGCTGAGCGATTCACCGAGCGCGCCGCGGCGTCGCGCGTCGGAGGCGGCCTGTTGATATGCCGTCGCCGCGTCGTCGAACCGCTGCGCCTCGTCGTAATGCCTTGCGACAACACGCCAATCCGGCTTTCCGTCGGCAGAACCGGCGTCGAGGGCGGCCGCGATCCGGCCGTGCAGCGTTCGCCGGACGCTGGGCGGGGACAATTCGTAGGCGACTTCGCGGAGGAGTTCGTGGCGGAACCGGAACGTCTCTGCGCTGATCCGCTCGATAACCCGGGCGTCCTCGAGGGCCCCGACGATGTCGTCGACGTCCGCTTCGGGCAGGTCCGTCGCCGACAGCAGCAGTTGCCGGTCGAACTCGCGCCCGATGGTCGCGGCGGCCGCCACGACCGGCACGGTGTTGGCCGTCGCACGCAGCCGGGACAGCAGCGACTCGTAGAGCGCATCGGGGACATGTCCGTTGTGCTGGGCCGGCATCGGGAGGTGGCCGAGACCGGTGACGATCTCCTCGACGTACAGCGGCACACCGTCGCAACGCTCGCGCACGGATCGCCGGACATCGTCGGGCACGTCGGGTGCGAGGGCGACGATCAGCGCGTCGGTGTCGTCATCGCTGAGGGGTTTGACGTCGAACAGCTTGACGTTGCCGACGCTGGGCAGCTTGACGGTGTCGCGCGCGGTGATCACGACGAGTACCCGCACGAGTTGGGCGCTCAGGATGTCGTCGACCACTTCGACGGTTGACGGGTCGAACCAGTGCACATCCTCGACCACCAGCAGGGCGGGACCGTCACCGAGGCATCCGATGAGGTAGTCGTCGACGGCTCCGGCGATGTCCTCGTAGAGCTTGCTGCCTTCTGCGTTGGCCGCCTGGTAGCCGGCCTCGGCGGGGATGCCCAGCACCGGCGCCAGCAGGGGCAGCGTCGCCGCCGGATCGCGGCCGAGGCCGGTGATCTCCTCCTCGAGGAGTCGCAGCCGATCGCTCTGCTCGGTGAGTCGGTCTATGCCACAACGCCTCTCGAGTAGCTCGCGGACGGGATGAAGGCCCGCGGCGGTGTGGAATGGCGATCCCGACACGGTGAGCACCGGGGCGCCCGACCGATCGGCGAGGTTGACGGCCGCCTGGGCAAGGCGGCTCTTGCCGATGCCGGCCTCACCGACAAACGCGACACCGGCAGTATCGAGGGTGCCCGCCTGCGCGCGGGCCCAGCACGCGTCGAGGTACGCCAGCTCCTCCGTGCGGCCGACCAACGGGCCCAACGGCGCTCGGGTGGACATCGTTTGTTCGCCGAGCACCTGGTGGTGGACGACCGGCTCCTCCACGCCCTTCACCGGCAGCGCCGGTCGCGGTGCGAGGTCGAAGATCTCGCGGATCAACGGTTCGACGGCGTCGCTGACCACGACGGTGCCCGGCGGCGCGATGCTGGACACCCTGGCGGTCAGGTTCGCGGCGAACCCGTAGACGTCGTCCTGGCCCCTGTCGAGGTACACCAGGCCGCGGTGCACGCCGACGCGGACACTGACCTCGACGCCGAAGCGTTCGCGTGTCTGGGCGCTGAGGCGGGCGACGTCGCGGGTGATGTCCAGCCCGGCCTGTACCGCCCGGCGGACGTCGTTCTCGTGCGCGTGTGGATAGCCGAAGACGACCAGCAGACCGTCGCCCTTCGTGGATCCGATGTGGCCCTCGTAGCGGTCGACGATCCGCTGTACCTGGTCGCGGTACTTGCCGACGATGATGCGGTACGCCTCGGGCTCGACGACGGTCGAGAGCACCGTCGAGTCGACGAGGTCGCAGAACAGCAGCGTCAGCCGGCGCAGCTCACCGCCCGTCGTGGGGGCCGCCAGAAGGTCTTCGGCGTCCGGGTTTCTGTGGTCGACGGCCAGCACGCGCTCGGCCAGCGATGTCGCGGTCGCCCGGTCGCCGCGATTGATGGCTTGCACTGCGCGATCAAGTAACTCGTCGACCGCTTGGCGATGATCGCGCTCGGTCACAGCTTGATGAACACCGGCACGATCGTGTCCGCCTTGCCGTCCGGATGGCGCACCGCAACATCGGCGAAATAGACCGCGCCGGGCAGTCCGGTGGCGTCGACTTCGATCTCGAAGGTCGCTTCGGTGGGTCCCAGTATGCCGAGCGGTCTCAGTTGGGCGTCTCGTCCGGCGCTGGGCAGCAACGTGATTCGGTCATGTGGAATGAACAGGTAGCCGTTAGACAGAGGTGTCGCCAGTGTGAGCTGACGCTGCACCTCGATCCGCACAGTGGGGAACTTCTCTGACCGCACAGTTCTCTTCGCCGCCGCGCGTGCGGTGTTCACCGAACCTGCGGATCCGCAGCCACAGTCGCCGACCGGCGCGCACGTCTTCTGTGTGGTGCAGCAGTTGAGGGCGGCGGCGGTGAACGCGAGGCTGCTCTTGACCGCGACGTCGACGAGTTGTTGCACCGTGGCGGTGCAGTCGTGTTGTTGTGGGTAGGGCTCGCCGACGTCGATGCGGTCGACCGGTCGACGGACGGTGTGGCTGCAGTTCATCAGTGCCCCTTGGGTTGTGGGCCGCCTCCGAGCATGAGGCCGAAAATCCGCCATGGGTCGGTCGCCAACCGGGCCGACACCTTGGCGCCGAAGTCCACCATCTCGGTCGGCTCGAAACCGCACTTCGCCCAGTGGTTCACCAGGCCGGCGTATTCGGTCGAAACCTCGGTCACGCAGTCGGCCCACAGGTCGACCGCCTCGGCGACGGTGGGAGAGATGGGCTGCTGGCATCCGCACGGCGCGCCGGCCGCCGGCAACGACGCGCAGACCGTCGGATCGAACGGCTTGGCCGGCTTACCGGTCGAGGCCGACACTTTCCAGCCGACGAGGCCCGACGGCGGGTTCAGGGCGCAACCGACCAGCATGCTCTCGCCGATGGCGGCGTATCCGCCGATGACGGCGAACATGACCGTGGCAATCGCCGGCACGCCGGCGAACTTCACCTCCTTCAGCGTGGTGATGCGAACGCCGCGCTTTTCCTTCTCGAAGTTGATGTAGCCGCGGTCGAGGATGGTGAATCCGTCGTCTGCGGTGTTGGCGCGGTCGTCGTCGATGTCGTAGTTGACGAATGCGCCGTCAGTTCGTTCGCCCTTCCAGTACTTGATCGCCGTCCTCAGCCGGTAGCCGGGAACGACGCCGCACAAGGTGCTGATGCTCTCCAGTACGCGGCTCCACCCGTAGCTGTCCGGCGTTTTCGGGATGGGCTTCATGTCGCAGAAGAACGGGCTGCAACGGGGCCAGTTCGCGGGGTCCGCCACGCGTTTGACTTTGCTGACGGACAGCCCGTCTCGGAAATATTCGGCCCTGAGGACGGCGTACTCGCCGCACGCGTCGCGCCGGATGTCGAACTCGAACGACACGTGGCGCACATACATCAGGACCTCTTGGCTGACCAGGTTCTGGTTTGCCGCGGTTTCGATGACCGCGTCGAAGTCCTCGCGCCCCTCAAAGTTGCCGCCGAACAGTTCCAGCAGCGCTTGGCCGCCGGTCCTCGAAACGGGACCGGTTGCGCCGGGAACGGCAACCGCAAGGGCTTCGGCAAACAGTTCGCGCTCCACCTCGGCCCGAGAAGTCAACTGCCAGTGAGCACCGACGACGTAGAGGAACCGGGCCATCTCGACGGGTCCGATGCCGACCTCTTCCTGAACTGCGGCGGTGCTTCGCATCTCAGCGAATTCGCGCAATGCCGCTGTGCGCGAAGGGAATTCAGTCTGATCCGGATCCACCGAGAGCTCGCGGACGAATCGGCGGATGTCGTCGAACCAGCCCTGACGCCCTGGGCCGGTGGTCCCCGGCAGGAACGCTTCCACTCGTGCGGTGACGTTGGGGTCGTCCACCGCGACCACCGCGTCGTCGAGGGCGCCGTAGAGCGCGAGCAAAGAATGAAGGGTGGCCATTTGCGCCTCCTCCCCTCGCGGGTGCGCATAGCATACCGTGGCACCGCCGGTTCAAGCCGGTAATTGTCGGGGAGGTAAACGCCGATGACCCGTGAATTCGGCGACG
This sequence comes from Mycolicibacterium celeriflavum, assembly GCF_010731795.1. Taxonomy (NCBI): domain Bacteria; kingdom Bacillati; phylum Actinomycetota; class Actinomycetes; order Mycobacteriales; family Mycobacteriaceae; genus Mycobacterium; species Mycolicibacterium celeriflavum. The sequence continues at coordinate 2,533,019 of NZ_AP022591.1, read as the reverse complement.
AGGGAGCCCTCGGCGACCTGCCGTGGGCGTCGGTTTTCGACCCCGCCGCCAACGCCCGCGCTCTCAGCGCGATCCAGGCGGAGGGGTTCCGCGCCGCCAGCCAGATCGTCGACCGGTTCGTGCGCCTCGCCCGGCCTGATGGTGAGTCCGCGACGACGGCGGATGCGGTGCCCGGTGCACCCGACCTCGAGAGGCTCAGCCGCGCATGGTGGTCGGTGGCCGGTCAGTTGCTGCTCGGCAATGGCAGCGCGCGCGAGGTGGAACTCGATTTGTCCAGTCCGGGCGGGCAGCAGGGCGTCGTGCTGGCGGCGCCGATACCGGGGCGGGCGGAGACGGTGGTGTGGTTGCACAATCGCACCGAGAAGGACTACGGCCGAATCCGGTTGCGGTGCAGTGATCTCCTGGCGCGTGACGGTTCGGTGATCGGGTCAGGAGAGGTGGCGCTGAACCCGCACGTGGTGGAGATGCCGGCGAAGTGCAGTCGTGGCATCGACGTGGCGCTCGAGGTGTCCGAGGCTTCACAACCCGGTGTGTACCGGGGCACCATGCTCGTCGATGCCGACGACAACCTCTGGCTGCCGGTCGCGCTCACTTTGCGGGCACCGCAGTCATGACGAGCACCGCCGACCGGGCCGACCTGGTGTCGTCGGTCGACGAGAGACTGCGCGAGGTGGCGCGCCTGGTGCGGCGCTCGATGCTGGACGCGTTGCCGGACGGGGAGCCGGGCCGTTGGCTCTACGCACCCATGCGCGAGTATCCGTCGCGGCCCGGTAAGGCGTTGCGTCCGGCGCTGTGTCTGGCCGCCAGCCGGGTGTTCGGCGCCGAGTCCGACGACGCGCTCGGTGTCGCCGTCGCGATCGAATTGCTGCACAACGCGTTTCTGGTGCACGACGACATCGCCGACGGCAGCGAGATGCGTCGCGGAAGGCCGACTCTGGCGGCGGGCTATGGGATGGCGGCGGCGCTCAACGCCGGCGACGGGTTGGCCGTGGTGGCGGGGCAGGTGCTGCGGCGGGCGACCCGTCGGCTGGATCGCGATCTCGCCGACCTGGTGTGGGCGGAGTTCGACACAATGGCGATGCGCACGCTGGAGGGCCAGGCGCTCGAGGTGGGTTGGCAGGCCGACCACGTCGAGGATCTGGGTCCTGCCGACTACCTCGAGCTGATCATGCACAAGACATGTTGGTACACCACGATTCACCCGTTGCGGGTCGGCGCGATGGTCGGCTCCCGAGGCACCGCGGACCTTGCCCCGCTGGTGCGATTCGGGTTTCACTTCGGCGCCGCATTCCAGATCCGCGACGATCTGCTGAACCTCATCGGCGACGAACGGCTGTACGGCAAGGAGATTCTCGGCGATCTGTACGAGGGCAAGCGGACGCTGACTCTGATGCATCTGTTGTCGGTGGCGCGAGGAGAGGACCGTGAGTTCGTCCGGAACTATCTGAGGCTGCAGCGTTCTGAGCGGTCGGGTGATCTCGTGTTGAGGATCCGGGCGTTGATGGACGAGTACGGCAGCATCGACTTCACCAGTGAGTACGCCGAAGGCATCCTGCTCGTCGCCGAGGAGTATTTCGAGCAGGCGTTCGCCGGTGCCCGGCCCGGTCCGGATCTGGACTTCCTGCGCGCGCTGGTGCCCTACGTGTGGGCCAGATGGCGTTAGCGCCGACCGGCTTCGATGTCGGCGACCGCTGCGGATGCCGCCGGCCCGCAGATGGTGTGGAGGTCAACGGGTCCGGTGGCGAGGAGATGTTCTATGCGATTCGCGAGGTCGCCCGCGGTGAGATGGGCGTAGAGGTTTGCCCCCGGGCAGGAGGTGTCGGGGCTGGCGTCGCGGTGACCGGCCAGTGTGTCGGTCGGGATGTTGAATTGCTCTGCGGCCCAGGCAAACGCGAGGGCAGCGCCGTCGAGCTGTTTTTCGCTGATCGGTTCTTCGTCGAAGTTGCCTTCGCAGACGACGAGGAAGTGGCCGGTCGGGTCATAGTTCGTCGCGGTGTCGCCGACGAGCTCGGGCTTTCGTAGCTCGTAGATGTTGCCGTTGCGGTCGACGCTGAGGTGGTAGGCGATGTCGATCCAGCCGTGGGTGTCCTGGTGGTAGTGCTGATGCTGACGGAGGCGAGCCGGCGCGTTGGCGTTGTCGCCGAGAGTCACCGCCGTGTGGTGGATCGTCATGCGGACCGGGGTGTGGGGCGTGCCGCCCGGGCGGGGCGGATTGGCGCCCCAGGCGTCACGGCACAACACCGCGTGGTCAGCCGGCGGCGCCTGCAGAGGAATGGCCTGGGCGGTTCCGCTCGCGCAGGCGCTGGTGGTGACGGCAGCCAAGCCGGCCAGCTGCAGAAGCCGGCGACGGCTGAGCGTGAGGCGGCGGTCGTCGCGCCCCGGGCAGCCCTCCATGCGCTCACCATACGGAGGAGCGGCGGCTCGCGCGAGGCATTCATGAGCGGGGATCTTTCGCCTATTGTTCCTGCTGGAGCGGCAGAAGCGTTGGCCGCGACGACAGAGAGGTTCGAGTGCGAATCAGGTCGATGGCCGCGGTCGCCGGTGCAGTGCTGTGCCTGACCGGCTGCGCGCAGACGACGCTCGACGGGCGCGCGACCTCGATGCTGTTCAATCCCGAGCGCGTCGGCGGCTTGCCGGTCGGCGAGGGTCCCAGCGGTCCGCGGCCGAACGCGCCCCAACCCGTCGGCACCGTCGAGAACACCGATGGCGGCGCCATTGATCGGCTGGCGCTGCTGGCGGTCAACGACATTCAGGATTACTGGGCGAAGAACTTCGACAAGTACTTGTCCGGCGACTTCACGCCGATCGACACATTTGTGTCGTACGACTCCACCGACCCGGACAGTCCGGTCGTATGCCAGTCGGAGACTTACGATTTGGCGGGCGCGTTCTATTGCATCGGCGACAAGTTGATCGCCTGGGACCGCGGCCAGGCGCTGCCGGTGGCGGCCGAGTTCTTCGGCGACATGGGCGTTGTCGGGGTGATAGCTCACGAGTACGGACATGCGCTACAGCGGATGGCTGGGCTGATCGCCGAGGGTGCACCCGTTCTGGTCGCCGAGCAGCAGGCGGACTGCTTCGCCGGTGTGTATCTGCGGTCGGTGGCCGCCGGGCAATCGCCGCGGTTCACGTTGAGCACGGGTGAGGGGCTGAACCGGGTGCTTGCCGGCGTGATCTACCTGCGGGACCCGTTGACCGCCGATGCGGTCGGGAATCCACACGGCTCCGCGCTCGACCGGATCAGCGCGTTTCAGATGGGCTTCAGCGGAGGGGCCGACCAGTGCGCGGCGATCGACGTCGACGAGATCGTGAAGCGACAGGGCGACCTGCCGCAGCACATGGTCTTCGACAAGTACGGCGAACCGGCGCTCGACAGCGCGATCGACGAGACCATGGTCGAGACGTTGATGAACGTGCTGACCGGAATCTTCCAGCCGACGGACGCGCCGGTGCTGTCGACCGGCCCGGCCGGGTGCGGAGTTGCGGCTGAGCCGACGTCATATTGTGCTGATGACAACACAATTCACGTCGACATGCCCGCGCTACAGGCGGCCGGAGAGCCGAAGAACGAAGAGGAGGACCAGGTTCTGGTGCAGGGCGACAACACCGCGATTTCGATGGTGACATCGCGGTATGCGTTGGCCGTGCAACAAGAGCGTGGCGTTGCGCTCGATACCCCGGTAGCCGCGCTGCGGACTGCGTGCCTAACGGGAGTGGCGCAGGGCCGGATGACGGAGGAGAGCGGCTCGGAGTTGGTCCTGACGGCCGGTGACACCGACGAGGCTGTGGCCGGCTTGTTGACCAACGGTGTCGTCGCGAGCGATGTCAATGGGCGGCGCGCGCCGGCGGGGTTCACGCGGATTCTGGCCTATCGGCTCGGACTGTCCAGTGAGGTCGACGAGTGCTTCGAGCGGTTCGAGTAGCCATGTTCCCAGCGAGTGAACAGTGACCGGCCCGCCGCGGCAGGGCCCGGGGGAACCGTGGTGGGCGCGTCCCGGCGGTGCGCCGCCGCCGAGACGGCCTCAGGGATACCCGCCGCCGCGACCGGTCGGTCCGCCGCCGCAGCCGTGGCGACAAGCGCCACCCAGGCAGTACACGCCGCCGCCGGCACCGCCGGCGCAGCACGCCCCGCAGACGCCACCGCCGCGGCAGCCTGCGCCCGCGCCTCCACGCGGTTCGAGGCGGCGAATCTGGGTGTTGGGGGCACTCGCGGTCGCCGTCGTAGCGGTGATGGTTGCGGTGTGGACTTTGACGAGTTTCGACGGCAAGGTGCTCGACGTGCGTCAGGCCGAGGCGGGTGTGGCGCAGATATTGAGCGACCCGATCTATGGCTACGGCGCGAACGATGTCACGGCGGTCGAGTGCAACGGCGGTGAGAACCCGAAAGTCGAAGCGGGCAAGGGTTTTAACTGCCTGGTCAGCCTCAACGGCGTAGAGCGGCAGGTTGCGGTCGTCTTCCGCGACGACGCGGGCACGTATGAGGTCGACGGGCCGCGGTAGCTGCCCGGCGGGTCGCCTACCGCGCGCGGTAGGGGTGACTGTGAGAGGATTCAGACAATCGCATCTGCGTGACGGTGCAATCGCGGGGGGTTCCGCCTAGCCCATACCGACACAGTCGTGTCGGTCGGCCGTGTCGTCACGCCCGAAGAAGTTTGGGAATGTTTGGAGTTTCCATGTCCGCACACAGAAGCACTGAACCCGACGCTGCCGTCACGCCAATTGCGGCGGTATTCGTCTGGCTCGGCGGGGCCGAGCGGCGTGAGCTCGCTCGCCGCGACGAGCGGTCCACTCTCATCATCGCGGGAGCGGTGGTGCTGCTGGTCGCGCTGTTGGCATGGGCGGTCGCGGTCATCGCCGTAGCAGGATCGACATCCTGGCCGGTCGTCGCCGTCATCGCGGCGACGTCCGTGGCCGGATTGCTGGTGGGCGCGATGAGCCGCGCGATCGCATCGGGCGCGGTACGCGGCCGGCGCAACCTGGCGGGACGCGCTGCGGTCGCAGTTGGCGTCGGCATCGTGGTCGGCGAACTCGCCGCCATGGCGTTGTTCTCCGGGTCGATCGATCGTGTGCTCGACGAGCGGATCGCCCGCAGCGCCGAATCCTCACCGGCGGCGGCGCAGGCGGCAGTCGACCTGGACCGCAGCCGCGCGGCTCGAGATGCGCTCGACGACGCGGTGGAGCAGGCGCTGCAGCGGCGGCAGGAGGCGCTGGTGGTGGCGCGCTGCGAATTCAACCCGAGGCCCGACTGCCCGCAGACCTTCATCACCGGGGTGCCGGGTTCGGGTCCGGGAACCCAGACGGCCGATGACTTCCTCGCCGACGCGCAGCGCCAGCTGGATGATGCCTTGGCCGAGCAGGAGTTGCGGGCGCCTGCGCTGGAGGCTCAGGTCGCCGACGACGAGCGGGCGCTGACGCAGGCCCGAGAGGCGGCGGCGGTGGATGGGGATAGGGGACTGGGCGCTCGCTGGGTCGCGATGAATGAGTACACGTCGGCCGATATGGGCGCGCTGACGCTGCGGTTGCTCGTCGATGGCTTCTTCGTGTTGCTGAGCCTGCTGCCGCTGATCCTCAAGCTGTGGCGTGGCGAGACGTCGCAAGACCGCGGTATCGCCGCCGACGTCAAGCGCGACCGCGCCGAGGTGGATGCCGACACCGCGATCGCGGTGAAGCGGGCAGAGGTGCGTGCGGCTATCGACAACATGTGGGCCGAACAGCAGCTGACCAGTGCCCGGCTGGCGATCGAGGCGCAAAACCGGATCGACCGCGAGCAGCAACGCCGTCGAGTCATGGAGGCGATCGACGGTCCCGCGTCGGCTCGGGTGGAGCGCCTATCGGAGCCCGCCGTGGAAGATGTGTACTTGCCGATCGCGGCCGAAGCGGAAGCGGCGAGCCTTGTTTCGGCTGAGTTGCCGGTGGCGCCGGAGGTTCGTGCCGACGAGGAGGGCGTGGCCGAGATTCCGAATCTGCCGGCGCGCGACGAGCACCACGAGCCAGCCGGCCGCCCGCTGATCCCGACGATTCCGGATGTCACCAAGGCTGCCGCGCGATGGATCCGCCCATTGGTGCCGCCGATCATCGCCAGCGCGATCGACACCACCACCCGACCGCTCCGGGGTGCGCGGCAGATCCTCGAGGAGACCGAAGAGATTCACTTCTCGCTCAGGCGTAGTCGCAAGGTGACTTTCCACTCCGAAGAAGGCGACGCCGTGTCGGGGCACAGCGGAGCGTCCGCCGACGCTGAGGGTGAAACCGGCTGGTCGCCTGCGGAAGACGAGGATCGTAACGACCGCGATTACTGCCAGCTCGATGCTCGTGTGCAGCACCGGTCGTTGGCCAGGAGTGAAGCCCAGGGTGAACTCGACCGGCGTGGCTCGTATGAACTCAGTGGACCTCGCGGACCGCGGCAACTTCCGCCCGGGCGATAGGGCGGCAGGGACTGGAAGCGCTGCGATGTGCTTTCCAGGCCCCCTTCGGCATGTGGCCGTTGCTGGGCTCACCCGCCAACTTGACGGGCGTCACATGATTAGCTGAACTTTGACTTACGCCACAATTGAGGGGCGGTGGAGCGCATTTGGACGCACCGCGGTTTACCGAGTCCGACCGCTTCTGAACTGTGGTTTCACACTCTAGGGCGGGCTTCGCTTAGATCGTGACCGCCCGGTCGACAAACTAACAGCGATTTTGCTACGCACTCGGGCGTGTCGGTAGCGTGCGCCTCCGATGGGAAGTCACGTATTAGCCAAGACACGGCGACGGTCGCCGTTGGCCCTAGCTGTGGGCGTCGTCTCCGCGGCGACGTTGTTTGTTGTCGGCGCAGACAGTTTTCCGCAGATCACTAACGAGGGCCCGTGCTGCGGGGACGTCGCGGCGTCGAAGCCGGCCAGCCCGCCGCCGGTAGCGGCGCCTCCGATCGACCTCAAATCGGTTCCTGCGGCCCTCCCCCGCGCGTTGCCTCACGGCGTTGCGCCAGAGACGGGCCTTCAGGTCAAAACCATCTTGGCTGCCCGCTCGGTCAGCGCGAAGTTTCCCGAGATCCTCGATATCGGCGGAGTGCGTTCGGATCCGTTGAAATGGCATCCGCACGGGATGGCGATCGACGTGATGATCCCGAATCCGCGCTCCGCCGCCGGAATTGCGCTCGGCGACAGTGTGCTCGCGTATGTCCTGCAGAACGCGGAGCGCTTCGACCTGAACCACGTCATCTGGCGGCAAACCATCTACCGGCCCAACGGCTCGAAGAGAACGATGTCGGACCGCGGCGGGGACACCGCCAATCATTACGACCATGTCCACATCGCTACGGACGGCGGCGGATACCCGCGGGAGGGGCAGACTTACCTTCGCTGATCGCGGTCCGAGACGCCGACCGGCTCTTTGGTCGTCTGAAGTCGGTTCGGCGAGGATCTCATCGCGTCATGCATTTGCTGAACTCGGCGGAAGGTCTTCGGCGGGCTGCCACCATTTTGTATGGCTGGAGTAGACAGCTGACACACAATGCGTGCACGGATGAGCAAACCACCGCCGGTATAGTGGCCGTAATGGCTTGAGGAGATCAGATGTTTGTCGATACCGATCTGCTGCGCTGCGGTGCAGACTTTTCCGGAAGCGCCGGTGAGATCGCACAACGAGGTGCAAATCAGTTCGCTTCGGCACAGCTAACGGCAGGGATCTTCGGTGACTTTGACGCGGCTCATGGATTCCACCGCGTCCTTTGTCGCGCACACGTCGTGCACGTCACTACGATGCGGGGTCACCGTGCAGAGTTGGCTGCATTGTCCGAGAAGGCAAACTCGGCTGTTGCCCTCTTCGTGAAGCAGGACGAGGCAAGCGAATCGGCGCTGAACGCGGCCGGACGCGATTTCGCCTGATGTCGAATGTCGATTCTGCTAAAGCATCTCGATGTCCATGAGCTGACCGGTGCCGCAGGTGGTGATCCGTGGCAGCTGAATAAGACGCTCCAGAGCGGATCCCCGGGTGAGATAAGCGAGTTGGCGAGTGCGTTCTACGAGGCCGGGGTCTGTAGCCAGGAGACTAGCGAGGAGTTCAACCTCGCCAAGCAGCGGTTCGACGTCGCCTGGGACCGCCAGGACGGCGGCGACCATCCAATCAACGATTCCGATGAGGTTCGGCGGGCAACCGAGTCGCTGCATCTCAGCCGCGACCATTTGGGCCGAATTGCAGTTGATTTGCAAAACATTTCGGCTTCTTTGGCTGAGGCGCAGCGCGGCGGCGACATTTCGGTCAGCAATCTTGAGACCAGGCTGCGCACGATCGACGACCAAATCGACCGTGAGATCGCCCTGGCGGCGGCTAACGGCCAAGAGGTCGACTGGTCGGAACTGAAGCAGGCCGCAATCGCCGCGACAGAACAAGCACTGCAGGAGGTGCAGTCAGTCCGCGATGCGTATTCGGAGCGACTCGACGCGTCACAGCTTGAGATGGCGGCCGAGGGCTACACACCAGAGCCGACGGCACCCGTCGACGGCGAGGGCGACGTGTCGAGAAATGAACAGTCGCACGCTGAGGCCGACAGTTACGGAGAGAGCCGGCGCGCGGCAGACGAGTCGCTGGTCAATTCGCCTGGACCATGGACGCCGGAAAAGAATGCTGCTGCTGGACGCCTCCGCGATTACTCGACCATCAACAATCCCACAGCCGGTGTCGACGAAGTACGGCTTGCGGGAGAGCGACTGAACGACCACCGCATGGCACAGTTCTCCGGCCCGTTGCCCACCGACACCGTCTTGGGTGGCGACGCTCGCACCCGAGCCCAGGCGAGACTTCAAATGCAGCAGCTGTTGGAGTCACCCAATGCGCTGCTTGGCAGATCTCCGTTGACGCCCGACCAGGCCACTCAATTGCTCAATGAGTGGGAGGCGAATGGACGGGTAATGGTGCTAGACCGACTCAAGACCACGCTCGAACAGGCCGGGGTATCGCCGGACGGAGCCACCCGTGCAGCGAACGAAATAGGAAATGGAAAGGCGCCCAGCGAAGTATTCAGGGATATAGCAGGAGGCGCGGCCAACCACGCCGGTGCGCTAGGCGAGGGTGCGAAGGCTCACGCTGGCGCGCTCCCAGGCGGCAGCCATTGGGGCACCGCCCCGGTCTGGTCGCATGCCGACATCGAAGCGCTCAAAGGATTCGGCTCGAAGCTCGGGTGGGCTGGCACTGGAGTCGATGCCCTGACTTCGATCTACGACTGGACTCAAGGTGCACCGGCTGACGAGGAACTTGCACAGTTTGGTGGCCGCACCGCGGGATCGATACTCGGCGGGTGGGCGGCCGGTGCGGCATGGGGATCCTTCGTAGGGCCCCAAGGTACGCTCATTGTCGGATTTCTCGGCGCAATTGGCGGCGGAATCGGAGGCGAAAAGTTCGTGAATTGGACGATGGGCAAGTAGGGCAGTGTCCGACTTCTTCTTTCTGATTATCGTTGCATGTTTCGTCGTTTCGTTTGTTCAGTCGTTCTTAATTCATGACCGAAGTTCGCAGCGACGCATCTATTGGAGTTGCGCTGTCGTTGCCGCGATAGCCGGACTCTTGTCGGTTCAACCGGATTGGCGAAAGGGTTTGGGATTCGCCCTCGTCGTGTTGGGCGTGATGACGGTGATCGCGTACGCCTACACGCCGTACATCAAATTACGCGGCAAGGTCTATGCAATGACCGTGCAGGACAGCGAACCTGATCCCGAACACCCGACGACGGAAAACCCTACTTACACAAGGGATGCAGGCCGGGACGCTGCTCCAGATTCTTATAGTGGCCTCCTCTCCGCGACCAAGATGTGGTGGATGATCGTTGGTCTGATGATCATTTCCTCCGGTAACACCATCGCGTTTGTGACCGGCAAAGGCGAGTGGTGGGTGGCGGCGATTGGGATCGCCTTTCTCGTCTTTCTCGCAGTTACGACCGGCTACGGCGATGCGAGTTGGGGCTATGGAATCGCCCGCGGTCAGCACATACAGTTCGGAATCGGCACACTCATCACAGCAGGACTTTTCGCAGTGCTGTACCTCACGGCATACCAATTTGCGAAGCGTTTGCCGTCGCGACGCACGCAATCCATGGAGTACCGTGCCCACCCGCGTCATAGGAGACACGGTGAATGACCTGTCTTAACGGCAGTGCGCTTACCGCACGTGCCCTCCCGATGTTAAACGCACCGTATGGGGAGGGGACGATACAAACAAACTCAATGTGTCACCCTCATGCGCTAACCTGCCGGCGTGGAAGCCGGCCTCTACGAATCTTTGCTCACCGATCGGCTGAGTGCCGCTCTGGCTCAGCATCCTGAGTATCACCCCGACATCAACTCGGGCGACGAGGCCGAGCAGGCGCCCACCATCGCCCGGCACCTCACCCAATCATCGAGCGCCAATTGCACGTCGCCGGCAACGCCGAAGCCCGCGCACAACTGCTACGAAACATCCTCGCCGTACTCGAAGACGATGCGGCGCTCACCGAGAGTCTGCTCCAAAACGACCCGGCCAAGATCCACCGCCTGGACGCGGTACGGCCGAAAGCTTCGCTCGCACTACCGGTTCCCTGGCCGGCGACACCGTTGTCTGATGCCGCGCTAATGACCAATGCGCGCAACGAGCCGACGCTGGCCGCGGAATTGCTCGCCGAACTCGCCAGCGCCGACCACTCCGGCTCGCCGCCAACGTTGCTGCTCGAAGACCGACTGTTTGTCGCCAGCTGAGCAACGCGAACCCAGATCGAGTTCATGTTCGGTGCCCGGGTCTCATCGTGATGCCAGGGACGCCGGCGAGTCCCGGTCGCCGCGGACGCGACCGGCCCCGGTATTGCGCTCCCTACCTCGGCGGCGATGCTGCCAAAATTGTTCGACGTCCGACGAAGTCAGAAAAATCACGGAGATTGATGACTGCTCCGGCGAGCGCGGCGCCGAGGCTGGTGTCGCCGACACGGTCCCAGATTGAGAGCCTACAGAGCCGAAGGTTCGGCGAGTGCAACCCGGCGACATCTTTGACCGCGTCGTAGAGTGCGCGCTGCTTCCATCGAGGCGATCCCGTCCCGACTAGGTCACCGGGTGCGCCGGGCGGTCCGAACACCGCTTCGCAAGAGGGGTTCGTCCACCGCTTGCCCCACTTACCAGCTGCGAGGCACTCCTGTTCTCGATCACGACAATGGGCGAGATACACGCGGTGCCAAGGCAGGTCGGATGCCCATGAAGTTTGCAATACTTTCGCCCGATAGCGATTGAAATGCAGCTCCTCATCGAGTTCCACTACAACCCCCGCGTCGAATGCGAGGTCCCATGCGCCGGGCCGCAACGGCGGCATCGGCGTGCGCCCGCCCAGAATCTCGAACAACTCAACCACCTGGTTGCGAGCTGGCACGGGAAGTGCACGAAGTCGGGGCGCTGGCGGGGTAGTAGCCATCGCGCGGAAACCCGCGCGAACCATCAGGCTTTGCAGTGCCTTCGCCCGAGCGCCTGTGCGGACCACAGGCCCAGTTTCCCACTTCGACGAATCCCGAGTCGCTGGCATGCCTTCGATGGCACGAAGCCGGTGCGCGGGTTTAACGACATCGGCTAGGGGAATCTCCGCGGATTGCTACGTTCTAGACATGTCAGCCATCGCGCTCAGCAGCCTGCTTGGCGGCCTCGACCCGAGGGCGTGCAAACTTCACTGCGCGGTGTTCGACCAGAAGGATCAGCCGATTGACGTGCTGGCTCGCTCGTGGGATGAATGGGTCGGCTGGAACCGTCGACGTACCGCACGCGACGACTTCAATCGCCAATACATTTTTTCGCTCGCCCGGTATCGCCGACCGTCCACACACTGGCTGTTCGGAGGCGTCTTCGAAGTCGTCGGTCGCCGCCCAGTGCCGGGCGAAGGGTCGTACGACATCATCCGGCGTGATGATCTTCTCGGGGCTTACATCAAGCGCCTCGTCATCTCCTTCAAACCGCCGGGACGGTCAGTGCGACTGAATATGGAGAACTATCTGGATCAGATGGAAGTCGTGTCGGTGCTCGAACTTCCATATGCTGGTGAGCCTTTCCCTGGACATGACCGAATCAATCATTCGTTCGGAGTGCTGGAGACTGCGGTGAAGCAGGACTGGACCGATTGGCGTGGAGCGCTCCAATTCATGAAAGGCGTATACGTCATCCACGACCAGCAAACCGGCCAGGCATACGTGGGTTCGGCTTACGGCGACACCGGAATTTGGGCGAGGTTGTGCCAATACGTCGACTCGTTGCATGGCGGCAATATCGCGTTGCGTGACCTCGTCGGCCAGAAGGGGCCGGACTATGCGCGTCGAAACCTCCACTTCGCGCTTCTCGAATTTTGGTCCATGCGAACCGCTGACGAGGAAGTACTGGCTCGTGAGAGTTATTGGAAGGACGTCCTGCTAACACGGAGGTTCGGTCTCAATAGGAACTGAACTCGCAGCTCTCCCGAACTAGATCCGGCTAGATAGAGGGAAAGCCTATCTATACCGCGATTCCCAATGCCAGACGCCGACCGGCTCCATGGCCGCCGTGGCGCACCTTGCGTCGGAGCAAGATGAACTCTGAAATTGTCCGTTGGCGACAGTCGCTCGGATCGCTTGTGAGGAACAGACCGCGGGGGTCAACATCGAGTTCTTCGCAGGCGTCATTGACCTAGTCCAGAATCCGGATGAACTCGTGAGTGTCGATCAGGTCGACGAGCCGCTGGCGCAAATATTAGCGTGCTGCAGCCGCTCGCGAAGCGCCACTTCATAGTCGGCATCTCCGAGACCGGTCCGATGCTCGGGCTGGACGTCTACACCGTCCATCGTCTAGAGTTCATCGCCGCGAGATTGAACCATTCCCAATGTTGCCCGCTGGCTTCGGCGATGCTAACACGTTCCGAGGGGACGTCCGTTGACCGCGCTCGCTGAAATTCCCCACTGACGCTCATCGAAATTCCCCACGCGTGTGGCTCCGCCGAGAAGGGCAACCGATACCACCGCCGCCGACCTTGCTGCCCGTTGCCACCGCGCCGCGATCGAGGGGCGCTGGGCAACCACCATGTGTTTCTACGCCGGGCCGACCCTGCTGGCGAGCGATGAAATGGGGTATCTACCGCAACCGGCGGAGGCCGCCTCAGCGCTGTTTCAGGTTGTCTCCCAACGCTATCTGAAGGCCAGCATCGTCATCACCACCAACCGCGGCGCGGGTGCCTCGGGCGACAGCCTCGGCGACACCACTGTCGCAGCCGCCATGCTCGACCGCCTGCTGCACCGCTCCGTGGTCATCAACACTAACGGAACGCAAACGGTCTTGGGTTGACACTGGGTGCGGGACTGGCAACGGTTTGCCTGTTGGGCTGGTCGGCTGTGGCGGGTCGGGTGGTGGCGGGTCCAGCGCGATGCGGAGCCGGATCTGGACGTGCCAGCCGGTGACCCGTACGTCTTCGACGAGTAGGCGCAACAGCTGTTGTTTCTGGATGTCGTCGAGAGTGTCGATGACGGCGTGGATGCGGGCGGCGAAATCGTGGACGCGGCGGCGGAGCTGGTTGTCGCGGGCGAGCGCAGTTCGTTCGTGAGCGAGGCTGGTTCGCTTGTGCTGCAGCTCTTTTCGGCGTGCGGCGACTTCGGTGGCGCGGCGCTGCATTTCGGGAAGTTCGATAAACCCACCCTGGTAGAGGTCGATCAGGCGGCGCCGTTCGGCGTCGGCGGCGTCGATCTTTCGGTCCAGCCGGGCCAGTTCGGCGCTGAGGAGTTCGTCGTCGGGGATGGGCGTGTGCAGGGTGACCGCTTGTTCGCCGGCCAGTAGTTGGTCGGGGTGGGTGATCGCGGCGCGAATGTGGTCGAACACGAATGTGTCGAGCGCGTCGGCGCGGATGTTGCGTTCGGGGCAGCGGTGTTGTTCGCCGCCGGCGCGCAGCGGGTCGTGGTTGCGGCAGTAGTAGTAGCGGTGCCAGGTCCCGTTGCGGCCGCGCATCTTGTGGCAGTTGGTGCCGACACCGCAAACACCGCATTTGACAAGGCCTTTGAGCAGCCACTGGCCGGGTTCGGCGCGGCGCGGGCTCCACTTGCTGTTGTCGGTGGCGACTCGGCTTGCGGCCTGGAACAGCTCGTCGGAGATGATCCGGGGGCATTCGATGGGGATCCATTCGTCGCGGTCGCGCGGGACCTGTCGGTTGCGGCGGGTGGGGCGCCGGTCGGGCACCGATTCGGTGCGGTTGTAGTACACCCGGCCGATGTAGGCCTCGTTGCGCAGCAGCCGGCTGAGCGTGGAATGGCCCCAGGTGGGTTTGCCGGTCGGCGAGGGCACCCCGTCGGCGTTGAGCCGGCGACAGATTTCGCGCACGGTGATGCCGGCGGCGCGGTCGGTGAAGATCCGCCGCACCACCGCGGCCTCGGGCTCGTAGACCTCGTGGTGGGCCTGGCCGGTGGCGGGGCTGGGGAATGCGGCGGTAGCCGTAGGAGGCTTTCCAGGTGACGATCTCGCCGGCGCGGGCTCGGAACAGTTTGCCGCGCCGGTATCGTTCGGCGATCTTGGCTTTCTCGTATTCGGCGATCACGCCTTGGACCTGGGTGAGCAGGGTGGCTTGCGGGTCGTCGGCGGCCAGCCCAGGCGAGTCGGTGAATGCCACGGTGACCCCGAAGCGGTCCAGCTCGTCGAGCACCAGCACCTGGTATGCGTAGGCGCGGGCGAGCCGGTCCGGCGACAGGCACCACACCCGTTCCACGAGCCCGGCCTCGGCGGCATCACGTAACGCGTCCAGGCCGGGGCGGTCCAGTCGGGCGCCGGAATGCCCGTCGTCGACGTACTCGCCAACCAGCTCGTCACCGGCGGCGGTGATGTGATCGCGCAGCAGCGCCAGCTGTGAGCCGATGGTGCCGCGATCGGCTTGGCGCTCGGTGGACACCCGCGCATACAGCGCCGCCCTCACCGCAGGCCTGTCCCCGGTAGTGCCAGTGCAGCAACCGAATCCACGCGTGCGGCGGCGTCGAGCAGGAACTGATAGCCCGCGGCCAGTGCCGACACGCGCGGATCCTCGTGCGGTGTCCATGCCGGACGGGCAGCGGCGAGGAGTTCGGCGACGAACACCGGCTCGGCGCTGGGCCACGCGATCAACCCCGTCAGGTCGCGGCGGGCGAACCGGGCCGCAGCCAGACCTGCCGGTAGCCGGGAGTGCTCGAGCACGTGCGCGCGCAGTGTTTCGTAGTCGACCTGCGCCGCTTCGACCGGCGGCCAGAACGACCGGGCGCTCACCGGCCGCGCACCCGCTCGATGGTGCGCCGGTGCAACCGCACCCGAACCGGTCGGCCACCTGTTCGGCGATCTGGGCCCCCGACCCGGCGTCGGCGCGGATGAACTCCACGATCTCCGGGCGCAGCTTGATCGGTCCGCGACGGCCCCGCCGCTCGTCCACCAGTCCGGCCATCCCCGACTGGTCGAACGCCGCCGCCACCAGATAGAACGCTGCGCGCGAATAGCCGTGTGCTGCAGCAACTTCCGATACCGGCAGGCCGTCCACCAGACGCGCCCGCAACATCTCGTACTTCACCTGCACCTTGTCGGAGGCCAGAAAGAAACCTGACTCGCCGGTGAACAACGGCGCCAACACCCCATCCGGATTCGGATGCAACAACCCGCCTCGGTCAGCGCCCGAAGCCGTGTCATGTCGCTCACCGGCCTCACCTCCCACGCCCGAGCCTAAGCCCCTCCATCCGTGGCGTCTATTATTTACTGCCGCGTGTCGGCGATCGACGACTGTAGATACAGCGAGATAGCGATCAATATCCCAAATACAGCGACTCATGCGGCATATAACACTAGATATGCGGTCATCATCACTAGACATCCAACTCACTCCGAACAACCGGCCGCCGCCGTCGACGGCGGTGATCAGGATGCACATACAACCCGGGGACAGCCTCCGCCGGAGCCAGAACGACGGTCAACTGCAGCTTTGCGTTCCGTCGGTGGTCCTCGACGGCGAGTCCTACCGCCTACGTGACCACCAGGCCGCCGCCAAAATCCTGCGCCGAACCACGACCGGCACGTGCCAACAACTACACTGAACGCTGCTCACAGGTCTGACAGGTGAGGAATTTCAGAGAGCACACCTGTGGAACTCCGATGAGCGCCATCTAGTAGGGTGCGGGCGGCTGCTCAACATAGGCGATTGTGTGGACAGCTTGATGACGGTGGATAACTGTGTCGTCAATGGTCTCGTTGCTGAGCGCGTCGATGGGCGTCAGCGAGTTCGAACGCGGGCGCATTGGGATCGACCTCATAATCCTCCGTGAGATACGAGACCTGAATCGTTCCCCGAACCGTCCGCAAAGATTACTAGTCTGTCGAAGGTTTCACGGCCTCGAAGCAGCTCCAAGAAGCATGTGCGCGCCGGGCGGAAGGGCGAATTCGTGTCGCAGCGTTTATGCTATGACCATTCAGATAGTAAAGACCCGCACCGCTGCATCCAACATCAGTTGTTCGCGTGCGCTTACCGAGTTCACCGTCCAACTCGGCAACAGTGCAAGATCGGCTGTCATCGCGACGGCGCTCGACGCATAATTCGCGACGCGCTTCTCGGTGAAGGACTTGTTAGATGCTGCGACGTTGTCGTGGCTGCCAAAGAAAGTCAGGTTTCCTAGCGTTTGTTTAAGTGGTTCAATGTCGTTATCTTTGTCGTTGGTCTTCGCATTTTGGGGGTAGATGTGCTCAATCGTGGCATCGCCTAAGTCGATAACTTTTTCCATACTAGGACGTGGCCGCGCTGTGGAGTTTCTCGGAGTCGTAGTCAACCAGCTGCGATGGTCTTCAAGGGTTGTCAGGAATTCTCGAATATTCGCTCGCTGACTCGAATTATTATATCTGAGATTCTCGATGAGTAGTTGTCGAAATAATATATCGCCGGCATGTTTTTCTATAAGCTTTCTCAATTCCGATCTCAAAGATGACAACGTGTAGGAATGTCCGTTAGCCGACTCGCGCATCAAGGCCGCTTCTGAGTAATAAATATTAGCCGGTCTGGTTGCGTGACCATTGCAGATTATTTTGTATCGAAACGCGAAAATCTCGATCAGGTAAACAAGCTCTGCAAACATCTTCTCGGGCAACGACCGCGCACCGGCGAGCAACACAGGAAGGCACAACTCGTGCTTCAACGTGGTAATTAGGCGCCGAAGCCTGTCCATCTGCCAGGATCGAACATCGCGGGGTTTACCTGGCTCACGATCGTAGGGCCAAGCGCCCTTTAGTAAGTGGAGGAAGACGTTCAATTCGTCGCGGAAGCTTCCGATCGTAGCCACGATTTTCGCGGCCTCCACGGCGGTAGACGGAGAGTTCGAAGGGAAGAATCTTCGTTCGATTGCTTCATAGAGATCGCCTACAGCACGTGTACCGACATATGAAGGGTAGAGTGCCTTGAAGAAATTCTCGACATCCTTCGCAGGATGACCGAGCATTTCATCCCAGATGAGCGCAGTCGATTCGTGCTCAAGAGTATAACTCGCGAGCAACTCCAAGCTCCGGCTTCGCAGCAGATCGGCGTCAGATAACGATTCGCCGCGGTGATTGAGAACAGAGAACAGGCGGTATGCTTGGTCGCGTTCCTTCGACACGATGTGAATGACATGCGAATCTTCGATTATCGCCTTCCGAACTCGGATAAGTCGTTCGATACGATCGTTGAGAGGACCAGTCTCTTTCACGAATCGCCGAACCATAGCAAGCAACGCAGCATGACCATCGACCAGAAGGCGATGACTTTCGCGCTCGACTTGCGGTTCACTTCCACGTCCCAATGATAAATATTGAAAAAGTGTGTCGTCGGCTAGGGACAGACTTAAGCGAGGTCGGACTTCAGTAGTCCCAGTCTGGACATCTGCCTGCTTCCAGGTTAAATAACGCTCGACGGTATCGTCAACCAACGTTTTCGCGCGCTGAGCAACTGAATCATTTCCTGCTCTCCTCGCTCTATCTTCGAGGTCGGTGCCGACCCGGACTATGCATGAGAGCGTAAGGAAAAAGGTAGTAAGTCGCTGCTGACCGTCGACTATTTCATAACTATGAGGGCGAACCTGCTGATTATCGGTCAATTCTATGCAGACAATGCCTCCAAAGAAATGACTGCTTGCTCCAGATGGCGATGGCAGTATCGCCTCGATATCAGCGATGAAAAATCCTATTGCCTCGTCGTTCCAGGCGAACCCTCGCTGGAATCGAGGCACCGATATCGGATACCTCTCCTCGAGAACCGAACCAACACTGAGGCTCTTAGCCTCGACAGAAGCCGCTCCGTAAAGCAAGCTACGCCCCCTTCACTCCGAGGGCATAAGGGTAACGTTTCGCCGTTGCGGCGGTTCTGCTTATCCGCCGCACCGTTCGTTCACGAAGGCGCCCCGCCCACTGTCGGACGAAGAAGGCGGTGACCATGTACTGAAACGTTCGCGGAGCGCAGCGCCTGACGCCATCCCTCCGAGGTTCCAATCGTCTCAGGATGCGCATACAACCCTGCCAGTTGCTCAGCGCGCGTAAGCCTCGAATACATCACTCGCCTCGGATGATCGGCTCCGAGAAACTCTTCCTTGCGATGCAGAAGCGGCGGGTTTGGCGACCGGGTGTAGTCACGCCAGTCGACAGTGAGCTTGCGAAGGTTAACTATCACCGACGACGCGAGAGTGGGATGAGCGTCCCGGTCGAAGCCCGGGTAAGTCAAGTAAGAAATCTGTGGTTCGGCCACCGAGAGCTTTACCAGGTTGGCGTGCTCGACAGTTCCAGAGAGTGCCCTTGCGCACCCCTCGTACACCTGCATGATCGGCGGCAGCTCAGCGAGCGCGCTTCGATGCACGTATAGAGCACTTGGGGTCTGCTTGCCTACCGTGGAGGACCGGGCGTTCACCAGGATGATGGCTGGGTCGCCGCACGCCAACAGCATGCGGTCGGCCTGTAGGCACGCGTCCCGATACTTGCCGAAGAGCGTTCGGATGTCGGTGGCGAGAGTTACCCCAAGCTGGTTGAACCGTGGCCGCCCACTGAAGCGCGAAAGCGCAATATACACAAGTAGTTCAGCGCGCCGATGGATCGTCACCTTCTTCCAGAATTCGTCGTCAGTGACTTTACGAATCAGCTGCTGAGCGCGCCCGATGCTGCCGACCGCCTCCGTTATCGCCGATACTGCATCATTGTTGAGCTCGCCGCTTCGCGGGGCTCGGCCATGGAGCTTCATGAATGACAAAAGCGGTTCTAGCGCTCCCACATTCATCTCGTACACTTCATGCGGGTCTATCTGCAGGCTAGGTCTGTAAATGTGAACCCTATTGGCAAGGAACGCCTGCGCATCGGTTGTCTCTCTAAACGCGTAGTAGATACCCGGCGCAGCAGCATGGACCTCAGCTCCCAGAGTGTCCTTTATCCAACGACCGAGCTCGGCTTGCTCGTAAAGCTTTTGGAAAGTGCCGGTACGTGTCATCAAGCCGTCACCGAGAGGGCGACCCGACAGACTGCGCGCATCCCATGTGAGTCTCGACGACACGACAAGGGCGCGGCCTGCGAGCTGCCAAGCGCTCCGTAGGGTTTCGACCCGTTCTTGCGGGTCCTCGATCACGTTGACCACGTAACCGAGGTTCACGACATCAGCGGACTCCCGCGGAGCTGACGGGCGATGCGTTGGGTCCCACCCGTTCACGGTGTACCCAAGCGCGGCCAGGTTACGAAGATCATCGCCTCTGCCGCAACCGTAATCGAAGACGGAAGTCGCCTCGGTCACGACAGAATCACGAATTGCAGTAGCGACTGGACGCGATAGGGCCGCCCGACTCATCGCCGTTTTGTGTCGGGCGACCCGATCAGTCATGCGGCCGATTCGTCGCCGAGCGCGATGCCCGCAAGGCCAGCCACATCGGTGACGCGGGGGTCGCCGACGAGATAACCGATGCCCCGATGCAAATGAAGCCGGAATTGCGTAGCGAGGGTTTCGTCATCTAGCGCGAGACCGTCAACATAGCACCGGTATCGCACCAGGCCCCAGTAGACGTCACCGTGTTCGCCGGCGAACACGCGCCACGACATTTCGACGGTGCTATCCAACGTCAACTGCACCGATGGTGGTTGCGCTTCCTCGGCCAGCGATCGGCACAATGCCCACCGGCATAGGATGTTCCAGTTGGCGATGCCGGTTCGCCGTTTAAGCGTGATGAGTTGGTCGCGCGCGGTCTGGGAAAGCCGGATGTTTTCGATCGTCATGACTGCTCCCAGAAGTAGCCACTTGCAACGGACGTCGCGTTCTTCGCCTGATCGAACACTAATCGATAGGAGCGGCCGACGTACTTCTGTATCCGGATGTAGGCGTCGTCGTCGATTTCGGTGTCGGTCGACAGCAGGAGAACCTGATGGCTCGCGAAGGGAAAGTAGCGTTCCAGCAAATGCTCCCGATGCGATCCATCGAGTCGGCCTAGCGGTGTATCGATGACAACGGGGAGCGGCTGACCGGCCGCACGTGCGAGTCCCCACAGCAAGGCTGTTGCCAGCAGCTGTCGCTCGCCAGCAGAGAGATCGCTGGCCGGCAGCGGCACCCCGTTGCGGCCAGTCAACTGGACCATGTTGGTCTTTGGATCTATGTCGACCTGCGTGATGAGATTATCCTTACGCAGCAGGCGTCCAAGCGCGTCGAGCACGAGCTCGGAGATCCGGCCAAGGTGGCGCTCACTCGCGGCCAGTCGAAGCTCAGCGAGGGTCGTCCGCACGCGATCTACGTGATCGACGAGCCGCCGCTGGTCGTCCGCCTTCAGCGATTCGCCAGCAGCTTTCTCGAGCGTCGCTTCATAGGCAGCCTCTGCGCGCGCCCGGTCTTGTCGCGCCAGCCCCAATCGCTCCTCGGAAACCGTGAGAGCGGCGCGGTGTCGTTCCAGATCCGCCATCGCGGTGGTGCGCTCCCCGA